>NZ_BSDI01000005.1 GCF_027923225.1 Phytohabitans aurantiacus
ACGGCCGCAACCTACCCATCACGCAGCAGGCCGCCAGCACCGCCGTCTGGCTCCGCGAACGCCTCCACATCAGCATCCACACCGCCCGCCGCACGGTCGACCTGGCCAAGACACTCGACCAACGGCCGGCGCTGGACACGGCACTGTCAAGCGGCGCTATCAACGTCGAACAGGCACACATCGTCGCCAAGACCGTCCACGACCTGGCCGACGAGAATTCGGCGGATGTGGTGGACCTGGCCGAGAAAGCCCTGATCGCGGAGTTCGCCGACTGGGAGCCGGCCATCTTCCGCAAGGCCGCGGAGCGGATCCTGGTGCATGTGGCACCGGAAGTGGCCGACGAAGCCGACCGGCGGGCCGCCGAGCGGAATGAGAAACGCGCCCAGCGGACGCGGGCGTTCACCCTGACCAACAACGGCGACGGCCGCTTCCGGGTCACCGGCTGGCTGGACGCTGAGGCCGCCGCCATCGTCAACGCCGCCCTAGATCCGTTGTGTAAGCCCGACCTGGAACGAACCCCGGCCCAGCGCCGCGCCGACGCGCTAGTTGAGGTGTGCCGGCTGGCGTTACGCACCGAGCAGCTACCGGACAACGGCGGAGACCGGCCACAGGTTGCCGTCACCGTGCCATACGACGTCGTGCGCAAGGAGCTCGGCCACGGCCAGCTCGACAGTGGAGAGCGGTTGAGCGCGGAGCAGGTGCGAAGGCTGGCCTGCGACGCCCACATCCTGCCGATCGTGCTGGGCGGGCAGGGGCAGATCCTCGACGTCGGACAGCAACGACGGCTGTTCACCGGACCACTGCGACGGGCGTTGGTTGTGCGGGACGGTGGATGTGCCTTCCCCGGATGTGATCGACCACCACAGTGGTGCGACGGCCACCACATTCGGCACTGGACAGACGGCGGCGATACCGCGCTGCACAACGGCGTCCTGTTGTGTGGATATCACCATCGGCTCATCCACCGCGGAGAGTGGGAGGTGCGGATGGCCGACGACGGCCGGCCAGAGTTCATTCCACCGCCCTATGTGGACAGTGAGCGTCGGCCCCGGCGCAACATCTACCACCGGCGGACGTAGGCCGGGGATCGTGTTGGCAGGACCGGGCGGGCTGTATCCGCAAGGGCTGAGGCTCGGTGGGCGGCGTAAGTCGATCCAGTCAACGGCGGCCCGGATCGCCGAACTGGTTGACGAAGCGGTGGCGTGGGCGATCGATGACACCGGTCTACTCACGTGCGGCGCGGCGTCGCCGTGTGTGGCGCGCCTGTACACCGGCGCGGTCGGAAGTGACCAGCTGCCAGATCGCGGTCAGCGTCAGCATGGTCACCGACACCGTCGCGTCTGGTGCACTGGCGGCTGTCGTCCCCGAGTCATGGGACCCGGCCTCGCCCAAAGCCGCCGGAAGGCCGGTATCAGCGAAGAGACCGGCCACCGGGGGAGGTGGCGCCTCGCCTTGGACATGCGCGGCGAGCTGGTGTCCCGGGGCGGCGGCCGCCGCTGATCGTGGCTGACTGGGGCTACGAAGCCGACGCCGAGTTCCGCCGCGAGTTGCACGAGCGCGGCCTCAATGCCGACCTCGCCCAAGCGCCGCGCACCACCATCACGCGCGACTGGACTGGGCGGCCTCCGGTGTCCACCCTGGCCAAGCTGGTCACGCCGCCGGCCCGGGCACAGCCCGGCGCATCACGTGGCGAGAAGGCTCCCGCCAGCGCGGCAGCCAGCCCGCAGCGCAACAAACCGCCCGGCGGACGCGCCCGCAGGAACACGAACCGCGACGACGTCGTCCGGATCTACCGCGGCCGCGACCTTCTCGAAGCCTGGCTGATAGCCGGGGCGCCCGAACCGGTCAAGTGCTGGCTGCCCAACCTGCCCGCCCAACCACCGAAACGAAGCCTGGTGCGCTGCGAACACGACAACCGCGTGGTCAGGACCGGCCCCGGCCCGCAAGGCTGACACCACCGCGCCACCCTCGCCTCCGCCGCCTGCTCTTTCAACGCCACGTCGGAGGCGTTCCAGGACCCACGACGGAAACGCGGACACCAGGTAGGTCTCAGGCTTCGGCCCAGGCGCCCAGCTCGTTGCCGCTTGGGTCGGTGAAGTGGAAGCGGCGACCGCCCGGGAATTCGTATGGGCCGTTGACGACCTCGCCACCGGCGTCTCGCACCGCTGCGACGGTCTGGTCGGGGTCGGTGGAGTAGAGGAGCACCAACGGGCCGCCGCCGCTCGGACGCGCGTCTTGGTCGAGGCGCAGACCGCCGACCTCGCCGGTGCCGTCGAGAGCGCGGATGCCGGCGTAGCCAGGGCCGTAGTCGTTGAACTGCCAGCCGAACGCCGCCGCGTAGAAGCGTTTGGCCTCGTCGAGGTCGGTGACCGTCAGCTCGATGTAGTCGATGGTGTGGTGCTGGTGAGCGTCTGCTTCAGACATGGCCCGCATTCTGCACGCACGGTACGACATCGACGGGTTGTGGGAACGCGGCGGGTGAGGCCGCGGGAGCAACGGCCCTGGACCGCCGCGGACGTCGCGGCAGCTCAAAGGCTCTGTAGTTAGAGCAGGTCGATGCTCGCGCCCGCGAGGTCGTGGAAGGTGAGCAGCGCCTCGCCCTCGCGCATCACGGCGTCGCGCTCCGTGGATGTCCACGGCCGTAGTGGCGTGATCTGGAGTCTCTCGGACGCGATGGTCCAGCTGCCCGCGACGCGGCCGTCTACGAGCAGGACGCGGGCGCCCGCCACGCTGAGGTTGCGGTGTTCCTGGTCGATGATGCGGCTGCGGTCGTCGAACGCCAGCACCGCGTTGTCGAACGCGGGCAGGAAGCGGGGTGGGGCGGGCGTTTCCGGGTCTGGCAGTGGCGCGTCGAGCACGTCGAGCAGTTCGCGGCCGCGCTCGTCGCGGAATGTGCGCAGTTGGGGGCGTAGGCGTCGCACCGACTCGCGCAGTCCGCTGAGGCCGGACCAGGCGCGGATGTCGGCGCTGGCCGCGGGTCCGTACGCCGCAAGGTAGCGCAGCACGAGCGCGTCGAGCGCCTCCGGGGTCGGGTCGACGAGCGGCTGACCCAGCCACACCTCGATGGTCGTGTTGAGCGCCGGCGCCTTCTGCCCCCAGATGCCGCGCGGCGGCACCTGCACGAGCGGCACGACGCAGCTGAGCGCGTCGCCGAGGTTACGCGGGGTGGCGCCGGGCCAGCGGTCGGCGAGCGCGCGCCCGACCTCCGACACCATGCGGGGTTGCTCCTCGAAGTACGGGCGGCCGGCCTTCGCCAGCTCTTCCAGGTCGACGCCGGGCAGTACGCGGCGCAGCGTGGTCCACATCCGTCCCACGATCACCGGGTCGAGCAGTGGGCGCATCACGAGACAGTCGCGGGTGGTGAGCAGGTGCAGTGTGCGGCGCATGGCGATGGCGCGCACGGCGCGGCGGCTCTCCAGCAGGTCGACGAGCTCGCGCGGCTCGAATCCGGCCACGCGGCTCCACAGTCCCACGTACGGCTCGAGCGGCTCCTGTGCCTGCAATCCGACCAGGTGTTCGATCGCGCCGGCGGCGGTCACCTGGTGCCGGTCGAGCAGCATCTGGCGGGCGAGGAGGGCGCGGTTGAGGGCGCGGGCGTCGAGCACGACCAGCAACGCTATCGTAGTAAACGATTACCCGCAGAACTCCGGACCACGACCGGTGCCACGGAATCGCGTACCACCACGTGGGTGCCGAGGACGACGTGCTGCTTCTCGGCCGGGTTCAGGGCGAGCCGCACGGCGGTGCGCCCCAGCTCCTCGGTCGGCACCCGCACGGTGGTCAACGGCGGGTACAGGTTGGCCGCGAGCGGGATGTCGTCGTACCCGACGACCGACACGTCCTCGGGCACCCGCCGGCCGGCCTCGCGCAGCGCCTGGTAGGCACCGGCGGCGACCATGTCGGTGGCGGCGAAGATCGCGGTGACGTCCGCGCGCTCGGCGAGCAGCGCCCGCGTCGCCGCGTGCCCGTCCGCCTCGGTGAACGCCGCCGCGCGCAGCAGGGTCTCGTCGACGGGGACGCCGTACTCCTCGTGTGCCCGCGTGAACCCGCGCAGCCGGTCGCGGCTGGTGGTGTGGTCGAGCCGGGTGAGGCCGACCGCGGCGACCCGGCGGTGCCCCTGCGAGAGCAGGTGGCTGGTGACCGCGTACGCCCCGCCCTCGTTGTCGTACTCCACCACCGTGGTGGGCACGTCGTCGCCGAGCGAGGGGCGGCCGCACAGTACGAGGCGGGAGCCGGCCTTGTCGAGCGCGTGCGCGAACTGGATCATGCGAGCTCGGTACTCGTCATTGAGGAACCCGCCACCGACCAGGATGACCGCGTCCGCGCGCTGCTCGCGCATGGCCTCGACGACGGCGAGCTCGCGCGCGGGGTCGCCGTGGGTGGTGCAGATGAGGCAGAGCCGCCCGTGGGCGGTGGCCTGGTGTTCGACGCCCTTGGCGACGTACGCGAACGACGGGCCGGTGACGTCTTCCATGACGAACGCGACAAGCCGGGTGCCGGCGCCCTTGAGCGCGCGGGCCTGGGCGTTGGCGACGTAGTCCAGCTCGCGGATGGCCCGCTGGACGCGGCCGCGGGTGGTGGCGGTGACCGGGTAGTCGCCGGTGAGCACCCGCGAGACCGTCGCCGGTGACACCCCCGCGCGGGCCGCCACGTCCTTGACCGTGGCCCGCTCATTCCGCCTGTCGCTCACGAAGACTCCCGTCGTTCCATGAAATCGTTCTCCACCTTAGAGGTCCGTTGTTACAACCGCATCACCCTGTTCATACTCTTGACACCGCCGGATCGGCCGGGCTACGTTCCTGAACACCCAAGAGAACGTTTTCTATCGCCTAGCTCACAGGATCGGACGATGAGCGCCTTACAGACCAGGGAAGTACGGCGGGCGGCCTCGAAGCCGAAGCCCGCCGCACCGCCGCGGCGGCAGAAGCCGCTGCGCGGCAACCTCTGGGTGGGCCTGCTCGCGCTGCCCGCCATCGCCTTCTTCGTGGTGTTCGCGTACCTGCCGATGGTGGGCCTGGTCGTCGCGTTCAAGGAGTTCAACGTCGCGGACGGGGTCTTCGGCAGCCCCTGGAACGGGCTGGACAACTTCCGCTACTTCTTCTCCTCCGGCGAGGCCGGCCGCATCCTGCTGAACACGCTGCTGCTCAACACGCTCTTCCTCGCCGCCACCCTCGGGGCCGGCATCACGCTCGCGCTGATGCTCAACGAGATCCGCGGGCGGTTCTTCAAGCGGGTGGCGCAGTCGACGATCTTCTTCCCGTACTTCGTCTCCCCGATCGTCATCAGCATCATCCTGCAGGTGCTGCTGGCCGGCGTGGGCGGCTCGGGCGGCGCCGTCAACGACGCGCTCGCCGGGTTCGGGCTGCCGACCGTCGACTGGTACACCCAGCCCGGCCCGTGGCCCTGGATCCTGACCGTGGTCAAGGTGTGGCAGATGGGCGGCTACCTGAGCGTCATCTTCCTCGCCGCGATCACCTCGATACCGGAAGAGGTCTACGAGGCCGGGTCGATCGACGGCGCCAGCCGCGCGCAGATGGCGTGGCGGATCACCATCCCGCTGCTGCGGCCGACCGCGGCGGTCCTGCTGGTGCTCGGCGTCGGCCGGATCTTCTACGGCGACTTCGGCACCATCTACGCCATCGTCGGCGACAACGGCACGCTCTTCCCCACCACCGACGTCATCGACACGTACGTCTTCCGGTCGCTGCGACAGCTCGGCGACTTCGGCACGACCGCGGCGGTCGGGCTCTTCCAGTCGGTCGTCGGCTTCATCCTCGTCACGGCCGCGGTCCTGATCCAGCGCAAGTACGCCAAGGAAAGCAGCGTCCTATGAGAAAGAAGAAGCTGGAACCCTTCACCATCGTCAGCATCGTCGGTGTCGGTTTCTTCATGGTGCTGTGCGTCGTTCCCTTTTGGATGATCATCTCGGGCTCGTTCACCGCCGAGTCGAAGCTGGCCACCACGGGATACAGCTTGATACCGCAGCCGTTCTCCACGGCCGCGTACGAAATGATCTTCACCGGGCCGACCGTCCTCGAAGCCTACTTCGCGAGCATCTTCATCACCGTCGTCGGCACCGCGATGTCGCTGGCCGCCACCTCGGGCATCGCCTGGGTGATCGCCCGCCGGCTACCGGGTATCAGCCGGCCGATCGCTGTCTTCGCCTACCTGCCGATGCTGTTCAGCGGCGGACTCGTGCCCCTGTACCTGCTCGTCACCCAGTACCTGCACCTGCAGAACAGCTACTTCGCCGTCATCCTGCCGCTGCTGGTCGCGCCGTTCCTGGTCTTCATCCAGGTCAGCGCGTTCCGCCAGCTACCCGAGGCGATCCTCGAATCGGCCCGCATCGACGGCGCCGGCGAATGGCGCATCTTCTTCCGCATCGTGCTTCCCCTGTCCAAGCCGATCCTCGCCGTGGTCGGCCTGTTCTACGCGGTCCACTACTGGAACGAGTGGTTCACCGCGCTGCTGTTCATCACCGACGTCCACAAGTACCCGCTTCCGCTGCTGCTGCAGAACCTGATCCAGAACGTGTCGTTCTCGCAGATGCTGCCCACCACCGCCGGGCAGTCCCCGCCGGTCTACCAGCTTCGGCTCGCGCTGACGGCCGTCACCATCGGCCCGATCCTGCTCGCCTACCCGTTCGCCCAGCGCTATTTCGTCAAGGGCATCACGCTGGGCGCCACCAAAGGCTGAACCAACCTCACCCCCCTTTCGGAGGAAAGCCATGTCCATTTCCCGACGCCGACTGCTCGCCGCCGGTGGCGGACTGTCCATCGCGGCCCTGCTCGGAGCCGCCGGCTGCGGCGGCGGCGAGGACGACAGCGGGTCCA
This sequence comes from Phytohabitans aurantiacus, assembly GCF_027923225.1. Lineage (GTDB taxonomy): Bacteria > Actinomycetota > Actinomycetes > Mycobacteriales > Micromonosporaceae > Phytohabitans > Phytohabitans aurantiacus. Next base: position 6,834 of record NZ_BSDI01000005.1, read on the forward strand.
GTGGCGCGCTCACCGTGCTGCTGCCCGGCGACGTACCGCCCGGCTGGGACGCCGTTCTCAACGCCGTCAACGCCAAGCTCAAGGCCGACCTGGGATTCACCATCAGCCCGCAGTTCACCGCCTGGGCCAACTACAAGAACCAGACGCTGCTGAAGTTCACCGCGGGCGAGAGCTTCGACACCGCCCTTCAGGCGCGCTGGCTCAGCATGACGCAGCTCGTCGCCAGCAAGTCACTGGTCGCGGTCGACGAGATGCTGGCCAGCGGCAAATACCCCAACCTGTCGAAGACGCTGGACCAGCAGCTCATCGAGCAGAACAAGTGGTCGGGCAAGCTCTACGGCATCCCGCAGGTCAACGCCGCCGCTCGCATCCAGCACTTCAACATCCGGCAGGACCTGGCGGAGAAGCTGGGCTTCGCGGAAATCACCGACTACGCGACACTCGAGAGATTCTGGTACGCCGTCAAGCAGAGGGAAAAGAACGTCATCCCGATGGCGGTCAACTCCAACATGCCCGACCTGCTCATCTCCAGTGGACAGCCGGTCGGCCTGTTCAACCAGTACAGCTGGGAGAACCCGCAGCCCAGCACGCAGACGTTCAACGGCGACTCGCTTCCGTTCGTCATGGCGGCCGACGCGAAGCAGACCGGCTCGTCCCGCCCGGTGCCGTTCTGGGAGGCGCCGGGCATGGTCGACGCGCTGCGCGCGGTGCGGCGGTACTACCTGGACGGCATCATCAACAAGGACGCCCTCAACGTCGACACGTCGACCGTGGGCACGCAGTTCGAGTCCGGACGCTACGCGTCGCGGTGGGCGATCACCGATGGGCTGTCGTCCAAGTCGGTGGCGGCGCTGGCCGCGGCGGTGCCGGGGGCGCGGCTGGCCAACGTGGTGCCGTTCCGCGGTGGCAAGGCCGCGAAGCCGTACCAGACGTTCCAGGCCGACAACTTCGTGGTGTTCAACGTCAAGGGCACCAGCAACGAGCGCGCCATGCAGCTCGAGGACTGGCTCTCCATCAAGGCGAACCACGACCTCATCTCGTACGGCGTCGAGGGCACCGACTGGCGGCCGGTCGGCTCGGACAGGTTCGAGCAGGTCAGCAAGTACGCCTTCCCGGGCTTCGCGCTGTGCTGGCGCGCCGACCTGGAGCTGAAGATCAAGGACATCACGGAGTCCGAGGACGCCTGGTTCACCTGGGCGAAGGACTATGCCAACTTCACCGTCGACCCGTTCGCCAGCTTCATCCCCGACCCCGAGCCGGTCAAGCGGGAGGACGCGCAGGTCATCGCGGCGATGACCCAGTACGCGAACCCGTTGTTCGTCGGAGCCGTAGATGTCGACAAGGGACTCGACGCCCTGAAGAAGGCGCTCGACAAGGCCGGCCTGAACACGCTACAGGCCGAGATGGAGAAGCAGGCGAATGCGTTCCTCACCGGAAAGTAGGCCGCGAGCCATTCTGGCGATGCGGCGCGACCTGCCAGCCAGGTTGTTCGACCGGCCACTGTGGACACAGTTGCACGACCTGGTGGCGGTCGCACCCGACCTGGTGCTGGACGACTTCGACGCCGGGGCCGGCTTTCTGGCGGACGCGGAGATCCTCATCACCGGGTGGGACTGCCCGCCCATCACCGCCGCGGTGCTCGACGCCGCACCGCGGCTCACCGCGGTCGTCCACACCGGAGGGTCGGTCAAGGCGCACGTCACCGAGGCGTGCTGGGCGCGCGGCGTGGTCGTCTCCAGCGCCGCCGCGGCCAACGCGCTGCCCGTCGCCGAATACACCATCGCGGCCATCATCCTGGCGGCGAAGGGCGCGCGGGAGCTGGAGCGGGTGTACCGGGCGCGCCGCGGCGGCGTCGAGACGCTGACCGAGTACCCGCTCATCGGCGGGTACCGGCGCACGGTCGGAGTGGTCGGGGCGTCGCGCATCGGGCGGCGGGTCATCGAGCTGTTACGCCCGTTCGACTACGAGGTCAGCCTCTACGATCCTCTGGTGGACTCCGTGGAGGCTGAGCGGCTGGGCGTGCGCCTGGTCGACCTGCCCGACCTGTTGCGGGGCAACGACATCGTCACCCTGCACGCGCCGTCGCTGCCCAGCACCCGGCACATGATCGACAGCGCCGGGCTGGCCAGCATGCGCGACGGTGCCACGCTCATCAACACCGCGCGGGGCGCGCTGGTCGACCAGGACGCGCTGGTGCGGGAGCTGGTCACCGGCCGCCTGCACGCGGTGATCGACGTGACCGAACCGGAGGTACCGCCGGCCGACTCGCCGCTCTACGACCTGCCGAACCTCGTGCTGACCCCGCACATCGCCGGCGCGCTGGGCAACGAGCTGCACCGGCTCGGCGCGTGCGCGGTCGACGAGGTCGCCCGGTACGTGGCAGGGCTGCCGTTCCAGCACGCGGTCGCCGCGCACGAGCTGGAGTACACGGCGTGATCCGTAACCCGATCCTGCCGGGGTTCCACCCGGACCCCTCGATCCTGCGGGTGGGCGACGACTACTACATCGCCACGTCCACATTCGAGTGGTGGCCGGGCGTGCGGGTGCACCACTCGCGGGATCTGGTGCACTGGCGGCCATTGGGCGGCATCCTCACCGACCCGCGGCTGCTCGACCTCACCGGCGTACCGGACTCCGGCGGTGTGTGGGCGCCCGACCTGACGTACGCGCACGGGCTCTTCCACCTCGTGTACGGCGTCGTCGACACCTACGCGTCCGGCTACAAGGACGTGCGCAACTACCTCGTCACCGCGCCCTCGATCGAGGGACCGTGGTCAGACCCGGTGCCACTGCCGGGGCGCGGCTTCGACGCGGCGCTCTTCCACGACGACGACGGCTCGACGTGGCTGCTCGGCATGGTCTTCGACTCCCGGCCGGGGCACGGGTTCGCCGGCATCGACATTCAATTGCTGGAGCACGGCAAACCGGCGGGCGCGCCGAGGTCCATCTTCGCGGGCACGGTGCCGCTCGTCGAAGGGCCGCACCTGTACAAGGTGGACGGCTGGTACTACCTGATGGTGGCCGAGGGCGGCACGGGGTACGAGCACGGCGTGACCGTCGCCCGCTCGCGTGACCTGTTCGGGCCGTACGAGGCGGATCCCCACGGGCCGACGATGACCGCCCGGCACGATCCCACCCTCGCGCTGCAGAAGGCCGGCCACGGCAGCCTCGTGCAGACCGGTGACGGCTCCTGGTACATGGCGCACCTGGCCGCCCGGCCGTACACCGAGCGGGGGCGGTGCGTGCTGGGCCGGGAGACCGCGATCCAGCGCGTCGAGTGGGTCGACGGCTGGCCGCGGGTGGCCGGCGGGGTACCGGCCGTGGAGGTGCCCGCGCCCGACCTGCCGGCGCACCCGTGGCCCGGTGCCGACGAGGGCTGGAGCACGCTGCGCCGTCCCGCCTCGGCCGACTGGCTCAATCTGGACGGTGCACGGTGGACCGTCCATGGTGGGCAGTCGCCGTACGGCACGCGGTCGCCCAGCCTCGTCGGGCGGCCCGTCACCGACACCCGGTGCGTCCTGGAGGCCAGGATGGCTTTCCGGCCGGGCTCGGTGCACCAGGCGGCCGGCGTCACCGGGTACTACAACTCCCGCAACTGGTACTTCCTGTGCGTGACCGCCGATGGACTCGAGCTGGTGGTCAGCGACAAGGGTGCACGCACCACGCACCGGGTCAGCGACGAGGTGCCCGCCCGGATCGGGCTGCGGGTCGAGTTCGACGGCCCGGTCGTGCGGTTCGCCAGCAACACCGGCCGCGGCTGGCACGCTGTCCCCGTGGAGCTGGACGCGACCGTGCTCTCCGACGAGTACGCGGACGAGTTCGTCGACGGGCAGGTGCGCGCGTTCGGCTTCACTGGCGCGTTCGTGGGGCTGTGGGTGCACGACCTGGCCGGCGAGGGCGCGGTGGCCGAGTTCGACACCGTGGCGTACCGGGCGGGCTGACATGCGGCTGCACTACCGCGACTCGGGCGCCGGCAGGCCGCTGCTGCTCGTGCACGGCTGGGGTGGCGACTCGCGGGTGTGGGATCCGATCCCGTTGCCCGGGTGCCGCACCGTGGCCGTCGACCTGCGCGGGCACGGCCGCTCACCGGTACCCGATGAAGGCTATCGGCCGGCGGACCTGGCGGCCGATCTCGCGGAGCTGGCGACCGACCTCGGCCTGGGTCCGGTTGTCGCGATTGGACACTCCATGGGCGCGCAGGTCGTCACCGCGCTCGCGGTCGAGCACCCCGGCACCGTCGAGGCGCTGGTCGTCGTCGACCCCGCGTACGGGGCGGACGCCGCCGAGGAGCGGCTGTTCGACGAGCGGCTGTCGGCGGTACGGGAAGGCGGGCCCGCGGCCGTGACCCACCTCGGCGAGCTGCCGCCCGACATCCGCCGGCAGTTCCTCGCCACCCCGGGACACGTGCTGGCCGACTGCTACGCCGGCATGTACACGGACCCGGGCGCGTTCGGTGCCCGCCCGGCCGCCGAGCGGTACCTGCGCCGGCGCACCTGTCCGGTGCTGTGCCTGCGATCGCTGGCCGAACCGGCCGCCTGGGAGGCCGCCATCGGCGGGCATCCGCTCTCGCGCATGGTGGTGTGGGCGGGCACCGGCCACTTCCTGCACCTCGAACGCCCGGCCGCGTTCGCCACTCTGGTGACGTCGTGGCTCTCCACGCTGGGGCGTGTGCGAGGCTGACGGCGTGACGGAGACTCCAGCCGAGGCGGCGGTGCTGCACCGCGCGGCGCGCATCGAAGACGCGGTGCACGAGGTGGTCGAGCGGTGGCTGCGGCGGCGCGGCTGGCTGAGCACGATCGTGCCGTACGCCGGCTACGGCGCGCCCGGCTGGGTGCGGGTGATGGGCCGGATCATGGTGACCCGCCCGGGTGGCACGCCGCGCAAGCGCCCCGGCAAGGTGCGCGGGTGGCGCAGCTTCACGACGGTGTCGGCGAAGGACGCGCCGTTCGTGGTGGAGGTCAGCGGCAGGCGGTACGAGGCGCACGCGAACCGGGGTGGGTTCATCGACCTCACCGTCGAGGCCGACCTTGAGCCCGGGTGGCGCACGGTGCGGCTCTCCACGCCTGAGGCCGGCCCGATCGAGGGCGGTGCTGTCGAGGCGCCGGTGCGGATCGCCGACCCCGCCGTGCGGCTCGGGCTGATCTCCGACATCGACGACACCGTCATGGTCACCCGGCTCCCCCGGCCGCTACTGGCCGGATGGAACACGTTCGTGCTCGACGAGCACGCCCGCGCCGCCGTCCCCGGCATGGCCGTCCTCTACGAGCGGCTCGTCACCGCGCACCCGGGCGCCCCGGTGCTGTACCTGTCCACCGGCGCGTGGAACGTGGCGCCCGCCCTGACCCGGTTCCTGTCCCGCCACCTGTACCCGGCCGGGCCGCTGCTGCTGACCGACTGGGGACCGCAGAAAGACCGGTTCTTCCGCAGCGGCAAGCAGCACAAGCTGGCCGCGCTGGAGCGGCTGGCCCGCGAGCTGCCGTGGGTGCGGTGGCTGTTGGTGGGCGACGACGGCCAGCACGACCCGGAGATCTACCGGACGTTCGCGGCGAGCCATCCCGAGCACGTGGCGGCGGTCGCGATCCGGCACCTGTCGCCGACGCAGGCCGTACTGGCGGGCTCGCTCCCGTCTGCCGCCGGCAGCGCGCCCGTCGAGTCCGACGAGGCCGGCAAGCGCTGGCTCGCCGCGCCTGACGGCGCCGGCCTGTGGTCCCTCCTGGAGGGCACCGACCTGGCCGCGCCAACCCCGTGATCAGGGCGTCCCTCAAGTCGTTAGGGCAGCGTGAGGGACGCCCTGATCACGGAGCCGGGGGCGCGAGCTCGCTGGTGTAGGTCACCAGCGGGCGGCCGGCCACGTCGTAGACGACCAGGCGGCCGTGCGACAGGCTCGCGGAACGGAACGAAAAGACGCGCTGATCCGGGTACAGGCCAAGCAGCGGGATCTCGCGCGGTGACCCGCCGGGCGCGGAGTGGTACTCCAGCCGGCCGACCCGCGCGTCGACCACACCGTTGACGCGAACCTTCGTCTTCTCCGCCGTCACCGCGAACCGGATCGCCCGCGGCCCGAGGAAGTCGGCGCAACCGGCCTCGTCGTGGCACACGTAGAAGTACCGCGGATTGCTCGTGTGCTGCCAGCTGTACGCCTTGAAGGTGGGGTCGGCGGCCGCGGGCAACGGTTGCACCGCCACCACGGCGAGCGCGGTCGCGGCGGCCGTGGCGACCGCCCAGCGGCGGGCGCGCCGCACGGCGCCGCGATGCGTCGCGGCGACCACGGCGACGCCGCCGAACCCGAACACGCAGACGGCGACGGTGCCGACCGCGCGGGCGTTCTCCAGCGCGAACTGGATGCCGGGCGTCAACGCGAACCCGCGCAGCACCACGCCGAGCGAGGCCACCATCGCGGCGAGCAGGGCGACGCCGGCCACCCGGCGCGCGGTGCCCCGCGTGGCGATCAGCAGCATCGCGGCGAGCACCGGCCAGATCTGGTGGTGCGTCCACGACACCGGTGAGGCGGCCACGGTGGCGCAGCCCACCAGTACGGCGGCGGGCGCGGAATGTCCACTGTGCTCGATCTGGCGGGCGCGCAGCAGCGCGGTGCCGCAGATGACCGCGACGAGCGCCGCCCACACCAGCGGCAGCGCGTCAGGCGAGAGGCCCAGGCGCAGCAGCGCGCCCTGGACGGACTGGTTGCCCAGCGAGGCGAGGTTGCCGATGCGGGAGGTATCGGCCATCGTGCCGGTCCAGAACGCCAGGCTCTCCGACGGCAGCAGCACAGCCCCGACCGCCAGGCACGCCACGAAGGCGCCGCCCGCGCGGGCCGCGTCCCTGTATCGGCCGGCGACGAGGAAGTAGACGACGAACAGCAGCGGGGTGAGCTTGATGGCGGCGGCCACCCCGACGAGCAGCCCGCGGTACCGGGCCGGCGTCAAGCCCATGCCGTCGACAAGTGCCAGCAACACGATGAAGACGCTGACCTGGCCGAAGCGCAGGTTGCTCTGCGCGGGCGCCGACAGCAGCAGTCCACATGCGACAGCGGCGGTCACCGCGGGACGGCCGCTTCCGCACGCTCGCCCCACAAACACGCCGATCGCCGCCAGCGCCGCGACGGTGGCAGCCAGCCACGCGACCTGCAGCAATCCTTCCGGGACCAGGGCGATCGGCCAGAGCACGACGGCCGCGAACGGCGGGTAGGTGAACGGGCCGCCGTTCTCCGCCACGAACTCGTACAGCGGCCGGCCCTCGTGCAGGTGCCGCATGGCGCCGTAGTAGATGTGCAGGTCGGAAAGCTTGTCCTGGCGACGCGTCACCAGTACACAGGACACCGCCGCGATGGCGGCGAAGGCCCCCCAGAGCGCTGTACTTGCTCTGCTTCCCTCAAGGCTTGCTCTGCCTCCCTCAAGCCTGTGCTTCCTCGGCGGAGGCAGAGCAGAGGCGGACGCGCGCCTTCCCCCGTAGTCCATCGCTCCATCATGGCGCGTGGCCGCGGCCCGCGCTGGCCCGTCCGGCCAGGTGGTCGCGGCCCGGACCGGACAGGCGCGGCAGGGCGACCGCGATGCGGCCGGTGAGCAGCAGCAACAACGCGTCTGTCGGGCCGTGCAACGCCGCGCCCTCGCCGGCCGTCCAATCGGTGTCGGTGGCGACGAGCCGCACGCCGCGCAGCCTGCGCCGCGCCCAGAACGGCCAGCCCATCGTCCACACGCGCGTGGCGCCGGCCCGCGCCGCGTCGAGCGGCATCGGCCGGTCGCGGCCGAGCGGCACGGCGATGTCCTGCCCGTGTACGAGGATGTCGAAGAGGACGTTGCGATAGTTGGTGACGGCGGGCAGTGCGCGCGACGCCGCGAAGTCGCGCAACTCCCCCACGATCTGGCTGGTCGGCCGGCCCGCGTGGCGCACCGCGACGTCGTGGTTGAGCCGGTGGAAGCGACCCCGGGCGCGCACGCCCTCCCTGACCATGAACCACGCGCCGGGCGGTTGCGACGCCATGGCCACGTGAGCGGCGACGTCGCGCACGCGCCACCCGTCGCACAACGACGGCGCCTCCCACTCGACCTCGGTCAGGCTCTCCAGCAGGTCTGCCAGGCTGAGCCGCTGCTCAGCGATGACCCGCCAGCTCTCGTCGCGGTCCATGACAGCTCCCAATTTGGTAAGATTCTCTGACTACTTTAATCAGAGACTCTGACTAACGTCAAGGAGTAGGCAGTGGCTGACACCCCGCTCAACCTGGGCTTACTTCTCTTTATCCCCTATCGGGCGATGGAGAGCCGAGTGTTCGCCGCGCTGGCCGAGGCGGGCTTCGGCGACGTCACCCCGGCGCAGGCGCGGGTCTTCCAGCGGATCGCGCCGGGCGGCAGCCGGCTGACCGACCTGGCCGAGCAGGCGCAGATCACGAAGCAGTCAGCCGGCTTCCTCGTCGACCAGTTGGAGCGCGCGGGATACGTGGAGCGCGTGCCCGACCCCACGGACGCGCGGGCCAGGCTGGTGCGCGTCTCGGAGCGCGGCGCGCGGAGCATCCCGATCGCGGCCGCGGTGGTCGCGGAGGTGGAGGCCGAGTGGGAGGCACACCTCGGCAAGCAGCGCGCACGCCAGCTCCGCGAGGCGCTCACGCGCCTACGCGAGATCACCGATCCGTACCAGTGAGCGGGATGACCTGATCGCGGCACTCGACCCCAGCGCCGCCGCAACGCAGCCCGCCGCAACGTCCTCTGAGGACGGCTGGCACACTTCGCCGGTGACTCATCCCCCGGTCCGCCCCAGGACGCTGCGCAAGGCGCTGATCATCGAGCTCGCGTGCGGGCTCTGGGGTGCCTACGGCATCGGCAACATCTGGGTCGAGCGCACCAGGCCCGGCGTGATCGGCATGTTCGCCTACTGGATCACCCTCGGCGTCATCAGCTGCGCGATCCCCTTGAACGGCGGTTCGGACCTGCAATGGCTCGTCGGGTACCTCATCAGCTGGGCGGTCTTCGCAGTGCCGATGTCGCTGTCCGCGGCCATCGGCGTCAAGCAGTTCAACGCCCGCCTGGCCTGAGGTCGATTCTCAGTACTCGTCGGGTAGGCGCAGGTTGGGGCCGCCGACCTGGAGGCCGAGCGGGACGGCGCGTCCACGCGGTTCCTCCCACTCCTCCTGGCGGCCGAGGGCGGTGAGGTCGAGGTACCGGTAGCCGTTGTGGAACTCCTCGATGCCGCGGCCATAGGTCGAGTAGGTGTGGAAGACGTCGTCGCCGACCCGCAGGAACGCGCTGATGCCGGGCAGCTCCGAGCCGCGCATGTCTTCGGTCCACGGCCCGCTCGTCCACGGCGTACCAGCCTGCGCCAGCTCGGCCTCGGTGCGGTAGTGCAGCAGCACCGGCGCGACCCGGTCGTCGAGCGTGGCGTGGAAGTCGTAGTTGAAGTCGCTGCCATACGACGAGTACCAGGGGAATGTCCACCCCATCCGCTCGCGGAACGCGGCGATCTTCGCGTACGGCGCGCGCGACACCGCGACGAGCGTGGTGCCGTGGGCGTGCAGCTGCCGCAGCCCGCTGATCCCGTCGGCGGCGGTGGAACAGCTCGCGCAGCCCTGATCCCAGTCAGGGGCGAACATGAAGTGGTGCATCACGAGCTGCGCCCGGCCCTTGAACAGGTCGAGTAGGCCGACGGCGCCGTCCGGTCCCTCGAACGTGTACGGCTTGTCGACGCGGACCATCGGAAGGCGGCGGCGATCGGCGTTCAGCCGGTCACGGGCCCGCGTCAGCTCCTTCTCCTTGGCCAGCAACTCCCGGCGGGCGGCGAACCACTCCTCGCGCGACACCACCTCGGGCAGATTCTCCATCGCCATCATTTCCACCACGTTATTGCAACCATTTGGTTGCGTCAAGAGCGGCGGCTCACGGCCAGTTCACGTGCGCTGTGGGGTACTGCAACCTTCGTGGCTGGTCGGTCGTAACCATCTCAGGTGCTGCGAGAGCGGGGGAGGAATGCGGGACACACACAGTTTCGACGAGTTCTACCGGAGCACGTCGGTGCGGCTCATGCGGTATGGGTACGCGGTCGTCGGGGATCTTGGCGATGCGCAGGATCTCGTGCAGGAGGCGTACACGCGGGCGTGGCAGCGGTGGCGGACGGTTGCGGCGCATCCCAGCCCGGAAGGGTGGGTGCGGCTGACCGTGACGCGGCTGGCCACGGATCGCTGGCGGCGGCTGGGGCGGTGGCGCACGGCGCTGCTGCGCACCGGTCCGCCCGAGACGGTACGGCCACCCAACGAGGACACCGTCCTGGTGGTGGAGGCGCTGCGGCGGTTGCCGGTGGCACAGCGGCAGGCGCTGGCGCTGCATTATCTGTTCGACCTGCCGATCGCCGAGATCGCCACGGAAACAGGCGTGGCGGTCGGCACTGTCAAGTCCTGGCTGTCGCGGGGCCGAGCGGGCCTCGCCGAGGTGCTGGCCGGCTCCGGGGCTGCCAACGGGACGTGGGAAGGGAACGGGGATGACTGACTTCGACCGGGCGTACCGTGACCTCGCCGACGAGGCGGACACAGTACACCTGGCTCCACCGAACGACCTGCGGTCGCGCGGCGACCGGCGGACCCGGATGCGGGTGGTGTCCGTCATCGCGGCCGCCGCGGTCGCGGTCGGCGGCGCGACCGGCGGCGCGCAGTGGCTGCTGCGCGCGGACTCCGGCCCGCCGGTGACACCGGGCGGCACGCCCACCGCGACGCTGTCGCCGGCACCGCCGGCGGCCACGCCATCGACACCGGCGCCGAGCCCGCCGCCCGCCTCGCCGAGCGCGACGGGTGCACCACGGGTTAGCGCCAGCGCGACCGGGCGGCCGGTGCCACGGTCCATTCCGGACAGTGCCTTCCTCCAGGTGGGCGACACCAACGGCACGGTGCCGGTGAAGGACGTGTCCAGCGAGGAGATGCTGCCCGAACTGTGTGGCGCGACGTACCGGAGCGACGCGAAGGTCCAGGTGCGGCGCACCCGGCACGTCACCTACTGGACCGCGCCGAAGCCCGAGTACGTGCCGGACGGCACGTTCGACGAGACCATCACCGCGTACAAGGCGGGCGGGGCGAAGGATTTCATGGCCCAGCTAAGGAAAGCGGTGGGCGACTGCGCCAAGGACGGCGACGACCGATACAAGATCGTGCCGGCGTCGAAGCACGGTGATGATTCGTTCGTCTTCGAGAGGCGTTATCCCGCAACGGACGCGGTGGGCAACCCGACCGGCGGCGACGAGGTCCGCCTCGTCTCCGTGGTGCGGGTCGGCGACGTGGTGATGGTGCTCTACGAGCGCGGCTGGGAGGCCGGCTGGACAGCCGACCCCGACGTCGTGGAGACCTTCACCGTGAAGGCGATGAGCCGGCTGAGCAAGTGGCTTGCCCGCCTGTAGGTCCACGGGTTCACCACGGACCTGTCAAGAGGAGCGTGCGTACCAGCTCCCTTGGCAGGCCGTGGGTCTCGTGCAGGTCCTGGTAGTCGCGCTCCCCGAGCGGGCCGCGCGACAGCCGCCGGGACACCACGCGCCGCCCGCGCCGCACCAGGTCGCGGAAGCGCTCCTGCTCGCCGAGCAGCACATCGCGTACCGGCTCCACACCAATGGACAGTCCGAAGTGGTCGATGGTGTGCCGGATCGGCTCGACGGGCAGGTCGGACAGCGTACGGCCGGGATCCTCGCGCCACAGCGTGGTGAGTACCCGCCGCACCAGCCGGCGCAGCACGTACCCGCGGCCCGTGTTCGAGGGGCGCACGCCGTCGCCGATGACCACGATGGACGAACGCAGGTGGTCAAGGACGATCCGGGTGGACGGTTCGTCGAGTGGCCACAGTGGCGGCACAGTGGACATCCACGGCTCGAAGACGTCCACCCCGTACACGGAATCCCTGCCCTGCAGGACGCAGAGCAGCCGCTCCAGCCCCAGCCCGGTGTCGACGCCGGGCTGGGACAGCGGCCGCAACGTCCCGTCTTCCTGGCGGTCATACCGCATCTGCACGTGGTTCCACACCTCGACCCACCCGTCGTCGGTGGTGGGTGTGCCCCGCGGTGGCGTGTCACCGGTCCAGACGAAGATCTCGGAGTCCGGGCCGCACGGGCCGGTGGGCCCGTTGGACCACCAGTTCTCCTCCCCCGTCAGCTCGACCGGCAGGCCCAGCTCGCGCCAGGTCGACAGCGACTCGGTGTCCGGTCCTACCTGATCGTCGCCGCCGACCCCGTCCCCTCCGAACACGGTGACATGCAGCCGGCTGGTATCCAGGCCGAAGCCGTCGCACAGCAGCTCGTACCCCCACCGCACGCTCTGCTGGCTGTCGTAGTCGCCGAGCGACCAGGAGCCCAGCATCTCGAAGACGGTCAGGTGCGTGCGGTCCCCCACCTCCTCCAGGTCGGTGGTACGCAGGCAGCGCTGCACGTCGACGAGGCGGGTGCCGAGCGGGTGCGGCCGACCTGTCAGATATGGCGTGAGCGGGTGCATGCCCGACGTGGTGAACAGCACGGGGTCCCCCGGCGGGGGGATGAGCGAGGAGCCGACGACGCGGCGGTGGCCCCGCTCTTCGAAGAACTCGACGAAGGTGCGGATGGTCTGTTCGGTGTTCATGACGGGTTTTCCTTCCGGGGAGAACGGCCGGAAGGCCCGCGCGGGACATAAGAAACCGGCGAGCCGTTTCCGGCCGCCGGTGAGTGGGCTGAGGAGATCAGGCAGCGGCGACCGTCGAGCTGGCAGCTCGCGCGGTCGCGGCGGTGTGCGTCCTCATACCTTCACGGTAGCGGGTCGGGCCGCCACCGCGCCCGCCTTATTCGAGCGCGCCTTATTCGAGCGCGCCCTGTTCGTCGAGCGCAGCTGGCCGAGCACGATGCCACCCAGGACCAGCGCGACGCCGGCGATCTGGTGCGCGGCGAGGCGCTCGCCCGCGACGGCGGTGCCGAGCAGCACCCCGGTGACCGGGTTGAGCAGCCCGACGAGGCCGACCGTGCCGGCGCCCAGGTGCCGCAGGCCGGTGAACCACGCAGCGAACGCGACCGCGGTCGCCACCACGGTGACGTACCCGAATCCGAGCAGCGCGGGCCCGTCGAGGGCCGGCGGCGCGCCCTCCACCGCGAGCGCCGCCGGCAGGAGGACGAGGCCGCCGGCGACGAGCTGCCAGGCGGTGAGCGAGAAGACGTCGACGTCGGCGCTCCACTTCTTGGCAAGCACGTAGCCGAACGACGACATCGTCATCGCGGTCACGGACGCGAGGACACCGGTCAGTCTGACCGCGCCGCCGCCGTCGAACAGCATGAGGCCGACGCCGCCGATACCGATGAGCGCGCCCAGTACCCGGATCGCGTGCGGCCGTTCGGACAGCGCCGCCCACGCGAACGCCATCATGACGACCGGCGAGGTCGCCATGATGGTCGAGGCGACGCTGCTGGGCAGGGTCTGCGCGGCGATGTACACGAGCGCGAAGAAGGCACCCATGTTGAGCGCGCCGAGCACGGCGGAGCGCCACCACCAGGAGCCGCGCGGCAGCCGGCGCCGCACGAGCAGGAGCAGCAGGCCGGCGGGGAGCGCCCGGAACGCGCCACCCCAGATCGGGTGGTCCGGCGGCAGGTAGCGGTGGGTGACGAGATAGGTGGTCCCCCAGGCGACCGGCGCGAACGCGGTGACCAGTACCCACCGGAAATTACCTTCCACGGAAGCTACAGTAGCTTCCGTGGAAGATATTGCCCCTGACGATCACGTCACACGCATCCAGCAGGGCTGGGCCCGGGAACGCCCCGACCTCGACGTGACGCCGATCGGAGTGATCGGGCGATTGCACCGGCTCGGGGGCCACCTGACCGAGCAGCTGCTGGTCGTGTACCGGCGGTTCGGGCTCGGCGAGGGTGACTTCGACGTGCTGGCCATGCTGCGGCGCGCGGGCGAGCCGTTCGAGCGGGCCCCCGGCGAGCTGGCCGCCTTCACGATGGTGACCACCGGCGCGATGACCAAGCGCATCGACCGGCTGGAGCGCGACGGGCTGGTCACCCGCCGCCCCAGCTCGACCGACGGCCGGGGCCGCGTGGTGGCGCTCACCGCCGCCGGCCGCGAGCTGATCGACCAGGCTTTCGCGGCACATGTACGCAATGAGCACCGCCTCCTGGAGTGCCTGTCGGCCGAGGACGCCGCTCAGCTCCAGGGACTGCTCGCCAAATGGCTGGCGTGCTTCGAGGAGCCGGTCCCACCATCCGGGCGGCCGGGGTAGCGCAATAGCGCCCACCCGACACGTTTCCCCAGGTCAAGCGGCATCTTACAGCGGTCGCAGGTGGCGGAAAGGCGGCACTCTTCCCACTATTCCTACCGTCTTTGTAGGGTCTCCGGCATGAGTACCCAGGAGGCACGGCGCCGCGCGGACCGCGCGCGGCAGGTTGCCGACGTGCTGCGCCACCAGGTGCTGGCCGAGGCGTTCGACGACGGGACGCTGCCGCGCGAGGAGCAGCTGTGCGGCGAGTTCGGCGTCTCGCGCAACACGGTCCGCGAGGCCCTCTCGCTGCTGGTCGCCGAGGGGCTCGTGGAACGGGCGCCGCGGATCGGCACCACGGTCGTCACCGGCAAGTACCCGCACGGGCTGCACCGCCTGATGGGGCTCGCCGAGACGCTGCGCGAGCACGGCGACATCACCAACGAGGTGCGCGCCGTCGCGCTCACCCGGGCGCCCTCGGCGGTCGCCCGCCGCCTGCGCCTGGAGAGCGGCGACCAGATCGTCTACATCGAGCGGGTACGCCACCTGCGCGGCCTGCCGCTGTCGCTCGACCTGACGTACCTCCCCCGCGACGTCGGCGAGCCGCTGCTCGGCGAGGACCTCGCGGGCCGCGACATCTTCGTCATGCTCGAAGAGATCACCGGGCAGCCGCTCGGCAGCGCGGACATCTCCGTCGAGGCGGTCAACGCCGACCCCCACACGGCGGCCCTGCTCGACACCACCGGCCACGCCGCGCTGCTGATGGTCGAGCGCCTCACCCACCTCGCCGACGGGCGCCCGGTCGACCTGGAGTGGATCCGGTTCCGCGGCGACCGCATCACGATGACCGGCCAGCTGCGCCGCTCTTAAAGCCGCTCTTGAAGGAGACCACGTGGCACTCGTGAACCAGCGGGTCGACGTGCCGGTGACGATCGACCAGAGCCTCTGCATCGACGGCTGCACCCTGTGCGTCGACGTCTGCCCGCTCGACTCGCTCGCCATCGACCCCGAGACCAACAAGGCGTACATGCACGTCGACGAGTGCTGGTACTGCGGGCCGTGTGCCGCGCGGTGCCCCACCGGTGCCGTGACCGTCAACATGCCCTACCTGCTCCGGTAACAGGAAGGAACGCCATGCGCACGCTCGCCGCCCTGGCAGCCCTCACCGTGACCGCGGCCGGCTGCTCGGTCGCGGACGCCACCGCCGACACCGCCGCCGGCGCCGAACAGGTCGTCGTCGGGTACCAGTCCAAGACCATCAACACCGTCACCGCCGGCACGCTGCTGCGCGCCCAGGGATACTTCGAGAAACGCCTCGCCGAGCTGGGCGCGAAGAACGGCAAGAAGTACGCGGTGACATGGCAGGACTACGACACCGGCGCGCCGATCACCGCCCAGATGATGGCCGGCAAGATAGACATCGGCTCGATGGGCGACTACCCGCTGCTCATCAACGGCGCGCGCGGCCAGCAGACCGCGCAGACCCACACGAAGTTCGTCTCCATCACCGGATACAACACGCGGGGCGGGCTCAACAGCATCGTCGTCGCGCCCGACTCGAAGGTCCGCACGCTCGCCGACCTGCGCGGCGCGACCGTGTCGACCAGCGTCGGCTCCGCCGGCCACGGGCTGCTGGTCCAGGCCGCCCGCAAGGCCGGGCTCGACCCGACCAAGGACTTCAAGACCGAGAACCAGCAACCCCAGGTCGGCGCGACGGCGCTCCGGTCGGGCGCGGTCGCGGCGCTGTCCCAGTTCGTCGCATGGCCGGGCCTTCTGGTACACCAAGGGCAGGCGCGCCTGCTCTATGACGGCGGCCAGTTGGGGGTACCGACGTTTCACGGCGTCGTCGTCCGTGAGGCTTACGCCACCGAGAAGGGCGACGTGGTGCGCGCCTTCCTCCAGGCGCAGATCGACGCCACGAAGTACCTGCACGAGCAGCCGCTGGCCGCCGCCAAGAGCGTCGCCGAGGCCACCGGGCTGCCCGCCGAGGTCGTGTACCTCTACAACGGACCCAACGGAGTGTCCACCTTCGACACCACCGTCAAGCAGGTCCTGCGGGACGCGTTCGCCCAGGACGTGCCGTTCCTGAAGGAGATCGGCGTGCTCCAGGGTATCGACCTCTCCGCGTACGTCGACGACAGCTACCTCCGCGCGGTCTACGGGGACGGGTACGACAAGGACGCGGCGTCCACGGCGAACCCGGCCGCGATCACCGGCGACGACCCGGTCTGCGGGCGCGCGGCCGGCGACCCGGCGACCGCCAGCGAAGTGTGGCCGGCGGGTTCCGACACCACCCGACCAGCCGCGACACCGACCTGCCTGTTGCGGGCCGTACGGGCAGCCGCCCAGCCGCCCCGCGCGGTGTACGTGCCGGACACCACCACCGGTACCCGTTGGTTCGCGGACAAGGCGATCTGGGTACGCGACCCCGCCGCGCCGGAGCAGGAGCGCTTCAAGCCGTTCACCACACCGACGCTGGCCAACTCCTATGTGGCCGGTCACGCCGGCGCGGCCGTCGTCTCCTACGCCGAGGCGGTGAAAGCGGCATGACGACGCTGACCCTGGCCGGCACGGCGGAGGAGGCACCGGCGCGGCCCATCACCGCGACCGCCCGGCACGGCCGCCGGTACCCGACCTGGCTACGCTGGCTGGTGCGGGCCGGCTCGCTGGCCACCGCCCTCACGCTGTACCAGTGGGTGACGGCCGCCGACATCAACCTCGGCGTGCGCTTCGACCGGCTGCCCACCCTCGCCGAGCTCGGCGAGTCGCTCGGCCACCACCTCGCCAGCGGCCAGTACTACCTGGACATCACGCAGAGCCTCATCCGCATCCTGACCGGGTTCGCGTTGGCGTCCGTGGTCGGGGTGGCGTGCGGGGTCGCCGTGGCCCGGTCGCGGGTGCTCGCCGACCTGCTCCAGCCGCTGTTCGAGGTGGTACGGCCGATCCCCGCGATCGCGCTGGTGCCGGTGGCGATCCTGGTGTTTCCCACCAACGAGCAGGGCATCGTGTTCATCACGTTCACGGCGGCGTTCTTCCCCATCCTGGTCAGTACCCGGCACGCCGTGGGCGCCGTGCCGACCGTGTGGGAAGACGCGGTGCGCACCATGGGCGGCGGGCGGCTGCGGGTACTCGCCAGCGTCGTGCTGCCCGGCAGCCTGCCCGGTGTCTTCAGTGGACTGTCGGTGGGCATGGGCGTGTCCTGGATCTGCGTCATCTCCGCGGAGATGATCTCCGGGGACTTCGGCATCGGGTACCGCACCTGGCAGTCGTACACGATCGTCGACTACCCGGGCGTGCTCGTCGGCATGGCCACGATCGGCGTACTCGGCTGGGCCACCGCCGGAGCCGTCGAGCTCGCCGGCCGCCGGGCCACCCGCTGGCTGCCCGCCCGAGCCCGGGAACGGCAGCGATGATCGCGCTGCGGGCCGAGGGGCTCAGCCTCGGATACGACGGCGCGCCCGTGGTGTCCGGTGTGGACCTCGCCATCGAGCCCGGCGAGCTGTTCGCCGTCGCCGGGGCGTCGGGGTGCGGCAAATCCACGCTGCTGCGCGCGTTCGCGGGGCTGCTGCCGCCCCGCGCCGGCACCCTGCTCGCCGGCGACGAACCGGTACGCGGCACGTCGCCGGACCGGGCACTGGTCTTCCAGGACGACGCGCTGCTGCCCTGGCGCACCGCCCGGCGCAACGTCGAGCTGCCCCTCGCCATCCGCGGCGTACCCCGCTCCGAGCGCCGCGCCCGTGCCGCCGAGTGGCTCGCCCGGGTCGGCCTCGCCGGTCAGGAACGGCGGCTGCCCGGCCAGCTCTCCGGCGGCATGCGCCAGCGCGTCCAGCTCGCCCGCACGCTCGCCGGCGCACCCCGCGCGGTACTCATGGACGAGCCCTTCGGAGCCCTTGACGCGCAGACCCGGGCGGCGATGCAGCGGCTGCTCATCGAGGTGCGCGACGCGTCGCCGGCCACCGTGGTCTTCGTGACCCACGACGTCGATGAGGCGCTGCTGCTCGGTGACCGGGTCGCCGTGCTCGCCCCGGACGGCGTGCGCGACCTGGTCGACGTGCCGCACCCGCGCGACGTCGACGCCCGCGGCGCGCCCGAGGTGGCCGCCGCCCGTACCCGGATCCTGACCGCCCTGGAGCCCGTCCTGGAGGCCGAGCCGTGCGCACCCCGTCCCTGACCGACCGGCTGGAGCTCGACTGCGACGTGCTCGTCGTCGGCGGTGGCACGGCCGGCACGATGGCCGCCATCTCCGCCGCCGAGAACGGCGCGCGCGTGCTGGTGCTGGAGAAGGCGCACGTGCGGCACTCCGGCGCCCTCGCCATGGGCATGGACGGCGTCAACAACGCGGTCATCCCCGGCAAGGCCACGCCCGAGGCGTACGTCGCCGAGATCACCCGCGCCAACGACGGCGTCGTCAACCAGCGCACCATCCACCAGACCGCCACCCGCGGGTACGACATGGTGCGGCGGCTGGAGAGGTACGGCGTCAAGTTCGAGAAGGACGAGCACGGCGAGTACGCGGTGCGTCGCGTGCACCGCAACGGCAGCTACGTCCTGCCGATGCCGGAGGGGCGCGACATCAAGAAGGTGCTGTACCGGGTCCTGCGCGAGCGGAAGATGCGCGAACGGGTGCGCATCGAGAACCGGGTGATGCCGGTACGGGTGCTCACGCGGGACGGGCGTGCCGTCGGGGTGGCCGGGCTGCACACCCGCACCGGGGAGTTCGTCACCGTGTCGGCGGGCGCGGTCATCCTCGCGACCGGCGCGTGTGGACGGTTGGGGCTGCCCGCCAGCGGCTACCTGTACGGCACCTACGAGAACCCGACCAACGCGGGTGACGGGTACGCGATGGCGTACCACGCGGGGGCGGAGCTGTCAGGGATCGAGTGCTTCCAGATCAACCCGCTCATCAAGGACTACAACGGTCCCGCGTGCGCCTATGTGGCCAACCCGTTCGGCGGGTACCAGGTCAACAACCGGGGCGAGCGGTTCGTCGACTGCGACTACTGGTCCGGGCAGATGATGGCCGAGGTGGCCCGGGAGATCTCCTCGGCGCGCGGGCCCATCTACCTCAAGCTCACCCACCTGCCGGGCGAGACCATCTCCGCGCTGGAGAACATCCTGCACAGCACGGAACGCCCGACGCGGGGGACCTTTCACGCCGGGCGGGGCCACGACTACCGCACCCACGACGTGGAGATGCACATCTCCGAGATCGGGCTGTGCGGCGGGCATTCGGCATCGGGCGTGTGGGTCGACGAGCACGGCGCGACGACGGTACCCGGGCTCTACGCCGCCGGTGACCTGGCGTGCGTGCCGCACAACTACATGATCGGCGCGTTCGTGTTCGGCGAGCTCGCCGGCGCGCACGCCGCCGGGTTGGCGCCCGTCGAAGGCCCCTTGCCGGAGGATCAGCTGGCCGAGGCGCACGCCCTCATCTACCGCCCGCTGTCCAATCCGGACGGTCCACCGCAGACACAGGTCGAGTACAAGCTGCGCCGCTTCGTCAACGACTACCTGACCCCGCCGAAGACCGCCGCGAAGATGGACATCGCCGTCGAGGCGTTCGAGCGGATGCGCGACGAGATCGACGCCATGGGTGGCCGCACCCCGCACGAGCTGATGCGCTGCGCCGAGGTGACGTTCATCCGGGACTGCGCGGAGATGGCCGCGCGCGCCTCGCTCGTGCGCACCGAGAGCCGGTGGGGCCTCTACCACGACCGGGCCGACACGCCGGAACGCGACGACGAGGACTGGTTCTGCCACCTCAACCTGCGCCGCTCCCCGGATGGCGAGATGACGTTCGTGAAGCGCCCCGTCGCACCGTATCTGGTGCCCGTCGACGGGTTCACACCGGTCGACTTCGACGCGGTCGAGGTCGTCGAGCCGGCGCGCGCCGTCCTCGCTGGCGCCGCCGCCACGCCCGACACCGCACCCGCGCGGACCGCTGTCGCCGAGGGGCGGCTGCTGGAGGTGCTGCGGCTCGCCGACGAGCAGGCCGACGCGGTGGCGCTCCGGCCGTACCTGTCCGATGTGGACCCCGACGTGCGGCGTACCGCCATCGCGGCCCTGACAGAGTCGGCGGCCGACGGCGCCGCCCCGGAGCTCGTGGTGGCGCTGGCCGACACCGACGCCGGCGTTCGCGCGGCCGCCGTGGCGGCACTGCGGGAGCTGGCGGACGTCCTGCCCCCATCCGTCGGCGCGCCGCTGCGCTCCCGCGCGGGCTCCGCCGACGCGGCGGTCCGCGCGGTGGTGACCGAGCTGCTGCGGGTCACCGGCACCGGCACCCTCGCCGACTTCGCACCGGCCCTGGCCGACGGCGACGTGTCGGTGCGGCTCCAGGCGGTACGCGGACTGGTGCGACTCGACGCGGCCGCCGCCCTGGAACCGGCCGTGGCCGACGCGGCCCGAGAGGTGCGGGTCGCCGCCGCACACGGACTCGGGACGATCGGCGTACCCGCCGGCGCGCCGCTGCTGGCGCGGCTGGCCGCCGACGGCGAGGCGCTGGTGCGGGCGGCGGCCCTGGTGGCCGCGGCGGCGTTGGGCTGCCCTTCGCCGCTCGAACTCACGGCCGTCGCCAGCCTCTCCGACGCGGCGTGGCAGGTGCGCGAGGGCGCCGCGGTGGCGCTCGGCGGGGCGCCGCCGGAGACGGCGATCCCGTCGCTGCTGGCCGCCACCGGCGACGCCAACCACGACGTGCGACGGGCCGCGGTCCGCTCGCTGGCGCCGTGGGCCGACCGCCCCGAGGTGGCGGAGGCGCTGCGCACGCTCGCGACAACGGACCCCGACGCCGACGTCCGCGCCTACGCCCGCGTTCCCCTCCCCACCCCTTCGTGATCAGGGCGTCCCTCAAGTCGTTAGAGCTACTTGAGGGACGCCCTGATCTTGCCGAAGAGTCAGGGAGCGGGAACGGTGGTGGGCACGCCGACCACCGCCGGGGCGATGACCACCTTGTCGATGTCCGGCGCCCACGCGGACGGGTTCCCGAAGACCAGGCTGCCGTTCGCGGTGGTCAGGGTCACCGGGATGGTGCGCTCCAGGAAGCTGTTCCACGCGTACGTGTACCGGAAGTAGGCGTATCCGCTGCCGCCACCCGTCTCCGTCACGTTGAGCCGGCGGTCGACGACCTGCGGGTTGTAGTCGTGGCGCCCACTGAGCTCCGCGTTGGCGTACGTGACGGCGATGTCGTAGTCGCCCGGCTTGTCGAAGCCCGCCGCACGGGGAATCTCGAACGTGTTTCCGGCGCCGTTTCCGACCGACCCGATCCCCTTCAGGCCCGACGCGTTACTGCCGGAGTTGTCGGCGTACGTGGTGACCGCCGCCCCGCCGTGGCGGATGGTGTCTTCCGCCTGGATGGTGACCGCGGCGCTGTCGGCGTCCGGGGTGCGCGTCGTGGTCAGCTGCTGGAGCAGGATGCCGTTCTTCGAACGCACCTCGACCTCGTTGATGCCCTGGCTCAGGTGCGCGCGCACGGTGGAGCGCCAGGCACCGGCCTTACGCGGCTTGAACGTCGCGACCTCCCGGCCGTTGACCGACACCGTGGCGTCGGTGGCGGCGATGCTTCGGTAGTCCAGCGTCAGGTCGTGGTAACCGGTCTCCCACGCCTGCACGTACGCGTCGGCGCGGTCCTTCTTGCCCTGGATGGAGGCGTACCCCCGGGCCGCCGGGACGTCGTACGTGACGCGGGCGCCACCGGCGTACCGCAGCGTGGACGCCGGATACACCGTCGGCTCGCCGTCGGTGACGTCGGTCAGCAGGAACTTGTCGAGCGTGATGTCGGAGTTCGGCAGCACGCTCGCACCGTCCAGACTGGACCGCAGCGACAGCGTGTGCTGGCCGGCGGTCAGCGGGATGGTGACCTCGACGCTGCCCCGGTACTGCCACTTCTGGTACAAGGTGAGCGCCAGGTCGGCGGTGTACTGCACGATGGTCGGGTTGGCACCGTCGACGAAGAGCGCGTGCCGTCCCGGCGTACCCGGTGTCCCGCCGATCACCTGGAAGCGGTACCGGCCGTCGCGCGGCACGGTGACGGTCCAGTCGGCTTTGGAGGTCGGCTTGTTGAACGAGCCGACGTCGTGGCTGCCCGAAGCGAGGAACTTCCAGCCACCGCCGGCCAGCGGGTCCTGGAAGTACACGGTGGCGTCGGTGAGCGCGGTGCTCTCCGCCTCGACGCTGGCCGTCCACACCGGACTCGCGGTGACAGCACGGTCCTGGGAGGGCGTGATGAGCACCTGGTAAGCGGCGTACCGGTCGTAGGTGGGCACCTCCAGGGTGGCGGACCGCTTCGTGAGGGCCACACCGTCGAGCGCCTTGATGACGCGCGGCGTGCCGGAGACACCTTCGGCGCCGGAGAGGGTGATCTCGCGGACCTCGATGTCGACCAGGTCGTCGAAGACCCAGCGCGGCAGGCCGTTCAGGCGCAGCGACACCGGCTTGCTCCCGCCGCCGAAGAGGACGGTGGCGCGCTTGTTGCGGGTGTCGATGGCGCCGATTCCCTGGAGCGTGTCGACGGCGTTCAGCGCCGGCGGCGTCACCGCGACCGTCTTGCCGCCTTCCAGGTCGCCGTACCACTTGTACATCCACCATCCGGCGTTGGCGGCGTTGGCGCGGGCGCTGTTGTCGTTGAAGTTGCCGGCGTAGGCCCAGTAGGCGGTCTGCCCGTCGATCTTCAGGTCTTCCATGATGGACAGCCACTGGACGAGCTGGCCCGGGGTGCCCATGTCGCGCAGCATGCCGTACTCGGTGATGTTGACGTGGATCGGGTCGATCCCGAGGTCCTTCTCCAGCTGGCGGTACGCGGCGTAGTTGGCGCGGAACGTGCTCAGGTTGTTGATGCCCAGCTCGTGCCAGATGAACACGTCGGGCAGCACGTTGTTGGCCTTGGCGAACGTGAGGATCTCGGCGGAACGCTGCGGCTGCCAGCGGGTGTCACCGGGGCCGCCGATGCGCGCGTGCCCGAGCCCGTGCCGCGCGTACACCTCCTGGATCTTGTCGTACGTCGCCTTCCAGTCGGCGAGGAAGGTGTCTTTGAGCGTGCCCCAGTCGTTGTACCAGTTGCCGCCGTCCGGCTCGTTGAACGGGATGAACAGGTAGTCCTTCGGGCGGGCCGATCCGGTCGCGACCGCCTCGGTGACGAACTCGACGACCTCCAGGTAGTCCCAGATACCGTTCGGCGTCGAGGTGTAGGTGCCGTCGGCCTGGTTGTACGTGCGGTCGTCGCCGGGACGCCGGCCGCCGTTGTACGGCCACTCCGGGTAGTAGTCCTGGACGTAGATGCACATCTCCTTGCCGTGCTTGGCGAAGAAGCCGTCTTCCACTTTGAGCGCGTCGCCGCTGGGGTGCTGCGTGCCGTACGGCGCCTTCTGCGACGTGTTGGTGATGTGGGCGCCGTTGATGAGCGCCCGGGTGGGCGCCCCGTCGTCGCCGAACCCGTACAGCGTGCCCGTCGCGCCGCCCCGGAAGTCTCCCGTGGTCTGGGAGAAGTCGACGCTGAGAACGTCACTGGACTCTTCAGCCGCCGCCGGCATGGATAGCGTGCCTCCCACGAGCATGATGACGGCGCAGGTCGCCGTCAGCTTGGCAATCCGGTGCATCAAGTCTCCCTATTACTTCACGGCGCCGCTCGTGATACCCGAGATGATCTTGCGCTGCGCGATCGCGAAGACAGCGATCAGCGGCAGGCTCATCAGGATCACGTAGGCGAAGATGAGGTGCCAGTTGTTGAGGTACAGGCCCGCACTCGCGACCCGGAACAGGTTCAGCGGCAGGGTGTCGATGCGCCCGCCGATGACGAAGAACGCGTAGAACACGTCGTTCCACACGTACAGGCAGATGAGGATGGTGGCGGTGGCGAGTACCGGCCGCAGCATCGGCAGCACCACCTTGCGAAACACCGTCAGCGGGCCGGCGCCGTCGATCTGCGCGGCCTCCTCCAGCGACTCCGGGATCGTCCGGACGAAGCCGGTGACGAAGAAGATGACCGTCGACATGTAGATTCCCATGTAGACGCCGATCATCCCGATCGCGGTGCCCGCCAGGCCGAGCTGGCGCAGCAGGAGCACCACGGTGACCACCGCCGGCGGCAGCACGATGCCGCTGATGCCGAGGGCGTACAGCACCGCGTTGAGGCGGGTGGCGCGGCGGGCCAGTACCCACGACGCCAGGCTGCCGAAGGCGAGCACGCCGAACACGGTGGGCACGACGACGAGCAGGCTGCCGAAGAAGGCGGCCGGTACGTCGCCGTCCGTCCACACCTGGCGGAGGTTTTCCCACAGGTGCCATTCGGACGGCGGCGACAGGTTGGGGTTCAGCGCCTCGCCCTGCGACTTTCCGGCGGTCGCCACGACGAGCCACAGTGGAATCCCGATGACGGAGGCCACCAGGAGGACCGTGACGATCGGCTGCAGTCGCCGCCAGATCTGAGCGTCGGAGTTCACAGCACCGCCTCCCGCCTGCGCAGCACGTAGATCACCGGGAACGCCATCAGCGCGACGAGCAGGAACAGCACCAGGCTCATCGTGGTGGCCTGGGCGAACAGGCCCTGGCCGAAGGTGCGGTAGATGAAGATGTTCAGGATCTCGGTGGTGCGGGCCGGACCCCCGCCGGTGGTGGCCTGCACGATGTCGAACCCGTTCATCGAGCCCAGCAGAGCGGTGGCCACGTTGAACGTGACCGCCGGTGCCAGCAGCGGCGACCGGATCCGCCAGAAGGTCCGCCACCGGGAGGCGCCGTCGATGCGCGCCGCCTCGATGATGTCCTCCGGGATCGTCTTCAGGCCCGCCAGGTAGATGAGCATCGACAGGCCCATCCACTTCCAGGCGTGTATGACCGCGACCACCACGATGGTCCAGGTGGTGTCGCCCAGCCACGCGTACGTGAACAGGTTTCCGGGCTTCAGCAGGGCCTGGAAGATGTACCCGACGGCGAGCGCCGACATCAGCACGGGGATGAGGAAGAAGACCCGCGCGATCCGGTTGAGCCGGGTGTCCCGTTCCAGCAGCACGGCGAGGGCGAACCCGAACAGGTTCTGGAAGATGGCCACCAGCACCGCGTACACGACGGTGATGCGCAGCGCGCGCCACAGCGTGCCGTTGGACGCCAGGTCCTCGAAGTTCGCGAAGCCCACCGGGTTGATCTCGGCCTTGAAGCCCGACCAGTCGGTGAACGCGTAGATGAAGTTGAACAGCGTGGGCAGGAAGAAGAACACCAGCAGGATCGCCAGCGCCGGTCCCAGAAACCACATCGGGTGCGTCTGGCGGTTGATCCTGCCGGCGGGGCGGCGCCCGGTCCGGGCCACCGACGGTGTCGGCGGTCCGGACCGGTCCAGTGCCGGTGTGGTCTCTACTGTGGACATGTCTAGAACCCGGGTGCTCCGGCCGCCTTGGCGAGCTGGTTGAACTGGTCCTGGGTCGCCGTGGCCACCTGCTCCGGTGTCATCGTGCCGGTGATCATGTCGGCCAGGTTGATGTACAGGTCAGGGTTGGCCACCGCGAGCGCCTGCATCGAGCCCACCGAGGTCGGCAGCGACGCGTGCACGTCGAGCAGCGCCTTCGGCACGCCCGGCGGGTTCTGCACGGCCGTCTCCAGCGACACGGTGTTGCGGTCGGCGATGAAGTCGGCGTAACCGGGGCCCATCCAGTACGACATCAGCTGTCGCGCCGCGGCCTCGCGCTTGGCGTCGCCGGTCTTGAACGCGACCAGCGCGTTGCTCTGGTCCGGGATGAACGTGCCGACGTTGCCGGACGGCGAGATCGGGAAGAAGCCGATCTTGGAGTCGAGGGTGGCGGTGTCGGCCTTGGCCTGCAGCTGCCCGAAGAACGAGTTGACCTGCACCACCATCGCGGCCTGGCCGGCGAGCAGCGCCGCGCCCTGGTCCTCGAACTTGGCCGTCTTGATGTTCGAGTT
This sequence comes from Phytohabitans aurantiacus, assembly GCF_027923225.1. GTDB lineage: Bacteria > Actinomycetota > Actinomycetes > Mycobacteriales > Micromonosporaceae > Phytohabitans > Phytohabitans aurantiacus. The sequence continues at coordinate 32,903 of NZ_BSDI01000005.1, forward strand.
GAACAGCCCCTCGTCGATCAGCGCCTTGTACTTCTTGATGGCGTCGAGGATCGTCGGGTCGGTGAACTTCTCCTCGCCCTTGTTCACCTTGTCCCACAGCCCCGCCTTCGCGGCGTCGGCGAGCTGCACCTGGATCCACCACTGGGTGCCCCAGCGGTCGGCCGCCATCTCGTAGAACGGCGTCACGCCCTTGCCCTTGAGCGTCCGTCCGATCTGGACCATCTCGTCGAAGTTCTTCGGAGTCGCCGTGATGCCGTTGGCGGCGAAGACCTCCTTGTTGTAGTAGACGCCCTCGACGGCCGGGCTGGTGATCAGCGCGGCGTACCGGGTGCCGTCGAGGATGCCGGTGATGTCCTTCAGGTCCGGCGCCAGGCTCGACAGCCACGGCGCGTCGTTCAGCGGCTGGAGGTTCGTCTTCGCGTTGATGGCGGTCAGCATCGACGCGGTCGGCTGCCAGAACGCCAGGTCCGGCTTGTCACCGGTGGCCACCTTGGTCTGGATGCCCTGCTCGTACGGGTCGGGGATGGTGACGACCTCGACCTTCGCGCCGGTGGCCGCCTGGAAGCCGGCGATCACCTTGCTGGGCACGGTGTTGCTGTTCTGCGCCGCCCAGATCGTCAGCTTGACGCCGTCGAGCTTCGCGGTCGGGTCGGCCCAGGTGGCGGGGGTGTCGGAGGAGGTCTCCGCGGCAGGGTCACTGCACGCCGCGAGCCCGAAGGTGAGCGCCGCCGCACAGGCGAGGCTGATCCATCTCTTCATCGCGTTGGTCCTTCTGCGGGTCGGGGAACAATCCGGAATACGCGCGCGGCGGTGGGCTCCGCGCCGGTGGGGGTCACGGTCAGCCGCCCGCTGTCCTGGGCCCAGTCGAGGCTCCAGGCGGGCAGCTCCCGCGGGTAGTGGACTTCGATGTCGACGTCCCCGCCGCGCAGGTGCGGCAGGTCCAATGTGGTGGGTGCCGTGGCGCCCCCGCGCCGCCACAGCGCCAGGTAGGTGACGTCACCGGCACGCAGCGCCAGGCTCAGCCAGGGGTCGTCCCAGCCGGGCAGGCCGAGCGGCCACAGCGGTACCGTCGCCGCCAGGTCGGCGCGCAGCTCCTTGTAGGCGCGCACGCCGGCACGTACGGACTCCAGTTGTGCGGGTTCCATGCGGTCCAGGCGCCCGGAGAGGTACAGCCGGCCGAGCAGGCCGGTCACCATGCTGTACGCGAGCTCCTCTTCGGACATGTCCGGCTGCGGGTACGCCCAGCTGGCTGACTGCTCAGGCAGCACGGACATCGGGGCGGCGGCGGCCACCGGCGGGTACCGCACGAAGTCCTGCTGGTCGCTTGTGGACTGGAGCTGCAACCGCGACAGCATCGCGTAGTCCATGCGCATGGCGCCGGACGCGCAGTTCTCCAGGGTCACGTGCGGGTGCCGGTCGAGCAGCCGGTCAAGCCACGCCAGGTGCGCCCGGTTGTGCTCGAGCAGCCCGTCGCCGGGGCTGTCGGCGAGCAGGTCGGTGCCGGCGCCCGGATCGATGTTGTAGTCGAGCTTGAAGTAGCCGACGCCCAACTGCTCGACCAGCCGGTCGACCACCTCGTCCAGGTGGGCCACCGCGCGCGGGTGCCGCAGGTCCAGGTGGTACCGGTCGTGCTCGACCAGCCGCACCCCGCCGCGCTGGAGGAACGCCTCCTCCGGCAGCTTGTCGGCCATCGGGCTGCGCACGCCGACCACCTCGGGCTCCAGCCACAGGCCGGGCACCATGCCGCGCTCGCGGATGCGGGCCAGGACCTCCTCGATCCCGCGCGGGAACCGGGTCTGCGACGGCTGCCACTCGCCGACGCTGTCCCACCAGTGGGTGCCGTTGTCGTACCAACCGGCGTCGATGACGAACACCTCCGCCCCGGTGTCCGCCGCGGCGTCGATCAGCGGCAGCAGCTTCGCCGTCGTCGGGTCGCCCATCAGCGTGTTCATGTAGTCGTTGAAGACCACCGGCAGCGCGGTCCGGTCGGGGTGCGGGCGCACCACCGCGCGGCGGTGGGCGGTCAGCGCCGCCACCGCGGCGTCGAATCCTCCGGAAGCGCCGCCGTCGGCCACGGCGACCGACACCGGTACCGTCGTGAAGCTCTCGCCGGGCGCGAGGCGGCGCTGCCACTGGTGGTCGAGGTCGGTGGGGCCGAGCAGCGACACGTACACGCCGTCGAGTCGCTCGCCCACCTCCCAGCGCCAGGCGCCGTTGTGCTCCACCTGCCACAGCCAGGCCGGCCCGTCGCCGCGGTGCACGAGACCGCCGGTGGGCAGGTGCACACCCGTGGACCAGGTGCCCGTGCTGACCACGGCCAGGCGGCCGCGCCCGTGCTGGCCGTGCAGGGCCAGGTGGAGATCGGGTACGTCGGCGCGCAGCGGCCGCCTCGTCCACCGGCTCTCGCCGAGCCACTCGCTGTCGCCGCGTACCAGATCGAGCTCTTCCACCGGGTACCCGATCAGGCCGGCGGCGAACGACGCGACGCCGAGCAGCGATACCGGCGTGTCGCCGCCGTTCGTGACGCGGGTGCGCACCTGGACGGCGCTGACGCCCTCCGCGGACCGGAAGGTCGTCTCGGCCGCGAGGCCGGTGCGCTCGTCGCGCAGGTCGATGCGCAGCTCGCGCCACGCGCCGTCGTGGGTCTGCGCGCTACCGGCGTAGGTCAGGCGGCGGCCGACGGCGGTCTCGGAGAAGCGGTGCGAGCCCCGGCCGCGGCCTTCGCCCGCGACCAGCACCTCGACGAGCGGCTGCGTGGCGCGAGACCGGGGCTGGCCGACCGGGTGTTGGCGGCCGCCGGCGGTCAGGGCTCGCACGGCCACTGGGCCGTCGGGGGACACGTCGACGACGAGCTTGAGCGCCGAGTGACCCCACACGAGGCTGGTGACGGTGTCCATGCTTGCCTTGTACCTCCATCGATGTGACCGGTCACATGCCATCTCTTGTGATGGAGTGTGAGCGGTCACACGCGCCCGATGGAAGACCCCGTTACCGTCTTGTTACCAACCCGCGTCGTTCGTGATCAGGGCGGTGGTGCGGTGGACTCGCGGACCACCAGGCGGGGCGGCGCCAGGCCGGACGGGGTCTCCCCCGTCACCGCCGCCAGGCAGGCGCGGCCGAGCGCCACGAAGTCCATCCGCACGGTGGTCAGGGCCGGCGTCCAGTACGCGGCGCCGGGCACGTCGTCGAAGCCCACGACGCTCACCTGGCCCGGCACGTCGCGGCCCGCCTCGTACAGCGCCCGGCGCACCGGGAGGGCGGTGTCGTCGTTGCCGCAGAGAATGGCCGTGACCCGGGAATCGGCGGCCAGCCGCTGCCCCGCCAGGTACGCCGAGTGCGGGTCCCAGCCGCCCGGCACCACCGCCGGTACCGGCGCACCGGCCGCTTCGAGCGCGTCACGCCAGCCGGCCTGCCGCGCGCTCGTGCCGGTCTCGGACGGAATCGCGACGTGGTGCACGGTGCGGTGCCCGAGCTCCAGCAGGTGCCGGGTGGCGTCGGCGGCCGCCTGGCGCTCGTCCAGGAAGATCGACGCGCGGTTCGAGCCGGGCAGGCCGCCCGCCTCGGTCGCGGCGACCGCGGGCAGGTCAGCCGGCAGCGCCCGCAGCACCCCGGCACCCGCCGAGTCGAACGCCACCACGATCACGCTGCCCGCGCTCGGGTCGGTGACGTACTCGACGGCGTGCCGCACGTCGTCGGGCCGGTCCGACTCGACCACCCGTACGCCCACGGCCAGCCCCTTGAGCCGGGCCGCCTCCTCGATGCCCTGCAGCGTCGACGCGTACCCGTAGAGCGTCGTGTCGGCGGTCACCACCGTGACCGCGTTCGCCCGCCCCAGGCCGAGGGCCCGCGCCGCGCGGTTCGGCCGGTACTCCAGCCGGTCGATGACGTCGAGCACCAGCCGACGCGTCTCGGGGCTGACGTTCGGCGAGTCGTTGAGCACCCGCGAAACGGTCTGGTAGGACACCCCCGCGGCGGCCGCCACGTCGCGGATGCTCGGCGGCGCACCGCCTCGTCGCCGGGCGGGCCGTTCGGAAGAAGATCGCACCACAGCACACATCGTGGGCGTTCGCGCTGCTCGGGTCAAAGACGATGAAGGGTCCGTCGCGCGATGTACCCGAACAATCCCGCCAGGGAACGATGTGGTCGCCCGATCCATCGCCGACGATGCGAGACATGTCGAACCTTTCCCGGAGCCTCCGGACCGTCGCGACAGCACTCGTCCTCGCCGTGTCCGCCACCGCGTTACCCGCGTCCGCCTCGGCGGACACCGACAACCGCGCGCTGCGCCAGGCGCTGTCCGCCGTCCACACCGCGGGTGCGCCGGGCGCGTTCGCCGAAGCGCGCGACGGCGGCCGCGTCTGGGCCGGCGCCACCGGTATCGCCAACCTGGCCAACGCCGCGCCGACCCGCCCGCACATGCGTCACCGCGTGGGCAGCATCACCAAGACGTTCGTGGCGGCGACGATCCTGCAGCTCGCCGGCGAGCGGCGTCTCGGGCTCGACGACCCGGTCGGCAAGCTCCTGCCCGACCTGGTGACCGGCGAGGTCGGCGAGCGGGTGACCGTGCGGATGCTGCTCAACCACACCAGCGGCATCGGCAACTACACCGACGCGCTCCTCACCTCGGTCGGCGCCGTGGTGAGCGTGGGCACCACCACGTACACGCCGGCGGAACTCGTCGCGATCGCGCTGGGCATGCCGCGCACCGGCGAGCCGGGAGCCGCGTACTCGTACTCCAACAGCAACTACATCCTCGCTGGACTGATCATCCAGCGGCTCACCGGCAACGACCCCGCCACCGAGATCACCCGGCGCATCCTGCGGCCGCTGCGGCTCACCGACACGTACTTCCCGGGCGCCGACCCGGCGATCCGCGGCCCGCACGCCGGGGCGTACTTCGCCTCGCTCGGCGTCCGCGACCTCAGCACGTACAAGATGACCTGGGGCTGGATGGCGGGCGAGCTGATCTCCACCACGTCGGACCTGAACGACTTCTACCGGGCGCTGTTCGGTGGCAAGGTGCTGTCGCCAGCGCTGCTCGCGCAGATGCGCACCACGGTGCCGTTCGACCCGTCGGAGCCGGAGGCCGGGGGCTACGGGCTGGGCGTGTACTTCCTCGCCTCGCCGTGCGGGCAGATCTGGGGCCACGACGGTGGCGTCATCGGCCAGATCACCATCTCGTGGCACCTGCCCGACCTGGGCCGCCAGGTGACGTACGCCCAGAACTTCAGCCACTACCAGTTGACGCCGGAGCTCCACCCGATCGACGAGGCGTTCCAGGCGTTCTTGGTACGCGCACTGTGCCCCGAGGCACTTGACTCGTCCACCGCGCCCCGCGACTCGGCCACGCCGGCCGCGCCGGCCGCGCCGGCCGCGCCGCTCCGGCTCGTCGATCAAGGGCAAATGCCCGTGCTTTGATCTCTTTTCCGCGTGCGTTCGCCCTTGATCGATGCGAATGCCCTTGATCGGCGGGCTACGCCGATGCGCCGCGCCCTCCCGGGCGCGGCGCGCCGGCCACGGTCGCTGGCGGTCGGCGTGAGGCATTGACAGGCGCCGTGTTAGCGATAACACTCTCCGGAAACGCGCGCGAACCGGGCACACCGCGAACCGGGCACACCATGTCCGCCACGATGTTAACGCGAACATAGACAGCCTTCGGAGCTTTTATGTCACCGTCGTCGATCAGCCGTCGCCGCCTGCTGCAAGCCGCGGGCGCCACCGCCGTCGTCTCGGCCGCCCCTGCCGCCCTCGGCAGCACCGCCGCGCAGGCGGCGCTTCCACCGGCCCGCCCGGACATCGGCGTGTCCGCGTACCCATTCGAGCTCGGCCAGGTGCGGCTCACCGCCAGCCGCTGGCTCGACAACCAGAACCGGACCCTGTCGTACCTGCGCTTCGTCGACGTCGACCGGCTGCTCTACGTCTTCCGCACCAACCACCGGCTCTCCACCAACGGCGCCGCCGCGACCGGCGGCTGGGAGGCCCCGGGACACTTCCTGCGCGGGCAGAGCCAGGGACACTTTCTCACCGCGTGGGCGCAGGCCTTCGCGGTACTGGGTGACACCACCTGCCGCGACAAGGCGAACCACATGGTGGCCGAGCTCGCGAAGTGCCAGGCGAACAACGGCGCCGCCGGTTTCAACGCCGGGTACCTGTCGGCCGCACCCGAGGCCGACCTCACCACCATCGAGAACGGCGGCAGCGCGGGCGTGCCGTACTACTGCCTCCACAAGACGCTCGCCGGGTTGCTCGACGTGTGGCGGTACATCGGCAGCACTCAGGCGCGCGACGTGCTGCTCGCCTTCGCGGGGTGGGTCGACTGGCGCACCGCCCGCCTCTCGTACTCGCAGATGCAGAACACGCTGCGCGTCGAGTTCGGCGGGATGAACGCGGTGTTCGCCGACCTGTACCAGCAGACCGGCGACGCGCGGTGGCTGACCGTCGCGCAGCGCTTCGACCATGCGGCCGTCTTCGACCCGCTCGCGTCCAACCTGGACCGTCTTAACGGGCTGCACGCCAACACGCAGGTGCCCAAGTGGGTAGGTGCCGCCCGGGAGTACAAGGCGACCGGCACGACCCGGTACCGGGACATCGCCAGCAACGCGTGGAACATCACCGTCAACGCGCACACGTACGTGATCGGCGGCAACAGCGAGGCCGAACACTTCCGGCCGGCCAACGCCATCGCCGCGTACCTGGACTCGGACGTCTGCGAGCAGTGCAACACGTACAACATGCTCAAGCTGAGCCGCGAGCTGTGGCTGCTCGACCCGAACCAGGTGTCCTATTTCGACTACTACGAGCGGGCGCTGCTCAACCATCTCATCGGCGCGCAGAACCCGGCCGACGGCCACGGGCACGTCTGCTACTTCACCTCGCTGCGGCCAGGCGGCCGCCGCGGCGAGGCCGGACCGGCGGCCGGCGGCGGAAGCTTCAGCACCGACTACACGACCTTCTGGTGCTGCCAGGGCACGGGCATCGAGACCAACACGAAGCTGATGGACTCCATCTACTTCTACAACGGCACCACGTTGACCGTGAACCTCTTCATGCCGTCGGTGCTCACCTGGACCTCGCGCGGCATCACGGTCACCCAGAACACCAGCTACCCGGCCAGCGACACCACCACGCTGACCGTCACCGGCAGCGTCAGCGGGTCGTGGTCGATGCGCTTCCGCATTCCACTGTGGGCGGTCGGTGCCACGATCAGCGTCAACGGCATGGCGCAGAGCGTCACCGCGACGCCCGGCACGTACGCGACGCTGACCCGCTCGTGGACGTCCGGGGACGCGGTGACGGTGCGGCTGCCGATGAGCGTGGTGACGCGCGCCGCCAACGACAACGCCAACGTCGTGGCGCTCACGTACGGACCGGTCGTGCTGTCCGGCAACTACGGCAACACGACGCTCAGCGCGCTGCCGTCGCTGACCGCGGGCTCAGTGGCGCGCACGGGCACGAGCACGCTCGCGTTCACCGCGACGGCCAACGGCGCCACGGTCAACCTGGGACCGTTCTACGACGCGCACGGCCACAACTACACCGTGTACTGGAATGCCGGCGCCTCGTCCGGGTACCGGCTCGTCAACGCGAGCAGCGGGCTGGTGCTCGGCATCCAGGACATGTCCACAGCCGACGGTGGCCTCGCCCTGCAGTGGGGCGACACCGGCACCGCCGACCACGGCTGGGAGCTCATCGTCGACGGCACCGCGCTGCGCCTGCGCAACGTCAACAGCGGCAAGGTGCTCGGCGTGGAGGGCATGTCCACCGCCGACAACGCCCGGGTGATGCAGTGGGCCGACAACGGCACCGCCGACCACCGCTGGACGGTCGTCGACGTGGGCGACGGCACCCACAAGCTGCGCAACGCGCACACCGGAAAGCTGCTCGCCATCCTCAACGGCTCCACCGCCCAGGGCGCGCAGGCCATCCAGGATCCCGACAACGGCAGCGCCGACAACCAGTGGCGGTTCGTGCCCAACGGCTCCCGCCGCATCCAGAACCTGGCCAGCGGGCTCGTGCTCGGCGTCACCAACATGTCCACAGCGGACGGTGGCCTCGTCGTCCAGTGGGGCGACAACGGCACCGCCGACCACCTGTGGACCGCGGTCGTCGACACCGGCGGATACCTGCGGCTGCGCAACTCGCACAGCGGCAAGGTGCTCGGCGTCGAGAACGGCGCCAACGCCAACGGCGCGCGCGCCGTGCAGTGGGCCGACGACGGCACCAACGACAACCGGTGGCGCCTGCGCTACGGCGGCAACGGCTACTTCCGGATCCAGTGCGCGAACGGCGGCCGCGTCCTGGGCGTGAGCGGCGGGTCGACCGCGCAAGGCGCCCAGGTCGTTCTCTGGGACGACAACGGCACGAACGACCACCTCTGGCGCTTCATCTGAGCGGGGGCGGCCGGCCAGCCCCCTGAACCGGCCGCCCCTACCCTGTTACGAGAGTTGTCCGTCGTAGTCGGGGAGCTTGAAGGTGCGCTCGGCGTGGCCGCCGGTGAGGTCGGTGGTGTTGTTGCCGATGTTCGCCACGATCGTGTAGCCGCGCCGCTCGATGGCGATCCGGGCGTTCGTCTTCAGGCTCTCGACGGGCTGGAAGTCGAACGTGGGCCGCGTATACAGCCCGTCGACCGGGTAGTCGGCCTCGTCCAGGTTGTACTCCGTCCAGGGTTCGATGATCTCTGGCCGGTTGGTCACGAAGAACACCGCCGCACCCGCGGCTCTGGCTTGCCGCGCGACCTCCAGGATGGGCGCGGTCGCGGGCAGCAGCAGGCTGTCCGAGTACTCGTCGACCAGCGCCGTGTTGTCGATGTCCAGCACGATCGCGGCGCGCACCCGGGTGTCGGGTAGGCGTGCGGCCAGGTACGACTCGGCAGCGTCAGCGACCACCGTGACGTCCGCGATCCATGTCTCGTACGACGGCAGGGCCGCGGCCGCCGCGCCGTGAGCGGCGGTCGCCGGCGCCACCATGGCCAGAATCGTGGCGCCGACCACCGCACCACGGCGAAGTCCAGAGCGCATCGCATGTCCCCTCTTCACACCCAGATCTTTCACACCAGGAAAAGCGAGCGTTTTTCATTATTGGGGACAGCGTGAGCCCTGTCGATACCCTGTTCAGACCTCGTCGCGCAGGACGCCGTAGAGCAGCGTGTCGTGCCAGGTGCCGTCGCGGAACGCGTGGCCGCGCATGACGCCCTCGCGCTGGAAGCCGACCTTCTCCAGGGAACGCTGCTCGGCGATGTTGCCCACGTCGGTGGCGGCCTCGATCCGGTGCACCTGGGTGTGCGCGAACAGGTACCGCACCAGCAGCCGCTGCGCCTCGGTGCCGTAGCCCTTGCCCTGGAACTCGGGCAGCAGGCCGATGCCCATGTTCCAGCAGTACGAGCTCATCGACGTGACGACCTTGCGCCAGGCGACGAAGCCGAGCGCGTCGGCGCCCAGCGCCACCATCAGCGTGCCGCCGTCGTCGCCGAGCAGCCCGTTCTCGGCCCACCGGCGGCGGAACCGGAACGGGTCCTTCCAGCCGTGCCACTCGAACGGTCCCGCCACCTCCGGCTCCGCGAGGAAGCGTTCGATCACCTTGAGGTCCGCCTCGGTCACCGAGCGGAGCGCCACGTCATCTGCCATCGCGGCAAAGGATAATCGGCGCCGCACCGGGTATCGGGCCGCCAGTACGATCCACTGCCATGCCCGACTACTCCCGCGACCCGGTGCGGCGCGTGCCGGCGGCGATGCTGGCGCACGCGTTCGCCACCGGAGCCCTCGATCGCGCCGAGTACGAGGACCGCCTCGATCGGCTGCGGGAGGACCCACCCGACCTGACCCGCCTGCTGTGGCGCCTGCCGCAACCCGCTTACGTCACGCGCGGCGTCAACGCCGTCCTGAGCGCGCCCGACCGGGCGTACGCGCGAGCGTTGCTCGGCGTGCTGGAAGGCGTACCGGACGATCCCGCGATCCGCGGCGCCGGCTGGCCGACCGGATCGAGGCGGCGTTCACCGTCGGCGACCCGCACGCCATCACCGCCGCCCAGGTGCGGACCACCCACCAGGACCGCCGGATGGTGCTGAAGCTGCTGCGGGCGGCCGAGCGCGACGGCCGGCTGGGCGTGGCCGAGTACGCCGAACGCGAGCAGCAGGCGGCCGCCGCGAAGAATGACGAGGAACTGTCCGCGCTCCTGGCCGACCTGCGGCGCCCATCGTCGACGCGCACCGGGCGCCGCGAGACCCGCGCCTCGGCGCAGGATCGGCAGGATACCGCCAACGGGCTCCAGCAGGCCCCGCTCAGCTGAGCCTCGCCGCCGGGCTCGGGGCTGGTGGTCGGGGTCGGCGATGGGCTCGGGGACGGGGATGTGGTTCGCTCGGGCTGTGGCTCGGTGGACGCGGATGGCGCCGGCTGGGCCGTGGCCCGAGGGGCGGCGCCCACCGTCGGCGTGACGGGCGCGGAGGAGGCCGGTCCGGGTACCGCGGCGTTGCCGGCGCCGTTCCGGCCGATGAAGGCGGGCGGCGGGAACGGCGGTGGCGCACCCGCGCGGCCGCTCTCCCGCACCGCCGCCCCGCACACCTGGCCGACGGTGGCGGTCGCGCTGCGCCCGTTGCCGCGCACCACGAGCGGGGCCGGCTCATCGTGGCCGAGCCAGGCCACGACGGCCAGCCCTCTCGTGTACCGGGCGCACCAGGCGTCGGAGATGCCGGCGCCGGCGCCGAACGGCACCGTCGCGTGGATGGCGGCGACCGCACCGGTGCCGGGGTCGCCGTGTCGAGAGAGCACATAGGACACGTCCGCCGCTACCGGCGCGGGCAGCGCCCGCCGCGGCGCCGGCCGCTCTGGCCGGTACAGGTTGCGCTCGCCGGGAAACGCGACCTCGGCGACGAAGTGGCCGGCGGCCCGCCGGCCGCCGGCGGCGAACGTGGCGTACACGGTCGCCAGATCCGCGACGGCGACCGGATAGTGGCCCAGCGCCACGTCGGCGCGGGTGCGTCCGGGGGTCGGCTCGCCCGGCCCGTCGACCAGCGCCGGGCCGGCGGGATAGGTTTCAGGTATCCCCGCCCGCTTGGCCGTCCGGGCGACGGCGTCCGCTCCCACCCGTTCGGCGAGCGCGTAGTAGGGCGTGTTCAGGCCGCGGCTCAGCGCGTCGTCGAGGCGGCAGGCCGGGCACTGGACGTCGTCGCGGTTGTGGAGCGCCACGCCGTGCCGGTCGGCGAACGACTGCGGCGAGGTGCCGTTCCAGCGCGAGCCGAACCCGATGCCCTCGGCGAGGGCGGTCGCCAGTGCGATGGGCTGGAACAGCAGGCCGGGACGGCGGGGGGCGGTGGCGTCGTCGAAGAACCCGTAGCCCCGCTCCCCCGCGTAGTAGCCGCGTACCGCGCCCGTCTCCGGCTCGACGGCCACGGCCGCGGCGCCCGGTTTGGCGGCCGGTTGGGTGACTGAGTGATCGGCGGCGGCTCGGGAACGCGCCACCAGTTCGCGCTGCACGCCGGCGTCGATGGTGGTGACCACGCGCAGCCCGCCCGTGTGGAGCTGTTGCGCGGTGACGCCCAGCAGGCTCAGCTCATGCTCCACCCTGGACACGACGGCGCCGGTGGGTCCGCGCAACGGATCCGCCGCCGCGGGCGGCAGGACCTCCGGATAGCGGGCCTCCCGCTCGCCCATGGCGTCGACGATCCAGCGCCACCTGTCGCGGGCCGCCGCCGGATCCACCGCCGGATCGAGGCGGTACGGATCCTTGATGACCGTGGCCAGGACCGCGGCCTGCGCGAGCGTCACCTTCTCGACGCCGACACCGAAGTAGGCGCGGCTGGCGGAGTCGATGCCGTAGGCGCCGCGTCCAAAGTAGATAGTGTTCAGGTACCGTTCGAGGATCTGGTCCTTGCCGAGCCCGCGTTCCAGCTTGACCGCCAGCATCGCCTCCCGCGCCTTGCGCCGCACCGTCCGGTCCTGGTTCAGGTAGGCGTTGCGCACGTACTGCTGGGTGATCGTCGACGCGCCCTCCGCCCCGCCGGACGTGACGTTCACCCACAGCGCCCTGCCGACACCGCGGGCCGACACTCCCGAATGCTCGTAGAACCCCCGGTCTTCGGCGGCGAGCACCGCGTCGCGCAGGTGCCGCGGCACGGTTCGCAACGGCACCTGGCGCCGGTCGGTCGTGCCGACCCTGGCCATCTCGGTCCGGCCGTCGCTGAAGAGCAGTACCGATGCCTGCGGCGCCTCGGCCCGCGGCGGCACGCCGGTCAGCGCGTACGCCCACGACGCCGGCCCGACCAGCGGCGACACCGTGCCGAGAACGACGACGCACCACCGGGTCCACCGGTGCCTCACGATCCTGCGGAAGCCTCCCACGCCCGGCCAACGAGCGGCGTGCCCCCCGCTGACGGCCGTGTCATCCTGTCGACATCAGGCATCGATCGGGGTCCTCCCAAAGAGGGGTTGATTCCTGGACAATCGACGGGTGCCGCTAGGGGAGGATCAAGAGGTCGCCGTCGAGCAGGCCCGGCGCGGGGTACGGGCCTGGGTCCGCGACGCCGGTCGCCGGGCGGGGCGGACCACGCCGTACACCGTCCTGGCCCTGCTGGTGGCGGCCGCGGTCGCACCGGTCGCCGCGGTGACGCTCGGGGCCAGCGCGGCCTACACGGCGCTGCTCGGGCAGATCGGCGCCATCGGCGCGGGGCACTTCGGGGCGCTGCTGTCCGACACCGCCAACCGGCTGCGCCGCCGCACGCCGCAGCCGACCGGCGAGCAGTGGCGGGAGGCGGTGGCCGAGGCGCTGGCGCCGGCCCTGGCCGCCAACGACGAGCGCGCGCAGGCGCTGCGCGTCGAGGTGAGCCAGGTGCTGCGCGGCGTCGACGCGGTGGCGGTGGCGTTCGCCGAGTCGATCGCCGAGTCGGGTACGGGCAGCCAGGAGCTGCGGGAGCAGTTGGCGGCGGCGGTGTCGGTGCTCGGCGTGGAGATCGACGAGCTGCGGTGGCTGGTCCACGACGCGGTGGCGGCGCTCGACGGGCTGCAGGAAGACGTGGCGGTACAGAACAGCGTGCACCGCGAGCAGGTCGACCTGACCCGGCGGGTGTACGTGGCCGTCACCCAGCTGCGGCAGGAGGTCCTGCGCGGGCCCGCCGCCAGCGCGCCAGCCGCGACGCCGGACGAGCCGCACACGCCACCGGATCCGCTGGCCGCCTGCCCGTTCCCCGGCCTCGCCAGCTTCCAGCCCGAAGACGAGGAGTGGTTCTTCGGCCGCGACGGGGCCACCGCGGAGCTGCTGGCCCGCCTGGCCGAGCAGGTGACGGGCGGCGCGCCGCTGGTCGTCACGGGCGCGTCCGGCGTCGGCAAGTCGTCGCTGGTCCGCGCCGGCCTGCTGCCCGCGGTCGCGCGCGGCGGGCTGCCGGTGGCCGGTTCGGAGTCGTGGCCGTGGCTGCTCATGACGCCCGGCGCCAAGCCGTTGACGGAGCTGGCCGCCCGCACGGCCGCCCTCGCCGGAGTGTCCGCTGTGGACGCCCTGCGCCAGTTGCGGGACGGCCCGGACGCATACGGGGCGCTCGCCACGCAGGCCGCGCTGGCGGCGCGGCCGCCGGACGGTCCGGCCGACGATCGTGGGCCACGCCTCGTCGTCGTGGTCGACCAGTTCGAGGAGCTGTTCACGCTGTGCGCCGACCCGGCCGAGCGGGAGCTGTTCGCCACGGCCCTGGCGAGCGCCGGGCCGGCCCTGGTCGTGCTGGCCGTACGGTCCGACTTCTTCCCGCAGTGCACGTCGCTGCGGCCGCTGCTGCCGGCGCTGGCCGCCGGCCCCGCCGTGGTCAGCCCGCTCGGCGTCGGCGAGTTGCGCAGCGCCGTGGTCGGTCCGGCCGAGCGCGCGGGCCTGGAGCTGGAGTCCGGCCTGGTGGAGCTGCTGCTGACCGAGCTCGGTGCCCGAGACGGCGGCTACGAGTCCGGCGCGGTGCCGCTGCTCGCCCACGCGCTGCGGAGCACCTGGCTGCGGCGGCAGGGTCGCCGGTTGACGATCGAGGGGTACCGGTCAGCCGGCGGCGTCCGTGACGCCGTTGCCGACACGGCCGAGCGCATCTACGTCTCGCTCGACGACGGCGGAAAGGCCCGGTTGCGCGCCGGGCTGCTGGGCCTGGTCGCGATCGTCGAGGGTGCGGGAGCGGTACGCCGGCGCGGCCCCCGGTCCAGCATGACGCCGGAGGTGCTCGACCGGCTGGTCCGGGCCCGGCTGGTCACCGCCGACGCCAACAGCATCGAGATCAGCCACGAGGTGCTGCTCAGCGCGTGGCCCCGCCTCGCCGACTGGCTCGAGCAGGACCGCCACGCCATCGTCACGCGGCAGCGGCTCACCGAGGCGGCCCACTACTGGGCGGAGTCCGATGAGGACAGCGACGCCCTGTACCGGGGCGCCCGCCTGGCCGCCGCGCAGGACTGGGCCGCGGGGCGCGACGGCGTCGGCGAGGTCGAGCGCCGGTTCCTCGACGCCAGCGAGGCGGCCGCCGAGGCGGTGCTTATTTCGGAGCGGCGCCGCGGCCGCCGGCTGCGTCGACTGGTAGCCGGGCTGGCAACCGCGCTCGCGGTCGCGGTCGCGGCGGCTGGGTTCGCGGTGGAGCAGCGCTCCGAGGCGCAGCGCCGGGCCGACGACGCGCTGTCCCGGCAGTACGCGGCTGAGTCGCTGGCCAGCGTCGAAGGCGACCAGGCGCGGGCGATACAGCTGGCGCTCTCCGCCTGGCGAACCAGCCAGACCCCGCAGGCGCGCGGCGCGCTGCTGTCGGCGCAGATGCTGCCCTTCACCGGCCGGCTGGGCAACCAGCCCGGCGGCCTCGCCGTGGCGCTGAGCGGCGACGGCACCCGCGCGGCGGTCGGCCACGGCGACGGCGCGGTACGGCTGTGGGACGCCGCCGAGCACCGCCTGCTGCGGGAGCTGACCGGCCACGGCGCGCAGATGGGGTCGATGGCGTTCTCGCCGGACGGCACGATGCTGGCCACCGGCGCGCTGGAGGCCAACGGCGTCCGGGTCTGGGACGCCACCAGTGGTGACCAGATCCGGGTCCTGGCGGCCGCCGGCTTCGTCGCCTGGCTGCCGGACGGCGGGCTCGCCGCGTTCGCCGTCAGCACGGCCGGAAAGCCGGTCATCGGCGTCTTCGACCCCCGCACCGGCGCCACCCGCGCCGAGCTGCCGGTCGGCGACATCGTCTCCGACCTGGGCGTCAGCCCCGACGGCCGGTACCTGGCCGCCGGACTGCCCAAGAGCGGCGGCATCCGCGTGTGGCGGCTGTCCGACCGCGCCGTGATCGCCGACCTGCGCGTCAACCAGGCGGAGTCGGCGGTGCCGCTGGCCTTCTCGCCCACCGGCGAGCTGGCCGGGGCGGGGCTGGACGGCGAGATCCGCGTCTGGCGGCTGCCCGACGGTGCCCTGGTGCGCACCCTGCGGCGCCTGGAGGGCGGCACGGTCGGGCAGCTGGCGTACACGCCGGACGGGTTCCTCCTCGCCACCGGCGGCGGCCGCGACCTGGCCGCGTGGGACGCCGACACGGGCGTGCCGGTGACCTCCTACACCGGCTTCGAGGGCACGCCGCTGGACGTCGCGGTGGCCGCCAACGGCAAGGTGGTCGCCGCCACCGGCCTCGACGACACGACGATCCTGTGGCAGCGCGCGACCGCGTGGCTGCCGCACACCACGGCGGTGTTCGACGCGCGGTTCGACGGGACCGGGCGCCGGTTGGCGACCGCCGCCACGGACGGCATGGTGCGGCTGTGGGACACCGGGTCCCGCGAGGTCGTCGCGACGCTCCCCCACCAGGCGGCGGTCGACGACATCGCCTGGTCCCCGGACGGCACCCTGGCCACCGTGACCGTCGACGGCACCGTGCGCCTGTGGGGCGCCGACGGCAGGGAACGGCACCGGTTCACCGTCGCGCCGCGGCGGCCGGGCTCGCTGGCCTTCGCGCCCGACGGCGGCACCCTGGCCGTGTCCGCGGGCCAGCCGCTGGACACCGGCGGTGGCGGCGAGCAGCCCGGGCCCGAGTACACGCTGCACGTCTGGGACGCCCGCAGCGGCGCCGAGCGCGGGGGGCTCGACCTGGGCACGGCCGGCACCGACGCGATCACCTTCACGCACGACGGCGCGCACCTGCTGGCCGCCACCTACGACCTGGAGCTCGTCAGCGCCTCGGAGACCCGCGCCGAGGCCGTGCTGCGCCGGTGGCGTACGGACGACCTGACCGAGCTGTCGAGCGTGCCGCTGGGCGACGAGCAGGTCATGGACCTGTCGGTCAGCCCGGACGGCGGCACGCTCGCGGTGGTGGGCACCGGGCGCTCGGTGCGGCTCTGGCGCCTCGACGGCGGCGGATGGCGCACCATCGCCGAGCACCCCGCGCCGATCCGCGAGGCGGCGTTCTCGCCCGATGGCGCCACCCTCGCCACCGTCACCAGGAACGACACGGTGATCCGCCTCTGGGACGTGCGCACCGGCAACCTGTCGGCCAACCTGACCGGGCAGGCCAGCCTGCTCAACGCGGTCGACTTCGCACCCGACGGCAGGACCCTCGCCACGGCCGCGTCCGGCGCGTCGGTCGGGCTGTGGACCCTGGACGTGCGGGAGGTTACCGACCGCTTGTGCCGTGTCGTGGGCGATCACCCCTCCTGCTGAGCCATCCGCCGCACGGCCCGCCGGCCTCATCCGTTCGCCCGCCCGCCATCCGGCGCCCGTGCCACGCCGCATCACGCTTCCGGTCGGGTCTTCGGCGGACAAGCGCCACCACCACCGAAAGTAACGCCTCGGTGACGCGAACATCACGCGGCGGGTGTTAGCCAACACCCATGACGAAGGCTCTGATAGCCGGCGGCGCCGGATTCATCGGCAGCACCGTCGCTTCGGCCTGCCTGGACGACGGCGTCGTCACGCCGGTGATCCTCGACAACCTGAGTACCGGCCGGCCGGAGTTCGTCCGTGGCCGGATCTTCTACCAGGGCGACATCGCCGACGCCAGGCTCGTCGACAAGATCTTCGCCGAACACCCGGACATCGAGACCGTCGTACACTGCGCCGCCCTCATCGTCGTGCCGCAGTCGGTGGTGCAGCCGCTGCGGTACTACAACGAGAACGTCGCGAAGTCGGTGGCGTTCCTGGAGAGCGTCATCGAGAACGGCTGCCGCCGCATCCTGTTCAGCTCGTCGGCGTCGATCTACGAGGTCGGCGGCGACGGAGGGCTCGCCGTCGACGAGCTGTCGCCGATCGCGCCCACGAGCCCGTACGCCAGCGGCAAGGCGATGGTCGAGCAGGTGCTCCGGGACTGCGTGCGGGCCTATGGCGTACGCGTCATCGCCTTGCGCTACTTCAACCCGATCGGGGTCGACCCGCTGCTTCGCACCGGCCCGCAGTCGGCCGCCTCCTGCCACGTACTGGGCAGAATGGTGGCGGCGGCGCGCGCGGGCGAGCCGTTCACCCTGACGGGCGTGGACTGGCCCACCCGCGACGGGTCCGGGGTACGCGACTACGTGCACGTCTGGGATCTGGCCCGCGCGCACGTGCTCGCGCTGCGCCGGTTCGACGAGATCATTCCTCCCTACTGGCCGGAGCGCTACGAGGCGATAAACCTGGGCACCGGCCGGGGAACCACCGTTCGCGAGCTGCTCGCCGCGTTCGAAGCGGTGACGGGGCGACCCATCCGCGTCCGTGAGGCGCCTCGGCGCTCCGGCGACTGCGTGGGCGGCTTCAACGTCAGCAGGCGCGCGCACGAGCTGCTGGGCTGGTGGCCCAGCTTGTCATTGGAAGACGCCATCCGAAACGAGCTGCGCTGGGCAGCACTCCGGGACAGCCCCGGGAAGGCGGAATACTCATGAACACTCGTTATGTGACCGGACGCCGTTCCGCGCTCGCGGCAGCGGTGTCGGTGGTGCTGGTGCTGGGCGTGCTGGCCGCCGGTGGAAACCAGGCGGTCGCGAAACCGGGCGACAAGGACCCCGGCGGCGTGCTCGGCGCCGGCCAGGGCGGTGTGGTGGGCGGCGGCAAGCTGCGGCCGACCAAGCCGGAGGTCCCGAAGGCGCAGCCCAAGCCGAAGGAAGACAAGCCGATACCGGTCAAGGACCCGAAGAAGCCCCCCGGACCGTCCACCTCGACGACCAGGACGGCCTCGTTGAGCCTGGCGGCCGTCGCGGCGGCACCGGAGAAGGTCGCGCTGCGCCAGCTCGTCATCGCGTTGGACAGCAACGACTTCGGGCTGGCCACCTGGACGTCCACTCTGGACCGGATCGGCACGCCGTACGACGTGCTGCTCGCGGCCAGCGAGCCGCTGACGTGGGAGCGGCTGACCCGCCCCGACGGCGGCGGCCGGTACACGTCGATCCTGCTGTCGAACAACTCGCTGCTGCACTCGGACGGGGCGGGCGGCTTCGTGAGCGCCTTCGACGCCGACGAGTGGAACCTGCTGTGGCAGTACGAGCGGGACTACAAGGTGCGCCAGGTCTCGCTGTACACCGCCTACGGCCAGTTCCCCGAGGACTACTGCCTGCGGGCCGGCACCGAGGGCGGCGTCGGCGAGACACCGATGAACGCCACGTTGACCACGACGGGCAGGACGCAGTTCGACTACCTGACCACGACGGTCCAGGTGCCGATCACACTGTCCTATGTGTACCGGTCGACGCTGGCCGCCGGTTGCGCGGCGACCTCCACCGTCGTCTCGGGCACCAGCGTGCTCGGCGTCATCACCACCTCGACCGACGGCCGGGAGCGGGCGGCGCTGACGTTCACCTCGAACCAGTACCTGTTGCAGACCTTCCTGCTGACGTACGGCATGGTCCGCTGGGCGACCAAGGGCGTGTTCGTCGGCGAGCGGCGGCACTACCTGGAGGCCGACGTCGACGACTGGTTCAACTACACCGACCACCTCTTCCCCGACGGTCACCTCGAGTCCGACCCCGGCTTCCGGATGTCGGGCACCGACGCCAACTCCGCCAACCAGCAGCAGAGCGCCATGCGCAGCCGGTACCCGCGGGCCAGCCAGTTCACGCTCAACGTGCCCTACAACGGCGAGGGCATCAACCGCAACGCCGCGGCGCTGTGCACGAGCCTGCTCAGCCCTGACCCGCTGACCAGCTACTCGCGCTGCCTGCGCAACAACTTCCGGTGGATTAACCACACGTTCAGCCACCCGAAGATGAACTTCACGACCTACGCGGAGAGCCTCAACGAGATCCAGCGGAACCTCACGGTCGGCCGTCAGATCAACCTGACCGTGCCGACCCCGATCCTGAAGACCGGGGAGTACTCGGGACTCGGCGTCTACCACCCGGATCCGACCAACGACATCGACCCACCCACCGACCACGGCCTGCTGGCCTCCAACGGCGAGATGCTGCGGGCGGCCAAGGACGCGGGCGTGAAGTACCTGCACGGCAACATGTCGTTCCCGTCGCACGTGCCGTCGTGCTTCAACTGCGGCATCTGGCACCCGATGGAGCCCAGCCTGATGCTCGTGCCGGACTGGCCGACGAACATCGCCTACCACGTGACCGCACCGGCCGAGGAGACGCTGTTCTACAACTCCTACTACGGGCCCAACGGGAAGTTCCCGTTCTGGCCGCGCGACCTCACGTACAACGAGATCATCTCGTACGAGACGGACATCGCGCTGCAGCACGTCGTGAGCGGCTCGGCCTACGCGCACACGTTCCACCAGGGCAACCTGCGCCAGTACGCCAGCGGCAAGAGCCTGACGTTCGACTGGGCCAACGAGGTCGCCCGCAAGTTCAGCCTGTACTACCGGGTGCCGCTGCAGACACCCAACTGGCAGGGCCTGGCCGCGTACGTCGCCAACCGGACCACTCACTTCGCGTCCACGAGCGCGGGCGCGGACGTGGTCTGGGACCGCACCGCGAACACGCTGACGCTGACGTCGCCAGCGGCGGGCGGGCTGTTCCTGAACGGCGTGCGAGCGACGGGATTCGCCGCCTACGGCACGGACTCGATCTCGTGGGTGCCGTTCGGAGCGAACGCGTCGCTGACGCTCACGCCGGTGCCGCGAACCACCGCGTGAGACACGGTCTGGTCTGAAGGGGGCGGCAATGACGATCACACTGCGCGCCGCCGCGCCGCCGGTCACCGACCGGGTGCCGTCCCAACCAGGGGCGGCCACCCGGGCCGGGGGCCCCGGCGGCGGACACCGGCGCATCGCGCTCGTCTCCGAGGGCACGTACCCGTACCACCTCGGTGGCGTGAGCGTCTGGTGCGACCAGCTCATCCGCGGCATCGGGGAGCACCGGTTCTCGGCGGTCGCGCTCACGGTCACGGGCCTGGAGAAGAGCCTGTGGACACCGCCGCCCAACCTCGCCGAAATCATCAACGTTCCACTGTGGGGACCGGTGCCGAGGCGGCCGCGGCGGCGGGTGCCGGGATGGCGCTTCCACCAGGCGTACCAGGCGTTCGCGCGGGCTCTGGTGTCGCCTCCGGCGATCGGTGCCGTCGCCACGCGGCGCACGGGCGAGGAGTTCACCTACGCGCTGCACGGCCTCTTCCAGTACGCCCAACGCGCCGACCTCGGCGACGCGCTGCTCTCGGACCGGGCGCTGACCCAGCTGATGGACGCCTGGCAGGCGACCCGCGAAGACCGCGCGCTCACCCTGGCCGAGGCGCTCATCGCCACCGACCTCATCGAGCACACCCTGCGGCCGCTGTCCCTGCCACCGGTCGATGTGGACATCTGCCACCTGGCGATGAACGGGCTCTGCGCGCTGGTGGGTCTGGCCAGCAAGTGGACGTACGGCTCCCGGATCGTCATGTCCGAGCACGGCGTGTACCTGCGCGAGCGGTACCTGAACATGGTCGACGAGCCGCTCCCGCACGCCGTGAAGGTGTTGCTGCTCAACTTCTTCCGTTCACTGGCCATCGCCGCGTACGTGTCGGCGGACGTGCTCGCCCCGCACTCCAGCTACAACCGGCGCTGGGCACTGCACCACGGTGCCGACGAGGATCGCATGTGGACGATGTACAACGGCGTCGATCCGGCCGAGTTCCCGGTGGCCGACGGCGAGCCTGACGTACCGACCATCGTGTTCATGGGTCGCGTCGACCCCATCAAGGACCTGCACACGCTCATCAACGCGTTCGCGCTGGTGCGCGCCGAGATTCCCAACGCCCGGCTGCGCATGTTCGGCCCGGTCGCCACGGGCCAGTGGGCGTACTACGACAGCTGCCGCGCGCTCATCGACCACCTGCGCCTGGAGCACGCCGCCACGTTCGAGGGCCGGGTCACCCGCCCCACCGAGGCGTACCACGCCGGCCACATCGTCGTGCTCAGCAGCATCTCCGAGGGCTTCCCGTACACGGTGGTGGAGTCGATGGCGACCGGCCGGCCGGTGGTGTGCACCAACGTCGGCGGCGTGGCCGAGGCGGTCGGCGACGCCGGCTTCGTGGTGCCGCCGCGCGACCACCGGGCGATCGCCGACGCCTGCCTCTCGCTGCTGCTGGACCCCCAGCTGCGGCGCTGGCTCGGCACCGCCGCCCGGGAACGGGTCCTCAACAGGTTCACCCTCGACCAGTCGCTCGACGACTACCGCCGGGTCTACCAGGAGCTGTCATGACGACCGAGCCAACCGGCGTGACGGACCGACCCACGCACGGCGTCGACCCGGTCGAGGAGCTGGCCGAGCGGGTACGCCCCCTGTGCGGCAGCGCCGTGGACGCGTTGCAGGTGGCGGCCGTACTGGAAAGCGACGGCATGACCGACCGGACCGCGCGCGACATCTACGGGTACAGCGACGTCTTCGTCCTGGCCAGCGAGGTCCACCGCCGGGTGCCGCCTCCCGAACCCCGCATCGAGACGCGGCCGCGCCAGCGCTGGCAGACGGCGCGCGAGCTGTCGCACGGCCTCATGTACGCGCTGCCGAGCGCCGCCTTCCCCGCCGTCCTCGGGCTGCTGGGCACGCGGAGCCTGGTGGCCGGCATGGTGCTCGCCACCGCGACCGGCTGGGTCTGGGGCATGGGCCTCAGCAGCGTCGCGTACCGGATGCTCGGCAAGGGCCGGCCGGACGCCGCGGTGCTGGTGCTGCGGTGGGGCGTGGCGCTGGGTCTTGTCGTGGCCGGGGCCGGCGCGGCCCTGCTGGTCCGGGCCGAGAACCTCCCGGCGGGTGTGATCGCGCTCGTGGTCACCCAGGTCGGCTTCCAGCTGGCGGTCGGCGTGCTGGTCTTCCGCCGGCTGGAGGTCCTGGTGTTCGCGGCCCTGCTGCCCACGGTCGCGCTCGGCGCGCTGCACATGTCTCGCGGGCGACCGTCCGAACTGGACGCCGTCGTCGCCACCACCGCGGCCACGTCCGTGGCGATGGCTCTGGTCGCCGCCTACGCCGTCCTGTGGCGCCGGCCCGACCGGGTCGCCAGCGACCGCCCGCCCGCGGTAGCCCGGGAAGTGTGGAGCACCCTGCCGATCGTGGTGTACGCCTCCCTCTCCGCGGCCTACCTGCTCTTCATCGACGTCCGGTTCGTGACCGCGCCGACGGATCTGGCCATCGGCGCGGCGCCACTCGTGCTCGCCATGGGTGTGGTGGAGTGGCGGGCCCGCCGCTTCCAGGAGACCGGCGTCGGGCTGCTCCGGAAGATCCGTTATCCCTGGCAGTTCCGGCTGCCGATCTGGACGGCCTTCGCCCGCGGTGTCGGCGTGAGCCTGCTGGTACCGGCAGTGCTGGCCGTGGCGCTGCTGTTCGCGCTGGCGCGCGCCGGCCTGCTCACCGAGCGCGGCGTGGTGGTGACGGGCGCGCACGTGCTGCTCGCCGGCGCCTACTTCGCCGGGTTCGTACTGATCAACCACGGCCGGCTGCCCTGGGTGCTCGGCGTGCTGGGAGCGGTGTTCGGCGGGCTCCTGGTGGCCGTCGCGACCGTCGTGCCGCGCCTGGCGCCCTACGGCGAAGCGCCCATCTTCCTCGCCAGCAACGCGATGCTCCTGGCCCTGCTCGTGATGGTGCTGGCCACCAGCCTGCACACCATACGGCTCTACCGATGGTAAAAAAACTCTACCGATGGCAGAAAGGGAATGACTCATGCACGTGGTGATTCTCGCCGGCGGTCGCGGAGTGCGGCTCCGCCCTTACACGACGGCGCTTCCGAAACCGCTCGTGCCCATCGGCAACGAGTACGCGATCCTCGACATCATCCTGCAACAGCTGCGCGCGTACGGGTTCCGTTCGGCGACGCTCGCCATCGGGCACCTCGGCTCGCTCATCCAGGCGTTCGTCGGCGACGGATCCCGCTGGAACATGACCGTGGACTACGCCGACGAAGACCGTCCACTATCGACGATCGGGCCGCTGTTCAACATCATCGACCAGCTGCCGGAGCACTTCCTGGTGATGAACGGCGACGTGCTCACCGACCTCAACTACGGCGACCTGCTGAACGCGCACATCGCCTCGGAGGCGCCCCTGACCGTGGCCACCTACCGGCGCAGCGTAAAAATCGACTTCGGCTGCCTGGAGACCAACAACGTCCACGAGATCGTCAGCTTCACCGAGAAGCCCACCCAGTCGTACGCGGTGAGCATGGGCATCTACGGGCTGTCGGCGAAGACCCTCGCCCCGTACCCCAAGGGCATGCCCTTCGGCTTCGACGACCTCGTACTGGACCTGCTGGCTCGCGGCAGCCACCCCGCCGCGCACGAGTTCGACGGGTTCTGGCTCGACATCGGACGGCCCGACGACTACGACGAGGCGAACCAGCGGTTCGAGGAGCTGCGCCCGCTGCTGCTGCCGAACGTCCTCGAAGGCGCCACCGCATGAGAGTGCTGGTGTTCGGTGCCTCCGGCTTCCTGGGCGAGCAGGTGTGCCGGGCGCTGACCGCCGACGAGCGCGTCACGCAGGTCATCGCGGCCGGTCGCCGCTCGTCCACGGCGGGACTGCCGCGGGTACAGCACGACCTGGCGACCGGCACCCCGGCACAGCTCGCGGAGCTGCTCGTCGCCACCCGGGTCGACGCGGTGGTGAACTGCGCGGGGCGGCTGTCCGGTACGGGGGTCGAGCTGGCGAGCGGAAACACCATCGCGGTCGCGGCGCTCATCGAGGGCGTCGAGACGGCCGGGGAGCAGCGGTCACACCGGAGCCCACCCGGGCAGCCGCCGCGGCTCGTCACGCTCGGCTCGGCGGCCGAGTACGGCGTCGTCGAGCGGGCCCGGCCGGTACGCGAGACCGACTGCGCCCGGCCGGTGAGCGCCTACGGCGTGACGAAGGCGGCCGCCACCCGGCTCGTCGAGGTCGCCGCCGCCGAGGGGCGGGTAGACGGGCTCGTGCTGCGCCTGTTCAACCCGGTCGGCCCCGGCGTACCGGTGGAGAACGTCGCCGGGCGCGCCGTCCGGCAGATCCGGGACGCCCTGGTCGAGGGCGGCGACCGGATCCACCTGGGACCGTTGGGGGCCTACCGCGACTTCGTCGACGTACGCGATGTCGCCTCGGCCGTGGTCGCGGCGGTGTTCGCGGGCGCACCGTCCGAAGTGGTGTGCAATGTGGGCTCCGGGATCGCGGTGCCCACCCGCGAGCTGATCCGCCTGCTCGCCGACGCCGCCGCCTTCGCCGGCGAGATCGTGGAGGCGGACCCGCCGTCCGCCAAGTCGCCCGGCGTCGACTGGATCGCCGCCGACCTCACGCATACCGCCGCCGTTCTGGGCTGGGCACCGCGGTTCGACCTGGCGGCCTCCGCGCAGGCGACCTGGGTGCACGCGGCGGTCACAAACGGGTGAGCTCCCGGTTGCTGACGAAGCACGGCATGTGGAACTGGCTGGCCCGCCGGATCGCGAACTCGGTCAGCTCAGCCGTGTCCGCGTAGTCCAGGGCGTACAGGTCGACACCCAGCTCGCGTAGCCGCTCGGCGTACTGCGCGTGCACGGCCAGGGTGTCGCTGGGCCAGGGCGTGTATCCGCCGTCGTCGGTCCAGCGCACCGAGAACGACTCGAACAGCACGCCGTCGACGAGTTCGCCGAGCGCGGGAAGCAACCCGAAGCCACGGTTGGCCAGCAGGTAGGCCGGGTACGTCGCGTCGCGCAGGCGCCGCACGAGGTCGAGCAGGTGCGGCACCTCGTCGGGAAACGTGAACTCGATGTTCAGGGTGTCCAGGAACAGCCCGGAGAAGTCGCGGCGCAGCATGTCGACCGCCTGACCGAGCACATGGGACACCCAGCCGGGATGGTCGACGTACACGAAGGCGCCACCCCAGTCGGGATTGTGTTCGGTGCGCTGCCAGGGCTGGGGCGGGCCCGGGTCCTCGGTGAGGCTGAGATAGCCCAACGCCTGGACGTCACGGTCGAGCAGCCAGCGCAGCTGGGTACTGGTGTGCTGGTTGGCCTGCAGCACGACCCGCCGGTAGCCGGCCAGCTTGGCCACCTGATTGTCGCCGTAGTAGAAGGCTATCTCCGCGCCCGCCATGGCGTTCTCCTCAACGGTCGTCCCGATACCAACGGTCGTCCCGGTACCACTCGAAGGTGTGCCGCACACCCTCTTCCAATGAGACCTTCGGCTCGAAGCCGGTCAGCGCGCGCAGTTTCGTGATGTCGGGGCAGCGCTGGGCCACCGAGCCGGGCGGCGCGGGAAGCGGCTGGAGCGCCGGCGCGAAGCCCGCGACGCGCAGCACCAGCTCGGCCAGGTCGCCGACGCCGGTCGGTTCGGTGTCGTTTCCGATGTGGACGATCTGGCCGGTCGCCTGGTCGCTCGACATCAGCCGCACCATCGCCTCGACCGCGTCGTCGACGTGGCAGAACGCGCGGGACTGCTCGACGCCGTACACCCGGAACGGGTCCTCGCGACCGATCGCCCGCAACGACAGCTCCGGTATCACGTGGTCGGCGCCCATCCGCGGGCCGTACACGTTGTGGAACCTGCCCACGACGCACTCCAGCTCCCTGGCGCGAGCGGTGTGCAGCACGGCCGCCTCGCCCCACAGCTTGCTGACCGCGTAGGCGAACCGCGGCGCGGCCACGTCTTCGATCAGCAGCGGCACCTCCTCCGCGGTCGGCACCGGTGCGAGGCCGGCGCTGACCGTGCCGGCGTAGGTCTCGCTGGTCGACGCGAAGAAGAGGCGCTCCCCCGGGTGCAGCCAGTCCAGCAGGTGCAGCAGGGCGAGGGTGTTGACGCGCAGGACCCGGGCCGGGTCGCGTTCGACATTGCGTACGCCGACGACGGCGGCCAGCAGGTACACCTGGTCCCAGCCGTGCGGCAGGCCGTCGTAGGCCGCCGCCGAGGTCAGGTCGGCCTGGAACACCTGGACGCGCGGGCGGATCGCGGCCAGCTCCCGGTCGTCGCGGCCCCGGGAGAAGTCGTCGACGAGCGTGACCGAATGCCCGTCGGCGAGCAGCCGCCGCGTCAGGTGCAGCCCGATGAAGCCCGCTCCGCCGAGCACGAGGGCTCTCATGGTGCCGACCTCGCTCCCACGGGCTCGTAACCGATGCCGGCGTACCGGGCGCCGCGACCGAGCACAGTGGACTCGTCGAGGATGCGCCACGAGTCGTACACCAGGCGGGTGCGGCCACCGGACATCAGGTGCTCCAGGTCGAGCCGCCGGTACTCGGGGTGGTCGGTGATGAGCAGTACCGCGTCCGCGCCGGCGAAGCCCGCGTACACGCCCACCGGCTCGCCGCCGTACGCCCGGATCACGTCGTCGGCCACGAGCGGGTCGTGACCCGTCACTCGCAGCCCGGCCGCGCGGAACACCGGCATCATCCCGGCGATCGGCG
The DNA here is from genome assembly GCF_027923225.1 of Phytohabitans aurantiacus. Classification (GTDB taxonomy): domain Bacteria; phylum Actinomycetota; class Actinomycetes; order Mycobacteriales; family Micromonosporaceae; genus Phytohabitans; species Phytohabitans aurantiacus. The sequence goes on from NZ_BSDI01000005.1 coordinate 59,577, forward strand.
TGCCGCGCATGTCGTCGGTGGGCGGCCATCCCTTGTACGCCCAGCCGAGCACGCACAGCGTCGCGCCGGCGGTGTCACCCATCAGCTCGACCACCCGCCGGGCCACGTGCGCGGGCAGTTCCTCGTTGAGCTGGCGGGCCCGGCCGACCAGGTACGGCTCGTGGTCCCGCTGGTGTGCGGTGTCGATGAGCAGGTACGGGTCTTTGGACAGGCAGCCGCCGCCGACGTACCCGGGCTTGGCGATGTCGGGCCGCGGGTAGTCGAGGTTCGTCGCCCGGATCACCTCCAGCGGGTCGAGGCCGAGCCGCTCGGTGAGCATCGCGACCTCGTTGCCGAACGAGTAGATGAGGTCGGTGTGGCAGTTGTTGGTGAGCTTGACCAGCTCGGCGACCTCCAGGCTGGACACCGGTACCAGCGAGCGCGCCAGCCCGCCGAACATCGCGAGTCCCAGGCGCTGGCTGTCTTCGTCGAGGCCGCCGACGACCTGCGGCAGCTCGACCAGCTCCCGCAGGGCCTGGCCCTGGATCGTCCGCTCGGGCGCCATCACCAGCTTCGGGTCGGCGCCCCACCGGTCGCGCAGCACCGGCAGCACGATCGCCCGGGTGGTGCCGACCGGTACCGTGCTGCGCACCACGACGAGGACCTCGGGGCCGCACCGCTCCCCGATGTACTCGGCCGCCGCCGCGAGGTTCTTCAGGTTCGGCAGGTGGGTGGCGTCGTCGGTGGGCGTGGACACGCAGATGACCACGGCGTCGACGGGCTCGTCCGGCAGTTCCGTGCCGACCATGATGGAGTGTCCGATGTGCTCGGCGAACACCTCCGCCACGCCCGGTTCGTAGATGTGCGGCCGGCCGGCGGCCAGCGAGTCCAGCACGGCGGGCTGGGTGTCGACCCCGTACACGGTGAAGCCCTTGCGGGCCAGCGCCGCGGTCAGGGTCAGGCCCACATAGCCCATGCCGATGACGCCGATCCGCTGGAAGGCGCGCGTTTCACTTGTCACCCTGGGCCTCCTTCGATCACGAGCAGGGTGGGTCGACCCGGTCCAGTGGCTGGGTCGTGACATAGCCGGTGAACCGCTCCTCGCGGTACCTCCGGCACGCCCCCTCGACGTGCGAGGGGCTGGTGGCGTAGTCGACGGCGAGGACCACCTTGCCGGCGTCGCGCAGCCGCCGCGTGGCGGCGAGGTTCTCGGCGCAGAAGTCCGCGGTACACGGCTCGTCGGTGGCCAGGAAGAACAGCTCCTCCATGCCGATGCCGTCGACCGCCTCGGTGTAGCCGCGCTGGTCCTGCAACTCGGGGGCGTTCTGCGGCACGATCCAGAAGTCGGGCCGCACCCGTTTGGCGTGCTGGCTGGCGCGCGCGATCAGGTCGGCCATGCTGGCGGCCAGGCTGTCGCGCGTCTCGCCCGGCACCAGCGCCAGGTCTATCTCCTCGTACGCCAGCGGGCTGTCCAGGTACGCACCGTCGAAGCCGGCGGCCAGGGCCTGGTCCAGGCGCGGCCGGACGACACCGTCCCACCAGCGGCTGTCCCAGTACCGGACGAAGTGCTCCTCCGGCCAGTCCTCCCAGCGGTTGAGCATCAGGCCGTCGGCCCGTACCCGATCGGCCTCCGGCCGGTAGTTCTCGATCGCGCCGATCTCGAAGTAGGCCAGCACCCGCTTGCCAGACTCGCGCACCGCGGCGATCTCGTCGCGCGTGAAGTATCCGGAACCGGAGTCCCGGGCGAGGTCGACGACCGCGAGATCGTGCGGCGACGCGGCGACCGCGTCCAGCCGGCCGTCGGCGTAGCCCTGCAACTGGTACACCCAACCGCCCCTGGCCGGCTCCTCAGTGGAGGATGGGCAGCCCGGCAGCAGGGAACCCACCACCAGCACGACACAGCAGACCGTCGTCATTCGCTTCACCCGACCATCCTGGCGACCTCGTCGGCGGACGCCAACAGGACCGTCTCGACGGGCAGTCCGGCCAGCACCGCCGGGTCGAAGAACGGGGCGGTCTCGGTCACGGCGGCCCGGATCTCCTCCAGGCGCCCGCCGGCGAGACCGAGGACCTCGACGAGGTGCGCGGCGTCGACCGTCTCGCGCAGGCCGACGTGGAGCAGGGTGAGGGCGTCGACGCGGGCGCCGGTCGGCTCGGGCACCATCAGCACCAGGCGCCCGTCGCGCCGCCCGCGTACCAGTCGCGGCATCCGCGACTGTACGGCGAGCCGCTTGGAGCCGCTCAGCTCGGCACCGTTGTCGGCCCGGCTCGAAAGCCAGCGCGCCGCGCCCGTCTTGCGCACCACGCACAGCGTCGGCGGGCCGTCGGGCGGCCAGCTGAGCAGGTATCGGGTCGCACCGTCGACGCGGGCGACCACGTTGGCGAAGGCACGCAGCGCCACCAGGACCGCGTAGCCGGCTGCCTCCGGGTCGCCGCCGGCGTCGGCGAGCGCCGCCGTGAGCGCGTTGTCGACGAGGCCGGAGTCGTCCCGGGAGGTACCGACCGTCACCGTCTTCGCCTGGTGCTTCACCGAGTCGATGGAACGGGTCAGCTCGTCGACACCGGCCGTGAGCCGCTGCCGGAGCAGCGCGACGGGGTCGCCGGCGGGGTTTCCGTGCTGCAGCACCTGGGAGGCGTGGGAGAGCCCGATCGCCGTGTCGCTGTGCAGGACGCCGCGGAAGGCGCCTGCCGCCGCGTCCGCGACGAACTGGTGGAGCTCGTGGCACGCGTGGTCGAGCTCGCCGATGGTCACGCGGCCGGCGTCGACCGAGGCTTCGAGCGCGCTCAGGGCCGCCCGCAACGGATCCGCCCGCTCGTCGATGGCGCGGGCGATGTGGTACGAGAACAGGTGGCCGGCCGCGGTGCTGAGGATCCACGCGAACGCCGGGTGTGCGGCGGGCACCCGCACCACCGCGTCGGTCGCCCACCGCACGTCGATGCCGTCGTCGACGATGACCGCCGGCGCGTTGCGGTGCGCCGTGAAGATCTCCACCTCTTTGGTCAGGTCGCGCACCTGGCCGGCGGGCGTACCGGCCGCGCAGACGAGCACGAACGACTCCGCCGACAGGTCGACGTGCTTCTTGTCCTCCACGGCGTCCGTGGAGATCGTCTTGTAGCACAGCTCCGACAGCTTGATCCGGGTCTCCTCGGCGGCGACCCGGTTTGGCCCGGAGCCGACCACCGTCCAGTATGGATAGCGGATCGCGACCCGCGCGATCTCGGCGATCCGGGGCGCCAGGCCGTGCAGCTCCGCCAGCTGGCGCGGCACCTCCAGCAGCGCCCGCAGGAGAGTGTCCTCCAGCTCCGGCGCCAGGCGGCCGAGCAGCCGCGCGATCCGCAGGCCGAGCAGCACGCCGGTGGCGACCTGCGAGTAGAACGCCTTGGTGGAGGCCACCGCCATCTCCACGTCACGCCCGTCCGATGTGTACAGCACGCCGTCGCTCTTGTGCGCCAGGTCGCTGTCGCGCCGGTTGACGACGCAGAGCACGGCCGCCCCGCGCGACCGGACCATGTCGACGGTGCGGTTCGTGTCGGTGGTGGTGCCGGACTGGCTCACCGCGACGACGCACACCGCCGACATGTCGCGCCTGAGGCGCCACGCGGACAGCTCGCTGGCGGGCATGGCCTCCACCGACACCGCCGGGTGCAGCAGCCGCCGCACGACGGTGGCGATGCCCTGGCAGGCGACGGCCGCGGTGCCCTGCCCGACGAAGAGGACCTCTTCGATGTCACCGGCCACGAAGCGGCGGCGTACCGCGTCCGGCAGCGCCGATTCGCCCAGCGTCACGTGATGCCGGTCGCCGTCGCGGGCGATCCGACCGCGCAGGCTCTTGCGAAACGAGGAGGGCGCCTCCCGCATCTCCTTGACGAGATAGTGGTCGTACGGCCCGCGCGCCACGTCCCTGGTCGTGATCTGCGTCGTGGAGATGTCACCGGTGGCGACCGGCCGGCCGAGCGCGGTGTAGCACCGCAGTGCCGCCGGAGTCCCGGCACCAGCGCGGTCGAGCGTCACCACCGTGCCCATCTCGTGACTGCCCGACTCGTCGCCGTCCACGCGGGTGCCGTCCAGCCGCAGGTACCGGTCGGTCAGCCCGACGAGCCCGTAGACCTCGCTGGCGACCAGGAAGCAGCCCGGCGCGAACCCGACGTACAGGCCCTGCCCGCTCCCCTTCACCGCCAGCAGCACCCGATCCGGGTCGGTACTGGCCTGCGCCGCGATCGCGAACGAACCGTGCGAGCGCCGGACGAGCTCCGCCATGGCCAGTACCGGATCCGTGCCCGCGCCGAGGCTTCCGGCCAGCATCACCGGGATCAGCTTCGCGTCGGTGCTGACGCCCTCGGTGCCGGTCGGCAGGCCGAGGCTTGCCCGCAGGTCCAGGTGGTTGTCGATGTCTCCATTGAGGACACCGGCGGCGTACACCGGTCCGCGCTCGCGCGTCACGCTGTTGACGGGGTGCGCGTTGGCCTCGCTGACGCGGCCCACGCTGGCCCAACGGGTGTGCGCGAGCACGGTCGCCCGGGCGGTGGGGAGCGCCAGGGCCGCGTGCAGGTCGTCGTCGGCCGCGATCGCGCCGCGCAGGAACGCGACGTTCTCACCGAGCCGCCCGATGACCGACGCTCGCTTGTAGACGAAGGCGAGTCCACCGTGGAACGGCTCGACCGACCCGTGCCGGAAGTCGCCATCCTGTCGGCGGTAGGCGTTGGCCGGTACTCGAGAAATGTCGCCGTCGCCCAGGGTGACCCAGATCTGGATGCCGGCGGAGTCGCGACCGCGGACCTCCAGCCTGTCGACGGCGTCGAGCACCGCGTCGATGGCGAGAAATGCGCGCACGGCCTCGCCGTCCTGTCCACCGGCCAGCGCGGCGGCCCTGGCCGCCGCCGCCACGCGGTCGTTCCGGAGCGTCCACAGTAGATCGCGCGCGCGGAGGGCGAGCCGCTGCCCGCGTTCGAGCGCGTCGGCGCTCGCACCGGCGCCGTCGAGGTCACGGTCGAGCGCGTCCAGCCAGCCGTCCGCCGCGGACAGGCGTGCGACGGCGGCGTCGCGCAGGGCGGGTTCGGTCACGAGGCGGTGGCCGACGGCGGGCAGCGCGTACAGTTCGGCCGCGGCCGCCAGGCTCTTGACGAGCCACTCCAGGCCCTCGACGCCGGCCAGGTCGGCACCGGGCCGGCCGGGCAGGACATCGAGCACCTGGCGGGCCGAGACGTGTTCACGCTCGACGCCGTAGTCCGGTACCGCTGTCACGATTCCGCACATGTTCGACTCCTACCACCGCGAACGTGGCGTCCGCGTCACCCCGCCGTCACGGGACGGCGCGTGGAGACTGCCGAAGCGGCCCCATCAGGTCCAGGAACTGCCGTGTGGGCAGGATCCCGAACTCGTTGGCCAGGACCTGCCGGCAGCGCTCGAACTGCCGGATGGCCTCGCCGACGTTGCCCTCGGCGAGATGCACCCGGGCGACCACCCGATGAGCGCTTTCCCGCAAGGGATCCATGCGCACGGCGGTGAGTCCCGCTTGGAGCGCTTCCAGGTACCGGCCCTCCTGGGCGTGCAGCGCGGCGAGCCGTTCGAGCGCGTGGAGCTGGATCTGGTGCAGCCTCTCGCGGTGCTGCAGGACCCAGTCGTCGTACCAGCCCGGCAGGAGGTCACCGGCGGCCAGCGCCGCCAGCGCTTCCGGCAGGGCGACACCGTCGTCCAGTACCGCGCGGGCGTGCCGCACGATCTCCTCCACGTCGATGCGCACCGCGGCGTTGAGCGCGAGAGCGCCATCGATGCTGTCGACCAGGCCGGGATGCTGTTGCCTGATACGCCACAACGCGGAACGGAGATTTCCCTGCGCGTGGTGCTCGTTGCACTCCGGCCAGAGCTGGCTGGCCACCAGCGAACGGTCGCGCCGGCCCTGGATGGCCAGCAGTGCGCTGAGCCGCTGCACAGCTCGCGTGGTGCTCACCGAGCCCCCGTCGCGCCGGAGCTCCCACCGGTCGATGAGAACCATGGACCACCCCACCGCGGGTTCCTGCCATAGCTCGGTCATCGTGTTCTCCCGGTCGCTGGTGCGGGGGTGCACCGCTAGGACAACTGACACCTAGATCAGGCTCGTCCGGCCTGTCTGGACAGTCAATCAACCGAACGTTCGCGGGGGTTTGGTCGCCAGTGGCGAAGGGGATTGCGCCTACATCGACCGTATATTCCCCTCAAAAAAGGAAGCTCCGGTCTTTGGGTGACTCCTACCGCCTAGTACTTTTGTCGGATCCCCGACAGGTGACGTCACCGTGACGCGACCGCAACGACTCCAGCATCCCGGAGAGCGCGACCTGGGTGTGCGTGAGATCCGCGGGATCGGTGGAGGTCGCCAGCCACAGGGCCGCCTCGTTCATCGCGCCGGACAGCAGGTGGGCCAGTGGCGCGACGGGCTGCTCGGCGATGACCCCGTCGTCGATGAGGGCGGCGAGCGCCTCGGCCAGGTGGCGCGCCGAGGCGGCCTCGTCCATGGCCCGCCACTCATGCCAGCCCAGGACGGCCGGCCCGTCGATGAGCATGATCCGCTGGACGGACGGATCGGTGCTGGCGCTGAGGAACGCCTGGCAACCGGCGGTCAGCTGGGCCCAGGGGTCATCGTGCGCGTCGGCGGCCGCCACGACCTTCTCGGCCACCTCGCCCTGCACCCGCTCCAGGACGGCGCGGAACACGGCGGCCTTGCTGTCGAAGTGGTGGTAGAGCGCGCCCTTGGTGACACCGGCGGACTCGACGATCTGCGCCAGGCCCACCGCCGCGTACCCGTGCGTCGCGAACAGGTGCCGGCTCTCGCGCAGCAGCGCCTGCCGGGTCTGCTCCCGCTGCCGCTCCCTGATGCCGTTACCCATCACCCTCCTTTGACATACCGATGGTACGCCAGTACCGTCTCTTCGCATACCGACGGTATGTGAAGGAGTGATCATGCACCTGACCAGCTTCTATCCCGTGATCTGCACGCCCCGCCTGAAGGAGTCCCACGACTTCTACACCAGGCTGATGGGGTTCGAGACCACCTTCGAGGCCGACTGGTACGTGAGCCTGCGCCGCCCCGGCACCCCGCCGTACGAGCTGGCCCTGCTCGACCACGACCACCCGACCCTGCCCGCGGCCTACCGCCAGCCGGTACGGGGGCTGCTGCTCAACTTCGAGGTGTCCGATGTGGACGCCGAGTGGGAGCGCCTCGTCGTCTGCGAAGGGCTCGCGGCAGAGCTCGAACTGCGCAGCGAGGACTTCGGGCAGCGGCACTTCATCGTGGCCGATCCCAACGGCGTCCTGATCGACGTCATCACACCCATCGCGCCCTCGGCGGAGTACGCCGACCAGTACTCCCCTACGGCATGACCTACGCGCGCTGAAGCAGCTGCTACTCGGCGCTGGCCGCCGCGCCAACGAGTGACCGGTCGGCCCATCCCCTCGGCAACCGCGCGAGCGCACGCTGTAACCAGGGGGCGACTGCCATGAAACGCAAACTATCGGCGATCGCGGCGACCCTGTCGCTGGCGGCGGCGCTCGGCGCGGTGGCCGCCGGGCCGGCCCAGGCGGCGGACGCGGCACCATACCGGGCACACGTGTTCACCAAGGGATACAGCACCAGCAAGGTCGTCACGCTGACCTTCGACTCAGCGTTCAGCAACGCCAACGTGCCGCAGGTGCTCCAGGTGCTCCGCGACAACGGCATCGTCGCGGGGTGGGGCATCACCGGCCTGTTCGCCCAGAACTTCCCCGCCGACGCCCGGGCCATCGCCGCGGCCGGCCACAAGATCATCAACCACAGCTGGGACCACCCGTCCTTCGCCAACCTGACGCAGGCTCAGCGCTGGTCACAGCTCGACCGCACGGAGGCCGCCTTCCGCGCCGCCGGCGTCAGATCAGCGGGCTGGTTCCGGGCACCCTACAAGGCCGCCTACGCTGACCCGGGACTCAACCGCGATCTCGCGCTGCGCGGGTTCTACATCAACTTCGACTGGACATACGACACCACCGGCTACGCCGGCGCCAGCACGGCTACGATCCTCGACCGGGTTCGCCGTTTCACCGTGCCGGGCGCGGTCGTGGTGATGCACACCGGACCGGGCTCCACCGACCCGCAGGCGCTGCCGCAGATCATCTCGACGCTGCGCGGCATGGGCTACACCTTCATGAGCCCGTGGCGGGCGGCGACCACCGGCGGCATCGGCGCCAAGTACGCGGCGCTCGGCGAGCGCAACTCGCGCCTCGGCGCGCCCACGACGGCCGAGATGGTGGCGACGGTCAGCGGCACGGCGGTGCAGTGGTACCAGAACGGTCGCATCTACTGGAAGAGCGGCATCGGTTCGTACGCGGTGCTGTTCGGCATCTTCGGCAAGTACCGCCAACTCGGCACCGTCAACTCGTTCCTGGGCTTCCCCATCACCGACGAGACAGCGTCGCTCGACGGCATCGGCGCCTACAACCACTTCCAGTACGGCTCCATCTTCTGGTCACCGGCGAGCGGCTCGCACGAAGTGCACGGCGGCATCCGCACGAAATGGGGCCAGCTGGGCTGGGAGCGCGGCTTCCTGAAATACCCCATCAGCGACGAGGTGTCGGTGACCGGCGGGCGGGCGTCACAGTTCCAGGGCGGCAACGTGTACTGGTCAAGCGCCACCGGCGCACGCGAGGTCCACGGCCCGATCCTGAGCCGGTACCTGAGCCTCGGCGGCACCGGCAGCCGCCTGGGCCTGCCCACCACCGACCAGTACGCCGTGCCGGGCGGCGCCCGCAACAACTTCCAACACGGCACCTTGACCCTGAACACCGCAACCGGCGCGGTAACAGTCACCTACACCTGACGGTGAGGATGTCAGCGGACGGGGTAGTAGTTGGCGGCAAAAGTGATCATGGAACCACCGTAAGCCCCCCGGCTCTCACCTTGGTGACAGCGACGTTTCAGCCGTGGGTGCGCGACGGGTGCGCGGCCTGGCGGAGCGTCAGCGCGGTGCGTGCCTCGGCGAGCCGCCGCCCCGCCTCCCGGTGCACTCGCAGCGCCTCCGTCGCGTCTTCGACGGCCTGCTCGACCCGCCCCAGGCCGAGAGCCGCGAGGGCACGTACCTGGCGCGCGTCGGCGACCGCGATCGGCGAGGCGGCCCGCTCGGCGATCTGGAGGGCCCTCTCGGCGTGCTGGTGGGCGGCCGGGAAGTCGCCCCGCTCACAGTGTGCCTCGGTCAGGGCGAGCTCCACGTCGAGCTGGCTGCGGGAGGACCCGTCCTGGCCGGCGAGCCGGCGCGCGGCGTCGAGCCGGACGATCGCCTCGTCCACCCGGCCCGCGCGCAGGTCGACGACCGCGAGGCGGGTCTCGGCGACGGCATGCAGCCGGCCCTCGCCGAGCTCGACGGCGACGGCCAGCGCCTCGGTCAGCGCCGCCGTCGCCTCCGCGTACCGGCCCGCCTCGCCGTGCACGGCACCGATCTCCAGCAACGCCGCGGCTTCCTGGTGGCGCGAGCCGCTCTCCCGCCCGATGGCCAGCGAACGGTCGAGCAGGTCGAGGGCCTCGTCGAGGCGGCCCTGCTCGCGGCGGATGATGCCGAGGTTCTCCAGCGCGATCGCCGCGCCGTGGCGCTGGCCGTTCTCGTACAGCAGCGGCAGCGCCTGCTCGTGGAAGTGCGCCGCCCGGGTCAGCTCGCCGAGTTCCTGGTGGACCGCGGCGAGGTTGTTGAGGCTGGCCGCCTCGCCGTGCCGGTGGCCGATCCGCCGGTCGATGTCCAGCGACTCCTGCAGCCGGTCGGTCGCCTCCCGCGGCCGACCCATGGTGATCAGGGTGACGGCCAGGCTGCGCAGCACGGACGCCTCGCCCCGCTCCCACGGGATCCGCCGGTACAGCTCCAGGGCCTGCTCGTACTCCGACAGCGAGGTCCGGTAGTCGGCCATGCGCCACCGGGCGAGCCCCAGGCAGAACCGCATCGCCGCCTCGGCCCGCGCGTCGCCGTGCTGGCAGGCGGCGGCGAGACCGCGTTCGGTGACGGCCAGCCACTCCGACGCCGTGCCGCGCAGGTACATGAGGCCCCGCAGTGCGTCGGCCAGGTGCCACGCGGCGTCGGCGGGGCCGCACCGGGCCGCGTACTCGACCGCGGCGGTCAGGTTGTCCCACTCGGCGGTGGTCCACGCGGTGGCCTCGGCCGCGTCACCGAGCGCGACCTCCGGCACACCGGGCACCGGCTCCGGGCGGGTCAGCAGGATCGTCGGCGACAGCATCACGGCCGCGGCGCGGTCGGTGGCGGCCACGTAGTGGTCCAGCAGGCGCCGCACGGCCGCGTCTCGCTCGGCGGGCGGATCCTCCTCGGCGGCCAGCTCGACGCCGTACTCCCCCAGCAGGTCGTGGCTGCTGAACCGGTCGGCGCCGCGGTCGCGGACCAGGTGCACGCGGGCCAGCGTGTCGAGCAGGCGGCCGGCGTCCGGTGTGGAGGTCGCCGCCAGCGCCGCGGCCGCCGCGCTGGTCAGCCCGCTGGGGCTCGGCACGAGGCTGAGCAGCCGGAACAGGCGGCGCGCGGGCTCGGGCAGGGCGCGGTACGACAGGTCGAACGCGCCGCGCACGGTCGCCCGGTGGTCACCCGCGAACTGGAGCCGGTCCATCCGGCCGTGCCGCAGCTCGTCGACGTGCTGGCGGACGGTGTGGTGCTCCCGGTCCGACAGGCGCGCGCTGGCGATCCGGAGCGCGAGCGGCAGGTACCCGCACAGCCGCGCGAGTTCCTCGGCGGCGTCCGGCTCGGCGTCGAGCCGCACCCCGCCGGACTGCCGCAGCACGTCGATCGCGGCGTCCGGCGCCAGCACGTCGAGCGTGACGCGGCGCGCCCCGTCGAGCGCGACGAGGCCGCCGAGCCGGTCGCGGCTGGTGGCCAGGACAAGGCAACCCGGTTCGCCGGGCAGCAGCGGGCGGACCTGCTCGGGGTCCGAGACGTCGTCGAGTACCACCAGGATCCGCCGGCCCGCGACGAGCGACCGGTAGCGGGCGACCTGCCGCTCCAGGTCGACCGGGATGTCGCCGGCCGGCACCCCGAGGTCGTACAGCAGCTGCGGCAACGCCTCGGCCGCCGACGCCGGCGGCCCGTGGTCGAACCCGCGCATACTCAGGAAGAGCTGCCCGTCCGGGAAGTGCCGCGCCCAGCGGTGCGCGCACTCGGTGACCAGCGCGGTCTTGCCGACCCCGGCGGTGCCGACGACGAGCAGCAGGCGGTCGGGCCCGGCGCGCAGCTCTTCGAGGGCCGCCAGCTCCGCGTCGCGCCCCACGAACCGGCTGGACGCGGCGGGCAGCGAGCGCGGCGCCGGGCTCGCCGGTGGTGCGGGCTCGCCGGCAAGGTCGCGCAGGCGCTGGCGGCGCTCCGCGGCCGCCGAGCGCAACCCCTCCAACCGCGCGGCCTCCGCGGTGGCGAAAGACGCTCGGGTACCGGCCAGCGCGGCACCCCGCCACAGCGCGAGCGCCTCGTCGTAGTGGCTGACCGCGACGCCCGGCCGCCCGTCTCGCGCCGCCCGCTCGGCCCGGTCGACGTGGTGCGCGAACGCGTCGAGGTCGAGCTGGCCGGGCTCCAGCCGCAGCCGGTACCCGGACGGGTCGGTGCTGATGAGCCCGGGCGTGGCCAGCGCCTTGCGCAGCGCGGCGACCAGCGTGCGGACCCGCGCCTCGTACGCGGCCGGCAGCGGCTCGCCCCACAGCGCGGCGGCGAGGCGGTCGGACGGCATCGGCTGGCCCGCGCCCAGCAGCAGTACCGCCAGCAGCGCGCGCTGCAGCGGGCTCAGCCGCACCGGCTGGTGATCGGCGAGCGCCTCGACGGGTCCCAGCACCCGGTACCGCACCGCCGTCGCCGGCTCGTCCTGGGTCGACACCTCCACGCGGCCGGCCTCCGGCGGGGCGTCGCGGAGCAGCGTCCGGTGCAGCCGTTGCAGCTCCGCACCGGGGAGCACGCCGAGGTGCTCCCGGAAGCGCTGGTACGCGTCGCGGTACTCGCGCAGGGCGTCGACGCGGCGGCCGGCGCGGTCCAGGCACGCCATCAGCTGGTGGATGAAGCGCTCCCGGAACGGGAACTCGACCACCAGGCTGCGCAGGTCGCCGACCAGCTCGGCGGCCTGGCCCCGATCGATCAGCAGGTCGTTGCGGCGCTCCACCGCCAGCAGGCGCAGCTCGGTCAGCCGGGTGCGCTCGGCGAGCACCGCACCGGTCGCCGGGATGTCGGCCAGCGCGGTGCCTTCCCACAGCGCCAGCGCGGTGCCGAGGCGGCGCTCGGCGTCGAGACTGGACATCCGCTCCACGCCCGCGACCAGGTCTTCGAACCGGAGCGCGTCGACCGAGTCCCGGTCGATGTCCCACACGTAGGCGCCGGTCAGCGTGCGGATGGCCGGCACGCCGGCGAGGTTGCGGCGCAGCCGGCTCAGGTAGGTGCGGATCGCCGCCTCGGGACTGTCGGGCAGGTCGTCGTCCCACAGCCACGCCGCGATCTGACCGGTTGTCACCGCCCGGCCGGCCTGCAGCGCCAGCCCGGCCAGCAGGGCTCGCGGTCGCGGCTGGAGCGGATCGGCGGTGCCGCCGCCGAGGCCGAACGTCCCCAGCAACCGCACGGTGACGTCCACGGCGCAGAGCCTAGTCCCTGAAGGTTTCACGCAACCGGATAGCCGAGGCGCTGGTCTGCTTAGTGACAGCCCCGAAGGGAGCACAGATGGACGGCGTCGAGGCCGTGCACGACGCGTACCGCGCGCACTATCGAAGGTTGGTGGGCCAGCTGTACGCGCTGACGCGGGACCTTTCCGAGGCGCAGGACGTGGTCCAGGAGGCGTACGCCCGGGCGCTTGCCCGTCCGGCGCGCTTCCTGGAAGTACAGGATCCCGAGAAGTGGCTGCGGACCGTGGCCATGAACGCGGCGCGCACGCGCTATCGGCGCCGTTGGGTCCTTGACCGGCTGCTGCTCGCCGGTCGCGTGCACCGGCCGGACGAGACGGTGCCGGGCATGTCGCCGGACCGGGTCGCGCTGGTCGAGGCGCTGCGCCGGCTTCCGCGCCGGACGCGGGAGGCGATCGTGCTGCACCACATCGCGGACCTGCCGGTCGACGAGGTGGCGGCGGCGCTCGGCGTCTCGGCCGGCACCGTCAAGTCCCGCCTGTCCCGCGGCCGCGCGGCGCTGGCGCGGCTCCTGGCCGACAACCCCGACACCACCACCGCCGAAGGAGCGATCGACTATGCGTGACCTGGACTTCCGGGGCGTACTCGAAGACGTCACGGACGCCACCCAGCAACCAGAGTTCGGGATCGTGCGGCGGCGAACGGCGCGGATGCGCACCAGACGGCGCGTGCTGGCGTCCGGCGGCGCGCTCGCCGTGGCGGCGGTCCTGGCCGCCGCCGGCGGCGTCGCCGTCACCGGAGGCGGCGGCGACGGTCTGCCCGAGCTGGTCGGCAGCCCCGCCACGGAGACCGGCCCGCAGCGGATCCAGTGGGCCGGCGCCGCCGACGCCGACCACCTGTACGCGCTGGTCGGCTGCCCGACGTGCGACGCGACCCTGATGGCGTCGAGCGACGGGGGCCAGACGTGGCAGCCGCGCCCCACCGACCAGTGGCTCGCCAAGCCCGCCGCCATGCTCGACCTGTACGTGCTCGGGCCGGAGATCCTCGCCTACGGCCTGCCCGAGGCGCTGACCGGCGGGCAGTCCGATGCGGTGACCGACGGGCTGCGCGGCAAGGGCAACGACGGGCCAACCCAATCGCGCGAGACACCGAGAATCAGTCTCGACGCCGGCCGGACCTGGAAGACCCTTTCGGCCAGCGAGGAGCCGGTGGCCGCGGCGCCCGACGGCACCCGGCTCCTGGGATGCGGGCTGGGTTCCTGCGACCTGCACGCCGTCGACCCGGCCACCGGTGTGCTGGCGCCGCTGGCCACGCAGCCGCCGCTGACCCACGCCGACATCGCCGGCGTGCCGTTGGACGCCGGCCTGTGGGTGAGCGGGCTCGACCCGGCCAGCGGGAAGCCCGCGGTGGCGGTGAGCCGCGACGGCGGCAAGAGCTGGCGTTCGCACGTCTTCACCGATGAGGCGGTGGTGCCCCAGGACCGGGGCCTGGTCGCCGGAAAGTACATAACGGCCGTCGCGACCTACGACGGGCGGACCGTCTACGCCACCCTCACGGGCACCCACGACGGGATCCCGCACCTGTACCGCAGTGCCGACGGCGGGCGGACCTGGCGGCGCACGAACCCGGACGGGCCACCCAGCGGAGTCGAGACGGTGACCGGTCTCGGTTACGCCACGGCCGACGGCGCGCACGTGACGATATTCACCGAGGGCAACACGTTCGTGCTCCGGGTCAGCACCAACGGCCGCGACTACCGGCCCCTGGTCGCCGCCGGCGGGCCACCCACGATCAGCGTTCCGCCGGACGGCCTCGCCGGGGGCCAGTACCTGATGCGTAGCGAAAGGGCGCTCTACCTCTCCGGCGACGGCCGGACCTGGCGGCAGGTCACGCTCCCGTAGGTGGGTAGGTCCGGAGGATCACCGGCCCCCGTGTCCCGGAGATCCGCCGGACGCCACCTAGGATTCATCTTGGCGAATGCCGATGCCGCGAACCAGGAACGGCACCGGTACTTTGCCGGTACTTGATGCCGCAGGGGTGGGAGGCCCGAGGTGTTCGGTCGGCTGCTGCGCGGGCATCGCCGGCGGCAGGGCTGGACCCAGGAGGACCTGGCCGCCAAGACGGGACTGAGCGTCCGGGCGGTCGGCAAGCTGGAGGCCGGCCGGGTCGCGGTGCCGCGGCCACAGACCGTCAACCTGCTCGCCGCCGCGCTCGGGCTGACCGGCGCCGACCGCGACGAGTTCCTCGCCTCGGCCACGCCGAGCGACGAACGACCGCCCGCGGCCGGCGTGCCGGCGCAGCTGCCGCCGGACGTCAGCGGGTTCGCCGGCCGCGAGGCGCAGCTGGCCAGGCTCGACGCGGTGCTCGGCGGCGCCGCCAGTATCGCGGTGCTTTCCGGCACGCCCGGCGTCGGCAAGACCGCCCTCGCGATCCACTGGGCACACCGCGCCGCCGGGCGCTTCCCGGACGGCCAGCTCTACGTCAACCTGCGCGGGTTCGACCCCGGCGGGCGGCTGACGCCACCTGCCGAGGCGGTTCGAGGGTTTCTCGACGCGCTCGGGGTGCCGCCCGATGCGGCCCCGGCCAGCCTCGACAGCCAGGTCGGCCTGTACCGCAGCAAGGTCGCCGGCAGGCGGATGCTGATCGTCCTGGACAACGCCCGCGACGCCGACCAGGTCCGGCCGCTCCTGCCCGGTACCCCCTCGGCGGTCGTGGTGGTGACCAGCCGCGACCGGCTCACCGGCCTGGTCGCCGGCGTCGGCGCCGAGCCCGTGATGCTCGACCCGCTCTCCACTGTGGAGTCCCGCGACCTGCTCGCGAGCCGGCTCGGCCCCGACCAGGTCGACGGCGACCCCGAGTCCGTCCAGCGGATCGTCGCCGCCTGCGCGCGGCTGCCGCTGGCGCTGACGATCGCGGCGGCACGGGTACGGCAGTCCGGGTTCGCGCTGCGTGACGTCGCCGCCGAGCTGGACGAGGCCGGGCACCGCCTCGACGCACTCGACACCGCCGACCGGACCAGCCAGGTGCGCGCGGTGTTCTCGTGGTCGTACGCGTCGCTCAGCCCGCCCGCCGCACGGCTGTTCCGCCTGCTGGGCCTGCACCCCGGACCCGCGGTGTCGGCGCCCGCGGCGGCGAGCCTCGCCGGCCACCCGCCGTCCGGGATCCGCCCGCCGCTGCTGGAGCTGATCCAGGCCAACCTGCTGGCCGAGCAGGCGCCCGGCCGTTACGTCCGGCACGACCTGCTGGGCGTGTACGCCGCCGAGCTGTGCCGCGCCGAAGACGGCGAGGAGGAGCGCGCCGCCGCCGTCCGGCGGATGGTCGACCACTACACGCACAGCGCGTACCACGCGGACCGGGTCGTGTACCCGCTGCGCGACCCCATCCCGATCCCGCTCGACCCGCCGGCACCCGGCACGGTTCCGGAGCGGCCCGCCGGCGAGGAACGGGCGCTCGCGTGGTTCGACACCGAGCACGCCGCGCTGCTCGCCATCCAGCGCCGCGCCGCCGAAGACGGCTTCGACGTTGCCGTGCTACAGCTCGCCTGGGCGCTGCGCACGTTCCATGTCTACCGTGGACACCGGGCCGGGATGGCCACGGTGTGGCGGGCCGCGATCCCCGTCGCCAAGCGGATCGGGCGCCTCGAAATGGCGGGCGAGGCGCACCGCTGCGTCGGCCTCGCCGCCACCTACGCCGACGACTACCCGTCGGCCGACGAGCAGTACCAGCAGGCCCTGCGGTTGTTCGCCGAGGCGGGCGACGACAACGGCCAGGGCTACACGCACCAGAGCCTCGCCCTGCTCAGCGAGCGGCGCGGCGACCCGCGGAGCGCGCTGCACCACGCCGGGCGGGCGGTCGACCGCTTCCAGGCCAGCGGCCACGACCGCGCACGGGCCAAGGCGCTCAACGCGGTCGGCTGGTACCACGCCATGCTGGGCGAGCACGAGCAGGCGCTCGTCCACTGTGAACAGTCGCTGGAGCTGCTGGAGCGATTCACCGACGCGTACGGCCAGGCGCACACCTGGGACAGTCTCGGGTACATCCACCACCGGGCCGGCCACCCCGACCGGGCGGTCGAGTGCTACCGCCGCGCGGTCGAACTCTTCGACGAACTCGGCAACCACGGCGACGGCGCGCCGACACTGGTCCGCCTCGGCGACTCGTACGCGGCCGCGGGCGACCGGGAGGCGGCGGAGGGCGTGTGGCGGCAGGCCCTGGCGATCTTCACCGCCCTGGACCACCCCGAGGCCGCGACGGTAGCCGCCAAACTATCCGTACGATGATCGATCGTGAATCTGGGATGGTCCGACGGTGGTCAGGGTGGGCTGCGGGCGACGAACGCCGACCGTGAGCAGGTGGTGCGGCTGCTGGACACGGCGCTGGCGGAGGGCCGGTTGGACGCCGTCGCGCACGCCGGCCGCGCCGACGCGGTACGGGCCGCGAAGACGCGCGGCGACCTCGCCAAGCTCGCCGCCGACCTGCCCGATCGGCGCGGCGTCACCGACTGGGTCGATGATCTTCGGGTACGCGGTGACGACCGTGAACGGGCAGCCGGCTGGCTGGCCGACGGGGCGGCGCAGGGGCGGCTCGCCGCCGTCGAGCACGAGCGGCGGGTCGCGGCGCTCACCGGCGTCGAGACGTACGGCGAGCTCAAGCACGTGCTGCACGGCCTGTCCGGCTGGCCCGGAGCAGAGCACGACGACCTGCTCGCCGGGTCGGACGACCGGGCGGCCGCCCTGGCGAAGCTGGCCGAGGCGGTCACCGACGGCCGGGTAGCACCGGTCGAGGCACCCGCCCTGGAGGCCGACATCGGCCAGGCCCGGCGGGTCACCGACCTCAGCCGGTTGCTGGCCGGTATCGCCACGCGCGCCAGCGACCGCGAGCGCGACGGCACCGCCCAGGAACTCGACGCCGCCTACCACGACGGACGGCTCGACGGCGCGGAGCACGCCGCCCGGGTCGGCAAGGCACGATCGGCCACCGAGGACGCCGACCTCGCCGGCCTCGTGGCGGACCTGCACGGCGGTACCCGCCGGCTGGCGCAGGCCGACCGCGACGAGATGGCGGCCCGGCTCAAGACGGCGCTCGACGAGGGTCGGTTGGACCTGGCCGAGTACGAGGAGCGGCTGCGCACCGCGAACGCCGCCACCACGGTCGCCGAGACGGAGGCGCTGTTCGCCGATCTCGTCGACCCGCCCAAGCCCGCACGGCGCGGACCGCTCGACGCCCTGTTCGACGTGGTGGTGTTCAACTCCGCGCTGATGCCCGCGTCGCGGCGCTGGTGGCGGTACCTCTATCCGAAGCCGATGTGGAAGATCCTGACCGTCGGCACACTGGTCGCGTGGATCTACACCATTTTCGCGCTGCCTGCCATCCCGCTCCTCGCGGCGGTCGTTGTCGGCTGGTTTCCGGTAATCGTCCTGCTGGGCCTGACCACCTACTTGGCCGGTAAGGCGGGCAAAGGTGTCGAGGAGCGGGAGGACGCGATCGCCCGCGGCATCCAGGAGGCCGTGAAGCGCTCCCACCACGGCTTCGAGACGGTCGAGATCGACCGGTCGGACGGCGAGGTGACGTTCAAGGTCAGGCTCGAGGACGAAGGCGAGGGTGCCACCATCCCCGAGCCGGTCATCGAGGAGGCCGTGCGGTTGCTGTGGATCAGCCGGCTCCTGCTCGCGACGATCAAATTCGAAGTCGGGTGGCCGGAGCGGGAGGTGTACGTCCTCAAGCTGAACCGGGCCGAGTGGCGCCGGCTGACCCACAGGTACGGGCCGCGCCCCTACGGGCCGCTTCCCGTGGACTAGCGCTAGGCACGGACTAGCACTACGCACGGACTAGCGCTAGGCGCGGACGACCACCACCTCGTACGTGGGCGAGGTGGGCGGGAAGCCGGTGTCGAAGTGCGCGTTCACCGCCGCCAGCTTGTGGCCGAACAGCGCCGCCGTCGTCGGGATGGCGAAGTGCGGACTGGTGATGACCTTCTCGAGGGTGCCCTGGCTCAGGTCGCCACTGAGCTGGAACCGCGAGATCTGGTTGTTGAAGTTCTGCACCGCCCACAGCCGGCGGCCGTCGAGCACGATGCCGTCCACATTGGGCACATCGACGCCCGCGATCGCCGCGCTGGCACCGGTGACCGGGTCGACGGTGAAGACCTTCGCCGCCGCCGAGTGCGCGACGAGCAGGGTGCAACCGTCGGCCGTGGCGTCGATCCCGTTGAGGTTGAACTCGCCGCTGGTGTCGGCGGCCGGGCCGCTGAGGGTGAGAGTCCGCAATGGACCCGGCTTGCCGTACCCGTCAACCGGTACGAAGAACAGCTTGCCCTGCGCGGAGTCGGTGAACCACGCGCCGCGCCGGGTCACCGCCACGTCGTTGACGAGCGTGGCGCCCGGGATCTGGTACGTGGCGACCGTCGCGCCCGTCCGCAGGTGGTACACGTACGCCTGGCCGGTCTGCCCGCCCGCGACGAAGAGCAGGTTGTGGCGGAGGTCGGCCTTCAGGCCCACGGCGTTCCGGCCGGCCGGCGCGTCGATGAAGAGCTCCGCGGTGCCGCGCTTGATGTCGCCGCGGAAGATGTCACCGGCGAACAGGTCACCGGCGTAGAACGTCGATCCGGCGCCGGCGGCGATCCCCTCGGCGGATGTGGCACCCGGCAACACGATGACCTTGTCGGCACGCGGTTCGGCCACGGCTGGAGCGGCCGTCGCGCCGATCATTCCCAGCGCGAGCAGCGGCACGGCCAACCGATTCATGATCAAGTTAGGCAATTCTCCTCCTATCGGCGGTCTCCGCCCGATTGTGCCGTAACGACGCCGGGTACCGGATCGGTTCTAGGATGTTGCGAAGAACTCGATCGCGATGTTGTCGGGGTCCTTGGCGTTGAGGTGCGCGCCGAACTGGTCCTCGACGATCGCCGAGTGCAGCACGCCCTGCTCGTCCAAGCGCTGCCGCCAGCCCTCCAGCTCCGCGCGCGACTCGACGTGGATGCCGATGTGGTCCAACCCGACACGTGCCGGGTCGAACTCGTCCTTCTCGTCGGTCGCCTGGTGCGTGCGGAACCCGACCATGAGCACCGGCCCCACGCAGACCGCGAGGGGGCCGGTGTCGTCGCTGGCGGACACCACGGTCTGCCCGTCCAGCAAGCGGTTGTAGAAGTCGGCACTGCGCTCGACGTCCGTGACCGTCAGCATGATGTGCCCGATTCCCTGCGCCGATGGCATGAGACCACCTCCCGGCTAAAAGCCCGCAAAGTACCAAAATCGACGCTACGCTCGGGCCGCTCGGCTGTCCACGGCCCCGGCCTTCACACGCGGTCGAGTGGCTCGTGCGGGCGCGCGGGCAGGTCTACGGAGATCGCGTCGCCCGGCCTGACGGGGCCGCCGCGCAGGACGATACCCATGATCCCGGCCTTCCGGATCACGTTGCCCTCCTCGTCCTTGTCGAGGACGGCCTTGAGCAGCCCGGCGCGGAAGTCGTTGATCTGGTGGCAGGGATTGCGCAGACCGGTGACCTCGACAACGGCCCGCGAGCCGAGCCTGAGCACGGTGCCTCTCGGCAGGGCCAGCACGTCGAGACCGCGCGTGGTGATGTTCTCCCCCAGCTGGCCCGGACCGACGTCGAAGCCCCGCTCACGCAGCTCGTCGTGCAGTTCACTGTGGATCAGGTGGACCTGCCGCAGGTTCGGCTGCGTGGGGTCGACGGCGATCCGGGAAAGGTGCTGCACGGTCACGCCCGCGTGCGCGTCGCCCTCGACACCGAGCCCTTCGAGCAACGTGATCTCGTCGGCCACGGCCTTGCCGAACCGGTGCTCGCCGTCGCGGCAGACCGCCACGACCACCGGCGCTGTCGTCACCGCCATGGTGGCAGTGTCTCATGTAGCGTCGCTGGCATGACGGGTCGACGGGGGCTCCTCACCGGACTGGTCCTGTGCCTGCTCGCGGCGTGCGGCGGCGCACCGGACGAGCCCGAGACGGCCACCACGGTCACGCTGACCGTCGACGACCGGCCGTTCCGGCTGTACGTGCCCGGCGGATACGACTCCGACCGCGAGGCACCCCTCGTCGTGGCGCTGCACGGCTTCGAGACCGACGCCGCGATGCAGGAGAACTACTTCAAGCTCACCCCCGAAGCCGAGCGGCGCGGCTTCCTGTACGCGATGCCGGAAGGCACGAAGAACCGTGCCGGCGACCGGTTCTGGAACGCGGCCGACGCGTGCTGCGACTTCGACCGCAGCGGGGTCGACGACTCGGGATACCTGCGCAAGGTGATCGACGCGGTCACGCGCACGTACGCGGTGGACGGGCGGCGGGTCTACGTGATCGGGTTTTCCAACGGCGGGTACATGGCACATCGGATGGCCTGCGAGCACTCGGCCCTGATAGCGGCGATCGTCTCGCTGGCCGGAGCGGCGACCAACGATCCGTCGCGGTGCACGCCTCATCGGGCGGTCAGCGTCTTGCAGATCCACGGCACCGCGGACCGGATCGTCCGGTACGGCGGCGGCCAGAACACCACCGGGTCGTACCCGTCCGTCGCCGACACGATCGGCCTCTGGCGGGGCCTCAACGGCTGCACCGACCGGGCCGACACGTCTGCCCCGCCCATCGACCTCGACTCCGGCCTGACCGGCGCCGAGACCGCGATCACCGCCTACACCACGGGATGCCGCGACGGCACGCTCGTGGAGTTGTGGTCCATCAAGGACGGTGGCCACATCCCCGCGCTCACAGACGGTTTCGCGCCAGCCGTGGTCGACTTCATGCTCGCTCGCCGTGCCCCGGCGTAAGCCTGTGAAACCCACGGGCGCCGTCTTCTTCGACATCGACGGCACACTCGTGCCCAGGACAAGCTCGTCGGTCTACCTCGCCGGCTTCCTCGGGCACCGCGAAAAGCTGGCCGAGGCCGAAGAAGCGTACGCCGCCGGCATCGTGGACAACCGCCACGTCTCCGAATTGGACGCCGCCGGATGGGCAGGCGTGCCCGAGGAGCGGACCCGCGATTGGCTCGCCGGGATGCCTCTGGTCACGGGCATCCCCGAGACCGTGGCATGGTGCCGGCGCAACGGATTGGTGCCGATGCTGGCCACCCTGGCCTGGACGCCGGTCGGCGGTTACCTCGCCGACCGGTTCGGGTTCCACTCATTTAGCGGGCCACGGCTCGCGACGGCCAGCGGCCGGTACACCGGACGCGTCGAGCACCACTTCGACGAGTACGACAAGCGAGACGTCGCCCTGGCGCAGGCGCGAGCGCTCGGATTCGAACTCCGCTCGTGCGGGGCGGTCGGAGACAGCCGATCCGACCTGCCGCTGTTCGCGGCCGTCGGCGTGAGCGTCGCCTTCAACGCCTCGCCCGCCGCGCGAAAGGCGTCGACCGTCATCGTCGACGGTGACGACCTGCGCGGCGTGCTCCCGGCCCTGGGCCGGCTGCTGGAGCCCTGAGCGGGTTGGCGCACAATGCCGATCTGTGATCACCAGCATCTCGCCAGCCACGGTTGCGCTCTTCGAGCGGGCCGTGCGCCAATTCACCCAAACCACCAGCGGCGCGTCGACATACGCCCAGGCACCGGGGACGATGGCGTTCGTCGCCACGCGGGATGAGCAGACGGACACCACGTCGGCGGTACCCAGGAGCTCGTCCCTGCCGACGAGCCGCGCGCCGCATTGCGAAGCGCGCTCGGCGGTCAGGTTGGCGCTCCACGCCACGACGTCCATCTCGAACGCGCGGGCGACCGCCGCGACCTGGCCGCCGATGGATCCAAGGCCGAGCAGGCCGATGGTCTTTCCGTGCAGGCTGCTGCCGAGCCCGATCTGCCAGTCGCCGTCGCGCAGCGCCCGCTGCTCGGCGGGGATGTTTCGCAGCAGGGCGAGGATCAGCGCCCAGGTGAGCTCGGTGGTGGATCGCTTGTCGCCGCGGGTGCCGCAGACCGTGATGCCCCGCGCGGTGGCCGCGGCCACGTCGATCGCGGCGTTGCGCATTCCCGTCGTGACCAGCAGGCGCAGTGCGGGCAGCCGGTCGAGCAGCTCGGCGGGAAACGGGGTGCGTTCCCGCATCGCGACCACCACGTCGGCGCCGTCGAGGGCCGCGACGAGCTCGTCGGGGTCGTCGATGGGTGGTCGAGCGTGGTGATTTCGGCGTCGAGGGCGGACCAGTCGGCGCTGTGCAGGGCCGCGCCTTGGTAGTCGTCGAGGATGGCAATCTTCACCAGACTTTTCTACAAGACGGCGGTCAGCCGCGAATGGCGAATTGGGCGAGGCGCGCCGATACCGGTTCGGGGCGGCCGTCGTTCTGCCGCGCGTCGGCGGTGAGCACGTCCAGGTGTTGGTACCCGGGTGCCACGACCGTCTCCCCCGACGGCGGCGGTGCGTTGGCGCCACGCAGCCCGTCGCCGGCCAGCAGCGTGATGGTCGGGTTCGCGGTGAGGCCGTCCTGGTGTATCGCGTTGCGGGAGATCTCGGTCGCGGCCGACTGCTGGATGTCGGTGACGAGTTTGGTCGGGAAGTAGTCCTCGGTGAAGTCAAGCGGCTGCTCGGCCATGCTGCGGGCGAGTTGCTGGATGTCGGTGACCTCCTTGCCCGCGGTCGTAAACGGTGTGCCGTCGCCGGCGTTGGGCACCGGCCCGTCGGTCGGCCCGAACTCGTCGTAGTTACGCCAGGCGTAGACCGGCCCGTTGGCCTCGTCGGGGATGGCGCGGGCCTCCTGGCCGAACATTCCGGCCAGCCCGGACAGGCCCGGGATCCCGGATACGTTGCGCGCCAACGGAAACTCCTTGTCGGCGATCCGTCCACCGGCAAAGAATCCGACGCTGGTCTGGAGGAACGCCAGCGGCTGCGAGTTGTCGTCCATCAACGCGCCCAGCGCCGCCTCGTTGCTCAGCTTGAACTCTCCCGCGGCTGGGCTGCCGGTGACGAAGGCGAGCAGGTTCTTCGACAGCAGCAGCCGCGTCGTCCCGTCGATGTTCAGGTTCGAGGGCAGGTCGGCGACCAATGTGGACTGTGCGTCGGGTGCAGCGAGCGCGGCCAGTCCCGCCAGAGCGAGCACGTTCATCGTCTCGGCGTTGATGACGGCGGGCGCGGAGAGCGTGCGCGGTACGGCGCCGCCGCGCAGGCCGGCCTGTACGACGGCGAAGCTGAGTCCCGGGTCAGGCATCATGCCGGTGGGCATCATCTGGCTGCCGGTGATGTCGGGCAGCGACGTGGAGATGGCGCTGTCGAGCGCGAAGTACCCGGCGCACTGGTTGAAGCCGGCGTCGGCGTCGGTCGCGGGGTTGCCGTCGAAGTCCCAGATGGCGAAGAAGCCGGTGAGTACGCCGCCGAGCGAGTGCCCGCCGCACATCACCTTCTCCTTGCGCAGCTCCTGGTCGGGCAGCTCCGCGGCGAGCAGGTCGAACTGGTCGCGCAGGGTCTGCTCCAGGCCCACGTGTTGCAGGAACTCCACCTGGTCGTTGCCGAGGTAACCGGCGAACTTCTGACCGTCGACCGCACCGCCGTTGTAGTAGTAGTCGAGCGCCACCTTGAAGCTGCGGGCGGCCGCCCCGGCGCGTACGCCGCGGTTGTCCTCCAGGCAGTTGGAGCGGCGGTCCAGCGCCCAGAACTCGATGTTCTGGCCGTCCTCCGCGGCTTTCGCGACGGTGTTGCGGGCCACCGCGTCGAACGCGCCGGCACCCTCCAGCACACCGGGCTGGGCGACCAGGATCCGGTCGGCCGACGCGGACTCCTCCGGTCCGTCCTCGTGCCGGTAACGCAGGTACGACAGCCAGTCGCATTCGGCCGGGCGGGCGCCGACGCCTTCGGGTAGCGGGAGTTTGACGCGTACCACCGTCTCCACGACGTCGGTCACCGGCGAGCCGGACGGTACGGACCGCTCCTCGCGTTCGGCGCTCGGGCCCGCGGCGCGCTCTCCCGGTCCGTCCGCGGACGCCACCGCCACACCAACACCCAAGGCCAGCAACGCGGCCGCGGCCGCCGCCGGCAGGGCCAGCCTTCGCGTACGGGTCATGCGCATGTCGCCCCTCCTTCCGGTGGCCACAAACGGGTGGTCGCCAGGTTGGGGCAGACGCTAACCGCGGCGCGGTGCGGCCCGGTACTCATGCCGCGCGAAGGGCGGGCGGTGACGTTGTCACCACGGTGCGCAGCCAATGCTCTACATCGGAACGTGCGCGGATGACAAAGCGCGCCACGGATGTTCGTGCTTTCCGCGTGACTCCCGCTCTCCGTTGACCTCGCCTGTCATCCGCAGCCGTACCCACGGTTGTCCGACAATCTCCTACCGACAGGAGGCAGGGTGTCCACGAAGGAGTACCACCTAGCGCGCCGCCGGGGGCGTGCCCTGCGCGCGGGGCTGATCGCGGTCGCCGCCGCGGCCGTCCTCGGCGGCGGGCTCGCGGTGGCGAACGCAGGCAGTTCCGGCGCTGGCGGTTCCGGTACCGGGCAAGGCGCGGCCGGTGAAGGCGCGGCGGGCATGGGTGAGGCCGGTGCCGCCGAGCAGGGCGCGATCGCCGCGGCACAGGCGCTCGCCAGCGCCGGCCTCGAAGGCGCCAACGACTTCGAGTGCGTGGCAAGCCCCGCGATACCGGAGGACGCCGAGGACCCCGAACCGGTGATCCTGGTCCACGACACCTTCCGCGACGGCGCGTCGAACTTCGCGGCCCTCGCGCCCGAGATCGCCGGCGCCGGCCTGTGCGTCTTCGCGCTCGACTACGGCGAGAACGGCACCGCGCCCCTCGCCGACAGCGCGACCCAGCTACAGACCTTCGTTGCCGGTGTACTGGAAGCGACCGGCGCGTCCAAAGTAGACCTGGTCGGCCACGGTCAGGGCGGCCTGCTCCCCCGGGTACTGGTCGGCCCGCTCGGCCTCGCCGAACAGGTCGACGACATCGTCGCCATCGCGCCCGCGACGCGCGGCACCGACACGCCCCTGGAAGACCCGAACTTCGCGGAGTGCGCGGCGTGCGCCGATCTCGCGCCGGACTCGGAGTTCCTGACCCAGCTCAACGCCAACGGCGACGTCGTGCCCGGCCCGGCGTACACCGTGCCGTGGTCGATCGCGGACGACGTCATCACGCCGCCGGACAGCCAGACGCTCAAGGGCGGCGAGCCGGAGCAGGTCAACAACGAACGCATGGAGTTCGCGTGCCTGGGCCGGCTCGACTTCGACCACGCCCTGGACCAGGAGCTCGCGGTCGCTGACATCGTGCTCAGCGCCGTGCAGCGCGAAGGGCCGTCGGATCCGGGCCTGGCATTCCGCCCGGCCCGGTGCTGAGGATCCATAAAGGACACATTGTCGTCTAAAGGAACCGTTGTCGTCGCCGGCACCCTACTGCCGGCGGCGACAACTTTTTGCGTACCTACTGGAGCTTCTCCACCGCGAAGTCGGCGGCCTCGCCGGCGTTGCCGCGGTAGCTCAGGTGCGCTATCACGCTGGCGCCGTCCGGGTCGCAGATCACGTCGCCGTTGGCGCAGACGTCCAGGGTCCGGTCGGCGAGCTCGCCCTCGATGCCGCCGCCCTGCTTGCGCAGCGGGTACCCGAACACCAGTACCGCCGCCACCTGCGGCTGGATC
This sequence comes from Phytohabitans aurantiacus, assembly GCF_027923225.1. GTDB lineage: Bacteria > Actinomycetota > Actinomycetes > Mycobacteriales > Micromonosporaceae > Phytohabitans > Phytohabitans aurantiacus. The sequence goes on from NZ_BSDI01000005.1 coordinate 85,678, forward strand.
TCCGCTGGGATGGTGGCCACGACCGGGGCGCCGACGAGGGCGTTCTCGGAGCTGGTGCCGAGCGAGTTGCCCACCACGTTGGCGCCCTGGGAGTACCCGACGAGCACGAACCGCTGGCCGGCGCACTCCTGCGCCTGCGCGGTCACGTGGTCGACGAGCGCCCGGTTGCCCTCGGCGGGCGAGTTGGGGTTCAGGCTCGCGGGGTAGTCGACGGCGTGGCTCGTCACGTTACCGCCGGCCAGCCGGCCCTGTATCGCGTCGAAGACCGGGTCGCCGACGATGAGCCCGAGGCCGCCGGGTTCGTTGGTACCCCTGGCGACGACGACCTCGACGTCGGAACACTCCGCGGCGGACGCCATCGGCACGGTCACGACGGCGATGCCGCCGGCGGCCGCCAGCGACGCGGCGAGCAGGGCACCGGTACGCCACCGGCCGCCCGGGATTCGGGAGCGCATGACAGATCACCTCAGTTTCGTTGGTCGGTGCGCTTCGGACGGCCTGAAGCTAATAAGCACCGATTCAAGGTGATATAACGCTGGATGCTCGTATTAGTCGCGAATACTGTCACGGTGATGCGCGTACGACGGCAGGGTCTTCACGCTGAGCAGCGCGCCGGCGAGCACCAGCGCGGCCGCCATCAGGAGGCCGTACGCGTATCCCCGCCCGACGTCGGCGCCGGCGCCGACCACCACGCCGACACCGGCGATCCCGAGCACCCCGGAGACCTCCCGCGCCACGCCGAAGACGCCCGCCGCGACGCCCGCCCGGTCGGCCGGCACCGCACCGAGCACGCACGCGCCCAGCGGTACCGTCAGCGCCGAACCGAAGCCGATCACCGCGAGCGCCGCGAGCAGCGTCGCCGTCGTGCCACCGGCGGCGACCGCGGTCATGCCGGCGGCGACCAGCACGAGGCCGGCGGCGACCGTGCGCCCGGCGCCGAACCGGGTCACTAAGGCGGGGGTGAGCGGCGCGCCGGCCGCCACGGCGACGGCGAGGGGCAGGAACGCGAGCCCCGCGCCGGTCGGCGTGAACCCGCGCACGCCCTGCAGGTAGACGGCGGTGTAGAAGTAGACCCCGTTGACGCCGAGCCCCCACAGGATCTGCACGGCGATCCCGCCGGAGAAGGCCCGCACCGCGAACAACCGCACGTCGACGAGCGCCGCGACCGCCCGCCTTTCCACGGGCGCGAACGCCAGGGCGGCTCCGATGGCGACAGCACCCGCGCCGAGCACCGGCCCGTCGGTGAACCCATGCGCCGTCCCCGCGATGAGCGCGTAGGTGGCGGCCGTCAGGGCGAGACTGCCCGTGACGAGCCCACCCCAGTCAAGTCCCGCCGTACCCGGCGTCTCGCCTCGACACCCGCGTGTCCGGCGGACCAGGAACCATGCCAGGGCGCCCACCGGGACGTTCAGCAGGAAGATCCAGGGCCGCGCCGCGTGTTCGGCGAGCACGCCGCCCAGTGACGGGCCCAGCGCGAGGCCGACCGCGCCGGCGCCGGTCCAGATCGCGATGCAGCGGACGCGTTCGCGCTCCTCCCGCGTCGCGACGATGGCCAGGGACGCGGGTACCACCAGCGCGGCTCCGGCGCCCTGCACGGCGCGGGCGGCGATGAGGGTACCCGCACCGCCGGCCGCCGCGGCGAGGGCGGACGCGATGGTGAAGACCCACAGGCCGTGGCGGAGCACCCGGTGCGGCCCGTAGCCGTCGGCGAGGCGCCCACCGGCCAGCAGCAGCCCGGCGAAGGTGATCAGGTACGCGGTCGCGACCCACTCCAATGTGGTCAGTGGGATGCCGAGGTCGCGGGCGATCGACGGGGCGGCCGCCGTGACGACGGTGTTGTCGAGCATGGTGATGAACGCGGTCAGCCCCACCACCACGCGGATCGTCCAGCGCCGATCCACCCCAACCCCCTCAGGCGGTCACCGCGGCGGCCGGTCGCGGCACCCGGCGCGGCTCGCTCCAGCGGCGGATCGCGGGCCGCTCGACGTACCGGGCGAGCAGCCAGCTCAACGCGACGGTCGCCGCCAGTGCGGCGAGCAGGAACGCGATCGCGCCGGGCGGCGACCACTTCCCGCTGCCGAGCGCCATATGTCCATAGTGGAGCACTGGCCAGTGCAGCAGGTAGAACGGGAAGGTCAGGTCGCCGAGGCGCACCATGGTGGGGCTGTTCATCCAGCACCGCCGGCCGGCGACGTCGAACGCGGCGGCGGCACCGAGGAGCAGCACGAGAGGCGCCACGAACGGGCCGACGAAGTTGAACGGTACCGGCAGCGGCAGCGCCACCGCCCAGCAGGCGAAGAGAAGCCCGAACATGGCTCGCGGCCGCATCGACGGCAGCCGCCCCTCCGCCACGATCCGGGCCAGCACGATGCCGATGACGAAGTCGAGCACCCGCACCGGCGGGAAGAACACCGCGAACCAGAACCGGTAGAACGGCACCGGAAAGTCGAACAGCGTCGGCTCGTACGGCAGCAGCAGCGAGATGAACGGAAGGCTCGCGATGGCGGCGCCGAGCCCCGCGACCCACCACCACAGCCGCTCGGGCCGGATGAGCGCGACAAGCCGCAGCAGCCACGGGAACATCAGGTAGAACAGCAGCTCGCAGGAGAGCGACCAGGTGGGCCCGTTGACCGCAGACAGTACCGGCACGCTGGGCACCCACGCCTGCACGAGGATCAGGCTGGGCAGTACCTCGCTGGCGGTGATCGCCGCGCCCGTGGCGGCCATCAGGACCAGGCAGGCGGCGAAGACGACCAGGTGGTTGGGGAAGATCTTCAGCATGCGGCGGCGGTAGAACCGGCCGGTACGGTCGCCGGGTCGGGCTGACCACGCGAGGACGAAACCGCTGAGCATGAAGAACAGGCTCAGCGCCGCCTCGCCAAGGCCCGCGGTCAGCCCGACGATCAGGAAGTTGACGGTGCCGTTGGCGAAGACGCCCTGCATCCCCGCGTGACCGACGAAGACCAGCAGCGCCGGCAGCACCCGCATCCCGGCAAGCATCGGCAACCGGTCCCGCTGGACGGCGGGGCTCATGCCGGTACGCCCGCCGAGCGGAACAGTTCGAGGCGGTCCTCGCCTACCGCGGCGCGGGCCGCCGGGTCGTCGACGCCGAGCCCGTCGGCCGGTGCGAGGCAGCGCACCCCGACCTTGCCGACGTGGCTTCCCAACTGGACGGTGCGGGTCGCTTCGGCGGCCTCGGCCAGCGGGTACACGCGGGACAGGGTGGGCACCACCACGCCCAGCCGGATCAGCCGGTTGACCTCGGCGGCCTCCTGGTAGTTGGCGCCGTGGCTGCCGACGATCCGCTTGAGCCGCATCCACAGGTACCGGTTGTCGTACTGGTGGGCGTACCCGCTGCTGGAGCCGCAGGTGACGACCGTGCCGCCGGTACGCGCCACGTACACCGACGCGCCGAACGTCTCCTGTCCGGTGTACTCGAAGACAACATGCGGGTCCTCCCCCACCTGCCGGCGCACCTCCTCGCCGAGCGCGCGCCACACCTTCGGGTCGCGCAGTCCGTCGGGGCTCGGCGGAAGCGACTCGCGGTTCACCACGCGCGAGCAGCCGAGCCGGTGCAGCAGGTCCACCTTGGACTCCGAGCTGACCACGCCGACGGGTATGCCACCGGCGGCGAGGACGAGCTGGACGGCGTACCCGCCGAGGCCGCCGGTGGCGCCCCAGACGAGTACCACGTCGCCGAGCCGCATCCCCGACCCGAGCGGGCTGATCAGCATCCGGTACGCCGTGGCGGCGCACAGCGTGTTGCAGGCCGCCTCCTCCCACGTCAGGTGGGGCGGCTTGGGCAGCAGCTGGGTGGACTTGACGACGGCGAAGTCGGCGAGCCCGCCGAAGTTCGTCTCGTAACCCCAGGCCCGCTGGTCGCCGGTCATCGAGTCGCTGTGCACGGCCGGGTCCTCGGCGTCCACCTGGGCCGGTGTGACGACGACCCGGTCGCCGACCGCCCAGCGGCTCACCGCCGCGCCGACCCGGACCACCACTCCGGAGGCGTCGGACCCGATCACGTGCCAGGGCTGGTCGTGCCGCGCACCCCAGCGGCTCTGGCGGGCCATGCGGCCGAGGAACGCGAACGTGGGCACCGGGTGGAAGGTGGCCGACCACACCGTGTTGAAGTTGATGCTGGAGGCCATCACGGCGACGAGCACCTCATCCGGTGCCAGCGCGGGCATGTCGACCGGTCCGATGTGGATGCTCCTGCGGACGTCCAGGTTGGACTCGCCGGCGAACGCCTCGGCGTCGGCGCGCAGCAGGTGCGCCGCCCGGTACGACGCGGGCACCGGGCAGGCCAGCAGGTCCTCCGGAGACGCGCCGGCGACCACGGCTTCGGCAAGCTCGGATGCGGGCATAAGGTCACTCCTTTCCCGGTAGGACGGTCGCGCTGAGTAGCGCGGTGAGGTCGGCCGCCACGGCGTCGACGGCGGGCGGGTCGAGCACGTTGAGGTGGTGGGCGGTCACCGGTACGACCCGCAGGTCGGTGCACCAGCGGCCAAAGCCCCGATCGAGGTCGGTGTGCTCGTAGCGCGGATCGCGGACATTCCACGGGGTTGCCTCGGTGCATCGGTACAGCACGACCGGGCCGGTGTACTCGCCCGGCTCGTAGCGATCCAGGGCTCGGGTGTCGCGATGCGAGGTGATCTGGTGCCGCATGATCGCCTCGGGCAGGCGCGCGCTCAGCCCGCTGTCCGCGAGCCGGGCCAGCACCAGGTCGAACTGGCCGTCCTCGGGCAGCTCGCGCAGCTCCTCGGCGCTCAGGTGCACCTGTATGCCGTACGTCTGGCGCAGGTAGGCCCCGAACCCGACGAACCGCCGCACGAGCAGTTCGGTGTCGCGGCGCCGGGAGACCGGCAGCGGCAGGCCCGCGTCGATGAGGCCGAGCAGCTCGACGCGCTCGCCCGCCGCCGTGAGCTGGCGGGCCATCTCGAAGGCGAGCACGCCGCCGAACGACCAGCCCCCGAGCCGGTACGGCCCGGCCGGTTGCGTTCCGGCGAGCAGCTCCAGGTACCGGGCGGCTCGCTCCTCGACCGGTCCCACGTCGTCGAGCCGCTCCAGGCCGTAGCACGGCTGGTCCGGGCCGAGCAGGTCCACGAGCTGGCGGTACACGACGGTGGTGCCGCCGGCGGGGTGTGCCAGGAAGAGCGGGGGCGCGCCCGCGGTGCCCGGGCGCAGCTCGCGCACCAGGCCACGGCGCACCTCGGCCTCGTCGGCGGCGCGCAGCGGTGCGGCCAACCGCTCGGCGGTCGGTGCGGCGGCGAGCACCACCGCACCGACATCCACCCCGGTGCGCTGGCGGAGCAATGCGGTCACGCGGGCGAGAGCATCCGGTGGGGCGATCCGATCCAACCGGTCGGTGACCCCGCAGGGCACGGGTCCGAGCACCTCGCGGACAACGTGGAGTACCAGGCGCTCGGCCGCGTCCCGGCCCTCGACGGCCGTCTCGGGGAGAGTCACGTGCGCGCCGTTGATCACCTGAGCGCCGTTGGTCCTTATGCCGAGCTCAGCGGCCACCGACCGCTCCAGGTCGCCGAGGGTAACTCCGCGTACCAGGACCGCGGTCGGCACGGCGACGCCGAAGTCGCGCTCCACCAGGTTCTTGATGCGGATGGCGGCCAGCGAGTCGAGTCCGAGGTCGGCCAGCGGAGTGTCGCGGCCGGGCGGCCCGCTGGCGCCCAATACTGCCGCGATCCGGGCGCCGATCTGGTCGCCGACGAGGCGGACCGCCTGCCGGGAAGGGAGGTTGCGGAGCCGGTCCGGCGTTGGGACCTCGTCCGGCCCGCCACGCGCGGGCAGGTCGGCACCGGCCGGCCCCGCAACCTCCGCCGAGCCGGCCGCGGCTACGGGGGTCGCCGCGGCCAGCAGGTCGGTGAAGAACGGCAGGCGGGCGATCTCCGGGAAGGCCGCCGCGGCCGCCGCGATGTCGAGGGGCACGACGCCGGTCGCGCCCGGCTCGCGGGACAGCAGCTCTTCCAGGGCGGCGACCGCGCCGTCCGGCTCGATCGCGCGGAGCCCGGGCATCCGCACGGCCGCCGCGCCACCCACCCGTGCCCACGCTCCATAGTGGAGTGCGATCGCGGGGATGCCGTTGTCGCGCTGCCACGCGGCGAACCCGTCGAGCCAGGCGTTGGCGCCCGCGTACACCGACTGGCCGGGTGAGCCCAGCAGCGCCGCCGCTGACGACAGCGACACCCACCAGTCCAGCTCGCCGGCGGCGCCAGCGGCTCGCACGGCGGCGTCCAACCGCCAGGCGCCGCTCGCCTTCGGGCTCCACACGCGGGACACGTCCGGCGCCCGGACGTCGGTGACGAGGCCATCGACGAGTACGCCGGCGCCGTGCACCACGCCGGCCAGCCGGAGGCCACCGGTGCGCGCGGCCGCGACGGCGGCTTCGGCGGCGCCGGGCGCGGCCAGGTCGCCGCAGACCACGCGCACGTCGGCGCCCAGCGCGCGCAGCTCGGCAAGCTCGCCGTGGCTGGCTCGGGGCGGGCCGTGCCGGCCGGTCAGGACCAGCCGCGCGGCGCCCCGCTCGGCAAGCCACCGCGCGACGCGCAGGCCGACGCCGCGGTAACCGCCGGTCAGCAGGTACGCGGCGCCGGGGCGCACCACGGGGGCGGGACGGCGGGGTGGCGCGGCGGCGGCGCGCAGGCGCGCGGCGTACCGTTGCCCCGCACGCCACGCCACCTCGTCGTCGGCGGCGTCCGCGGCCAGTTCGGCGCGCAACGCCGCCGCCTGTTCGCCGGGTTCGTCCGCCGGGTCCAGGTCGAGCCAGGTGGCCCGCAGCCGCGGCTGTTCGATGGCCAGCGATCGCACGGCGCCGCGCACCCAGGCGAGGTCGGCGTGGCCGGCGGCGCCGGTGGGCAGCGTCGCCGCGCCCCGGGTCACCAGCCACAGCCGGCGCGCGCCGCCGTTCAGCGCGGCGTTCGCGGCGCGGGTGACGTCGAACGCCAGCGCCTCGGCGGCGGCCGGATCCGGCGCGTCACCGCCGGCCGGCAGCACCACGACGGCGTCCGCGCCGCGCGCGACAGCCTCGACCGGCCCGCCGGCCGCCCGCACCAGCGGGTCGTCGGGCGCGCCCCGAAGCGCGACCGCTACCAAGGCCTCGCGCGAGCGGGCAGGACCAGGCGCGCCGCCGGGGTCGACCACCACAGCGAAGTGGTCGTCGCCCGGCGGCGCGCCCTCCACCGGCGGATCGGCCACGCGGGCCGGTTCGGCGCCGTCGGCAGCCGCCGCGAACAGGTGCACCGGCCCGGGAACGGCGGGTGCGGGCACACTGGCGGGCAAGGGCTGGCGAGCGGGCGCCGCGTCGCCGGTAGGCGCGGAGGTCTCGGTGCCGGCTGGCAACGCTGTCTCCGCCCAGGTGAGGCCGAGCAGGCCGCGCAGTGCGGGCGGCGCGTCGTTGCCGGCCTTGTCGTACCAGTGCCGGCGGCGGTGCCAGGGCGCCGCCGGCAGATCGAGGACCACCCCGCGCGCCAACGGCTGGGCGGGGAGCCCGTGGGCGTACACAGTGGCCAGTTGGCGCGCGAACGAGAGTGCGCCGCCGTCGCGGCGCAGCGTGCCGATCACCAGCGCGTCCGGGATGCCGCGGGCCTCGAGCGTCGCGCGCACCGGGCGCACCAGCACCGGATGCGGCGAGATTTCCAGGAAGAAACGGTGGCCGTCGCTGGCCGCGGCGGCGATGGCGCGCGCCAGGTGTACGGGGCGGCGCAGGTTCGCGGTCCAGTATGGCGCGGACAGCGGCGGCACGGCGCGCGGGTCGTCGACGACGGTGCTGTAGAAGGGAATGGCGGGCCGGACCGGCCGCAGGTCGGCGAGCGCCTCCGCGAGCGGCGGCAGCAGCGGGTCGACGGCCGGCGAGTGGCCGGCGCCCTCGGTGGTGAGCGTGCGCGCCATCCGCGCCTCGGCGGCGACCCGCGCGGCGAGCGCCTGTACGTCGATCGGGTCACCGGTCACGACGATCTGCTGTGGACTGGACACCACCGCGATGTGCACATTGGACAGATCGGCGGCGAACGCGTCGAACTCGTCCTCGCCGATGCCGAGCACCGACATCGCGCCGGGCCCGAGCCGCGCGAGCAGCTCGGCGCGGCGGGCGATGACGCGCATCCCGCTGGCCGGCGTCAGCGCGCCGGACACCACCGCGGCGGCCACCTCGCCCATGGAGTGGCCGATGACGGCGGCGGGCGTGGCGCCGTACGAACGCCACAGCGCGGCGAGCGCCACCTGGAGGCCGAACGTCAACGGCTGCGCCAGTATCGCGGTGTGCGCGTCATCGCTGGTCAGGCCGGCGCGCAGGCTGGTGCCCGTCTCGGCTTCGAAGGCCGGCTCCAGCTCGTCCACGGCATCCGCGAACGCGCGCTCGCGGGCGAGCAGGTCGCGGCCCATCGCCGGCCAGTGACCGCCGTAGCCGGAGAACACCCACACGCCGCCGCCGGCAGCCCGTCCGTCGTTGCCGGTGACGGCGTGTGGGTGCGGCTCGCCCGCCGCGACGGCGCTCAGGCCGGCGCGCAGCGTGTCGCGGTCGGCCGCTACGACCACCGCCCGGGCCGGGCCGCGCGCGCCGCGGCGGGCGAGCGTCGTGGCCACGTCGGCCGGTGTACCGGCGGGCAGGTCGCGGGCCAGCGCACGGGCGGCCGCCCGGACCCGCGCCTCGGACAGGTCGGTGACGACGCAGTAGGCGGTGCCGCCCTGGGGTTCGCTCGGCACGCCCGCCGGTGCCGCTTCGAGCACGACGTGGGCGTTGGTGCCGCCGAACCCGAACGCGGAAACGCCGGCGCGGGCCGGCCGTCCCCGCCTGGCGAGCGGCTGCGGCACCGTCGGCACCCGCAGACCCCAGTCGGTGAACGGGATGTGCGGGCTCGGCTGTTCGAAGTGGAGGCTGGGCGGTACCAGGCCGTGGCGCAGCACCAGAGCCGCCTTGATGACACCGGCGACGCCCGCCGCGGCCTCCAGGTGGCCGAGGTTCGACTTGATGGAGCCGATCAGCAGCGGGTCGCCCGGTCGCCTGCCGGCACCGCACACCGCGCCGAGCGCGCCGGCCTCGATCGGGTCGCCCAGTGGGGTTCCGGTGCCGTGGGCCTCCACATAGTCCACCGCCGACGGGTCCAGGCCGGCGTCGGCGTACGCCTCGCGCAGCACCTGCTCCTGCGCCTTCGGGTTCGGCGCGACCAGGGCACCGGAGCGCCCGTCCGAGTTGACCGCCGAGCCACGGATGAGTGCGAGCACCCGGTCGCCGTCGCGCTCCGCGTCGGACAGTCGCTTGAGGACGATCATCCCGCAGCCCTCGGCACGCACGATCCCCTCGGCGGCGGCGTCGAACGGCCGGCAGCGGCCGCCCGGTGCCAGCCCGCCGCCCTGTCCGAACGCGACGGTCAGCGCCGGCAACAGCAGCAGGTTCACGCCGCCGACGAGCGCGCAGTCGGTCTCGCCGGAGCGCAGGCTGCGTACGGCCAGGTGGGTGGCGACCAGCGACGACGAGCACGCCGAGTCGACCGCCATGCTGGGGCCGCGCAGGTCGAGCAGGTACGACAGCCGGTTGGCGGCGATCGACAGCGCGCCGCCGGTGGCCGTCCAGCCCTCCACCGCCTCCAGCGTGGCGGTGGTCAAGTGGGCGTACTCGCTGGCGCAGATGCCGACGTACACGCCCGTGCGGGTACCGGCAAGGCGCCCCGGGGCGATCGCCGCGTGCTGCAACGCCTCCCAGGTGACCTCCAGCAGCAGCCGCTGCTGCGGATCCATCAGCCGCGCCTCGCCGGCGGTGATGCCGAAGAACTCAGCGTCGAATCCGGCCACGTCGTCGAGGAAGCCGCCCCACCGGGCCGCGCCGCCCGTACTCCGCCCTGCGGCGCGGAACGCGTGCCAGCGCTCCGGCGGTACCGCGCCGATGGCGTCGCGGCCCTCGGTGAGCAGCCGCCACAGCGCGTCGGGATGGTCGGCGCCACCGGGGAACCGGCAGCCGATGCCGACGATCGCGACGGCCTCGCCGGCGGCCCGGTCCGCGACCGCGACGGCGGGCGCGGCCTCTTCCGCCGCGGCTGAGGATAGGGCGAGCGCGAGCGCGTTGATGGTCGGGTGCTCCCAGACCAGCGTCGGCGGCAACGGCCGCCCGACGCGCTCCTCCAGGATGCCGGCCATTTCCACGGCGTCCACAGACGACAGTCCGAACTCGAACAGCGGCCGGTCGTGGTCGAGGTCGGCGACCGGGCGCTGGCACCGGTCGGCGACCAGCTCGGCGAGGACGGTGACTAGCTCCATGGCGGGCCTACCTGGCCGGCCGGGTGGGGAAGCCGCCGGCCAGGTAGCGTTCCCGGGCGAGGTTGCGCGTGAGCTTGCCGCTGGAGGTGCGCGGCAGCCCGCCCGGCTCGATGAGCAGGACGTCGTGCAGTGCCAGGTCGTGTGCGGCCCAGACGGCGGCGCGGACGTCCCGAGCCGCTTCGTCGGGTCCGTGGTCGCCGGGCGGCGCCGACCGCGCCCGCTCGGCCACCACGACGGCCTTCTCGACGGCTCCGTCCGGCGCCCCGAAGTGCGAAACGGCGAACGCCACCACGTGGCCGTCCGCCACCTGCGGTGCGGCCGCCGCGGCGGTCGCCTCGATGTCCTGCGGGTAGTGGTTGCGCCCGGCCACGATGATCAGGTCCCTGCGCCGGCCCGTGATGTACAGCTCGCCCTCGTACACGACACCGAGGTCGCCGGTGCGCATCCACGGGCCGATCGGCAGGCCACCGGAGCCGGTGAGCATCGCGCCGAACACCTCCGCGGTCAGCTCCGGCTGCCGCCAGTACCGGCGCGCCGTGTTGGCGCCGTACACCCAGATCTCGCCGACCTCGCCATCCGGCAGCCTGACCCGGCGGTCAGGGTCGACGATCGCGACCCGCTGCCCGACCGGCCGGCCGCACGACACCAGCTCCGAGGTGGCGGCCCCGTCCCGCGCGACCCGGGCGGTTCCCGCCGCGAGCGCCACCCGGTCGAACCGGGTCACGGTAGGCGGCCGTTCCGGCGGGTCACCGGCGACGAAGACGGTCGCCTCGGCCAAGCCGTACGCCGCGCAGATCGCCGACCGGTCCACGCCGGAGCCGGCGAACGCGTCCGCGAACGCGGCCACGGTGCCGGCGCGTACCGGCTCGGCGCCGTTGAGCCACACGAACACCCGTGACAGGTCGAAGCCGGCACGGGCCGCCGGCGCGATCCGGCGCACGCAGTAGTCGTAGGCGAAGTTCGGTGCCGCGGTGTACGCCGTACCGGCCGTGCTGAGCAGACGCAGCCAGCGTTCGGGGCGCATCAGGAACGCCACCGGGTCGAAGAAGACCGACCTGGTCCCGTGGAGCAGCGGCACCGCCACCGTCGCCAGCAGCCCCATGTCGTGAAACAGCGGGAGCCAGTTGACCGCCGTGACGGCGCCCCGGCCCTCGGCGAACGCCGTCCACAGTTGACGGACGTTGGCGGCCAGGTTGCCGTACGAGATCACCACGCCCGCCGGGGTGCGGGTGGAGCCGGAGGTGTACTGGAGGTACGCCACGTCGTCGCGGGAGGCCGCCGAACGGGTGAACGGTTCGGCCGCTGCCCCGTCGTCGTCGGCCAGTATCAAGGCGGGCCGGCCAGGACGGGCTTCGATGAATTCCTTCACCCGGTCCGCCGCCGCCGACGTGGTGACGACGCACCTCGGCGCGCAGTCCACATAGGAGCTTGCCAGCCGCTCGCCGTGCCGGGGCAGGTCGGGCGGGAAGAGGGGCACCGCCACCGTCCCCGCGTACCAGCAGGCGAACAGCGCCACCACGTACTCCGGCCCGGACGGCGCCAGCACCGCGACCCGGTCGCCCTGTGCCGCCACCCGCCGCAGGCGCCCCGCCAGCACGGTCGCCCGCCGGTGCAGCTCGCCCCAGCTCAGGTCCCGCGGCACCCCCTCAGGGTCGGCGGCGAAGTCGACGAACGTGTACGCCGTGTCGGCGGGCCGGCGGTGCGCCCAGGTGGCGAGCCTCCCGACGAGCGGCACCGCGACCGGCGCGGGGGCCGGTGCGGGCGCCGGTACCGGCCGCCGCCGACCGGCTTCCACTGTGACGATCACGCTCATGTGTCCTCCCACCCGAACCGCGATCGGGCTGGACGCCCGAACCGCGATGGGGCTGGACGCTAATCCGGCCTGAAAGGGCCCGGCATCGACCGCCCATGCGCGGCCTGCGACGAAGCCTTGTCAGGGCGTGACAATCCGAGGTCCGCGTGCGCACGCGCGTGACAACCTCGCCCGCCGCACTGCGTGAGCCGGGTTCATAGACGCTCGCCAGCCGCCGGACGAGCATCGCCACATGGTTGGTCACCGCACCCGTACACGTCCCCTGTGGATCGTCGCGAGCCTCGCGCTCGCCGCGGCGGTCTCCGGCGCCGGCACCGCCGCCATCGCCACCGCGACCGGGCCGGACGCCGGTACCTGGACCGCCGCCGAGGTGTCCGAGCAGGTCAGGACGGCCGAGGTGAGCGAGGGCGGGTACGTGGCGCTGGGTGACTCCTACACGTCCGGTCCCGGGATACCGGACGAGCGCCCGGACGCCGGCACCTGCGACCGCTCCACCAGCAACTACCCGGCACTGGTCGCGGCGGCGCTGCGCCCGGCCGCGTTCGCAGACGTGAGCTGCAGCGGGGCCGTCACCGGCGACATCACCGGCCCGCGGGGCGGCACGCCACCGCAGGTCGACGCGCTCGGCCCGGACACGACCCTGGTGACGCTCGGTGTCGGCGGCAACGACGCGGGCTTCGCCCCGGCGGTCGCCACCTGCGTGGTACTCGGCCTGCTCGACGCGGAGGGCGCGCCCTGCAACGCCCACTTCACCAGCGGCGGCGGCGACCGCCTGGCGGCCGGGATCGACGCGGTGGGCCCGAAGCTGGGCGCGGTCCTGGCCGAGGTGCGCGAGCGCGCGCCGCGGGCCACCGTGCTCGTGGTCGGCTACCCGGCGCTGCTGCCGGAGGCGAAGGACCGGTGCACGGTCGACCAGCCGATCGCCACCGGCGACGTGCCCTACCTGCGCTCGCTCAACGTGCGACTCAACAAGGTGCTGGCCGATCAGGCGGCGGCCGCCGGCGCGACGTTCGTCGACACGTTCGCCTCCAGCGCGGGGCATGACGCCTGCCAGGCGCCCGGTACCCGGTTCGTCGAGGGCATCCTGGGCGCCGAGGGTGCGATACCGGTGCATCCGAACGCGCTCGGGATGCGCGACATGGCCGACCAGGTCCTGGCGGCGCTGGGCAGATGAGCACCGGGGCGCCGGACGGCGCGGTCTCCGAGCGGGTCGTCCGGCTGGTCCGCGCCCACATCGACGAGGTGGCCGTCGAGATGACGCGGCAGATCCAGTCGGCGGTGCCCGAGTACGTGCGCCCGCGCGACGAGGCGTACGCCCGCACGGTCCACCGCGGCGTCGAGCACGCCCTGCGGCACTTCGCCGACGTGCTGGAGCGGCGCGCCGACGCCGACCAGAGCTGGCGCGAGGCGTTCAAGGCGATCGGGGCGGGTGAGGTACGCGAGGGCCGCAACCTCGACGCCTTGCACGCGGCGGTGCGGGCCGGGGCGCGGGCGGGCTGGCACCGGCTGGCCGACGCCGCCGAGCGGGACGGCGTACCGCCGGCGGCGCTCATCCCAGTGGCGGAGGCGATCTTCGCGTACATCGACGAGCTGATCTCGGCGTCGGCGGCCGGGTACACGCACGCCCAGGCCGCCGAGGCCGGCGAGCTCGACCGCCGCCGGCGGCGCCTGCTGGACCTGCTGGTGACCGACCCGCCGCCGTCCGTGGAGGCGCTCGGCCCGGCCGCCGCCGCGGCGCGCTGGCGGCTGCCGCGCCAGGTCTGCGCGGTCGCGCTCGACGCGCCCGGCGGCATCAACCCGCCGCCGGTGCTCTCCCCCGAGATACTGAGCGGCCTGCACCGGTCCAGCCGCTGCCTGGTCGTACCCGAACCGGTGGCACCCGCGCAGGTCCGCTCGCTGACGAACGCCCTCGCCCGGTTCCGCGCCGCGGTCGGGCCACCGGTGCCACCCGTCGAGGCGGCCAAGTCGCTGCGCTGGGCGCGCCGGGCCCTGCGGCTCGCGCGCCGCGGGGTGATCCGGGCCGACGGCCTGCTCTGGTGCTCCGACCACCTCGCCACGCTGGCCGTCTTCCAGGACGAGGACCTGCTGGCGACCCTCGCCGAGCGCCGCCTGGCGCCGCTCGCGACGCTGCGCGAGAGCCAGCGCGAGCTGCTCGTCGAGACCCTGCTCGCGTGGTTACGGAACAGCATGAACGCCAACGCGGTCGCCGCTCACCTGCACGTGCACCCGCAAACCGTGCGTCACCGCCTGCGGCAGCTCGGCCGGCTCTTCGGCGACCAGCTGAAGGACCCCGACCGCCGCTTCGAGCTGGAGATCGCGCTCCGCGCCGCGCACGCCCAGCGCCTCGCCCGCCAGCACCCTCGGTGATCATGAAACGTCGCTGCGTACAGAAGATCTGAACGACTAAGCGATCTCATCCGTTAAGCAGGGCAGGGCGGAAACACATTTCTGGGGGAATGGTGGTGGATGGCCGCCGCGTGCGTCAGCGTGCCATCGGCGGACAGGTGGGGAGGCACAGCATGGCAATGCCCAACCGAACGAGCGTCACCTGGCTGACGGGCAAGATCCCGCCCGCCACGGTGGACCAGTTACGGGCCGACGTCCTGGACTCCGCGGCCGAGATGGTACGGGAGATCCAGGCACACGTGCCCGAGTACGCGCGGCCCGAGGAGCGGTACGTCCAGGCGCTGCGCACCGGGGTGGAGTTCGCTCTGCGCCGGTACGTCGAACTGCTCGACCAGCACGTCGGCCGTGGCCGGGGCCCGGGAGACGACGACAGCCAGCCGATCAACTGGCGCGAGCTGTACCAGGCGGTCGGCGAACGGGAGATGCGTGAGGGGCGCAGCCTCGACGCGCTGCACGCCGCGGTGCGGATCTGCGCGCGGGTCGCCAACCGGCGGCTGCGCGCGTTCGCCGAGCGGCACGCGCTGCCGCCGAACGCGGTGGCGTGGCTCGCCGAGGCCATCTTCGACAACACCGACGACGTCGCGCGGGCGTCCGCGGAAGGCTACGCACAGGCTCAGGAGGCCGAGGCGGGCGAGTTGGACCGGCGCCGGCGCCGGCTGCTCGACCTGCTCATCGCCGACCCGCCGCCGTCGATGACGGCGCTGGCCACGGCGGCGAGCGCCGCTCACTGGCAGATGCCGCGCCGGTTGGCCGCCGTCGCCGTGGCCGCGCCCGCGCCGATCGCGCAGCCGCCGGTACTGTCACCGGAGATCCTGGCCGCCTTCGACCACTCGCAGCCGTGCCTGATCGTGCCCGACCCGAAAGGGCTGGCGCAGGTGCGGGCGCTGGTGAACGGCCTGTCACAGCACCACGCCGCGGTCGGCCCGGCGGTGTCCCCTGTGGACGCCGGCAAGTCACTGCGCTGGGCCCGCCTGGCGCTGGACCTGTCGGCGAAGGGGCTCATCCCGCGCGAGCACATCATCTGGTGCGGCGACCATCTCGCCTCGCTGGCGGTGTTCCAGGACCAGGCGCTGCTCGCCACGCTCGCCGAGCGGCGGCTGGCGCCCCTGGCCCGGCTGCGGGACGACAAGCGGGAACTGCTCGCCGACACGCTGCTGGCGTGGCTCAAGTTCAACATGAACGCCAACGAGGTGGCCGCCCATCTGCACGTGCACCCGCAGACCGTGCGGCACCGCCTGCGCCAGCTCGGCCAGCTGTTCGGCAGCCAGATCCGGGACCCGGACCTGCGCTTCGAACTGGAGATCGCGCTCCGGGCCGAGCACGCGAGACACCTCCGCACCAAGGCGGCGGTCGCACACTGACACGCGCGGTGGCCGGGCGCGACGCTGCCCGGCCACTCAACGGGTCACTGTGGCCACTGCTGGACCAGGAAATCCAAGGCCTGGAAGAAGAGGTCTTCGACGCCGTTGCCGTCCGGGCTCAGGAACGTGCGGCCGCCGGTCGCGGCGCTCATCGCCTGCAGGGCCTGCGCGTCGACGTCCGGCCCGATGCCGAAGAAGATGAGCGGCAGCGGGCGCTGGGGATCCTGCAGGGCGGCCAGCTTCGACATCACCTCGCCCAGCCCGACGCCGTTCGGGTCGTTGTCGCGCCCGTCGGTGGCGATCAGGACCAGGTTGAGCCGCCCCGCCTTCCACACGCCGCGCGCCTGACGGTACGCGGCGAGGGTGGTGTCGTTCAGCCCGGTGCGGGCGCCCGGCACGGTACGGAGCCCCGCGAGGGCCGCGAAGACGTCGCCGCGCCGCTCGCGCAGCGGCACCAGCGGCAGCACCTCCTGGTGGTCCCGCTCACCGTCCAGTTCGGACGCGAACCGCCACACGCTCACCTCGGTGGTGTCGCGCAGCAGGCCGATCAGGCGGCCGCCCGCGGCCACCGTCGCGCTCAGCCGGGTCTGCCCCCGGCCGGCGCGGCCGGCCATCGAGCCGGACACGTCGATGACGTTGAGGAGCCGGGCGCTGAGGTTGACGCCGGCCCAGCCGCGCAGCGCGGTGTCCACAGTGGCCGATGACGGCAGCGGTGCCGGCGCGACCACCGCGGTGCCGTCCCGGACCGGCGTACCGGCCGCGGTGCGCAGCCCGACCGCGGCCAGCGCGCCCGCGCCGTCGTCGACCAGCGCGCTACGCAACCGTTCGGCGACCGCGCGCGGCACGTCCCCCGCGCCGGGCAGCACGACGAACGGGTGGTCGAGCCCCGGTGTGGACAGGTCCGGGTACACCGGTACGAGCGGCTCGGCGTCCCCCCGCGCGTTGTAGCCGAGCGCCTCCTGCTCGCTGACCACCGCGCCCTGCAAGGAGTCCGGCGCGTCACCGCCCACTCTGGACAGCAGGTCGGCGCCGGCTGGCGCGGCGATGCGCGACAGCCGTCGCAGCATCTCGGCGTTGTCGGGGCCGGGCGAGTCGGACTGGCCGGCGATCCGGCGGATCTCCAGCACGCCGGACAGGCCGACGGGATCGCCGGTCGGGTCGGGCAGGCCCAGCGGGCGGGCGTCCTCGTCCGGGTCCAGCAGCGCCTGCCAGCCAAGCGGTGGCCCCGGCGGCACGAACTCGGCCGCGACCTGACCGGTGACGGCCAGGACGACCGGCGAGCTGGCCACCGTCGTACCGGTGGCGGGCACGCCGCGGCCGGCGCCGGCCGCGGACCCCGCTCGCCGCAACCACCAGGTCGATTCCGGGATCCACGCGTGCGGGATCGCGCCGTCCGGAGCCGCCAGGCGCGCGACCACGTCCGCCGATCCGGTACCGGTGACCGTCAGCCGGAAGCAGCCGCCACCCGTGTCCGGGGGTACACCGGCGGCCATCCGCGACACCGCCGGTGCGATCGACGGCGCGGCGGCCACCTCGACGCTCACCGGTTCGTCGCAGTCGTCGCCGATGATGTTCGCGAACCCGGCGCCCACCCAGCCGAGCACGATGGCCGCCAGCACGACGCCGACGACCACGAGGCGCGGCGACAGGCGGACGGGTCGGATCACCACGATCGCCCGGTGCGCGGCGTGGTACTCGTTGGATCGCGTCATCGTCGCCTACCTGCTTTCGGGGGCGTGCTCCTCCATCGCTTCCGCCAGGCTGCGCGGTCGCATGTCGGTCCAGTGCCGGTCGATGTGCGCGAGGCAGGCGTCCCGGCTGTCCTCGGGGTGGGCGACGCCCCACCCGTCCGGCACCGCGACGAAGGCCGGCCACAGCGAGTACTGCCCCTCGGCGTTGATGAGCGCGAGGTACCGGCCGTCCGGGTCTTCGAAGGGGTTGGTCACGTTCAGCTCCTCACCGGTTGAATCTGGTTGACCTTCTCGATCGCGCGGGCCACGATCGGGCCGATCCGCGCCAGCCCCGGCCGGCGCAGCATCGACCGGTGCTCGCAGCCGGCCGCGTGGATGTCGATCCGCCCGGTCACGTACGGCAGCCAGGCCAGCTCCGCGCCCGCGATGCCCGGGTCGGCGCGGAACAGCAACAGGTCGCCGTGGAACGGCGCGGGCTGGAACTCGTTGTAGAGGTGGATGTGGTTGACGACGATCGCGTCGGCGACCTCGGGCGCGGTACCGGTCAGCGAGGTGGCCGAGGCGTCCACCTCGCCGCGGGCGATCGCCAGGGCGCGGTCGATGTCGACGGCGTCCAGCCCGATCGGGTACGCGTCGAGGACCGCCAGCAGCGCCACGTGCTCCCCCTCGCTCTGCAGGCGGGTGGCGATCGCGTGCGCCACCAGGCCACCGAACGACCAGCCGAGCAGGTGGTACGGGCCGGACGGCTGCACCGAGCGGATCTGGTCGAGGTAGTCGGCGGCCATCTGCTCCACGCTCGCCGGCAACGCGCCCGTCTCGGTGAAGCCCCGCGCCTGCAGGCCGTACACCGGCTGCTCGGGGTGCAGGTAGCGCACGAGGCCCGCGTACGGCCAGCTGACCCCGCCGGCCGGATGGACGCAGAACAGCGGCGGCCGGCTGCCGTTCGCCCGCAACGGCAGCAGTACCTCCAGCTCGTGCCGGGTCTCCGGGGTGTCGAGGCGCGCGGCGAGGCCGGCCGGGGTCGGCGCTTCGAGGACCGTGCGGAGGCTGACGCCGGCCCGCAGCACACCGCGCAGGTGGCCGACGAGCTTGGTGGCGAGGATGCTGTCGCCGCCGAGGTCGAAGAAGTTGTCGTCCGCCCCGACCGCCTCCTTGTTCAGGACCTCCGCGAACGCCCGGCACAGCGCCTCCTCGTCGGCCGTCGCCGGGCCACGCGAACGCGCGATCGTGGGCGCGGGCAGCGCCTTGCGGTCGAGCTTGCCGTTGGCGTTCACCGGCAGCTCGTCCAGGCCCACGATCGCCGACGGGACCATGTAGGCGGGCAGCCGGCGGGCCACCGCCGCCCGCACACCCTCCACATCGGACGTCACGGTGTAGCCGACGAGCCGCCCGTCGCGGACCACGACCGCGGCCCGGTCCACGCCGTCGCAGGCCGCGAGGGCGGCTTCCACCTCCGCCAGCTCGATCCGGTGGCCGCGCACCTTCACCTGGTCGTCGGCGCGGCCCAGGTACTCCAGCTGGCCATCGGCGCGCCACCGCACCACGTCGCCGGTCCGGTACATCCGCCCGGGGCCGAAGGGGTTGGCCACGAACCGTTCCGCGGTCAGCGCCGGGCGGCCGGCGTAGCCGCGCGCCACGCCCGCACCGGTCACGTACAGCTCGCCGGGCACGCCGTGCGGTACCGGCCGCAACCATCCATCGAGGACGAAGACCCGGGTACCCTCGATCGGCCGGCCGATCGGCACCTGGTCGCCTTCGAGGGGCTCGCTCACCGTCGCGCACACGGTCACCTCGGTCGGCCCGTACGCGTTCAGCAGCCGCCGCCCCACCGACCAGCCGGCCGCGGTCTGCTCCGGCAGCGCCTCCCCCGCCGACACCACGGTGCCCGGGGCGGCCGATGGTGTCACGGCGGCCAGTACGCTCGGCGGCACCGTCGCGTGCGTCAGGTCGCCGCGGGCCGCCAGCTCCGCCACGGGGTCCGGGCCGGCCACGACCACCGCCCCGCCCGACGACAGCGCGCCCCACAGCTCCCACACCGAGGCGTCGAAGCCGGGCGACGAGAACCAGAACACCCGGCTCGTCGCGTCGAGCCCCAGGCGGCGCACCTGCGAGCGCGCCATGGCCGGTACGCCGCCGTGCGGCACCACGACACCCTTGGGCGCGCCCGACGAACCGGAGGTGTAGATGACGTACGCGCGATTCCGGGGGTCGAGCCGCACGGCGGGCGGCGGGCCGGCCGGCCCGTCGACGAACACGTCCGCCGCGCTGAGCAGCCGCTCAGCCCCCGCGTCGCGGCACATGAACGCGATGCGCTCGGCCGGGTAGCCGGGGTCCACCGGCAGGTACGCCGCGCCGGCCTTGAGCACGCCCAGCATCCCCACCACGAACTCCAGCGAGCGCGGCATCACCAGGCCGACGACCTGCTCCGCGCGCACCCCGCCGGCGACCAGGCGGTGCGCCAGCCGGTTCGAGGCCGCGTCCAGTTCGGCGTACGTCAGCGAACGGTCACCCGCGATGACCGCGACCGCCCGGGGCGTCCGGGACGCCTGCGCCGCGAACAGCCGTGGCAACAGCCCGTCCGGCTCGCCCGCCGAGCCGGCCCAGTCGCGAAGGAGGCGGTCACGCTCCTCAGTGGACAGCAGGTCGACCTCGCCGACCAGGCGGCCGGCGTCTTCGGCGACCGCGGCCAGTACCCGTTCCAGCCGGGCCAGCAGCGACTCCACCGTGGACCGGTCGAACAGGCCCGGCCGGTAGCGCAGGGTCAGCTCCAGGCCGTCCCGGTGCGCCGCCGACAGCGACAGCGGGTAGTGGGTGTCGCCCCACCCGTCGACCGCGCTGACCCGCAGCGGTCCAGCGTCCAGGCCCTCAGCGGGCAGCGGGTAGTTCTCGAACACCGTGATGGTGTCGAACAGCCGGCGGTGCCCGCTGAGCCGGTGGATCTCGCTCAGTCCCAGGTGCCGGTGCGGGATCAGGGCCGCCTGCTCGTCCTGGATCCCGGCCAGCGCCTGCGCGAGCGTCCGTGACGGGTCGAGCAGGATCCGCACCGGAACGGTGTTGACGCACAGGCCGACCACCTCGGGCGCCTCCGGTGGGCGTACCGCCACGGTGGCGCCGAACACGACGTCGTCGCGCCCGGTGTGCTGGCCCAGGACCATCGCCCAGGCCGCCTGCACCGCCGTGTTCAGCGTGACACCGAGGGCGTTGAGCCTGGCCCGCAGCGCCGCACCGGTGTCCGCCGGCAGCTTGAGATGTACCGCCTCGGGCGGGCGCTCGTCGCCACCGTGCGCCGCGACCAGCGTCGGCTCTTCGACGCCCGCCAGCGCGGCCCGCCACGCCGCACGGGCGGCAGACCGGTCCTGAGCGGCGAGCCAGGCCAGGTAGTCGCGATAGGGCTGCGGTGCGGGCACGGCGCGGCCGCTGTACCCGGCGAGCAGCTCGCGCACCAGGATGGGCAGCGACCAGCCGTCGAGCAGCAGGTGGTGCGCGGTGATGACCAGGCGGTGCCGGTCGTCGTCGAGCACGATGAGGGTCATCCGCAGCGACGGTCCACGGTGGAGGGCGAACCGCTCGGCGCGGTCGCGTTCCAGCAGCAGCCGCAGCGTCTCCGGCCGCGCCCTCGGCTTGACCCGGCGCAGGTCGACGCGGCGCCAGGGCAGGCGGGCGCTGGCCGGTACCACCTGGACCGGGCCGGAGGCGCGCTGCAGGAACGCCGCGCGCAGGTTGCCGTGCCGGACCAGCAGGGCACCGGCCGCGTCGCGCAACGCCTCCTCCCGCAGCGGGCCGTCGAGGTCCAGCGCGAGCTGCACGGTGTACGGGTCGCGGGGCGACACGTCGGTCAGGGCGTGGAAGAGCAGGCCCTCCTGCAACGGCGTCAACGGCCACACGTCGCGCACCGGCACGTCCGGCGCGGCGGCGGCGAAGGACGCCTCGATGTCGTCGATCTGGTCCTGGACGAGCCGCACCAGCGGCAGGTCCGAGGGGGTGAGCCCGCCGGCGCCGGGCCGGCGGGCCTGCGCCGCCAGGGCGCGCAGCACCGCGAACCAGTCCCGGGCCAGCTCCCGCACCCGCTCCTCGGGCACGAGGCCGGCCGCCCAGGACCAGGTGGCCGCGAGCCGTGACCCGCCGGGGGCGTCGTGCGCCACGGCGGTCAGCTCCAGGACGTGCGCGAGCGGCGTGTCCGGGTGGGCGCCGGGTCGCTGGGGTCCGCCCAGTACCGGAGCCCAGCCGTCGCCTGTGGTGACGCGGCCGAGGTAGTTGAAGCCGACCTCGGGCGCGGGCAGGGCCGCCAGCACCGGCTTGGTCTCGGCGTCGAGGTAGCGCAGCAGGCCATATCCGATGCCACCGTCCGGTATGGACCGGAGCTGCTCCTTGACCCGCTTGAGCGCCACCGTGGTGTCCGACCGGTGGACGTCGCCCGGGTCGAGCCGCACCGGGTGGATGCTGGTGAACCAGCCCACGGTGCGCGACAGGTCGACCGGCCAGCGCGGACCGTCCGGCCGGCCGTGGCCTTCGACGTCCACGACGACAGGCCCGCCGTAGCGGCGCCGCACCGCGATCGCGAACGCGGCCAGCAGCACGTCCTGTACGCCGCAACGGAACGCCGCCGGCACGCGGGCCAGCACGTCCGTGACGTCCGACGTGGACAGTTCGAGCGTCAGGTGACGGGCGGTGCCGAGGGTGTCGCGGCTGGGATCGAGCCGCCGGGTGGCGATCCGCGCCCGCGGGCCGTCGAGCACGGCCGTCCACAGGGGAAGCTCGTCCCGGGTGCGGGGGTCGGCGGCGCGGCCGGCCAGTACCTGGCTCCAGCGGCGCACCGACGTGCCGGCCGGTGGGAGCTGGACGGTCTGCCCGGTGGCGGCCGCCTGCCAGGCCGCGTGCAGGTCGGGCAGCAGGATCCGCCACGAGACGCCGTCGACGCAGAGGTGGTGGACGACGACGAGCAGGTGTTCGTCGAACAGCACCGCGCGCAGCGTGGCACCCGACGAGGGATCGAGCTCGGCGCTCGCCTCGGCGAACTCCCGGGCGACGGTCTCGTCGGTGGCTGGCCCGGCGACCCGGCGCAGGCAGGCGGCCGCGTCGACGGTCCCGACCGGACGGACACGGGTCGCGGGTGCCCTGGTCTCGGATGCCCTGTGCAGGCGCAGGGCATCGTGGTGGTCGACGACCGCCTGGAGCGCGGCCGCGAGGTGGTCGTACTCGATCCCGGCCGGCACCCGCACGAGCACCGACTGGTTGAACCCCGCGAGGGGCCCGCCGCGCTCGGCCCACCACTCGGTGATCGGGGTGGCGCCGACCGGCCCGACCGGCGCGTCCTCGACCTCCGCGTCGGCGGCGATCGGGGTCGCCACGGCGGCCAGCGCGGCCGGCGTGCGTGCGTTGAACACGTCGCGCGGCGTGATGGCCAGCCCGGCCTGCCGCGCCCGGCTGACGAGTCGCATCGCCATGATGCTGTCGCCGCCGAGGTCGAAGAAGCCGTCGTCGGCTCCGACCTCCGCCCTGTGCAGCACCTCGGCGAACACCCGGCAGAGCATCTCTTCGTCGCCGGTCGCCGGCCTCCGGGACGGGGCGAAGGTGGGGACGGGCAACGCGCCGCGGTCGAGCTTGCCGCTGCCGTTGACCGGCAACTCGGTCAGGCCCACGATCGCCGACGGCACCATGAAACCGGGCAGCCGGCGCGCGACCGCCTCCCGGACGCCCTCGACGTCGGGCGGCACCACGTAGGCCACCAGCCGCCCGTCGCGGACCGCGGCGGCGGCCTGCCGCACGCCGTCGCAGGCAGCGAGCGCGGCCTCGACCTCGCCCAGCTCGATGCGGTACCCCCGCACCTTGACCTGATCGTCGGCGCGCCCGAGGAACTCCAGTTGACCGTCGGCGCGCCACCGGACCAGGTCGCCGGTGCGGTACATCCGCTCCCCGGCCGGACCGAAGGGATTGGCCACGAACCGTTCGGCCGTCAGTGCCGGCCGGCCGAGGTAGCCGCGGGCCACACCGGCGCCGGAGACGTACAGCTCGCCGGGGGCACCGGGCGGCACCGGGCGCAGCCGGCCGTCGAGCACCCGCACGGTCGTGGCGGTGAACGGGCGGCCGATCGGCGACACGCCGGCGCCATCCTGGTACGGCTCGCTCATCGTGGCGAAGACCGCTGTCTCGGTTGGACCGTACACATTGACCATCCGCCGCTCGCCGGACCACGGCGCGAGGACGCCGGCCGGTACCGTCTCGGCGCCCACCAGCACCGTGCGGAGCGCGAGGGCGCCGGCCAGTTCGGGCTCGCCGGCGGCCGCCGCCAGGAGGGCGGCCAGCGCGGTGGGCGTCTGGTTGAGCACGGTGACCCGCTCGTCGACGAGCAGCCGCAGGAACGCCGCCGGCGTGCGGGTGGTCTCCTCCGGTACCACGACGAGGCGCCCGCCGTGCAGCAGCGCGCCCCACAGCTCCCACACCGAGAAGTCGAAGGCGTACGAGTGGAACAGCGGCCACACGTCATCGGCGCGGAACTCGAATAGCTCTGTGGAGCTGAACAGCCGCGCCGCGTTGCCGTGCGTGACGACGACGCCCTTGGGCGTGCCGGTCGAGCCGGACGTGTAGATGACGTACGCCGGATTGCGCGGGTCGAGCCGCACCACCGGCGGCCAGTCCGGACCGTCCACAAGGACGTCGCCGGCGGTCAGCAGTCGCTCGGCTCCGGCGTCGCGGCACAGGAACGCGATCCGCTCCGCCGGGTAGCCGGGATCGACCGGCAGGTACGCGGCGCCGGCCTTGAGCACGCCGAGGATCGCGACGACCAGCTCGACCGTGCGGGGCATCGCGAGCGCCACGACCTGCTCGGGGCCGGCGCCGTCCGCGACGAGCCGGTGGGCCAGCCGGTTGGCGGCGATGTCCAGCTCCGCGTACGTCAGCGACCGGTCGCCGCAGGTCACCGCCACCGCACCCGGTGTACGGGCCACCTGGGCGGCGAACAGCGCGGGCAGCAGGGCGCCCCGTGCCTCACCGGAGCCCGCCCACGCGGTGAGGATCCGGTCGCGCTCCTCATCGGACAGTACGTCCAGGTCACCGATCCGCCGCCCGGTGTCGCCGAGCGCGGCTGCCAGCAGCCGCTGGAGCCTGCCGACCAGCGACTCCACTGTGGAGCGGTCGTACAGGTCGGTGCGGTACTCGACGGTCCCCGCGATCCCACCGTCCTCTTCTGCCAACGAAAAGGACAGGTCGAGCCGCGACGTGCCGGTGTGTACGGGCACCGGCTCGCACCGCAGCCCCGGCAGGCTCAGGTCGCCGACGGGCTGCTGCCACGCGAGCATCACTTGGACGAGGGGGTGGTGCGCCAGCGACCGGTCCGGGTTGAGCACTCCCACCAGGTGCTCGAACGGCACGTCCTGGTGTGCCAGCGCGCCGAGGCCGCGCTCCCGCACCCGCCCCAGCAGCTCGGCGAAGCTCGGGTCGCCCGAGGCGTCCACCCGCAGCACGAGCGTGTTGACGAACATGCCGGTCAGGTCCGCCAGGGCCGGGTCGGGGCGACCGGCGACCGGTACGCCCACGGGGATGTCGGTGCCGGCGCCGAGCCGGCACAGCAGCGCCGCCAGCCCGGCCTGTACGACCATGAACGGGGTCGCGTTGCCGGTGGCGGCGACCCGCTTGATCCGCTCGTACAGGGCAGCGGGCCAGTGGAAAGCGACCACGTCCCCTTGATGTGACGGCGAAGCGGCGCGGCGGTCGGCGGGCAGGTGGATGCGCTCCGGCAACCCGGTCAGCGCCTCCCGCCAGTAGCTGTCGTCCGGCACCATTTCGCGCTGCCACACCGCGTAGTCCACGTACCGCACCGGCAGCGCCGACCACGCCACCTCGGCGCCCGCGACCCGGCACCCGTACGCGAACGCGAGGTCCCGCCACAGCACGCCGGCCGACCATCCGTCGACCGCGATGTGGTGCGAGACCACGAGCAGCACGTGTTCGCCCGGTGCGGGCCGGAACAGGTGCGCCCGCAACGGTGCCTCGCCGGCCAGGTCGAACGCGTACCGCGCGGCGCGGCGCAACGCGTACGGCAGGTCGGCCGGATCGACGGCTTCGGCGCGCAGGTCCGGGCGGACCGCCTCGGGTTCGAGGACCCGCTGGTACGGCGCGCCGCCTTCCTCCGGGTAGCTGGTGCGCAGGGCCTCGTGGCGGGCCACCACGTCGGCCAGGGCCGCGCGCAGCGCCGCGACGTCCAGGTCGCCTTCGATCCGGACGGCGACGGGCACGTTGTACGTCGGCTGCGTCTCGTCGAGGCGGTGCAGTGCCCAGAGCCGCGCCTGCGCGAACGACAGCGGCGGCCGTGCGGGGCGCGTGGCGAGCGCCAGCACCGGGTTTCGTGGCGCGGCCGCGCGGAGCCGGGGCGCGAGCGCGGACGGGGTCGGCGCCTCGAAGACGTCCCGGACGCCGACCTCCGCGCCCAGGTCCCGCCGCACCAGGCTCACCAGCCGGGTCACCGACAGGCTGTCGCCACCGAGGTCGAAGAAGCTGTCGTCGGCGCCCACCGCCTCCTTGTTCAGCACCGCGGCGAACGCCCGGCAGAGCATCTTCTCGTGCTCGGTCGCCGGCTCGCGGGACGGGGTCGAGGTGGGGGCGGGCAGCGCCTTGCGGTCGAGCTTGCCGTTGCGGTTGATCGGCAGCTCGTCCAGCCCGACGATCGCCGAGGGCACCATGTAAGCCGGTAGCCGGCGGGCCACCGCCTCTCGCACACCCTCCACATCGGACGGCACCACGTATCCGACCAGCCGGCCGTCCAGCACTGCGGCCGCCGCCTGCTTCACACCGTCACACGCGGCGAGCGCCGAAGAGACCTCGCCCAGCTCGATCCGGTACCCGCGCACCTTCACCTGGTCGTCGGCCCGGCCCACGAACTCCAGGTGCCCATCGGCGCGCCACCGCACCACGTCACCGGTGCGGTACATCCGGCCGCGCTCGAACGGGCAGGCGACGAAGCGCTCGGCCGTCAGCGCGGGGCGTCCCGCGTAACCGCGCGCCACACCGGCACCGGCCACGTACAGCTCGCCAGCGACGCCCGGTGGTACCGGTCGTAACCACGCGTCCAGTACCCACAGCCGGGTGCCCTCGATCGGTCGCCCGACCGGCACCCCCGCCCCGTCCGGGAGCGGATCGCTGACCGTGGCGCACACGGTCACCTCGGTCGGCCCGTAGGCGTTCAGCAGCCGCCGCCCGGCGGACCACTCGGCCAGTACCGGCTCGGGCAGCGCCTCTCCGGCGGCGACGACGGTCCCCACCGGTACCGCCGACGGGTCGAGCCCGGCCAGTACGCTCGGCGGCACGGTCACGTGCGTGATGCCGTCGCGCGCCGCCAGATCCGCCACCGGATCCGGGCCGGCGACCACAATGGACGCCCCCGACGACAGCGCACCCCAGAGCTCCCACACCGACGCGTCGAACCCCGGCGACGAGAACCACAGCACACGCTTGCCCGGCCCCAGTCCGAGCCGCCGGACCTGCGCGGCCGCCATCACCGGTACGCCGCTGTGCGGCACCACGACGCCCTTCGGCTCCCCCGACGACCCCGACGTGAAGATGACGTAGGCGGCGTTGCGCGGGTCCAGCGCCGGTATACGCACCGGGTTGGCTCGGTCCTCGGCGAGGCTTGGCCCGTCGGTCAGGATGTCGTCGGCCGTCAGCAGCAGCCTCGGCCGCGCCTGTTCGAGCAGCAGGCCCAACCGGTCCGGCGGGCAGTCCGGGTCGACCGGCAGGTACGCCGCACCGGCCTTCAGCACGCCGAGCATCGCCACGACGAACTCCAGCGAGCGCGGCACCGCGAGCCCCACCACCTGCTCCGGCCCGGTCCCGTCCGCGATCAGGCGGCGCGCCAGCCGGTTCGAGGCGGCGTCCAGTTCGGCGTACGTCAGCGACCGCGCGCCGGAGACGACCGCGACCGCGTCCGGTGCCCGCGCCACCCGCGCGGCGAACACCTCCGGAAGGGTCACGCCCGCCTCCACCGCCGCCGACCCGGCCCACGGACCCAGAACGCTCGCGCGCTCGGAGTCCGAGAGCAGGTCGATCTCACCCACCCGGCGCCCCGGGTCGTCCACCGCCGCCGTCAACAGCCGCCCCAGCCTGCCGATCAGCGACTCCACAGTGGAACGATCGAACAGGTCGGTGCGGTACTCGACACTCCCCGCGACCCCACCGTCCTCCTCCCCCAACGAGAAGGACAGATCCAGCCGCGCGGTACCGGTGTGCACCGGGATCGCCTCGCACCGCACCCCCGACAGGACCGGTTCGACCGCCGGCGTGTGCTGCCACGCCAGCACCACCTGCACGAGGGGGTGGTGCGCCGGCGACCGAGCCGGATTGACCACCCCCACCAGATGCTCGAACGGTACGTCCTGGTGCGCCAGGGCACCGACGCTCCGCTCTCGCACCCGCTCCAGCAGCTCGGCGAAGCGCGGATCGCCCGAGACGTCGACACGCATCACCAAGGTGTTCACGAACATACCGGCCAGGTCCGCCAGCGCCGGCTCCGAGCGCCCCGCCACCGGTACCCCTATCGGCACAT
Source organism: Phytohabitans aurantiacus (assembly GCF_027923225.1). GTDB lineage: Bacteria > Actinomycetota > Actinomycetes > Mycobacteriales > Micromonosporaceae > Phytohabitans > Phytohabitans aurantiacus. The sequence goes on from NZ_BSDI01000005.1 coordinate 113,746, forward strand.
CGGTGCCCGCGCCGAGCCGCGACAGCAGCGCCGCCAGCCCGGCCTGTACCACCATGAACGGCGTCGCCCCGCGGTCGGCCGCAAGCCCCTTCACGCGCTCGTACAGCGAAGCCGGCCAGTGGAACGCCACCACATCGCCCTCGCGCGAAGCGGCGGCCGGACGGCGGTCCACCGGAAGGTCGATCCGCTCGGGCATTCCCGCGAGGGCCTCGCGCCAATAGCCGTCGTCCGGTGCCGCCAGAGCCTGTCGCTGCCACGCCGCGTAGTCCGTGTATCGCACCGGCGGCTCGGTCCACTCCGGAGCCTCACCGGCGTACGCCGACGCCAGGTCCCGCCACAGCACACCGGCCGACCACCCGTCGACCGCGATGTGGTGCGCCACCACCAGCAGCACGTAGCCACTGTCCACTGTGAACAGGCGGGCGCGGATCGGGAGCTCGCTGGTGAGGTCGAACGGTTCCCGGGCGGCCCGGCGCAGCGCCTCGTCGAGGTCGGTCTCGTCCAGAGCCGCCTCATCTACCGCAGCGGTCCGCAGCACCGTGCCCACCTCGGCCGGATCGAGGACCCGCAGGTACGGCACGCCGTCCGCCTCCGGGTAGACGGTGCGCAGCACCTCGTGCCGGGCCACCACGGCGTCGAACGCCGACCGCAACGCGGCCACGTCGAGGTCGCCGGAAATCCGCACGGCAGCCGGCATATGGTAAGCCGGGCTCGGCCCGTCGAGCTGGTGCAGGAACCACAGCCGCTCCTGCGCGAACGACAGCGCCGGCTTCTCCCGCGAGGCCACCGCTCCCACGAGGGCGGGTGGCTCGGCGGGCCGGAGCCGGAGGGCCAGCGCCCCCGGAGTGAGCGCCTCGAAGACGTCCCGCACGCTCAGCTCCACGCCCAGGTCCCGCCGCACGTGGCCCACCAGCCGGGTCACGGACAGGCTGTCGCCGCCAAGCGCGAAGAAGCTGTCGTCGGCGCCGACCGCCGGCAGGCCCAGCACCGTGGCGAACGCCCCGCACAGCATCTGCTCGCGGGCGTCCGCTGGCTCGCGTGACGTCAAAAAAGTGGGTGCGGGCAACGCCTTGCGATCCAGCTTGCCGCTGCCGGTCAGCGGCAGCTCCACAAGGGACACCACGGCGGAGGGGACCAAGTACGCCGGCAGCCGGCGGGCGAGAGCCTCCCGTACGGCCGCCACGTCCACATCGGCCGGTGTCACGTACCCCACCAGCCGCCCGTCCCGCACCACGGCGGTCGCTCGCCGCACCCCGTCACATGCGGCGAGCGCCGCCGAAACCTCACCCAGCTCGATCCGGTACCCGCGCACCTTCACCTGGTCGTCGGCCCGTCCCAGAAACTCCAGTTGCCCGTCGGGGCGCCACCGCACCACATCGCCGGTCCGGTACATCCGGCCCGGCCCGAAAGGGCACGCGACGAACCGTTCCGCCGTCAGCCCGGCGCGCCCGGCGTACCCCCGCGCCAGCCCGGCACCGGCCACGTACAGCTCACCGGCCACCCCGGGCGGAGCGGGGCGCAGCGCGCCGTCGAGCACGTACATGCGCAGGTAGCGCAGTGGCCTGCCGATCAGGCCGGCGCCCGCTCGCGCGTCCTCGTGGCGCAGCGCGGCGTACGTGGCGTGCACGGCGGTCTCGGTGGTGCCGTACATGTTCACCATGACCGGCGCCTCGTCCGGGTGCCGCTCGTACCACCGGGCGAGCAGCCCGAAGTCCAGCGGCTCACCGGCGAACACGACCGTGCGCAGGGCGAGCGCCCGATCCAGGTCGGGTTCGGCGCGCGCGGCCTCGTCCAGCGCGGCGAACGCGCTCGGCGTCTGGCTGAGCACCGTCACCCGCTCGGAGATCAGCAGCCGGAGCAGGTCGGCGGGGTTCCTGGTGGTCTCGTCGGGCACCACGACCAGGCGGCCGCCGTGCGCCAGGGCGCCCCACATCTCCCACACCGATACGTCGAACGCGCACGAGTGAAACAGCGTCCACACGTCGTCGGGGCCGAACCCGAACTCCTCGCTGGTGGCCGCGAACAGCCGCGTCACGGCGTGATGGCTGACGGCGACGCCCTTGGGCACGCCGGTGGAGCCGGACGTGTAGACAAGGTACGCGGGATGGCCGGGCAGCAGCGGCGCGCGCCGGTCGGCGTCGGTGATCGGCGAGAAGGGGAAGACTCCGGTGGTGGGCGGGTCGTCGAGCGCGAGCACGGGCGCCTCGGTGTCCGGCAGGTCACCGACTATTTCCCAGGTGGACAGTACGACGTCGGCCCTGGCGTCGGCGAGCAGGAACGCGATCCGCTCGGCCGGGTAGCGCGGGTCGACCGGCAGGTACGCGGCACCGCTCTTGGCGACCGCGAGGATCGCGACGACCAGGTCCTCCGAGCGCGGCACCACCACGGCGACGGTGCGCTCCGGGCCGGCGCCGGCCGCGATCAGCCGCCGGGCCAACTGGTTCGTGGCCGCGTCCAGCTCCGCGTACGTCATGTCGCGGTCCCCGAAGGTCACGGCCACCGCGTTCGGGCCGCGCCGGGCCCGCGCCGCGAACAGGTCGGGCAGCAGGGCGGATCCCTCCGCGCCGGCGGGCGGACGGCGCGGTACCCAGTCGCCCAGCACGAGGCGGCGTTCGGCGCCGGTCAGCAGCTCGACGTCACCGACGACGGCGTCGCGCGATGGGCCGGTGATGGCACAGACCACCGCGCCCAACACGGCGAGCACCCGGCGGTGGTGGCCGGCGATCTCCCCGGCGTCGCACCGGTCGGCCGGCGCGTGGGAGTCCACATGCAACAGTCCGTCGCCCCGGTCGTAAGCGGTCACGGCGAGGTCCTCGACCGGCCCGACGGAAATCGTGTGGAGCGTGCCGGGGTGACCGCCGAAGCTGAGGCTCTGCTCGAACGGCATCGCGTTGACGCGTACCCGGGCCAGTTCGCCGAAGCCGCCGGTCAGGCCGAGGTCGCGCGCGATGTCCTCGCCCCGGTAGCGCTGGTGCCGCAGGGCGTCGCGGATCCCGGCGGACACGGCGTCGACGAGGTCCACGAGCGGCGTGGCGGCGGTGACCGCGACCCGCAGCGGCAGCACGTTCGCCGCCATGCCGGGCACGCTGGCCACGCGCCGGCCGGGCCGGGCGGTCACCGGGAGGGCGAGGACGATGTCGGTCTGCCCGGTCACCCGGTGCAGGTACCCGGCTGTCGCGGCGGTCAGCAGGCTCGCCCAGTGGGTCTGCCGCGCGCGGGCCGCCGCCCGTACCCGGTCCGCCTCCGCGTGGGACAGCACGGCGGTCCGGTCGACAGCACCGCTCACCTCGGCCACGGCCCGGTCGGCGACGAGCGTCGCGGGATCGGGATGGCCGGCGAGCCGCTCCGTCCAGTATCGACGGTCCGATTCGAACCTCGCGGACTCCCGGTACCGCGCGTCCTCCTCGACCAGCAGCCGCAGCGGCCCGAACGACGCCGGCTCGGCGGGCTGGCCGGTGACGGCGGCCGTGTACAGCTGGGCGATGCGGCGGGTGAGCGCCGCGGCGCCGAACGCGTCGGCGGCGATGTGGTGGACGCACTGGTAGAAGGCGAAGCGGTCTGGTCGCAGCCGGAACAGCGCGCAGCTGAACAGCCGGCCACCGCCCAGGTCCATCGGCCGGGCCGCGTCGGTGCGCATCCACTTCTCGGCGGCCAGGCGCGGGTCGGGCGCCTCACTGACGTTGAACACCGGCATGGTCCAGCCGGTCAGCGGGACGACCTCCTGGATCGGGTCGCCGTCGGCCTCCGCCAGCCGGACCCGCACCGGCTCGGCCTCCGCCGCCGTCCGCAGCACCGCGGCCTCCATCGCCCGCGCGTCCACCGGCCCGTCGATCTCGACGTACTGCGCGATCTGGTAGCCGCCGCCATAGGGCGCGAGCTGCTGGGCGAGCCAGATCTCGCGCTGGGCCGCGGAGACCGGAAGGTACGTACCGCTCACGCAGATCACGCCTTTCCCCAGATCGAGCCGGTCACCAGATCGATCCGGTTACCGTGCGGCGGGACGCCGTCACCCGGTACTACGCCGCTCCGTGACCGCATTCGTACGCACCGGAGCAACAGTTCGACCCGCCCGGGTTGTCACCCGCGTTACAAGAGAAGAGGCTTGTCACCGCGCGCGCCTATCGGACCCTTATTCGCGCGCGCGAATCGCTGTCGATGGCCGGTGGCGCGGGGCAGGGTGCGATAGTGCGCACCTCGATCAACAGCGTGCTGGCCGGTGCCGGGCGCTGGTGTTTCCGCAGACCGTGGCCGGTCATCGCGATCTGGCTGGCCGCCGCCGTGGGCGGCGGCGCCTGCGCCGGCCCGCTGTTCGACCGGCTGGCCAACCAGGGACCGACCCAGCTGGAGTCGGTCGCCGCGATAGACGTGCTGGCCGAGGCCACGGGCCAGGGCGGCGAGATCACCGGGCTCGTCGACGGTGTCGACGCGCGCGCGCCGAGCGTCCGCGAGGCGGTACGGACGACCGCCGCCAAGATCACAGAGGTCGGCGGCGTGCGCGCGGTGCGGACCCCGTTCGACGGCCGCGCGCCCGTGACGCCCGACGGCAAGGCGCTGCTGATCCAGGTCTCGCTCACCCGGCTGGAGCCGGCCGAACTGGCCGAGACCACCGCCGGCGTGACCGCCGCCCTGCGCAAGGGCGAGGGCCGGCTGCGCGACGCGGGCCAGCCGGACGTGCGGGTCCGGGTCGGCGGCACCACGGCGGTCACCCTGCAGGCCAACGACGCCATCCGCGAAGACCTCGCCCAGGGCGAGGCCCTGTCGCTGGCGCTGAGCGCGGTCGTCCTGGTCGTCGTGTTCGGCGGCGTGGTGGCGGCGGGCCTGCCGGTACTGGTCGCGCTGGTATCGGTCGCCGCGGTGACCGCGATCCTGCTCGGCTTCTCCACAGTGGCCGATCTGGAGGTCAACGCGGTCACCGTCACCACCCTGCTCGGCCTCGGTCTCGCCATCGACTACTCGCTGCTGCTGGTCAACCGGTACCGGGAGGAGCTCAGCGTGCCGGGTCCGCCGCTCGCCGCCCTGGAGCGCACCTGGGCGACCGCCGGCCGGACCATCCTGTTCAGCGCCCTGACCGTGGCCACGTCGCTGGTCGGGATGCTCACGTTCGGGGTACCCGGACTGTCGGCCCTCGGCATCGCCGGCATGTCCATCGCGGTGGTCGCGATGCTCGCGTCCCTGACCCTCACCGCCGGCCTGCTCGGCCTGCTGCGCAGGTGGATCCGGCCGGCGCGGCACGGCGCGCGCCGGATCCTCCCGCCGGACAGCGGCGCGGAGGCCGGCTTCTTCGCGCGCCTCGCCGGCCGCGTGCAGCGGCGGCCGCTGCTGGTCGCCCTCGCCACGTCGGCGGTGCTGCTCGCCGCCACCGCGCCGGCGCTGCCCACCTCGGTACGCCTGGACACAGTGGACAGCCTGCCGCGGTCGATCGAGGGGGTGGAGGTGGCCGACGCGCTGGTGCGGCGGTTCGGCCTGCCGCCCGTGGCGAGCGTGACGGTGCTGGCCTCGACATCGCCGCGGGCGCTGGACGAATGGGCGTCCCGCTGGCGGCCGGACCCGCTGGTGGCCCGCGTCCGCCCGGCCGCGCCGCTGTCCCCTGAGATGTCCATCGTGGAGTTCGACGTGCGCGGCGACCCGCAGGGCGGCACAGTGTGGGACCTCGTCGACCGGATCCGCGACGACCGCCCACCCGGCGACCGGTCGTGGGTCACCGGCGACGCGGCGCTCCTACGCGACCTCACCGGCCTGCTCACCGGCCGCCTCCCGATGGCCATGGGGCTGACCGCCCTCGCGATGCTGGTACTGCTGTTCCTGATGACCGGCTCCCTGGTCGTACCGGTCAAGGCCGTCGTCATGAACGTGGTCTCGCTGGCCGCGACGTTCGGCATCATGAGCGCCGTCTTCTACCACGGCGTGTTCGACGGCGCCCTGAACACGGTGACGGTGACCGGCTTCAACCCGATCTTCCTCGTGATCATCTTCGGGTTCGCTTTTGGACTGTCCATGGACTACGAGGTGTTTCTGCTCGCGCGCGTCAAGGAGTACGTGGACGCGGGCGTGGCACCGGGCACCGCCGTGCGCTGGGGACTCCAGCAGACCGGCAGGGTCATCACCTCGGCGGCGATGCTGATGGTGGTCGTGATGGGCTGCTTCGGCGCCGCGCGGATGAGCTCGGTCGAGCAGATCGGCCTGGGGCTGGCCGCGGCGGTGGCGATCGACGCGACGCTGGTGCGCTGCCTGCTGGTGCCGGCGACGATGACGCTGCTCGGCCGGCGGAACTGGTGGGCTCCCCCGATTCTCGCGCGCCTGCACCGCAGGTTGGGACTTGTCGAGAGTGGAGGGTTCACACCTTCGCCTGCGGCCCGAACCCCACCGGCTCCGGCAGCTCGTACGCCGATGCGGACGGCGCCGGGGCGACGAACGACGCCGGCAGCAGCACCGACGCCACGGTCCCCCGCTGCTCGCCCGATGACAGCCGCACCCGTACCCCGTGGCGGGACGCCAGCAGCCGGACGATGAAGAGCCCGAGCTGCGGCTCCTTGCCCAGCAGCAGGCCCGGTGCCCCGGTGAGGCGGGTGTTGAGCTGATCGAGCGTCTCGGCCGGTACGCCCGGACCGTCGTCGTGGATCTCGACGAGTACCTGGCCGTCCCGCTGGCGGCTGGCGAACACGTGCACGACGCTGCCCGGGTCGGAGTACGCGACGGCGTTGTCGAGCAGCTCGGCGAGCAGGTGCGCGAGGTCGACGACGAGCCCGGGTGCGACGCTGACGGCCGGCAGGTACAGCAGCTCGATCCGGACGTACTGCTCGATCTCGCCGACGGCCGCCTGCACGACGTCGGCCAGCAGTGCCGGTTCGGTGCGCCGCCGTCCCGGGTCGTCGTCGGCCAGTACGAGCAGCACCTCGCCGTACCGGCGCATCCGCGTCGCGAGGTGGTCGAGCCGGAAGAGGCCGTCGAGCTTGATGGGGTCGATCTGGTCGCGCTCCAGCTCGCTGATCACCGCGAGCTGCTCGCCGACGAGCTTCTGCGCGCGGCCGGCGACCGTGCCGATGACCGCGTTGGCGGTGGTGCGCATGCGGGCCTGGGCGGCGGCCAGCCGCACGGCCTCGCGGTGCACGGTGTCGAACGCGTCCGCGACCTGCCCGATCTCGTCACGCGTATCGCCGCCGACCGGCCGGATCGTCAGGTCGACCAGCTCCGGCGGGTACTCCGACAGCGACCGGACCGTGCGCGGCAGGCGGTCGTTGGCGACCCTCAGCATCCCGCGGCGCAGCCGTCGCAGGTCGCGCACGATGCCGCCGCCGACCGCGAGGGCGATGATGACCGCGAACGCGGCGGCCGCCGCGAACAGCGCGGTGTTGCCGGCCGCCGCCTGCCACGCCGCGATCCGCAGGTCGCGGATCTGGTCCAGGCCGCCGCGGGCGCTCTGGCCGATGACCAGCCGGAGCCGGGTGAGCTGCTGGTTGGAGACGTCCAGCCAGGCCGTGACGGACAGCCCGGCGTCCGCGTAGCTGTCGTCGTTGCCGAGGACCCGCCGCACGTACGCGTCCTCGCTCCGGGTCGCGGGGGCGACGCCGGCCCGCTCGTACAGGGTCCGGGCCGGCGCGCCGGCGATGGCCTGGAACGCGTCCAGCTCCACCCGGCTCTGGAAGCCGGAGACCACCAGGGCGTCGCGTTCGCCGGTCTCGGCCCAGTCGCGCGCCAGCATCGCGGTCACCAGCGCGCGCCGCTGCGAGGCCGCGCCCGCCGCCAGCACCAGGTCGTACAGGCCGGCGGTGCGCGCGACGACCGCCGGGCTGCCGGAGAGCCGCACCGCCTGGCTGTCCGCGCCGCTGCCGATGTGGATCACGGGCAGGATCGCCTTGCTGTACGCGTCGATCGTGGCCAGCGGCGACAGCCTGGGCCGGAACGCGGCGTCCCGCAGCCCGCCCAGCTCGGCGAGGCCCGCGCGGGCCCGGGCGACCTGCGCGCCGAACGCCGACTCGGGCACCTGCGCCAGGGCGGTCTCGAACGCCTCGATGGCGTCTTCGGTAGCGGCGAAGGCGGCGTCCAGGCCCAGCTCGTCCCGGTCGACGTCGACGGCGCGGGCGGCCCGGTCGCGCTCGTCCTGGAGCTTCTCGACGAGCGTCAGGCTGGCGGTGCTCACCTCGGCGTACCGCTCAGCCTCGTCCAGCGGCCGTGCCAGGTCGACCGCGTTGACCACGGTCAGCCACCCGAAGGCGACGGCCACCACGGTCATGGGCGCCATGACGGCGGCGATCCGGAGCGGCAGCGGCCGGCCGTGCAGGGCGAACGCGCCGTACCCTCGCAGCGTCAGCCGGCCGTGGCGGCCGCGCCGGAAGAGGTTCCGCACCTGGTCGCGAATACTCTCCATGCACCCACATAGCCAGATGGACCGGCCTCGCGTCTGCGTGCCAGGTGAGCGTATCGGCGCCCACCACTGTCACTCTGCTGTGTAGTCGCGGTCACCCAGAGCAGTCGGTCCCACGATCGGCTCCCAAAAGTCACAGTTGTGCTCGCCGGGCACGGTCGTGCTCAGCGTGCTGCCGGCCGAGCTGAGCTGGATGACGCGCGGCCGCTCGGCGCTCCACACCGGCCAGTCGGTGCCGCCGACCGCGCCCGGGTCGCCGGAGCGGGCGAACGACGTCCACGCGGCGACCATCTGGTCGGACAGCTTCTGCTGAGTACCGTTGCGGATGGCCGGTATCCCCTGCAGCGAGTTGAACAGGTAGAGCACGTCGGAGCCGTGGAAGTTGCCCATCGGCATGAACGGGTCGACGCCGGCCAGCGGCGGGTCCACGTCGTTCAGCTCGTACGCGAACACCCGCGAGCCGGCGGCGTCGGCCTGCTCGATGTGGAACGCCGTCGCGCAGGCGAACGAGAAGTCGGTGAGCACGGTCGCTTTGGCGAGGTCGGCCGAGTCGAACGCGGACACCGGGTACTTCGCCAGGACCGCGTCCGCGTCGTCGCCGAACGCGTCGCGCACGAACGCCGCGTACTCCTCCGGGCTGACACTGGACAGCGTCAGCAGGTGGTCCAGCAGCGCGATGAAGGTGCGGCCCTCGTCCCTGGTACCGCCGACGATCATGGGCACCTTCTGGTACTGGCCGGTGCGCCACGCGTCTTCCAGCGAGCGCGGCACGACCACACCGTCCACACTGGGCACCCAGGTCAGGTCGAGCTGGAACTCCAGCGTCTTCGACGACAGCAGCTTGTCCTGCGGCAGCGCGCGCAGGCAGGCGACCTCCTCGGCCGGATCCTCGCACCCCATCTCCCGCGCGAAGGCCCGGCTGCGCTTCTGGATCTCGTCCTTCGACACCGGCGTCAGACCGTTCCGCCCCGAACACGATCCACTCTGGACGATCGCCTGCTGGAACAGGCCCTCCGCGAGCGGTGACGCCATCTGGTGGCAGACGCTGCTGCCCCCGGCCGACTCCCCGAAGACGGTGACCTTGCCGGGGTCACCACCGAAGGCGGCGATGTTGCGTTTCACCCATCGCAGCCCGGCCTGCTGGTCCAGCAACGCGACGTTGCTCTCCTTGAGCCCCGGCAGGGACAGGAACCCGAACGGGCCGAGGCGGTAGTTCACGTTGACGACGATGACGTCCTCTTTGATCAGCGGCGACGGGTCGTACCCGGAGTTCGAGCCGAACACGAAGGCACCGCCGTAGATCCAGACCATCACCGGCAGGTCGGTACCGGCCGACAGTGGCGGCGTGTGCACGTCGACGGTCAGGCAGTCTTCGGACGAGGGCAGGATCTGCGGGCAGGCCGCACCGGACCTGGTCGCGTCGCGCACGCCCGACCACTTCGCCGGCGGCCGCGGCGCGCGGAAACGGCCGTCGCCGGCGGTGGACGCGGCGAACGGGATACCGAGGAACTCCCGGCGGTCCAGGCGCACGTTTCCCTTGAGCTTGCCGGTGTCGATGGTGACCTCGCGCCCCGGCAACGGCAGCGACAGGGCGGACGCGCGCGCGGCAGCGACGAGCCCACTCCCGATCAGGAGCGCCACGAGCACGGGCAGCAGGACGAGCGGACGCAGGTTCCCACGTGTCATGGCGGCAAAGCTAGGACCCGTACTGGGACAGAAACACTAACGATCGGCAAAGCTCATGCCGAGCTGATTGTCACCTGTCCACACTCGACCGCGCGCCACGCGCCCGCGAGATACCACGCGATCCGCGGATCCGCCACCGCGCGTATCGCAACAACGCGCCTACGGGACGTGCACGACCCGACAAGCCCGATCCACCGCCAACTCCGTGAATACCGACAAGTGACCGCCGCGCGGCGTGCACACATCTGTTGGGGAGGCCGGTCCACTGTGCCGGCCATCGAGAAGGTGAGAGATCGTGGAACTACTGCGCAATCGACGGGTACTGCTCGGAGCCGGTGTCGCCTCTGTCGTGGTGGCACTCGCGGCGCTCGGCCTCGGCTCGGCGAACGCGGACTCCGTCTCGGGTGGGAACCAGAGCGTGGCGGCGGCCAGCGTACCCATGAACAACGCGGCCCGGGGCGAGCTGCGCAACGCGGCCCGGAGCCTGCTCGAGGCGTCGGACGCCGCCATGGACGCGGGCCAGAACGTGGCCCGTGCCTGCGAGGACGCCGACACCCAGGCCGGGCAGGACGCCGCGGCCGCGGGCCGCCAGGCCACCTCGGCCGCCATGGACGCGGCGCAGACCGCGCGCCAGCTCCTCGCCGCCTCGCGCGGTGACGGCAGCGCGCCGAACATGCTGGCCAACGCCGAGGGCGCGTTCACCGCGGCGCAGCAGGCGATGCAGCTGGCGCGTACGGCCGTCTCCGACGCGCAGGCCGCGGTCGCGGCGAACCCGAACGCCCGCCGCGGCGCCGGCCGGATGCTGAACGGCGCCGTCGAGGACCTCGACGACGGCGGTGCCGAGATGCAGCAGGCCCGCCAGGCCATCACGAACGCCGAAGGCGCGCTGTCCCGCAACTGACGCGGGTCCGCTCCTTCCTGATCAAGGCGTCCCCCACGTCGCTGTGACGGCGTGCGGGACGCCTTGTCATGCCAGCGAGTCGCCAGTCATGCCAGCGAGTCGCCAGTCATGCCAGCGAGTCGCCGGCTTTGACGAGCCCGCTCTGGTACGCCGCCACGACGGCGTGCGCGCGGTCGCGCAGCCCGAGCTTCATCAGTACCCGCCCGAAGTGCGTCTTGACGGTCGCCTCGCCCACGACCAGGTGCGCGGCGATCTCGGCGTTGGACAGGCCGTGCGCCACGAGCACCAGTACCTCGGTCTCGCGGGGCGTCAGCTGGCGCAGCTCGGTGGGCGTGGGCAGGTTCCGCTCCGGCCGCGCGGCGAACTCGGTGATCAGGCCGCGCGCGACCGCCGGGTCGAGCCACGCCTCGCCGGCGGCCACCGCGCGTACGGCGGCGACCAGCTCGGTCGGCGCGGCGTCCTTGAGCAGGAACCCGGAGGCCCCGGCGCGCAACGCCGAGTACACCGCGTCGTCCACGTGGTACGTCGTCAGGATCAGCACCGTGATGGGGCCGTCGGCGGTACCGGCGAACCCGTCCGCGGTGATCCGGCGGGTCGCCTCGACGCCGTCGACGCCGGGCATCCGCACGTCCATCAGCACGACGTCGGGGCGCAGCTCGCCGGCGCGCTCGACCGCCTCACCACCGTCGGCGGCCTCCCCGACGATCTCCACGTCCGGCTCGGCGTCCAGCAGCATCGCGATACCGGTACGGATCATCGGCTGGTCGTCGGCCAGCAGCACCCTAATCGACATTGGACAGTGCTCCTCGGTTGTCTGGTACGCCGCCGGCCGCCACCGGCCGCGCGGGAATCGCGACGGGCAGCGTGGCGGTCACCTCGAAGCCACCGTCCCTTGTGGGCCCGGCTCGCAGCTCCCCGCCGGCCAGGGCCACCCGCTCCCGCAGGCCTCGCAGCCCGTACCCGCTGGACATCGACGCGGCGGACGGCCGGGGCGCGGACGGGCCCTCGTTCGACACCCTGATGCGCAGGGTCCGCCCCTCCCACACGACGTGGACGGTGGCGGCGGCGCCCGGGCGCGCGTACCGGATCACGTTGGTGAGCGCCTCCTGGACGACCCGGTACGCGGTGAGGGCGACCTCCACGTTCACCTCGCCCGGCGCGCCCTCCACCCGCAGGCGGGCCGGTACGCCGACGCTGCGCACGCCCGCGACCAGCGCCTCCAGGTCGTCCACGCCGGGGCGCGGCTCGTACGGGTCCAGGCGGCCGACCGTGTCGTCGCCGCGCAGCACCCGCAGCATGCGGCGCAGCTCGGTCATGGTCTGCTTGCCCGCGCTCTCGATCTCGCCGAGGGCGCGTACCCCTCGGGCCGGGTCGGCCGTCAGGACCCGCTGGGCGCCGGCCGCCTGCAGCACCATCACCGTGACCGAGTGCGCGACGACGTCGTGCAGCTCGCGGGCGATCCGCAGGCGCTCGGCGCCGAGGGCCTCCCGCGCCGAGGCCCGCCAGAGCTCCCGACTGACCCGCACGAGGCGCCCGGCGACCCATCCGGCGGCGCCGTACGCGAGCAGCCCGGCGGCGCACATCACCGCCACCCGGTACGGGTCCTCGGATCCGCGCACGGTGTCGGCCACGTTGAAGCCGACCGGCACCGTGAACAGGCACAGTCCCCACAGCGCCGCGCGGTTGCCGCGCTGGTCCGCGAGCGTGTAGATCGCGACGACGAGGCCCACCGTCGGGAAGTACATGAGGTCCGGCGTCAGCGAGGCCACCATGCTGTGCACCCACAGCGCGGCGAACACGAGCACCGGCGCCCGGCGGCGCAGCAGCAACGCGGCGTACCCCACCACCGCGTAGCCGATGACCGCGAGCGCCGGTGCCCGCTCCTCGCTCAGACCGATGTAGCTGAACAGCGTGACGTCGAGGGCGCAGGCCAGCGCCGCCAGCACCGCGTCCCAGGCGATCACCGGCCCTCGGCCCAGGGAGGGCGTGCTCATCGTGGGAACAGGCTTCTCTTGCAGCACTTGGTGGGGCAACACGCGTCGGTGCCAAGCTCGCCCAGCGTCTGGTACTCCCGCTCCTTGGTTTCGAGCGGGCCCCCGGCGAACCCGTGCGCCACGCTGTCGAGGTCGCTGGGCGACCACAGCGTTCCCGCCTTGAAGGGCGGCCGAGGGTCGCGGACGATGCCCACGCCGTCCATGGCGGACCAGTAGTCTCCGCCGCAGCCGGCGAGCGCGTCGACGAGGCGCTCCTTGTCCGGACGCGTGACGTTCAGCGCCGGGTGCCGGGTGCCCCGGTCGAGCTGGACGTACCCGACGACCGCCCGGCCGCCGGTCAAGCGCAGCACCACCGCGCGGCGGCCGCCGACGCACTCCGGCGCGGGGCCGTGGCCGTTGGGCGGGCCGCAGAGGATCAGGTCGACCTGCTCCCCGTGGTCGAGCAGGCCCTTCGGCGGCGCGGGCACCATGACGACGTCGGTGTCGATCAGCACGCCGACGGTGCCGGTGCGCCAGTCGTCCGCCGTGCGGTCCTTGACCAGCACGAACGTCTCGGTGGCGGCGCCGGACACCCGCTGGTCCGCGTCGCTCAGCTCCGGGTACGACATGGCCCCTCCTCAATGATGGCGAACGCGCCGCCGTCTGGCCGACTTATGCGGACATTGCATCATTTGACGCCGCATCGCGGCGTCTGTTTCCCGGCCGATCCGCCGCCTACACCGCCGGTCGGACCCCGGCCCGCCGGGTCCCCCTGGAGTCGTACCCGCGAGGGCCGCGGGCGGCCGGAACGCCGTGTTCCCCGTGCTGCCGGGCAGCGGGAGCGGCCGCCGGTACGCCCTGGAGCGGAGGCCGAAGATCAGCCCCTCACCGGACGCCGCCAGCCGCGAACTGGCCGATTCTCGAATGCAAGCAGATCACCCGAAAGGGGGCAGCTCATGGCCACGCAACTGGAGGCACGCGCCGGCGCCTCGACCGGTACCGCCGCGGGACTGGCGGCGGCGCTGTTCGCCAGCCACCTGCCGGCCGGGTCGCGGCCGGACCGGGCCGAGGTCATCGCGGCGGTCGCGCAGTCGCTACGCCGCCACGGCGGCCCCGACGGGTGCGCGGTGGAGGTGGCCGGCGAGTACGGCGACCACCCGGAGACCGCCGCCGCCCGCATGCGCTGGGCGCTGTGCGTGGTGGCGGAGGTGTACCGGTGAGCGCGGGAAGTGGCGCGGGACGCGGGATCGCCGTGTTCCGGCGGATCGCGCCCGACGGCGCGGTGCCGCCGTGGGAGGCGCTGGCCGACCTCGCGCCGGGCCTCGCCGAAGCCGCCGAGCACGGCCTCGGTGCCGTGCTCGGCCGGCCCGGCCTGGATTTGCGCACCCGCCAGCTCGCCACGATCTGCGTCCTCGCCGCGCTCGGCGGCGCCGAACCACAACTGGAGTTCCACATTGGAGGCGCGCTCCGCGCCGGCGCCACGCCGCGCGAGGTGGTGGAGGCACTAACCCAGGTGTCCCTCTACGCCGGCGTCCCGCGGGCCATCAACGCGATGGCGGTGGCGCGGCGCGTGCTCGCCGCGCACGACGAGGAGGAAGAGCGATGAACCCGGATCCGACGCTGCCGGGCCGCACGGTGGCGCTGTTCGCCGCCGCCAGCGGCCTCGCCGTGGCCAACGTCTACTACTCGCAACCGTTACTACAAGCCATCGCCGGCACGTTCGGCACGGGCAGCGGCGAGGCGTCACTGCTCGTGACGCTCGGGCAGATCGGGTACGCCGCCGGCCTCGCCCTGCTCGTGCCGCTCGGTGACGTGGTGGAGCGGCGGCGCCTCGTCACCGTGCTGCTGCTGGTCGTCGCGGCCGGCCAGGCGGTGGCCGCGGGCGCCTGGTCGTTCGGGGTGCTCGCGGGCGCCACGGTCGTGGTGGCGCTCAGCGCCGTGGTGGCGCCGATCCTGGTCGCGTTCGCGGCCACCCTGGCGCCGCCGGCCGAGCGGGGCCGGGTGGCCGGCACGGTACTCGGCGGTGTGCTCGCCGGCGTCCTGCTCGCCCGCACGGCTGGCGGTCTGGTCGCGCAGGTGGGCGGCTGGCGCTCCGTGTACGCGCTGGCGTCCGCGGCGATGGTGGCGCTCGCGCTGGTGCTGTCGCGATCGCTGCCCCGCGCCCGGCCACCCGACCGGCTGAGCTATCCGGCGCTGCTGCGCTCGGTGCCCCGCCTCGTGCGGGAGGAACCGGTGCTGCGGCTGCGGTGCGCGTACGGGTTCGTGTCGTTCGCGGGCTTCAGCGCACTGTGGACGGCGATCGCGTTCCTGCTCGCCGCACCGCCCTACCGGTACGGCGAGGCGGCGATCGGCCTGTTCGGGCTGGCCGGCGTCGCGGGTGCCTACGCGGCACGGTGGGCCGGAAAGGTCGCCGACCGCGGCGGGGACCGCCCGGCCACCGCGGCGTACTTCGGCCTGGCCCTGCTGGGCTGGGCGCTGATGGCCCTCGGTGGCGGCCACTGGCTGCTCCCGCTGGTGCTCGGCGTGGTGGTGCTCGACTTCGGCGTGCAGGCGCTGCAGTCCACGAACCTGAGCGTCAGCTACCGGTTGCGGCCCGCCGCGCGCAGCCGGGTCACCACCGCCTACATGACCGTCTACTTCGCCGGCGGGGTGGCCGGTGCCGGCGCCTCGGGGCTGGCGTACGCCCGCGGCGGCTGGCTGGCCGTGTGCCTGGTGGGCGCCGGCTTCGCGCTGCTCGGCCTTCTCCTGTGGACACGCGAGCCGGCCCTGCTTCCCAAGGACGACGAACGGGAGACGCACCATGCGATCCAGAACTCTTGACGAGCTGCTCGGTCCGGCGGAGGGTCGCTTCTTCGGCGGCGGCTACCGCCGGGTCGGCCAGCACATCGACAATCTGTCCATAGTGGACGACGGCCACGGGGTTCGCGCGAGCGCCACCGGCGGAGTCCGGTACCCGGCGGACTGGTCCACCAAGCGCGACGGGGCGGTACCGCCGCACCTGAGCACGATCGACGCGATCGTCCTCGCCGCGCGGCTCACCGACGCGTGCGTCACCGCGGCACACGGGCTCGACGCCGCGCAGCGCCGGGCGATGTGGGTGCGACGGCTGGACGTCAACGCCGGACCGCGGCCGCTGGAGGCTGGGCTGGAGGCGTTCGCGGTACGGGCCGAGGTGGTCCGCAGCCGGCCGGCACCGTACACGCTCCTCGGCCACCTGTCCCTCGTGGACTGCTGGATCGGCCCGATGCGCGTGGGTTGCCTGGTCGAGCACTCCTCCGGCAAGGGGCACCGGGGCACCGGCGCCGCCGAGACGACCGGCCCGTACGTGGACGGCTTCAAGCTACGCCGGCACCGGGTGAGGAACCTCGCGCTCGACGCGACCGGACGCGCTCGCGTGCTCACCGCGGTCGACATCGACGGTCCGGCCGGTGACGGCATGGAGTCGCGCTACCACCCGTCGGTGTCCATCGTGGACATCTTCACGGTGGCGCTCCAGCTCGGCCAGGCCCTGCTCTACCGGCAGGACGGCCTGGAACGGGCCACCACGAGCACGCTCTGGATGCGGCGCACGGTGATCCGGCCGCGCACGCCCCACCGGCCCGCCGGTATCCCGTTCCCGGTGGGGGCGGAGCTGGCCGGCAGCCGGCTCGTACCGGCCCGCGGCGCGACCTGGCGCCTCGCCGACGTGGTCGCCGCCGGCCGGGACGTCCTCGTCCGGTGCTCCGTCGCACACCAACTACCCGATCTCGCGGCCGTCCGCGCCGCCTGACCGAGAGGATCCACATGAGACTGGCTATCTGCGGCACGTACTCGTCCGGCAAGACGCTGACGGCGATGGCGCTGTCGCACCTGACGGGCGTACCGCGCACCCGGGCCCGCACGATGCGGGAGATCCTGCCCGAGGCCGCACCCGGCAAGACCCTCGAAGAGTGCACCGCGCCCGAACTGATCCAGATGATCGTCGTGCGGCACGCCGAACGGGCCGCCCACGAGGCCCGCCTCGGTTCGACGTACGTCTCGGACGGCTGCTCGCTGCAAGAGTGGATCTACGGCGCGATCCGGGTCACGGTCGGCATCAACCCGAACACCTCGGTGCACCTGGGTGACCTGGAGAGCGTGCCGCGCACCGACGAGATCCGGTTCTTCGAGTCCGTCATGGCCCAGATCGGCTCCGCCGTGCGGCGGCACGTGGCGGGCGCCTACGACGCGGCCGTGCACCTGCCCAACGAGCTCCCGCTCGCCCGCGACGGCCACCGGCCGGTCAACGAACGGTTCCGGCAGCTCGCCGACCAGACCCTGTTGCGGGTCCTGGACGAGCTGCGGATCCCGTACCGGATCATCGGCGGCAGCCTGCCCGAGCGGCTGGTCCGGATCGCCGAGGACTACGGCCTGCCCCGGGTGATGGGCGTCGACGAGGCGATCGCGGCCGCTCACACCGAGTACGCCGCGCAGGACGTGCGGCCGGAGACGGAACGGAGGGCGGCGTGAACGGGCCCACGGCGGTCGTCGCCGGCTTGGGCGCGACGGTGCCGCCGCACGTTCTCACCAACGAGATGCTGGCCGCCCGGTTGGACACCTCCGACGAGTGGATCCGGTCCCGCACCGGTATCCGCAGCCGCCACACCGTCGCGCCCGGCACCGCGACCGGCGACCTGGCGGTCACGGCGGGCGCGCGAGCACTCGCCAACGCCGGAATGTCCACGGTCGACATGGTGGTGGTGGCGACCGCGACACCGGACCGGCTCTGCCCGGCCACCGCACCGGAAGTGGCCAGCCGGCTGGGTCTCGGCCCGGTGCCGGCGTTCGACGTCGCCGCCGTGTGTTCCGGCTTCGTGTACGCGCTCGGCGTGGCCGCGGGGGCCATCGCCGGCCGCCTCGCCGGCTCCGTACTCGTGATCGGCGCCGACACGTTCAGCACGATCGTCGACCCGTCCGACCGTACGACGGTGGCGATCTTCGGCGACGGAGCCGGCGCCGTGGTGCTGCGGGCCGGCGTACCGGGCGAGGTGGGCGGCCTGCTCGCCTTCGACCTCGGCAGCGACGGCGAACTGGCCGACCTGATAGCCATCCCGGCCGGCGGGTCGCGGCAGCGCTCCACCGGACCGGCCGACCCGGCCGCGCACTACCTCGCCATGCGGGGGCGGCCGGTGTTCGTCAACGCGGTCCGGCGGATGGCCGCGTCGGCCCGCGCCGCGCTGGCCGGTACCGGCTGGCAGGCCGCCGCGCTCGACTGGCTCGTCGGCCACCAGGCCAACGTGCGCATCCTGCACGCCGTGGCCGACGGGTTGGGCGTGCCGCGCGAGCGGGCGGTCGTGAACATCGACCGGGTCGGCAACACATCCGCCGCGTCGATCCCGCTGGCGCTCGCGGACGCGGCGGCGGCTGGCGACCTGCGTGCCGGCGATCGCGTACTGCTCACCGCGTTCGGTGCCGGCGCCACCTGGGGCTCGGTGACGCTCACCTGGCCCGCGCTGCCCGCGGTAGCGACTTTCTAGACAAGGAGAAACGAGAGATGCGAGAGATGACCGACGAGATCGCCCGGATCATGGTGGACGTGTTCGGCGTGCCACCGGGCCGGGTGGGTGCCGCCACCGCGTTCACCGAGTTGGAGGCGGACTCGCTCACCCTGGCCGAGCTGACCCTCCTGCTGGAGCAGCGGTACGGCGTACCGGTCGCGGACGGCGACCTCCGGCCGGAGCACACGGTGTCCGACGTCGCCGCGCTGCTGCGCGACAAGGGCGCGGCGGGAGGGCGGTGAGATGTCGACGTCCATACAGGTACTCGTCGTCGGCGCCGGCCCGGTCGGCACGGTGCTCGCCTGCGAGCTGACCCAGCAGGGCGTGCGGGTGCGGCTGATAGACCGGGACGAACGGGCCGGACCGGCCGACCCGCACTCCCGAGCCATCCTGGTCTGGCCGCGCAGCCTGGAGGTACTGCGCCGAATCGGTGCCAGCGAGGCGCTGGTGGCGGCCGGCCATCGCAGCTCCGGGGTGCGCTACTACTCCGGCGGGCGCCTGCTCGGTACGGCGGATCTCGGCACGCTCGCCGACTCCCCGTACCCGTTCGTGCTGGCCCTGCCGCAGTCGCGGACCGAGCAGGTGCTGCGGCGGCGCCTCGCCGAGCTGGGCGGTGCCGTCGAGCACGGCGTGACGCTCGTCGACCTCGACGACACCGGTGAGCGACCCGTGGCGACGCTGCGGCACGCCGACGGCACCATCGAGCGGGCGACCGCCGACTACGTGGTCGGCGCGGACGGGCCGGCGAGCGCCGTGCGCACCCTGCTCGGCATCCGCTTCGACGGCGACCCGGTCGACGTCACGTACGCCATCGGCGACGTCGTCGTGGGCGGCCCGGCACCGGCCGACCTCCAGTACTACTACTCCCGGCACGGGGTCGTGGCGCTGGTGCCGCTGGGCGGCGGCCGGTTCCGGATCGCGGCGAACGTGCCGCACCGCGACGTGGCGGACGGCCCGCCGCCGCGCGAGCTGCTCCAGCGGATCCTCGACGAGCGCGCCCGGGTGCCGCTGACCATCACGGATCTACTGTGGACCCGGTCGTTCCGGCCCCGGCTCGGCCTCGCCGAGACGTTCCAGAAAGGACGGTGCTTCCTCGCCGGCGACGCGGCACACGTGATCAGCCCGGCCGGCGGCCAGGGCATGAACGTCGGGTTCCAGGACGCGGTCAACCTCGGCTGGCGCCTCGGCGGCGTGCTGCGGGGGCGGCTGCCGGCCACCGCGCTGTCCGGTTACGACCCGGAGCGCCGGGCGGCGGCCGCCCGCATGTCGCGCACCTCGGCGGCTCAGGCCCGGTTCGCGCTCCAGCGCGGCACGGCACGGATCGCCCTGCGGGACGCCGCGTTCATCGCCGGGCGGGCCGCCGGACTCGTGCGGCGGATCCTGGTGCCGCTGCTGAGCCAGACCGACGTCCACTATGGCTCCGCCGGCACCCACCCGCTCGCGTGGCGGCGCGGACCGGTACAGCCCGGACAGCGGGTGCCGCTCGCGGGAATGCCGCCGCTGGCCCCGTACGCGTTCACCATGCTGCTGTGGCCCGGCAGCCGTACGCCCACCGGGTGGGCGGCCGCGGTGGCGCGGCTACGGAGCAAAGCCCCAGCGGACATGCCCGTCCACGACCTGTCCGCGACGGCCGGACGGGCTCGGCGGGCACTGCGGCGGGCGCTGGGCGCGCGGCCCCGCGTGGCCGTGGTCCGCCCCGACGGTCACCTGAGCCGCCTGACACCCCTGCACACCACCTAATCGATTGGAGAAGATCATGACAACCACGATGAGCCCCGCCGCGGCGGTCGCCGCCGAGTTCTTCCGCCGCTTCGGCGCCGGCGACTTCGACGGCGTACTGGAGCTGTTCGCCGACAACGTCGACTGGGACGTGCCCGGCGCGCCCGAGGTGCCCTGGACCGGCCGCCGGCGCACCCGTGCCGACATCCGGGCGTTCCTGTCCACAGTGGCCGCCGAGGTCCGCACCCGCGAGTTCACCGTCGACCGGGTACTGGCCGACGGCGAGCACGGCGTGGCCCTTGGCCGGTTCACCCACGAGGTACTCCGCACGGGCCGGGCGTTCTCCTGCGGCTTCGCGCTCCACATCCACGTACGCGACGGCCGCATCGACCTGTACCACATGTTCGAAGACAGCGCCGCGGTAGCAGCCGCGTACCGGCCCTAACCAGTGATCAGGGCGTCCCTCAAGTCGTTAGGGCAGCTTGAGGGACGCCCTGATCACGGCAGGGGGTCACCGCGTGCCGCAACAGCGGGGCGATCCGCGGCACCCGCGACGCCCCCGCGCCCAAAGGTGACGTGCCGTATGCTGCGCCGGGCGCCTTCTACGGGGGGATCAACATGCGGCGACGGCTCGGTGTGACGATGGCGTGCGCGCTGGTCGCGGCGCTCCTGGCAGGGTGCGGCAATCCGGCCGGTGTCGACGGCGACCTGGCCGACGACTGGAGCACCCTCCCGGAACCACGCCTTTACATGCCGGCCGCGAACACCTGCCACTCCGGCCTCTCGCAGGTCTTCTACAAGCTTCACACGACGATCGACCTCTACAAGCCGCTGGACTGCGGCGCGTCGCATGGCGGCGAGACCGTACACATCGGACAGCTCACAGGCGCCGATGCCGCCCCTTCCAAGCCCCCAGCGCCGGGTTCTCCGACGGTCCGCAAGGCCCACGCGGAGTGCGGCGCCAAGGCGACGGAGTTTCTGGGCGCGGACTGGCGCGGAGCCCGCCTGCGACTGTGGGTGATGTTCCCAGCCGTGGACGGATGGTCAGGCGGTGCGCGTTGGTTCCGGTGCGACCTCTCCGAGACCCAGTCGCTCGACTCACCCGGAAACCTCGTCGCTCGCACCGGCAGCCTGCGGGACGCGCTGAAGTCCGCGTCACCGATCGCGTACACCTGCTTCAACCCGGTCATGATGAAGGGCACCGACGCGGTCGACACGATGACACCGGTCTCCTGTACGAGCGCGCACCGCGCCGAGTTCGTGGGAATCTGGACCGCGCCCGACACCCCGTACACCGACTATCTGCGCAACTCGGCGCGCACGCACACCGGGTGCCGCGGTGTGCTGGCGGCCTACGCCAAGGTGCCCAACGACTCCAACATCGAATTCCGCTCCGGCACCATCTATTACAGCCCCGAGGCCGACGCGTGGGCCAATGGCGACCGAGGTGTCCGCTGCTTCCTCTGGTACGACGACAATGATCTAAAGCGCTCGATCAAGAACGCCGGCCCCGGCGCGCTACCCGTCCGCTGAAGCTATGCGAAGACGAGCAGTACTGAAAGAGTCGTAAACAGCACCGAGGATGATAGCGGCTACGTCTCGTCGCGGGCGGGTAGCCGGCGGTGTATCAAGATTCACTCAAGATCGGCTTCTCGGCTCGACATCCCCGTGCTGCTCCTCCACCATCGGTCGGGCGGCCACAGTGGACATCCTGGGGAGGACGGAGCGTGTCAATCACACGACGAGCGGCGCTGTTCGGAGTACTGGCCACGACGCTGGTCGCGTCCGGCTCGGTCGCGGCGGCCCCCGCCGGTGCGGCGGCGACCGCGGGCCAGGCGCGTGCGTGGGGCTACAACTGGCACGGCCAGCTCGGCGACGCCAGCGAGGTGGACCAGCGCCGGCCGGTCGCCGTACCGGACGTGACCGACGCCGTCGCGCTGGCCGGTGGATACGACCACACTCTCGCGTTGCGGGCCGACGGCACGGTCTGGGCGTGGGGCTCGAACGACCAGAGCCAGATCGGCGACGGTACGCCCAACGACCGGCTGCGCCCGAAGCGCGTGCCGGGGCTCACCGGCATCGTGGCCATCGCGGCCGGCGCGTACCACAGCATGGCGTTGAACTCGAACGGCGTCGTGTACGCCTGGGGCGACAACCACTTCGGCCAGGTCGGCAACGGCCAGGAGTACGACCAGAACACGCCGGTGCCGGTCGTCTTCGGCGCGGTCGCCATCGCGGCGGGCGACAACCACAGCATGGCGCTCTACGCGGGCGGCACCATCGCGGCCTGGGGCGCCAACAACGTCGGCCAGCTCGGCGACGGTACCGTCGAGGAGAGGCGCACGCCGGTCGGCGTGGCCAACGTGTGGAACGCGGTCGCGATCGCGGGTGGCGGCGGGCACAGCCTCGCCGTCGACACCGGCGGCCTCGTGTACTCGTGGGGCTACAACGCGCAGGGCCAGCTCGGCGACGGCTCCACGGACAACCGGCCCACCGCGGCCCACGTTTCCGGCCTGTCCAATGTGGTCAGCGTCGACGCGGGCGGTCACCACAGCATCGCCCTGCGCGCGGACGGCACCGTGGCCACCTTCGGCCACAATGGAGACGGGCAGATCGGCGACGGCACCACCGTCCAGCGGGACACCCCGGTGACGGTGCCGAACCTCGCGGGCGTGAAGGCGATCGCGGCCGGCTACGGGCACAACACGGCGCTGCTCCAGGGCGGCACCGCGGTCAGCTGGGGATGGAACCAGTACGGCGCCCTGGGCGACGGCACCGCGACCAACCGCAGGTCTCCGGTGGCGGTGAGCGGCCTGACCGGCGTAGCGGCGATCGGCGCCGGCTACCAGCACAGCCTGGCCGTCACGACGAACTGAGCCGTCACACGAGCTAAATTCCTCACCCCCCGGTCAGGGCGTCCCGCAAGTCGCGGCGGGACGCCCTGACTCCTTTGGGTACTACTTGTAGAGAACCGCCTGGATCTCCGGCGAGTCGATGTTCGTCTTGTCGTACCAGTAGAAGCCGGTGTCGATGGTCTTCGGCAGGGTCTGGCCGTTGATCGCCTCGACCGCCGCCTTGACCAGAGCCGCACCCATGCCGACCGGGTTCTGCGTGATGGCACCCGCCTCGGTGCCGTTCTTGATGGCGTCGATCTGGGCCTGTCCGGAGTCGAAGCCGACCACCGCGACGCCCGACTTGCCGGCCTCCTCGATGCCCTTGATCACGCCGATGGCCGAGCCCTCGTTGGCGCCGTAGATCCCCTTGATGTCGGGGTTGGCGCGCAGGATCGACTTGGTGATGT
Organism: Phytohabitans aurantiacus; assembly: GCF_027923225.1. Classification (GTDB taxonomy): domain Bacteria; phylum Actinomycetota; class Actinomycetes; order Mycobacteriales; family Micromonosporaceae; genus Phytohabitans; species Phytohabitans aurantiacus. Next base: position 137,204 of record NZ_BSDI01000005.1, read on the forward strand.
CGGCCGACTTCGCCTGGTCACCACCGCCGTACTGGGCCGGCAGCACCTGGATACCGGGTGCGTTGGCCTTCATCCAGTCCAGGAAGCCGTCGCGCCGGTCCCGGCCGGTGACGCTGGTCTGGTCGTGCACCACCAGGGCCACCTTGCCTGAGCCGCCGATCAGCTCGGACAGGTGCTTGGCGGCCTCGCCGGCGGCCGCCTTGTTGTCGGTCGCGGCGGTGGTCAGCGGTACGTCACTGTCCACACCGGAGTCGAAGGCGATCACCGGGATGTTGGCGGACTTGGCCTGCTCCATCAGCGGCGCGGCGGCCTTGCTGTCCAGCGCGGCGAAGCCGATCGCGTCGGGCTTCTTGGCCAGCGCGTTGGTGAGCATCGTCGTCTGCGCCTCGATGTCGGCCTCGGTGGCGGGCCCCTCGAACGTGATGCGCACGTTCTGCTTGGCCGCCTCGTCCTCGGCGCCCTTCTTGACCGCCTGCCAGAACTGGTGCTGGAAGCCCTTGGAGACGATCGCGATGTACTTCTGGCCGCCGCCGCTGCCGGTACCGCTGTCGCCGTCGTCCCCGCAGCCGGCGGCGACGATGGCGATGGTGGCGGCGGCAATGGCTGCGAGAATTCGATTTCTTTTCATGATGGGTGCTCCCTTGTGCCGTGGGTGGTCACGTCAGGCTTCCTTCTTGCGCACCATGTCGGCGTAGACGGCGACGAGGATGACCAGGCCGAGGATGACGTTCTGCCACTCCTGCGGGATGGACATGATCTGGAGGCCGTTGTTGAGGACCGAGATGATGAGGGCGCCGATCACGGTGCCGATGATCGAGCCTTTGCCGCCGGCCAGCGAGGTGCCGCCGATGACGACGGCGGCGATGGCCTGGAGCTCGTAGCCCATGCCGGTGGCCGGCTGGGCGGAGCCGAGACGCGCCGAGATCATCACACCGGCGAGGCCGGTGAACAGGCCGGCCAGCGTGTAGATGACGATCTTCCAGCGCCGCACGTCGATGCCGGACAGCGCGGTCGCGGCCTCGTTGCTGCCGATGGAGTACGTGTACCGGCCGAGCAGGGTCTTGCTCAGCAGGAAGCCCGCGATCACCGCGGCGGCGAGCAGTACCAGTACGGCGTTGGGGATGTTCAGCGCGGGGATCAGCTCGCCGGTCGAGATCTTGATGTACCCGGGGTTGTCGGTGAAGTAGATCGGCGTGCTGTTGGAGATCACCAGGGCGAGCCCCTGCGCCACCAGCATCATCGCCAGGGTCGCGATGAACGGCGGCAGCTTCAGCACCGCGACGTTGAGGCCGTTGACGAGACCGATCAGGCCGCCGAACAGGATCGCCAGCGGCACACCGATGATCACGGGCAGGCCGGCGTTGACGATGAACACGCCGGACATGACCGCGCACAGCGCCATGCCGGTGCCGATCGAGAGGTCGATGCCGCCGGTGATGATGACGAACGTCGTACCCAGCGCGAGCGTGCCGATCACGACGGTGCTGAACAGGATGTTGATGACGTTGGAGTACGTCGGGAAGGCCGAGTTCGCGAACGAGAAGAACGTGAAGATCACGATCAGGCTCGCGAACGCCAGCAGCTGTTGAAGGCGGTTCTTGGCGGCGGCGATCCAGGCGGCCCGGTCGGTGGCGCCTTCCGCGCGGGTGAGCAGGGACGTCATCTCATACCGCCTTCGGTTCGGTGGAGTGCAGGTCGAGCAGGCCCAGCTCGGCGGCGTCGTCGGGGTTCTCGTTGGGCCGCAGGGTGGCCAGGTGCATGACGCCTTCCTGAGTCGCCTCGTCGGCGGAGAGGATGCCGCTGACCCGCCCCTCCGCCATCACCACGACGCGATGGGACATGCGGAGCACCTCGGGCAGCTCGGAACTGATCATGATGATCGCCTTGCCCTGCTGGGCCAGGCTGTTGAGCAGGGCGTAGATCTCTTCCTTCGCGCCCACGTCGATGCCGCGCGTCGGCTCGTCGAAGATGAGGATGTCGCAGTCCTTGACCAGCCACTTGGCGATGACGACCTTCTGCTGGTTGCCGCCGGAGAGAAACTTCGTGGTCTGCCGTATCGATGGCGTCTTGATGGTCAGCCGGTCGGCCACCTCCTTGGCGGCGCGCCTCGCGACGAGCTTGTCGACCAGGCCCCACCGGCTGAACCGCTCGCGCAGCGACGGCAGCGTGATGTTTTCGCTCACGTCGTGCTCGAGCAGCAGACCGAGCTGCTTGCGGTCCTCCGACAGGTACCCGATGCCAAGCTCGGCGGCCTCGGCCGGCGTGTGGATCTTCACCTGCCGTCCGTGTACCCGGATCGTGCCAGCGCTCGCCTTGTCGGCGCCGACCAGCGCCCGGGCGACCTCGGTGCGCCCCGCTCCCATGAGCCCCGCGAACCCGAGGATCTCCCCCTTGCCGAGCGTGAAGCTGACGTCGCGGAGCAGCTCCTTTGTGGACAATCCCGCGACGTCGAGGACGGTCTCCCGACCGTCGCGCACGTCGACCGGGCGCGCGTCGCTGGTCAGCGTGCGGCCGACCATCAGGGTGATGACCTCGCGCATGCTTGTCTTCGCGGTGTCGAGGGTGCCGACGTACCGGCCGTCGCGGATGACGGTGATGCGGTCGGCGATCGCCTTCAACTCGTCCATCCGGTGGGAGATGTAGATGACGCCGGTGTCTTCGCGGATGAAACGACGGATCAGCCCGTGCAGAGTGCGCACCTCGGCGTCGTTCAGCGCCGCGGTGGGTTCGTCCATGATGAGTACGCGGGCGTCGTAGGACAGCGCTTTGGCGATCTCGACCATCTGCTGGTTGGCGACGGTCAGGTCGCTGACCGTGGCCCTGATGTCGAGCGGCAGCCCCAGCCGGTCCACCAACTCGGTCGCGCGCCGGTTGAGCTCGCGGTCGGACAGCACCAGGCCGCGCCGGGGCTCGCGTCCTATGTAGATGTTCTGCGCGACCGTGAGATGCGGCATCAGGTTGAACTCCTGATGGATGATGCTGATGCCGGACTCGAGGGCGTGCTTGGGGCTCTCCGGCGTGAACGGCTGGCCCTGCAGCCGGAACGAGCCCGCGTCCGGCACGTAGATGCCCGACAGCAGCTTCATCAGCGTCGACTTGCCGGCGCCGTTCTCGCCCACGAGGGCCAGCACCTCGCCGTAGCGCAGGTTGATGTGCATGTCGTCCAGGGCCAGGACGCCCGGAAACGCCTTCCGCACGCCCTCGACCTCGAGAAGGTAGTCGCTCACCCCGCCGCCCTCCCCTCGACGAACCGGTACCGTTCGATCGACTCCCGCAGCATCTCCGCGCCCGCACCCGGCGAAACCGGTGTCACGTAGTTGCCGTCCCGGATCACCACCGGATCGACGAAGTGCTCGTGCAGGTGGTCCACGTACTCGATCATGCGGTCGTGGAGGGTGCCGGAGACGGCCACGTAGTCGAACATCGACAGGTGCTGGACCAGCTCGCACAGGCCGACGCCGCCGGCGTGCGGGCACACCCGCACCCCGAACTTCGCGGCCAGCAGGAGCATCGCGACGTTCTCGTTGACTCCGGAGACCCGGGTGGCGTCGATCTGCAGTACGCCGAGCGCGCGCGCTTGCAGGAACTGCTTGGCCAGTACCCGATTGGCCATGTGCTCGCCGGTCGCGACCGGGATCGGCGCGATGGCGCGGGCGATGGCGGCGTGCCCCAGCACGTCGTCGGGGCTGGTGGGCTCCTCGACCCAGGCCACGTCGTACGGCGCGAGCGCGCCCACCCAGTCGATAGCGTCGGCCACGTCCCAGCGCTGGTTGGCGTCGACCGCGATCCGCACGTCCGGCCCGACGACCTCGCGGGCGATCCGCAGCCGGCGGATATCGTCGTCGCGGTCGCCGCCGACCTTGAGCTTGATCTGGCCGAACCCGCTGTCGACCGCCTCCCGGCACAGCCGTGCGAGCTTCTCGTCGTCGTACCCGAGCCAGCCCGGCGTGGTCGTGTAGGCCGGGTACCCGGTGCGCAGCAGCTCTGCCTCGCGCGCCTCGCGACCGTCGCGCGCGTCCTCGAGGATCTTCAGCGCCTCGGCAGGCGTGAGGGCGTCGGTGAGGTACCGGAAGTCGACCAGGTCGACGATCTCGGCCGGCGTCATCCTGGCCAGCAGCTGCCACAGCGGCAGGCCGGCCCGCTTGGCCTTGAGGTCCCACAGCGCGTTGACGACCGCGCCGACGGCCATGTGCATCACCCCCTTCTCCGGCCCGAGCCAGCGCAGCTGGGAGTCGTGCACCAGCTCGCGCCAGAGCCCGCCGAGGTCGTCGAGGATGGCCTCGACGTCACGCCCGACGAGGTACGGGGCGAGGCTGCGGATGGCGGCGACCTGCACGTCGTTGCCGCGGCCAATGGTGAAGACGAAGCCGTGCCCGGCCAGCCCGTCGTCAGCGTCGGTCCGCAGCCGCACGTAGGCGGCCGAATAGTCCGGATCAGGGTTCATCGCGTCCGAGCCATCCAATGACTGGGACGTGGGAAACCGGACGTCGTCGGTTTCCAGGGCGACAATGTGGCTCACCAGGCAGCTCCTCCCGCAAGAATGCGGTGATGTTGCCGGACGCTAGACATCCGATGTCTGTCCTGTCAAGATACCTAACCAAAGTTGTTACGCGGCTGTTGAACTGCGATGACAAGCAAGGGGTCGGATGTCTAGGGGGCGAGTGATGTCTCTTCGCGCTCTATACCACGAAGGGAGATTCCCGACCATCCCGTCATACCGCGAATAGGTCGGATGTTCCGCGCCCCTGGGAGCCGGGCGACGGCATGTCGCCACGCCACCTACAGTGGCGTCGTGACGACTCAGGTGATCGTGCTCAATGGAGGCTCCAGCTCGGGCAAGTCCGGGATCGCCCGTTGCCTTCAGGCCGTACTGCCGGGTCCGTGGCTCGCCCTCAGCATCGACACGCTGGTCGAGGCCATGCCCGTGTCCATGCAGGCGTCCGGCACGGGCATCGAGTTCGCCGCGGACGGCGGTGTGAGCGTCGGGCCGGGGTTCCGGTCGCTGCAGAAGGCGTGGCAGGCCGGCATCGCCGAGATGGTCCGCGCGGGCGCCCGGGTCATCATCGACGACGTCTTCCTCGGCGGAGCGTCCACTCAAGGGGATTGGCGGCGGGCACTCGCCGGGCTGGACGTGTTGTGGGTCGGTGTCCGGTGTGACGTCAAGGTGGCCGAGGGCCGCGAGATCGCTCGCGGGGATCGGGTACGCGGGATGGCCGCGTCACAGGCGGAGCCGGTGCACCAGGGCGTGGCCTACGACCTCGAGGTGGACACCACGCACACGGAGGCCCTGGCGTGCGCCCTGGCCATCGCCGCGAAGGTCGACTGACTGAGCGCTCGAATCCGGACACGTACGGTCCCGACGATGGCCGCGACCGCTGGCCGGTACAGGTGGCCGAGCAGCGCAACTGGGCTGGTTGGGCCGCGAAGCACGACGACCGGTACCGCCTCGGCCGTACCACCGCCGCCGTGCTGGCCGCCGTCGACGAGATCCGCCGCGCCGCCGACCAGGGCCTGCGTCGACGGCGCGGTCAACCGGTACCTGCTGGACGGCGCCCTGCCCGGCGCGAACGTCACCTGCACCCGCACCAGCCCGACCCCCTGACCAACCACAGTGACGTACGAGGGCTCCGGGCACGGCGTGTACGGCCGCGACGCCTGTGTCACGGCGGTGACCGACGCCTACCTCCTCACGGGCCGGCCACCCGGCGCGGCTCGGCAGGCGGCCGGCGCTACGGCGTGTCCCCGAATCCGGGCCGGAAGCGGGGATGCCCCTCCCCCTGCTCCGCCCAGACGAAGCCAGCCCTGACCTCGACGCCCGGCACCCCATCGAGCAGGTTGTGCGGATTCGCGAAGCTCGCGAGCGACTGGCGAAGGTTGGCTTTCAGCTCCGCGACCGCGGACTCCATGTCGTCTTCCTCTTTGGACCAGTCGATGTCGGCCTCGCGCAACTCCCGCGCGGCGAGATCCGTGACAGCCTCGGGGTCGTGAACGACGACCTCCACGCGGCAGTACACCTGCATCATGACGGGTTGGGTTCTCTCCACGCGTCCACGATCCCATGAGCTACCGCGATGCCCGTCGCTGGCTGCTGAGCGCAGTCGCCAGTTCCTCGTAGGTCGGGGCGAGCCGCCGCAACGTCTCCGCGGCGGCACTCGTGCGCCCGCTCACGACGTCATACTGGAGGCTGCCCACGAGCCGCGCCTGGCGCGTGGCCACGGCGGCGGCCCGACCGTGGCCGAGACCGGCGAGCGCCGTGGCGGCGTCGGTGAGACGCCGCGCGCCGACCCGGATCGCGAAATGCGCCAGGTGGTCGCGCGTCCTGGAATCCAGCCCGCCGGCGACCATACCCGCCAACCGGTCGACCGCCGCCGCCCCGCCGATCGTGCCGGGCGGCATCGCGAGGTCGTCGCGGCCGCGCAGCCACGCGACCGCGCCGGGCAGGGCCGCGTGCAACGCCGCCTCCGTCGTAACGTCACGGACGCGCCGGAAGTCACTACGCATCGTGTACCGCGTGGCCGCGTACGCGATGGTGTCAGCGCGCCACGCGGTGAGAAACTCCCGGGTCGGAAGGGTCGCGTACGGGCACCCGTGCGGGTCGTGAAATCGGATCCGCGTGTCGTCGACCTCCAGTACCGCCACGAAGTGGTCCGCCTCGATCGGCCCCGTCATCCCCGGCAGGTGGCGCAGCAGCCCCATCTCCAGCGGTCCGGCCAGAACCGGGCTGGCCTCCTTGACCGCGTCCCTGAGCATCGCCAAGGCTTGCACGTCGTCGTCGGCGCTCTGGCGGCGGCAGACCCAGCCAAGCAAGGCGATCGCGTCATCGATGCCCCGGTCATCCCAGCCGTAGGGGTCGAACAGCGGCAACACCCCGGCGTACAGGTGAAAGCCGAACGGCGACCCGGTCAGAACCTCGATGGTCGACGGCGAAGGGGCAGCGGGGCCGAGAGCCATCGCCAGCGAGTTGGCGTAGCAGTAGGGTCCGGAACCAATGTACGGGTACGCGAGCATGTGGCCAGCGTGGCCTCTTCCCCGGTGTGAGGGTCAAGGCGTGCCGTTATCCGGTGGCAAATGTGTCCTGCGCGGGACGATGATCAGGTGCATGCCGTTGCGCCTTCACCATATTGTGTTCGACGCTCGCGACCTGCCCGGCTTGGCGCGCTTCTGGGCCGAGGTGCTGCGCTGGAGGGTCCTGTCCGAACGGGAGCGAGAGGTCGTGATCGGGCCGGACGAGGCGGCGCCGGTCGGCATCTGCTTCATGCCCGTCACCGACGAGAAGCGCGTCAAGAATCGGTTGCATCTCGACCTTACGTCCGAAGTGGAGGATCGAGATGACGAGATCGAGCGGCTGCTGGCCCTGGGCGCCAAGCGTGTCGACATCGGACAGACGGGTGAGGAATCGTGGGTCGTCCTCGCCGATCCCGAGGGCAACGAGTTCTGCGTGGTGCGCCCAAAGGTGACGCTGATCAGCTGACCGGCCGCGGGGGTTGGGCTTGGCGCGCGGTGCTGGCAGCGTGGGCCGGGGTTTCGGCGAGCGCTTGCGAGCCGCCGGCCCGCGCGGTGCCCGCGGGAGCATACGGTCCGCGGCTGGCGCGGACCGGGGCATGAACAGCGCTTGTACCGTGCCGGGTGCGCGGCGCTCGCGCGGACAGCGCCTCGCCTCGTGCCGCCTCTCGCCGCCCGCGCGCCGATCAAGGCCATCTGCCTGGATCAAGGACGAATGCACGCGGAAATGCGATCGAATCACGTGCGTTTGCCCTTGATCGGCGGAAGAGGGGCGGGCGCGGACTGGGCGCCGGGGTTAGGGGAGGAACGGGGCTAGGGTGGCGGTGAAGTGGGTGGGGGAGTCTAGCCACGGGTAGTGGCCGGCCTCGGGTTGGATGACGACGGTCGCGTGGGGGAACAGGCGTGCTAGTTCGGCTGTCGTCTCGGGTGGGCTGTTCACGTCGTACTCGCCGGTCAGCAACAAGACGGGCGCCGTGCAGTCGGCGAGCGCCGCCCGGGTCGTTGGCGGGTCGAAGGCGCCCTCGGCGCCGAAGTGCGCCAGGGCGTCCGTGTTGGCGGGCTGGCTGGCCGCGTGGTGTTCGCGCGCCGCGGCGTCCCATCGCCCCCAGAAGAACGGCGCGATGTCGTCCGGGTTGCCGTCCCTGCCCTCGGTGAGCGCCTCCAGTGCCGCGTACGCCGCCGGAAACCACGGCTCGTCCTTGCGGAGCCGAGCGACCGCGCGCCGCGTCTCGCCGGTGATCTCGATGCCGACGGCCCTGGTGCTGGGGCCAATCAGGGCCAGCCGGCGGAGGTTCTTCGGGTGCCGGGCGGCGTATTGGGTGGCGACGTTTACGGCTCCCGAGTGGGCGAGCAGGTCGATGGTGGCGGGCCCGAGGTGCTCGCGCAGCGCCTCGACGTCGTCGACAAGGCGGTCGCAGCGGTAGCTCGTCGGGTCGTCGGGGATCGCGGATCCGCCGGTGCCGCGCGTGTCCAGCACGACCAGCGTGCGGTGCGCGGCCAGGCCGCCGAGGTCACCGAGGTAGGCGGGGTCGGCGAAGGCTCCGGGTAGGCAGATGACGGGGTCGCCCTGGCCGTGTAGGCGGTAGGCGAGCTGGGTCCCGTCGGGTGCGGTGAAGGTGGCCATGACGACGACTATAACCCGGTTATACAACCCAGTTATAATGGCCGCCGTGGAGTTGACCGAGGAGGGGGCGGCGCGGCTGCTCGCCGGCATGAACGAGGTCATCCGCGCCGGCGAGGAGATGCGCAAGCTGCGCGCCGAGATGATCCAGGTCTTCGTCGGCCTCGGCTGGACCCAGGAGACGATCGCCCACCTGACCGACATGAGCCAGCCCGCCGTGTCCAAGCAGGTGGCGAGGTACCGCGCGGGTGACGCGCCGCCCCCGATGGAGCTCTCGCTCGACCAGTACGACGTGCCGTGGCTCGAAGGGCGCCTGTGGGGCCTGGCCGAGGAGATCGCCGAGACCCTCGACGGCGCGGCACGCTGCGGCCGGTACGTCGACTCCCTCGCCCGGGGACGGAAGCGCTTCACGCCCCAGAACGTCTACGAACTGCGGCGCCTCGTCGAGGACGACCTTCGCGAGGCGAAACTTCCCGGCGGCTACCAGCGGGCGTACGACCAGATCAGCCGCGCTCTCGACGTGCCCGCACGGACCGCGACCGGCACCGGGTCAGCCTCCGCGCGCCGCGCGCTCGCCTACCACCTGCAGCGCGACCAGCTCCAACGCGACCAGCCAGGGACTCACGAGATGTAGTGCAGGATCACGTTGTGCGCGTGGTGCGTCTTCTGGGCGCCGCGAAACTCCACCTCGTACGTGTGCGTGCCCACGTTGATGGCGATGGTGCCGGTGGAGAAGAACTCGCCGCCCCACGACTTGTTGCTCACCACGCTGACGCTCGTGATCTTCGAGTACGGGATGCTCGTGATGGCGACCTTCTTGCCCAGAAACGACTTGTCCTGGATGATCACGCGCCGGGTCGTCAGGCCGATGAAGCCGGTTCCCGCGCCGATCGCGTCGTAGACGGCGATGATGTCCTCGCCGTCGAGCAGGCCGCTCTCGATCTGTCGAAGCTGTTCGCGCTTGTCGTGGATCACCCGCTGTGCCATGCGATCGACGGTATCCGCCAGCCGCCAGTGGGACCGTGTAGCGATGGCGTGCCTGAACGGCCAAACCCCCCGGCCAGTCGTTGGATTGACAATTCCACAAAATCAATACAAAGGTGGTTTTATCCGGGCGAATGCCTCCGCGCACCTATATGGAAAGCGTGAATGGAAATGACAACCACACGCCCACGCACGCGGCGCGTGCTCGCCGCGTCCACGATCAGCGCCCTCCTGGCCACTCTGCTCGTCGCGGCCACCGGGCCGGCCGCTTATGCCGACGGTTCACCGGTACCGGGGAACAAGAACTGCAGCGATCTCATCAGCGGCGCCAAGGAGCTGCGGATCGACCCGCCCAGCGATGGCACATTCACCGACGGCACGCTCTCGGTCACGCTCGACGTGCGCACGCTGACCTCCGACGACCCCAGCCACAGCGGTACCCAGACCGGCAGTCCGGTGTTCGACTACACCGCCACCGGAGGGGCAACGGTCATCGGCGTGGCGGTCAAGGGCGGGCCCAACACCAACTTCTACGACTATCGACCCGGCGGAGCCAACAGCGGCACCGCGCTGCACGCGCCCGTCAATCCGGCCAACGACAAGTTCTTCGGTCTCAGCCACGTCTCGTTCTGCTACGTGCCCAAGGTGCAACCGGCGATCGTGACTCAGGTGTCGGCGGCGTCGATCACCATCGGTGACCCGGTCCACGACACCGCGACCCTCTCCGGCGGCAACAACCCGACCGGCACGATCACCTTCCAGGCGTTCGGACCGGACGACGCCACCTGTTCGGGGACGGCCGCGTTCACCTCCACCGTGCCGGTGAACGGGAACGGCGACTACGACTCGGCCGCATTCACCCCGAACGCGGTGGGCACGTACGAGTGGATCGCCAGCTACAGCGGTGACGCCTTCAACTTCGCCGCGACGACCGCATGCGGCGACGTCAACGAGTCGGTGGTCGTCAACAAGGCACGGCCGACCATGAACACGGTGCCCGACCTGCTGCCCAACGACAGCGCGACGATCGCCGGGGCGTTCGCGCCGGCCGGCGGGACGATCTCGTTCAAGCTGTACCTGAATGCCGACTGCACCGGCGACGCCGCCTACGTCGAGCCGGACCAGACCGTCGACGCCAACGGCACGTACGTCACCAGCAACACCACGTTCAAGGTGACGGCGGACGCCACGATCAGCTGGGTCGTCGAGTACAGCGGTGACGCGAACAACGAGGCCGCGTCCAGTGGCTGCACCCAGGAGCAGGTGGTCATGGACTTCACACCGCTGAACTCCTGAGTATCCGGCGCTCAGGCCCGGCGCGCCGGGGTACCGGGCAGCGGCGTGAGGGCGTCGCGCCCGTCCAGTACGGCAAGGATGTTGCGGGCGGCCAGGTCGACCATGGCGGCGCGGGTGGCCTCGGTGGCGGAGCCGACGTGCGGCAGTACGACGAGGTGCGGCTCGTGGAAGAGCGGGTCGGCCGGATCGGCGCGCGGCTCGTCGACCATCACGTCGAGGCCGGCGGAGTGCAGCGCTCCGGTGCGCAGGGCGGCGAGCAGGGCCGCCTCGTCGACGACGCCGCCCCGGGAGGTGTTGACGAGGGTGGCGGTCGGCTTCATCAGGGCCAGTTCGGCGGGACCGATGAGGCCGCGGGTCTGCGGCGTCAGCGGTACGTGCAGGGAGATGACGTCGCTGGTACGCAGCAGTTCGTCGAACTCGACCGCGCGGGAGCCGCCGTGGCCGTCCCGCGGGGTGCGGGTGTAGTGCTGGACGCGCATCCCGAGGCCGGCGGCGCGGCGGCCCAGCGCCTGCCCGATCTGGCCGTACCCGACGAGGCCGAGGGTCGCGCCGTGCACGTCGAGGCCGAGAAAGCCGTTCATGCGGAACGTGCTCCAGCCGCCGCCCCGCAGGGTGTCGACCGCGGCGCCGAGCCGTCGGCGAGCCATGAGGATCAGCGCGAGCGCCAGGTCGGCCGTGGTCTCGGCGAGCACGTCGGGGGTGTGGGTGACCAGTACGCCGCGGCCGGTCGCGGCGGGCACGTCGACGGCGTCGTACCCCATGGAGGCGAGCGCGACCACGCGGAGCCGGGAGCCGGCGTCGAGCAGAGCGGTGTCGACCTTGTCGGTACCGAGCACGAGCGCCGCGTCGCAGTCACTGACCAGGTCGGCGAGCTGCCCAGCGGTGGGTGGCGCGTCGTCCTGCCAGACCTCGAGGTCGAACCGGTCGGCGAGGAGGCGCGGGCCGGGCCCGGGAAGGTCGCGGCGGGAGACGGCGACGCGAGGCGTCATGGTCAACTCCGTTCAGTATGCGGTACAGCGTTCCAAGCGTCGGCTATGGCAAAGCCGGATGAAGAGCGGATGGCGTTACGAACCGGCCAGCCGAGCCAGGTCCTTCGCGAGCCTGGTCAGGTCCTTGGTGAGCGAATCCCGCAGCTCGGGGGTCACCCGGGCGGTGAGCATGGTGGCGCTGACCGCCGTCGGGGTGTCCGGCGCGCCGGGCAGGGCGACGCCGTAGCAGGTGACGCCCTCGGTGTTCTGCTCGTCGTCGAGCGAGTACCCGCGCTGGCGGATCTCGTCGAGGTCGGCGCGCAGCGCGTCCATCGTGCGGTGCGACCGCGCCGTGTACACCGGCAATTCGTCGACGGTGGCGAGCCGGCGGTCGAGCTCAGCCGGTGGCAGGCTGGCGAGCATCGCCTTGCCCAGCGCGGTCACCACCGCGGGCAGCCGCCGGCCGATGTCGCTGGCCAGCCGCACGGGCTGGTTGCCGTCGTGGCGGGCCAGGTAGACGACGTCGAGGTTGTCGAGGACGGCCAGCAGCAGGGTCTCCTGGGCGGCCACCGGCAGCACGGTCGCCGCGCGTCGGAACTCCGCGACCAGATCGGTGCCGGCCAGGAAGCCCTGGCCCAGCTCGACCACCTTGTACCCCAGCGCCCACCGCTGGTCCATGCGCCGGATGAGGTGGCTGTCTTCCAGCGCGGCGCACAGGTTGGCCACGGTGGACTTCGCCAGGTCGAGCGAACGGGCCAGCTCGGTCAGCGACAGCGGGCCCCGGCGGGCCAGCTCCTCCAGCAGGGCCACGGCCCGGGTCACCGCGGGGGCACGGCTGTCGACGTCGCGGAGCGAACGCGGTGCCGACTGCCTGATCTGGGTCACGGAAGGACTCCTTCACTCATGTGCGCCCGCCCATCTTCGCAGTCACGGCGTACCGCCCGCGAAGTCGAGCAGCACCTTGCACGACCGGGTCGGATCGCCCGCCAGCGGGAACGCGTCACCGAGCGCGTCCAGCGGCACGACCTGGGTGATGACGGGGTCGACGGCGAGCCGGCCGTCGGACAGGGCGGCCAGCACGTCGCCGGGTTCCCGGTCGAACCGGAACGACCCGACGACCCGCAGCTCGCGCGTGACGATCAGGTTGGCGGCGATCGGGCTGTCACCGGGCGGCAGCAGGCCGAGGCCGACCACCAGGCCGCCGCGGTCGACCGCGCGCAGGCAGGTGTTGAACCCGGCCGGGCTGCCGGACGACTCGATGGCGGCGTCGGCGGTGAGGTCGTCGGTGCCGTCGCCGACCAGTACCGTGCGGGTCGCGCCGAGCGCGGCGGCCACCGCGAGCGGCTCCGGGTGGACGTCGGTGACCACGATCTCGGCGGCGCCCGCCGCACGCAGCGCGGAGACGACCAGGCAGCCGATGGGGCCGGCGCCGGTGACCAGTACCCGGGAATCCCGCGCGTCGCCGAGCTGGCGGACGGCGTGCCATGCGACGGACGCCGGCTCGACGACCGCGGCCCGCCGCAGGTCGAGCCCGGCCGGCAGCGCGATCACCTGGTCTTCCCGGACGACGAGCACGTCGGCGAAGCCACCCTGTACGTGCGGGAACCGGGCGGCGCTGCCTAGGTAGCGGGCGTTGGGGCAGATGTTGGGGCGACCGCCGAGACACTGCCGGCAGGCGCCGCACGGTGTCGCGGGGTGCACGGTGACCGGCGCGCCGACCGTGACCGATTCGACGCCGTCACCGAGCGCGTGCACGGTGCCGGCCACCTCGTGCCCAAGCACGAGCGGCTCGCGCACCCGGAACTCCCCCACCGCGCCGTGCCGCCAGTAGTGCAGGTCGGAACCGCAGATGCCGCCGTAGCGGACCGCGATCGCGACCTCGCCGGGGCCGGGCGCGGGCACGTCGCGGTGCTCCAGCCGCAGGTCACCGGCGCCGTGTACGACGACCGCGCGCATGGTCCCGTCAAGCACCGCCATCTCAGATCACCGCCGTGATGCCGCCGTCGACGGCGACGACCTGGCCGTTGACGAAGTCGGAGGCCGGCGCGGCCAGCCAGATCAGGGTGCCGACCAGGTCCTCCGGCGTGGCCCAGCGGCCGGCCGGGGTGCGCCCGCGGATCCACGCGTCGAACGCCGGGTCGTCGACCAGCGGCTGGGTCAGCTCGGTCACCACGTATCCGGGGGCGAGGCCGTTGGCGGTCACGCCGTGGCTCGCCCATTCGGCGCACATCGCCCTGGTCAGCATGGCGAGGGCGCCCTTGGACGCGGTGTACGCGGCGATGCCGGGACGGGCCAGCCAGGTCTGCACCGAGCACACATTAATGATCTTGCCGTGGCCGCGCGCGATCATGCCGGCGGCGACCGCGCGACCGACGAGGAACGCGCTGGTGACGTTGGTGTCCAGTACCCGCCGGAAGGTGTCGACGCCGACGTCGAGCATCGGCTCGCGGTGCTGCACGCCGGTGTTGTTGACGAGGATGTCGACCGGTCCGAGCCGCTCGACGCCCTGCTGGACGGCGGCCGCGTCGGTGACGTCGAAGGCGGCGGCCCGCACCGTGGCGCCGGTGCGCTCGGCAAGGGCGCGCCGGGCGCGCTCCAGCGCCGCCTCATCGCGCCCGTTGAGCACCACCTCGGCGCCGGCCTCCGCGAGACCGGTCGCCAGCGCCGCGCCGATCCCCCGGCTGGATCCGGTGACCAACGCCCTGCGCCCCGTGAGGTCAAACAACTGCTGTGTCTCCTGGTTCGTTCGCTCCGCGGCGCCCGAAGGCGGCGCCTGGATCGGCCCGACCTGGCCGATCGAGTCGGTGGGCACGGGGGCCGCTCCAAGCGGCGCCGCGCCGCTCCACTCACTCACGGGACCATCTCCTCGATGATGGTGATGACGGCGCTGTGGTCGATGTCGGGGTCGCGGGCGGCTAGGCGGTCGACGATCGCGCCGGCCGCATCGAGCACCGGCGTGCCGAGCGCCGCCTCGCCGGCCAGCCGGCGGATGATGCCCACGTCCTTGGCCAGCAGGCCGGCTTTGCCCCGCCCTTCGAAGTCGCCGCGCAGCATCCGCTCGCCCTGCAACTCCAGCACGCGCGAGGCGGCATAGCCGCCCAACAACGCGGCGCGGACGAGTGCCGGGTCGGCGCCGCTGCGCGCCGCGAGGGTGAGCGCTTCGGCGACGGCCACGAGGGTACTGGCGACGACGAGCTGGTTGCACGCCTTGGCAACCTGTCCCGAGCCGGGTGGACCACAGTGGACGACTGTGCCAAGGTGGGCGAGGATCGGCTCGGCCTCACGCAGGTCGGCTTCGACAGCACCGGCCATGATGGACAGTGTGCCCGCACTGGCACCCGTGGGACCGCCGGAGACGGGCGCGTCGATCACGCGGTGGCCGCCGGCGCGCAGCCGCTCGTGCAGGGCGGCCGCCTCGGCAGGCGCGGTGGTGCTCAGGTCGACCAGCAGCAGCGACCGCCCAGCCGGCAACCCGGCGACGAGCTGGGTGGCGACGGACGCCACCTCGACCCCGCTGGGCAGGCACGTCAACACCAACGCTGGGCCGGCGGCGGCCACGGAGGCCGGCTCGCCGAGAACGACAAGGCCGGGAACAGCGGCCGCGGCGGCCTCACGCGTGGCCGGCGTGCGGGACGTGGCGACCACCGGGACGCCAGCCGCGGTAAGCCGCGCGGCGACCGCCCTGCCCATGACACCTAGCCCGACGAGGCCAACCCGACCGCTCATCGTCACGCCTCCGCACCGCCCGTGTAGTACAGCATCAGCGCCGCGTTGTCCGAGGCGCCGTGGTCCCGCGCCACCAGCCAGCGGTGCAGCTCCGACACCGCCGTCGTCATGGGCAGCGGCACGTTACGGGTGCGGGCGAAGTCCCGGGCGATCTCCAGGTCCTTGACCATGTTGGCCACCCGGCCGGTCGGCGACAGGTCCACAGTGGCGAACTTGGTGAAGAACTCCTGCAGCAGCGCCGAATCCGCCCGCCCGCCGGTCAGCGCGGCCAGGATCTGCTCGGCGGGCAGCCCGGCCGCCCGCACCAGAGCGGCCGCCTCGGCCAGCGCCGCGAACCCGCAGCCGACGAGCACCTGGTTGACGAGCTTGCCGAGCTGCCCGGAGCCGACCGGCCCGAGGTGCGTGGTGCGCGAGGCGAGGATCCGCAGTACCGGCAGCGCGCGGGCCACGTCTTCGTCGCTGCCGCCCAACATGAGGGTCAACTCGCCGCGCAGGGCACCGGGCGCGCCACCGGACAGCGGTGCGTCGACCCACGCCGCGCCTTGGCGCTCGGCGCGCTCGGCGATGTCGCGGGTGCTGGCCGGATCGATGCTGGACATGTCGACGAAGAGGGTTCCTTTGGAGTCGCCCGAGAGCACGCCGTCCGGCCCGAAGACCGCACGCTCCACAATGGTCGCGCTGTTGAGGGAGAGCACCACCAGGCGACCGGCGAGGTCGGCCGGGCGGGCGGCGGGCACCGCCCCCTCGGCTTCGAGCTCGGCGACGGCCTCGGGTCGCACGTCGTACACGTGGGGCCGGTGCCCGGCGGCCAGCAGCCGCCGGGCGATGGCCGAGCCCATGACGCCGAGCCCGATGACCCCGACCTCGCTCACTGGCCGGACCAGATCTTCTTGTAGATGTCGCGGTACCCGGACGGCGGGTCGAAGACGTCGCCGGAGGGCACGTTCTGCTTGGTGATCAGCGCCGGCATCGGCACGAACCCGGACGGCTGCTGCCCGGCGATGGCCCGGTTCAGCTCGTCGACCAGTTGCCAGCCCTGCAGCGGCATCGGCTCGGCGACGGTGGCCGCCTGGTAGTCGACGGTGCGGATGCGCTGGAACTCGGCGGCGTCACCGTCACCGGCCGCGACCGCCCACGGTGGACCCGCGCCCGGCTTGCCGGCGTCGCGCAGCGCGCCCTTGGCACCACCGAAGTAGTTGCCGTTGATGCCGAGCAGGAAGGTGAGCCTGTCACCGTTCTGCTGGAGCAGCGACGAGATCAGGGCCGGCATACGGGAGTCCGCCTCGGCGATCGGCGCGTCCTCATAGGACAGTACCGAGCAGCCCGAGCACAGCTTGACGTAGTCGCGCATCGCGTCGGCCTTGCGCACGGCGATCTGGTACTGGGAGTCGGTGAAGATGGCCACGCCCGCCTTGCCCTCGGACTGCGCGACGGCGTACGCGGCGGCCAGCCACGACACCTGCAACGGGTCGGTGGTCACGTTGGTGAACAGCCCGGCGGAGGCGATCGGGCCGGACTCGGCGCCGGCGTGCCAGCCCACGACCGGGATCTTCAGGTCGGCGGCCTGCTTGATGGTGGCGGCCTGTTCGGTGGCGTCGAACCCGCCGAGGATGATGCCGGCCGGCTTGAGCGCGATCGCCTGGTTGAGCGCGTTGGTGCGGCCCTGGGCGCTGCCCTTGCCGTCGATGACGTTGACCTTCCAGCCGATCGCGGCGCCGGCCTCGGTGACCGCCTTGGCGACCGTGTTGACGCCGCCGTTGGTCAGGTCGGCCGCCACGTACGCGATCGTGGCGCCCTTCCTCTGCGCCGCCGGCCCCGTGTTGGGCGGGGTGAAGCCGGTCGAGCCCGACAGGCTGTCGGCGACCCGCTTCTTGGCGTCGGCGAGGACGTCCGTGATGCCCTCCGGCACGAGCGCCTGCGCGGCGGCCGACGGTGACGAACCGGTCGAGGCGCTGCCGGACTGCTGTGCGGCGGTCTCGCTGGCGCATCCGGCGAAGGCGAGCATTATGGCGGCGGCGGTGGCTACCGCCCGGAAGGTTCTCATACGGTGCTCCCAACGGTGGTTGACGGTGCGGGATCAGGCGTGGCGACCTGGTGCTTTTCCGCGCTGGCGAGCCGCTTGCGGCTGGCGAGGCTGGCGATGGTGATGGCGGCGACCAGGGTGAGCCCGTTGAACAGCGGGTCCAGGTAGAACCGGCCGGGCAGCAGCTGCTGGAGGCCGGAGATGCCGATGGTGGTGATGACGACGCCGAGCACGGTGCCCCAGGCGTTGACCCGTCCGGGCCGGATCGTCGTCGAGCCGAGAAACGCCGCGGCGAGCGCCGGTAGCAGGAAGTCGGGACCGATGTTGGCCTGTGCGACGCCGCCCTGGCGGGCCGAGAGCAGGATGCCGCCGATCGCGCAGAGCACGCCGGAGGCGACCATCGAGCCGACCACGTACCGGCGGCGCCGGATGCCGGTCAGCTCGGCGGCCTTCGGGTTCGCGCCGACGGCGTACAGGTAACGGCCGACCGGCAGGAACTCCAGCACCGCCCACAGCGCGACAGCGAGCACGACGGCGATGACGAACGGGCCGGGAACCGGCCCGAGCGACCAGGTGGCGAGGGAGTCGAAGTTGGCCGCGCGCCGCCCATCGGTGTCGACGACCTGCCGGCCGCCGGTGTGCCAGTACGTGATCGCGAAGATGACCTGGCCGGTGGCGAGCGTGGCGATGAACGCGTCCACCTGAGCGAGCTCGACGAGGGCCGCGTTGACGAGGCCGACGACGGCGCCGCCGACCAGTACCAGCAGGATGACGAGCCGGTAGTCCAAACCGTTGAGCTGCCAGGAGAGCGCGAGCACCTGCCACAGTCCGAGCGCGTACCCGACCGACAGGTCGATCTTCCCGGCGACCATCGGCACCGTCACCGCGAGCGCGAGGATCAGCGGCACCGCGTTGCCCGCGGTGAGCAGCTTGAAGTTGAGCAGCGTCGGAAACGTGTCCGGCTTCAGCGCCGCGAAGAGCCCGAACAGCGCCACCGTCAGCAACACCATGCCATAGACGGTGAGCAGCCGCCGCGAGGCGGAGCCGCCCTTGCGCGGCTCCAGCGCGGTCGAGCGCACGGAGGTGTGCAGAGCCATCTGTTCTCCTCGGGCTTAGAGGCCGGTCGCGGCGCTCATCAAGGCGGTCACGGTCAGGTCGGCGCCGGCCAGCTCGCGGCACACGCGGCCGCGGTGGAAGACCAGGGCCCGGTGGCAGATCGCGGCGACCTCTTCGAGGTCGGTGGAGACCACGAGCGCGGCGGTGCCGCGCTCGCCGGCCTGTCGCAGCAACGCGTAGATGTCGCTCTTCGCGCCGACGTCGACGCCCATCGTGGGTTCTTCCAGTACCGCTACCGCGCGCCCGACACCGAACCAGCGCGCCACGATCACCTTCTGCTGGTTGCCGCCCGAGAGCGTGTCGATCGGCCGCTCAGGATCGGCGGGCCGCACGTCGAACTCGCGCACCAGCCGCGCCGCCCGGATCCGCTCCGCGCGCGTGGTGCCGGGAGCCAGCAGCCGGCGCCCCCACACCGACGGGTTCATGAAGAGGTTCTCGCGCACCGACAGGCCGGCCGCGATGCCGTCGGTCTCCCGGTTCGAGGTCGCGAACCCGACGCCCGCCTTCACCGCCATACCGGTGTGGCGGGGCGCGAACGGCGTACCGTCAAGGCTCATGGACCCGCCGCGGGCCGGAAGCACGCCCGCGACCGCGCGCCCGATCTCCTCCTGGCCGGCGCCACGGAGGCCGACGAGGCCGACCACCTCACCCGCGCGGACCTTCAGGTCCACCGGGCCGACGTCGCCGACGCGGACGCCGTCGAGCTCGAGCCGCACGCGGTCGCCGACCGCGCCGGGCGAGCCCGGCCGCGTCTCCCGGCCGACGATGAGCCGCACGAGGTCGCCGGGCGTGAACTCGGCGGTCGGCGCGGCGCCGACCACGCGGCCGTTGCGCATCACCACCACGTCGTCGGCGATCTGGAAGATCTCGTCGAGGCGGTGCGACACGTAGATCATGCCCACGCCGGACTCCCGGAGCCGGCGCAGGACCGCGAAAAGGCGCTCCACGTCGGCGGCTGGCAGGCTCGCGGTGGGCTCATCGAGTACCAGCAGCCGCGCACCGCCGACCAGAGCGCGCGCGATGGCCAGCAGCGACCGTTCGGTGCGCGGCAGATCGAAGATCCGCGCGTCCGGGTCGATGCCGCCGCCGACCAGCGCCAGGGTCTCCTCTGCCTGCCGGCGTACCGCGCGCCACGAGATCGGCCGGCGGCCCCCGGGAAAGCCGCTGACCAGCGCGATGTTCTCCGCGACCGTCATCCAGTCGACGAGGCCCAGGTCCTGGTGGATGAAGGAGATGCCCTCGGGCTTGTGGATCTCGCGCCCGTCGAGCAGGATCTGGCCCGCGTCGCGGTGGTACACGCCGGCGAGCATCTTGATGACCGTGGACTTGCCGGCGCCGTTCTCGCCGAGCAGCGCCACCACCCGCCCGGCCGGTACGTCGAACGAGACGTCGTCGACCGCCCGGTTGCCGTAGAAGGACTTGACCAGCCCCCGCACGGCCAGCAGCGGGGTGCTCACGCGGTCGCCCCGCGAGTGCGGGTGGGCAGCCGGTACAGGCCGGTAGTGGCGGCGATGAACAGCGTGCTGCCGTCCGGCCCGCCGAAGCAGAGGTTGCCGACCACCTCGGGTACCGGGATCCGGCCCAGGTGGGTGCCGTCCGGCGCGTACACCTGCACCGAGTCGGCGCTCGACGTCCACACGTTGCCGAGCACGTCGACCTTGATGCCGTCCGCGAGGCCGGGATCGACCACGGCGAAGACCCGGCCGTTCTTGCACCGCCTGCCGTCGACGACGTCGTAGACCCGGATCCAGTGGTTGCCGCTGCCGTCCTTGCGAAGGGCGGCCGAGGTGTCGGTGACGTACAGCAACGACCCGTCCGGCGAGAACGCCAGCCCGTTGGGCTCCTCGATGTCCAGGACGACCGGAGTCAGTTCACCGGTGGCGGGGTCGAACCGGAAGACGTAACAGTCGCGGTACTCCTGGGTGCCCGCGTACCCCTCCTGGGGCTGGACGATCCCGTACGGCGGATCGGTGAACCAGATCGCGCCGTCGGCGGCCACCACGACATCGTTGGGCGAGTTGAGCCGCACCCCGCCGTACCGGTCGACGAGCACCTCTCCGGCGGCGCCCGCGGGGCCGCGCTCGACCGCCCGCCGCCCGTGCGAACACGTCACCACCAGGCCGTTTACGTCGAGGCAGCGGCCATTGGTGAACTCCACAGCGGTACGGTCGACGGTCACGGCACCGGTGGCGGCGCTCCAGCGCAGGATGCGGTTGCCGGGAATGTCCGACCAGATGACGGCGTCTTCAGCGGGCAGCCAAAGCGGCCCTTCACTCCAGGTCGCGTCGCCGCCCAGCCGCTCGGGTCGCGCGGACGGGTCGACCACGTCGGCCAGCTTCACCATGTGACCTCCCTAGGTGGTGCCACACAGTGAACGCTGTACCACAGGTGGAACGCAAGAGGGTCGGCGACATTTTCTTAACGTGTTGGAAACGCGACCCGCGTCACATGACCAGCACTTACTGTCACGTCTGGCGGTGCTGTCCCGTCCTCCAGGCATGAGGACTCAGAAGCACCGTGTGGTGGTCGTCGGCGCCGGGTTCGGCGGCCTGTTCGCCACCAAGACCCTGCGCCGGGCACCCGCGTCGGTGACGCTGATCAACGGCACGACGTACCACCTGTTCGAGCCGCTGCTCTACCAGGTCGCGACCGGCATCCTCTCCGAGGGCGAGGTGGCCCTGCCGATCCGCGAGATCTTCCGCGGCCACGACAACCTCGACATCAAACTCGGCTGGGTGACCGATGTGGACGTCGCGGAGAAGGCGGTGCTCGTCAGCGCACCGGACGGCCGCGAGCGGCGGGTGCCGTACGACTCGCTGATCGTCGCCGCCGGCGCCAGCAACTCGTACTTCGGCAACGACGGCTTCGCCGAGCACGCGCCGTCGCTGAAGAACATCGACGACGCGCTGGAACTGCGCAGCCGCATATTCCACGCGTTCGAGATGGCCGAGCTCGAAGAGGACCCGGCGGCTCGCCAGCGCTGGCTCACCTTCATACTCATCGGCGCCGGCCCCACGGGCGTGGAGATGGCCGGACAGATCGCCGAGCTCGCACACCGCGCCCTGAAGGGCCAGTACCGCCACGCCGACCTCGCCAAGACCCGCATCATCCTGGTCGACGCCGCCGACCGCGTCCTGCCCGCCTTCGACCCGCCGATGTCGCGCGACGCCCTTCGCCAACTGTCCACAATGGGCGTCGACGTGCGCCTGAACACCCGCGTCGTCGACGTGGACGCCGAGGGCGTGAAAATGGAGACCGCGGACGGCACCGAACGCGTCGAGGGATACACCAAAATCTGGGCGGCCGGCGTGGCCGCACCCGCGCTCGGCCAGCGCCTCGCCGCGGCCACCGGCGCCGAAACCGACCGCGCCAGCCGCATCCGCGTCAACCCGGACCTCACCATCCCGGGACACCCCGAGATCTTCGTCGTCGGCGACATGGCGGCTTCGAATCTGCCCGGCGTCGCCCAGGTCGCCATGCAAGGCGGCCGCTACGCCGCCCGCGTCATCAAGGGACGCCTGGCCGGGCGACCGCTGACCAAGCCTTTCCGGTACTTCGACAAAGGCAACATGGCCACCATCAGCCGCTTCTCGGCGGTGGCAAACGTTGGCAGACTGCACTTCCGCGGAGTGCTCGGCTGGCTGATGTGGCTCGCCGTGCACCTGTTCTACTTGATCGGCTTCAAGAACAAGGTCACGACGCTCATGCACTGGGTGGTGAGCTTCCTGGGTCGCGGCCGCCCGCAACGCGTAGCCACCACCCAACAAATCAACGCCCGCAACGCCCTAACCCGCCCCACCCCGCCGTAACCCCCGCCCCTCCCCGCCCCGTGCCCAGCGCCCGACCCCACGCCCCGCGCACCGCATCGCGCACGACCCCCGCGCACCGCATCGCGCACGACCCCCGCGCACCGCATCGCGCACGACCCCCGCGCACCGCATCGCGCACGACCCCCGCGCACCGCGCCGCGCGGGCCCCCCGCACCGTCGATCAAGGGCGAACGCACGTGGTTGGATCTCTTCTCCGCGTGCATTCGCCCTCGATCCATGCGGATCTCCTTGATCGACGGCCGGGGCACATCGCCGCGGAAACAGGCCCCAGCCCAACCAAGCAGGCCAACTTTTTCGTCGACCGGCGTGTCGGCCGGCGTGTCGCCTGGCGGGGCAACGATCACCGCACAAACGTACGAGAATCAATGTGTGCGGGAAACGTTGGAGCAGCTCAGGGAGATCGCCGGCCAGTGCGCCGGCACCCCGGTCTGGTCGCTGCCCGACACCGACCTCATCGACGCCCTCCACACCGTCCACGACGCGCAGCAGATACTCGCCGCCACCACACTCCACCTCATCCGCGAAATCGAAGGCCGCAACCTGCCCATCGCCCAAGAGGCCGCCAGCACCGCCGTCTGGCTCCGCGAACAGCTACATGTCAGCATCAATACCGCCCGCCGCACGGTCGACCTGGCCCAGGCGTTGGATAGGCGGCCGGTGCTGGACGCGGCACTGTCGAGCGGCGCTATCAACGTCGAACAAGCCCACATCGTCGCCAAGACCGTTCACGACCTGGCCGACGAGAATCCGGCGGATGTGGTGGACCTGGCCGAGAAAACGTTGATCGCGGACTTCGCAGACTGGGAGCCGGCCACCTTCCGCAAAGCCGCACAACGGATCCTGGCACATGTGGCACCAGAAATGGCCGACGAAGCCGACCGACGCGCCACCGAACGAGACGAGAAACGCGCCCAACGGACACGGGCGTTCACCCTGACCAACAACGGCGACGGCCGCTACCGAGTCACCGGCTGGCTCGACGCCGAAGCCGCCGCCATCGTCAACGCCGCCCTCGACCCACTATGCAAACCCGACCTCGAACGCACACCCGCCCAACGCCGCGCCGACGCACTCGTCGAGGTATGCCGGCTGGCCCTACGCACCGAACAGCTACCGGACAACGGCGGAGACCGGCCACAGGTCGCGGTCACCGTGCCGTACGACGTCGTGCGTAAAGAACTGGGCGTCGGGCAGCTCGACACCGGCGAACGACTCACCGCGGAGCAGGTGCGACGGCTGGCCTGCGACGCCCACATCCTGC
>NZ_BSDI01000006.1 GCF_027923225.1 Phytohabitans aurantiacus
CAGGCAACGGCGTGCCCCAATCACCAACCCGACCCCAACCCACACATCGGGGCGAAGAGCCGAATGCACGTGGTTGGATCTCTTTTTCGCGTGTGTTTGCCCTTGATCGATGCGATTGCCCTTGATCGGCGGTCGGGTTGTCGAACCGGAACATCAGTACCGCCACTGGTGTGGTGGCGAGGATCGCGCCGGCCAGCAGGCCCGCGACCACCCCGGACCAGCGCCGCACGGTGGCGTACAGCAGGCCGACCGCGCCGACACCCATCAGCGCCTGCGGCACGAGGATGCTCCACGAGCTGAGCCCGAAGATCCGTACCGACAGCGCCATCACCCACAGCGAAGCCGGCGTCTTGTCCACGGTGATCGAGTTGGCGGCGTCGGACGAGCCGAAGAAGAACGCCTTCCAGCTCGCCGAACCGGCCTGTACCGCCGCCGAGTAGAACGAGTTGGCCCAGCCCGACGCGCCCAGTCCCCACAGGTACAGCAGCGCGGTGCCGAAGAGGAGGGCGAGCAGCGCGGGCCGCACCCAGACCGGGTCGTCGGGGCGGCCGCGCAGCAGCCGGTTCACTGTGGACGGTCGCCGGGGCGGCGCCGGTGATGGCGGCCCGGGCGCGGCCAGCGCGGGTTCAGTCAGTGTGGAGGTCATGGTCAGCAAGGTTCGACCGGACAGCTTTTCCGGCGCTGTCCCGTTCCTGTGGCCCATCTGTGCAACCGCGCACAGACGGGAGCCACCCAGATGACCCGCTAGGGTCGAGTCGTGAAGGTGTGGATACCGCATGAGCAGGGGCTCGATCTGATCGGTGAGGTGCCCGAGGGCGTCACCGTGGAGGTTGCCCCGCAGCCTGACGTGCTGCCGTCGGACCCGGGTGACGTGCGGTTCTGGGTGCCGCCGTTCCTGGCGCTGGCCGATTCGGTGCCGCTGGCGGCGAAGATGCCCGAGCTGCGGGTCGTCCAGCTTCTGTCGGCCGGTGCGGACACCTGGGTCGGCCGGCTGCGGGAGCGGGTGACGCTGTGCGACGCGCGCGGGGTACACGACTCCGGCACCGCCGAGTGGGTGGTGGCCGCGATCCTGTCGTACCTGAGGGAGTTCCCCGGCTTCGCCAGGGCGCAGGCGGCACGCGACTGGGCGTACAGGAGATATGCCCCCACCGACGAGCTGGCCGGCAAGCGCGTGCTGATCGTCGGCGCGGGTTCGATCGGAGAGGCACTGGCGGCGCGGCTGGCGCCGTTCGAGGTGAGCCTGACCCGGGTGGCGCGCACCGCGCGCCCCGCCGCCGGTGTCCACGGCGTCGACGAGCTGCCCGCGCTGCTGCCCGAGGCCGACATCGTGGTCGTGATCGTGCCGCTCACCGGCCAGACGCGCGGCATGATCGACGCCGCGTTCCTGGCCGCGATGCACGACGGGGCGCTGCTGGTCAACGCGGCCCGCGGCCCGGTGGCCGATACGGCAGCGCTGCTGGCCGAGGTGTCCACGGGGCGGATCGGCGCGGCGGTCGACGTGACGGATCCCGAGCCGCTGCCCGCCGATCATCCGCTGTGGACGCTGCCGAACGTGCTGATCACGCCGCACGTGGCGGGCTCGGTGCGCGGGCTGCTGCCGCGCGCCTACGGCCTGGTGGGCGCCCAGTTGCGCCGCTTCGTGGCGGGCGAACCCTTGGAAAACCAGGTGGTTGGCGGCTACTGAGCCGGCTTGCTCGCGTCGGTGAGCCGCTGCAGGTCACGGACGCGCACGGCGGTAAGCGGCACCAACTGGCCGTCGGTGAGCAGGGCGTGCGCGCGCCCGCGGGAGTCGCCGCCCAGCTCGCTGACGTCGGACCAGGGGATCCGGCGCTCGCCGAGGAGGGCGCGCACGCGTACCCCATCCGGGCCGGCGTCGGTGCCGGCCCGCCATGCCCAGACCGCCACCGCGATCGGAATGAGCAGCACCGGCGCGAAGGCCCACGACACGCTCGCCACCGGCACCGCGCCGATCAGGGCGACGAGCGCGGCGACCGCGATCGCGCCGTGGGGCCGGAACCGGACGATGGTCGGACTGCTCACGGTCCGATCCTCGCACGAGCCGGAACGGGGCCGCCTGCCGGCGGGTGATCCCAGATACTGGGGCGTAACCCCCCGCTCCGGCATTCGTTTACGGTCATAGGTGCGGTGTCGTCACGAGCGTGCCGCGCCACCCCTCACCCTCTCCGCAGAGGACCAGGCAGTGTCCCTCACACGCGCCCGGATCAGCGTCACCCCGGTAGTCGACGGAGTGGTCGCCACGGTGGCGGCTGCCCTTTTGGCGGGCGCCTTCGCCGGCGCGGTCCGCCCGCTTCTCGCGATCGCCGTCGCGGCCGGCCTTGTCGGTGGCGTGACAGGCGTCCGTCTCGTCCGGTTGGCGCTGCGCATCCACGCGGCCCAGCATTCGTTCGGGCCGTGCCGTGGCGCGGGCTTCCTCGGCGTCGGCGTCCTCGTCGGCGCCGTCTCGGTGGTGCACCTCACGCGGGTGCCGCAGTCGTTGGTGCCGGTGGTCAGCGCGGTCGGGCTGGGCGTGACCGTGGTGGCGTACGTGCTGGGTGTGCTTCTTCTACCCGGCGCGGCCACGACGACCGGCGTGCGGCTGCGTCGCGCGAGCGACGGCCTGAGTATCGGCGTGAGCCTGGCGTTCGCCGGGTGGCTGATGCCGCCGCCCGGTGGCATGCCGCCCGCCGCGCTCGCCGGGTTCCTCTTCGCGGTCGGCGGCCTGTCGATCGTCACCGTGACCGCGCTGCGCGCCGCGCACTACCGGCGCGCGGCCCTGCTCTGCGGTGCCGGCACCGGCGTCTCGGTGCTCGGGCTGGCGCTGCTGACGATGCTGCTCGCGTACGGGGCACCCGACCGGACGCTGGTGGCCGCATCGGTGGGGCTGGTCATCGGGCCACTGCTGATCATGGCGGGCGCCCGCCGCGCCGACGTGGTCGACGAGCCCGATCCGGTCGACGAGCCGCAGACCCGGCTCTCCAGCTACCCGCTGCTCACCGTGCCGGCGATGCTTGCGACGGTGGCCGCGCTCTACCACCTGATCACCGTCGGCAGCTTCGACCACACCTCGATCCTGTTGGGACTGGCGGTCATACCGACCGTCGTGATCCGCGAGATCATGTCGGCCGCCGACGTCCGGCGGTACGCGCGGCGCCTCGCCGAGCAGAGCGCGCACTTCCGCTCGCTGGTCTCCGGTGCCAACGACGTGACCATGGTGGTGGACGACGACCTGGTGGTGCGCTGGCAGTCGCCCGCGGCCGCGCGGATCTTCGGGCTCTCCGACGCCGACGTGGTGGGCCGGCCGTTTCCGGCGCTGATGCACCCCGACGACGCCCCCGAGGTGACCGCCCTGCTGACGGCGGTGCTCGCCGAGCGCGAGGCGTCGGGGCGGCCGCCGCTGGTCAACGCGCGGCTCCGCGACGGGTACGGGATGTGGCGTGACACCGAGTCGACCGTTGGTGATCAGCGGGCCATCCCCGAGGTCGGCGCGCTGGTCGTGCACGTACGCGACGTGGGCGAGCGCCGGCACCTGGAGCGCACGCTGCACCAGCTCGCGTTCACGGACCAGCTCACCGGCCTGCCCAACCGGCGCGAGCTGATGCGCACGATCGTCAGCCAGCGGGAGCTGAGCGGCCACACCGGCGCGCTGCTGGTGATCGACCTGCACGGCATGACCGAGGTCAACGAGGTGCGCGGGCGGGAGATCGGCGACGCCGTACTGATCGAGGTGGGCCGGCGGCTGCGCGTCACCGTCGGGCGCGACGACCTGCCGGCCCGGCTGTCGGGTGACGAGTTCTCGGTGGTCACCGTCGAGGGGCCGATGCTCGCGTACGCCCTGGGCACGCGGCTGCTCACGGCCCTGACCGAGCCGTACCACCTGCCCGGCATGATCGTGCACATCAACGTGAGCATCGGTCTCGCCGAGCTGACCGGTGGCGACACCGTGGACGACGTACTGCGCCGCGCCGACCTGGCCCGCCGGCGCGCGCGGCAGCTCGGGCGGGACCGGATCGAGTGGTACGACAGCTATCTCGAAGAGCAGCTCCTGCACCGGATGGACCTCGAACGCGAGCTGCCCGGCGCGCTGGAACGCGGCGAGTTCGACGTGGTGTACCAGCCGGTGCTGGCGCTGCCGGAGCGGCAGCCGGTGGGTGTCGAGGCGTTGCTGCGCTGGCGTAACCCGACGCTGGGCACCGTGCTCCCGACCGAGCTGATGCCGGTCGCGGAAGACCTGGGCATCGCCGGCGAGATCGACCGGTGGGTACTGGCGACCGCCTGCCGGCAGCTCACCTCGTGGTCCGCCGCTGGCCGCGATCTGTGGCTGGCCGTCAACGTCTCGCCGCGCGAGCTGGTGAGCAGCGACTTCGTCGCCCGGGTCAAGGCGGTACTGGCCGAGCACGAGATCCCGCTGGAGCGGCTGGTCGTCGAGGTGGCCGAGGCGCAGGTGGCGTTCGACGTACCGGCGGTGGTCACGCAGCTCGGCGCGTTGCGGGCGATCGGGGTACGCACGGCGCTGGACGATTTCGGCGCGGGCCAGGCGTCGCTGGCACAACTGCGCCGGCTTCCCGTCGACCTCTTGAAGATCGACGGCACCGTGGTGGCCGCGTCGGCGAACTGGCAGCCGGGCGATCCGCCGGGGCACAGCCGGCCGCTCATCGACGTGGTGGTCAGCCTGGGCAAGCGCCTCGGGCTGGAGATCATCGCCGAGGGGCTGGAGTCGAACGCGCAGGTCTCCCAGGCCGAGGCGGCGGGCTGCCACCTCGGCCAGGGGTTCGCGCTGGCACACCCGGCCCCGGCCGAGCGCGTGGAAGCCTTCCTGGAAGACCACCGCGCGCCTTCCTGATGTGATCAGGGCGTCCCTCAAGTCGCTCTAACGACTTGAGGGACGCCCTGATCACGGAGTTAGGCCGCCGAGTAGCCGGGGACCGGGAACGCGGAGACCAGGTCGCGGACCTCGCCGGCGATGTGTGCCAGCGCCGCCTCGTCTTCCTTGATCGCGGCGGTCACCGCGTCGTCCATCCACGCCGCCACCTGCGGCATGTGCTCCTCGGTGAGGCCGCGAGTGGCCAGCGCCGCGGTGCCGAGCCGGATGCCGGACGGGTCGAACGGCTTGCGGGTGTCGAACGGGACGGTGTTGTAGTTGAGCTCGATGCCGGCCCGGTCGAGCGCCTGCGCCGCCGGCTTGCCGCCGATGCCCTTGCTCGTGAGGTCGGCGAGGATCAGGTGGTTGTCGGTGCCGCCCGAGATGAGGTCGAAGCCCCGCTCGATGAGCGCGGTGGCGAGCGCCTTCGCGTTGGCGACCACCTGTGCGGCGTACTCGCGGAATGCCGGCTGCGACGCCTCGCGCAACGCGACCGCGATGGCCGCGGTGGTGTGGTTGTGAGGCCCGCCCTGCAGGCCCGGGAAGACGGCCTTGTCGACGGCGCTGGCGTGCTCGGCGGTCGACATGATCATCGCGCCGCGCGGACCGCGCAGGGTCTTGTGCGTGGTCGTGGTGATGACGTCGGCGTGGCCGACGGGCGACGGGTGCGCGCCACCGGCGATCAGGCCGGCGATGTGCGCGATGTCGGCCGCCAGCACCGCGCCGACCTCGCGGGCGATCTCGGCGAACTTGGGGAAGTCGATGGTGCGCGGGATGGCGGTGCCGCCCGCGAAGATCACCTTCGGCCGCTCCTTGAGGGCCAGGTCGCGTACCTCGTCGAAGTCGACGAGGCCGGTCTCGCGGGACACCCCGTAA
Source organism: Phytohabitans aurantiacus (assembly GCF_027923225.1). Taxonomy (GTDB): domain Bacteria; phylum Actinomycetota; class Actinomycetes; order Mycobacteriales; family Micromonosporaceae; genus Phytohabitans; species Phytohabitans aurantiacus. The sequence continues at coordinate 5,735 of NZ_BSDI01000006.1, forward strand.
CGCACGGAGTTGAACCACTTGCCGGTGGCGGACACGGACCAGCCGTGCGTGAGGTGGCCGCCCATCGGCAGCGCCATGCCCATGACGGTGTCGCCCGGCGACAGGAACGCCAGGTAGACGGCCAGGTTGGCGGGCGAGCCCGAGTACGGCTGGACGTTGGCGTGATCGACGCCGAAGACCGCCTTGGCCCGGTCGATCGCGAGCGTCTCGATGGGGTCGATGAGCTGCTGGCCCTCGTAGTACCGCTTGCCGGCGTAGCCCTCGGAGTACTTGTTGGTCAGCACGGTGCCGCTGGCTTCCAGCACGGCGGTGGAGACGTAGTTCTCGGAGGCGATCATCCGCAGCTTGTCGTGCTGGCGCTGCGCCTCCTGCTCGACCAGCCCGGCGAGCTCAGGGTCGGTCGCGGTCAGCGTGGGAATCGGTGGAACGTGCACGTGCGTCCTCCTGGCATGTCGACGCTGACCGGCACCCAGGCGCGCGGTGCTTCGGTCGTTGGTCGCTCCCCGGTGGTCCTTTCCACCTTGATCTGCGCCAGTCGCGAGTACGTGGCCAATCTTAGTCGGTTACCGAGGCGGCGCGGTGCTCCCACGGGGGGTGAGGTGGGCGGTCTCGTGCTGGTACGCCCCGATCTTCTTGCCCTCGATGGCTGCCAGCAGCTGGCGCGCCGCGTGGGCCCCGTACGCGGGGATGTCCCGCCCGAGCGCGGTGAGCGGCGGGTGGGTGAGCTGGCACAGCGCCGAGTCGTCCCAGGCCACGATCGACAGGTCGCCGGGGACGGCGAGGCCCATCTCCTGCGCCACGGAGAGCCCCGCGATCGCCATCACATCGTTGTCGTACAGGATCGCCGTGGGCCGGTGCGCGGAGCTGAGCAGCCGTCGCGTGGCTCGCGCGCCCTCCTCGCCGGTGTAGTCCGACGACACGGTGACGGCCTCGACGCCCAGTCGCTGGCCGACCTCGGCGAACGCCCGGCTGCGGATCTCGGTGTGCAGCAACTCGGGCAGGCCGCCGACCCGGGCGATCCGCCGGTGGCCGAGCGCCACGAGGTACTCCAGGGTCTCGCCCAGCGCGGCCGCGTCGTCGGCCCATATGCAGGCCAGCTCGCCGGTGTGCTCCGGCCCGCCGATCACCACCGCGGGCAGCTGGAGCTCTTCCAGTACCGGCACGCGGCTGTCGTCGATCCGCAGGTCGCAGACGAAGACACCGTCGACGCGCCGCTCGCCCCACCACTGCTTGTATACGGCGATCTCGGCCTCGGGATCGGCGACGACCTGGAGGGTGAGCGCGTACGACCGGGCGGACAGCTCGGCCTCGACGCCGCTGATCAGTTCCATGAAGAACGGCTCGATGCCGAGGATGCGAGCGGGACGGCAGAGCGCAAGGCCGACGGCGTTGGCCGTGGAGCCGGACAGCGCGCGGGCGGCGCTGTTGGGGTTGAAGCCGATCTCCTGCGCGATCGCGAGGATCCGCTGGCGGGTCGCCTCGGAGACGCCCGGCTGGCCGTTCAACGCGTACGAGACGGCGCCCTTCGACACGCCGGCCCGGCGCGCGATGTCGGCGATGGTGGGCCGCTTCACGTGCGCTCCTATCCAGGCAGAGGATCCTTACCGTACCGCCGGACGTCGTCGTCGCGGCAAGCTCTAATACGCTTGCTCGGTTAAGCATCCCCCATTGACACTCGTTTCGGTCGGTCATACCGTGTGCCTACTCAACCGGTTCAGTCAACATCTTTCGATGGAGTGCGGCAAGCGATTAAGGGGTAACGCATGGGCTCGTACCGACCGCTGCACGACGGTTGGACGGTGGCGCCGGCCGCCGCGTCGCCGCTTCCGGCTGACTTTCCAGTCAGTCCGGTGCCGGCGGCGGTGCCCGGCTGCGTCCATACCGACCTGCTGGCCGCGGGCCACATTCCCGATCCGTACCTCGACGAGAACGAAGACGCGCTGCGCTGGATCGGCCACAGCGACTGGGTGTACGAAACCACGTTCGAATGGGACGGCCTCTCCCACCCGGAGCCTGGCAGGGGTGAATCGCGCGTCGACCTCGTCTGCGACGGCCTCGACACGGTCGCCACAGTCACGCTCAACGGCGTCGAGGTCGGCAGCACGGCCAACATGCACCGCGGCTACCGGTTCGACGCGCGGCCACACCTGAGCACCGGGGCGAACACGCTTCAGGTGCGGTTCGACTCCGCCTATCGGTACGCCGAGGCGGTCCGTTCCCAGGTCGGTCCGTTGCCCAGCGCGTACACGGATCCGTACAACTTCATCCGCAAGATGGCGTGCAACTTCGGCTGGGACTGGGGCCCCAACGTGGTAACCGCCGGCATCTGGCAGCCGATCGGCTTGCACAGCTGGGGCGGCGCGCGCCTCGCCACCGTCCGTCCACTGGTGACGGTCGAGGGTGGCGACGGGCGCGTTTCGGTGCACGTCGAGGTCGAGCGCGAGAGCTCGGATGCCCTGACGGTGAGCGCCGCCGTCGCGGGCGTCCGCGGCGAGGTCACCATCGCGCCGGGAGAGCGCACGGCGGTCGTCGAGCTCACCGTGCGCGACCCCGAGCTGTGGTGGCCGAGGGGGTACGGCGACCAGGCGCGCCACCTGCTCGACGTGACCCTGCGCGGTGCCGACGACGGGGTACTGGACGTGTGGCAGCGGCGGATCGGGTTCCGCTCGCTGCGGCTCGACACGGCACCCGACGCAGACGGCACACCGTTCACCATCGTGGTCAACGACGTGCCGATCTTCGTCCGCGGCGTCAACTGGATCCCCGATGACACGTTCGTGACCCGGGTGACCCGCGAGCGGTACGCCGAGCGCCTCACCCAGACGTGCGAGGCCAACGTCAACCTGCTGCGCGTCTGGGGCGGTGGTCGGTACGAGTCGGACGACTTCTACGACCTGTGCGACGAGTACGGGCTGCTCGTCGCACAGGACTTCCTTTTCTCCTGCGCCGCCTACCCCGAGGAGGAGCCGATCGCCTCCGAGGTGGCGGCCGAGGCGCGCGAGCAGGTCGTGCGGCTCAGCAGCCACCCGAGCCTCGTGCTCTGGTTCGGCAACAACGAAAACATCTGGGGCTGGCACGACTGGGATTGGCAGCTCGTGCTCGAAGGCCGCACCTGGGGCGCCGGGTACTACCTGCGCCTGCTGCCCGCGATCGTCGACGAGCTCGACCCCACCCGCCCGTACTGGCCCGGCAGCCCGTACTCCGGACGGGAGGACCTGCACCCCAACGAGCCCTCCCACGGCAGCATGCACATCTGGGACGTGTGGAACCAGCGCGACTACGTGCACTACCGGGACTACCGGCCACGGTTCGTCGCCGAGTTCGGCTATCAGGCGCCGCCGGTGTACGCGACGCTGCGGCGGAGCATCAGCGACGAGCCGCTGGCGCACGACTCACCCGGCATGCTGCACCACCAGAAGGCCATCGACGGCGACGCCAAGCTGCGCCGCGGTCTCGACGCGCACATGCCGGTGCCGCGCGACTTCGACGACTGGCACTACCTGACCCAGGTCAACCAGGCGCGTGCGGTGTCGCTCGGGCTCGAACACTTCCGGTCGCTCCGTCCACTGTGCATGGGCGCCATCGTGTGGCAGATCAACGACTGCTGGCCGGTGACGTCGTGGGCGGCCATCGACGGCGACGGGCGCCGCAAGCCGCTCTGGTACGCCATGCGCCGCGCGTACGCCGACCGCCTGCTGACCGTGCAGCCGCGCGACGGCTCGCTCGCGCTCGTGGCCGTCAACGACAGCGCGCAGCCGTGGACGGCGTCAGCGGCCGTTACCCGCCTGGCCATCACCGGCGAGCCCGGCGCGAAGACCGCCGTCGAGATCACCGTGCCGGCGCACTCGGCGGTCACCGTGCCGCTGCCGTCCGACGTGTCCACAAGCGACGACCCGAGCGGCGAGCTGTTGCTGGCCGAGGCGGACGGGCTGCGCGCGTGGTGGTTCTTCGCCGAGGACCGCGACATCCACTATCCGGCGCCGCGGTGGGAGGCCACCGTCGACGAGGCGCCGGAGGGGTACCGGGTGACCGTGCGCGCCGGCACGATCCTGCGCGACCTCACGCTGTACCCGGACCGCCTCGACCCCGACTCCTCGGTCGACGACGTGCTGGTGACCCTGCTCCCCGGGGAGTCCGTGACGTTCACCGTGCGCACGAGGCTCCCGCTCGACCCGGCCGCTTTGACCAGCAGGCCGGTGCTGCGCTGCGTGAACGACGTCTCCTCCCCCTAGGAGAACCCCTCATGAGAAAACGCGCTCTCCTGACCGTCCTCAGTGCACTCGCCATTTTCGCGCCGGCCGCCCCCGCGGTCGCCGCGCCGACGCCCGCCGGCTTCGTCGTCCGTCACTTCGACGAGCTGAAGCTCAACGGGAAGAAGTTCCGCTTCGGCGGCTCCAACAACTACTACCTGATGTACAAGTCCCGGCTGATGGTCGACGACGTCTTCGCCGATGCCAAGGGCGCCGGCTTCACCGTGCTGCGCACGTGGGGCTTCCTCGACATCGGCAACCAGGACGGCTCAGGCTCCATCGCCGGCAAGGCCGACGGCGTCTACTTCCAGTACTGGGACGGCACGAAGCCGGCGTACAACGACGGTGCCGACGGGCTGGAACGCCTCGACTACGTGCTCAAGGCCGCCGGTGACGCGGGCGTCAAGCTCGTCATCCCGCTCACCAACAACTGGCGCGACTTCGGGGGCATGGACCAGTACGTGAGCTGGCGAGGCGGGCAGTACCACGACGAGTTCTACAGCGATCCCGTGATCCGCGGCTGGTACAAGGACTGGATCAGCCACGTCCTCAACCGCACCAACTCGCTGACCGGTGTGAAGTACAAGGACGACCCGGCGGTCATGACCTGGGAGCTGGGCAACGAGCCACGCTGCAAGGGCTCCGGCACGTACCCGCAGTCGCCGAACTGCACCACGCAGACCCTCATCGGCTGGGCCGACGAGATGACCCGGCACATCAAGTCGATCGACCGGCGGCACCTCGCCAGCGTCGGTGACGAGGGCTTCTTCTGCGACGACCCGGCGAGTACTGACTGGACGGTCAACTGTGGCGAGGGCGTCGACACCGTCGCGTTCGCCAAGCTTCCGGCCGTCGACGTGATGTCGTATCACCTGTACCCCGACCACTGGGGCAAGGACGCCGCCTGGGGCACACAGTGGATCAAACGACACTCACGCGAGGCGGCACGCGTCGGCAAACCCGTCATGCTCGGCGAGTTCGGCCTGCACGACAAAGCCATTCGCAACCCCGTCTTCCAGGACTGGACCGACGCCGTCATCTCCACCGGTGGCACCGGCTTCCTGTACTGGATCCTCTCCGGGGTACAGGACGACGGCTCGCTCTACCCCGACTACGACGGCTTCACGGTGTACTGCCCGAGCCCCGTGTGCCTGACCCTCTCCAACGCGACCGACGAGATCCGCCGCGGCTACCGTTCTCGACCGCCGGTGGCCGACCATGACGCGGCGGTGACCGAGTACGAGACGGCGGTCACGCTCGCGCCGGCGGACAACGACATCGGATACCGCACGCGCGTCAAGAAGTCGACGATCGACCTCGACCCGGCGACCCGTGGCCAACAGTCCACTGTCTCCGTCCAAGGTGGGCAGTTCGCGCTCGGTGCGGGCGGGGCGGTGACGTTTACGCCCACCGCCGGGTACTTCGGCAAGGCGACCGGCCACTACACGATCCGCGACCTCGCCGGCCGTACGTCCAACGTGGCCGACCTGGTCGTGACCGTACGCCCACCGGCGTCCGCGCCGATCGTGATCTCCTCGTTCGAGTCCGGCACCGAGGGCTGGGCGCCCGCCAACTGGCAGGCCAACGCGGGCACCGTCGAGCCGCAGACCGACTTCGCCACCAACGGGTCGGCGGGGCTGCGGGTCAAGGGTGCCGACGGCGGCTGGTTCGGGGTGGCGTTCGCCGAGCCGCTCGACCTGTCGACCAAGACGAAGATCATGTACGACCTGAAGGTGGGGCCGGTCGACGGGACGAACGCGGCCATCGCGGTGCGCAACGGACCGTCCTGGACCTGGTGCCAGTCGACCTTCTCCTGGGTCGTGCAAAACACCACGACGACGTTCACCGCCGACCTGCTGGGCGGCATGAGCTGCGACGTGTCCACCCTGACCGAGGTGCACGACATCTTCATCTACGTCAGCACAGGCACCTTCGACTACGACTACGTCCGCACCGACTAACCACCCGAGGCGGGCTCGTCTTGGGCGAGCCCGCCCGCCGCCGCGCCGGACGTTGGCCGCGCGGCCTCCGCCCGCCCGACGGGCGCGCGGTCATGCGCGCAGCGGCGCCGATCAAGGGCAGTCGCATCGATCAAGGGCGAATGCACGCGGAAAAGAGATCCAACCACGTGCATTCGCCCTTGATCGGCGGGCAGAGCGCGCTCCGCGCTGCGGGCGGGGTTGCCGCGGGTACAGCGCGCTGCGCGGGTTAGGGGACGCGGCGGTAGGCTCCGTCGCTGGCTGAGGTGGCCATCAGGGCGTACGCGCGCAGGGCCGCGGACACCGGACGGTCGCGGTCGACCGGGGTGTACGGGCGCTCGCGCTTCTCCTGCGCCACCCGGCGCGTGTCGAGCACGTCGTCGGGCACGTTCAGCGTGATCGTGCGGGCCGGGATGTCGATGGCGATCTCGTCGCCCTCTTCGACCAGCGCGATCAGCCCGCCGCCCGCCGCCTCGGGCGACATGTGCCCGATCGACAGGCCGGAGGTGCCGCCGGAGAAGCGGCCGTCGGTGATCAGCGCGCACGACCGGCCGAGGCCGCGTCCCTTGAGGAACGAGGTCGGGTACAGCATCTCCTGCATCCCCGGCCCGCCCTTCGGCCCCTCGTACCGGATGACCACGACGTCGCCGGGGTTGATTTTGCCGGCCAGGATGCCGGTGACCGCGTCGTCCTGCGACTCGAAGACGCGCGCCGGCCCGGTGAACCGCCACACCTCCTCGGGCACCCCGGCGGTCTTGACGACGCAGCCTTCCGGCGCGAGGTTGCCGTGCAGGATGGCGAGGCCGCCGTCGGCCGTGTAGGCGTGCTCCCGGTCGCGGATGCAGCCGTTGGCCGCGTCGGTGTCGAGCCGACTCCACCGGTTTTCGGTGGAGAAGGGCTCGGTCGTGCGCACGCCGCCCGGAGCCGCGTGGAAGAGCTCGATCGCCTCGGGCTTGGCCGACCCGCCGCGGATGTCCCAGTCGGCGAGCCAGCTGTCCAGATCGGGAGCGTGCACGGAACGCACCTCGCGCCGCAGCAGCCCGGCCCGGTCGAGCTCGCCGAGGATCGCGGGGATGCCGCCGGCCCGGTGCACGTCTTCCATGTGGTACTTCGGCGAGTTCGGCGCGACCTTGGACAGGCACGGCACCCGCCGGGAGATGGCGTCGATGTCGGCGACGGTGAAGTCGAGCTCGGCCTCGCGGGCGGCGGCCAGCAGGTGCAGCACCGTGTTGGTGGAGCCGCCCATCGCCACGTCGAGCGCGACCGCGTTTTCGAACGCCGACCGCGACGCGATCGAGCGGGGCAGCACGGAGGCGTCGTCGTTCTCGTACCACTGCTTGGCGATGTCGACGATCAGCTCGCCGGCCCGCTCGAAGAGCGCCTTGCGCGCGGCGTGGGTGGCGAGGGTGGAGCCGTTGCCCGGCAGCGACAGCCCGATGGCCTCGGTGAGGCAGTTCATCGAGTTGGCGGTGAACATGCCGGAGCAGGAGCCGCAGGTGGGGCACGCGGACCGCTCGATGCCGCCGAGCTGCTCGTCGGTGACCGCGTCGTTGGCCGAGGCGGTCATCGCGTCGACCAGGTCGATCTTCTCGTGCACTATTCCCTCGATGGCGACCGTCTTGCCGGCCTCCATGGGGCCGCCGGAGACGAAGACCGTCGGGATGTTGAGGCGCAGCGCGGCGATCAGCATGCCCGGAGTGATCTTGTCGCAGTTCGAGATGCAGACGAGCGCGTCGGCGCAGTGCGCGTTGACCATGTACTCGACGGCGTCGGCGATCAGCTCGCGGCTGGGCAGCGAGTACAGCATGCCGCCGTGGCCCATCGCGATGCCGTCGTCGACAGCGATCGTGTTGAACTCGCGGCCCACGCCGCCGGCGGCCTTGATCGAATCGGCGACGAGGCCACCAAGGTCTTTGAGGTGCACATGCCCGGGTACGAACTGGGTGAAGCTGTTGGCGATGGCGACGATCGGCTTGCCGAAGTCGTCGTCGGTCATGCCGGTGGCGCGCCAGAGTGCGCGGGCGCCCGCCATGGTCCGGCCGTGCGTGGAAGTCTTCGACCGCAGTTCAGGCATGTAAACAGTGTGTCACCGCCAGCGGTATCCGCCGAAGGGGCGCCCACCGGGTCCACCAAGCGGGACGGTCCGATTAGGCGGTTAGTGCCAATCCGGGGCGCGTCGCACACCCCGTCCCCCACGCCCCGCTTGACATCCGGCAGCATTGATGCGTGCACCTCCCTACGGTGTTCCAATTTGTCGCGATAGCGAGCGCCCTGTTCGGCGTGCTCTGCACCGGTTTGCTGACCTTTTCGGCGTTCCGGGCCGCGGGGACCGCACGGCGGGGGCATCGTTTTCTCGCCGCGGGAGCAGGCATCACGCTGCTGACCGTCGTGGGCGGCATCGTCGCCAGCCGCGCGGTGGAGGAGCACCTGGTGCACACCCAGCCGAGCCGCGCGTCGCTCGGCAACCTGCTGGCCATCAGCGTCGCCCTGGGCAGCGTGCTGCTGCTCCTCGGGCTGCTGGGCATGCCGGGTGGCGCCCCCGACCGGTCCCGGGCCCTGCGATACCTGCTGGACGCCCTGGTGATCGCCGCCGCGCTGTGGTTCGTCGGCTGCGTGCTGCTGTCGACGCCCACCCGGCTGCTCGGCGAGCGCACGCCGTACTGGTGCCGGCCCTTGCTCCTGCCCGCGGCCGTCGCGGCGCTGGCGCTGGGCCTCAGCGTCATGGCCGCGATGCGGGCCCGCCGCCCGAGAGGTCCGCTCGTGGGCGTCGGCATCGGTGTCACCACCGTGACGATCGCCGGCTCGGCCCTGGCGGGCGGCGTGTGCCAGGGCTGGACCGAGGCCAGCTGGGTCGCGCTGATCGCGATGCCCGCGGGCCTGGGCATGATCACCTACGCCGCGCGGCGCGCCGAGCGCCCGGCCCGGCAGTCGTGGGCCGGTGTGGGCGACGCCGACGACCGCGACGCCGACATGACCCGCCGGGGCGCCGGCTACGCGTTCATCCCGATGGCCGCGATGGCGGCATCCGCGCTGTACCACCTGCTGCGCGGCGGCGATTTCGGCATGATGCTCATCGTCGCCGGCAGCCTGGAGGGCTTCACCCTGGTCGGCCGGCAGTACTTCGCGCTGCGCGACGTGCAGGGATACGCCGAACGGCTGCGTGACCGGGAGGCGCACTTCCGTGAATTGGCGCACACCGACCCGCTGACCGGGCTCGCCAACCGGCGTGGCCTGCTCACCGCCTTGGAAGACGAAGACGCCGCCGGCTCGGCGGGTGTCCTGCTCGCCCTCGACCTCGACGGCTTCAAGAACGTCAACGACATGCGCGGCCACGACGTCGGCGACGCGGTGCTGGTCGAGGTCGGCCAGCGCCTCCGGATGAACCTGCGCCCCGGCGACGTGGCGGCCCGGCTGGGCGGCGACGAGTTCGCCGTGCTGATGTGGGCCCGTCCGGGCGAGGCGAAGGGCGCCGCCGCGCGGCTACTGAAGGTGCTCGGCCGGCCATACGAGCAGCCCTCCGGCACGGTCTTCCTCTCGGTGAGCATCGGCCTCGCGAGCTGCTCGTCCGCGTCCGACGTCACCACCTTGATGCGCAACGCCGACCTCGCGCTGCGGTCCGCGAAGCAGCGCGGCAAGAACCGGGTCGAGCTCTACGAGGTCGGATACGACCAGGAGCTGCGCCGGCGCACGACGCTGGAGCACGAGCTGCGCGGCGCGATCGACCGCGACGAGCTGCACCTGCAGTTCCAGCCGGTCGTCATGCTGCCCTCGGTGCGACCGGTGGGCGCCGAGGCCCTGCTCCGGTGGAACCACCCTGAGCTGGGAAGCGTCCGCCCCGACGAGTTCATCCCGGTGGCCGAAGAGTGCGGCATGATCGAAAAGCTCGACCGGTGGGTGCTGCACCAGGCCTGCCACCAGCTCTCCCGCTGGCTCGGTGAGGGCCACGACGTCTGGGTATCGGTCAACGTCTCGCCCCGCGAGCTGCACCGCGCCTGCTACGTCGAGCAGGTCAAGGAGGCGCTGCGGGCACACCGGGTGCCGCCGCAGCGGCTGGTCCTCGAGGTCACCGAGCACGCCGTCGCCACCGACCTCGACGAGATGATCCGGCAGCTGCGCGGCGTGCGCGAGACCGGCGTACGGATCGCGCTGGACGACTTCGGTGCGGGGTACTCGTCACTCGGCCAGCTCCGCGACCTGCCGATCGACATCCTGAAGATCGACCACTCCCTGGTTCTGGAGGAGCGGATGATGCCGGTGATCGTCGAGCTGGGACACCAGTTCGGGCTGGAGGTGATCGCCGAGGGCATCGAGGAGCAGCACCAGATGACGATGGTGGTCAAGACGGGCTGCCGGCTGGGTCAGGGATACCTGGCAGGGCGGCCGGTACTCGCCGAGCACTTCGAGGCGCGGTTGCAGTCGCTGGCGCCGGTGATTCCCAACAGCCGCCAGCCGGAACGGCAGATCAACGGCGGTTCCGCGACACTTCACGCCCAACATGTGAGATCAGTTGACTCATCGGCTGAGATCCGTCAGAGTTAGCCCCATGTCGCTGACTCTGTCGTCTCGAGTACTTATCTGAGCGCACTCTCGCAGCCCGAGAGTGCGCTGGCCCCGTGCGTTCCGCACGAGGGCCTTTTTCATGTCCTAGGGCTAGACGCTCCCGCTGACCAGATGTTCCCGCAGACGACCGCGAACCCTTAAGACGAAGGCTGAACCGCCATGACGAGACCCACACCTGAGACACTCGCCCAGCGCGCCCCCTCACCGGCCACCCTCGCTGCCGCCGCCGCACCGGCCGCGCCGGTAGCTCCGGCCAAGGTCTCGGGGGCCACCGCGCTCGTCAAGTCGCTCGAGGCACTCGGCGTCGAGGTGATGTTCGGCATTCCGGGCGGCGCGATCCTGCCGGCGTACGACCCGATCTACGACTCCGCGGTCCGGCACATCCTGGTGCGTCACGAGCAGGGCGGTGGCCACGCCGCCACCGGGTACGCCCAGGCGACGGGCAAGGTCGGCGTCTGCGTCGCCACGTCCGGCCCCGGCGCGACCAACCTGGTGACCCCGATCGCCGACGCGTACATGGACTCGGTGCCGATCGTCGCGATCACCGGCCAGGTGCCGCGACCGGCGATCGGCACGGACGCCTTCCAGGAGGCGGACATCCAGGGCATCACGCTGCCGATCACCAAGCACAACTACCTCGTGACGACGCCCGAGGAGATCCCGCGGATCCTCGCTGAGGCGTTCCACCTGGCGTCGACCGGCCGGCCCGGCCCGGTGCTGGTCGACATCCCCAAAGACGTGCTCCAGGCGATGACCACGTTCACGTGGCCGCCGACGTTGGAGCTGCCCGGGTACCGGCCGACGCTGCACCCGCACGGCAAGCAGATCCGCGAGGCCGCCCGCCTGATGACCTCGGCACGCCGGCCCGTGCTGTACGTCGGCGGCGGCGTGCTCAAGGCCGGCGCCACCGACAGCCTGCGCAAGCTGGCCGAGCTGACCGGCATCCCGGTCGTCACCACGCTGATGGCCCGCGGCGCGTTCCCCGACTCGCACCCGCAGCACCTCGGCATGCCGGGCATGCACGGCAGCGTGACGGCGGTGTACGGGCTGCAGAAGGCCGACCTGCTGGTGGCGCTGGGTGCCAGGTTCGACGACCGGGTGACCGGCAAGCTCGACTCGTTCGCGCCGGACGCGGCGATCGTGCACGCCGACATCGACCCAGCCGAGATCGGCAAGAACCGGGCCGCCGACGTACCGATCGTGGGCGACGCCAAGCATGTCATCGACGAGCTGATCGTCGCGGTGACCGCCGAGCAGTCGTCGAACCGCACCGGCGACCGCACGGAGTGGTGGGCCACCCTCAACGACCTGCGCGAGCGCTACCCGCTGGGCTGGGACGAACCGACCGACGGCACGCTGTCCCCGCAGTACGTGATCAAGCGGCTGGGTGAGATCGCGGGCCCCGACGCCGTGTACGTGGCGGGCGTCGGCCAGCACCAGATGTGGGCCTCGCAGTTCATCTCGTACGAGAAGCCGTACACCTGGCTGAACTCCGGCGGCGCCGGCACGATGGGCTACGCCGTCCCCGCGGCCATGGGTGCCAAGGTCGGCAAGCCGGAAACCACCGTCTGGGCGATCGACGGCGACGGCTGCTTCCAGATGACCAACCAGGAGCTGGCCACCTGCGCCCTGGAGGGCATCCCGATCAAGGTCGCCATCATCAACAACGGCAACCTCGGCATGGTCCGGCAGTGGCAGACCCTCTTCTACGGCGAGCGGTACTCGAACACCGATCTGGGCACCCACAAGCACCGCATCCCCGACTTCGTGAAGCTGGCCGAGGCGCTCGGCTGCATCGGCCTGCGTTGCGAGAGCGCGGACGACGTCGACAAGACGATCGAGGCGGCGATGTCGATCAACGACGCCCCTGTCGTGATCGACTTCGTGGTCGGCAAGGATGCCATGGTGTGGCCGATGGTGGCCGCCGGCACCAGCAACGACGAAATCATGTTCGCTCGCGACATGCGTCCGAGCTTTGACGAAGACGACCTGTGAGGTTGAGCGACAGATGACCAAGCACACGCTCTCCGTTCTGGTGGAGAACAAGCCGGGCATACTGGCCCGGGTCGCGGGCCTGTTCGCCCGTCGCGGGTTCAACATCGACTCGTTGGCCGTCGGGGAGACCGAGCACCCTGAGGTCTCCCGGATGACGATCGTGGTCAACGCGGAGGAGTCGCCGCTGGAGCAGGTGACCAAGCAGCTCAACAAGCTGGTGCACGTGCTCAAGATCGTCGAGCTGGACTCAAACGTCTCGGTCCAGCGCGAGTTGCTCCTGGTCAAGGTCCGGGCCGACCGCCCGGTACGGTCACAGGTGCTGGAGACGGTGAACCTCTTCCGGGCGCGCGTCGTCGACGTCGCTCCGGACACGCTCACCATCGAGGCGACCGGCACCGCCGACAAGCTCGACGCGCTGCTTCGCGACCTCGAACCGTACGGAATCAAGGAAATGGTGCAGTCCGGCCTCGTGGCTATCGGCCGCGGCTCACGGTCGATCACCACCGGACCGGCGCTGCGCGCCGCCTGAGAAAGGGAAGAAATGGCCGTCACGGTCTACTACGACGACGACGCCGACCTCGGCATCATCCAGGGCAAGAAGGTCGCCATCATCGGGTACGGCAGCCAGGGTCACGCCCACGCGCTGTCCCTGCGCGACTCCGGTGTCGAGGTGCGGATCGGCCTGCAGGAGGGCTCGAAGAGCCGGCCCAAGGCGCAGGAGCAGGGCCTGACCGTCGGCACTCCCGCCGAGGTGAGCGCCTGGGCCGACGTCATCATGGTGCTGGCGCCCGACACCGCTCAGCGGAAGATCTACTCCGAGGAGATCGCGCCCAACCTGGCCGCCGGCAAGGCGCTCTTCTTCGGGCACGGGCTCAACATCCGGTTCGGCCTGATCGAGCCGCCCGCGGACGTCGACGTGGCCATGGTCGCGCCGAAGGGCCCGGGGCACCTCGTCCGCCGGCAGTACGTGGACGGCAAGGGCGTGCCGTGTCTGGTGGCCGTCGAGCGCGACGCGACCGGCGGTGCGCTGGCGCTGGCCCTGTCGTACGCCAAGGGCATCGGCGGCAGCCGGGCGGGCGTCATCGAGACCACCTTCAAGGAGGAGACCGAGACCGACCTGTTCGGCGAGCAGGCGGTGCTCTGCGGTGGCGCCTCCGCGCTGGTACAGACCGGTTTCGAGGTGCTCACCGAGGCCGGGTACGCGCCCGAGGTGGCCTACTTCGAGTGCCTGCACGAGCTGAAGCTGATCGTCGACCTCATGTACGAGGGCGGCATCGCGCGGATGCGGTACAGCGTCTCGGACACCGCCGAGTACGGCGACTACACCCGTGGCCCGCGCGTCATCGACTCCCGCGTCAAGGACGAGATGCGCAAGATCCTCAGTGAGATCCAGTCGGGCGAGTTCGCCCGCGAGCTGATCGCCGAAGACGACGCTGGCCGGCCGAACTTCAACAAGTACCGCGAGCAGGGTGCCGCGCACCCGATCGAGGAGACCGGCAAGAAGCTGCGCGGGATGATGAGCTGGGTCGACCGGCCCATCACCGAAACCGCCTGAGACAAATCGTTTTGAAGGGGGCGTCCGCGTGCCGCGGGCGCCCCCGAAGTTACCGGCAGATTGCGAGTAGGGGTCAAAGCTCGCTAATTCAAACGGTAAGGGGCACTCGATCGGCCCCTCAGGTACCGTCGCTCTATGCGGCTGGAGCAATCACACCGGACCGAACGCTTCGGCGCCGTCCGGATTCATGAGCTTCAGCGCGTCATCGAGCTTGACTCGGGCGCGCAACGGGGTGTTGACCTGGGCAATCGTGCTGGCAACAGTCAGCTCGTAGCGCCTGAGGCCATCCGCGCTATCGAAGAGGAATTGGTCGTCGTCATTCCGTGCATGAATGAGACACGCAGAGTAATTGAAGGCGTGCTCTCTGGAATTCCGCACGACTGCCTCATCATTCTGGTCAGTAACAGCGCACGGCAGCCGGTCGACCGGTACGAGATTGAGGTGCAGACGCTGGAGCAGTTCTGCCGCCTCGCGGACCGGCCGGCGGTGGCGGTGCACCAACGAGATCCGGGCCTCGCGTCGGCGGTCAAGGCGGCTGGCCTGCCCGAGCTGATCGACGACGAGGGCCTGGTGCGCACCGGCAAGGGCGAGGCCATGCTGATCGGCATGGCGATGGCAGCCCTGACCGGCCGGAAGTACGTGGGCTACGTCGACGCCGACAACTACGTGCCGGGCGCCGTCAACGAGTACTGCAAGGCATACGCCGCCGGGCTGCACCTCGCCGAAAGCCCGTACTCGATGGTGCGCATCTCCTGGCACTCCAAGCCGAAGCTGCGCGACGGCCGGCTGTTCTTCAGCCGGCGAGGCCGCAGCTCCGAGATCACCAACATGTTCCTCAACCGGTTGGTGGCCGAGCACAGCGGCTTCGGCACCGAGGTGATCGCCACCGGCAACGCGGGAGAGCACGCCCTCAGCCTCGACCTCGGTCTGCGGATGCGGCTGGCGGGCGGGTTCGCGGTCGAGCCGTTCGAGTACGTGGAGCTGTTCGAGCAGTTCGGCGGCCTGCTGCCGGAGGCCGCCGCGTTGCCAGATGACGTCAAGGCGGTGCCGGTGCTGCAGATCGAGACCCGCAACCCGCACTTCCACGACAACAAGGGCGAGGATCACGTCAAGGGCATGCGAATGCAGGCGCTCAACGTGGTGTACCACTCGCCGGTGTCGCTGCCGGCCGTGCGCGAGGCGATCCTGGAGCTCATGGTCGCCGAGGGCGCGCTCGCTCCCGGGCAGGAGCCGCCGCGCGAGCGGATCTATCCGCCGGTGGGGTCGATGTCGTTCGACACGTTCCTCGACACGCTCAACGCCGAATCGACGGGGTTCCACCAGATCGAGTGCTCTTTGGGCGTGTCGACCGTCACCTAAGTACGGCTTAAGTCCGTATCTGTGAGGGCACTCACGCCGCGTCGGGAGCGACGCGGCGGTCGGCGTGCGCCTATCCTCGCGGTGAGGGCGCACCGTGCGAGAGCCGTCCGCTCGCTGGGGAGGCGCAGGGCGCAGAGCGGCGCGCTGTTGCGCGCCGCCGAAGCCGACAACTTACGAGGACAGATGACTCCCGTCGTACTCATCGCCGAAGAACTCGCTCCCGCCGCCATCGACGTGCTCGCGCACGACTTCGATGTACGCCATGTTGACGGCACCGACCGCCCGGCCCTGCTTGCGGCGCTTGCCGAAGCCGACGCCGTGCTCGTGCGCAGCGCGACCCAGATCGACGCCGAGGCCATCGCCGCGGCACCGCGCCTGAAGGTCGTCGCCCGCGCGGGTGTGGGCCTCGACAACGTCGAGGTGCCCGCCGCCACCGCTCGTGGCGTCATGGTGGTCAATGCGCCCACCTCCAACATCGTCTCCGCCGCCGAGCAGGCCGTCGCCCTGCTGCTCGCGGTCGCACGCAACACGGCCAGCGCCAGCTCCGCGCTGAAGGCCGGTGAGTGGAAGCGGTCCAAGTACAGCGGCGTCGAGGTGCAGGGCAAGACCGTCGGCGTGGTCGGCCTCGGCCGCATCGGCGTGCTCTTCGCCCAGCGGATGGCCGCGTTCGGCACGCGCCTGATCGCGTACGACCCCTACGTGCAGCCGGCGCGCGCGGCTCAGCTGGGCGTGCGCCTGGTGGGCCTGGAGGAGCTGCTGCGGGAGAGCGACTTCATCTCGATCCACCTGCCCAAGACGCCCGAGACGGTCGGTCTCATCGGCGAAAAGGAGCTGACGCTCGTCAAGCCGGGCGTGCGGATCGTCAACGCCGCGCGCGGCGGTCTGATCGACGAGCAGGCGCTCGCCGACGCGATCGCTGAGGGCCGCGTCGCCGGCGCCGGCATCGACGTGTACTCGAAGGAGCCCTGCACGGCGTCGCCGCTGTTCGCGTTCGACAACGTGGTGGCCACCCCGCACCTGGGCGCGTCGACCGCCGAGGCGCAGGACAAGGCCGGTCTCGCGGTCGCCAAGAGCGTCAAGCTGGCGCTGCAGGGCGAGTTCGTGCCCGACGCGGTCAACGTGCAGGCCGGTGGCGTGGTGGCCGAAGACGTCCGGCCGCTGCTGCCGCTCGCGGAGAAGCTGGGCAAGGCGTTCACCGCGGTCGCGGGTGGCGTGGCCGCCAACGTGACCGTCGAGGTGCGCGGTGAGGCCGCCGTCAACGACGTGTCGGTGCTCAAGCTCGCCACCACCAAGGGGCTGTTCACCTCGGTGGTCGAGGAGCAGGTGACCTACGTCAACGCGCCGCTGTTCGCCGCCGACCGGGGCGTCGAGGTCGAGCTGGTCACGCACGCCGACTCTGTCGACAATCCGACGCTGGTGACGGTGCGGGGCGCGCTGCCCGACGGCCGCATCGTGACGGTGTCCGGCACGGTCGTGGTGAGCGGCAGCCGCGAGACCATCAAGCTGACCGAGGTCGACGGGTTCGACCTGGAGCTGGGCGCCGACGGCGTGCTGCTCTTCTTCCGGTACGTCGACCGTCCGGGTGTCGTCGGTGCGATCGGTTCGATCCTCGGCGAGTCCGGCGTCAACATCGCCGCGATGCAGGTGGCCCGGCGCGAGGCCGGCGGCGAGGCGCTGATGGCGCTCACCGTCGACGGTGCGGTCGGCGCCGAGATCCTCACGCAGGCCGCCGACGCCATCGGTGCCGTCGCGGCGAGCGCCGCCGACCTGCGCGACGAGTAACCAACGTCCACTGTGATCAAGGCGTCCGTCGATGCGACGGGCGCCTTGCTCTATTTCACGGGAGTGGGCGGTGGGTAGACCGAGCCGTCCTGGAGGTCCAGCAGCATCAGGCTGTGTCGCGCGGCCAGGCGTTCGATGGCTTCGAGCACCTCGTCGGCGCACGAAGGGGTGAGGCACATCGTGATGTGGTCGGTGGCCTTGTGCAGCGGCGGAGCCGCCCAGGGACTGTCCGACAAGGACACAGTGTCGGGGTACTGGGCCGTCAGCTCGACGTAGAAGGCGCCGATCCGGCGGTCGACTTCGCCTTCGGCGTGCTCACCTTCGCGGCACAGCTCATGTGCCGCCCGTACGTCGGCTGGTGTGGCGTTGTTGTCCAGGGCCCACACGACGAGGTCAAAACTCACGCGCAGATATTGCCACCCGGTGAACTTCCGGTGGGGACGTGCCCCGCCGACACGCGAACGGGGCGGTGCCTTGCGCGGAGTCGGGGCGAATCGATAGCGTGTTCATCCGGTTACGCACCGCGTGGGCGTGTCTTCGGGTGACGCGTTTCTCGCAGGTCGTGGCCGGTCCCGTGTGCGCGAGCCACGCGTACTCGTCGTTGTCGGCCCCCGCGATCACTTGCCGAGATCGCGGGGGCCGATCTCATGGCAGCAAGAGGCGGTAGCCGTCTGCCGTGGGGAACCACGGCAGGCCAGCCGGACCGGCGGCTACCAGGGCGGTGGCGTAGGCGTCTGCCACCGAGAGATCCGGTCCGAGTACCGCCGCGGCGCCCTGGCGCACGGGCTCGCGGGTGTGCGGGTCGACCACGTGTCCCCGCTGGCCCGTCAGGCCCGAGGTGCCCACCGCGCCCTCGGTCATCTCCAGGATCATCGGGGACCGGGTGTGCGCCAACGGGCGGTGGACGGCGACGCGCCATGGGCCACCGTGGGGCGCGTGTCCGCGTACAGCTAGATCCGCCTCACTGACCACCGCGTAGTCGGAGATGCCGGCGGCGCGCAACCTGGCGCCCGCGCGCTCCACCGCCCATCCCTTCAGTAGGCCGCTGGGGTCGAAGCCGCCGGGCACCGCCCAGGCGTCGAACCAGCCGTCGGTGGCCGCGCGCATCGCGTCGCAGCGCGCGACGATGTCGGCGAGCGGCGCGTAGGCGTCGGGCGAGACCTCGCCGCGGCGCAGCCGCGCGACCAGGCTGGTGCGGCGCATCGGGCTGTAGGTGGCGTCGATGGCGCGAAGCTCCGCGACCGCGTCGGCGAGTGCCTCACTGATGGCGCGTCGGCTCATCGCCTCGGGCGCCACCAGCATGAGGGAGAAGTCGGCCGCCGAGGTCTGCACGGCGTGCCGGACCACGATGCGGCCGGTCGCGGCGGTCGCCGCGGTGCCAAACGGCCGGTTGCCCGTGCCGGGGAAGCCGAGCCGGAGGTCGGCGCGCGTGCGCCGGTCGTTCGTGGTGATGGCCCGCGAGGTGCGCTGGCGCGGCATGATCTGCTGGATCGCCATGATCCTCACCGTAGGTGAAGAAATTGGGGGCGCTATGACCGCCACCTGTGAACTTCCTGTGTTCCGAACTTTGAGACTCGCGTACCGAAAATCGGGACGGGCGATTAACGTTCGCTCAGCACAATCGGCGGACAAGAGGAGTTTACGGTGGCACGCATCGCGGTCGTAGCCGGTGACGGGATCGGCACCGAGGTGGTCGCGCAGGCCCGCAAGGTGATCGACGCGGTGTTGCCGGGAGTGACCGCCACCGAGTACGAACTCGGGGCCAGCCTCTACAACCGCACCGGCGAGATCCTGCCGGAATCGGTGCAGAGCGAGCTCGCCGAGCACGACGCGATCCTGCTCGGCGCGATCGGTGACCCGTCGGTGCCGCCGGGCGTGCTGGAGCGCGGGCTGCTGCTGAAGCTGCGGTTCGTGTTCGACCAGTACGTCAACCTGCGGCCGGCGCGGCTGTGGCCGGGCACGTCGAGCCCGCTCGCGCACGTCAAGGCCGGTGAGATCGACTTCGTGGTGGTCCGCGAGGGCACCGAGGGCCTGTACGCGGGCGCCGGCGGCTCGCTGCACCGCGACACCCCCGCCGAGGTTGCCACCGAGGAGAGCCTCAACACGCGGCACGGCGTCGAGCGGGTCATCCGCGACGCGTTCGCGCGGGCACAGCGCCGCGAGCGCCGCAAGGTCACGCTCGTGCACAAGACCAACGTCCTCGCGCACGCGGGCTCGCTGTGGGCGCGCACGTTCGAGGCGGTGCGGGCCGAGTTCCCCGACGTGGAGACGGAGTACCAGCACGTCGACGCGATGGCGATGTTCCTCGTGACCCAGCCGCAGCGATACGACGTCGTGGTGACCGACAACCTCTTCGGCGACATCCTCACCGACATCGCGGCCGCCGTCACCGGTGGCATCGGCCTCGCGGCGAGCGGCTCGATCAACCCCGAGCGGCGCTTCCCGTCGACGTTCGAGCCGGTGCACGGCTCCGCGCCGGACATCGCCGGCAAGGGCATCGCCGACCCGGTCGCGGCCGTACTGTCGGCGTCCCTCCTGCTCGACCACCTGGGTCACCCGGACGAGTCGCGCCGGGTGGCGGAAGCGGTCGCGGTGGAGCTAGCCTCTCGCGCGCCGGGTGCCGCCGTGCGCACCGAGGAGGTCGGCGACCGGCTCGCCGCCCACGCCTCGGCCTGAGCGTCGTTTAACGAGCGTTCGGGGTATCCTGCAAGCCCGTAGCCTTTTGGAGGGCAGCGCTATGAGCGGTGGTGACAAGCTCGACTTCGAGATTCATCAGAATCCGCAGCCGGTATCGGCCGCCGAGCGCGCCGCGATGCTGGCCAATCCCGGTTTCGGGCGCATCTTCACCGATCACATGGTCACCATCCGGTACGCGGACGGCAAAGGTTGGTACGACGCTCGCGTCGAGGCCCGCGCGCCGATCCCGATGGACCCGGCGACCGCCGTCCTGCACTACGCCCAGGAGATCTTCGAAGGGCTGAAGGCTTACCACGCTGCCGACGGTGGCGTGACCATGTTCCGGCCGGACGCCAACGCGCGCCGGTTCAACACCTCGGCCGAGCGCATGTCGATGGCGCAGATGCCGGAGCAGGTCTTCCTCGACTCGCTGCATCGCATCATCGACGTCGACCGGGAGTGGATCCCCACCGCGGCCGAGGGCAGCCTGTACCTGCGGCCGTTCATGTTCGCCACCGAGGTGTTCCTCGGCGTGCGGCCGGCTCTGGAATACCTGTACGTGCTGATCGCGTCGCCGGTCGGCTCGTACTTCTCCGGTGGCGTGCAGCCGGTCACCTTGTGGGTGTCGCAGGAGTACACGCGGGCGGCGCCCGGTGGCACCGGCGCGGCCAAGTGCGGCGGCAACTACGCGGCCTCCCTCGCGGCTCAGGCCGAGGCGATCGAGCACGGCTGCGACCAGGTGGTGTTCCTCGACGCGGTGCACCGCAAGTACGTCGACGAGCTCGGCGGCATGAACGTCTTCTTCGTGTACGACGACGGGACGCTCGTGACGCCTCCGCTGACCGGCTCGATCCTGCCCGGCATCACCCGCGATTCGGTGATCACGCTGGCGCGGGCGGCCGGGCGCACCGTGCACGAGCAGCCGGTCAGCATCGACGACTGGCGCGCCGACGCGGCGAGCGGCAGGCTCCGCGAGGTGTTCGCGTGCGGCACGGCTGCGGTGATCACGCCGATCGGCGTGGTGCGCACGCCCGACGGCGAGATCGTCGCGGGCGACGGCAGCGGCGGCGAGGTGACGATGGGCCTGCGCCAGCAGCTCGTCGACATCCAGCGCGGCCGGGCCGACGACCCCTACGGCTGGGTCCACCGCGTCCTCTAGCTACTTCACGGGGTCAGCAGGTTGGTGCGGAGGGATTCGAGCTGCTCCGGCTTGAGGCCGGCGGCCAGCAGGTAGCCCTCGGCCGAGCCGTGACGCTCGCGGAGCTCGGTGAGAAAGAGGAGCATCGCCTCGGCGGGAGACGAGTAGTACGGCTTCGGGATATCGGTGCGCAAGGCGCCCTTTGCCCGCAGCCAGGCCGTGAACCGCTCAGAGGCCGCCGTCGTCAGCGCGTAGTCGGCCGCGATGTCCTCGTCACTGACGCCCAGTACCGACAGGGCCAGCGCGCACACCACACCCGTGCGGTCCTTGCCCGCGACGCAGTGCACGACGACCGGTGCCGACTCGACATCGGCGATCACACCAACGGCTGTCGCGATCCCGATGGCGCCCTGCTCGACCAGGTCGTTGTACCGGTTGGCCAGGTACCGGGCCACCCCGATGCGCTGCTCGTACGGGATCTCGTCCCAGTCCTGGTGTTCGGGGTGGATGTGGTGGTAGCCGAGCCCGTCGTACGCGGGCACCCGCCCGTCTCGCTTCACCTCGTGCGGCCGGCGCAGGTCGATCACGGTACGCACGCCGAGCGCCCCGAACGCCGTCTCGTCCGCGCCGTTCAGGCGGCTCAGGGAGTCGGACCGGAAGAGGCGGCGCCAGCGCACGGTCCGCCCGTCGTGTCCGGCGTACCCGCCAACGTCGCGAAAGTTGAAGATTTCGGAGAACGACAGCGCCCGGTCCACGCAGCCACGGTAGCGCGCATGATCAAGGCGCCCCAGGGGGGGCGCCTTGACCTGTGCTGTCCGTTACCGGGGTTCGCCGTAGTACGAACCGAGCTTGTCCCGGTAGACGGGTTCGGTGTACGTCTGTTCGTCGAACTCCGGAGCCGACTTGATCTCGCTCTTGCTCCGGTCGACGTACACCTTGCGGTCGTCGTGGTCGACGTGGTTGACCAGACCCGCTGGCAGCATGACCTTCTTACCGAAGATCCACGGCCCGGTGTCGACGACCAGGTAGCTGGAGTTGACCTCGGTGCTGCACCGGTCGATCTTGCCGATGCCGCCGTCGGTCGCCTCGACCTTGTACCCGATCAGGTCAGCGCCGTTGACGCCGGCCTCGTCTCGATAGGTCCACGGGTCGAAGGGCTGATACGGGGTGTCCACGGCTATCACTCCTTCCGGGATGACAAGTACCCCGGATTGACAGTGACCTAACCCACCTGATATCCCGCGATATGGACCTCGCTTCCGGCAAACCCGGCGCGAGTGGCAGAATACGCGGCGTGACACGTCTTGCCCTCATTATTGGCACCTAGCGCGCCGGCACCCCTCACGCCGAGCGCGCAGACCTCCCGCATCCGCGGGGGGTCTTTTTGTTGGTAGTGAAAGGAAAGCCCAATGACCTACCAGGTGTACGACACGACGCTGCGCGACGGGGCACAGCGTGAGGGGATCAGCTACTCGGTCGTGGACAAGCTCGCGGTGGCCAGGCTGCTCGACGAGTTCGGCGTCGGTTTCATCGAGGGTGGGTGGCCGGGAGCGATGCCGAAGGACACCGAGTTCTTCTCAAGAGCCCGGACCGAGCTGAATCTCAAGCACGCGGTGCTGGTGGCGTTCGGGGCCACCCGCAAGGCCGGCGTCGCGGTGGCCGCTGACCCGCAGGTACGCGCCCTGCTGGACGCCGAGACGCCCGCGGTGTGCCTGGTCGCCAAGTCCGACATGCGCCACGTCGAGCGCGCGCTGCGCACCACCGGCGACGAAAACCTGGCGATGGTGCGTGACAGCGTCGCGCACTTCGTCGCCGAGGGCCGCCGGGTCTTCCTCGACTGCGAGCACTTCTTCGACGGGTACCGCTTCGACCCGGCGTACACGTCCTCCGTCGTCGCGACGGCGCTGGAGGCCGGCGCGGAGGTCGTGGTGATGTGCGACACGAACGGCGGGATGCTGCCGTCCCGGATCACCTCGGCGATCGGCGAGCTGACCGAGCGCCTCGGTGTCGGCCCCGAGCGCCTCGGGATCCACTGCCAGAACGACACCTCCTGCGCCGTCGCCAACACGGTCGCGGCCGTCGAGGCCGGCGTGAAGCACTTCCAGTGCACGGCCAACGGGTACGGCGAGCGTCCCGGCAACGCGGACCTCTTCGCCGTCGTCGGCAACCTGCAACTCAAGCTCGGGCTGCCCGTCCTACCGGACGGCTGCCTGGAACAGATGGTGCGCGTCTCGCACGCCATCGCGGAGATCGCCAACATCGCACCCGACACCCACCAGGCTTATGTCGGGGCCGCGGCGTTCGCTCACAAGGCGGGCCTGCACGCGAGCGCGATCAAGGTGGACCCGGTGCTCTACAACCACGTAGACCCGACCATCGTCGGCAACGACATGCGCATCCTGGTAACGGAGATGGCCGGCCGGGCGAGCATCGAGCTCAAGAGCCGCGAGCTCGGTATCGACTTGGCCGGCCATCCCGAAGCCCTCGGCCGCGTCACCAACCGGGTCAAGGAGTTGGAGGCGGGCGGCTGGTCGTTCGAGGCGGCGGACGCGTCGTTCGAGCTGCTGGTCCGCGGCGAGCTGCCGGGTGAGGGCCCGACACGGCCATTCGCGCTGGAGTCATACCGGGTCCAGGTCGAGCACCGGGAAGACGGCGCGGTCGTCTCCGAGGCCACCGTGAAGGTCCGGGTACGCGGTGAGCGCGTCATCGCCACCGCTGAGGGGAACGGCCCGGTCAACGCCCTCGACGAGGCGCTGCGGGTGGCGCTGTCGAAGCACTACCCGGAGCTGGCGTCGTTCGAGCTGGCCGACTACAAGGTGCGCATCCTGGAAGGCAGCCACGGCACCGGTGCCATCACGCGGGTACTGGTAGAGACCATCGACGGCAGCGGCCGCGACTGGACGACCGTGGGCGTACACGAAAACGTGGTCGAGGCCAGCTGGGTCGCGCTCGTGGACGCGTTGACGTACGGCCTGTCGAGGGCACCCGCCGCGACGCGCTGAGCATCTCCGATCTCCTCCGCGCGGCGAGATACGGTCCAGATATGCAGATCGGCATCGGACTTCCGAACACCCTGCACATCCCCGGACCCGCCCTCGTCGACTGGGCACGCCGCGCGGAGGAGCGCGACTTCAGCGCCCTCGCCACGATCGACCGGATCGTGTACCCCACCTACGACTCGCTCACCGCGCTGGCCGCCGCCGCGGGAGCCACCTCCCGGATCGGGCTCTTCACCGACATCCTGCTCGCCCCGGTGTACCCGCCCGTGTGGCTCGCGAAGGCGACCGCCAGCCTCGACGCCATGTCCGGCGGCCGGCTGACGCTGGGCATGGCGGTGGGCGGTCGCCCCGACGACTTCGCCGCTATGGATCGGCCCGTCGAGCGGCGCGGCAAGCTGTTCGACGACACCCTCGACATCCTGCACCGCGCCTGGGCGGGTGAGAACGTGACCGGGGGTGATCTCCCGGTCGGCCCGGAGCCGGCGTCCGGCAACCGGGTCTCGGTGCTCATCGGCGGCACCTCCGAGGCGGCGGTGCGGCGAACGGTCCAGTACGGCGAGGGGTGGACCGCCGGCGGCAGCGGCCCCGAGCAGGCGGCGCCGTTCGTCGCGAAGATCAAGCAGGCGTGGCGGGACGCCGGCCGCGAGGGCGAGCCGCGCATCGCCTCACTTGTCTACTTCGGACTCGGCGACGAGGCCGAGTCGCGGGCGGCGCTGCAGCGGTACTACGGGTTCACGGGGGAGTACGCGAGCATCATCGCCGACTCCGCGATCCGGTCGCCCGAGGCGGCTCGCGACACCGTCGAGCGGTTCGATGCGATTGGTGTGACCGAGCTGATGTTCATCCCGACGGTGGCATCCGTGGACGAAGTGGACCGGCTGGCCGACGCGGTGAAGTGAAGGTGGACGAAGGCAGGGCACGGCAACGGTTCGCCACCGCACGCGTGGCGGTGCTGACCACTGTGGACTCCAGCAGGGTTCCACACGCCGTGCCCGTCGTCTTCGCCGTCGACGGCGACACGCTGTGGACGGCCACCGACGCCAAACCCAAGCGGGGTGGGGCGCTGCGCCGGTACGCCAACGTGCGCACCAACCCGGCGGTGAGCCTGCTCGTCCAGCACTGGGACGAGGACTGGTCGGCGCTCTGGTGGGTACGGGCGGACGGCGTGGCCGCCGTCCGCGAAGAGCCCGCCACGGTGGCGTACGCGGTGCGGCTGCTGCGCGCCAAATATCCGCAGTACGGCGAGGTCGACGTGCACGGGCCGGTCCTGGAGATCACCGTGCATCGTTGGCGCGGCTGGCCGTAGCAGAGGAAAATACCGGCGTGGACCTCAGCGACACCGAATCGACGGTGACGGTGCTGGCCGGGCTGGCCATCGTCGTCGGCATCGCCGGCGTCATCGTGCCGATCCTGCCGGGCCTGCTGCTGTGCTGGGCGGGCGTGCTCGCCTGGGCGATGTTCGGCGGTGGCGGCTGGGGCAAGTGGGTGGTGCTGGCGGTCGCCACGCTGCTCGCGATCGCCGGCACGCTGGTCAAGTACCTGTGGCCGGGGCGCCAGCTGAAACGTGCCGGCGTGCCCAACACCACCCTGCTCGCCGGCGGCGTGCTCGGCATCGCCGGCTTCTTCCTCATACCGCTGGTCGGCCTCGTCGCCGGATTCGTGCTCGGCGTGTGGCTCGCCGAACGGGCACGCCTGGGGGAGGGGCAGGCGTGGCCGTCGACGAAGCACGCGCTCAAGGCGGTCGGCCTCAGCATGCTGATCGAGCTGTTCGCCGCGCTTGGCATCGCCGGCGCGTGGCTGATCGGCCTGGCCGCGGCCTAGACCCAGGAGTTGAGCTACCGCGACGTCCGCCGCGCGCAGGACCGCTGCTCCCGCAGCCTCACCCTCCGCGCCCAGTCACGCTCAAAATCCCTGACTTTGTTGCCTCAAACGCGCCCGGAGGCAGCAGCATCCGGGATTTTGCTGCCACGTCCGGGTGGGTTGTGTAGCCGCGGACGGTGAGGCCGCGGGAGCGACGGTATTGCGCACGGCGGGCGTCGCGGTAGCTCAATATCCTTGGAATTTTCTAGATCGTTACGGACTCCCCGACCGGGATGCGGCTGTACTCGGTGCCGCCCTTCATGTCGAGCCAGCGGTCGATGATCTGCTCGCCGCGCTCGCTCAGCATCGCGTCGTGGATCGAGTGCGCCCGCCGCGGCTTGACCGCACGGACGAAGTCGACCGCCTCGGCGAGCTTGAGCCACGGCGCGCAGGTCGGCACGAGGAGCGTCTCGACCGGTACGTCGGGCACGAAGACCGAGTCACCGGGATGGTAGACGCCGTCGACGACGTAGCCGACGTTGGCGCAGCCGGGCAGACCCTCGTAGATCTCGGCGTGCGCGCCGCCGACGACGCGTACCTCAAAACCGGCGGCGTCGAACTTCTCGCCGGCCGAGACCGCGGTGATGCCGTCGAACTCCTCCGCGACCCCCGCGGGCGCGTACACCGGAAGTGACGGGTTCGCGGAGCGCGCGGCGGCCAGCCGGTCGGCGTCGATGTGGTCGGCGTGCTCGTGCGTGACAAGCACCGCGGAGGCGTTCGTGAACGCCTCGTCTTCCGTCCAGATCCCCGGATCGATCAGCAACTGGCCGCCGTCGCGCTCCAGGCGCACGCAGGCATGTGTGTACTTGATCAAACGCATGGTTCGACCCTACGCCCGCGCGCCGCCGTCAGTGGACGAGTGTGACCTTGCCGGTGTCGAGGTCGTAACGGGCGCCGACGACGGCCATCTCATCGGCCTCGACCTTCTCGCGCACGATGTCGCTGCCTTCGACCAGGGCCTTCACCTGTGCCTTGATGTTCGCCACGACGCCGTTTTCGACCTTGTCACCGGCATTCTCCAGGACGGGCGTGATGATCGGCCGGAGCGCCTCGACGATCGCGCCGATGTGGCCGGGGGCGGTCCCACCGCTCTCGATCACCTCGACGGTCGCCGACACCGCGCCGCACCGCTCGTGGCCCAGCACCAGCAGCAGCGGCGGCGCGAAGTGCTCCACCGCGTACTCGACGCTTCCGAACAGCAGGTCATCGACGATGTTGCCGGCGACCCGGTTGTCGAAGATGTCGCCGAGACCCTGGTCGAAGAGCACCTCCGGCGCCACGCGTGAGTCGGCGCAGCCGAGCGTGATGACGAACGGATCCTGCCCGGCGGCCAGCTCGTGCAGGCGGTTCAGGGATTGGTGCGGGTGGCGGGAGTGGCCCGTGATGAAGCGGTGGTTGCCGTTGAGCAGCCGGTGGATCGCGGCGGCCGGCGTCTCGGGGATAGGTTCGGTGGCGGTGGCGGCGGATGCGGCAGTCGGGCGGGCAGCCAGCCCGACGGCTCCTGCGACCAGACCGCTGGCGGCGAGCAAAGCCCGTCGCTGCACAGCTCTGTGCTGCACGGATGTCTCCTAGGGGTGAGAACCGCTCAGGTCCGCCGGAGATAGTCCTCCCGTGCCGGCCGCGGAGGGAAGGGCTTGCGACGTAGCACACACATCGCCGGGAAAGTGTTAGCGAACACGCTTTCCCGGGTGGTAGCGATAGGGATGGCCTTTGACTCCTTACCGCGCCGGGCCGCCGATCCCGCCGTCATGGACCTCCTCGGCGCCGAGCTGTCCGGCACCGACCTGACCACGCTCCTGCTCGCCGTCATGCGACGCCGGGCATCGGAGCGGACCCCGGCGGAGGTCCTCCGGCGGTACCGCGAAGATCGTTTTACGGAGCCGGTGCGGACGCCGTTTCACGGCCTGCGCCGGGTCGAGGACGCGCTGCTGTCCACACTGCCCGGTGGCGTGGAGATGGTGACGCTGCCACCGGTCGTGCCGCTGGGCACCCACTCGGCGGTGGCCACAGTGGACCAGAACAAGGTCGTCACGACAATCCGCGGCACCGAGGTCGCCGCGGATCCCACGAACGGGCTCGCGCTGGAGGTCGCGCGCCGCCGCCAGGCACTACTGCGCGAAAACAGCAGATCGTGTACCGCCGTGCGGCTCGGGGCGTTCCAGCGAGTACTGCGCGCGCAGCGTTTCGAGGGTGCCAGCGCCCACTTTTCGTTGCTGGGCCTGGTGTCCGGCGGCAGGGACACCGGCGATCTCGCGTTCGAGCGGGCGCATCTCACCGAGCATCTGGCGTACCTTGTGGACGCGCTGCGAGCCGCTGGCGCACGCGAGATCGACGTGCGGATGCGGGTGCTGGACCCGCGGTTCGCGCCGCTGGCCGCGGGATTGCCCTACGAGGCGGTGGAGGGAAGCAGCGGCTACTACACCGGCCTGACATACAAGGTCTACGTGGACGGTGGGGTCGAGGTAGCCGACGGCGGGTTCGTCGACTGGACGCGCAGGTTGCTTGGCAACAACAAGGAGCGGCTGCTGATCAGCGGCGTCGGGCTCGACCGGGTGGTGTCAGCGACCGGTTAAGCCGGTGCATTCGCGCAGGGCCGCGAATCGGTCGCGCTGGCGCTTGGCGGCAGCCCCGGTCAGTGGCTCGGGCTGGCCGGTGCCGGACACGATGGCGGGCACAAACTCGTTTCGCACGACCTGCCGCCCGCGCACCGCCAACCGCAGCACCCCGGTCTGCGTACTGGCCGAGTCGCCGTACCAGAGGAAGTTTCCCAACCCGTACGCCACGTACGTCCCGGCGAGCCAGCCGTCGCCCTGGAGCGTGTGCGCGTGCGTACCGACGATGATGTCGGCGCCCGCGGCGGCGAGCTTGCCGGCGAACCGTTTCTGGTCGGCTGTCGGGCATTCGTTGCCCTCCTGCCCCCAGTGGTTGTACACGATCACGAGGTCGGCGTCGCGCCGGGCAGCCGCCACCGCGGCGGTGGCTCGCGGGACGTCCCACGCCATCGCGATGCCGGGCCGGTCGTCGCGCGCGGCCCAGGTCGACGCGAGCGTGCGGATCTGGCTGAACCCCAGCACCGCCACCCGTACCCCGCGCACCTCGGTGGTCCACGGCCGGTAGGCCTCGGTCGCGTTTCGACCGGCGCCGAAGACCGGGTACGCCTCGCGTTTCGCACTGTCCAATGTGTCCAGCAGGCCGGTCTGTCCATAGTCGAGCGCGTGGTTGTTGGCGAGTGACACCGCGTCGATGCCGGCCCCACGCAGGGCGGCGTACGTGCTCGTGGGCGCGCGAAAATGGTACTGCTTCGGCTCTGGCTTGCCGCGCGTGGTGACCGCCGTCTCCAGGTTGACGATCGTCAGGTCCGCATTGGACAGCAACGGGATGGCGTCGCCGAATGCCTTCGCGGGCTCGCGCAGGAGCCGCGCGGTGCGCCCCGTGAAGTGCACGTCACCGCCGAACGCGAGCGTGACCTCGGGTGACGGTGTGGGGCTTGGCGGCGCCGAGGTCGGCGCGGTGGCCGGCGGAGACGGCGAGGTTGTCGGAGGCGACGGGTCGTCGCCGCAGCCAGCGGCCAGGCACACGACCAGCACCGCCGCGACGCATCCCCGTCCCCAAGCCACCCACCCAGCCTAGGGACCAAACCGTGATCAGGGCGTCCCTCAAGTCGCCCTAACGACTTGAGGGACGCCCTGATCACGGTTGCGGAGGAAGGGGATAGCGGGGGCACAGGGTTTGCTTCGGTGGGTTTTCGGGGGGCGTTGGTGTGATGGACGGCGTCACTAGCGGAAGGGGACATGAGCAATGCGGATCAAAGCCATCGTCGCGCTCAGCTTCGCCGGGGCGGCAGCCGCCGCGGTGATCGCAGGTGGTGCCGCGTACGCCAGCGGCGTCAACGGCGACGACGACGCGGATGTGCGCATCGTCTACGAGGACAACAGCTTCGCGCCCGGCATGGCCACCGACGGCCGGGACTGCCCCGAGAAGAACGGCGGCGGCCAGGGCGGAGAGAACGCAGGAGAGAGCAGTGGCGGCACGGAGAACGCGCCGTCGGAGGAGAGCCTGTGAGTGCACCCACAACCACCGAAAACGAGGCTCCGGCGCCGCACGTCCTGCTGGAACAGGCGCTCTTTGAGGTGAAGCGGGTCATCGTCGGGCAGGACAGGCTCGTCGAGCGGCTGATGACGGCGTTGCTCGCCGATGGCCACTGCCTTCTCGAAGGCGTGCCCGGAGTGGCGAAGACGCTTGCCGCGCAGACGCTGGCGACGGCGGTGGGCGGCACGTTCAACCGGATCCAGTTCACGCCTGACCTGGTGCCGTCCGACATCGTCGGCACCCGGATCTACCGCGCGTCGAAGGAGAACTTCGACGTCGAGCTCGGGCCGATCATGGCCAATCTGGTACTGGCCGACGAGATCAATCGGGCGCCGGCGAAGGTGCAGTCGGCCCTGCTGGAGGCGATGGCCGAGCGCCAGGTCTCCATCGGCGGCCGCTCGTACCCGGTACCGGATCCGTTCCTGGTGCTCGCGACCCAGAACCCGATCGAGTCCGAGGGCGTGTACCAGCTGCCCGAGGCGCAGCGCGACAGGTTCCTCATGAAGATCGTCGTGGGGTACCCGACGGACGAGGAGGAGCTGGGCATCCTGTACCGGATGGGCACCTCGCGGCCCGAACCGCGCACGGTGCTCAACCCGCAGCGCCTCACCGTGTTGCAGGAGTTGGCCCGTGGGGTGTTCGTGCACCACGCGCTGGCGGAGTACGTGGTGCGGCTGGTCGTGGCGACGCGTGATCCGGCGCGGTTCGGGGTGGGCGACCTCAAGTCCCGCCTCGCGTACGGGGCGAGTCCGCGGGCCACCCTCGGTCTGGTGGCCGCCGCGCGAGCGCTGGCGCTGTTGCGCGGCCGCGAGTACGTGCTGCCGAACGACATCACCGATCTCGCCGTCGACGTGCTGTCGCACCGGCTGGTGCTGTCGTTCGACGCGGTGGCCGACGGCGTGGCACAGGAAGACGTGGTGCGGCGGCTGGTCGAGGCGGTGCCGCCGCCGCAGATCGCGCCCCATCAAGCGGAACAAGCGGCATGAACGAGGGCGGGTTCGCGACCATCCATCAGCTCGCGCCGGAACGCAGGCTGCGGCGGCTGGAGCTGACCATCACCCGGCGCCTCGACGGGCTGCTGCACGGGCAGTATCTCGGTCTGCTGCCGGGCGCGGGCAGCGAGCTGGCCGGCAGCCGCGAGTACCGGCCGGGCGAAGACGAGGTGCGCCGGATGGACTGGGCGGTCACCGCCCGGACCACCGTCCCGCACGTGCGTGAGGTCGACGCCGACCGCGAGCTGACCACCTGGCTGCTCGTCGACGCCACGCCCAGCATGGACTTCGGCACCGCCGATGTGGAGAAGCGGGAGCTCGCGGTCGCCGCCACGGCGGCGGTGGGCTTCCTCACCGCGGGCGCCGGCAACAAGCTCGGCGCGCATCTGCTGGGCATGAGCGGCGTACGGCGGTACCCGGCAAGGACCGGACGCACGCACCTGCTCGGACTGCTGCGCACGCTGTTGGCGGTACCCAGGGCGGCAGCCGGAGCGCAACCGCACGCGCTGGGTGAGGCGCTGGCGGGGGTCGGGCGGTCGGCTCCCCGGCGCGGTCTCGTGGTCGTGATCTCCGACTTCCTCGACGGGTTGCCGGAGAACGACCGCGACGAGCGCCCGGAATGGGAAGCGGATCTTCGGCGGCTCGCCGTCCGGCACCAGGTGCTGGCGGTCGAGGTGACCGACCCGCGCGAGCTGGAGCTGCCGGACGTCGGCCTCATCACGCTGGTGGACCCCGAGAGCGGTCAGCGGCGCGAGGTCTCGACCGGCAGCCGCAAGCTGCGCGAGAAGTACAAGGCCGCGGCCACGGCGCAGCGCGACATCGTGCGGCGGTCGCTGCGACGCACCGGCGCGCACCACCTACCGCTGCGCACCGACCGTGACTGGGTCGCGGACATCGTGCGGCACGTGTACGCCCAGCGCCGCCTCGCCATGGCGGCCCGGCAGCCGGGAGGAGCGGCATGAAGCACCCCACGAATTTGCTCCGCTGCGCTTCACAAATCCGCGGGGGCCCCGCATGAGTTTCGAGAGTCCGATACGGCTGTGGCTGCTGCTCGGTGTGGCGCTGCTCGCGGCCGGCTACATCGTCATGCAACGGCGACGCAGCCGGTACGCCGTACGCTTCACCAACCTGCGGCTGCTCGACCGGGTGGCGCCGAAGCGTCCGGGCTGGCGCCGGCACGTGCCGGCCAGCCTGTTCCTGGCGATGATGGCGCTGCTCGTGGTCGGGTTCGCCCGGCCGACCGACGACGTGAAGGTGCCGCGCGAGCGGGCCACCGTGATCGTCGCGGTCGACGTGTCGATGTCGATGCTCGCCACCGACGTCTCGCCGGACCGTCTCGGCGCGGCGAAGGAGGCGGCGCGGGACTTCGTCGACGGGCTGCCCGAGGAGTTCAACGTCGGGCTTGTCGCGTTCGCGGGCAACGCGTCCGTGACCGTGGCGCCGACCACCGACCGGGCCGCGCTCGAAGCCGGCATCGACCGCCTCGACCAGGGCGGCACCGGCCGGCAGGGTACGGCGATCGGCGACGCCATGACGACGGCGCTGCAGAGCATCCAGTCGCTCGACGCGGAGGCGGCCGAAGACACGCCGCCGGCACGGGTGGTACTGCTCTCCGACGGCGCCAACACCGCCGGGCGTGACCCGCAGGAGGCGTCCGCCGACCTGGTGACCGCCGGGGTGCCGGTCGACACGATCGCGTTCGGTACGTCGTCCGGCGTCATCCAGGGCGGTGGCCGCTCGCTCCAGGTACCTGTCGACGGCGAGACGCTCCAAGCCGTCGCGCAGGAGACCGGCGGCGGGTACCACGAGGCGGCCAGCGGCGACGAGCTGCGCGCCGTGTACGAGGACATCGGCAGCTCGGTCGGCTTCACCACCGAACGGCAGGACGTGTCGGCCCGGTTCATCGGCCTCGGCCTCATCCTCGCCCTGCTGGCGGCGGCCGCGTCGATGTTCTGGTTCGCGCGGATTCCATGATGGAGGGACGTCAAATGACTGCTCCGCAAGGGCTCGGGCACCCGCGTGGTCCCGGGTTCATCTCCCCGGAGCTGGATCCGTGGGCGGTTCCCCGCCCGGCCGCGGCACCGGTGGACGCGCCGCCGTCCGGCGGTACCCGGTGGCCCCGCATGCTGCTCGCGGGCCTTGCGCTGGTGGGGGTGTCGGCGGCGTCCGGCGCCCTCGCCGGCGGGTGGGTGTCCTCCGATTCCCCGCCACCACCGGAGGCGGCTCCGCCGCCCACCACCGGAGCCGTACCCAGCGATCTGGTCGGCGCCGCCGCCATCGCCCTGCCAGGCGTGGTGCAGGTCCGGGTCGGCAACGCCGGGGGATCGGGGTTCGCGGTCGACGACCAGGGTCACATTGTCACCAACAACCACGTGGTGGCGAACGGCGGCGACGTGAGCGTCGTCGGGCAGGACGGGCGGCGGCTGCCCGCCGAGGTGGTCGGGCGCGATCCGGACAGCGACATCGCGGTCCTTCGGGTCACACCGACAAGCGCCCTGCGACCGCTCACGCTCGCCCAGGCGGGCACCACGGAGGTCGGCGAACCGGTGCTCGCCGTCGGATCGCCGCTCGGCCTCTCCGGCACCGTCACCGCGGGTATCGTCAGCGCGCTCGACCGGCGGGTGCGGCTCGGCGACACCGGGGCACGGCAGAGCGCCGTCCAGACCGACGCGTCCATCAACCCGGGCAACTCGGGTGGGCCGCTCGTCAACGCCCAGGGCGAGGTGATCGGCGTGAACACGGCGATCGCCACGCTGGAGGGCAGCGGCAGCATCGGCATCGGCTTCGCGATCCCGATCGAGCGCGCCCAGCAGGCGGCTGAGCGGATCATCCGCGACGGCGGATAGCGTTTCTGACATGCGGTTACTGGTTGTAGAGGACGAGGAGGACCTGGCCGAGGCCCTGCGCCTCGGCCTGGTCCGCGCCGGGTACGCGGTCGACGTCGCCGGGGACGCGGCTCAGGCGTACGAGCGGCTGGCCGTCAACGGGTACGACCTGATGCTGCTCGACATCAACCTGCCGGACGCGAACGGGTTCGACGTGTGCCGCGCGATCCGGCACGGCGAGGTATCCGTCGAGGGCGGCGCCGAACTGCGGGTGCTGATGCTCACCGCGCGTGGCGCGCTGCAGGATCGGGTACGCGGGCTCGACGAGGGCGCCGACGACTACCTCGTGAAGCCGTTCGCGCTGGCGGAGCTGCTGGCGCGGGTACGGGCGCTGCTGCGGCGTGACACCAACGGCGGCACCGCCGTGCTGCGTGTCGGACCGCTCCAGCTCGACGTGTCGCGGCACGAGGCCAGCCGGGACGGTTCGCCGCTGCAGCTGACGCCGAAGGAGTTCGGCGTGCTGGAGTACCTGATGACCCGCCCCGGGCACGTCGTCTCCGCCGAGGAACTGCTGGAGCACGTCTGGGACGAGAACGCCGATCCGTTCACGCAGACCGTGCGGGTGACCGTGGGTACGCTGCGGCGCAAGCTCGGCGGCGAGGCCATCGAAACGGTGGTGGGACGCGGGTACCGGTTGCGGGAGACAGCATGAAGCGCTTTGTTCAGTCGATCCGGTTCCGCCTGACGGTGCTGTACTCCGTCCTGCTGTTCGCGCTCGCCGGTGGTGGGCTCGTCGTCACGTACGTGGCCGTCGAGCGGACCACCGACCCGAAGCCGATCACGAAGGAGTACGAGGCCGACATCGTCAAGCACGGCCGCACCGTCGGCACGATGACGGTCGCCGAGGTCGACGAGATCGAGTCCGCGGTCAACTTCAGCACGCTCGAAACCATGCGCAACTACTCGCTGATCGCCCTGGGCGGGCTTTTCCTCGCCAGCCTCGGCATCGGCTGGGTGCTCTCCGGGCGTGCCCTGCGGCCCGTCGGCGCCATCGCCCGCACGGCTCGCGAGATCCAGGCCACCGACCTGTCACGGCGCATCCGGCTCGACGGGTACCGCGACGAGCTGCGCGAGCTCGGCGACACCATCGACTCGATGCTCGACCGGCTCGATGGGGCGTTCCAGGCGCAGCGGCAGCTCATCGACGACGCCTCGCACGAGCTGCGCAGCCCGCTGGCGATCATCCGGGCCAACCTCGACGCGTCGCTCATGGACGCCCCGGACGCCACCGACGCCGAGCGGGCGCGGGCGGTCATCGTGATCGACCGGGCCACCACGCGGATGACCCGGCTCGTCGAGGACCTGCTCGCGACCGCGCGCCGCAACGCCGAGGCCCTCGCCGACAGCGACGTCGAACTGGGCGCGGTCGCCCGCGAGGCGGGCGAGGACTTCACCGCCATCGCCGCCGAGCGTGCGGTTCGCATCGAGTACCGCGTGCGTCAGTCGGATCTGTGGCTGATCGGCGACCACGACGCGCTCCGCCGCGCGGTGGGCAACCTGCTGTCGAACGCGGTGCGCCTGTCACCGGGCGGTGGCACGGTGACCGTGGCGGCTGGGCGGGCCGGTGGCTGGCTGTGGGTGGGCGTGGCCGACCAGGGCCCGGGGATCGCGCCAACCGACCAGGCGAGGGTCTTCGACCGGTTCTGGCGCGCCGGCACCCAGATCGACCGGCGCACCGGGCTGGGACTCGCGATCGTGCGACAGATCACCGAGTCGCACGGCGGTCACGTGGCGGTGTTTTCGTCCGTGGGCGCTGGGAGCACGTTCGTCCTGTGGCTGCCGGCAACCGATCGCACCGACGACACGCCGCCGCCTGCCGATTCTCCGCTTGCCATCGGACAAACTGGGTAGGTGACCGAACCTGCCTGGCGGCGGCCTCATCTCGCTGAGCACCGCTGGCCGGTGGCGGTCGCCATCGCGGCGGCGATCGCGCTCCAGTGGCTGACACCACAGCAGCTCGCGTTCGACCCTCGCTGGCTGCTGCCCGTCATCGAGGCGGCCCTCCTCTTCGGGCTCCTCGCGGTCAACCCGTTTCGCATGGACCGCGAGTCGTCGGCGCTGCACCTCGCGAGCATCGCGCTGGTCGCGTTCGCCACCCTCGCCGTCGTGTGGTCCACCGGCCGGCTCGTCGTCGTGCTGACCCGTGGTGGCGACGCCGACAACCCGAGTGAGGTGCTGCTGAGCGGCGCCGTCATCTGGCTCACCAACATGATGGTGTTCGCCCTCTGGTACTGGCTGCTCGACCGCGGCGGGCCGGCCTCGCGCGCGAACGCCCGGCGCACGCACCCCGACTTTCTCTTCCCCCAGATGACCCTCGACGACCTGGCGCACTCCGAGTGGCGGCCGGTCTTCATCGACTACCTGTACCTGGCGTTCACCAACTCGACGGCGTTCAGCCCGACGGACACGCTCCCGCTGGCGCGCTGGGCCAAGGTGGCGATGATGGTGCAGTCGTGCGTGTCCTTCCTCATCGTCATCCTGGTCATCGCGCGCGCCGTAAACGCGCTTAACTAGTGGCGTGGCGGACCTGATGATCCGGCCGGGGATCGAGATTCCGGAGGCCGAGCTGAGCTGGCGGTTCTCGCGTTCCAGTGGCCCCGGCGGGCAGGGCGTGAACACCACCGACTCGCGCGTGGAGCTGTCGTACGACCTCGCGACCTCGGATGCGTTGCCCGAGCCGCTGCGGGATCGGGCGCTGGCGCGGCTCGCCGGCCGGCTCGTCGACGGGGTACTGACGATCGCCGCCTCGGAGCACCGGTCGCAGCTGCGCAACAGGGAAGCCGCTCAGGCGCGGCTGGCCGCCCTGCTGCGCGAGGCCATCGCACCGCCGCCACCGCCGCGCCGCCCCACCAAACCGAGCCGCGCGGCCAAACAGCGCCGCCTCGACGAGAAGCGCCGCCGCTCCCAGATCAAACGGAACCGGCGAGTGGACTGACCGCCTCGATCAGGCGCTCCCGGATCGGCGCGGCCCGCACACTGAAGGCACGCTGCGCGGCGGCGTACTCCGACCTGCCCTCCGGCGTCTCGACCCGCACCGGCGGGTAACCCAGATCCGCGAGGTCGTACGGGCTGGCGCGCATGTCCAGCGCCCGGATGTCCCGCGCCAGCGCGAACGCGTCCGCCACCAGTTCGCTCGGCACCAGCGGAGACAGCTTGTACGCCCACTTGTAGAGATCCATGTTGGCGTGCAGGCAGCCGGGCTGCTCGTTGTCGTGCTGGGTTTCGCGGGTGGGCTGCAGCCGGTTGATCGGGCGAGCCTCCGGCGTGAAGAACCGGAACGCGTCGAAGTGGCTGCACCGCACGCGGTTCTCCTCGACCACGCGGTCGGTCTCGGCCGGCGACAGGCGCAGGCTCACCTGACCGTGGCGCACGCTGTCCGTCCGGTACACCATGGCCCACTCGTGCATGCCGAAGCAGCCGAACTGCGGGGGCCTTTCGGCAGTACGCGAAAGGAGCGTGTGAATCCACGACAGCGATCGTTTCGCGGCGGCGGCCGTGTCCAACGTCACGCCGCCGTCGACCGCGATGTAGTCGCGGTCGGGCGCACCGTCGCGCAGCACCACCCCGGCGCCCGGATGCCACCGTCGTAGCTGCGCGGGACGAAACGAGTAGTACGTGAACAGGAAGTCCTCGACAGGGTGCTTCTCGCCCGCCTGGCGGCGCGCAAGATGCGGGGCCAGCCAGGCGTCGACCCGGCGCTCGTGCGCCGCCTGCCTCGCCCGCCACTGGTTCGCGTCCAGGAACCTCACGGGCCCAGGGTAGGTTGAGGCTGTGCGTATCGCTCGTTTCGTTCACGCTGGCGGGATGTCCTTCGGAGTCGTCGAAGGCGACGAGGGCGGCCTGACCGTCGCCGGCATCGACGGCCACCCGTTCGGGCAGATCAACTTCACCGGCGAGCGCTGGGCCCTCGCCGACGTGCGGCTCCTCTCGCCGATCCTGCCGAGCAAGGTGGTGTGCGTGGGGCGCAACTACGCCGACCACGCCGCCGAGCACGGCGCCGAGGTGCCCAAAGAGCCGCTGATCTTCCTCAAGCCGTCGACCTCCGTGGTCGGCCCGCGCGACGCCGTCAAGCTGCCGCCGCAGACCAAGCAGGTCGAGCACGAGGCCGAACTCGCGGTCATCATCGGCCCGCCGGGGGCACGGCGCGTCGACCGTGCCGGGGCCGAGCGGGCGATTTTCGGGTACACGTGCGCAAACGACGTGACCGCCCGTGACCTGCAGAAGACCGACGGCCAGTGGACCCGCGCCAAAGGCTTCGACTCGTTCTGCCCGCTGGGGCCCTGGATCACCACCGGTCTCGACATCAGCGACCTGGAGGTCCGGTGCGAGGTCGGCGAAGAGGTACGCCAACTCGGCCGCACCAAAGACATGGTGTTCGACGTGCCCACACTGATCTCGTACGTGTCACACGTCATGACCCTGCTGCCCGGTGACGTCCTGTTGACCGGCACCCCGGCCGGCGTAAGCCCGCTGGCAGCCGGCGAGACGGTGACCGTGCGAATCGAGGGGATCGGCGAGCTGGCCAACCCCGTGCTGGCTCTCGAGTAGGGGAGTGGTAGAGTTTCTCCCCGGCGCGGTTCGCAAGACCGTGCCACATTGGGGTATGGGGTAATTGGCAGCCCAACTGATTCTGGTTCAGTTAGTCTAGGTTCGAGTCCTGGTACCCCAGCTGCCGGCGCCCGACAAAGGCGCCGGAGCTGGTCTCTGGTAGAGTTCAGCACCGTTGCTCGCAAGAGCAACAAGGGAAGTCCTGGCCCCGTCGTCTAGCGGCCTAGGACGCCGCCCTCTCAAGGCGGTAGCGTGGGTTCGAATCCCATCGGGGCTACAGAAGCAAGGCCCGCAGCGTGCTGCGGGCCTTTTTCGTGTACCACACACCCATGATGTGATCAGGGCGTCCCTCAAGTCGCTCTAACGACTTCAGGGACGCCCTGATCACGGAGTGGGGTTAGAGGCCGCTTAGGCGTTGGCCGGCGCGTACCACGGCCATCGCGTGGCGGTCGCCGGGGCGGCGGCCGAGGCGCTCTATGGGGCCGGAGACGCTGACTGAGGCGATCACGCGGCCCGTGCGGTCGCGGATCGGGGCGGAGACGCTCGCCACACCGGGCTCGCGTTCGGCCACGCTCTGCGCCCAGCCGCGCCGCCGCACCTCGGCCAGTGTGCGACCGGTGAACTTGCAGCGGGGCAGCAACGGCATCACGGCCTCTGGCGGTTCCCACGCGAGCAGGATCTGCGCGGCGGAGCCGGCGGTCATTGGCAGTACCGAGCCGACGGGAACGGTGTCGCGTAGGCCACTCGCGCGTTCGGCGGCGGCCACGCAGACGCGTTCGTCGGCGCGGCGCAGGTACAGCTGGGCGCTTTCGCCCGTGGCGTCCCGCAGCGCGGCGAGAAGTGGCTCGGCGGCCGTCAGCAGTACGTCGGGTGCCGCGTTGGCGAGCTCACCTAGGCGCGGGCCCGGACGCCACCGTCCCTGAGTGTCCCGTACCAACATTCGGTGAATCTCGAGTGCCTGTGCCAACCGGTGTGCGGTGGCTCTCGGAAGCTTCGTCCGGTCCACCAATTCGGCCAGGCTCGCGCCATCTACGCAGGCCGCGAGGATGACCACCGCCTTGTCGAGAACGCCGACACCGCTCATACTGTGTCCCACAAGCCGAAACATACCTCCCAGAATTTAGGATGTCCAGATGGTGGGAGACACTGCCAAACCAAGGACCCTGGCCGAGAAGGTCTGGGACGCCCACGTGGTGCGATCTGCCGAGGGCGAGCCGGATCTGCTGTTCATCGACCTGCACTTGCTGCACGAGGTGACCAGCCCGCAGGCATTCGATGGCCTGCGGATGGCGGGGCGCCCGGTGCGGCGTACCGACCTGACGCTCGCGACTGAGGATCACAACACGCCGACGGGATACGCCGACCCGGCTTTCAACAGCCGCCGGGGCGACCTGCTGACGATCGCCGACCCGACGTCGCGGACGCAGATCGAGACGCTGCGCCGCAACTGCGCCGAGTTCGGGGTCAAGCTCCACCCGCTGGGTGACGAGCAGCAGGGAATCGTGCACGTGATCGGGCCGCAGTTGGGGCTCACGCAGCCGGGTCTGACCATCGTGTGCGGCGATTCACACACCTCCACGCACGGCGCTTTCGGCGCGCTCGCGTTCGGCATCGGCACCAGCGAGGTCGAGCACGTGCTTGCGACGCAGACGCTGCCGCAGTCCCGGCCGAAGACGATGGCCGTGACGGTGACCGGCGAGCTGGGCCCGGGCGTGACCGCGAAGGACCTCGTGCTCGCCCTCATCGCACAGGTGGGCACCGGTGGCGGGCGCGGCCACATCGTGGAGTACCGCGGCGAGGCCATCCGCAAGCTCTCCATGGAGGGCCGGATGACCATCTGCAACATGTCCATCGAGTGGGGCGCCAAGGCCGGCATGATCGCACCGGACGAGACCACGTTCGCGTACCTGAGGGGGCGCGAGCACGCGCCGAAGGGCGAGGCGTGGGACGCCGCGGTGGAGTACTGGCGCGGTCTCACGACCGACGAAGAGGCCACATTCGACACTGAGGTCATCCTCGACGCGACGCAGATAAGCCCGTTCGTGACGTGGGGTACGAATCCGGGGCAGGGCGCGTCGCTCAACAGCCGCGTACCGAACCCCGAGGAGATCGTCGACGAGGGCGAGCGCGCCGCCGCTGAGCGTGCGCTGGAGTACATGGCCCTCGAACCCGGTACGCCGCTGCGCGAGATCGAGGTCGACGTGGTGTTCGTGGGCTCGTGCACCAACGGGCGGCTGGAAGACCTGCGCGCCGCCGCGGAGGTGTTGCGCGGCCACCACGTCGCCGACAGCGTGCGCATGCTCGTGGTGCCCGGTTCCGCCGTCGTGCGCGAAGCGGCCGAGCAGGAAGGGCTCGACAAGGTCTTCAAGGACGCGGGCGCCGAGTGGCGGTTCGCCGGCTGCTCCATGTGCCTCGGCATGAACCCCGACACTCT
Source organism: Phytohabitans aurantiacus (assembly GCF_027923225.1). Taxonomy (GTDB): domain Bacteria; phylum Actinomycetota; class Actinomycetes; order Mycobacteriales; family Micromonosporaceae; genus Phytohabitans; species Phytohabitans aurantiacus. Next base: position 46,836 of record NZ_BSDI01000006.1, read on the forward strand.
CAAGCCGGGCGAGCGTTCGGCGTCGACCTCCAACCGCAACTTCGAGGGCCGCCAGGGCCGCGGCGGGCGTACCCATCTGGTGTCGCCGACGGTGGCCGCCGCCACCGCCGTGCTGGGCCACCTCGCCGCTCCCGCCGACCTGAACTGAGGCTGACAGACATGGAGAAGTTCACCGTTCACACCGGCACAGCGATCCCGCTGCGCCGGTCCAACGTGGATACCGACCAGATCATCCCGGCGGTGTACCTGAAGCGGGTGACCCGCACCGGGTTCGCCGACGGGCTCTTCAGCGCCTGGCGTGAAGATCCGGCCTTCGTCTTCAACAACCCGGTGTTCGCGGGCGCCTCGATCCTCGTGGCGGGCACCGAGTTCGGCACCGGCTCCTCCCGCGAGCACGCCGTCTGGGCCCTGCGGGACTACGGTTTCCGCGCGGTCATCGCGCCGCGCTTCGGCGACATCTTCCGCGGCAACGCCCTGAAGGAGGGGCTGCTGCCGGTGGAACTGGAGCTGAAAGCTGTGGAAGCCCTGTGGGATCTGGTCGAGAGCGACCCGACCGCGCGGGTGACGGTCGACCTGACGGCGCGCGAAGTCCGTGCCGAACTTCCGGCCAGCACAGCCGCTTGGACCTTCGCTCTCGATGATTTCAGCCGGTGGCGCCTGCTCGAAGGGCTTGATGACATTGGACTGACGCTCAGGAACGAGGACGCCATCACCGCATACGAGGAGCGCCGGCTGTCCTTCCTGCCAGTGGTCGGTTAGCCGCTGGGTGTAGTCCTCTAGCCGTTTTCGCCCCCGTCGGATCATCCGGCGGGGGCGAATCCGTTACGACACAACGACTTTTTTTCTGCGGATGTTTGTATCTAGTGGTCAAAGGGCATACCGTGCGCGCAGAATGGCTCGCGTTGAGTCCAAATGTTAGGTACGGGAGGGAAGTCGTGAACAAGGCCGAGCTCATCGAGGCGCTCGCCGCCCGCTTGGGGGACAAGAAGGCGGCGACGGCGGCGCTGGACGCGGTACTCGCGGAGGTCCAGCAGGCGGTCACCAAGGGCGACCGGGTGGCCATCACTGGTTTCGGGGTCTTCGAGAAGCGCGTCCGCGGTGCCCGAACAGCCCGCAACCCGCGCACCGGCGAAGCGGTGAAGGTGAAGAAGACGTCGGTTCCGGCGTTCCGCGCCGGCGCTGGCTTCAAGGAGATGGTGGCCAGCGGCAAGGTGCCGAAGGTCGCCGCCGCCAAGAAGACCACCGCTGCCTCGAAGTCGACCGCCGCCAAGGCGACGACGGCTACGAAGAAGGCCGCGCCTGCCAAGGCGACGGCGACCAAGAAGGCCGCGCCTGCCAAGGCGTCCGCGGCCAAGGCCACTCGCGCGGCGAAGACCACCACCGCGCGTGCGACGGCGGCCGCGAAGAAGGCCCCCGCCAAGAAGGCGCCGGCGAAGAAGACCGCGCCGCGCCGCTGACACAACGGTACGCACGAAGAGGGGCGCCAGCGTTGGCGCCCCTCTTCGCGTCTGCCTAACCGACGAGTCGAGCCTCCTCCTCGCGCTGCGCGATGCGGCTATGGGTGCGCCGCAACGGTTCCGGCGCCCACCAGTACCGGAACCGTCAGATTGGTGACACCGAGCCCTTCGGTGCCAAGGACTCCCGCTATGTTGCCGTCCTGAAACACCCGCACGACAGCACCTGGCGCCGCGCCGATGCTCGGTGTGTTGGTTAGGACGACCTTAACGGGCAGCACCATCTGCTCGTCGTCGGCGGGGAAAGCCGCGTTGCCGCCCACTTCCACGCCCGGCAGCGCGCGGATGGCCTGTACCGCAGCGTGTGTGCGGTCGGACGCCGACCGCTCGTCGGCGCGGTCAGGTCCGGCCCGGCGGCCCTCATTTCCACCGTTGCGACGCTGCCGACTCCGGCAGCATCCGCGGATCGCCTTTGGAGAGCCGCATCCCGAAGACCGGCAGCGCCAGCACCACCACCATCACGCCGGTCGCCGCGTGTCGGTCTCGCGGGCCGTGAGCGCCGCCAGCCGTCGCGCCCGCGTGCAGCGCGTCGTAGACGTACTCGTCGAGGTCGAACGTGGCGAGCACGAGCATCCGCGGGCGTCTCGGCGCGGATCCGCGCGGTGGCCTTGAGGCCGTCGAGCTTCGGCGTCCGTACGTCCATCAGCACCACGTCCGGGCGCGGCGCCAGCGGCGCCGAGACGGCCGCTTCACCGTCTCCGGCCTCCCCGACCACCGTGATGTCCGGTTAGGCGTCCAGGATGACGCTGAAGCCGTCGCGCATCAGTGCCTGGTCGTCGACCACGAGCACGATCGGGATCGGCACGCACCAGTAGCGCGATCCGGCCTCGGCGGGCCCGGTTGCTGGTGCCGAGCGCGTACGCGGCCACGAACAGCGCGGTCGTGATGGGCAGCGAGGTCAGCTTGCCGCCCAGCGCCACGTCGGTGGCGAGGATGCCCGCGGCGCGAGTGCCTAGGTGCCGGGAGTGAGGCGGTCGGCGGCGATCAGGTGCGGCCCGGCGAACGCCAGCAGCCACCCGGAGCCCTTCGGAGTGGCCCACGTCTTCGCGGAGCCGATGCCGGCCAGCGCGGCGAGCGCCGGTGGGATCACCTTGCCCTGGCTGCACACCACGGCCGCGGTACCGCTGGCGGCCAACTCCCGCAGCCGCGCCGCCGCTCCGGCCACGACCGCCGTGGGGTCTTGCCCGGGGCGCGGCTCGTCGAAGCGGGAGTCCACCTCGATCGGTAGGTCGACCAGGGCGGCCAGCGGATCGACGGTCTGGCGGCAGCGGCGTACCGACGCGGAGACGAGCCGGCGCGGCTCCCCGAGAGCGAGCAACGGCGCGAGGGCGTGCGCCTGGGCCCGGCCGGTGGCGTCGAGTGGCCGCGCGGCGTCTGGACCGGACCAGGTGCCCCGCTTACCGGCCAGCGCGTGCCGCACCAACGCCAGCACGCAGGTCGCCCGCGGCAGGCCCGCGAAGTGCCGCAGCACCTGGGCGTCGTGCGGGTATGTGACCAGGCGCGCCGCGGCCGATGGGCTCAGCCAGCGCACCCCGTCGACCTCCGAGTTGGGCGCGAACTCGGATTCGGACAGCGCGCGCATCGCCCAGTAGTCGACGACCTTGGGCAGGCCGTTGCGCCAGTACCGCACGGATGGCAGGCGGAGCTGCGGCTGCCCGCGTACACCGGTCTCCTCCACCACCTCGCGCACCGCGGCGGCGAGCGGATGCTCGTGGCTGTCGAGCTTGCCCTTGGGCAGGGACCAGTCGTCGTAGCGCGGCCGGTGGACCAGGCACACCTCGACGCGCCCGCCCACCGGCCGCCAGACCACGCCGCCGGCTGCCCGGACGAGTCCTATGGCAGCCAAGCGGTCTTCTTGGGCTTGGCGGCCTTGCGCCACGCGTCCGGGAAGTCGGCGCGCACCGTGCGGATGGCGGCCCGCTCCCGTTCGAAGAGCCGCCCGGCGGTGACCGCGAGGGCGTGATCGTCGGGGGAGGCGGCCGCGATGTCGAGCCAGGTGTCGGCGGCGGTGGCGGCGTCCTGATGCTCGCCGAGCAGGTCCTGCACGCCGGCCAGCGCCTTGGCCAGATCCGGTGCCGCGCCACCGAGCACGCTGGCGACCGCCTCGACGGCGTACCGGGCCTTCTTGCCGTTGATGCGCACCGCGTGCCACTTCTCGTCGGGCGCGCTCGGGTCGAGGTCGGCGGCGCCGTCGACACCCTTGGCGCCGTACGCCAGCAGGTGCCACGGCCGGGACACCAGCCGCGGCAGCACCTCGGTGGCGCGCCCGTCGGCCTGCGCGGTCAGCTGTGGCGCGACGGTCGCCGCCACGAGGTCGTCGACCAGCTTGACGTACCTGTCGGAGCGCAGCGCCTCGTCGAGCGCGGTGAGCGCCTCTTCGTGCCGGGCCGCCAGCACCTCGTCGATGTGCGCGATCGCCGCCTCGTCGGGCGGGCTGAGCGGGTCACGCTCGGCGGTCTTGCGCAGCCGGGCACGCAGCACCTCGGCGTCGCGGGCCGCGCCCAGTACGCCCGCGATCCAGCCCAGCTCGTCGCGCAGCGGCTTGGCCCACGCCTTGTCGACGAGCGGCGCGAAGGTACGCAGGTCGCTGCGCAGGCGGCGGCAGCCGACCCGCATCTGGTGCACTGCGGTGTCGTTGTCGCCGACCGGCGCGCGCAGCCGCACCAGCGGGTCGTGCGCGAGGATGCGGCCGGCGCCCCTGCGGATCGCCGCGGTCACCACGTCTCCAGCGGTCGGTTTGCGGCGCAGGTCGGTGGGCGCCACCAGGTCGGGCGGTGCCGTCGCGGTCTCGCCGAGCGCCCGGATGTTCTTCGGCACGAACCCGCCGGCCACCGCTCCCGCGTCGCGCAGCGCCTCGTCGACCCGGTCAAGAATTTTGCGCCCGCCCCCCTTCCGCTCCACCTCGATCTCGCGGAACTTCAGGCGCACCCGGCGGCCGTCGAGCACCGATACGGCGTCGTCGGCCAGCTCCGCCAGCGTCTGGCCGCCGGCGTCCCGCAGGTCGTACGCCCGCCGCACCGTGCGCACGACGGCGGCCGCGATCAGTTCCGCCCCGCGCGAGTACGCCGTCACGAGGGCGAGCAGATCGGCCGGAGGCGTGCCCGGGTCGCCCGCCCGGGAGATCTCGTGCCGGATGCCGGGCGCGTCAGCCGGCAGCTTGACCGTCCACGGCTCGGAGTCGCCGCGGCGGTGCCGCAACGACACCCCAGCTCGGGCGAGGCGCAGATCGGCGGTGTCGTAGTAGGTCGCGGTCAGCGTGATCGGAGCCTGCTCCACCACCTGGCCCCCCGCAGGCAGGCAGTCGGACAGGTCCGGCACGGCGAACCGGGTGTCCACTTCGTACTTGCGTTCCTCCTCCAGCATCCAGTCAGCCTACTTACCGGAGGGGCCGACGATGCGCCGGAGCAACGCCTCCTGGAGATTGACGAGGGGCAGGTTGTCGGAAGACCGGCGGCGCGTCCAGGTGCCGTCGGGGTGCAGTTCGAACGACTCGGTCTCGTCGCTCATCGAGAGGGCCAGCACCCGGTCCAGCTCGGCGCGCGCCTCCGGGTCGGTGACCTGCACGAGCGCTTCGACGCGGCGGTCGAGGTTGCGGTGCATGAGGTCGGCCGAGCCGATCCAGAACTCGGTGGAGCCGTTGTTGCCGAACCGGAAGACCCGGGAGTGCTCCAGGAACCGGCCGAGTATCGAGCGCACCCGGATGTTGTCGGACAGGCCCGGCACGCCCGGCCGCAGCGTGCACATGCCCCGGATGATGAGGTCGACCTGCACGCCCGCCCGCGAGGCGCGGTACAGCGCGTCGGTGACGCCCTCGTCGACGAGCGAGTTCACCTTGATCTGCACGAGGCCCTGCCCGCCGGCGCGGGTGTGCTCGATCTCGCGGTCGATCCGGTCGATGATGCCGCTGCGTACGCCGTGCGGCGCCACCAGCAACCGCCGGTACGCGGTCTGCCGGCTGTAACCGGTGAGCACGTTGAAAAGGTCGGTGACGTCGGCGCCCACCCCGGGGTCGGCCGTGAGTATCCCGTAGTCCTCGTACAGCCGAGCCGTCTTCGGGTGGTAGTTGCCGGTGCCGATGTGGCAGTACCGCCGGATCTGGTTGCCCTCCTGCCGCACCACGAGCGCGGTCTTGCAGTGCGTCTTGAGCCCCACGAGGCCGTACACGACGTGGCAGCCGGCGCGCTCCAGGGTGCGTGCCCAGCCGATGTTGGCCTGCTCGTCGAAGCGCGCCTTGACCTCGACCAGTACCACCACCTGCTTGCCCGCGGCGGCCGCCTCGACGAGCGCGTCGACGATGGGGGAGTCGCCGCTGGTGCGGTACAGCGTCTGCTTGATGGCGAGGACGTTCGGGTCGGCGGCGGCCTGCTCGATGAAGCGCTGCACGCTCGTCGAGAACGAGTGGTACGGGTGGTGCACGAGCACCTCGCCGTCGCGCAGGGTCGCGAAGACGCTCCGCGGCACCTCACCCTCCACGAAGCGGGGGTGGGTCGCGGGCACGAACGGCCGCTCCTTGAGCGTGGGCCGGTCGACCTCCCCGTACACCTGCCACAGCGACGAAAGGTCGAGCAGGCCGGGCACCCGCAGCACGTCGTGGCTGTCCATGTCGAGCTCGTGCACGAGCTTGTCGAGCATCTGGTCGGAGATCGACGACGCGACCTCCAGGCGGACAGGCGGGCCGAAGCGGCGCTGGGCCAACTCGCGCTCCAGGGCCTGGAGCAGGTCTTCGTCGCGATCCTCGTCGACCTCGAAGTCGGCGTTGCGGGTGACCCGGAAAAGGTGGCACTCGACGACCTGCATGCCCGAGAAGAGCTGGCTCAGGTGGTTGGAGATGAGCTCCTCGATCGGCAGGAAGCGGTACCGGCGACCGCTGCTCTCCACCACGACGAAGCGCGGGACGTTGTTGGGCACCTTGACCCGAGCGAACAGTTCGGGGCCGCCGTCGGGGTCGCGCACGGCGACGGCGAGGTTGAGCGAGCGGCTGGAGATGTATGGGAACGGGTGCGCCACGTCGACCGCCAGCGGCGTGAGGACGGGGAACACCACCTCCCGGAAGTAGATGCGCAGCCGCTCCTGCTCGGGCACGTCGAGCTCGTGCCACCGCACGAACTGGATGTCTTCCGCGGCCAGCTTCGGCATCACCTCGTCGGCGAAGCAGGCGGCGTGCCGACTCAGAAGGTGCGCCGTACGCTCGCCGATCAGCTCCAACTGGGTGCGCAACGGGAGCTGGTCGCCGCCGCGCACCGGCAGCCCGGCCTGCAGGCGCCGTTTCAGGCCGGCGACCCGCACCATGTAGAACTCGTCGAGGTTGCTGGCGAAGATGGCGAGAAACTTGGCCCGCTCCAGCAGCGGGGTGTCCGGATCCTCGGCCAGCGCGAGCACCCGTGCGTTGAAGTCCAGCCAGGACAGCTCCCGGTTCAGAAACCGGTCCTCGGGCAGCATGTCGGCCTCGTCGGAGCTTTCGTCCACGTCTTCGCTGGTTCCCTCGCTCGCGCGGATAAATCGTCCATCGGGGCCGCGCTGTGGTTCGGGAGGGGCCGTGGCTCGGCGCTGCTGCGGCGTGCGTCGGGCTGGCATGGTGCTCACCGCACAATCATGACCCGAAAAGGGTTAACGCGAGGTGAACTCACTCCGTGAACGTGGGCAAAGTTACCCGCGTTACCTGGCCCGATTCGCTCATTTCGATGCGTAGCCGCTGGCCGAGGCGGAGCAGGCGGAGCCCGGAGGCGTCGAAAGCCTCGCGGGGGAAGGCCAGCTCGGTGCCGTCATCCAGCAGCACAGTCCCGGACCGCGTCTGCTGGTCGTAGGTCGCGACCGTTCCCTGCATGGCTTTCTCCTATCAACGCGTCGGTCGCCGGTCCCACGCCGAGGAGCGCGGCGGCGGCCAGGTCGGTGGCGGTGTCGACGTCGCGGCGCAGCGTCGGCCAGTGGCCGGCCATCGGCAGCGCGCCGGAGCGCCGGTGGGCGGCGGCCGAATCCGGGCCGAAGCGCGGGTCGAGCGCCGTGCCGGGCGGCGCCGTCAGGAGCACCGTGCCGGTGCCGGGCGCGTCCGCGACAAAGCTTCGGGCTCGCGCGGTCTGGAGTGCCGAGGCCAGTTCCTCGGGGCGCAGCGCCGGCAGGTCCGCGGCGAGCGCGGCCACCGGGCGCCCGGCCCCGGCCGCTGTGGCGCCATGTGCGAAAGCGGCGTTCAGGCCATCGCGGGGATCATCGGGTACGACGCGCGCGCCGAGCCTCGCGAGTGCCCGCCCGACGATCGGGTCGTCCGTCACGGCGACCAGCTCGGCGACCGGCGGGCAGGACAGCACGGCAGCCGCCGTGTCCAGCGCCAGCGCGAGCGCGAGCGACTCGTGTGGGACGCCGGGCAGGGCGCCCCGCAGCCGGCTCTTGGCCACGTGGAGCCGCTTGACCGGCAGCACCACCGCCCACGTCGCCTCGTCCACAGGGCTATCCTGCCAGCCGCCTCCGGCGACGGCGGAACCATGAGAAGAGCGAGAAGGATCCTGCCAGCCGCCTCCGGCAGTGGCGGAACGGTGGCGGAACGGTGGATGTGGCCGCGCTGGCCGTACCCGGTGTCAGCAGGCATGATTTTCGCTGCGGGCGTCCGGCGGGTGGCGCTGGCTGGCGGGAGCGAGGAGGGGCCGTGGTGCGGACGGCGCGGCGCAGATTGGGGCTTTTGCGCCGATTAATTGTCATTCTCGTGAAGACGGTCCTGACCCCGATGACCAAGCGCACCTGGACCGGCCTGGAACACATCCCGCCCACCGGTGGCGTCATCCTCGCGCCGAACCACCTGTCCCACGCCGACCCGCTCGTCTGCGCGCACTTCGTCTACGACGCCGGCCGCTGGCCCCGCTTCCTCGGTAAGGCCAGCGTCTTCAAGGTGCCGGTGGTCGGCAAGATCATCCTGCGGGCGCGGCAGATCCCGGTCGAGCGCGGCTCGGCCGACGCGGCCAAGTCGCTCGAGGTGCTCACCGCGGCCCTCCAGCAGGGCGGCGCGGTGATCATCTACCCCGAGGGCACCACGACCCGCGAGCCCGACCTGTGGCCGATGCGGGGCAAGACCGGCGCGGCCAGGCTCGCGCTCGCCACCGGCGCGCCGGTCATCCCGATGGCCATGTGGGGCCCGCAGGACTTCTTCGACCCGCGCACCAAGAAGGTCCACGTCCGCCCGCGTACCCCGATCGCCATCGCCGCCGGACCGGCGGTCGACTTCAGCAAGTGGACCGGCGCGGAACCTACCCGCGCCGTGCTCGACGAGATGACCGACGAGATCATGCTGCGGATCCGCGACCTGCTTGGCGAGATTCGGCAGGAGACGCCGCCCCCGTTGTGGGCGCCCGTGAAGGGAGAAAAGGCATGACAGGGCCAGCAGGCGGGATCAGGGCCGCGGTTCTCGGTGCCGGTTCCTGGGGCACCGCCTTCGCGAAGGTGCTCGCCGACGCGGGTACCGACGTGACGATCTGGGCCCGGCGCGAGTCGCTTGCCGCCGCCATCCGGTCGTACGGCACCAACCCCGACTACCTGCCGGCGGTACGGCTGCCGGAGCGGGTCACCGCCACCTCCGACGCGGGCAAGGCGATCGCCGAGGCCGACCTCGTGGTCCTCGCGGTGCCATCGCAGACGCTGCGCGGCAACCTCGCCGACTGGGCCACCTTTCTCGCACCGGACGCCACGCTCATCTCGCTCATGAAGGGCATCGAGCTGGGCACGCTCAAGCGGATGAGCGAGGTGATCGTGGAGACCGCCGGGGTGTCCGCGGAGCGGGTCGCCGTGGTCTCCGGGCCCAACCTGGCCGCCGAGATCGCGGGGGAGCAGCCGGCCGCGACAGTGGTCGCCTGCACCGACGTGACGCGCGCGACGCTCGTGCAGCGCGCCATCACGACGCCGTACTTCCGGCCGTACACCAACGACGACGTGGTCGGCACCGAGCTGGGCGGTGCGGTCAAGAACGTGATCGCCCTGGCGTACGGCATGGCGACGGCGATGCGGCTCGGCGACAACACCAAGGCCACGCTCATCACCCGCGGGCTGGCGGAGACCGCCCGGCTGGGCGTGGCGCTGGGTGCCGACCCGATGACGTTCGCCGGCCTGGCCGGACTCGGCGACCTCGTCGCCACCTGCTCGTCCCCGCTGTCCCGCAACCGCACGTTCGGCGAGCACCTGGGCCGCGGCGAGACGCTGGAGCAGGCGCAGGCGGCCACGCGCCAGACGGCCGAAGGCGTCAAGAGTTGTCTGTCCATCCGCGACCTTGCCCGGGCGCACAATGTGGACATGCCGATCACCGAGCAGGTGGAGCGGGTCTGCCACGAGGGTGCCGACCCGCGCCGCGCGCTCACCGCGTTGATGAGCCGGGAGACGAAGCCCGAATGACCGCATCGTTTGGCGACGGCACGAGGTGTGTCCACGCTGGACTGCCCGAGCCGGTACCCGGGCAGCCGTTCCTTCCCGGCCCGGTGTTCGCCGCGCCGTACCATCTCGACCCGGTCACGGGGCCGGCGGCCGCGCCCGACGGGTACGGCCGGCCGGACAATCCGACGCGTCGAGGGTTGGAAGCCGCCATCGGCGAGCTGGAAGGCGGTGACTGCCGGGCGTTCGCGACCGGGCAGGCGGCCATCACGGCGGTGCTGATGTCGGTGCTGCGTCCCGGCGACACCGTGCTGCTGCCCGGTGACGGCTACTACACCGTGCGCTCGTTCGCCGCGTCTACTTTGGAGCAGCTCGGCGTGCGCGTGGTGTACGCGCCCACCGCCGGGCCGTACCCGTCCTTCGCGGGCGTCCGCCTCGTCCTGCTGGAGACGCCGGCGAACCCGGGTCTCGACGTCTGCGACGTGTCCGCGCTGTCGGCGGCGGCGCACGAGGCCGGCGCGCTCGTCGCCGTCGACAACACCACCGCCACCCCGCTCGGCCAGCGCCCGCTCGATCTCGGCGCCGACATCACCGTCGCCTCCGGCACCAAGGCGCTGACCGGCCACTCAGACATGCTGCTCGGGTACGCCGCCACCCGCTCGGCCGACCTGCTGGGCCGGATCACGACGTGGCGTTCGCACACGGGTGCTATTCCGGGCGCCTTCGACGCCTGGCTCGCACACCGCTCGCTGGCCACATTGGACCTCCGGCTGGCCCGCCAGTCAGCCAACGCGGCGGCTGTCGCGCAGGCACTGGCCGCCCGGTCCGATGTGGAGCTTGTACGGTGGCCGGGCCTGCCCGACGACCCTTCGTACGAGGTGGCGTCCCGGCAGATGCGGCGGATCCCCGGTGTGGTGTCGTTCGACCTCGGCAGCGCCGAGCGGGTGGGTCGCTTCCTGACGGCGTCGCGGCTCGTGTTCGCCGCGACGTCGTTCGGCGGCCTGCATACGACCGCCGACCGGCGCGCTCAGTGGGGCGACGCCACACCACCGGGCTTCGTCCGCCTCTCCTGCGGCATAGAAGACCCCGCCGACCTGCTGACCGACCTCAACGCGTCCCTCTCGTGATCAGGGCTGTGAACAGTCCGAGTCGCATACGCCGTCGTGCGAAAGCGCCGCGCAGCGACTCGGACCGTTCATCCCTCAAGTCGCTCTAACAACTTGAGGGACGCCCTGATCACGGGGCAGGTCAGGCGGCGCGGTCCAGGGCGTCGAGGACGTGTGTGCGCAGGTCGTCGAGGTTGAGCCCGGCGTCGGTCAGCACCTTGGCGGCCAGCCCGTTGCCCTCGCGGATCAGACCCAGCAGGATGTGCTCGGTGCCGATGTACGAATGCTTGAGGTGGAGCGCCTCCCGCAGCGACAGCTCCAGCACCTTCTTGGCGCGCGGGCTGAAGGGGATGTGTCGCGGGGAGCCCCCGTGCACCTGACGCGGCTGCCGGCGGAAGAGGCCGCGGCGTGGCTCCTCGCACATGTGTGGCTGGTCAAGTGCGCCCTCGCCGAAGGTCTCCTCGATCTTCGAGCGGATCGCGTCGAGGTCGATGCCGATCGAGAGCAGCGCGTCGGCGTCCGCCTGGCCCAACGGGTCGGGGCCCGCACCCACCTGCGCCCGCACGTCGGCGCGTACCTGCTCGGGATAGACCCCCGCGTCGCGTAGCACCGAGCACGCGACGCCGTCGTCGCGCAGCAGCGCGAGCAGCAGATGCTCGGTGCCGATGTGGCGATGCCGCAGCTCCCGGGCCTCGATCTGGGCGCCGGTGACGACGTCGCGCGCCGGCTTGGTGAACCGCTCGAACATCACGCCTCCCGCCGCGTGCCAGCCGGCCGGCGGCTGGCGTGCTTCTTGTGTACTCCCTGCCTGGTGACCTCGAGAGCCACCGCGATCTCCTGCCACGACCAGCCCTGCCGCCGCGCGTTGTCGACCTGGAGCGTCTCCAGGCTCTCCAGCAGGCGGCGCAGTGCCAGCACGGCGCGCAGGCCGACCCGGGGGTCGGTGCTGCTGGCCGCCGCGGCCAACTCGGTTGCCTCGCTCATGTTGTCAACCTACGTTGACACCCTGGGATCTGTCAACTGTGGTTGACAGCTTACAGGGGTTTCACAGGACCTTCTCCTACTCTTGAGCGAAGGAGGAGCACATGGGGCGTCACCTGAAAGCGATGATCTACTCGATACTGGTGGCCAAGCTCGGCCGCCTGTTGGGCCGGCATCACCGCCACGGCCATCACGGCTACTACGGCCACGGGCACCCCGGCCACGGCTACCCACCACACCCCGGCCACCACGGATACCACGGGCACTACCGGTTCCGTGGGCACTACAAGAGGTTCCGGGGTCACTACAAGAAGCGCCGGCGCCACTTCTGGTGACGGTTCCCTCCGCGCCTCCGCGTACCAGCGCGGAGTCCGCGCACGCAGAGTAGGGTCACCCGGGTGAGCAGCCCACGGAAGACTCGCGTGGCCGTCGTCTTCGGCGGACGTAGCACCGAGCACGCCATCTCCGCCGTCAGCGCCGGCAGCATTCTCGCCGCACTCGACCCGGATGAGTACGAGGTGGTGCCGGTCGGCATCACCCGTTCCGGGCAGTGGGTGCTCACGAGCGGTGACCCGGCTCAGCTCGCCATCGCCGACCGGCGCCTGCCGGAGATCACCGCAGACGCCGGCACGGCGGTCGTCCTGCCCGCCGACCCCACCGAGCGCGGTCTCGTGGTGCTCGACGCGTCCGAGGGTCCGCGGGTGCTGGCCGAGGTCGACGTCGTCTTCCCGGCGCTGCACGGCAAGTACGGCGAGGACGGCACGATCCAGGGGCTGCTGGAGATGGCCGGCATCCCGTACGTCGGGGGAGGAGTCTTCGCCTCCGCCGCCGCCATGGACAAGGAGTTCACCAAGAAGCTGGCGGCGGCCGAGGGCATCCCCGTCGGGCCGTACGCGGTCCTGCGCGCGGGCGTGACCCTCGCCGAGGAAGACAAGGAGCGGCTCGGCCTGCCGGTCTTCGTCAAGCCGTCGCGTGCCGGCTCGTCGCATGGCATCACCAAGGTCACCGACTGGGCCGACCTCGAAGACGCCGTCGCCACCGCTCGCCAGATCGACCAGAAGGTGCTGGTCGAGGCCGCCATCGTGGGCCGTGAGATCGAGTGCGGTGTGCTGGAGGGCGAGGCCGGCGGTGCGCCCGAGGCGTCGCTACTGGCCGAGGTGCGGGTCTCCGGGCACGACTTCTACGACTTCGAGGCCAAGTACCTCGACGGCTCGTGCGAGTACGACATCCCGGCCGACCTGCCAGAGCGAGTCACCCGGCAGGTCCAGGAGTACGCGACGCGCACGTTCACCGCGCTCGACTGCGCCGGCCTCGGGCGGGTCGACTTCTTCGTCACGCCCGAGCTCGACGTCTACCTCAACGAGATCAACACGATGCCCGGCTTCACGCCGACGTCGATGTTTCCCCAGATGTGGGCGGCCACCGGTCTCGAGTACCCGAAACTGGTCAGCAGGCTGATCCGCACCGCGCTCCGCCGGTACTAGGCACACCGCCGGTACTAGACGCAACCACTGGGGACGTCGGGGCGCGACGGCACCGCGGCGACGAGCGCGTCGGAGAACGCGATGGCCTTCTGCCCCGGCGTGTCGTACTCCTTCGGCACCGTCACCCGCACCGGCACCTCGCGGTCCACAGTGGTCCACACCGTGGCCTGGTCGCCGGCGGTCTGGTACCAGCACACCTGGTCCAGGTCGAACAGCTCGGCGGTGGGCGGCACCTGCGCCGCCGGCACACCGCAGGCCACCGTGACCGCCGGGTCGCCGTATGCCGCGTTCTGCTCAGGGCCGGCGGTCACCGGGCGCTGCGCCATGCCCTGCACTGTCGCGGGCAGGCGGGACAGCAAGGCCCGGCAGACGGTCGCGGCGCGCTCCTGCAGCGCGGGCGCGGCCATCTCCACCGGCGTGGTGGGATGCGGGCTCGGAGCGGTGGCCGAAGGCGTGGGCCGCGCCACGGGATCTTCCTGCCCCGCACGAATCGCGAGAACGGCGATGAGCGCGGCGACGGGCAGCGCCACCACCGTTGCCCACAGCGCCGCTTGCCGGGTGGTCCTGTCCACCTATAAGTGCACCACCGAACACGTCAACGTACGGGTAATCCCGGGAACCATCTGTACCTTACTAACGATCATCTTGCCGAGCTCGTCGACCGTATGTGCTTCTGTGAGCACCACCACGTCATACGGGCCGGTCACCGCGTCGACCCGCACCACTCCCGGAACATCATTGATCGCCGCGGCCACGTCACGCGCTTTTCCGACCTCGGTCTGGATGAGGATGTATGCCTGGACCACGATCCGACTCCCCTCCGCCGCAGCCAGCGGCTCGAACGTGAAACTACCGTACGGAACAGGCCCTATTCATGACGGTGCCGAGGGAGGCGTTAGTGAGTGTGGCGAGAAGCGGTGAGTTCGGCCTGATCGCCCGGGTCACCGCGCGCCTGCCCGTCGGGCCGTACGCGCTGCTCGGCCCCGGCGACGACGCGGCCGTGGTCGCCGCCGACGATAGCCGTGTCGTCATCTCGACCGACGTGCTCGTCGAAGGGCGGCACTTCCGGCGCGACTGGTCGACGGCTCAGGACGTGGGCCACCGTGCCGCCGCGGCCAACCTCGCGGACATCGCCGCCATGGGCGCGGCGCCGACCGCGCTGGTGGTCGCCCTGTGCGTGCCGCCGGGGCTGGACGCCCGTTGGGCCGAAGACCTCGCCGACGGGCTCGGCGCCGAGGCCGCCAGGGTGCATGCCAGCGTCGTCGGCGGCGACATGTCGGCGAGCCCCACGCTCACGATCGCGGTCACCGCGCTCGGCGACCTGGAGGGGCGCGCGCCGCTCCTGCGCAGCGGGGCACGCCCTGGCGACGTGCTGGCCATCGCCGGCCGCACCGGCTACGCGGCGGCGGGTTACACGGTACTGTCACGCGGCTTCCGCACCCCGAAGCTTCTCGTCGAGGCGTACCGGCGCCCGGATGTGCCCTACGCGTGCGGTCCCGAGGCCGCCCGGCTCGGCGCCACCTCCATGATCGACGTGTCGGACGGCCTGCTGGCGGACATCGGGCACGTCGCCGTCGCCAGCGGGGTGGCCTTCGACGTGCGGCGGGACGGGTTCGAGATACCCCGGCAGATGCGGGACGCGGCACACGCGCTCGGCGTCGACCCGTACACGTGGGTGCTGGGCGGGGGCGACGACCACGCGCTGGCGGCGACGTTCCCCGCGGACGTCGAGCTGCCCGCCCCGTGGCGCGTCGTCGGCGAGGTACGTGCCGGTGCCGGGGTGACGGTGGACGGAAAGCCGTACAAGGGGTCGCCCGGCTGGCAGCATTTCTAGGGAACACGGGGGTCGGCGGCTGGCAAGAAAGAGCATGACGACGCCGACGACCTCCGTGATGATCGAGCCGGCTGATCTCGCGGGGATGTTCGACCGGTACGCGCGCGACCTGCTCCGGTACTGCACGCGGCGGGTCGGGGAGCAGGTCGCCGAAGACGTGGTGGCCGAGACGTTCCTGATCGCGTACGAGCAGCGTGACCGGTACGACCCGGAGCGGGGCGGGTTGCTGCCCTGGCTGTACGGCATCGCCACCAACCTGCTGCGCCGGCACCGCCGGACCGAGATTCGGGCGCTGCGGGCATTGGCCCGGGGCGCCCGGTCAGCGATCGGGGTGCCGGGGCACGACGGGCGGGCCGCCGAACGGGTGGACGCCCAGCGAACAGTGGCGAAGCTGTCGGCGGTACTGGCGAAGCTGCCCCGGCGGCAGCGCGATGTGCTGCTCCTCTACGCGGTCGCCCAGCTCGAGTACGCGGAGATAGCCGCGGCGCTGGGGATACCGCTCGGATCGGTCCAGTCGTCTCTGCACCGCGCCCGCGCCAAGGTGCGCGCCGCGCTCGATGAAGGAGATGCCCGATGAGTCACACCGATCCCGATGTCGTCGCGGTGCGCGAGCTGCCGCCGGGAGTACCCGATCCCAGCGACGAATCGGTGTCGCGCACGTGGCGGCTGATGACCGGGCGCCGCCCGGCACCCGCGCGCGTGTGGTCCCGCCTCCTGGTACCGGTCACCGCCGCCGCCATGGTCGTCGGCCTCGCGGTCGGGGCGGCCGTGGTGTTCCGCCCCGGTGGCCTGTCGTTCGGGGCCGGCGGGGGCCCCTCGGACGAGAAGACCTCCGAACCGAACCTCGCCCCGCCCTCGCCCGAGGCGGTCGCCGCGCTGAAGGCCATGGCTTCGACCGCGGCCAGCATTCCCACGACCGTCCCGCCGATCGCGTCGGGCCAGTACGTCTTCGTGCACCACGACGGCTGGGTGGTCGACGCGGGAGCGTCCTCCGAGTCCGCAACGGTCGAGAAGCAGGACCGGAGCTACTGGTTCGACCCGAACGGCATGCTTCTGCGCGGCGTGAGATTCGGCGATGACCCCGCGGATCTGGGAAACGACGCCAACGTCCCGCCCGGAGAGGTCGGACGCAGCGTCGAGGTGCCGACACCCGAGTGGCTGGCCCAACTGCCCACTGACCCGGCAAGGCTCGTCGAGGTGCTGCGTGGGGCGATGGACAAGGATGCTCCGTGGTCGATCGACCACCAGGTGTGGTCCGAAATGCAGGACTTTTACCTCAAGTGCGACCTGTTGCTCAGCACGGAGGTGCGGGCGGCGCTCCTCACGGCGTTCACGTCGCTGCGGGGCATCACGTCATCGGAGATCACGATCGACAAGCGTCGCCTCGTGGCGATCCGGCACACCGAGCGCGGTATCGGCGACGAAATCCTCTTCGACCCGACCACGGGGCGGGCCGTGGGGCGGCGCACCGTCGACGTCGACAGCGACGTGACGCTGGACCCGTCGTCGCCGGTGCGGCTCGATCCGGGCGTGGGCTACCAGGCCATCTGGACGCAGAAGGTCGTCGACGAGCTGTACGCCACGTCCTGAGTAGTCAGCACGCACACACGTAACCGCCGGGTCGTCGGACCCGGCGGTTACTGTCGCTTTGTGGTGGTTTGGTGCCCGCGCTTAGGCGCGGACGACCTTGCCAGCCTTGATGCACGAGGTGCAGACCTGCATCTTGCGGGTCGTGCCGCCACCGGCCGGGGTGCGCACCGTCTGGATGTTCGGGTTCCAGCGACGGTTGGTCCGCCGGTGCGAGTGGGACACGTTGTGGCCGAAGCCCGGCCCCTTGCCACAGACGTCGCACACGCTAGCCACGGGATACTCCTGGGATTGTCGTTCGTGAGGTCGCCACCGGACGCAGCCCGGGCAACCTAGCCAGGGTACCCGATCCCCCCGCCTCCTTCCCAATGCCCCCCATGGGCGGTGTGGTTGGAACGGAAGGTCGGAGGGCGACAGTAGGCTCGTCGCGTGTTGGAGAGGTTCGACGCGGCTGCGGTACGTCGGTGGTGTGCGGCCGGGCTGGAGTCGATGCGCCAGCATCAGCGCGAGATCGACGAGCTCAACGTCTATCCGGTGCCCGACGGCGACACGGGCACCAATCTGGTGCTCACGCTCGCCTCGGCGCAGCAGGCGGTCGACCTCGATCTCCACACGGTCACCGACGACGGGCAGACGCCGCACGGCCGGGCGCTGCGGCTGATGGCGCGTGGGGCGCTGCTCGGCGCGCGCGGCAACTCCGGCGTGATCCTGTCGCAGCTCCTGCGCGGGCTGGCCGACTCGCTGGGCGGTGCCGCCACGGTGCGGGGCGAGGCGCTGACCAGCGCTCTGGAGGTGGCTGCCGAGGCGGCATACGCGGCGGTGTCCAAGCCGGTCGAGGGCACCATGCTCACGGTGGCCGCGGCTGCCGCGACCGGGGCGGCCGCCGCGGGCTCAGACGATCTCGACGCCGTGGTCCGGTCCGCCGCTGCCGAGGCGGCGCGGGCGCTGGCGCGTACCCCTGAGCAGTTGCCGGCGCTGGCGCGCGCGGGCGTGGTCGACGCGGGCGGGCGCGGGCTGTGCGTCCTGCTCGACTCGCTGGTCGCGGTGGTCACCGGAGAGCACGTCGAGACCCCGCCGGTCGCCACCCGCCCGCCGGTCACCGCCGCGCGCGAGAGCGGATCTTCCGAGTACGCCTACGAGGTGCAGTACCTGCTGGACGCTCCCGAGCCGGCGGTGGAGCGGCTCAAGGAGATCCTGGACGGCCTCGGTGACTCCCTGGTCGTGGTGGGCGCCGGCGGCGACCCTCCTACGTGGAACGTGCACGTCCACGTCAACGACGTCGGTGCCGCCATCGAGGCCGGGGTCGAGGCGGGCCGGCCGCACCGCATCTCCGTCAGCCGCTTCGAAGAGCAGATGGCGGCCCCGGGACCGCCGCTCGATCCGGACGGCCGGGGCGCGGTGGCGGTGGCCGCCGGCGCCGGGCTGGCGGCACTGCTGCGGGGCGAGGGCGTCCGC
This sequence comes from Phytohabitans aurantiacus, assembly GCF_027923225.1. Taxonomy (GTDB): domain Bacteria; phylum Actinomycetota; class Actinomycetes; order Mycobacteriales; family Micromonosporaceae; genus Phytohabitans; species Phytohabitans aurantiacus. The sequence continues at coordinate 65,140 of NZ_BSDI01000006.1, forward strand.
GTGGTGGCGGCCAACCCGTCCACCGCCGAGCTGCTCGACGCGGTACTGGCCACCGGTGCCGCCCGCGTCGTCGTGCTGCCCGATGACCCCGACACGCAGGCCGTGGCCAGCGCCGCCGCCAAGGAGGCACACGCCCAAGGGGTACGGGTCAGCGTCGTGCCGACCCGGTCTCCGGTACAGGCGATGGCGGCGCTCGCCGTGCGTGATCCGGGGCGCCGGTTCGAAGACGACGTGATCGCGATGGCTGAGGCGGCGGGCGCCTGCCGGTACGCGGAGGTCTGCTACGCCAGCCGCGAGGCGCTCACCGTGGCGGGCCCGTGTAAACCGGGTGACGTGCTGGCCCTTGTCGACGACGAGGTGCACCTGATCGGCCAGGATCTGCTGGAGACGTGCCGAGATCTGCTCGACCGGCTCCTCGGCGGTGGCGGTGAGCTGGTCACGCTGCTGATCGGCGCCGACGCTCCGGCAGGGTTCGGCGAGGCGCTGCGCGGGCACGTCGCGCAGCGGTGGCCGTTCGTCGAGGTCAACGAGTACGACGGTGGCCAACCCCTGTATCCCCTGCTGGTAGGCGTCGAATGAGTGACACGGATACCCCGCTCACGAAGTGGCTTGGCGCCAAGACGGCCAAGGCACTCGCCGACCATCTCGACCTGCACACGGCCGGCGACCTGCTGTATCACTTCCCGCGGCGATACGACGAGCGCGGGCAGCACACCGACATCCGGGCGCTGGAGGTCGGCGACCAGGTCACGGTGATGGCGCAGGTCCGCACGGCAAACCGGCGCAGGATCAAGAACGGCGCCGACGAGATGCTCGAAGTGACGGTCGGCGACGGGGCCGGTGGCGTGCTCGGGCTCAACTACTTCGGCCGCAAGCAGATGTGGCATGACAAGTACCTGCGTCCCGGCAAGTGGGGGCTGTTCGCCGGCAAGGTCACCGAGTTTCGGGGCAAGCGGCAGCTCAACAACCCCGAGTACGTGATGCTCGACGACGAGGACGGGGCGTCGGAGGAGATCGAGGAGTTCGCCGGGGGGCTGATTCCGGTCTACCCGGCCGCCGCCAAGATCCCTACTTGGACGATCGCCAAATGCGTCCGGGTGGTGCTCGACAACGTGACGATGCCAGACGACCCGCTGCCGGCGACACTGCGTGCCGGCAACAACCTGATCGGGCTCGACAAGGCCCTGCGGTGGATCCATCGGCCGGGCTCCTATCAGGAGAAGGGCGCGGCTCAGAAGCGGCTGAAATGGGACGAGGCGTTCGCGGTACAGGTGACTCTCGTGCAGCGCAAACACCGCGCGGCGGCGTGGCCGGCCAAGCCGCGACCACGCCGTCCCGATGGTTTGCTCGACGCGTTCGACGCGCGGATGCCGTACGAGTTGACGGCCGGCCAGCGCGACGTGGGCGAGGAGATCGCCAGAGACCTTGGCACCGCGCACCCGATGCACCGGCTGCTGCAGGGCGAGGTCGGTTCCGGCAAGACGCTGGTGGCGGTGCGCGCGATGCTGCAGGTGGTCGACTCCGGCGCGCAGGCGGCGATGCTGGCGCCGACCGAGGTGCTAGCCGCCCAGCACTACCGGGGCATCGCCGAACTCCTGGGGCCGCTGGGGATAGCGGGCGAGCTGGGCGCCGCCGATGAGTCGACCCGCGTGACGTTGGTCACTGGCTCGCTGGGCGCGGCGGCCCGGCGGCGGGCGCTCGAAGAGGTCGCCAGTGGCGGTGCCGGCATCGTGGTCGGCACGCACGCGCTGCTGTACGAGGGCGTCGACTTCGCGGATCTGGGCCTCGTCGTGGTCGACGAGCAGCACCGGTTCGGCGTAGAGCAGCGCGACGCGCTGCGCGCGAAGGCCGAGCAGCCGCCGCACGTCCTGGTCATGACGGCCACCCCGATACCGCGCACGGTGGCGATGACCGTGTACGGCGACCTGGAGGTGTCGACGCTGTCGCAGCTCCCGCTCGGGCGCTCGCCGATCGCGTCGCACGTGGTGCCCGCCGCCGAAAAGCCGGCCTTCCTCGAACGGGCGTGGAAGCGGGTACGGGAAGAGGTGGCGGCCGGCCACCAGGCGTACGTCGTCTGCCCCCGGATCGGCGACGACGCCTCGCCGGAGGAAGACGCGCCCGCGCTCGACGACAACGGCAAGCGCCCGCCGCTGGCGGTGCTGGAGGTCGCGCCGCTGCTCGAAGAGGGCCCGCTGCACGGGCTGCGGATCGCGGTGCTGCACGGGCGGCTGCCGGCCGACGAGAAAGACGCGATCATGCGGTCGTACGCCGCCGGGCAGCTCGACGTGCTGGTCGCGACGACGGTGATCGAGGTGGGTGTCAACGTGCCCAACGCCACCGTGATGATCGTGCTCGACGCCGACCGGTTCGGTGTGTCACAGCTGCACCAGCTGCGCGGCCGGGTCGGGCGGGGCACGGCGCCGGGCCTGTGCCTGCTGGTCACCGAGGCGCTCGAGGGCACACCGGCACGGGAGCGGCTCGACGCGGTGGCCTCGACCACCGACGGGTTCCGGCTGGCGGAGCTCGATCTGGAGCAGCGCCGCGAGGGCGACGTGCTGGGCGCGACCCAGTCGGGCCGGCGGTCACACCTGCGGCTGCTGTCGCTGCTGCGCGACACCGACCTGATCGGCGAGGCCCGGGTAGCGGCGATCGAGCTGGTGGAAGAAGACGTCGATCTGGTCCGCCATCCGGCGCTCGCGGCATCGGTGGCCGCGCTCGTCGACGAGGAACGCGCGGAGTACCTCGAAAAGGGCTGACTCGAAAAGGGCTGACAAGCGGTGCGGCCCGCGATGACCGGGGGGTGTCATCGCGGGCCGCGGGGGGATGAATGCTTGCGGCGCTGTGCCGTCAGGCCACCCGAGGATCAGGCCGTGAAGGTCGTCCGGCGACGTCGCGAGATCACGAAGAGCATCGCACCGGCAGCCAGCAGGACCAGCGCACCGGCCGCGATGCCGGTGGCCGCGACGCCGGTGACGGGCAGGTCGCCGTCGTCTCCGCCGCCACCGCCGCCGTTGTCACAGCCCTCGGGCTGCTCCCATGCGAAGGTCTCTTCTTCGCCGTCCCCGGTCGTCGCGGTAACGGTGAAGCCCTCGCTGGCGGCGAACTTGGCCTGCTTGGTCTCGCCCGGCTTGACGACCAGCGTCTGCGGCTCGCCGGTGCTGGGCTTGAAGACGACGGTCACCGTCTCACCATCCGCGGGGTTGGTGATGGTGAAGATCATCTCGTCGCAGGTGAACTCGACGGCACCCTCGGGCTCGCCCGGCTCGGCGCAGCCTTCAGGCTGCTTCCAGGTGTAGGTGCCGACTGGTGTGTCCTTGCCGCGCTCGGTCACCACGATCTTGCCGGCGCCCGCGGGTACGACGATGTCAGCCTTGCTGTCGCCCGGCTCCAGCGTGTACTTCTGCTCGAAGCCCTTCGCCTTGACGGCGAGCTCGACCGCCTTGGTGGCCTCCTTGCCGTTGGCGAGGGTCACCGTGACCGCGCCCTCGCAGTCCGATGCGAAGCTGGCGGTCGGGGCGGTGACGGCGGGCTTGTCTTCCTCGCACTTGCCGCCCAGCGTCACGGTGCCCGTGCTCGGCTTGTGCTCGACGAAGTCGCTGCGGTTCTTCTTCCACTGAGCCTGGACGGTGAGCGAGGCGGTCCGGGCACTGCCCGGCACCCGCTGCTCGCCCACGATGGGCTTGGAGACCTCGTACGGATACTGATCGCCCGTGCTGACGGCGATGTTGGTGACCGTGGATCCGGCCGGTGTGAGATCAGCCTTGATCAGCTTGTAGCGCTCGACGCCAGGTGGGGCGACGCTCGTCACCTTCCAGGTGACGACCCACTCACCGGTGGTCGTGTCGCAGACCGCCTTGCCGGCGACCTCGCTGTGGTGGGCGCTGGCTGGGGATGCGATCGCGACCGCTGCCGCGGCGCCGAGGACTGCGGCGCCGAGGAGGGTCAGCGGTCGCCGCAGCGACAGCTTCGAACGGTTCACGCGTTCTCCTGACAACGGGGGGTTTCAGGGCGCGGCGTGGGGAGGGCGGAACACGGAAATGGTTCGACGCCAACCCCGCGTCGATGGTTGGCCGACGGAACGTGTCGGCACAGCGCCAGACCTTAGCGAATGCTGAAGACCGAAAGGGCAATTGAGGCAGATCTAACGATGCCGTTATGAATGTGAGATCTTCGATGCGCAATGCGTATACGCCTGATGTCGCTGTGTAGTCCTGTGACCGATGTGGCGTAGCGTTTTGTTCATGACCCGTATCGTGGCTGGCCTTTATGGGGGCCGGCGCCTCGCCGTGCCTCCCGGTGTCGGCACCCGGCCGACGTCGGATCGCGTACGGGAGGCCCTCTTCAGCGCGCTGGGCTCCCTTGTGGACCTGGAGGGTGCGCGCTTCGCCGACCTGTACGCGGGATCGGGCGCGGTCGGGCTGGAGGCGCTGTCGCGTGGGGCCGCCCACGTGCTCCTGGTCGAGTCGGACGCGCGGGTCGCCCGGGTGGTTCGCGCCAACATCGCCGCGCTCGGTGTCAGCGGTTCGGCCCGGCTGGTCGCGGGCTCGGTCGCAGCTGTACTGGCCACCGGGCCGGAAGGAGGCGGGTACGACGTGGTGTTCGCCGATCCGCCGTACGCGGTACCCGATGGCGATGTCACCGCGATGCTGTCGGCGCTGGTCGACGGCGGTTGGCTGGCGGCGGACGCCGTGGTCGTGGTCGAGCGGTCCAGCCGGACTGGAGCGGTGGCGTGGGTGCCGGGAATCACCGAGGAGCACAGTCGCCGATACGGAGAGACAACACTTTGGTACGGTCGCCGTTCGTGAGACGTGCGGTGTGTCCCGGCTCGTTCGACCCGGTGACCAACGGCCACCTTGACATCATCGGCAGAGCCAGCCGGCTCTTCGACGAGGTGATCGTCGGGGTGCTCATCAACCAGTCGAAGACCGGCTTGTTCAGCGAAGACGAGCGCATCGACATGCTCGGCGAGGTCACCCAGGGGTACGACAACGTTCGGGTGCTCACCTTCCGCGGCCTGCTCGTCGACTTCTGCCGTGCGCAGGAGGCCGGCGTGGTGGTCAAGGGGCTCCGTGCGGTGAGCGACTTCGACTACGAGCTTCAGATGGCGCAGATGAACATCGGGCTGGCCGGGGTGGAGACGCTCTTCATGCCGACCAACCCGCTCTACTCGTTCCTCTCGTCGAGCCTGGTCAAAGAGGTGGCCAAGTGGGGCGGCGACGTGTCGCCGCACGTGCCCGACCTGGTCGCCACCCGGATGCGCGAGCGCCTCGGGCCGCCTCCGACCTAGTGCGACGCGCCACGGAGCGGCGGGTGGAGCGCGGTGGCCACTTGCGGGCCGCATCATGAGGTGAGCACCATCCTGGCTGACCCACCATCACGGGGCGGCCGTAGAACGACAGGAGTGAGGCCCGTGGACCCGCTCGACCGCATCGACGAGATCATCGCGATCGTGGAGACCGCGCGATCGGTCCCGATGTCGCGCAACAACTGCATGGTCGACCGCGGCGAGATGATCGGCGCCCTCGATCAGCTCCGGGCTGAGCTACCCAGCGAGCTGCGGCGAGCGGCCGCGCTCCTGGACGAGCGCGACAAGATCATCGACGCCGGCAAGCACGAGGCCGATCGGATCATCAGCGAGGGCGAGGCCGAGCACGCCCGCCTGGTGTCGGTGAACGAGATCACCGTGTCCGCCGAGCACGAGGGCGCCCGGATCATCTCCGAGGCTCGGGCCGAGGCCCAGCGGCTGCGAGAAGAGGTCGACGACTACGTCGACACCGCACTGGCGAACTTCGAACAGTTCCTGACCAGGGCGCTCGCCTCGATCGAGCGGGGGCGCGACAAGATGCACGCGCTTCGGGAGATCGGCACCTTCGTCGGAGAAGACAACGAGCGGCCCCTGCCGTTCTAGGCTTTGAGGCCGGTTCGACTGTGCCGGCGGTCCTCGGGTAGCCTAGACCGTCGGCCTCTACCAGGCCGGAGTCTCATGATGCCCAAACACACGCAGACCCACCTCAACCCCAGGTCGCCGCTGGTCCTCGATACGAGGGAGCTGCCGCGCCGACCTGGCTCGATGCGTACGGTCGATCGGGTGGCACCGGCACCGCGAGACCTCGGGCTGGAGTTGATCGGTGTGCCGGAAGGCGCCGACCTCACCCTCGCCCTGAGGATGGAGTCGGTGTCGGAGGGCGTGCTCGTCTCCGGGACGGTGAGTGGTGCCGTCGCGGGTGAGTGCGGCCGCTGCCTGCGCCCGATCGACGACTCGGTGACCGTCACGATCCAGGAGCTGTATGCCTACGAGCACAGCACCACGGACGAGACGGCCGGCGAGGATGAGGTCGGCCGGCTACAGGGAGACCTGATCGACCTGGAGCCGGTGCTGCGGGACGCGGTGGTGCTGGCGCTGCCGACCAACCCGCTGTGCCGAGCCGACTGTCCAGGGCTGTGCCCCGAGTGTGGGGCGCCGTGGGACGAGCTGCCGGCTGACCACAGCCACCAGCAGGTCGACCCCAGGTGGGCGGCCCTGTCGCAATTGACCCGGAAAGAGGAGTAAGAACGTGGCCGTCCCCAAGCGCAAGATGTCGCGCAGCAACACCCGGTCCCGCCGCGCGCAGTGGAAGACCACTCCTGTCGCCACCGTGGCGTGCCCGCAGTGCCGTTCGCCCAAGCTGCCGCACGCGGCCTGCACGGTCTGCGGCACCTACAACGGCCGCCAGGTCATCGAGGTCTGACGCACTGGTCCGCGCGTGACTCGCCCGACGTCGGGTCGGGCATCACCGGCACCGAAAGGTCCGGAAATCGCGCGGATCGCCGTCGACCTCCTCGGCGGGGACGGGGCACCCGCCGTCGTGGTTGACGGCGCTCTGCGCGCCTGTGATGCCGACCCTGACCTCCGTCTTCTGCTCGTCGGCCCCTCCGAGGTGGCCGGCGAGGTCCTTGGCGCCCTCCCAGCGGTCGATCGCGACCGGGTGACGGTGCGCCCCGTCAGCGGCGCCGTCGGCATGGCCGACGCCGCGAGCGGGGCCAAGCGGGTCGACACCACCGTCCGGGCCGCCGTCGCTGCCGTCGCTGAGGGCGTCGTCGACGGCGCCGTCTCCGCCGGGCCGAGCGGCGCCACCGTTACGGCCGCCGTGCTCGGGCTTGGCCGCTGGCCAGGTGTACGCCGTCCGGCGCTCGCCACCACGCTGCCGGCCGTCGAAGGGCCCGTCGTCCTGCTCGACGTGGGCGCCTCCGTCGAGGCTCGACCGGGCACGCTGGCCCGCAACGCGGCCCTCGGCGCCGCCTACGCCGCCGTCGTGAACAACGTCGACAAGCCCCGCGTCGGGCTCCTCTCCATCGGCACCGAGCCGGGCAAGGGCGACCGCGCCCGCCGCGCTGCCGATCCTTTTCTCGCCGGGCAGCAGCTGCCGTCCGGCGCCCGCTACATCGGGCTCGTCGAGGGGTACGAAGCGTGCCTCGGCGAGCGTGCCGACGTCGTCGTCACGGACGGTTTCACCGGCAACGTGCTTCTGAAGGGCATTGAAGGCGCGTACACGCTGCTCGGTGGACCAGCACAGACCGTGCCGCGCGCCGCGGCGCTGCTGGGCGTCCACGGCACCGTCGTGGTCTGCCACGGCGCGGCCGCCGGCGCCGACCTGGCCTCGGGCATCGCCCTCGCCGCGCACCTGCACCGCCGCTCCGCGGCTATTGAGATCTCCACACTTCTAGGGGTGATCCATGGATAAACGCAAGCGACCACCGGTCGCGCATCTGGAAGCGGCGTTCGGCGTCGCCTTCGACCCGGAACTGCTCGACCGGGCGTTGACGCACCGCTCGTTCGCGTACGAGAACGGTGGTCTTCCGACCAACGAGCGCCTGGAGTTTCTCGGCGACTCCGTGCTGGGGGTCGTGATCACCACGGCGCTCTTCCACAACCACCCCGACCTGCCCGAGGGTCAGCTCGCCAAGCTGCGCGCCAGCGTGGTCAACATGCGGGCGCTCGCCGACGTGGCGCGCGGGCTCGGCCCTCAGGGGCTCGGCACGTACCTGCTGCTCGGCAAGGGCGAGGAGACCACCGGCGGGCGCGACAAGGCGAGCATCCTCGCCGACACGCTGGAGGCGCTGCTGGGCGCGATCTATCTCCAGTACGGGTTGGAGATCGCCTCGAAGGTGATCCACCGGCTCTTCGACCCGTTGATGATCGAGTCGGCGGGGCGTGGCGCGGGGCTGGACTGGAAGACGAGCCTGCAGGAACTGACCGCCTCGCTGGGGCTGGGCGTGCCCGAGTACCGGATCGACGAAGCCGGTCCCGACCACGCCAAGACGTTCACCGCCTGGGTGGTGGTGGCGGGCGACCGGTACGGCGGTGCGGAGGGGCGCAGCAAGAAGGAGGCCGAGCAGCGGGCCGCCGAGGCGGCATACCGGACGCTGTCGGCGAAGTTCGGCGAGCCGCCCGCAGCGGACAACGGTGCGGCCGGTGCCTGAGCTGCCCGAGGTCGAGACGGTCCGGCAGGGGCTGGCCAAGTGGGTCACCGGCCGCCGGATCACCAGTGTCGAGGTGCACCACCCGCGGGCGGTACGCCGGCATTTGCCCGGTGCGGAGCACTTCGCCGCGGTGCTCGCCGGGCGCACCGTCGTCGACGTGTGCCGGCGGGGCAAGTACCTGTGGCTGCCGCTCGACTCGGGCGACGCGATCATCGGTCACCTCGGCATGTCCGGGCAGTTGCTCGTACAGCCCCCGGATGCGCCGGACGAGACACACCTAAGGGTCCGGTTCCGGTTCGCGGACGGCGGGTCGGAGCTCCGCTTCGTCGACCAGCGCACGTTCGGTGGGCTGGCGTACTCCGAGGGCGGCGCCGAGCTGCCCGCCGAGATCGCGCACATCGCCCGGGACCCCATGGACCCGCTGTTCTCCGACCCGGACTTCGTGGCTGGGCTGCGGCGCAAGCGCTCCGAGGTGAAGCGCGCGCTGCTCGACCAGACGTTGATCTCCGGTGTCGGCAACATCTACGCCGACGAGGCGCTCTGGCGGTCGCGCCTGCACGGCCTGCGGCCCACCGACGCGCTGACGAAGCCGGCGGCCACGCGGCTGCTCGCCCACGTGCGCGACGTGCTCGGCGAGGCGCTCGTCGCGGGCGGCACCAGCTTCGACGCCCTCTACGTCGACGTGAACGGGGAGAGCGGCTACTTCGACCGCTCCCTCAACGCGTACGGGCGGGAGGGCGAGCCATGCCATCGCTGTGGCGCCCCGATCCGCCGGGAGCCGTTCATGAACCGCTCCTCCTACAGTTGCCCCCGGTGCCAGCCCCGGCCCCGTCGGGGTATTTCCCCCGGTACCAGATCCGGGGGCTAGGCGGGTCCGTCCCCGATGTAGCTTCGCCGCCCCGTCCCTAGCGTCAGTTCCTGACACAGGACATTGACGACAGGGGGAGCCCGAGATGGGCAAGCGACCGATGACCGTACGGGTCGCGAGATGGAGCGCCGAGCATCCGTGGCGTGCCATCGCGCTGTGGGTGGTCTTCGTGGCCGTGTGCTTCGTGGGGGGCAGCGCGGCTGGCCTCAAGGAGGCGACCGACGAAGACGAGGCGATCGGCGAGGCGGGACGGGCCTCGGTCATCGAGATCGCCGGCAACTTCGACGAGTTCGCCACCGAGAACGTGCTCATCACCGCCCCCAGTGGACAGTTGGACCGGGCCGCCGCGGACGCGGCCGCCGCCGACGCGGTGACCAGGATGAAGGCCACCGAGGGCGTCGCCAGCGTCGCGGATCCCGTGCAGGCGCGAGACGGCTCGGCGGTACTGGTGGCCATCACCATGACCGGCGACCCCGACACCGCGTCTGACCGGCTGGCGCCGTTGCAGGCGACGACCACCGGCCTTCAGCAGGCGCATCCCGACGTACGCGTCGAGCAGGTCGGCGGGCCGTCCATCAACAAGGCGCTCGACGACACGCTCGGCGACGACTTCAAACGCGCCGAGATGCTGAGCCTTCCGGTGACGCTGCTCATCCTGATAGTGGCGTTCGGCGCGCTGATCGCCGCTGGTGTGCCGGTGTTGCTCGCGATGTCGTCCGTGTTCGCGGCGATGGGTCTGTCCACACTGGCCTCACATCTGCTGCCCTCGACCGACACCACGAACAGCGTGATCCTCCTCATCGGACTCGCGGTCGGCGTGGACTATTCACTCTTCTACATCCGCCGCGAGCGCGAGGAACGCGCCAAGGGACGCGGCCATCTCGACGCGGTGGAGATCGCCGCGGAGACATCCGGGCACGCGGTGGTCGTCTCCGGTATCGCCGTGATGATCGCCATGGCCGGCCTCTTCCTGGCCACCGACGTCGTGTTCTCGTCGCTCGCCGTCGGTTCGATCCTGGTGGTCGCCGTCTCGGTGATCGGTTCGCTGACGGTACTGCCGGCGATCCTCGCCAAGCTGGGGCGCTGGGTCGACCGGCCCCGCGTACCGCTGCTGTGGCGCCTGTCGGCCCGCCGCTCGGGCGCGCCGAAGTTCTGGCCCGCTGTCCTGCGCCCCGCCCTGCGGCACCCGCTGGTGACCCTGCTCGTCTCGGTTGGACTGCTGCTCGCACTCGCCGTGCCGGCACTGGGCATGAAGATGAAGTTCCCCGGCATGGAGGACCTGCCGCGCACCACCCCGGCGATGCAGGCGTACGACCGGCTCGCCGCGGCGTTCCCCAGCAACGGCACCGTCCACTTCGTAGCCGTCCAGGCTCCAGCGTCCAAAGCGGACGATGTCAAGGCTGCCCTGACCGATCTCGCGTCGCGTGCCGGCAACGACCCGCTGTTCGCGCCGGTCGAGGAAAGTGGCCCGGAGATCCAGGTGTCCGCTGATCGCACGGTCAGCACGCTGGAGGTCGCCACGCCGTACGCCAGCCGCGCCGATGAGGCCAGTGAGTCACTCGACAAGCTGCGGGACCAGCTGATCCCGGCGACGCTCGGCAAACTGTCCGGAGTGGAGTACGCCGTCGGCGGCGACGTGGCCGGCAGCGTCGACTACGCCGAGCACATCCGTGGCAAGCTCCCGCTTGTCATGGGCTTCGTGATGCTGCTGACCTTCCTGGTGATGGCCCTGACGTTCCGCTCGGTGGTGGTCGCGCTGACCTCCATCCTGCTGAACCTGCTGTCCGTAGCGGCGTCGTACGGCCTGCTGGTACTGGTCTTCCAGGGCACGTGGGCGGAGGGCCCGCTGGGCTTCACGTCGATGGAGTCGATCGTCACCTGGTTGCCGCTGTTCCTGTTCGTCGTCCTCTTCGGACTGTCGATGGACTACCACGTCTTCGTGGTCAGCCGGATCCGCGAGGCGGTCCGTCGGGGCGTGCCGAACAAGGAGGCCGTCGCGTACGGCATCACCAGCTCGGCCGGTGTGGTGACCAGCGCGGCGATCGTGATGGTGGCGGTGTTCTCGATCTTCGCGACGCTGAGCACCATCGACATGAAGCAGCTCGGCATCGGGCTGGCCGCCGCGATCCTGCTCGACGCGACCATCATCCGGGCGGTCGTGCTGCCGTCGGCGATGACGCTGCTCGGCAAGGCGAACTGGTGGGCGCCGAAGTTCCTGCGCGAGCGCCCCGCCCCGCGCCACGCCGACACCTCCGAAGAACCCCGCGAGCTCATCGGCGTGCGCTAGTACGCCGTGATCAGGGCGTCCCTCAAGTTGCTAGAACAACTTGGGGGACGCCCTGATCACGTAGGGAGGGGGCGGCGGTTACGTACGCTAGGCCGGCCTGCCGTGCGGCGAGGAGGCGGTGAGCCGCTGGTTGCTGGGCGGGCGGGACGCCGTACACGAGGTGGCCGTCACCGGGCTGCGAACCCTCGCCCGACCACCGCTGGTACCGCGTCCAGTCCCCCTCGAACGTGCAGATCTCGGCGTGCAGATCGCGGTATCGCGGGTCGACGGGGCGGCCGGGGTTCAGCACGACCTGCTGGAAGCCGAGCCGGCGGGCCACCCGAACGGCGAGCGCGACCGCACCGACCCCGGCGGCGTCGGCGGGCGCCTGGTCCAGGAAGAGCCCGTCGACGCGGCGATTGGCCCACAGCTCCACCTCGTCGAGCACGTCGGCGAGCGGGCGGTCGCCATGGTGCAGGTCGATCAGGCCGGTCAGGAACGGCTCGGTCACCGGTACTCGTCCGGGTCGAAAGTGGAGTGTGCCGCGACGACGAGCCCCAGCAGGTACGCGATACCGGTCGCCGCCACCACCGCGGGCAGGGCGGCGAATCCGGGTACCACCGCGTGCAGGAGCCACGCCACCACCGCCGTACCGGCCAGCGGGGCGGCGGCCACCACCGCGGCGGCGACGATGCGGCCCCGTGCGCACAGCAGTCCCGTCACCGCGAGCAGCCCACCGAGGAGCGTCGCCGCGGCCATGCCGAGTACCAGATCACGCGCCTGCGGATGGCTGGAGAGCCGATACGGCAGGCGGTACGCGGCAGCGGCGAGCGCCGCGCCCACCACGAGCGGGGGTACGAGGGCGACGACCGTGACGGCGGCGAGCCCGCGCACCTCGCGGCGGAACGCGCGCAGGTCCTCGTACCCGTCGAGGCCGGCGGTCGCCCGGCTGCGGTGCCAGGCCACCACGATCTCGGCCAGCGGCACGGCCACCAGGAGCGGCTGCAGGGTCGGCGCGGTCCACCAGACCAGCGCGATGGCGGCCGCCTCGACGAGGCCGACCAGCGCCCTCGCCACCCGCTCGCGCACGAGGGACGGGGGAGCGACGTGCAGTCCGCGCCATACCGGCCGTAGGGGTTGACTGGAAGGGGCGCGGGAAAGGCCCGAGGGCGTCAGCGCGCGGACCAGCGGCACGAGCGCCAGGGCGGCGAGCACCGGGGCACCGAACGAGTCGCTCAGGAAGGCGAGCGGCAGCAGGGCGCACAGGAGAAGCGCCGCGCGGGCGAGCGCTCCGGCCAGGTACGGGGGTGGTTGGCGGTCCACGCGCCACGGCGCGGGCTGCTCGCGCAGGTGCCCGAGTACCTGCTCGCCGAGCGCGAAGACCGACGGTGCGCCGTACCGCTGTGCCGCCTCGCGGTCGTTGATGCCGGTCGCCTCCAGGGCGGCGACCAACTCGTCGACATCGACCACGGGCCCCTGAAAACGCTGGGCCAGCTCGGTAACTGAACTCATGCGGCGGTGACCTCTCGGTACAGGTGGGTGTAGGCCCGCCGCACGGTGTCGACGGTGTATAGGCGCAGGGCGCGGGCCCGGGCGGCGGCACCGAGGCGCCGGCGGCGCGCCGGGTCGGCGAGCAGGTCGACGCAGGCACCGGCCAGGGCGACCGGGTCACCGGGCGGCACGAGCAGGCCGGTGTCGCCGACGACCTCGGAGACCGCCCCGACGTCCGTGCTGACCGTGGCGCGGCCGCACATCATGGCCTCCACGAGGGGGTACGGCATGTCTTCGGCGACGCTCGACAGCGCCACCAGATGGCCGGCCGCGAACGCCTGGCGGCTGGACTGGACCGGATCGTCAAATCGGACCACGCCGTCGAGGCGCAACCGCTCGACGAGGCGGCGGCAGCTGGCGACGTACCCGGGATCGTCCTGCGGACCGACAAGTCGCAGCCCGGCGTGCGGCACCGCGTCGCGTACCCGGCGGAACGCCCTGATCAGCGTGTGCAGGTCCTTGCGCGGCACCATGCTGCCCACCCAGACCACGGTGGGCACGAGCGGTTCGTTGGGCAGGACGGGGTAGCGCAGCGGCTCCACTCCGCCCGGCACGACGACCACTCGGGCGGGGTCGGCGCCGTGCCGCAGGTCCCACCGCTGGTTGAAGCGGCTCACCGGTGCGATGAGCGCGGCCTCGGCGTACCCGAGCCTGGTGAGCGCCCGGTAGAAACGCAGCAGGACGGCGCGGACGGAGGGGCTGCCCTCGACCTGGCGCAGGTACGTGCCGTGCTCGCTCAGCAGGAACGGGGTACCCGATCGCCACTTCGCCGCCAGCGCGACCAGCAGCGGGAGCCCGGCCGCCACGGGGTGGCACAGGTCGACGGGTGGCAGTCGAACGGCGAGCGGCCGTAAGGCGTACTCGATCAACTCAGCGGCGGACCGCGCGTCGCGGACGGACATCCGCGGGCTGTCCGGCCGGCGGCCCGCCTGCCAGGCGTCGAGCAGCACGTCGGCGAGCGGCACTCCGTGCAGCGGATGCCCGCCGATCGCGAGGTCCGCGAGCCGGCGCAGGCCGTCCGCGAACATCTCGGTTTCCTCGCTGAGGAAACCCCGGCACAGGATGACGGCCGCCGCGGTCGCCGCCGGCCTGTTCCGGTGCCGCACCGGTCGGCCATTGATCGGGTACGCGGACACGGTCGACACATTGGATGGCACCGTGTACGCCGGCTCCGGCACCGTGGCGGCCGAGATCAAGGCGACCAGATGGAAGGTGTGCCGATCCAGCCCGTGCAGCAGCTGGTGGCACCAGGTGGCGGCGCCTCGCCGGACGTACGGGTAGGTGTCCTCGCTGATGAGCGCGACCCGCATGATTGGCGCAACGAGTCAGCGGCGCCCCGTGCGGGTCGGTTGTCGGCTAGGCGACAGAGCCAAGGGGCTAGGCGGCGGAGCCCAACAGGCTAGGCGACGGAGCCGAACATCTGTGTCCAGTAAGGCGTGCCGTCGCTCGCGTAGGCCAGCCCGACGCCGATCGCCTTGGCGTCGCAGTTCTCGATGTTGGCTCGGTGGCCCTGGCTGTTCATCCAGCCGTCCATGACGGCGGCGGGCGTGCGGTACCCGGCCGCGACGTTCTCGCCGATCGCGTTGTCGTACCCGGCCCGCTCGGAGCGGTCCCACGGCGAGCTGCCGTCGCTGCCGGTGTGCGACATGGTGTTGTGGTCGGCCTGGTCCTTGCTGTGCGCCCCGGCGGCGCTGGCCAGCTTGGCGTTGACCGTGACGGGGCCGCAGCCGGCGGCGGCGCGCTCCCGGTTGGTGATCGCGACGACCTCGTTCTCGTCCGCGGACTGCGCGGTGCTGCCGCCGGTGACCGCCTTGGTGGTGGTGGACTTCGGCTTGGTCGTCGTGCGCTTGGGTGCCGGGGTGGTCGCCTTGGGGGTGGGCGTGCCCTTCGGGGTGGGGCTGGGCGTGGCGGCCGGGGTAGGCGTCGAGCCGGGCGCCCCGGTGCCGGCGATGGAGTTGGCGCCGAAGCCGCCCACGCCGCCGTCGCTGTCGGCGGCGGTGTTGACGCGCGGGTCGACATCGTCGGCGAGGCTGGGGCGCAGGAGCGCCGCGCCGCCGCCGAAGGTCAACAGCAGGACGCCGACGAGGAGTGCGAGACCCAGCGGACCGGGAACCCGGCTGGCGTGGCGGTGCCGCCCGGCGCCCTTGGTAGGCGGCTCGGAACGGTCTTGATCGCTTCGCCCGGGCACGGTGATGCCTCCGGTCCTTGAGGGGTTCGGCCGGGTGCGACCGTATGTGCCCTGGTCAGAGCGTGCAATCGGGCTAAGGAAGATCTAAGGACCCGCCAAGGATGCGACCATGTCCGCGGAATAGAGTGATCAAAGCCGCATGTGAGCTACTGCTACGTAACTTGACGAAGAGCGAGTATCGGCGGAGTATAGGGGTGTCGCCAGTCGCGCCCAATCATGCCCGCGCGTGCCCGTGGGCTGATAGTCGCGGGGAATTTTGCTGGGCGCGCGTTGGCCGGCCACTCCGGCAGCGCATTACAAGGAGACGATATGGCGAAGGCCCTCTACGGCCACGTAGGTGCGGCGCCCGATCGGCGTCTGCTCGACGAGGTCACCCGACTGCGTGCCAGGGTTGAGGCACTGGAGTTCGAGGTCACGAGGTTGCGTGCCGAAAACGATCGGCTCGCGGCGGCAGCCGCCGAAGCAGGCGATCTGCTGCGGATTCCGGAACCGGCTCTGACCTGATCACCTGATGGGCGCCGGCACCACCGGCGCCCGGTGTCCAACACCACACGCACCACAGAAAAAGCGCGCCGACACAGCAGTGGCGGCGCGCAGTTTTTTGCCCTGACGCCGCCCCGGCGCCCCGCGTGAGCGGAGCGAGCGCCACAGGCGGAGCGCGGCGTGTCGGGCCGGCGCGCGGGGTTCGGGTTACCCTGCGGAGGAGCATCCACCAGCGAGCGCCCGAGGTCACAGCGGGCGAGAATTGACGGAAGTGCATCTCAAGAGCCTGACGGTCAAGGGCTTCAAGTCCTTCGCCTCCGCTACGACGTTGCGGCTGGAGCCGGGCATCACCTGCGTGGTGGGCCCCAACGGCTCCGGCAAGTCCAACGTCGTCGACGCCATCGCCTGGGTGCTCGGCGAGCAGGGCGCCAAGGCGCTCCGCGGCGGCAAAATGGAAGATGTCATCTTTGCCGGCACCGCCGGCCGTGCGCCGCTCGGGCGCGCCGAGGTCACGCTGACGATCGACAACACCGACGGCGCCCTCCCCATCGACTACACCGAGGTGTCGATCACCCGCCGGATGTTCCGTTCGGGTGAGAGCGAGTACGAGATCAACGGCAACTCGTGCCGGCTGCTCGACATCCAGGAACTGCTCTCCGACTCCGGCATCGGCCGGGAAATGCACGTCATCGTCGGGCAGGGCCAGCTCGACGCGGTGCTGCACGCGAAGCCGGAAGACCGCCGGGCGTTCATCGAAGAGGCGGCCGGCGTCCTCAAGCACCGCAAGCGCAAGGAAAAGGCGCTGCGCAAGCTCGACGCGATGCAGGCCAACCTCAACCGGCTCACCGACCTGACCGCCGAGCTGCGCCGCCAGCTCAAGCCGCTCGGCAAGCAGGCCGAGGTGGCCCGGCGCGCCGCGGGCATCCAGGCCGACCTGCGCGACGCCCGGCTCCGGCTCCTGGCCGACGACCTCGCCACCCTGCGGTCCACGCTCGACAAGGAGATCGCCGACGAGACCGCCCTGCGGGAGCGGCGCGAGCAGGTCGAGGTCGACTTCGAGCAGGTACAGCGGCGGATGGCCGTACTGGAGGCGGCGCTCGCCGAAGACGCGCCGCTGCTGACCGCCGCGCAGGACACCTGGTACAAGCTGTCCGCGCTCCAGGAGCGGTTCCGTTCGACCGAGCAGCTCGCGAGCGAGCGGCTGCGGCACCTGTCGGCGACCCCGGATGACGAGCGGCCGGGGCGTGACCCCGACCAGCTGGCCGCCGAGGCGGAGAAGGTGCGCGCCCAGGAAGACGAGCTGCGCGCCGCGCTCCAGGCCGACCAGGCGCACCTGGCCGAGGCGGTGGAGCGGCGCCAGGAGCTGGAGCGGCAGCTCGCCGACGCCGAGCGCGCGCTGCGTACCGCCGCCAAGGCCATTGCTGACCGCCGCGAGGGGCTCGCCAAGCTGACCGGCCAGGTCAACGCGGCGCGCGCCCGCACCACCAGCGCCGCCGAGGAGATCTCCCGGCTGGCCGCCGCGCACGCCGACGCGCAGGGCCGGGCCGACAAGGCGCAGGCCGACGTCGACGCCGTCGCCGAGCTGTCCAGCGAGGCCGACCGCGACAACGCCGACCTGGACGCCCGGCACGCCGAGGCGGTGGCGGCCCACGAGGCGGCGAGCGCGACGGTACGGGCCCTGTCCGACGCCGAGCGCAAGGCGGAGAAGGACGCGGCCACCTGGAAAGCGCGCGAGGAAGCCCTGGCCATGGGGCTGCGCCGCAAGGACGGTGCCGGCGCCCTGCTGGCCCGGGCCGACGAGGTGCCGGGGCTGATCGGCAGCCTGGCCGGGATGCTGTCCGTCGACCCGGGGCACGAGGCCGCCCTGGCCGCCGCCCTGGGCGCGCTGGCCGACGCGGTGGCGGTGGCCGGTGTCGACGAGGCCGCCGAGGCGATGCGGCTGCTCAAGATCCAAGACGCTGGCCGGGCCAGCCTGCTCGTGGGCGGTGCCGCGGCACCCGGCATGATCGGCTCGCTGGACTCCCTGCGCCCCGCGCTGCCCGACGGGGCCAGGTGGGCGCCCGACGTGGTCCGCTGCCCCGAACGCATCCGGCCGGCGGTGCACCGGGCGCTGCGCGACGTGGTACTCGTGCCGGATCTCGAAGCCGCGAGCCGGCTCGTGACCGCCAACCCGGAACTGCGCGCTGTCACGCCCGACGGCGACGTGGTCGGCGCGTACGCGGCGGCCGGCGGCTCGGCCAAGGCCCCCAGCTTCATCGAGGTGCAGGCGGCGGTCGAGGAGGCCCGGGCCAACGTCGCGACCGCCGAGGAGACGATCGAAGGGCTCCGCGAGCAGCTCGACGAGGCGCGCGCCGAGGTCGCCGAGCGCAAAGAGGCGGTGACCGTCGCGGCGGCCGCCAAGCGCGAGGCCGAGGGGCAGCGCAACGCCGCCGCGCGGCGGCTGGCCGAGCTGGGCGCCGCCGCGCGCTCCGCGAAGGCCGAGGCCGAGCGCCTGGCCGCGTCGCGCGGCAAGGCCGAGGAGGCCCGCGAGCGCGACCTGGAGGCACTTGAGGGCCTCGAAGAGCGACTGCGGATGGCCGAGGACACCGCGATCGACGACGACCCGGACACCGACGAGCGCGACCAGCTCGCCGCCGCGGTGCCGCAGGCCCGGCAGAACGAGATGGAGATCCGCCTGGCGGTGCGCACCGCTGAGGAGCGGGTCGCCTCCATCGCCGGCCGGGCCGACTCGCTGGCCCGCCAGGCGGCGGCCGAGCGCGCCGCACGTGAGCGGGCCGCCGCCCGCCGTGCCGCCCGCGTCCGGGGCGCCACGATCGCCCGTGCCGTCGAGGTGGGCGCGCGCGAGGCGCTGGCCCGGGTCGCGGTGTCGCTCACCGACGCGGAGCGGGCCCGTGACGAGATCGCCCAGTCGCGGTCCGCGCGCGAGGCTGAGCTGTCCGAGGTACGCGGTGCGGCGAAGCGCCTCGGCGCCGACCTGGAGCGGCTGACCAGCGAGGTACACCGGGACGAGGTGGCCCGCGCCGAGCAGCGGATGCGCATCGAGCAGCTGGAGATCAAGGCCGCGGAAGACTTCGCGCTCGACGTCGAGACGCTCGTGGCCGAGTACGGGCCGGAGCAGCCGGTGCCGCCGACACAGGCCGAGGTCGCCGCGGCCGCGGCTGCTGACAAGCCTTCACCGGAACCAGCCGCCTACCACCGGCAGACGCAGGAGAAGCGGGCCGCCAAGGCGGAGCGCGAGCTGACCCTGCTCGGCAAGGTCAACCCGCTGGCGCTGGAGGAGTTCGCGGCGCTGGAGGAGCGCTTCAAGTTCCTCTCCGACCAGCTCGAAGACCTCAAGGCGACCCGGCGCGACCTGCTCACGGTCGTCAAGGACGTCGACGACCGCATCCTCGAGGTCTTCACCAGCGCGTACGAGGACACCGCTCGCGAGTTCGAGAAGGTCTTCACGGTGCTCTTCCCGGGCGGCGAGGGCCGGCTGGTGCTCACCGACCCCGAAGACATGCTGACCACGGGCGTCGAGGTCGAGGCCCGGCCGCCCGGCAAGAAGATCAAGCGGCTGTCGTTGCTCTCCGGTGGCGAGCGGTCGCTGACCTCGGTCGCCATGCTCGTGGCGATCTTCCGGGCCCGGCCCAGCCCGTTCTACATCATGGACGAGGTCGAGGCGGCTCTCGACGACGTCAACCTGGGCCGGCTCATCACGCTCTTCACCCAGCTGCGGGAGAAGAGCCAGCTCATCATCATCACGCACCAGAAGCGCACGATGGAGGTCGCCGACGCCCTGTACGGCGTGACCATGCGCGCCGGCGTGACCGAAGTGATCAGCCAGCGGCTCAACACCGACGACGAGGCCGCCTGATGGTCCGTGCCAAGCCGACCGCGCTGCTGGTCGACCTGGACGGCGTGCTGCGCCGGTGGGATCCGGCGGTACCCACGGCGATCGAGTCGGCATTCGGGCTGGCGGAGGGCGCGCTGCTCGATACCGCGATGGCGTGGCACCGCCTGCGCCCGGCGATCACCGGTGAGATCACCCATGACGAGTGGATGTCCTCCGTGGCCGCGGCTCTGGGTGCGCCTGACGCGGTGGCGAAGTGGCAGGAGTACCGGGGCGAGGTCGACCCGGAGGTGCTCGCCTTCATCGGTGAGGCGCGCGCCTCGGGGGTACCCGTCGGGCTGGCCACGAACGCCACCGACCGGCTCGACGCCGATCTTGACCTGCTGGGGCTGACCGATGCGTTCGACGCGGTGGTCAACTCGTCGGTCGTCGGGGCGCACAAGCCCGCCAAGGAGTACTTCGCGGCGGCCTGCACCGCGCTGCGCACCCCGCCCGACCGGGTGCTGCTGATCGACGACTCCGACCGCGTCGTGCGGGGCGCCCGGGTCGCCCGGCTGCTGGCGTACCGGTGGACGGATCCCGCCGACCTGAAGTACCTGCGCGCCTCTCTGGTGGAATGTCCTTAGTTGCACGCTTCCGTCGGTAGAAGAATTGCAGCGCAATACTTCTAAATATGGAAGTTCTATTTCTAGAACCCGCGTGGGCGCGTGCCGGCCCGGGGCGGAAAGGTGAACTCCACTCGGGTAAGTTGCTGCCGCCAAGGTCAACAGCGTGGGTGGAGGCAGCATGGTGATCGAGGCTCACTGGCTCCTTCCCCCGGAGCTCATGGAGCCCGCGTGGCAGGTGTACCGCGAGGCGTTCGAGGAACTGCGTACCCGCGCCGTGCAGCGGCACGTGATGCTCCGGGGCGAATTCGACGAGCAGATGCGGGACGCGCGGATCCGCAAGTACGTGGTCCGCGACCCGTCGGACGGGCGGATGCTGGCGCTCGCGACACTCACCAACGACCTTGGTGCGATGCCGCTCGTGTCACCCGACTACTTCGAGTACCGCTGGCCGGCACTGTACGCCGAGCGGCGCATCTGGTACTGCGGCTTCTACGCGATTCATCCGGAACATCAGGGGTCTGCCACATTCGTGCGTTTGGTGACTGAAATGCGAGCGGTCATCGCGCCGGGGATCGCGGTCATGGACTTCTGCGGTCGCAACGAAGAGGTGCGCCGGATGCCGCAGGTGGTCCGCACGATCCTGGCCCGCCAAGGCGACGTACGCCCCGAACGCCTAGACGCCCAGGCCTACTGGTCCTACGAATTCCCCGCCGCTTCCTAACGGTTAGTTCTCGGGGTCGGGGATGGACTCTTCGAGGGTCAACCAGCGCTCCGTGAACTCCTGCGGCTTGACCGGGGCGCTCCACAGGTGGCCCTGGCCGACCACCACGCCCAGCGCCGACAGCACGTTCTGCTGGGTCGGCGTCTCGACGCCCTCGGCGACCACGGTCAGCTTGAGCGCGGCGCTCATCGCCACCACGGCGCGGACGATCTCCTCGTCTTCGGCGTCGGTGCCGAGCCCGTCGACGAACGAGCGGTCGATCTTGACGCCGGTGACGGGGTGTCGACGCAGGTAGCCGAGGGCGGAGAATCCGGTGCCGAAGTCGTCGACCACGATCTTTACGCCCAGCCGGCGCAGGTCGAAAAGTACCTGGTCGGTGACGCTGGACGCATCGATCATCACGGACTCGGTGATCTCCAGGACCACGCCGGTGTTCGGTACGTTCCACTTGGTCAGGGTGTCGGCCAGGATGCCCGGCAGGCCGGCGTCGCGGAGCTGGCGGGGCGAGACGTTGACGGAGATCCAGAAGTCTTCGGCGACGAGCTTTCCGCGCCGCCAGATCGACAGCTGGCGCACCGTCTGGTCGAGCGCCCACCGGCCGATGGCGGAGATCAGTCCGCTGTCTTCGGCGATCGGGATGAACGCGGTCGGTGAGATCGGGCCGCGGGTCGGGTGCGTCCAGCGGATGAGTGCTTCGGCGCCCACGAGCCGTCCGGTGCTCAGCTCGACGATCGGCTGGTACGCCAGCCTGAGCTGGCCGCTGGTCAGCGCGTGGCGCAGGGCGAGCTCGATCTCGACCCGGTCGCGCACCCGCTCGTGCATGGACGCGTCGAACTCGGTCCACCGCCCGCGCCCGTCGGCCTTCGCGCGGTACATCGCGGTGTCGGCGTCGCGCATGAGGGCTTCGGCGGTCACGGCGGCGACCGCGGCGACGGGCGCCATGCCGGCCGGTGCGCCGACCACGCCGATCGACGGGGTGATCACGACCTCGGCGCTGCCGACGTGGAGCGGGGCGCTGAGCCGCTCCATGATCCGGTCGACCAGCTTGAGGGTCTCGGGGCGGGTGCTGGTGCACGCCACCACGAACTCGTCGCCGCCGACGCGGGCCACCATCGCCGGCTCGGGCACGGTTTCGCGGAGCCGCCCGGCCACCTCGATCAGCAGCTGGTCGCCGGCCTCGTGGCCCCACGAGTCGTTGACCAGCTTGAAGCCGTCGAGGTCGAGGAAGAGCACCCAGACGGTGGTGTCGCCGTTGATGGGGGCGGTAGCCAGCCGGCGGCTGATCTCCGCGTTGAGCATCAGGCGGTTGGGTAGGTCGGTGAGCGGGTCGTGTGTGGCCTGGTACTCCGACCTGACCTGAGCGGCGGCGTAGTCCTGTACGGCCGAGACGGCGCGGGCGAGCAGCAGCGACACCATCACGGTGCCACCGGCGGCGAGCACCACCCGGGCGGCCATCGACTCGTCGGCGACCACGGCGGTGAGCGCGAACGGTATGACCAGGGCCGGGCCGATCAGCAGCAGGCGGCGCCACGACCAGGCCTGCACCGGTACGACCGTGAGGCGGCTCATGTCTGCGATGGAGGGGTGGAGGGCGGCGGCACCGATCAGCGTGAACGTCAGCAGGAACGGCAGGTCTGCCAGCGCCGACCCGGCGAGGTTGCCGTCGACGCCCATGATCGCGTACCCGACGTCACCGGCCAGCAGCAGCAACAGCCCGCCCAGGAGCAGTACGTAACTGGGGCGCCGGCCGTACGTGGTGAACGCGAGGCTGGCGAGCAGCAGTACGAGCACGACGTCGAGGAGCGGGTACACCCCGGCGAGCACGGACACCGCCCGAGGCCGTCCCTCGATCGTGGCCGCCGGCATGGCGAGCAGCAGCGTGGACGCGAGCCCGGCGCCCACGCACACGATCAGCCCGTCGATCACCGCGTGCCGCTGGAGGCTGCCCCGGCTGCGGAGCAGGCCGCCGAGCGACAGGAACATCAACAGGTATCCCGGCAGCGTGAACGCGTCGCCGACCAGCGCCGTGGCGCCGCTCTGGTCGGCGGCCCACGGCCGCACCAGCGCGCCGATGAGGAAGAGCAGCCCGGCGGCGGCGAGCAGCTGCCAGGGGCGGCTCGGCTGCGCTTTGTGGATCCGGGGACCGACCATGAGAGCGACCACGGTGCCCAGTGCGACCACGGTGAACGCGGCAGCCGCGACCGGGGTCGAGTCGGTGACCGCGTAGAGGATCGTGATCGCGACACCGGTGGCAGCAAAGATCGCGGAAGGCGCCCATGGCCCAACGCCGTCCCCCGGCGGGGCCGATCGCTCCATGGCTATCGCCCCCTGCCAGCGCTTCCCGACCGGCTGATCGACAACAGCGGACACATTATCAAGCCGGCCCCGCTAACGCGGGAAAACCTCACGCGAGCTTGTCAGTCTCCGGTGGCTCCGTCTATCCGTTCCCTGATGAGATCCGCATGCCCGTTGTGGCGGGCGTACTCCTCGATCATGTGGATATAGATCCACCGGAGGCTCATCTTTTCGTGCGTCCTCGAATGGATGAACGTCTCGTCGAGGGAGTGACCGGTGGCCGCCCGCCGGGCTCGCTCCACCTCTGCGCGGAAGACGGCGAAATCGGCCTCGGCGTCTGCCTGGTCGACATCGTCGAACTCGCCGTCGGGGCTCGCGTCGGTCGAGTACAGGAAGGGGATGTCGACGCCGAGGAACCGGCGGGTGAACCAGCTCCGCTCCACATCGGCCATGTGCCGCACCAGGCCGAGCAGGCTCAGTGTCGAGGGTTCGACGCTGCGCAGTTTGAGCTGCTCGGCGGTGAGGCCGGCGCACTTCATCAGCAGCGTCTCGCGGTGGTAGTCGAGCCAGCCCTCCAACATGGTGCGCTCGTCACCAAGGACAGGCTCTTGTTTGCGTTCGACGGGCGGTGCTGTCCAGGCCATGCCGGCTAGCTCTGTCATGGGGCCACTCGAACACATCGACAGATGTATATTGAGACATGGGCATCCGGATGAAGATCGCCGCGGCGCTGGCCGTGGGTGCGCTGGCCACACTGCTCGCGGGCGCGCCGGCCAAGGCGGCCGACCCGCTCTGTGAGGTGTCGAGCGTGCTGGCCGGGCAGTGGAGCAACGGATACATGGTCAACACGACGATCCGCAACATCAGCGCCAGGCCGGTGAGCTGGCGGGCAAATGTGGTCCTGCAACCGCCGGGCTACATCATCCAGGGCTGGGGCGGCACGTTCACGGTCTCCAGCACCCAGGTCATGATCTACCCGCCGCCGTATCCCTCGGGCGGCGTGATCCAGCCGAGTCAGAGCCACACCTTTGGATACGTCGGCACCGGGGCGGTCGTGTATCCGCAGGTGACCTGCTACTAGCTGGCCAGGTCGACGGCCGCCACCGTGCGCAGGGCGCCGTCTGTCGTCGTACCCTCGATCGTCACGCGGGCCGAGCGCCCGTCGTGGTCGAGCGTGCCGACGGCGTTGCCGAAGTATGGTCCGGCGACCTTCCGCCACCGCACGCTCGGTGCCGCGACGCGTGCGGCGCGCGCCAGCGCCCGCGCCACCGTGGCCGGGATCCGCCACCAGCCCACCTGGAGCATGGGCCGCATGAACGACGGCACCTGGTTGTGCACGGGCGAGCAGGTGAGCTGGTGCACGGGCGCGGCAACCCGAGCGCCGAAGAGCGCCCGCGCCACGTACGAGTGGTGCACGTCACCCGACAGCACGCTGATCGAGGAGGGGCCGGAGGGCGCCGCGCCAATTCGGGCAAACAGGGCCGCCAGGGCGTCGAAGGACTGATGGAACGCCGCCCAGTGCTCCAGGTCGAACGCCCGCCGCACCCGTTCCGCGAACGCGGACACCCGGGGCCGGGGCGACGTGGCGATCCGCTCGTTCCACGCCTCCAGGTGGTGGACGCCGGGCGGGAGCAGCCACGGCAGCGAGGAGCCCACCACCAGGTGGTCGTAGTCGCCGTGAGCCTGGTCGGCGAGCCACTCCCACTCGGCTGGCGGCAGCATGGAGCGGCGCTCGGGGTCCAGCACCCGGTTGCACCGGTTGTCGAGCACGACGAGCCGGGTGCGGCCGACGTCGAGCGCGAAGCTCCACTGGTACCCGCCGTTGGCGTCGACGCCGATGGCGAAGTCGTGCAGCACCTCGGTGGCGTCTTCGGCGGCGATCACCTTCTGATAGACCGGGTCGGCCGCGAGCTCGTCCGGCTCCATGTTGCCCAGGTGCTGGTAGACCCAGTAGGAGGCGAGGCCGCTGGCGATCCGCTCGGTCCACCACGACTGCTGCTTGATGTCGTCGCGCCACGCCGCCGAGGAGTTCCAGTCGTCGATGATCTCGTGATCGTCGAAGATCATCACGCTCGGCACGCTGGCGTACAACCAGCGCATCTCCGGGTCGCGCCACGACTCCAGATAGAGCTGCGTGTACTCCTCGTAGCTGACCACCTCGTGCGCCGGCCCGTCGTGCCCGTCCTTGCGGTGGCGGCTCAGGAACCGCTTCACCGCCGGGGAGGGGATGTCGGCGTACACCTGGTCGCCGAGGAGCACGAGCAGGTCGGGCGCGGGCTCGTCGGCGAGCATCAGCCGCCGCGCGTAGGCGTCCAGCGCGTCGGGCGGCAGCTTGCGCGCCGTGACGTGCTGCGTCGTCTCCCGGCAAGACCCGAAGACCAGCCGCACCGGCTGCGCGCCATCGTCGCGGTCGCGGGTCCGGATCACACTTTTCGGGTACTGGGAACCCGCCTCCGGCCACACGAGCGATCCGTCGAGAAATACCTCGTACGGCGCGGTCGTGCCCGGCGCCAGCCCCTCTACCACCACGAGGGCGTAGTGGTGCCCGAAAGCGGTGAACGTGTGCGATTCCCCACCGGCGTCGCCAGCCCGAACCCGGACCAGGGCGGGCGCGCTGGTCTCCACCCAGATGGTGGCGCGCGTGCCCACCACGCGGCGCAGGAGCGGGCCGATCAGCAGTTCAGCGTTCGTGCCGGGCTTCATGTACGCAGCCTCCGGGGAAAGGTTCGCCAGACATCCTCTCTACCCGGTGACACTGTGCGCCACCTATCAACCTCGCCGCGCCGCGCGAGCGGCTATCTGTCAGGATTTCTTGCATGGAGTACCTCGTCCTCGCTCTGGTCCTGCTCGGTGTGCTGGTGCTCGCCGGCGTGGGGCTCGTGGTGCCGCGGCTGCGCCGCCGCTCACTGCCGCCCCCGTCCGCGTCGACCGCGCCACCGGTGTCAGACGCCCCGGTCGTCGAGGCGACTCCACAGGTCACCGAGAAGCCGGCCGTCGAAGCGCCGACCATCGAGGCTCCCGAGCCGACCGCGGGGCGGCTGGTGCGGCTGCGTGGCCGGCTCGCCCGCTCCCAGAGCGTGTTCGGCAAGGGGCTGCTCGGCCTGCTGTCCCGCGACCGCCTGGACGACGACGCGTGGGAGGAGATCGAAGACAGCCTGATCACCGCCGACGTCGGTGTCGAGGCGACCCGCGAGATCGTCGAGCGGCTGCGCGACCGCACCAAGGTCCTGGGCACCCGCGACGCCGCCGGCCTGCGGGGGCTGCTCGCGGAGGAGTTGCTCGCGGCGCTCGATCCCGACCTGGACCGGTCGCTGACCTTCAAGGGCAAGCCGACCGTCATGCTCGTCGTCGGTGTCAACGGTGCCGGCAAGACCACCACCTGCGGCAAGATCGCGCGGGTGCTCGTCGCCGACGGCCACTCGGTGGTGCTGGGCGCGGCCGACACCTTCCGTGCCGCGGCGGCCGACCAGCTCGCGACGTGGGCGGGGCGGGTCGGTGCCGAGGTGGTGCGCGGGCCCGAGGGCGCCGACCCGGCGAGCGTCGCGTTCGACGCCGTCAAACGGGGCGTCGAGACGGGCGTCGACACGGTACTGGTCGACACGGCCGGCCGCTTGCAGAACAAGGTCGGCCTGATGGACGAGCTGGGCAAGGTCAAGCGGGTCGTGGAGAAGCACGGGCCGGTCGATGAGACCCTTCTCGTGCTGGACGCCACGACCGGGCAGAACGGCCTGGAGCAGGCCCGGGTGTTCACCGAGGTGGTCGACGTGACCGGCGTGGTGCTGACAAAGCTCGACGGCACGGCGAAAGGTGGCATTGTCATCGCCGTACAGCGCAAGCTGGGGATACCAGTGAAGCTTGTCGGTCTGGGGGAGGGGCCCGATGACCTTGCGCCGTTCGATCCGGCCGCATTCGTCGACGCGCTCCTTGGCACGGACGCGTAACCTCGGGTGACTTACCGCGATCAGGCGCCGCGCCTCGGGAGACCGTACGTGACTTCGCAAGAGATCCCGCTCCGCGGCGGGAACGTGAGCACCGTGGTGCGCGTCGGCGACACGGTGCGGCGCAACGCCGGCCCGTGGACGCCGTCGGTCCACGCGCTGCTGCGCCACCTGGAGTACGTCGGGTTCACCGGCTCGCCGCGCGCCCTCGGCATGGACGACCGCAACCGCGAGGTGCTGTCTTACCTGGAGGGCGAGTGCGGTGAGTACCCGCTGGCGCCGCACTGGGTGACCGACGAGGCGCTCGTCACGGTCGCGACGATGCTGCGGATGTTCCACGACGCCCAGTACGGTTTCCAGCCGCCGCCCAGCGCGGTGTGGCGCTCCTTCGGGCCGCCGCCCCCCGACACCGAGGTGGTGTGCCACCACGACGCGGCGCCGCACAACGTGATCTGGCGGCCAGACGGCACGCTCGCGTTGATCGACTTCGACCTGGCGTCGCCGGGTGCGCGGATCTACGACGTGGCGTACGCGGCGTGGACCTGGGTGCCGCTGTTCTCCGACCGCGACTCGTACACGCTGGGCTGGAAGCGGCCGAACCGCCCGCGCCGCCTGCGACTGTTCGCGGACGCGTACGGGCTGATCCCGCGGGACCGGCACCGGCTGGTGCGCACGATCCGGAAGCGGATCGTCGACCACGTCGAGGGCATCCGCCGGATGGCGGCGGCGGGAGATCCGGCATTCGTGCGTATCGTGCACAAAGGGCACTTAAGGCGCCCTATGCGCGACTTGCGCCTTCTCGACTACGAGCGCCACACGCTTGAATACGCTCTGCGCTGATCGCGCACCGTTCGGTTGAGGTGACCCCTGGCCGTTCCAGGGATGTTGAGGGTTTCTTCACACGTACGAAACAAGCCGTGATGTTGTGGAAACCGTACGGGCACTGTGCGTGAAACAGCCTGCCTGGAAGCTTCCGCACAACCGGCGCTCGGGCAACGCTGCCCCAGGTTCTGCCGGAGGGAGGCAACCAAACCGAGAGGAGGCAGCGTGGAGATCAATACGGGCAATACCGCCTGGTTGCTCCTGTCGTCTGCGCTCGTGCTGCTCATGACGCCGGGTCTGGCCCTGTTCTACGGAGGCCTCAACCGGTCCAAGGGCGTACTCAACATGATGATGATGAGCTTCAGCGCCATCGGGCTCATCTCCGTTCTTTGGGTCATCTACGGCTTCTCGCTGGCGTTCGGCACCAACGGCAACGCCGGTCTGAACAACATCATCGGCAGCTTCACCCAGTACCTGGGCACCGAGACGGACTTCATCGGCGAGGAGTGGCTCTTCCTCGGCGCCGGCACCGGCATCCCGACGTACGTGGTGCTCGCCTTCCAGATGATGTTCGCGATCATCACCGTCGCCCTGATCAGCGGCGCGGTCTCCGACCGGCTCAAGTTCGCCGGCTGGCTGGTCTTCGCGTTCGGCTGGTTCACGCTGGTCTACGTCCCGGTCGCGCACTGGGTGTGGGGTGGCGGCTTCATTGGCGCCAAGATCAAGGCGCTCGACTTCGCCGGTGGAACCGCGGTGCACATCAACGCCGGTGCCGCCGCGCTCGGCCTCGTGCTCATTCTCGGCAAGCGCATCGGCTGGCCGAAGGAGAGCTTCAAGCCGCACAACGTGCCGTTCGTGATGCTCGGCGCGGGTCTGCTGTGGTTCGGCTGGTTCGGCTTCAACGCCGGTTCCGAGCTGACCGTCGACACGACCACCGCCGCCGCGTTCATCAACACGCAGGTCGCGACCGCGGCCGGTGTGCTCGGCTGGATCATCGTCGAGTGGATCAGGGACGGCAAGCCGACCCTGGTGGGCGCCTCGTCCGGTGCCGTCGCGGGTCTGGTCGCCATCACCCCGGCCTGTGGCTTCATCGCCCCGATGCCGGCCGTGCTGCTCGGCATCATCGCCGGTGCGGTCTGCGCCTGGGCCGTCAGCCTCAAGTACAAGCTGGGCTTCGACGACTCGCTCGACGTCGTGGGCGTCCACTTCGTCGCCGGCTGGATCGGCTCGCTGTCGATCGGCTTCTTCGCCACCCTTCAGGTCAACTCGGCGATCGAGGGCCTGGGCGCGAGCGAGGGCCTCTTCTACGGCGGCGGCGTGACGCAGCTGGGCCGGCAGGCGCTGGCCAGCGGCATCGTGTCGGTGTACTCGTTCGCCATCGCGGCTGTCCTCGCGCTGGCCATCAAGTTCACGATCGGCCTGCGGACGACGAGCGAGGCCGAGGTCGACGGCATCGACGTCGCGGAGCACGCGGAGAGCGGTTACGACCTCTCGCCCGCGGCGGGTAGTGGTGGCGCGTTCGCGCAGGCGGGCATCGCTCCGTCCGCGAACACCGCCGCACAGAAGCCAGTCAGCGAGAAGGTCGCCGGTTAACCTCGGACCGATGGAGGGATTGAGCATGAAGCTGGTGACTGCGGTCATCAAGCCGTACCAGCTCGACGCGGTCAAGGAGGCCCTGCACGCCCTTGGCGTGGCCGGCATGACCGTCAGCGAGGTACAGGGGTACGGGCGCCAGAAGGGCCACACCGAGGTGTACCGGGGTGCCGAGTACACAGTGGAGTTCCTTCCGAAGATCCGGGTCGAGGTGCTGACCGACGAGATCGATGTCGACAAGGTCGTCGACGCCGTCGTCACGGCGTCGCGCACCGGCAAGATCGGTGACGGCAAGGTGTGGGTGACGGCGGTCGAAGACGTCGTCCGCGTCCGCACCGGCGAGCGTGGCCTGGACGCGCTCTGATAGAGATCACGCAGGAAGTCGGTGCCGCCGCGCGCGTCAAGCGCGCGGCGGCGCTTGACATCTGGCTCAGTTCACTCCTGCCGTCGTGGCCGGAGGGGGTGGCGCTGGTCGCGTTCGGCGGGCTGGGGCGGCTCCAGTGCGCGCCGCACAGCGATCTGGACCTGATCCTGCTGCACACCGGGGTGCCGGGCGTGGAGGAGCTCGCCACCTCGCTCTGGTATCCGATCTGGGACACCCGCATCGGGCTGGACCACTCGGTGCGCACCCTCCCCGAGGCGCTGTCGGTGGCGCACGACGACGTCAAGGTCTCGCTCAGCCTGCTCGACGCCCGCCACGTCGCCGGCGACCGCCAGCTCACCATGGGGCTCATCGAGGCGGCCGCCGACCAGTGGCGGCGGATCGCGGTGCGGCAGCTGGCCAAGCTGCGCGAGATCACGCTGGCCCGCTGGAAGGTACACGGCGAGCTGGCGTTCCTGCTGGAGGGCGACCTGAAGGAGGCCGCCGGCGGCCTGCGCGACGTCGGCATCCTGCGCGCGATCGCGCAGGCCGGCCTCTCCGACGCCCTGCGGCCCCAGGTCCGCGCCGCGCACCTGCGCCTGCTCGACATCCGCGACGCCCTGCACAGCGGCGTCGGTCGCCGTGTCGACCGGCTGGTGGCCCAGGAACGCGAGTCCGTGGCCCACCTGGTCGGGCTCGAAGACGGCGACGCGCTGCTGCGCCGCGTCGCGAGCGACGCCCGCACGATCACGCACGCGCTGGACGACGCGTGGCGCTCCGCCGACCGGTTGCGCACCGGCGGCCGCAAACGCGGCGCGGACGGCAAGCCGCTGCGCCGTCCCGTCGCCCGCGACGTGGTGGAGCAGGACGGCGAACTGGTGCTGGCGCGCACCGCGATCGGGGCCCGGCCCGACCCCAGCCTGTCGCTGCGGGTCGCGGCCGCCGCGGCGGTCACCCAACTGCCGATCGCGCGGGCCACGTGCGAGTGGCTTGCCGCGTACTGCCCACCGCTGCCCGCGCCGTGGCCGGAGGCGGCCCGGTCGGCCCTGGTGACCCTGCTCGGTGCCGGGCTCGGCCTGGTGCCCACGTGGGAGACGTGCGACCGGTACGGGCTGGTGGACGGCTGGCTGCCGGAGTGGACCCGGATGCGGAGCCTGCCGCAGCACAACCCGGTGCACCAGTACACATTGGACCGGCATCTGGTGCAGGCGGCATACGAGGCGACCGCGTACACCCGCGAAGTGGACCGGCCCGATCTGCTGCTGCTGGGCGCGTTCCTGCACGACGTCGGCAAGGGCCTGCCGGGCGACCACAGCACCACCGGCATCCCCGTGGCCGGCGGCATCGCGACCCGGATCGGCCTCCCGCCCGCCGACGTGCGGACGATCGAGAAGCTGGTGCGGCTGCACCTGCTGCTGCCCGAGGTCGCCACCCGCCGCGACCTCTCCGACCCGGTGACGATCAAGGCGGTCGCCGACGCGGTCGGCGACCCCACCACGCTGAGCCTGCTGCACGGGCTGGCGCGCGCGGACGCTCAGGCCACCGGCCCGGCGGCCTGGTCCGACTGGAAAGGCCGGCTGATCGCGGAGCTGGTCCGCCGCGTCCACATCGCTCTCGACACCGGGGTACTGCCAGCGCCTCCGAAGCCCGATCCCGCGCTGGTGGCGGGGCCCCTGCCGGTCGTACACCTGGAGGGCGACCGGGTGGCGGTGGCCGCCGCCGACCGGCGCGGGCTGCTCTCCGCGGTGGCCGGCTGCCTGGCCCTGCACCGGCTGGAGGTGCTCACCGCCGACGCGTCCACGGTGGACGGGCGGGCGCTGGTGGAATTCCGGGTGCAGCCGAGATACGGCACGCCGCCGGACGCGCTGGCGCTCTCCAGCGACCTGCGGCGGGCGGTGTCCGGCGACGTGTCGGTCACGCAGCGGCTGCGCGGGCGAGGGCTCTCCGGCCGTGGCAGCGGCGCCGCACCAAAGATCGTCTGGCACCGCGAGGCGGCCACCGACGCGGTCGTCATGGAGCTGCGGGCCGCCGACGCGCCGGGGCTGCTGTACCGGGTCGCGTCCGCACTCGACGAGGCCGGCGCCCACGTGCGCGCCGCTCGGATCTCCACGCTGGGCGGCGACGTGGTAGACGCGTTCTACCTGGTCGGAGCCTGGTCCGACGAGACCGAGCGGGAGAAGGTCGAAGCCGCCGTCCTAACCGCCGTCGCCTGACAGACCTCAGCTCCACGTCGCAGGCCGCCCACCCCCTCTTTCGTCGATCAAGGGCAAATGCACGTGCTTCGATCTCGTTTCCGCGTGCATTTGCCCTTGATCCATGCGAACGCCCTTGATCCAGGCCGTGCCACTGGGACGAAAAGAGGGTGAGGCGGTGCGCCGTCGTGGCCGGGCTAGCCGCCGGGGTTTGAGGGGGTTGGTGGCGGTGTGTCGCCGCGCCCTGCGCGCCGATCAAGGCCATCCGCATCGATCAAGGGCGAATGCACGCGCTTTGATCTCTAAACCGCGTGCATTCGCCCTTGATCGGCGTGCACGGCGTGGTGACGCGCCGTCATGGGCGGGTGGCCCGCAGGGGCGGGGCTTCTTGGTTGACGGGGGTGGTGGCCGCGTGCATACTGCTTACTCGGTAACTACTTACTGAGTAAGGTGGCGCCGTGAGTGTGAAGTTTGGGTTGCTGGCGTTGTTCGCCGATGGGCCCAAGTACGGGTACCAGCTGCGCACCGAGTTCGAGGCGCGGACCGGGGGCACGTGGCCGGTCAACGTCGGGCAGGTGTACACGACGCTGGAGCGGCTGGAGCGAGACGAGCTCGTCGCCGCCGAGGGCACGAACGCCCAGGGCCGCACGATGTACGCCATCACCGAAGCCGGCCGCGCGGCGCTCGACGGGTGGTTCTCGACGCCGGTCGCGGACGCCGACCGGCCGCGCAACGAGCTGGCCGTCAAGCTGCTGATGGCAGCCACCACATCCGGTGTCGACGTCGCCGAGGTCGTGCAGCGGCAGCGCACCGAGTCGCTGCGCCTCATGCGGGACTACAACACGCTGCGGCGAGACGCCGAGCAGACCGACGACATGGCGGGCGTGCTGTTGATCGACAGCCTCGTCTTCGCGCTGGAGGGCGAGGTGCGCTGGCTCGACCACGTCGAGTCGACGGTGCTGCGCCGGGGCGGCCGGCTGGCACCGGTGGTCCGCCTGCGTAAGCCTGGGCGGCCCGCGGCGTCCGTGCGGGGTGCGCGATGAGCGCGGTGTTGAGCTTCTACGGCGTCACCCGGGAGTACCGGTCCGGTGAGACGACCGTGCGTGCGCTCGACGGCCTGACACTGGAGGTCGAGGCCGGCGAACTGGTCGCCATCATGGGCCCGTCCGGCTCGGGCAAGTCGACGCTGCTCGCGATCGGTGGCGGGCTCGACACTCCGACATCCGGCGAGGTACGGGTGGAGGGCACCGCCCTGGATGGGCTGAGCCCCGCCGCGCTGGCCCGCTTACGGCGCGACCACATCGGATACGTCTTCCAGGACTTCAACCTGGTCTCCGGCCTGACCGCCGCCGAAAACGTGGCCCTGCCCCGTGAACTGGCTGGTGTCTCGGCGCGCGCCGCCCGTGCGGAGGCGGTCGCCGCGCTCGCCGAGGTGGGGCTGGACGGCACCGCGGACCGGTTCCCCGACCAGCTCTCCGGCGGCCAGCAGCAGCGCGTGGCCGTGGCGCGGGCGATGATCGGGCAGCGTCGCCTGCTGCTCGCCGACGAGCCCACCGGCGCGCTGGACTCCGTTACCGGGCAGGCGGTGCTCGATCTCATCCGGTCTCGGGTCGACGCGGGCGCGGCGGGCGTTCTCGTCACGCACGAGGCGCGCTTTGCGAGCTGGGCCGACCGGATCGTCTTCCTCCGCGACGGCCGGCTGGTCGACTCCACCGGCGGGCGGGACCGGGTCGAGGAGCTGCTGTCGTCATGAGTTTTTCGGAGACCGCGGGGTCGTGGCGGGTCGCGGTACGGGTGGCCCGCCGGGCCGCGTACCGGAGCAAGGCACGCACCCTGCTCATCGTGTTGATGCTGGCTCTGCCCGTGTTCGCCGGCACCTTCCTGGCGCTGTCCTACACCGCCACGTACACCTCGGTCGATACCGAGGCCAGCTGGCGGCTGGGGCGTGCCGACTGGAAGATCAGCGGAGACGGGCTGGAGGCGGTGGTGGCAGGGCTCCCGGCCGGCAGCGAGAGCACCTGGATCACGTACGGCCACACGGTGGTTCGTACGGGCGACACCTACCGCGTACGCGACTACATGTCGGTCAATGTGGACGATCCGCTGACGGAGGGCATGTTCGCCGTCCGCACCGGCCGGGCACCACGGGGGCCCGGCGAGGCGGCGCTTTCGGGCCGGTTGGCGTCGCTGGACGGGGTGAAGGTGGGCGACCGGGTACTGGCCGGCATCCCGCCCCGGGAACGGACCATCGTCGGCATCATCGACGCCTCCAGCGAGTTGAGCCTTCCGCTCCTGGTCACCGGAGCCGACCAGGCGCTGTCCGACAGCGGCAGGCACGCTCTGATCCAGGTTCCCGAGGGAGCGTCCTGGAATCCGCGTTCCACACCGGATACCCAGGTGTCCACCATGCACCGGCCCGACGTGGGGCCCAGCGCGGCCGAGCAGGCCCTCCGCACGGCCGCGTTCATGCTCGTCGTGGGCTTCGCCGGCACCCAGGTGGCGCTGCTCGCCGGTGCCGCGTTCGCGGTCGGCGCTCGCCGGCAACGGCGCGAGCTGGCCATGATCGGCGCCGTCGGTGCCAGCCGCCACCAGGTCGCCCGCATGGTGCTCGCCAACGGGCTCGTACTCGGCGCGTTCGCCGGGATCGCCGGCGTGGGGCTGGGCGCGCTGGCGTACTGGTCGAACCGTGGCCAGGTGGAGCGGATCGCCAACCATCCGATCAACGATGGCGCGGTACCGATGCTGTGGCTCACCGGGATCGCGCTGTTCGCGGTCGTGGTCGGACTCCTCGCCGCGCTGGGGCCGGCGCGCGCGGCGGCCCGCCAGACCGTGCGGGCCGCGATGGCCGACCGGGAGGCGGTGTCGAAGGGCAGCAACGTTCGGTGGCTGGTCGGCGGCCTGCTGCTGGCGGCCTGCGGCGCGGCTGCCGCGGTGGTCGCGTCCGGGCCCACCGGCAGCATCGCCACCGTGACCGCGGGCACCGTGGCGATCCTGCTGGGCGTGACGGCGATGGCGCCGCTGCTGGTGGCGGTACTGGGCCGGGCGGCCGGGCGGCTTCCGCTGGCGCTGCGGCTCGCGGCCCGGCACGCCGCCCGCCACCGGCTGCGCACCGCTGCCTCGGCGGCCGCGGTGTGCACGGCGGTCGCCGGCAGCATGGCGCTGATGCTGTTCAACGCGGCGGAGTCCACCGAGAGCGAGCTGAGGCAGCCCAACGCGCGTACCGGCCAGGTGCTGGTGCCGGCGGGAGTACCCGAGACGGCGGCACGGGAGGCCGCGCGAGAACTGCCCATGCGAGACGTGGTGCCGTTGACGGTGGCCACCGAGCAGGCGGCCGCAGCGCCCGGGCCGTTGTACGAGAACGGAGGGCTGCCGGCGTTCGTGTCGCAGATCGTGGCCATCGGCGGCGCCGAGGTCATCCGGGCGGTGACCGGGGCGGAACCGCCGGAGGCCGCGATGCGGGCCTTGCGGGACGGCGGGGCGGTTGCCTTCTACCGCGAGCACGCGCCCGACGGCACGCTCTCGATCATCGATGGAGCCAGCATGCCGGCCGTGGTCGTACCCGCGCCCGACTACTACCTCGACCTGCCCAGCGCGGTCGTCTCGCCCGAGACGGCGTCCCGGTACGGGCTCACGGCGTCTCCCGGCGGCGCGATCATCGATGTGACGCGGGTGCCCACCGAGGCGGAGATCGTCGCCGCCAACTCCCGTGTCCTGGCCGCGCAGCTCACTGACGGGTCAAGCGCGGAGCCGGCTGAGGTGACGGTGGGCGCCAAGCCGCTCCCCGGCGGGCGGGACTACGGCGCCATGTTCCTCGTACTGGCGGCGATCAGTTCGGTCGTCACGCTGGCCGCAAGCGCGGTGGCCGTCGGCCTGGCCACGTCCGAGATGCGTAACGATCTGTCCACACTGGCCGCTGTGGGAGCCGGGCCACGGCTGCGGCGCCGGATCGCGGCGGCACAGGCCGGGCTGATCGTGGGCGTCGGGGCGGTACTGGGCGCGGTGGGCGGCGTCGCTCCGGCAGCGGGGATGGTGGCGTTCCGCGGCGACCTGGAGTGGCACGTCCCCTGGGGTCCCCTGGCGGTGACGGTGCTGTTGGCCCCGACCCTGGCGGTGTTCCTGACCGCCCTGCTCACTCGCCCGCGGCTGGTACTGGTCCGCCGCCTCGCGTAGCGCGCGCCCCGGCGTGTACGTCGGGTGGCGTACGTCGCGTGTCGTTTCGTGGCGGACGCCTCCAGGCTCCCGCGCCGGGAGCCTGGAGGCATGTTTCCGGTAGAGACACACGAGCTCACGAAGCGGTACGGCGGGCACCTCGCCGTTGACCGGGTGAGCCTCACCGTGAAGAGCGGTGAGATCTACGGCTTCCTCGGCCCGAACGGCGCCGGGAAGACCACCACGCTCCGGATGCTGCTCGGGCTGATCCGGCCGACGTCCGGCACGGTGCGCATGCTCGGGCGGGAGCCGGGGCGGCTCGCCGAGATCGGTGCCCTGATCGAGGGCCCGGCCTTCTACCCGTACCTGTCCGGGCGCGAGAACCTGCGGGTGCTCGCCCGGTACGCGGGCGTCCCCGCACGGCGGGTCGAGATCGTGCTGGAGATGGTGGACCTCGCCGAGCGCGGCAAGGACCGCTACGGCACCTATTCGCTCGGCATGAAGCAGCGCCTCGGCGTGGCGGCGGCGCTCCTCAAGGACCCGCGCCTGCTGATCCTCGACGAGCCCACCAACGGCCTCGACCCGGCCGGCATGGCCGACATGCGGGCGCTGATCCGGCGGCTCGGCGCGGCTGGCAGCACCGTCGTGATCTCCAGCCACCTGCTGGGCGAGGTGCAGCAGATCTGCGACCGGGTCGGCGTGATCTCGCAGGGCCGGCTGATCACCGAGAGCACGGTCGCCGACCTGCGGGGCGGCGCCCGGCTGCGGGTGGTCGCCGACCCGATCGACGCCGCCGCCGCGCGGGCCCGCGCCCTGCTGGGCGATGACCGGGTACGCGTCGACGGCGCCGGCCTCGACCTGGACGTCTCGCACGACCGGGCCGCGTGGATCAACGCCGAGTTTGTCGGCGCCGGCATCGCGGTCAGCGAACTGGGCGTACGCGAACGCGAACTCGAAGACGTCTTCCTGGAGATGACCCATGTGGGCTAGTACTCGTGCCGAACTGACCAAGCTGGTGCGGCGTCCGGCGAACTGGCTCCTGCTCGCCGTCGCCCTCGCGCTCAGCCTGACCTTCACGTACCTGGTGCCGTACGCCGGCGCGGACGGACCGACCGCCGACCGGGGCGTCGCGTCGACCCTCCCGGACCACCTGGTCGGCAACTCGATCGGCGGCTGGCCGGTATTCGCCGGCGCGATCGCGCTGATCCTCGGCGTGCTCGCCACGGGAGGCGAGTACGGGTGGGGCACCTGGAAGACGGTGCTTGCGCAGGGGCCGTCGAGGCTGTCCGTGTACACGGGGAAGCTGGCGGCGATCGGCCTCGCTGTCCTCGTCATGGTCGTGACGCTCTTCGCCGCTGGCGCGGTGACCAGCGCGGCGATCGCAGCCGCCGAAGGGGCGGTGATGCATTGGCCCTCCGCGGGCGACCTCGCGGTCGGGGTCGGCGCCGGCTGGCTGATCGCGATGATGTGGGCGATGCTCGGCGTCGTGCTCGCGGTCGGGTTGCGCGGCGTGGCGATGCCGATCGGGCTGGGCCTGGTGTGGCTGATGGCGGTGCAGAACCTGCTCACCGCCGTCGCCGCCCCGCTGCTCGACTGGGTCGCCGAGGCGCAGAAGGGCCTGCCCGGTCCGAACGCGGGTTCGCTGGTGGCGGCGCTCGGCACGTCGCCACAGACACCCGGGGTGGCCGAGCTGGTCGGCTCCGGCCAGGCCGCGGCCGTGGTGGGGGCGTATTTGGTGGTGTTCGGACTGCTCGGCGGGCTGCTGCTGCGGCGCCGCGACATCCTCTAGCAAGATGGACAGCGATTCCTCAAGGAAGATGGACATCGTGAGGCGGAAGCTGGCGCAGGACGCGATCCTCGCCGTGGTGCTGATCGTGATCGGCCTGATCGGCACCACGGGCGCCGGAAAGATCCAGAAGATCGACGTCACCTGGTGGATGTACGCGCTGGTCGTGATCGCCGCGTCGATCCTGGTGGCGCGCCGCCTGCGCCCACTGTGGACGCTCGCGGCGGTGGCGTTCCTGGCCTCGGCGTACCTGGTGGGCGGCGGCCCGTGGGGGCCGATCCTGCTTTCGTTTCTGGTCGCGGTCTACACCGTCGCGCGGCACCACCCGACCCGCGAGGCGGCGATCTGGACGGGTGCGGCCCTCCTGGTGCTGATGGCGCACATCGTGGTCGACGGCGACTTCAGCGGCCTGGTACCGGCTTCGGCGTGGGCGGTGGTGCCGTTCGCGGTGGGCGTGACGGTCCGGCTCACCAGGGAGGCCGCCGCGCGAAACCAGGCCGAGCTGGCCCGCCAGTACGCCGACGAGGAGCGGCTGCGGGTCGCGCAGGAGGTGCACGACGTGGTGGGGCACGGGTTGTCGGCGATCAACATGCAGGCCGAGATCGCGCTGCACCTGCTGCCCAAGCGTCCCGAGCAGGCCGAGGCGGCGCTGAACGCGATCAGTCGCACGAGCCGCGAGGCGCTCGACGAGCTGCGGGTCACCCTGGCGCTGGTACGCCGTCCGCAGGGCGACGAGACCCGCGCCGCCACCGCCGGACTGGCCCGCCTCGACGCCCTGGTCGCCCGGATGTCCGAGACCGGCGTACCGGTGACGGTGGAGGTCACCGGCGAGCGGCGCGACCTGCCCGCGGTGATCGATCTGGCGGCGTACCGGGTGGTCCAGGAGTCGCTGACCAACGTGCTCCGGCACGCCGGGGCGGCCACGGCTACGGTGCGGTTGGCGTACAAGACGGAGGAGGTCACCGTGGAGGTCACGGACACTGGGCGCACCGCCGCCCCACCATCGGGCGGGGGGCACGGCCTGGCCGGCATGCGGGAACGCGTCGACGCGCTGGGTGGCGAGTTCGACGCCGGGCCGATGCCGGGCGGCGGCTTCCGGGTGTACGCGAGGCTGCCGCTCTCATGATCCGTGTACTGATCGCGGACGACCAGGACCTGGTGCGCCTCGGCCTGCGCACCCTGGTGGAGAGCGAAGACGACCTGGCGGTGGCGGGCGAGGCGGCCGACGGCCTCGCGGCGGTCGAGATGGCGCGGCGCGAGCGCCCCGACGTGATCCTGATGGACGTGCGCATGCCCGGCATCGACGGTATCGAGGCGACCCGCCGCATCGTGGCCGACGCGTCGCTTGCGGAGACCCGCGTGATCGTGCTGACCACGTTCGAGCTGGACGAGTACGTGTTCGACGCGCTCCGGTACGGGGCCAGCGGGTTCCTGATCAAGGACACCAAGCCCGCCGAGTTGCTGCGCGCCGTCCGGCTGGTCGCCGAGGGAGAGGCGCTACTGTCGCCGTCCGTCACGCGACGGGTCGTACGCGAGTTCGCGACCCGCCCGAGCCGGGCCGCCAAGCCGCACCCGCAACTGGGCACGCTCACCGAGCGCGAGCGGGAGATCGTCGGGCTGGTCGGGGAGGGGCTGAGCAACGACGAGATCGCCGAGCGGCTGGTGGTGAGCCCGGCGACGGCCCGTACCCATGTCAGCCGCGCCATGATCAAGCTGAGCGCCCGCGACCGCGCCCAGCTCGTGGTCTTCGCGTACCAGTCCGGGTTGGTCCCCCTTTAGCCCCGGGTACCCTGGCTCTGTGTTTGACACCTTGAGCGACCGGCTGTCCGGGATCTTTACCAAGCTCCGTGGCAAGGGCCGGCTCACCGACGCCGACATCGACGCGACCGCGCGCGAGATCCGCCTCGCGCTGCTGGAGGCCGATGTCGCGTTGCCAGTGGTCAAGGCGTTCATCGCGGCGATCAAGGAGCGGGCGCGCGGTGCGGAGGTGTCGCAGGCGCTCAACCCGGCCCAGCAGGTCATCAAGATCGTGCACGAGGAGCTTGTCGGCGTCCTCGGTGGCGAGGCGCGGCGGCTCCAGTTCGCCAAGCAGCCGCCCACCGTGATCATGCTGGCGGGCCTCCAGGGCTCCGGTAAGACGACGCTCGCGGGCAAGCTGGCCCGCTGGCTGAAGGCGCAGGGCCACCAGCCGCTGCTCGTCGCCGCCGACCTCCAGCGCCCCAACGCGGTCGGTCAGCTCCAGGTCCTCGGTGGCCGGGCGGGCGTCGAGGTGTACGCGCCGGAGCCGGGCAACGGGGTCGGCGACCCGGTACAGGTGGCGAAGGATTCGATCGAGCACGCCCGCCGCGTCGCCCGCGACATCGTCATCGTCGACACCGCCGGCCGGCTCGGCATCGACGCCGAGATGATGGCGCAGGCGGCCGCGATCCGTGACGCGGTCGACCCGGACGAGGTCGTGTTCGTCATCGACGCGATGGTCGGCCAGGACGCGGTGACGACCGCCGAGGCGTTCCGCGACGGGGTCGGCATCACCGGTGTCGTCCTGTCCAAACTCGACGGTGACGCCCGGGGTGGCGCCGCGCTGTCGGTACGGCACGTGACGGGCCAGCCGATCCTCTTCGCGTCGACCGGTGAGAAGTTGGAAGACTTCGACGTCTTCCACCCGGACCGGATGGCGAGCCGCATCCTCGGCATGGGCGACATGCTCACCCTGATCGAGCAGGCGGAGCAGGCGTTCGACGCCGACCAGAAGGAGAAGATGGCCGCCAAGCTCATGGGCGGCGAGACCTTCACCTTGGAAGACTTCCTCGATCAGCTCATCGCGGTGCGCCGCATGGGCCCGATCGCGAACGTGCTCGCCATGATGCCGGGCATGGGCCAGATGAAGGACCAGCTGGCGGAGCTCGACGACAAGCACTTCGACCGGGTCACCGCGATCATCCGGTCGATGACGCCGGGCGAGCGCACCAACCCGAAGATCATCAACGGCTCCCGTCGCGCGCGCATCGCCAACGGCTCCGGCGTGACCGTCATGGACGTCAACCAGCTGCTCAACCGCTTCGTCGAGGCGCAGAAGATGATGAAGCAGATGGGCGGGATGATGGGCCTGCCCGGTGGCCGGCGCAAAGCCACCAAGTCGCCGAAGAACAAGCGCAAGGGCACGAAGGGCGGCAACCGCCCGCGCACCAGCGGCGCCATGCCGGGTGGGATGCCCGGTGGCATGCCGCAGCTGCCGGCCGGGTTCGACCCGAGCGCCTTGGGTGGGGCCGGTGGCATGCCGCCCGGCTTCAAGCTCCCCAAGATTGACTTCGGCAAGCTCGGCAAGAAGAAGCCCGACTCCGACGAATGATCGGGCACGTACGGGGCGTCCTGCTGCCCGACGGCGAGGAGCGTGACCTCTGGCTCGTCGGGGACCGGGTCACGTTCGAGCCGGTACGGGGCGCGACGACGATCGCTGACCGCGGATACATCGTGCCGGGGCTGGTCGACGCGCACTGCCACATCGGCATCGCACCGGGCGGTGGCCCGGTCGGCGATGTCGCGCAGGCGAAGGAGTTGGCCGCCAAGGATCGCGACGCCGGGGTGCTCGCCATCCGCGACGCCGGTTCGCCGTACCCGTACCCCCAGCTCGACGACGACCCCGACGTGCCGCGACTGGCCCGCGCCGGCCAGCATGTCGCCCCGCCGAAGCGTTATCTGCGCGACATCGGCGTCGAGGTCGGCGCTCCGGACGTCCCCGCGGTTGTGGCCGCGCAGGCGCGCGCGGGCAACGGATGGGTCAAGCTCGTGGGCGACTGGATCGACCGGTCCGTGGGCGACCTGGCGCCGGCGTGGGACGCTGCCACGCTGGCGGCGGCGGTGCGCGCCGCGCACGACGCGGGCGCGCGGATCACCGCGCACCTCTTCTCCGAGGAGGCCGTCGAGGTCCTCGTGCGTGCCGGCATCGACTGCGTCGAGCACGGCACGGGGCTCTCGCTCGAACTGATCGACGAGATGGCGCGGCAGGGCATCGCCCTCGTACCAACCATGATCAATATCGCGACGTTCGGCGACATCGCGGCACGGGCGGACGACAAATTCCCCGTGTACGCCGACCACATGCGCGCCCTCGGCGATGGGTTCCCGGCGGTGGTGCGCGCGGCGTACGAGGCGGGCGTGCCGATCTACGTGGGCACCGACGCCGGCGGTGGCATCACGCACGGCCGGGTGGCCGACGAGATGCTGAGCCTGCAAGCGGCGGGTATGAGCGCGTTCGACGTGCTGCGGGCCGCCTCCTGGGGCGCCCGGGAGTGGCTCGGCTTCCCCGGCCTTGTCGAGGGCGGCCTCGCCGACCTGGTGGTCTACGAGGCCGACCCCCGACAGGACCTGCGGGTGGTACGCGCGCCGCACCGGATCGTGCTGCGCGGCCGCGTCATCCGGTAGCCCGCTCAGCGGGGAGCGATGTCCCACACCTGGAAGCCCGTGAGGCCCGGGCACACCAGCCGCAGGTGGGTCCAGGAGCAGAACCGGGGAGTCTGAAGGTCCTTGAGCGGGCTGTCACCCAACTCCTGGCGTGAACCGTCGGCCGCGGTCACGGCGGCGAGCTTGCCGTTGCCGAATGACAGCAGCGTGCCGGTGGAGACCCAGGCAAGAGCCGCCCGCTGGTCCGCCTCGCCGAGCAACTGCGTGCCGTCGTGATCGAACAGCGCGCTCGACGTCTCGCCCGACGTCCCCGCCATTCCGGCCACGAGGACCCGCGCGCCACCCGGTACCAACTGTTGCGCTCCGTTCGGCGCCGGCTTGCGCCAGATTTCCCGGCCGCTGGCCACGTCCACGGCGGCGATCTCGGTGGACTCTTCCAGCCCTTTTCCTTCCAGCAGGCAGATCCGATCGTCGCCGCACGGGACCATGTCGAGATAGCTGCGCCCCGACGCGGCTTTGCTCAGCTCCCGGGCCGCCCCGTCGCCGTCTACCTCGGCTACGACCACCCTGTTCGGGCCCATACCGCGATGCGTGCCGTAGAGCCGCCCGTCATACGCCAGATAGTGCGAATCGGCGCCGATGCCGATTCCCGGGCGGGTGGAGCGCACCGCGCCGGTGGCTGAATCCCGTACCACGAGTGCTCCACCGGCGGTGATCTGCAGGATCCGGGGATCGCTCAGGTGTGCGGGGAACGCGCTGTTGGAGCTGCCGGGCGGGGCGTCGGTCGGGCCGTACATGCCCAGGCTCGCGACC
Source organism: Phytohabitans aurantiacus (assembly GCF_027923225.1). Lineage (GTDB taxonomy): Bacteria > Actinomycetota > Actinomycetes > Mycobacteriales > Micromonosporaceae > Phytohabitans > Phytohabitans aurantiacus. The sequence goes on from NZ_BSDI01000006.1 coordinate 108,467, forward strand.
GGCGGATCGGCCGGGGCGGCCTCGTCCCACACGACCTTGCCGTTGTCCCAGTCACGCGCCGAGATGGCGCCGGCCTCGGTCACGTGTACCAGTACGGAGTCGTAGAAGAGCAGGTCGTCCCCGTTGATGTCGAAGGGAAGCTCCCATCGCGTCCGGCCGGTGTCCGGGTCGACCACGTACAACTGCTGATCCGGGACCGTGCCGTCGTTGCGCTCCCCGATCGCCAGCAGCGCCCGCGGCACCGCGATGATGCCGTTCGAGTCGTCGAACTCGCCGAGCGTGCGTGCCGGCCAGGCGACCTTCCCGGTCTCCAGGTCGGCGGCGGCCACCCGCAACGTGCCGTCCTCCTCCTGCCAGCCGGCGTACGCCCGGTTCCCCGCGATCGCGGTCAGCCCGAACCGGACCTGCTGGCCGCCGTACCGGATCTCGTCGCCGAGCGGGCGTGCCGGACCGAGCTGGACCGGACCATCCGGGGGCGGGGCCACCGGTTCGGGGCCGGCCGCGTCGCGCGCCAGCCACGACCCGCCGGTCAGGCCAGCGGCCAGTACACAAGCCGTGGCGAGGCCGGCGGCGATGAACCGGGCACGCCTGCGGCCCTCGCCCCTGCGCCGGGCGGTCGACGGATCGCCGAGCGGGATGTCGTCGGCGTCGCGGCCGAGCGCGGTGAACATGCGGTCCAGATCAGTTGGCATCCGCGGAACCTCCTCGTACTGGCTGCGGCACAAGGTCGCCGAGAGTGGCGGCGAGGCCGGCTCGCCCGCGGGAGAGCCAGGACTTGACCGTGCCGGCGGTCGCGCCCGTCTCGGCCGCGATCTCGGCGACGGAGCGGTCCAGCAGGTAGTGCAGCGCGAGCGCCCGACGGTGCGCCGCCGGCAGCGTGCGCATGGCCTTGACCAACAGCACCGTGTCTTCCGAGGGTGGTGCGGCGGGCGCCGGCGGCCGGGACACGGCGGCGCGGGCCCGGCGTACCCGCAGGTGCCGCCAGCGGTCAGCGGCCAGCCGGGTCACCACCAGCCGCAACCACGCCTCCGCGTCGTCGTACCGGCTGACCCGTCGCCAGCGCTGCCACGCGCGTGCGTACGCCTCCTGTACCAGGTCCTGCGCTTCGGCCGGGTCGCCGGTCAGCCCGTACGCATAGCGCAACAGGCGTCTGGACGTGTCCCGGTAGAACGCGTCGAACCCGTCGGCCTCTGCCATCCCCACCGCCTATTCGATCGTGTCTTTGAAAGGGACACGGGCCGGTGCCGGATCGGGTTGCGCCGGGGCTGGATAGGATGTCGCCTCATGGCACGCGTGCTCACTCCCCGTGCGGAGGATTTTCCCCGCTGGTACCAAGATGTGATCGCCAAGGCGCAGCTGGCCGACAACGGCCCGGTGCGCGGCACGATGGTGATCCGCCCGACCGGCTACGCCATCTGGGAGCGCATGCAGGCCGAGATGGACGACCGGATCAAGGCGGCTGGCGCGGAAAACGCGTACTTCCCGCTCTTCATCCCGGAGAGCTACCTGCGTCGCGAGGCGGAGCACGTCGAGGGCTTCTCGCCGGAGCTCGCCGTGGTCACCCACGGTGGCGGCAAGCAGCTGGCCGAGCCGGTCGTGGTGCGCCCCACCAGTGAGACCGTGATCGGCGAGTTCATGGCGAAGTGGGTCGACTCGTACCGCGACCTGCCGCTGCTGCTCAACCAGTGGGCCAACGTGGTGCGGTGGGAGCTGCGGCCGCGGGTCTTCCTGCGCACCAGCGAGTTCCTGTGGCAGGAGGGGCACACGGCGCACGCCACCGACGCCGACGCCCGCGCCTACGCCCGCAAGATCCTGCACGAGGTGTACGAGGACTTCATGGTCGGAGTGCTCGGCATCCCGGTGCTGGTCGGGCGCAAGACAGCTGGTGAGCGGTTCGCGGGCGCCACCAACACGTACACGCTCGAAGGCATGATGGGTGACGGCAAGGCTCTGCAGCTCGGCACGTCGCACGAGCTGGGGCAGAACTTCGCCCGCGCCTTCGACATCACGTACTCGTCGGCGACCGGCAGCCAGGAGCACGCCTGGACGACGAGTTGGGGCACCTCGACCCGCATGCTCGGCGGTCTGATCATGTGCCACGGCGACGACAACGGGTTGCGCGTGCCGCCACGGCTGGCGCCGGTGCAGGCGTACGTGATGATCGTCAAGGACGGCGACGGCGTCCGCGAGGCGGCGGCCAAGCTCCGCGACGCTCTGCGTGACGCCGGGGTCCGGGTCGGGTTCGACGACCGGGTCGACACGCCGTTCGGGCGCCGGGCCGTCGACGCCGAGCTCAAGGGCTATCCGGTACGCGTCGAGGTGGGCCCCCGCGACCTCGCGGCGGGCAACGCGGTGGTCGTACGCCGCACCGACGGATCGAAGACCCCGGTGGCGGTGCCCGACGTGGTGTCGCGCGTGCTTTCCGCGCTGGAGGCCGACCAGCAGGCGCTGCACGACGAGGCGCTCGCCCTGCGCACGTCGCGCACCGTGGAGGTTTCGACGCTGGCCGACGCGATCGAGGCGTCGAGCACCGGTTGGGCGCGGGTGCCGTGGTCGCAGGTGGGGTCGGCGGGCGAGGCCGAGGCCAACGGCAAGGGCGTGACCGTGCGGTGCCTGGTGCGCGCCGACGGCTCCGTACCGGACTCCGAAGACGAGCCCGACCTGGTGGCGATCCTGGCGCGCGCGTACTGATGCGGTTCACGCCGGGGCAGCTGATCCTGCACCGCAACGTCCGGCGTGGCCGGATCGGGTGGGTCCGCCCCGCCCGGGTGGTCAGCGACGACGAGCGCGGCCTGCTGCTGTGGATCGCGCGCGGCACCCCGGTGGTCAACGAGGTGGCCGCCGACGGGCGGGGCATGCGGGCGATGCCGTTCAGTGAGTGGATCACCACGTCGTACCGGCTGGCGCATGGCATCTGGGCCGGCCCGCCGGTGCTGAAGTTCCTGCCCAGCGGTGTCCACCACTCCGTCTGGTGGTTCCGTGACGACGCCGGCCGGTTCAAGAACTGGTACGTCAACCTCGAAGAGCCGGGTACGCGCTGGACCGACGGCGGCACGGCGGGGATCGACATCGTCGACCAGGATCTCGACGTGGTGGTCTGGCCCGATCACCGGTGGGAGTGGAAGGACAAGGAGGAGTTCGTCGAGCGGCTCGCCTTCCCGGAGCACTACTGGGTGGCCGACGAGGCGGCGGTGCGCGCCGAGGGCGAGCGTGTGATCAAGGTCGCCGAGGCCGGCGAGTTCCCGTTCGACGGCTCCTGGATCGACTTCGTCCCCGACCCCGCGTGGCAGCCGCCACAGGAGGTACCGGTGGGGTGGGACCGACCCCCGAGAGCGGGTCTGGCAGAATAGGTTGCTGGTATCGGCGTGCGTCCGCGCCCTCTAACCCGGACGCGCCGCCAGTCCACGAGCCTCCGGCGTCACAACCCCACGTGGCGTCCGTCTGCTCACCCGAATCACACAGGAGCGAAAGCAACCGTGGCCGTTAAGATCCGGCTCCTGCGGATGGGCAAGATCCGCAACCCGCAGTACCGCATCGTCATCGCCGACTCGCGCACCAAGCGCGACGGCCGTGCGATCGAGTACGTGGGCATCTACCAGCCGAAGGAAGACCCTTCGGTGATCGAAGTCAAGTCGGAGCGCGTGCAGTACTGGCTGTCCGTGGGCGCCCAGCCCAGCGAGGCCGTCCAGCGCATCCTGGAGAAGACCGGCGACTGGCAGAAGTTCAAGGGCCTGCCGGCTCCTCCGCCGCTGCTGGTGGCGGCGCCGCGCGCCGACCGCAAGGCGGCGTACGAGGCCGAGGCCAAGGCTGCCGCTGGCGTGGCCGACACCCCCGCCGCGAAGCCCGCGAAGAAGGCGACCAAGGCGGCGAAGGCCACGGCCGACGCACCCGCCGAGAAGCCGGCTGAGAAGACCGAGGAGCAGGCCGGTGCCGCCTCCGGCGAGCAGGGCTGAGGTGGCGCTCCGGCCCGCGCTGGAGCACCTGGTCAAGGGCATCGTCGATCACCCCGACGACGTCCGGGTCCGCATGGTCGACTCGCGGCGCGGCAAGCGCCTCGAGGTGCGTGTGCACCCCGAAGACCTCGGCACGGTCATCGGCCGCGGCGGTCGCACCGCCAAGGCCCTGCGCCAGGTCATCGGGTCGATCGGTGGACGCGGCGTCCGGGTCGACATCGTCGACTCCTACTGATCCGCATGGATCTTCGGACCGTCGGGCGCATCGGCCGGCCTCACGGCATTCGCGGTGAGGTCCTGGTGGAGGTGCGCACCGACGATCCCGACGAGCGGTTCGCCCCCGGCAAGGTGTTGATCGCCGAGCCGGGGGCGTCACCGTCTGACCCCGCCGCCTACAGGGTGCCCGACAGGCTCACCGTCGAGGCCGTCCGCGCGCACCAGGGACGCCTGATCGTCGTCTTCGAAGGCGTGTACGACCGCAACGTCGCCGAGGCTCTGCGTGGCGTGGTGCTGTCGGTCGACAGCGCCGACATCGCCGACCCCACCGACCCGGACGAGTTCAACGACCACCAGTTGGTGGGGCTGGCCGCCGTCACCACGTCGGGCGAGACGCTGGGCGAGGTGGTGCGGATCGACCACGCGCCGGCCTCCGACATGCTGGTGCTGCGCCGGCCCGAGGGGCGCACCGCGCTGGTGCCGTTCGTCAAGGCGATCGTGCCCGAGGTCGACCTGGCCGGTGGACGCGTCGTCGTCGACCCGCCGGAAGGCTTGCTGGACCTCTGAGGTTCTAGGCGTCTGAAACCCGTTTCGAGACGCTGATCGCCACCTCCACCCGCGAGCTGAGGTCGAGCTTGGCGAGGATGCTCGACACGTGCGTCTGCACGGTGCGCCTCGACAGAAACATCCTGGCCGCGATGTCGGGGTTCGACCTGCCCTCCGCCACCATCCGCGCCACGCGGGTCTCCGTGTCGGTCAACGCCTCCCAGCCGTGCTTGGGGCGGTTGCGGCGCCCCATCCGTCCACGCCGGACACCGAGCTGCCGCAGCCGGGCCTCCGCGCGCGCCGCGTCCCAGGTCGCCTCCAGCGCCGCGAAGCCGCCCAGCGCCGTGCCGAGCGCGTCCCGCGCCTCCGCTTCCCGGCCCGCTTGGGCCAGGGCGACCGCCGCCTCCTCGGAAGCCAGCGCGGCGTAGAGCGGCCACCCCTCAAACGCCCGCGCGGCGCTCAGCAGCATGTCCGGGGCCGCGCCAGTTGGCCGCTGGCCTTCCGCCACGCCGCGCGGTGACGGCGCCGGCTCCTGGGCCGGCTCCGCGAGGGCACGGCACAGCAGCGCCGTCGCGGTCAGGCCGCGGGTCGGCTGCTTGGCGGCGAGCGCCTCGGTGGTGGTCGCCAGGTCGAGGGCGCGCTTGTGGTCGCCGACGACGGCGGCGAGCCGCGCCAGGTCGGCGCAGATCCGATAGATCACCCGCCGCTGGTCGAGCCCCCACGCCCGCTCCCAGACCGGATACAGCAGGTCGAGCGCGTACCGCGGATCGGATCGAGACTCCTCCAGCAGCGCCTGCGCCCACCGCGTCAGGTATCCGTACTTGCGGCCGCCGACGCCATCGTCCGGTTCCGGCAACTCCTCGCGCTCCGCCTGATAGGTGCCGCGCCGGATCGCGACCAGCGCCGCCATGGCGCGCAGCCCCGGCGCCTGCCCGAGCGGGTCCGGGCCGTCCAGGCCGGCCTCGATCTCGGCGAGCGCGTCGTCCCACCGGCCGTCGAGCAGCCGCATGCGGGCTCGCAGGGCGTAGGCGAGCGCGAGGTACACGCCGCCCGTGGCCTGGTTGTGCCGCACTGCGGTGGCGAGCGCCTCGTCCGCCTCGTCGAACCGGTCCAGCTCCAGCAGGCAGTACCCGCGCATCGCGTACGGGTCGGCCTGCAGGTCCGGCCGGATGCCGCCGTGGAAGGCGAGCAGGGCCCGGTCGGCGAGCGCGTGCGCCTTGACCATGTCGCCCTCCGCGAACCGCAGCGCGGACAGCCCCAGATAGCCGAGCCCGACAGCCTGAGCGTCCTGCTCCGCCTCGCCCTCCTCCACCGCGAGCCGCGCCGCCAGCTCACCCGCGTCGAACCGCTCCAGATAGAACAGGCAGAACGCCGCGAACCCCTGAAAACGGCCGGCCTCGCCCGCCGACAGCTCCGGCAGGCGGAGCGCGTCTTCGGATACGACCACCGCCTCGTCGAGCCGGCCCTGCCGGAAGCACGCCTGCATGAGCAGCCAGCGGAGGGCGGCGCCGCCGTCGGTGAGCAGCGCGGTGCGCGCGGCCTGCTCGGCCGCCGCCGGGTCGCCGTCCCAGAGCAGGGCGCGCACGAGATGTAGTCGCAGCGCGGGCGCCGCCGGATCGGCACCGTCCAGCGCGGCAAGGGCTCTGCGCAGCAGCGGTACCGCCAGCCGCGGCGCCCGCACGATGAGGGCGTCTGCCTGCTGTACCAGCCAGCCGACGGTCTGCGGATCGAGTACCGTGCCGGCGAGCAGGTGCTCGGCGACCCGCTCCACCGGGGCGCCCGCCGCGGCCAGCACCTGCCCGGCGCGCAGCCGCAGCGCGGTGCGCACGGTCTCCGGCAGGTGCTCGGCCAGCGCTTCCCGGATCAGATCGTGCCGGAAGACCAGCTGCTCACCGGTGTCGACCAGCAGACCGGCCTCGATGGCCCGCACCAGCGTCTCGGAGACGGTGACCAGCGGGCTGCCCAGTACCGCCGACAGCTCACCGGCGTCGATGGCCGGCCCCAGTACCGCGGCCATCTCGAGGATGTCTCGGCCCTGGCGGGGCAGGAAGTCCAGCCGTCGCGCGATCGCCTCGACGAGCGAGCCCGGCAGCGGCGCCTCGGTCTGACCGCTGACCTCGGCCACACCGTCCTCGACGGCGATGACCGACTCGCGGTACAGGGCGTCGACGAGCTCGGTCACGTACATCGGGTTGCCGCCGGCGCGGGCGACCAGTCCGGAGAGCGCGGGACCGGCGGGCATCTCCAGCAGCCTCTCGACCAGCGTCGCGACCGCGGTCTCGGGCAGGGGTTCGAGCCGCAGGACATCGGCGCCGCGCGCCGTGAGACCGCGAACCAGCCCCGCGACCGCCTCACTCTCCGCCGCCGTGCGGGCGGCTACGACCAGGAGGAGCGGCTGCTGCCGGATCCCTTGGGCGAGGCGGTGGAGCACCAGGACGCTGGGCGGGTCGGCCCACTGCACGTCATCGACGATCAGCGCGACGGGACCGGCGGTCGACCACCGGTCCATGAGCTCCAGGATCGCCTCGGTGGCCGCGAACTCGTGATTGGCGGCGCTGACGCTCTGCCCGAGGGCGTCTTCGCCGCGCAGCAGCCGGGCCACGCGTGCCCCGTCGCCGTCCGCGTTGCTGTGCGGGCCCGCCCGCAAGCCCAGACACGTGCCGATCGTCGCGAACGGCAGCCGCTGCTCGAGATCTTCGGCGGCGCCTCGCAGCACCCGCATCCCGAGCCGGCCGCACGTCATCGCGAACGCGTCGAGGAGGGTCGTCTTTCCGATGCCCGGCTCGCCCTCGACCAGTGCGACGGCGCCACGTCCCGAGGCGGCCTGTCGGGCCAGCTCGGACACCCGCTGGATCTCGGCCTGCCGTCCCACGAACACGGGAGAAGGTACCCCCGGGGACATGGGGTGAGCGTATCGCCGCGGAGCGGTGAATGAGATGCCCCGGGTGGCGGGGAGGCGATTACATTTCCGCCACCCGGGGCTGGCCGGCCGGGGGGATTGGCCGGCTGCTCAGGCCGCCTTGACCGGAGGCAGGGCGGAGGCGGCCATCAGGTGAGGGGTCGTTCGGGTCGACCATCCTCGTGATTTGGGGGTGTAGGCGCGTTGGATCTCGTCGCGGGCCCAGCGCATCCGGGCCACAGCGGCGTCGGGGTGGTCGCCGAACTCCTGCGCCACCCGCGCCACACAGTTCCGGACGCCGTAGTCCCGGATCGCGCGGAGGACCGCCGCTCGCACCTGCTCGGCACTCGGCTCGTCGGAGTCCTGGATCGCGGACACGAAGAGCGCTTCGCAGCGGGTGGCGGTCACGTTGAGGGGTGACATGGCTCTCACCATGCCCCGGCGTTGCGGTAGAAACATCCGCCACGTCGCTGAGGACTATTGACGATCGCGAGGACGATGTCGATCGACGTGTGGGCGCGGCTCGCGATCTGCTCGACCGGAACGTTGCTGGCGAGGGCGTGCTTGATCGCCGAGCGCCACGTGGCGTCGGCCCGGGCTCGCACATCGGCCGCCTGGCCCAGCACGTAGAGTGCCTGCTCGGGTGATCCGTTCATGGGTAAGACGATGCGCCCTCGTGAAACCGGATACATCCGCCACCATGCGGAGGTCAAAAACTAATGCGGCTGGATGTCGTGACGATCTTTCCCGAGTATTTCGGGCCGCTCGACCTGTCGCTGATCGGCAAGGCACGCGGTTCCGGACTGCTCGACGTCACCATCCACGACCTGCGCACCTGGACGCACGACGTGCACCGGACCGTCGATGACAGTCCATACGGTGGGGGACCGGGCATGGTGATGCGGCCGGAGCCGTGGGGAGAGGCGCTCGACGCGCTCGCCCCCAGGGCCGAGGGGCGGGCGCGGCTGGTCGTGCCGACTCCCGCCGGAGCGCCGTTCACCCAGAAGGTGGCGCATGAGCTCGCCGCCGAGCCGCATCTGATCTTCGCCTGCGGCCGGTACGAGGGGATCGACCAGCGGGTACTGGACCACGCCGCCACGCGGATGCCGGTATCGGAGGTGTCGCTGGGGGACTATGTCCTTTTCGGCGGTGAAGTGGCGGTCTTGGTCATGTGTGAGGCGATCGTCCGGCTGCTGCCGGGCGTACTGGGCAACGCCGAGTCGCTCGCCGAGGAGTCGCACGCGAACGGCCTGCTGGAAGCGCCCGTGTACACCAAGCCGCCGCAGTGGCGCGGGCACGAGGTACCCGAGATCCTCCGGTCCGGTGACCACGGCCGGATCGCACGGTGGCGCCGCGACCAGTCGCTGTTGCGCACCGCACAGCGGCGGCCTGACCTCCTCGCGGACCTGGACCCCGACACCCTGGACAAGCGCGATGTCGCGGCTCTCACCGGGGCCGGATTTCAGGTACCGGGGCCTGATGTGGCAAAGTAGTGAGGTTGCCACGACCGGGCGCCGCTTCGGTGTGCCCGTCGTGCCCGGTCCCACCCGGGTGATGATCGCCCCGACGAGCCACGAGGAAACCACAGCGATGAACACGCTCGATGCACTGGACGCCCAGTCGCAGCGGACCGACATCCCCGACTTCCGCGCCGGTGACACCGTCAAGGTGCACGCCCGGGTCGTCGAGGGCAACCGTTCCCGGGTCCAGGTCTTCCAGGGCGTCGTGATTCGTCGCCAGGGCGGGGGCCTGCGCGAGACGTTCACGGTCCGGAAGGTCAGCTTCGGCGTTGGCGTCGAGCGCACCTACCCGGTCAACAGCCCGGCCATCGACCGCATCGAGGTCGTGACCCGTGGCGCCGTCCGCCGTGCCAAGCTCTACTACCTGCGTGAGCTGCGCGGTAAGGCGGCGAAGATCAAGGAGCGCCGCGAGAAGCAGGCTAGCTGAGCCTTCTTCTCACCCTGCGCTGATTTCTGACCGGGCGTTTGCGTATAGCCCGTTTTTCGTTCGGTCTGACGTTGGCCGCTTGGTGCGCCGTCCGGTTACGCTAGCCGCGGTGACGTACGAAGAACGCTACGTCCGCGGCGGTCGCGCGGGCGGCGCGATGCCTCCGGACTACCGCTCGCCGACCTTCCGAGGAGGAAGTGCCGCGGGCGGTAGTGCTGTATCTCGGGTACGGGGGATGCGCGCGGTGGAGCCCGACGACGATGATCCGTGGCGCCGGCCAGCGGGGCTTGGTGGCCGGCGGCGAAGCGACGAGCCAGAGCGAGAGCGCCGCAAGCAGATGCCGCTGTGGCAGGAGCTGCCGCTGCTGCTGATCGTCGCGTTCTGTCTGGCGGTGCTGATCCGCACCTTCCTGCTCCAGGCGTTCTTCATCCCGTCCGGGTCCATGGAGGACACGCTGCTCGTCGGCGACCGGGTCCTCGTCAACAAGGTCGTCTACGACGTCCGCGACCCGCAGCGGGGCGAGGTCGTGGTGTTCCGCGGGCCTCCCAACTGGACGCCCGAGTTCCAGGAGCCCGAGCTCGGCTTCGGCGCCAAGCTCGGCCGCACGGTGGGCGACCTCGTCGGCGTGAGCCGCCCCGGCGAGAAAGACTTCATCAAGCGCGTCATCGGCGTTCCCGGCGACCGTGTCCAATGCTGCGACGACCAGGGTCGGGTTCAGGTCAACGGCAAGTCGATCGACGAGCCGTACGTCATCGAGAACTCCGATCCAAACCTGCCGCCAAACCCGCAGGAGTGCCGGTCGCGCCGGTTCGACGAGATCACCGTGCAGCCGGGCAACCTCTTCGTGATGGGCGACCATCGGCTCGTCTCGCAAGACTCGCGATGCCAGGGGCAGGTGCCGATCGACAACGTCATCGGGCGCGCGTTCATCATCGTCTGGCCGTACGATCGCTGGAACGGGCTCTCCGTACCGTCCACGTTCGACGGTGTACCCCAAGTCGCGGCGATGGCGCCGCCGGTGAGCCAGCCGAATCCCGGAGGTGTCGCGGTTGTCCTGCCGATCGTGGGCTCTTTGCTCTTCTCCGCGCGTGCCCGTCGTTGGTTGCCAGGTCGCCGTCGTAGGCTCCGTCCGTGATTGACGAGCAGACCGGCAAGAAGAAGAATTCCTTCTGGCGCGAGCTCCCCATCCTGCTGGGTGTGGCCATCCTGGTCGCCGTGCTGGTGCGGGCCTTCGTCCTCCAGACGTTCTACATCCCGTCGCCGTCAATGGAGCACACGCTCGACATCTACGACCGGGTGCTCGTCAACAAGCTGGTCTACGACTTCCGCTCACCGAAGCGTGGCGAGATCATCGTGTTCGAGGCGCCCGCTGACTGGCGCAGCAACCCGGACGGCGAAGACTTCATCAAGCGGGTCATCGGCACCGAGGGCGACCACATCGTCTGCTGCGACGCCCAGCAGCGCATCACGATCAACGGTCAGCCCCTCGACGAGCCGTACCTGTACTCCGAAGGCGGCACCACCGACCTGCCCGCGGACGAGCCGTTCGACATCACGGTGCCCAAGGACCGGCTGTGGATGATGGGCGACCACCGGTCGGCGTCCGGCGACTCGCTGGAGCACTGGGAGCGGACCCGCGACATCAACTCCGCCACGATCCCGGAAGACGCCGTCATCGGGCGGGCGTTCACCGTCTTCTGGCCCGTCGGCCGGGCCAAGTGGCTTTCGATACCCGATAGCTTCGACTCGATCCCCGCGCCTACGGGCTAGCGCGAGACGTGTCTAGGCTGGGGCGGTGGACTTCACACCGCGCCGGGCCGCACGCGTGTTGCTCGTCGACGGGGCCGGACGGGTTCTGATGTTCAGGGGCTTCGATCCGGCCAGGCCACACCACCGATACTGGTTCACGCCGGGCGGTGGTCTCGACGACGACGAGCCGTCGGTGATGGGTGCCGCCCGCGAGCTGGCCGAGGAGACCGGCCTGCGGGTGCCGCCGGAGCGCTTGGGCGAGCCGGTCTGGAGCGAGGTCACGGAGTACCCGTTCGACGGTGTCTGGTATCGGCAGCGGCAGGACTTCTTCCTGCTCCGGGTGCCGAGTTGGGAAGTCGACACGACGGGGTTCGACGACGTGGAGCAGGGTTCGATCGACGGGCACCGGTGGTGGGGCATGGCCGATCTGGAGGCGACCACCGAGGTGGTGTACCCCGATGACCTGGGCGCTCTGCTGCGTCGGGTGCTGGCACACGCGGATGGTGGTGAGGCGCCGTGCTGACGCCGCCGCGGACGGTGGTCCGGCGCGAGGGCGGGATCTATGCCTTGGAGCGGGCGCTCCAGCGGCGAGGGTTCCGGATCGTCGCCGGCGCCGACGAGGCCGGGCGGGGGGCCTGTGCCGGTCCGCTGGTGGCGGCCGCCGCGGTACTGCCCGAGGGGCGGCGGGGCGAGATCGAGGAACTGGCCGACTCCAAGCTGCTCACGCCCGCCGCGCGCGAACGGGTGTACGCCGAGGTGGTCAAGCGGGCACTGGCGTACGCCGTCGTGGTGATCCCGGCGGCCGAGGTTGACGCCCGCGGCCTGCACGTCTGCAATCTGCTCGCGATGCGCCGGGCACTGGCGGCGCTCACCACCCGCCCGGAGTACGTGCTGACCGACGGCTTCGGCGTCGACGGCCTCGGTGTGCCCGGTCTCGCTGTCTGGAAGGGCGACCAGGTCGCGGCGTGTGTGGCGGCGGCCAGCGTGCTGGCCAAGGTCACCCGAGATCGGATCATGGTGGACCTGCACGCCACGTTCCCGGATTACGGGTTCGACGAGCACAAGGGGTACGTCACCCCGGAGCACCGCGCCGCGCTGGAGCGTCACGGTCCGTGTCTGGAGCATCGCTTCTCGTACGTCAATGTGGCCGCTGTCTCGGGTCGCGACTCCCGTCCGCCCCGCGCTCGGCGTCCAGTAGCGCACCAGAGCCTCCCAGGGAGTACCGTCGGCGTGGCGTTGGACGAGCAGGCACGGCCACCAGCGCTGGTGGGGGAAGATGTGGCCATGGAAGGCGGAGTGTGATGAGCGCAGAAGATCTCGAAAAGTACGAGACCGAGATGGAGCTGCAGCTCTACCGGGAGTACCGCGACATCGTCCGCCAATTCTCCTACGTGGTCGAGACGGAGCGTCGCTTCTACCTCGCCAACCAGGTTGACCTGCACGTTCGCAACTCGGACGGCGAGGTCTACTTCGAGGTCGAGATGCAGGACGCCTGGGTCTGGGACATGTACCGGCCGGCGAGGTTTGTCAAGAATGTCCGGGTTATGACGTTCAAGGACGTCAACGTCGAAGAGCTGGAGAAACCCGACATCTCGTTACCGACCGAGACCGGGTTCGGCGGCTGACCCATAGCAGATCGGCTCGCTTCGCGGAGGTTTTCCACAGCGTCCGCGGTTTTCCACAGGGCGGGTGATCGGCGGTTGCTGGGCGGATGACTCGGGCGCAGGCTGCCCGGCATGAGTCTTCTTCTGGCTGCACTGCTTTCTCTCGCTCCGGCCGGGGCTGGGCGCTGGCCGGTCCTCCTTGGACCTGCTGGGGCTGGGCGCTGGCCGGTTTTGCTCGGGCCCGCCGGGGCTGCGCGATGGCCGGCTCTCCTTGGGCCCGCCGAGGCTGCGCGCTGGCCCGCTCTCCTTGGGCCCGCCGGGGCGGACTGGCGCTGGCCGCTCGACGGGGCGCCGCGCGTGACGCGTGACTTCGACCCGCCGCCCCAGCCCTGGCTGGCTGGCCACCGCGGTGTCGACCTTGCCGCCACACCGGGCGCCACCGTCCGCGCTGCCGGCGCCGGGGTCGTCCACTACGCCGGGTTCATCGCCGGCCGTGGCGTGGTCAGCGTGACGCACCCGGGCGGCCTGCGCACCACCTACGAGCCGGTCGTCCCGGCGGTGCGAGCCGGCGACCGGGTGCGCGCCGGAGAGCCGATCGGCGCCCTGCTCGGCGGCCACCCCGGGTGCGCCGAGGCCGCCTGCCTGCACTGGGGCCTGCGCCGAGCCGGTCAATACCTCGACCCGCTCGCCCTGCTGGGCCTCGGCCGGGTCCGGTTGCTGCCGCTCGCCTTGGAGCCGGCGCGCGGCGCGGGGGGACACGGCGTCCTTCAGCCAGCATGGCCGGCCAGCTCAGCCGCGCAGGATGCTGGGCAGGCTCTCGGCCAGCCGCTCATACTGCGCTCGCACGTTGTAGACCTGCCCGGCCAGCCGCAGCCACCCGCGACCGTCCCAGGAGAAGACCGCCACCACGGTCGCCAGCTCGTCCGCGATCCGGGCCTCCAGCGCCATCGCGTCGTCGATCGTGCTCGCCCGGCCGCCGGGCAGCGGCACGATCCGCATCGCGACCTCCGGGGCACCAGGGTCGGGCAGGTCGCCCCCGGCCAGGCCGAGCGCGCCGCCCACCACCTTCTGCCCGTAGGCGGCCAGCGTGGCATTGTGCTCGCGCACGCGTTCGAGGCCGAGCGTGCGCAGCGTGAAGAGACCCGTGGGCGCGGCCAGCCAGGGCGTGTAGTCCAGCGTCCCCTGCCACTCCACCCGATCCGGAAAGCCGCTCTCCTGCTGCCACGAGACGGCGAGCGGCTCGATCCGGTCTCGCCAGCGTGGCGCTACGCAGAGCAACGCGGTGCCGCGCGGTGCGTACGCCCACTTGTGCAGGTTGCCCACCCAGAAATCGGCACCGATCTCATCGACCGCCACCGGCAGCATCCCGGGCACGTGGGCCGCGTCCACCAGCACCGGCACGCCCTGCTCGCGGGCCACCGCCGCGATCTTCTCGACCGGAAAGCGGCGAGCGGTCGCCGAGCTGACCTGGTCTACGACCAGCAGCTTCGTCCGCCCCGGTCGCAGCGCGTCGCCGAGCGTCGCGATGATCTGGTCGTCGGTGCTGTCGAGCGGCACCCGCACAGTCCGCGCGGCAGCCCCGCTGCGCCGGCACTCCCGGTCGACGGTGAGGGCCACCGCGCCGTACCTGTGGTCGGTCAGCAGCACCTCGTCTCCGGCTCGTAGACCCAGCGACTGCAGCACGACGGCGGTGCCCATCGTGGTGTTGCCGACGAGCGCGGAGCCGTCCGGGTCGGCGCCGAGAAAGGTGGCGAGGTGCCGGCGGGTGTGCGCGATCCGCTGCGGCAGGTCACGAAAGAAGAGAATCGGGTTCGACTCGGCCTCGTCGCGCAGCCGCTGGAGGGCCCGCTGGGTGCTCACCGGCATCGCGCCCCGCCCGCCGTGGTTGAGGTACGCGATCGAGGGGTCCAGCGAAAAGCACTCCCTGATGCGTTCCCAGCTCACCGGGACGCCTTCGATGGCCGCCATCGACCAAGCGTAGTCAGGCGCGCGGATGGGCCTGGCGATACACCGCGCGCAGCCGCTCGACGGTGACGTGGGTGTAGATCTGCGTACTCGACAGGGAGGAGTGGCCGAGCAGCTCCTGCACCGCCCGGAGATCGGCGCCCCCTTCGAGCAGGTGTGTGGCCGCCGAGTGACGCAGGCCGTGCGGGCTCGTACGCGGCAGTCCGGCCGCCTGGGCGTACCCGCTCACGATCCGGCGAGCGACGGTGGTCTGCAGCCGGCCGCCCCGCGCGCCAAGCAGCAGGGCGTCCCCACTGTCGGGTCCGGCCAGCGCGCCGCGGCCACGGCGCAACCAGACGTCGAGTGCCTTCTCGGCCGGCACTCCGTACGGCACCGACCGCTCCTTGTTGCCCTTGCCCAGCACCCGCACGACCCGCCGACCCCGGTCGACGTCGGCGATGTCCAGCCCGCACAGTTCGCTGACGCGGATGCCGGTCGCGTAGAGCAGTTCCAGAAGGACACGGTCGCGCAGCACCACCGGGTCCGCATCGTCGCCGGGCGCCGTCATCAGCGTCTCGGCCTGATCGGCGCGCAGCACGTTGGGCAGCTCGCGGTGCGCCTTGGGGTTGGCGAGCTGGGCGCCGACGTCGGTGGCGAGCAGACCGGCCCGATGCGCCCAGGCGCTGAACGTGCGCGCCGATGCCGCACGCCGCGCCAGCGACGCGCGGGCCGCTCCGAGCGTGCGCAGCTTCGCCAGCCAGCTCCGCAGCACCGCGATGTCGATCTCACCGGGTGCGCCGCTGCCCATGAGCGCCGCGTGATCGAGCAACGAGACCACATCGCCGACGTATGCCCGCACCGTGTGCACCGAACGGTCTTCCACCGTGGCGAGGTGCCGCGCGAACTCGTCGACCGCGTCGCGCATCGGCGCGGGCAGGCCCTCATGGATGGCCTGGATGCTGCGGCTCTTGCGCTTCACCACTTGACCGTGGAACGTCGCCCGGCACCTAGTCAAGCCGGCACGCCGCCCTCGGGCTCGTCGGCCGCACCACCCTCCCGCTCGTCGGCTGCGCCGCCCTCCCGCTCGTCGGCCGCGCGGCGCTCGCTCTCGTTGGGCGCGCTGCCCTTGCGCTCGCCGGGCGTGCTGCTCTCGCGCTCTTTGGGCGCCAGGATGTAGCCGCCGTCGCGGCGCACGACGAAGCCGAGCTGTTCCAGCAGCGACAGCTTGCGCATCACGGTGCGGATGTCGAGACCGGCATGGGCGGCCAGCGCGTCCGGGCCGGCCGGGCGGCGCAGCGGCATCGCGTCGAAGACCATGGTGGCTTCCGAGTCGAGCACGTCGTGTGGCCGGTCGGGCCCGCGTGGCGTCGGTGCCAGGTCGTTGCCGATGCTGCCCACCTCTTCGAGCACGTGGGGCAGGCCGGTGACGAGGCGGATCTGCGGATGCTCGCGCAGCAGGTGATGGCAGCCCACCGACATCGCGGACGTCACCGGACCCGGTACTGCCATGGGCCGGCGGCCCAGCGCCTGCGCGCGCCGCAGCGTCTGACTGGCCCCGCTCCGGGCCGCCGCCTCGACGACCACGGTGCCCCGCGTAACGGCCGCTATCACCCTGTTGCGGATCAGGAAACGGTGCCGCACGGGGTCGGCGCCCGGCAGCCACTCGCTGATCATCAGTCCCGCCTCGGCGATGCGATCAAACAACGAGGTGTTTCCCATCGGGTACGGCCGGTCGACGCCGCACGCCAGCACCGCCACCGTCGCCCCGCCCGCAGCCAGGGCGCCGCGGTGCGCGCTGGAGTCGATGCCGTACGCCCCGCCGGACACCACGGTCCAGCCGCGCTCCGCCAGCCCGAACGCGAGACCAGTCGCCACGTGCTCCCCGTACGCCGTGGCGGCCCTGGCGCCCACCACCGCCACCGACCGGTCGAGTGTCTCGGCCAGCGGCAGCGGCCCGCGCACCCACAGGCACAGCGGCGGTGCGGTGTCGCGGTCGATCCGGTTGTCGGAGGGGATTTCCAGGAGGTGTTTCAGGTCGTCGACCTGATGCGGCCACTCGACGTCTTCCGGGGTCACGATGCGGGCACCCAACTCGTCGGCGCGTGCGATGGCGGCGGCGGCCACCTCATACGGGTCACCGGCCTTGAGTCGCGCCGCAACCGAACCACGCAGTTCCTGGTCGGGCATGTCGCCGTCGAGCAGCTTGTCGAGGGTCCGCACCGGACCGTATCGGCGAACCATGCGGTGCACGGCGGCGTTGCCGGGCTCGACCAGCCAGTGCAGTGCGATGCGGGCGATGCGCAAGGGGAGGAGAGCGTCAATCAACTCTGTCATGTGAGCACACCCATCCTGAGTTGGATCGCTTCGGCGACGTCTTCGCGCCCCGGCCGGTGTCGACCGTCGAGATCGGCGATGGTCCAGGCCATCCGGACGACCCGGTCGAAGCCGCGCGCGGACAGGGCACCGGAGTCCAGCAGCCGCAGCAGAGCAGTGGTGTCGCGTGCTGGCAGGCGCCAATCGGCACCGCGCAGGGCTGGACCCGGCACCTCCGCGTTGGTGCGCCACGCCTTCGCCGACCAGCGCGCGCCCGCCGCCGCACGGGCCTTGGCGACGCGATCGGCCACGGTGGTGGACGACTCACCGGGCGCGCCGGCGCACAGCAGATCGGCGGCTGTCACCGGCGGCAACATCACCTGGACGTCGACGCGGTCGAGTAGCGGGCCGGACAGCCGGCTCAGGTAACGCCGGCGAACCCGAGGGCTGCATTCGCAGTACACATCGCCGGCGGGACGGGCGCACGGGCACGGGTTGGCCGCGAGGCAGAGCTGCACGCGAGCCGGGAACTCGGTGGCACCGGAGACCCGCCGCAGCAGCACGCGACCGGATTCGAGTGGCTGCCGCAGCGCGTCGAGTGCTCGCCCGCTGAACTCGGCCGCCTCGTCCAGAAACAGGACGCCCCGATGCGCCAGCGAGATCGCGCCCGGCTTGGCGAGCCCGCTGCCGCCGCCAACCAGCGACTGCATGGTCGCGGTGTGGTGGGGAGCCTGGAAGGGCGGCCGGCGCAGGAGGCGACCGCCCGGCGGGAGGACGCCAGCGATCGAGTGGAGTGCGGTGACTTCGAGAGCGGCCTCGTCGTCGAGTTCGGGCAGGATCGATGGCAGGCGCTCGGCGAGCATCGTCTTTCCCGCTCCCGGCGGGCCGAAGATCGCGACATGGTGCCCACCGGCGGCCGCGACCTCGATGGCGCGCCGGCCGAGCGGCTGACCGGCCACGTCGGCGAGGTCGGGACCGGGTGCGCCGTGCGCGGGAACCCCCTGATCAGACGGGTCGAGCATCGGCACGCCATCACGAACGAACGCGATCAGCCGGTGCAGCGTGTCGATCGCCTTCACCAGTACGCCGGGAACGATGGCCGCCTCTTGCGCGTTGCCGAGCGGCACGACCACGCGCGTGATCCCGGCGCGCAGCGCGGCCGCCACCATCGGCAGCACACCGCGAACCGGGCGAACGGCGCCGTCGAGGCCCAACTCGCCGAGGATGGCCACCCGGTCGAACGCGGCTAGCGGCAGCACACCGGCGCCAGCGAGGATCGCCACCGCGATGGCGCAATCGAAGACCGAGCCCCGCTTCGGCAGCGTCGCGGGCAGCAGGTTGACGGTGATGCGGCGGGACGGCCACTCCTGACCGGAGTTGATGATCGCCGCGCGGACCCGATCGCGCGCCTCGTGGAGGGCGGTATCGGGCAAGCCCGACAGCACCAGTGCGGGCAGGCCGGTCGCCAGGTGGGCCTCCACCTCGATCAGGTGGCCGGTGACCCCGACGAGCCCGGCCGAGAGCACCTTGGCGTAGCTCATTCAGAACGCTCCCCGCAGGTGCTCGATGCGCCAGGGGCCGCGCTTGCGAGCCAGTATCGACACGACGTCGAAGCGGATGTCGCGAGCCTGAACGCGATGGGATGCCAGCCACTGGACCGCCAGCCGCCGCAACCGTGCCGCCTTGGCACCCACGATCGCCTCGATCGGCAGGCCGAACTCCACCGTGCGCCTGGTCTTGACCTCACAGAACACGAGATCCTGGCCGTCCCACGCGATGATGTCGATCTCACCGTCGGCGCATCGCCAATTGCGGGCGACGACGCGCAGGCCCGCCTCGGTCAGGTGCTCCACCGCACGGCGCTCGCCGTACGCGCCGACCGCCTGCCTCTCCCTCGTCATGGCAGTGACGGTGTCAGCCCATCAGCTCTGACAAATGCCAACCGGTCGAGCTGTGGACAACCAGCCACGCTGTGGATACCCGGACAATCAAGCCACCCGCGTGCTACACGCGAGGCGCGTACCCGTACACCCTCGGAGTCCATTCCAACCACTGGCCGTGCGGGCCGGTCCGGGCGAGGACCTCCACGGTGGCCTGGCCATCCCGCCACGCGACGAGGGTGAGCACTCCGACGGCGAGGACGCCGCGCGGTCCGGCCTCGGCCGGACGGCGCCCGATGAACATCTCGGCGCCGAAGGGCGCCGCCTCGTTGAACAGCACCGTGAGGTCTCGGCGCGCGCCAACCTCGGCGAGCGTCGCGACGAGCCGCCGGCGGTCGGCGTCGGGCAGATACGTGATGGCGTTCGACGAGAAGACGCACGGCACCGCGGAATCATCCACAGTGGACAACGCGAGCGGCAGGGTCTCGACCATGTCGCCGGCCAGCATCGCCGGCCGTGCCCGCGCCACCTCCGCCAGCGCCGCGTCGAGCCGGGCCAGGCGGTCGGTCTGCTCCGGCCAGACACACGCGCGTAGCCAGTCGGTGGCGCCGGCGTCCGCGGCGTCGATGGGCGCGAGGTCGATGCCCACCCGACCCGCGACCGGCAGCGGTCCAGCGGCGGGCTCCGGCCACCGCTCGCCGCGCACCTCGCAGGTGATCGCCAGCCCACCGGCCGGCCCGTAGGTGGTGGCGCGGGCGCCGTGCTCGTAACGGCAGGCGTACCGGTCGCTCATCAGCAGCAGGCCGGCGCTGGTGCCGAGTTCGACCAGGCTGAGGGAGCGCCCGCCGGCGAGGGCCGCCGCGCGGCCGAAGCCGGGCCGCAGCAGAGCGGCGCGCCGCGCCTCGTTCGTCTGGGTCGTCCTGGTCGCGCACAGCGCGGTAAGTGAGTCGCGGTGCGCGGACACGAGACTCGCCAGCGCCGCGGGCAACTCGCTGTCCACGCCGCGAGTGCCGCCGAGCACCGGCAAATACGCCGACAGCGGGTGATCGCGCGCGATAGTGCGCAAGAGGTACTGGACAGCGGCGAAATAGAGGATCGCGCGGCGCTGGCCCGGCGGGGCGGCGAGCAGGGGCGCCGCGAGGTCCGGCCGGTCGGCCACGACGCCGGAAAGGTACTCGTATCGCGCCGAATGGCCGTGGAACTCCTTGAGCGCGAAATGCCGGAACATCCGGCCCAGCGCGCGGGACTCCGCCGACGTCATCCTCTGATCGTGTCGCTCCGTGCGGGCTGGCCGCAGCGACCGCCGTCACAGGTGACAGGTAGCGCGGATCGCTGCTGGTCGAATACGGTGCGCCGGTGGAAGGTGAACGCTGGAACGGTGCTCCGCAGGAGTGGGACGGGTACCGGATCCCCGGGCCTCGCGGGCAGCACGACGGCTTCGATGGCGATCCGCTGACCGCGGCGCTCCCGTACGGCTTGAACGACGCCGGCAACCCGCTCGCGACGGCGGCCGCGAGGGAATCGACCCGCCAGCCCCTGGAGGAGCCGACCGGGGCGGTGGCGCCGGTTTCACCTCGCCCCGCCGACACGGGGCCGTACCCGCCGTCCGCAGCCCAGGGTGGGTACGCGGTCGAACTCGGCCTGACGATCGCCAACCCTTCGGGCACGCCCGCCTTCCAGCCACCGTCCGTACCCCCGCCGGTCGCACCGCCTCTGGCGCCTCCTGTCGCGTCGCCTTTGGGGCCTCCTGTCGCGTCGCCGTTGGCGCCGCCACAGCCGGAGCCTGCGCGTTTCCACGCCGAACCGATCGACCGGGCTTCGCTGCGCCGTCCCTCCGCGCCGATCGCCCCCGTGGGCGACGGCGTGTACCGGACCCGCCGTCCCGCCGTGGGTCTCGCACTGGTGGCACTGACGGTGATCTTCGAGGTACCGGCACTGCGGCTCTTCCTCGATGCCGCGATCGGTGGCCCGGTGTCCGCGGCCGGCCTGGTATCCGGCCTGTTCCTGGTGATCGGGCTGCCACTGTTCGCGCTGGGCCTCTACGCCCTGGTGACCGGCGCCACCCGGCTCAGCCCGGAGGCCGGCGGCGGCATCCACGTCTGGCTCCGCCCACCCGCGGCGTACCTGCCGATCGCCCTGATCCTGCTCCTAGCAGCTGCCCTGGCCGCCGGCCCATAACCGCGGCCACCGGTCCGCGCCGCTCCCGCCTCGCGCTGCGCCGCCCGGCCCCGTGCCTGCGGGCTGCGGCGTGCTGCACGCGGCGCTGTTAGCCCCGGCGTCGCCCTGCGTGGCTAGGGATGCGTTGCGCCGCCTCCGGCGGCTTTCCCGCAGATCAAGGGCGAGCGCGCATGGTTGGATCTCTGATCCGGGTGCGGGCGCCGCGCGGCGCGCGTGGTGCGGCGTGTCGCCACGCCGCTTCCGCCGATCAAGGGCGAGTGCACGTGGTTTGATCTCCGATCCTCGCGCAGGCGCCGCGCGGCCGGCACGGCACGGCGTGTCGCCACGCCGGCAGCGCCGATCAAGGGCGAATGCACGTGCTTGGCTCTCATTTCCGCGTGCGTTTGCCCTTGATCGATGCACTTGGCCTTGATCGGCGGGCCTGCGTGGTGGTCTTGCCCGCACGGCGTCCTTGTCCGCGCGGTGGCCTTTGTGTGTGTGGCGTCCTTGTTCGTGCGGTGGTCTTGTCCGCGCGGGCCACTCGCATCGCGTCGGGCGGGTGCTGCGGCGCTGGAACGCTGCCAGGTCCGCGACCGCACCAGGCCGTTCTGCCGTGCGCCGGACTCCGGGTTCTGTCGCCGCAGCGCCGCGACGGCCAAGATCTCGGGAATGAGGCCGCAGTGCGGCAGCCGGGCGTGGTCGGCGCCGGTGGGCGGCGCTTGCGGTTCGGCGCTCGTTGCGCGGCGCGAGCAGCGCCCGTCACGCGCCCCACCCCACCACCACGCCTGCGCCGATCAAGGACATTCGCATGGATCAAGGGCAAATGCACGCGGAAAAGAGATCCAACCGCGTGCATTCGCCCTTGATCGGCGGAAGCGGCGTGGCGACACGCCGTGCCACGCACGCGGCACGCCGCCCACGCCCGGATCAGAGATCCAACCACGTGCATTCGCCCTTGATCGACGGGGAGAGCGCGCCTCCGGCGCGGAGCGCGCGGCGCAGGGCGCGCGGCGCAGGGCGCCCTGCGCAGGGCGCGCGGCGCAGGGCGCGCGGCGCGAGGAGCGGAGGGAGCGCGGCGTGGGGAGCGGAGAGCGTGCGGCGCAGGGCGTGCGGCGTGGGGAGCGGAGGGAGTGCGGCGAGCGGGGAAGTGCGGAGCGGATGCGGGGAGGTGGGGGACGTCGGGGGGTGGGAGGGGAGGGGCGTACACTTGGCGATTGGCGACCGCCTCGGCGGTCGACCTCGCGCGCCCTCCCCGCGGCACTGTCCTTGGGGCGACGGTCCCCTGGTCCCGATTTTCGTCGGGGCACGCTGGCCGGCGATCAGGCGCTAGGACGCCTGGCCAGCCGGCCCGGCGTGACAACCAGGGAATAGTCAAGGAGCACCTCACCATGGCCGTAGTGACCATGCGCCAGCTGCTGGAGAGCGGTGTCCACTTCGGGCACCAGACTCGCCGCTGGAACCCGAAGATGAAGCGCTTCATCTTCACCGAGCGCAACGGTATCTACATCATCGACCTGCGCCAGACCCTCGACTACATCGAGAAGGCGTACGACTTCGTGCGCAACACGGTGGCCGAGGGCGGCACGATCCTCTTCGTCGGCACGAAGAAGCAGGCCCAGGAGGCGATCGCCGAGCAGGCGACCCGCGTCGGCCAGCCCTTCGTCAACCACCGCTGGCTGGGCGGCATGCTGACGAACTTCCAGACGGTTTACAAGCGCCTTCAGCGGATGAAGGAGCTGGAGTCGCTCGACCTCACGGGCACCGCGCAGGGCTACACGAAGAAGGAGACCCTGCAGCTGTCTCGCGAGAAGGACAAGCTGACCCGCACCCTTGGTGGTCTGCGCGACATGCAGAAGACCCCGTCGGCGATCTGGGTGGTCGACACCAAGAAGGAGCACATCGCTGTCGACGAGGCCCGCAAGCTGAACATTCCGGTCATCGCGGTGCTCGACACCAACTGCGACCCGGACGAGGTCGACTTCCCGATCCCGGGCAACGACGACGCGATCCGCTCGGCTGAGCTGCTGACCAGGGTGGTCGCCGCCGCCGTCGCCGACGGTCTCATTGCGCGTTCCGGCCGGGCGACCCGCGGCAGCGGTGCCGAGGAGAAGCCGGAGCCGGGCGTGGTGGGCGCTGACGAGCCGCTGCCCGAGTGGGAGCGCGAGCTGCTCGAAGACACCGAGAAGAAGGCGGACGAGCCGAAGCTGGCCGAGGAGCCGAAGCAGGCCGAAGAGCCCGCCACGGCCGCCGCCGAGTAAAGCCCGCCCCAGCCAGCACACCCACACCCAAAGAGAGAGTCATGGCCAACTTCACCGCCGCGGACGTCAAGAAGCTCCGCGACCTGACCGGCGCCGGCATGATGGACGCCAAGAAGGCGCTCGACGAGGCCGAGGGCGACTTCGACAAGGCCACCGAGGTCCTGCGCGTCAAGGGCGCGAAGGATGTCGGCAAGCGTGCCGGGCGCACCGCCGCCAACGGGCTCGTCGCCCACTCGGGCAAGGCACTGCTCGAGCTGAACTGCGAGACCGACTTCGTGGCCAAGAACGCCGACTTCGTGGCGCTGGCCCAGGAGATCGTCCAGCAGGGCGAGCAGGCGGGCGTTGCTGACGCGGAGGCGCTGCTCGGCGTCGCGCTGGCTGACGGCCGCACGGTCGCCGACACGGTCCAGGAGTTCTCCGCCAAGATCGGCGAGAAGCTCGTCGTCAACCGCTTTGGCCGGGTCGACGGCACGGTCGCCGTCTACCTGCACCGCAAGAGCCAGGACCTGCCTCCGGCGGTCGGCGTGCTCGTCGAGTACAGCGGCAAGTCGGACGAGGCCGGCGACGCCGACGCGCGCGGCGTCGCGATGCAGATCGCGGCCATGCGGCCCAAGTACCTCACGCGTGACGAGGTGCCGGCCGATGTCGTCGAGTCGGAGCGCCGGATCGCCGAGCAGACCGCTCGCGAGGAGGGCAAGCCGGAGGCGGCTCTGCCCAAGATCGTCGACGGTCGGGTCAACGCCTTCTTCAAGGACTACGTGCTCCTGGAGCAGGCGTCGGTCGCCGACAACAAGAAGTCCGTCAAGCAGGTGCTCGCGGAGGCGGGCATCGACGTGACGCGCTTCCTGCGCTACGAGGTCGGCCAGGCCTAAGCAACAAGAGGTCGGCCAGACCCGAGACGAAAACGAGGAGGCCGCGGGTGTACGCGACAGACACCGCGGCCTCCTCGTCACATACTGTGAACGGCAGGCTCTCACCGGACGGAAGGCGGCTCGGATGACGCATGCGGTTGCTAACGAGGCGACGGAGGATCCGATCGCACCTCCGCCGGGGCGGTCGCGGCGGGTCGTTCTGAAGCTGTCGGGTGAGGTGTTCGGCGGGGGCCTGGTCGGCGTGGACCCCGACGTGGTCCAGGCGGTCGCGCGGCAGATCGGCAGCGTGGTACGGCGTGGCGTGCAGGTCGCCGTGGTGGTGGGCGGCGGCAACTTCTTCCGCGGTGCCGAATTGCAGAAGCGTGGCATGGACCGGGCGCGCGCCGACTACATGGGCATGCTGGGCACGGTGATGAACTGCCTCGCGCTCCAGGATTTCCTGGAGAAAGAGGGCATCGAGACCCGGGTGCAGTCGGCGATCACGATGGCGCAGGTCGCCGAGCCGTACATTCCGTTGCGCGCCATCCGGCACCTGGAAAAGGGCCGCGTGGTCATCTTCGGTGCCGGCGCCGGCATGCCGTACTTCTCCACCGACACCGTGGCGGTCCAGCGCGCGCTGGAGATCCACGCCGACGTCGTGCTGATGAGCAAGAACGGCGTCGACGGCGTCTACACCGCCGACCCGCGCATCGACCCGACGGCGACGAAGCTCGACACCGTGACCTTCGGCGAGGCGCTGCGCCGCGGCCTGCGCGTGGCCGACGCCGCCGCGTTCAGCTTGTGCATGGACAACGGGCTGCCCATGCTCGTGTTTGGCGCCGAGGGTGACGACACCATCATCAAGGCGGTCGGCGGCGATCGCATCGGCACCTTGATCACTGCTAACTAGGGAAGGAGGCGACGGAGACAGTGATCGACGACACGCTCCTCGAGGCCGAAGACAAGATGGATCGGGCGATCGACCACGCCAAGGAGGAGTTCGCCGCGATCCGCACGGGCCGTGCGACGGCGGCGATGTTCTCCAAGATCATTATCGACTACTACGGCAGCCCCACCCCCCTGACGCAGATGGCGTCCGTCGGCACCCCCGAGCCGCGGATGGCCATCATCAAGCCGTACGACGCGTCGCAGCTCGGCGCGATGGAAAAGGCGATCCGCGACTCCGACCTCGGTGTCAACCCGAGCAACGAGGGCACCCAGATCCGCATCGTGCTCCCGCAGATGACCGAGGAGCGCCGCCGCGACATGATCAAGGTGGCCCGTCACAAGGGTGAAGAGTCCAAGGTCGCCATCCGCAACGTGCGCCGCAAGGCCAAGGAAGAGCTCGACCGCATCGTCAAGGACGGCGAGGCGGGCGAAGACGAGGTACGCCGGGCCGAGAAGGAGCTCGACGACCTGACCCACAAGTACGTCGCGCACGTCGACGAGCTCGTGAAGCACAAGGAAGCCGAGCTCCTCGAGGTCTGAGCCTCAGGACTCGGAGCGCAGCAGCAGGGCGGGGCCGCCGGCGCGGTCGACGGTCAGGCGGCCCGCCTCGATCTGGAGCGTGACCTCGCCCGCGTCGAGCACGGCGAACAAGCGGTTCTCGAACAGCGGGTTCTCGATGGCGCAGGACCGCTTCGTGGTGTCGGCCTCGCCCAGCGTCGCGCCGCCGTCGTGGTGAGCCGCCGAGCTGGTGATCCAGTTGCACCCGGCGAACGCCACCACCGTGCCGTCGGCCTGGAAGACCAGGTACGGCTGGGGGAAGGGCCGCGGGGTGGTGGTCACGCCGTTTTCGACGAGCGCCTCGATGACCCAGTACGTGCCGATCAGTGGCGGGTCGGTCGCCACGGCGGGGCTGTCGGTGAGGGTGAACCGGATGGTGCCGTCGGTGAGCACCAGCTTGTGGCCGTGCAGCCGGACGGTCGGGTCGCGGTCGAGAAACGCGGCGAGCCAGGCGTCCTGGGCGTACGCCGCGTCGTTGGTGCAGCCGTTGCGGAACAGGTTGACGCCGCTGACCACCAGTTGAGAGCCGTTGATGGCGGCGGCGCCGTTGATCTGGCCGCAACCCGCGCCGGCGTTCACCTTGCCGTCGGGGAAGTCGATCCGGATCCTGGTGCCCGGCACCAGTGCCCGCGGCTGGCCGTTCTCGGTCACCGACACTGACCGGAACGTGCGCTGCCAGACCGTCGAATCAGGGCAGGCCGCCGCGCCGCCGGAGCCGGCCATCGTCGCTGACAGAATGATGCTCATCAATTTCGACATACAGTCATGATGCACCGGTTACGGCTGGCCGCACGACTGCCAGTACGCTCGGCTCAACTGACCGCGAAAAGGGGGCTCGAGGGTAATGTCTTACCTTGACCGCCCCAGAGTCGACGGATATCCGGACGACGAGCCGCCCACTGCGGCGTACCCTCAAATCGAGCGAAACGACCCCGAACCGGAACCGGTGCGACCGCGCCGACCCGGTCCTGGCCGGCGCCGTAAGGGCCGTGCGCCGGGGCGCGCGGGCCGCAACCTGCCAGCGGCGATCGGCGTAGGTGTCACGCTGGGCGCGATCGTGCTCGTGTCGCTTTTCGTCTGGAAGCAGGCGTTTCTCGGCGTGATCGCCATCGCGGTCGGCGTGGGGATCTGGGAGATGGTCCGCGCGGTCCGCGCGATCGAGGCGCGTCCGCCGCTGGTCCCGCTGGTCGCGGGCGGCGTCGTCATGACGGGCCTTGCCTGGTACGCGGGGCCGGACGCGCTGTTTCTCGGGCTGCTCGTGACGGTACTGGCCACGATGGTGTGGCGCCTCGCCGACGGGCCACGCGGCTACCAGCGCGACCTGACCGCGTCCACGCTGATCGCGGTGTACGTGCCATTCCTGGCCGGGTTCGCGGCGCTGCTCGCGGCACCCGAAGACGGCGGCAAGCGGGTCGTCGCCGCGCTCGCCGCGGTGGTGCTGTCGGACACCGGCGGGTACGCGGCCGGTGTTTTCTTCGGCAAGCACCCGATGGCGCCGTCGGTCAGCCCGAAGAAGTCGTGGGAGGGTTTCGCCGGTTCGCTGCTGGCGACCGCCCTGGGCAGTGCCGTGATCCTGATGCTGCTGCTCGACGTCGAGCCGTGGTGGGGAGCGGTCTTCGGGTTGGCGGTTTCGGTGGCGTCGGTGCTCGGTGACCTGGCCGAGTCCATGATCAAGCGCGATCTGAAGATCAAGGACATGAGCCAGCTCCTACCGGGGCACGGAGGGTTGATGGATCGCCTCGACTCGATCCTCTTCGCGGCGCCGACGGCGTACCTGCTGCTCACGCTCTTCGCGGCACCGCCGGGCTGACGGCATGGTGCGTGCTCATGGGAGACTGGACGGGCTATGACGAGCCTGCCCGTACTCCCGCTGTCGACCGGCGCGCCACCGCGCCGCCCGGCGCGTCCGCCGCGCCATCTCGCCGACCTTGACCTGGCTGGTCGCCAAGCGCTGGTCGTCGAGCTGGGCGAGCCGGCGTTTCGTGCCAAGCAGCTCTCCACGCACTACTTTGGCCGGCTCGTGCGCGATCCCGCCCAGATGACCGATCTGCCGGCGGCGGCGCGCGAGCGCCTGGCCGAGAGCCTGATGCCGACGCTGCTCACCGCTGTGCGCGAGATGGCGTGCGACGACGGCGCCACGCGCAAGGCGCTGTGGCGCCTGCACGACGGCGCGCTCGTCGAGAGCGTCCTGATGGGGTACCAGGACCGCGTGACCGTGTGCATCTCCAGTCAGGCCGGGTGCGGCATGGCGTGCCCGTTCTGCGCCACCGGCCAGGCCGGCCTGACGCGCAACCTGTCGACCGCCGAGATCGTCGACCAGGCTGTCTACTTGGCGGGCGTCGCCGCCTCCGGAGCGGTCAGCGGATCGCCGCCGCGGCTCTCGCATGTGGTGTTCATGGGCATGGGCGAGCCCCTGGCAAACTACGCCCGGGTGATCGAGGCGATCCGGCGGCTGTGCGCACCGGCTCCCGAGGGTCTGGGCCTGTCACAGCGTCACATCACCGTTTCGACGGTGGGTCTGGTGCCGGCAATGCGGAAGTTGGCGGAAGAGGAACTCTCCGTAACCCTTGCGCTGTCGTTGCATGCACCCGATGATGAGCTGCGCGACGAACTCGTGCCGGTCAACCAACGCTGGAAGGTCTCTGAGGTGCTCGACGCCGCGTGGGACTACGCCGCTCGTACGGGTCGCCGGGTGTCCATCGAATACGCGATGATCAGGGACGTGAACGACCAGCCGTGGCGCGCCGATCTGCTGGGTCGGCTGCTCGCCGGCCGGTTGGCGCACGTCAATCTGATTCCGCTCAACCCCACCCCGGGCAGCAGGTGGGACGCGAGCCCCAAACCGGTCGAGCGCGAGTTCGTGCGGCGGTTGCGCGCTGCGGGCGTGTCGACCACGGTGCGTGACACTCGAGGTCGAGAGATCGATGGTGCGTGCGGGCAGCTGGCCGCCAGTGAGACCGGCAGCGCGGACGGAAGGTGACATAGGTGGCGAGTCAGGGTCAGCGTTTCCGGCGTCGGGCGCTTCGTCGGGGGTACAAGGTCGACGAGGTTGACGCCTTCCTGGACCGGGTCGAGGCCACCCTCGCCGGCGAGCCCATGGGCGCGCCGGTCGCCTCCCAGGAGGTGCACGACGTCGTCTTCCGGGTGCGCTTCGGCGGATACGACGAGTGGCAGGTCGACCTGCACCTCGACCGGGTCGAGCGGCAGCTCGCCGAGCTCGAGGAGCGCGGCGGCTACGGCCGGAGCGGCGCCCCGGACCGCATGGGCGCTCCTGACCGGATGGGGCCGCCCGACCGCATGGGCGCACCTGATCGGATGGGCCCGCCTGACCGGATGGGCCCGCCCGACCGCATGGGCCCGCCTGACCGGATGGGGCCGCCCGATCGCATGGGCGTCTCCAACGGCATGGGCAGCGGCATGACCGAGCGGATCGCGCCGGTGCGCGACGACCGCATGCCACCGCCCTCCGGGATGCCGCCCCGCCCCATGCCGGTGCAGGGCGCGTCGGCTCGCGACCCGTATGGGCAGTACGACGACCCGACCGGTGGCTTCGACCGTGGTGGGTTCGAGCGTGGGCCGCGCGGCGGTGGGTTCGACCGCGGCTTCGACGGTCCCTCGCGCGAGTTCGACGGTCCGCCGTCCCGTGAGTTCGATGGGCCGCCATCGCGTGACTTCGACGGTCCGCCGTCCCGTGAGTTCGACGGTCCGCCGTCGCGTGACTTCGGCGGGCCCTCTCGTGAATTCGACAAGCTCCCGTCGCGTGGCATGGACGGGCCTCCGTCGCGGGCCGGGTTCGACGCGCCGAGCGGCGGGTTCGCGGCCGGTGGACCTGGTCCCGGGTACGGGGCTGACCGGTTCGGTGGGCCGGAGGAGCGGTTCGACGGGTTCGCGGCCGGCCGGCACGGCAAGGCCGACATGACCGCCGAGATCCGCATGCCCGACCGCGGGATGGACGGTCCGATGGGCGCCCCTTCGATGGGCGGTCCGCCGCCGATGGGTGGGCTGCCGCCGGAGCTCCAGCGCATCGACCACATGCGCCGCCAGTTCCAGGTGCGCCGGTTCGGCAGCGGATACGACCCGGTGCAGGTCGACCGGCTCTTCGACGGCATCCTGGCGGCGGTGACGGGGCGCGGGCCGATGCCGATGAACCCGGCCGAGCTCGACCAGGCGCAGTTTGGGCTGGTGCCGGGCGGTTACTTCGAAGCCGAGGTCGACGCCGCCCTGAAGGCGGTACAGGACATCCTGCGCCGCCAGTGAGAGTGCGGGGCGCGTCGAGCGCCCCGCCCTTTAAGAGCTACGAGCTACGAGCTACGAGCGCAGGCCGTTGCGGCGCAGGACCACGTCGCCGATGAGAATGGCCGCGATGCCAGCAGCGATCGCGATCAGGAAGATGTCTTCGGTGCGGCCAGTGTGGTTGCCGGCCAGCATGGCCAGCAGCGCCAGGATGGTGACGATCCCGCCAATCCGGCTCGCCTTGCGGTGCCCCGGCTTGTGCTGGTCGGGTGAGGTCACCGGCTCGCTTCCCGCCACTTCTGGTCCTTCCCTCGAACGGATCTCGGGACTTAGTCTGGCACGCCCCGGCGGCGAGTCCGCGCGCGGTACCGGTAGCGTCGAGACGGGACAGCAGCCTGATCGAGGGAGTAGATGCGGTGCGCATCACCGGTACGGGGCACGCGAGTATGCGGATCGACACGGCCGCCGGCAGCATCCTCTGTGATCCGTGGGTCAACCCGGCGTACTTCGCTTCCTGGTTCCCGTTTCCGGACAACTCGCTGCTGGACTGGGAGAGCCTGGGGCAGGTCGACTACCTGTACGTGTCGCATCTGCACCGCGACCACTTCGACGCGGCGCACCTGACGCGGTTCGTGTCGAAGAAGGCGACGGTGCTGCTGCCGGAGTACCCGACCAGTGAGCTGGAAGACGAACTGCGTGAGCTGGGGTTCACGAGCTTCATCGAGACGAAGACCAATGAGGTCGTGGAGCTCGACGGCGGGCTGAAGGTGATGATCCAGGCGTTGACCTCGCCGACGGACGGGCCGATCGGTGACTCGTCGCTGTGGGTGGAGTACGACGGTGTGCGGCTGCTGAACCAGAACGACGCGCGCCCGTCTGACTTGTCCACGTTCGCCGAGTTGGGGCACGTGCACGCGCACATGCTGCAGTTCTCGGGTGCGATCTGGTACCCGATGGTCTACGAGCTGCCGCAGGCGGCGAAGACCGCGTTCGGCAAGCAGAAGCGGGACCGGCAGTTCGACCGGACGTGGCGGTACATCGACGATCTGAAGGCGTCGCACGTCTTTCCGATCGCGGGTCCGCCGTGCTTCCTGGACGACGAGTTGTGGCAGTTCAACGACGTCTTCGGCGACGAGGGCAACATCTTCCCGGACCAGTCGGTGTTCATGCGCGAGTACGCGAAGGTCGGTGGCACCAACGGGGTGGTGCTGTTGCCGGGGTCGGTCGCCGAGGTGACGGCGGATTCGTGTACGACCACGCACCCGACCGACGTCGACGAGTTCTTCGCCAACAAGAAGGCGCACCTGGAGGAGATGCGGGAGCGTAAGCGCCCGATCATCGAGGCCGAGAAGGCGTCGTGGCGGCACCCCGAGATCGACGTGCTCAAGGAGATGAAGCGGGTCATCGAGCCGCTGCTGGACGAGTCGCTCTACCTGGCCAAGGGTGTGGGCGGGCCGGTGCGTTTCGACCTGGTCGGTTACGACGGCGAGTCGGTCGAGTCGATCGTGGTGGACTTCCCGGGTAAGCAGGTGCGGCCGTACGGGGACGAGAAGGTCCGGTACCGGTTCCGGACCGAGCGGGCGCTGGTGGAGCACCTGCTGTTCATCGACGAGGTCGACTGGGTCAACTCGCTGTTCCTGTCGTGCCGGTTCTCCGCGGCGCGGATCGGGCAGTACAACGAGTTCGTCTACGCGTTCTTCAAGTGCCTATCCGAGGAGCGGCTGCAGTACGCCGAGGGCTGGTACGACGAGCATCTCAAGAACGCGGACAAAGAGGACATTCGTCTGGGAGACTGGGTCGTACAGCGACGCTGCCCACATCTCAAGGCCGACCTGACCCGGTTCGGCATCGTCGAGGGCAACCAGCTCACCTGCCAGCTGCACGGGTGGCGTTTCGATCTGTCATCCGGGCGGTGCTTGACAAGCGTCGGTCACGAGATCAGAGCCCACCGAGCGGAGTAAAACCCGGACGATCTTGGAGTTTGTGGGGTACAAAAGGGTCAATTTACCCCTTGTACGAACTCCCGATCGGCGGGTGAGGGCGATGGTAGGAACCGGGCTTGCCCTGGTTATGGCACTGGCCGCGATGCCACAGACTCCAGCGGTCGGCCCGCCGGAGGTCCACATCGTGGTCCTCAAGGCCGGGTTCCAGGCCGAGGCGGTCGCGGACCGGCATGGCGTACCCGTCCGGCATACCTACGAGGCGGCGGTACACGGCTTCTCCGCCGCGCTGACCACGGCACAGGCGGACGCGCTCGCCCAGGACTCGCGGGTCGCGTACGTGCAGCGCAACGTCGTCTACCGCGCACAGGGCACGCAGGCCGACCCGCCTTCGTGGGGGCTCGACCGCATCGACCAGCGGGCGCTGCCGCTCGACGCGGAGTACACGTCGCCGACCGAGGCGACCGACGTGCACGCGTACGTGATCGACACGGGTGTGCGCACGACCCACAACGACTTCGGTGGTCGGGCGAAGAGCGGATACGACGCCATCGACGGGGGCACCGCCGACGACTGCAACGGTCACGGAACGCACGTCGCGGGCACCATCGCCGGCGCGACGCACGGCGTCGCCAAGCAAGCCAAGATCGTGGCTGTCCGGGTACTGGACTGCGGCGGCAGCGGTACGACCGAGACCGTGCTCGCCGGCGTCGACTGGGTGACCGCCAACGCGGTCAAGCCCGCCGTCGCCAACATGAGCCTCGGCGGCAGCGCCGACCGGGTGCTCGACGAGGGCGTGAAGAAATCGATCGCGTCCGGCGTCGTGTACGCGCTGTCGGCCGGCAACGGCTCCGGTGGCCAGCCGCGCCAGGCGTGCATGCAGTCGCCGGCTCGCGTGTCCGAGGCGCTCACCGTCTCGGCCACCGACCGCGACGACAACCGGGCGGCGTGGGCCAACTACGGCACCTGCGTCGACCTGCTCGCACCGGGCGTGAAGATCACCTCCGCGTGGGGTACCGGCGACGACGCCACCGAGACGATCAGTGGTACGTCGATGTCGGCACCGCACGTGGCCGGCGCGGCGGCGCTCGCGTACCAGGCGAATCCACAAGCGACGGTCCCGCAGGTGATGGCGGCTGTTCTGCTGGCGGCGACGCCCGACGTCGTGGTCGACCCGATGGAAGGTACGCCCAACCGCCTGCTCTACATCGGCGACGAGGACCCGACCCAGCCGTCTCCCTCGCCGTCACCTTCACCGAGCCTGCCCGGCGTACCGGGCCTGCCGTCGCTGCCAGCGCTGCCGCCGTTGCCGGCACTGCCAGCCTTGCCGGCCCTACCGCCGCTGCCCGCGCTACCGCCATTGCCGGCGCTGCCACCGCTGCCGGCGTTGCCGCCACTCCCGGCGATCCCGGGCCTGCCCGCGATCCCAGTGCCCTCGCCCGCCCCAGCTCCAGCCCCGTAACGCCTCTTCCATGATCAGGGCGTCCCTCAAGTTGTTAGAGCGACTTGAGGGAGGCCCTGATCACAGGTCGTCCAGGATGCGGTGTGCGGCGTTGTGGCCGGCGGCGCCGATCACGCTGCCGGCCGGGAAGCAGCCGGCGCTGCCCGCGTAGACGCCGTCGACGCCGGTGAAGTACGGCATGCGGTCGGTGAAGGAGACCGTGTTGTCGACGTGGTGGATGTGGCCGCCGGTGATGCCGAAATGCTCCTCGATGCCGGGCGGCGGCAAGGGCACCACGTCGGCGACCAGCGACGATGTCCCCGGCGCGTATCGGTCGCAGATCGCCAGCAGTCGCTCCACATAGGAGTCGACCACGGTGGACCACGTCGAGTCGGCGAGTGCGTACGGCACGGACTGCACGAACAGCGCCGACGAGTGGTGCCCCGCCGAGTCTTGCAACGATGGGTCGACGGTCGTGTGGACGTACCACTCCATTGTGGGCTCGTCGGGCAGTTGGCCGGCGACCACGGACGCCCACATCGCACGGAGCGCGGTCATCGGGGAGCCTGACGAGGGCAGCAGGTGGATCGTGGAGCCGAACGGGCTCGGCGCCCCCTCGGGCAGGCACGAAAACGCCGGCAGGCCGGCGAGCGCCAGGTTGACCTTCAGGGTGGTGCCGGGGCGGCGGACGGCCGTCATCCGCGCGGTCAGCTCCGCCGGCAGGGCGCCGTCGGGCATCAGCTCCATCAGCCGGTACGGGTCGCAGGCGCCCAGGACGACGGTGGCGCTAACCGAACGGCCGTCGCGCAGGGCGACCCCCGAAGCTGCGCCACCATCGATCGTGATGGCGCCTACCGGCGTACCCGAGAAGATTTGTGCTCCGGCGGCGCGTGCCGCGGCCGCGAAGGTCCTGGAGACGGTGCCCATGCCGCCCTTGGCGATCATCCAGGTGCCGTCGGCACCGGGGAGCCGGCACATGTTGTGCACCAGGAAGTTGTGGCCCGTGCCGGGGTCGTCGGGGCCGGCGTTGAGGCCGGAGAGGCCGTCGGTGACCGCGTACATGGACACGAGCAGCTCGGACCGGAACTCGAAGCGCGCCAGGTAGTCGGCCACCGAGCCGCGGACCAGGTCGACGAAGGTCTCCTGGAGGGCGGGGCGGATGTATCGGGCGGCCGTCTCCTCGACGCTGAGCGGCTCGGCGAGCCAGGCGGGCCCGAGGTCGTCGCGGAGCGCGGTCAGCTCGGCCTGGAGCGCGTCGTCGGCGGCGACGTCGGCGGGGGAGAAGAACTCCAGCATCTGTGCGCGGGTGGCGGCGCGGTCGCTGCCGAAGAGCAGGTATCGCTTGTCGGTGGTGGGTAGGAAGTAGTGCGGGTCGCGCCGCAGCACGGGGATGTCGACGTCGAGCGTCTTGAGCAGCTCGGGCGGCATGAGACCGAGCAGGTACGAGC
The DNA here is from genome assembly GCF_027923225.1 of Phytohabitans aurantiacus. GTDB lineage: Bacteria > Actinomycetota > Actinomycetes > Mycobacteriales > Micromonosporaceae > Phytohabitans > Phytohabitans aurantiacus. The sequence goes on from NZ_BSDI01000006.1 coordinate 143,352, forward strand.
CGGTGGAGTGGCGCAGCTCGGGCACCCGCGGAAACGGTGTCTCGGTGCGGGCGGCGCCGCCGATGACGTCGTCGGCTTCGAGGACCACCACCTTGAGCCCGGCGCGGGCGAGCAGGACGGCGGAGACCAGGCCGTTGTGGCCGGCCCCAATGATCACCACATCGGCGCGCTCTGGTAGGTCGCTCATGCCGGTCAGACTAATCCGGCGCGGCGCCAAGCTGGATGAGGAACATCGCGAGCTCGACCTCGAACAGTGCCTCGGGCTCGGTGACCGCCCAGCGGAGCTGGTTGAAGACCTCCATCGCCACCAGGCCGTACAGCCGGCTCCAGCCGGACAGGAACGTGTACGCGACCTCGATCGGGAGCTCGCCCTGGCTCAACCAGAGCGGCTCCAGGTGCGGCCCGAGGTGGGCCTCCATCAGCTCGCGGGGCGGCGTCGGCCACGGCGACCGCTCCCAGAGCCGCAGGAACGTCGCCAGGTAGGGGCGGCCGAATCGGGCACCGGGATCTTCGGGGCCGCACTCGGCCTGCAGGTCGCCGAAGGCCGGGTTGGGGGTACCGAAGATCAGCCCGAACTCGACCGGGTGCTCGATGGACCACCGCCGGAATCCCCGTGCCATGGCACCGAGCTGCGCGGTGGGGTCGTCGCCGGCTGCCTCCCCGGCCGCGGTCACGGTGGCGGCCAGCTCGTCGATCAGGTCGTCGGCGAGCGCCTTGATCAGCGCTTCGAGGCTCGGAAAGTACCGGTAGATGGCGGGTGCGGTCATGCCCATGTCGCGGGCGATGGCGCGTAGGGACACCGCCTGCGGTCCGCCGGAGACCAGGAGGCGCCGGGCGCCCTCCTTGATCTCGGACACGGTGGCGGTGCGCAGGCGCTCCCGCCTTGTGATCGTCATCCGGGCCGTACTCCCTTGACTGCGCGCTAACACTGCTTGCATAGTAAACGGTGTTAACGCGCCTAATCGACTGTCACAAAGAGTACCGGGGGCGGCATGTTCGCGTGGTGGGGCAAAGCGGTCGTACGTTTTCGGTGGGTCGTGCTCGCGGCCGCCGCCGTGCTGGTGATCGTGGGCGCCACCTGGGGCGCAGGCGTCTTCGGCACGCTGACCGGTGGCGGCTTTGACGACCCGGCGAGCGAGTCGAGCCGGGCCCGCGAGCGGATCACGGCGGAGCTGGGCAGCCAGGACATCGACATCCTTGTGTTGTACTCCAGTGATACGACAACCGTGGACCAGCCGGCGTTTCGTGAGGCGGTCACCACGACGCTCGGCCAGCTCCGGCGGCACTCCGACGTGGCGAGCGTGACGAGCTGGTACGACACGCAGGCGCCCAGCCTCGTGTCCACCGACCGCCACGCCACGTACGCCCTCGTGCAGTTGCGCGGCACCGACCCGGATGCCAAGACCGAGGCGTACGGGGACCTGCGGCCGGCGCTCGACGCTCCCGGGCTCACCACGGAGGCCGGTGGCAACGTGCCGTTCCAGTACGAGGCCAACCACCAGACCGAACGCGATCTGGTACGCGCCGAGACGCTCTCCCTGCCGGTGCTGCTGGTCCTGCTCGTGCTGATCTTCGGTGGGCTTGTCGCGGCGGGCATGCCGCTGCTCGTCGGCGGGCTGGCGATCATGGGTGCCTTCATCGCGGTACGCCTGATCAGCATGGTCACCGACGTCTCCGTCTTCGCGATCAACGTGATCACCCTGATCGGGCTGGGCATGGCGATCGACTACGCGCTCTTCGTGGTGAGCCGGTTCCGAGAGGAGCTGGCCGCCGGCCACGACACACCGGCCGCGATCCAGCGGACCATGACGACGGCCGGCCGCACGGTGATGGTGTCCGGGTTCACGATCGCGCTGGCGCTCGCGAGCCTGCTGATCTTCCCGCCGGTGTTCCTCAGCTCGCTGGGCATCGGTGGCATGGCCGCCGTACTGGTCGCGATGCTCGGCGCGCTCACCGTGCTCCCGGCGCTCCTGGCGGTACTCGGCCCGCGGGTCAACGCGCTGCGCATCCCGCTGCCCCGGCGCCGCGGAGCCAAGCCGGGCGCGGGATGGGCCAAGGTCGCGCACAGCGTCATGCGCCGCCCCTGGCTGTACGCCGTCGGCGTGGTAGCGATCCTTGCGATCTTCGCGGCGCCCGCCCTGCGGATGAACTTCGGCGGATTCGACGAGCGGGTCCTGCCGGCCGCCGCCGAGCCGCGCCTGGTCGCCGACCGGATCGCCAGTGACTTCCCGGGTAGCACGGTCGCGCCCATCGACGTGCTGGTCTCGGGGGCACCGGCGGAGGCGTTCGCCAACCAGGTCAAGGCGGTGCCCGGCGTGACGGGGGTGACGGCGACGGCCAGCCGGGGCGAGTCGACGCTGCTGTCGGTCACGTACACCGGCGAGCCCACCGGCGACCCCGCTCAGGACGCGGTGCGCGGTATCCGCGACCTGCCCGCGCCGGACGGCGCCGAGGTACTGGTCGGCGGCCGCACCGCCGCCGATCTCGACCTGCTCCACAGCCTTGGCAGCCGGCTGCCCTGGATGGCGCTGATCATGGCGTCGGCGACGCTGGTGCTGCTCTTCCTGGCCTTCGGCTCGGTGCTGCTGCCGATCAAGGCGGTACTGATGAACCTCGTCTCGATCGGGGCGTCCTTCGGTGTCGTGGTGTGGATCTTCCAGGACGGCCACCTCGCCGACCTGCTGGGCTTTACGCCGACGGGGTTCATCGAGCCCAGCAACCCGATCCTCATGCTCGCGGTGCTCTTCGGGCTGGCCACCGACTACGAGGTGTTCCTGCTGTCCCGGGTGCGCGAGGAGTGGGACCGCACCGGCGACAACACGTCCGCGGTGGCGCACGGGCTCCAGTACACCGGGCGGATCATCACGGCGGCGGCGCTCCTGCTGATCGTGGTGGTGGCGGGCTTCGCGACCGGCGGCATCACGTTCATCAAGCTGATCGGCGTCGGCATGATCGTCGCGATCGTGGTCGACGCGACGCTGGTGCGGGCGCTGCTGGTGCCGGCGACGATGCGCCTGCTCGGCCGTTGGAACTGGTGGGCGCCGGGCCCGCTGGGCAGGCTGTACCGCCGGTACGGCATCCGCGAGTCGGAGGAAGGACCGGCGCGCGAGATGGCGACCACCACCCATCGGTGAGAATGGGGGCGTGAGCTCTCCCCGCGACGTCGTCCTGCTCGGCTCCACCGGATCGATCGGCACCCAGGCGATCGACATCGTCAGGCGCAACCCCGACCGGTTCCGGGTGGTGGCGCTCGGCGCGGGTGGTGGCAACGTCGAGCAGCTCGCCGCGCAGGCTTTGGAGCTGGGGGTCGAGGCGGTCGGTGTCGCCAAGGCATCGGCCACACAGGACCTCCAGCTCGCGTTCTACGCCGAGGCGTCGCGGCGGGGGTACGCGAGCGGAGACTTCCGGATACCGAAGATCGTCGCCGGCCCCGATGCCATGACGGAGCTCGCCGAGTGGCCGTGTGACATGGTCCTCAACGGAGTCGTCGGCTCGCTCGGGCTCGCGCCAACGCTCGCCGCGTTACGCGGTGGGCGTACCCTCGCGCTCGCCAACAAGGAGTCGCTCGTAGCTGGCGGCCCTCTGGTCAGGGCGGCCACCCAGCGACCGGGGCAGATCGTGCCGGTCGACTCCGAGCACTCCGCGCTCGCGCAGTGCCTGCGCGGCGGCTCCGCCGCCGAGGTGCGGCGGCTGGTCCTGACCGCGAGCGGCGGCGCGTTCCGCGGCCGCCGCCGCGAGGACCTGGCCGGCGTGACGCCGACCGACGCGCTCGCCCACCCTACGTGGAACATGGGCCCGGTCGTGACCATCAACTCGGCCACGCTGGTCAACAAGGCGCTAGAGGTCATCGAGGCCCATGAGCTCTTCGATATCGGCTACGAAGCGATCGAGGTCATGGTGCACCCGCAGTCGGTGATCCACTCGATGGTGGAGTTCGTCGACGGGTCGACGCTGGCGCAGGCCAGCCCGCCCGACATGCGGCTGCCGATCGCGCTGGCGCTGGGCTGGCCCGACCGGGTGCCCGAGGCGGCACCGGCCGTCGACTGGACCGCCGCACACACCTGGGAGTTCACGCCGCTGGACGAGGCGGCGTTCCCGGCGGTGCGGCTCGCGAAGGAGGCGGGGCGGGTCGGGCGCTGCCGGCCAGCGATCTACAACGCGGCGAACGAGGAGTGCGTGGCCGCTTTCGTGGCGGGGCGGCTGCCGTTCCTGGGCATCGTGGACACGTTGGAGCGCGTCCTGACCGACGCACCCGACTACGCCGAACCAGGTACCGTCGAGGATGTGCTCGCCGCCGAGTCGTGGGCACGCACCCACGCCCAGGCGATCATTGGTGAAGGAGCTTGATGGAGATCTTCGGGATTGTCCTGTTTGCGCTGGGCATTTTCCTCTCGGTCTGCCTTCACGAAGCTGGACACATGGGCACGGCCAAGATGTTCGGCATGAAAGTCACCCGCTTCTTCGCGGGTTTCGGGCCGACGTTGTGGTCGTTCAAGCGCGGCGAGACCGAGTACGGCATCAAGGCGATCCCCGCCGGCGGCTTCGTGAAGATCGTCGGCATGACGCCGCAAGACGACGACGTGGCGGCCGAAGACGAGCCCCGCGCCATGTGGCGATTCCCGGTGTGGAAGCGAACCGTCGTCATGTCCGCGGGTTCGGTCACGCACTTCGCGCTCGGCGTGCTGATCCTGTGGGGCCTGTTCTCCTTCGTCCCGCTGAACGACGACAGCAAGTTACAGACCGATCCGGTCACGATCGCCCAGGTCGCGCCGTGCGTCGAGGAGAAGTTCAGCGTCGACCCGGCCACCCAGCGGCAGGTCGCCTGCGAGGCGGGCAAGGATCCGGAGAGCGCCGCGGCGAAGCTCGGCCTCCAGCCCGGCGACGTGATCACCGCGCTCGACGGTCAGCAGGTGCGCGGCTGGGACACGCTCACCGCCAAGATCCGCGCGTCGGGCGGCCAGGAGGTCTCGCTGACGTTCGAGCGCGACGGCACCTCGCAGACCAAGTCGGTGACGCTGCCGGTCTCGGAGCGGGTCAAGCAGCAGGTGATCCAGGACGACCCCGACCGCCCGGCTTCCAAGATCACGCCCGCTGACCTGGAGAAGGTCGGCATGCTCGGCATCACGCCGGAGATCCCGAAGAGCACGGCGGGCCCGATCGACGGCGTCGGCAAGGCCGCCGACCAGACCGTCTTCATGATCGAGGGCACGTTCACCGCGTTGAAGAAGTTCCCCGAGAAGATCCCCGCGCTGTTCGCCGCACTCTCGGGCGACGAGCGCGACCCGGAGACGCCGATCAGCGTCGTGGGCGCCAGCCGGATCGGCGGTGAGCTCTTCGACCGCGGTGAGTGGCCGTCGTTCATCCTGCTGCTCGCCGCGCTGAACTTCTTCGTCGGCATCTTCAACCTGCTGCCGCTGCTGCCGCTCGACGGCGGGCACATCGCGATCGCGTGGTTCGAGCGGGTCCGCTCCTGGCTGTACGCCAAACTGGGTAGGCAAGACCCCGGACGGGTCGACTACTTCAAGCTCATGCCGGTCACGTACGTGGTAATCCTCATATTCGGAGGGTTCACCCTGCTTACAGTGGCTGCGGATATTCTCAATCCGATCGAATTGCCCTTCTGAGGTGAGCCGCCCGTGACCGCCATTTCCCTCGGTATGCCCGCTGTGCCGCCCCCGCCGCTCGCGGAGCGGCGCCGGTCCCGCCAGATCATGGTCGGGTCGGTGCCGGTCGGTGGCGGCGCACCGGTCACCGTGCAGTCGATGACCACCACGCTGACCGCCGACATCAACGCGACGCTCCAGCAGATCGCCGAGCTGACCGCGTCGGGCTGCCAGATCGTGCGGGTGGCCGTGCCATCCGCCGACGACGTCGAGGCGCTGCCGGCGATCGCGAAGAAGTCGCAGATCCCGGTCATCGCCGACATCCACTTCCAGCCCAAGTACGTGTTCGCGGCGATCGACGCCGGGTGCGCGGCGGTGCGGGTCAACCCCGGCAACATCAAGGCGTTCGACGACAAGGTCGCGGAGATCGCGCGGGCGGCGGGCGACGCCGGCGTACCGATCCGGATCGGCGTCAACGCGGGCTCGCTCGACAAGCGGCTCCTGGAGAAGTACGGCAAGGCGACAGCCGAGGCGCTGGTCGAGTCGGCGCTGTGGGAGTGCTCACTGTTCGAGGAGCACGGCTTCCGCGACATCAAGATCTCGGTGAAGCACAACGATCCGGTCGTGATGATCCGGGCGTACCGCCAGCTTGCCGCCCAATGCGACTACCCGCTGCACCTCGGCGTGACCGAGGCAGGGCCGGCCTTCCAGGGCACAGTCAAGTCGGCGGTGGCGTTCGGCGCGCTGCTCGCCGAGGGCATCGGCGACACGATCCGGGTGTCGCTGTCCGCCCCGCCCGTCGAAGAGGTCAAGGTCGGCCAGGCGATCCTCGAGTCGCTCGGGCTGCGCGAGCGCGGCCTGGAGATCGTGTCCTGCCCGTCGTGTGGCCGGGCACAGGTCGACGTCTACACGCTGGCCGAGCAGGTGACGGCGGGCCTGGAGGGGCTCCCGGTGCCGCTGCGGGTCGCGGTCATGGGTTGCGTGGTCAACGGTCCCGGCGAGGCGCGCGAGGCCGACCTCGGCGTCGCGTCCGGCAACGGCAAGGGCCAGATCTTCGTCAAGGGCAAGGTCATCAAGACCGTGCCGGAGTCGCAGATCGTCGAGACCCTGATCGAAGAGGCGGTCCGCCTGGCCGACGAGATGGGCGCCGAGCTCCCCGAGGAGCTCCGCGATCTCGCGCTCGGCCCGCAGGTCACCGTCCACTAGGCGCACGCGAAAGGGGCCCGGCGGTGCCGGGCCCCTTTGCACGAGCTGGTCACTCCGACTCGGCCAGGATCGCGTACAGCTTGCGCTTGGTCTCGTTCAGGACCTCCAGGGCCCGGGTACGCTGCTCGGCCGTCCCGTTGAAGCCAACCTGACGCAGCGCGTTCATGATGCCGAACGCCGCGTCGCGGAAGTCCTGCGCCTGCGACACGGTGTCGTCGGCGAACTCCTGCCACGGCGGAGCCTCGGCGGCACGCGCCGCCTCTTCCCGCCCGGCGTCGGTCAGCGTGAACCGCTTGCGGCCCTCGCCGGGCTGGTCCGCCACGATCAGCCCCTCGTCTTCGAGCAGCTGGAGCGTCGGGTAGACCGAGCCGGGGCTCGGCCGCCAGATGCCGCCGGTGCGGCTTTCCAGCTCACGGATCATCTCGTACCCGTGCATCGGGCGCTCGACGAGCAGCGCCAGAACGGCGGCCCGTACGTTCTGCCGGCGACCGCCGCCGCGACCGCGGTGGCCGTGCCCGTGGCCGCCGGGACCGCCCCAGCCGCCGCCCGGGAAGCCCGGCCCGAATCCGAAGCCGCGCATGCGTGCCTCGTGCAGTTGGTGAACACCTCTGCGGAATCCCATCTCAGTTCTCCTCTGTTCTGTCGTTGATACGTTGACGATATATCGGTAACGTATCGCTCGACAAGAGATGCCGGAGGTGAGTGACGTGGAATACGCGGAAGTAGGGCAGGCTGGGCTACTCGATCATGAGATCGTGACGGGCGGCGCTCCGTCGGACAAATAGTGTCCTGACTGTCACGTACAGTAACTGGTTCGTACGGCTCGTCTATCTGGATGATCGTATGAATCACACCTGCTAGAAACGCTGCCGCCAAACGAGAAAGAATCTCGACGTACGCACGACCCCTTCATCGTCTCCTCAACAGAGAGTGATATGCAGGAGCATAACTGCGGAGGGGGACATGATGGGTCAGGAGGCGGCGGCATGAGCGTGGTCGAGCCGGTGGCCGCACGCGCGGAGACAGTGGCCGCGGCGGAGTTCCGCGCCTCGTTCGAGCTCTTCTGCCACGAGTACCACCCGAAGGTCCGGCGGTTCCTGCAGGGCCAGTGCGCCGACCTCGACCTCGTGCAGGAGGCCGTGCAGGAGGTGTTCATCACGGCGTGGGCAAAGTGGGGACACCTCCGGGAGTTCGAAAAGCCGCTCGGTTGGCTGATCAAGACCGCGCGGTACAAGCTGATGGCCCAGCAGGGCCTGCGCCGCCAGAACAGCATGGCCACGCTCGACGACGTGCCGGATCGGCTGCTCGCCGCACCGACCAACGCGCAGGAGGCGCGCGACCTGCTCGCCGAGTGGCTGCGGCAGTTGCCGCCGCGCCAGAGCGAGATCCTTCAGATGTCCCTCGACGGCTGGTCCGACGATGAGATCGCCCGCGTGCTCGGGGTCGCGTACAACACCGTGCGCACCTACAAGCGCGTGGCCCGGCAGCGCCTGCGGCGGATCGCCGAAGAGGCCGGGTTCAAGGCGTGACGATGGACCTCGACGACATCCTGGCGCTGGCAGCCGACCCCACGCCCACCTCATTCGAGTCGGCACGCGCCCGGCGCGCCGCCGACCAGGTCCTGAGGCGGTACGCCGACGCCACCGCCGCCGGACTCGACGTGGTCGGCGACGTCGACCCGTCCGACCCGCTGACCACCGTCGCCGATGAGGTGACCCGCATCGTGCGGGCCGCTCAGCTCGCCAAGCTCGGCAGCGTCACGTGGCTGGCCGATACCGGCGAGCTGACCTGGTCCGACGAGATGTCCCTGATCCTGGGGCGTCCACCGGGCGCGGTGCGACCGTCGATCGACGCGCTCTTCGCGGCCGTCCACCCCGCCGACGCCATCCAGGCGCACCGGGATGCGGTGCGCGCGTGGGTGAGGGGCAGCGTCACCGAGACCACCTGCCGCGTGATCCGGCACGACGGCACCACGCGGTACGTCCACGCCCTGATCGAGTTGGTCGCGGGTGAGGGCCACCGGCCGTACGGCATCGTCGCCACCGTCGAAGACGTCACCGAGTTGGAGCTCGCCCGCCAGGAGCGTGACCGGCTCGCCCGGCGCCGGCAGACCGTGCGTGCCGAGCCACCGCACGCCGACCCGGTCACCGGGCTGCTCACCCGGGTCCGGTTCACCGACGAGGTGGAGCGGGCGCTGCGTGCCGGTACCGGAGCGTTGCTGGTCGTGGCGACCGAGATGGTGGGCCCGGCGGAGGCCGGCGGCTCCAGCCCTGAGGCCGGCCTTTCCGCGGCTGTGGCCGCCTTTGTCATGCAGGTCGCCAAGCGTGGCGACCTGTGCGGCGTGGTCGGCTACGGCGAGCTCGGCGTTCTCATGCACGACACGCCACTGCGCGCGGCCACCGCCCGCGCTCGCGCGATCGTCGAGGCCCTCCGTGGTCAGTCCTTTGTGGCCGGACGGCATCGGTTGCGGGTCAACGCGTGGGGCGGCCTGGTGCGATACCGCGCCAACGACGGCGCGTCCAGCTTCGACCTGATCATCGACGCCGAGTCGGCGTGGCGGCGGGCCAAGGAGACCGGCGAGAGCCTGCACGCCTGGTCGCAGCCCGCGCCGGCCGACGAGCGGGCGGAGACCTGCCGCACCCGCGTACGCGCGGCCGTGGCGGGCAACGGGTTCACGCTCTACACCCAGCCGATCCTCGACCTCCGGCTCAACCAGATCACCCGCCAGGAGATCCTGCTCCGGCCGCTGAACGACGCCGGCGAACCGGTTTCGCCGTCTCCGTTTCTCGACATCGCCGAGCGGGTCGACGAGATGCCGGTGATCGACCGGTGGGTGCTCGACCGCACCCTGGAGCTGATCGCGCAGGGGCCGCCGACGTCGCACTACCAGGTGAACCTCAACGCGCGTTCGCTGGACGACCCCGATCTGCTGGGTCACGTGTGCGACCTCATCGACCAGTACGGCGTCGACCCCCGGCAGATCACCTTCGAGATCACCGAGACGGCGATCATCGGGAGCCGGATGCAGGCCCTGACGTTCGCGAACGGGGTACGGGAGCTCGGCTGCCAGCTCGCGCTCGACGACTTCGGCACGGGGTACAGCTCGTTCAGCTACCTGCGGTCGTTCCCCATCGACCTCGTGAAGATCGATGGTGAGTTCATTGTGGACCTGCGGAACTCACCGGCGGCTCAGGCGATGGTGGTTTCGCTGGTGCAGATGTGCCGGGCGTTGGGGATTCTCACCGCGGCCGAGTACGTGAAGGACGGCGCGACGATCGACCTGTTGCGCGGGTACGGTGTCGACTTCGTGCAGGGCGAGGCCGTGGGCATGCCTCGGCCGATCGCGGGAGCACCGCGATCGGCCGAGCAGTCGATCGTGCTGGAACTGGCCGTCAGGGGTTTGTGAAGACCTGTAGCGCGGGCAGGGCTCGGTCGGAGTAGTCGAAGAGGGCCTGGTTCTCCCAGCCGTTGCCGGACGACGGGTTGGTCGGGTCCCAGCCGTTGCCGGTCACCGCTGTCCACGTCGGCTCCCAGTAGAAGACGCCGAGCCCGCGCCCGTTCGGCACCGCCTTGACCGCGTTGAAGACCGCACGCAGCGCGTCCGTCTGGCCCTGCGCCGTCGCCGGGTACCCGCCGGCCTGCTGCAACGACGAGTTGAAGATGTTGGGCTCGCCGTCGTCCTGGTTGAGCGTGAAGCCGTACGCCGTCTCGACGACCGCGACCGGCCTGCCGTACCGCCCAGCGAGGTCGATGAGGTTGGACTGCAGGCTCGCCACGCTGCCGTGCCAGTACACGTAGTGCGACACCCCGATCACGTCGAACGGCACGCCGCGCGACGTGGCCTGGTCGAACCACCAGCGGTGTTGGGTGTTGTTTCCGCCCTCGGCGAGGTGCAGCATCACCTGCGTCGACGACGACACCGCCTTGACCGCCTGGCTGCCCGCGGTGAGCAGCGAGGCCAGGTTCGCCCAGTTGTTGCTGCGCCCGTCCGGCCACAGCATGCCGTCGTTGATCTCGTTACCCACCTGCGCCATGTCGGCCGTCGTGCCCTGCGCCTTCAACGCGTTCAACACGTCGTACGTGTGGTCGTACACCGCCTGCCGGAGCTGGCTGAACGACATCGACGCCCACGCGGCGGGCTTGTTCTGCTTGCCCGGGTCGGCCCAGGAGTCTGAGTAGTGGAAGTCGATCAGCAGCTTCATGCCCTGCGCCTTGGCGCGGCTGGCCATGGTGAGCACCCGGGCCTTGTTGTTGTACCCGTCGGCCGGGTTCACCCATACCTTGAGCCGGGCGTAGTTGACCCCGCTGGAGCGCATGAGGGTGAGGGCGTCGCTCTGCGTACCGGCGCTGTTCCGGTACACGCCGCCACGGTCTTCGCTCTTCTTCAGCGTGGAGATGTCCACGCCACGGATCTGGATCGTGCTGCCACCTCCGTTGGACGTCGGGCCGAACGTGATGTCGTCGAAGCTGGCCCAGTTTCCGGCGTTCGCGTTGGAGAACAGGCTGACCGTGCAGTTGCCGCCCGACACGTTCAGCGTCACGGAGATCTGCGTCCACGCGTCGCTCGCCGGCACGGTGGCCCGCTGCTCCGCGCTGCCGCAATTCTTCAGGGCCAGGTACGCGGCGATCTGGCCGCCGCCGGAGCGCACCCAGGCACGTGCCGTGTAGCTGCCGTTGGTGAGCCCGGTCAGCGTCTGGCGGGTCTCCCACTGGTACGCCGCCGACGCCCAGTGCGTGAGCCGGTTACCCGACCGCCCGCCCGACTCGGTGTATCCGTTGCCACTCCATCCGCTGAGCCCCGACTCAAACCCTGCGTTCGTCAGCGTCGTGGCCGCGTTGGCGGGTGCCGCCGGTATCAGCAGAACCATGGCGGCCAGGAGCGCGAGCCGTACCCTCATCAGAACCTCCCGAAGACGCGGAGCGCTGGCAGCGCCCGACCCGAGTAGTCGAAGACCGCCTGGTTCTCCCAACCGTCCCCAGAGGACGGATCGGCCGGGTCCCAGCCGGCGCCGTCGACGGCGGTCCAGGTCGGCTCCCAATAGAAGACGCCGAGGCTGTTCGGCACAGCCGCGACGACGTTGAAGATGTCGCGCAGCGCGTCGGCCTGGCCTTCCGGCGTGGCGGGGTACCCACCGGCCTGCGCCAGCGACGCGTTGAAGATGTTGGTTTCGTGGTCGTCCTGTGCGAGCGTGAACCCGTACGCCGTCTCCACGACCGCGACCGGCTTTCCATATCGGACGGTCAGGTCCATGAGGTTGGCCTGCAACGCGCCGAGCGGCCCGTGCCAGTACACGTAGTGCGACACCGCGATGACGTCGAACGGCACCCCGCGCGACACCGCGTTGTCGAACCACCAGCGGTGGCCGCCGTTGTTGCCGCCCTCGGCGAGGTGCAGCGCGACCTTTGTAGACGGTGAAGCCGCTTTGACGGCGTTGCTACCGGCGGTCAGGAGCGCCGCGAGCCCGTCCCAGTTGTCCCACCGCCCGTCCGGCCACAGCATCCCACCGTTGATTTCGTTGCCCACCTGGGCCATGTCGGCCGGCGTACCCTGCGCCCGCAGCCCCGCGATCACGTCGTACGTGTGGTCGTAGAGCGCCTGCGTCAGCTGGTCGAACGGCAGGTTCGCCCACGCGGCGGGCTTGTTCTGCTTGCCCGGGTCGGCCCACGCGTCCGAGTAGTGAAAGTCGATCAGCAGCCTCATGCCCTGCGCCTTGACCCGCTTGGCCATCGCGAGCACGCGCTCGGAGCTGTTGAAGCCGTCGGCCGGGTCGACCCAGACCTTGAGCCGCGCGTAGTTGACGCCGTTCGAGCGCAGGAGCCGCACCGCGTCGCCACGCCGGCCGTGCCGATCGCGGTAGATCGCGCCATACGCCTCGTTCTTCGCCAGGTGCGAGATGTCGGCGCCCTTGATCCGCACCGGGTCGAGCGCACCCCTGGTGAGCGTGACATCGTCGAAGTCGGCCCAGTCGCGCGAGGAAAGGCTGATCGTGCAGCGGCCGCTGACCCAGGCGCTGACCGCGACCTGTACCCACAGGTCGGGGCCGGTGCGCGGCACGTCGACCCGGCGATCTGCGGCGCCGCAGCCGGTCAGCCCGGCAGACGCGGCGCCACCACCGCGCACCCAGACACGCAAGGTGTACGCCCCCGACGCGAGCCCCTTGACGTGCTGGTACGTGACGGCGGCACCGGTGTGGGCGAGGCGCTGCGCTCCGGTGTGGCCTCCGGCGGCGACCGCACCGGTGCCGCGCCAGCCGGCGAGACCGTCTTCGAATCCGGGATTCCGCAGGGTGGGGGCGGCTTGGGCGGCGCCTGGCACCGCGCCGGTCGCGATAATGGCGGTAAGGGCGACGACGGTAGCGGTTCGTAACTTCTTCATGTGAGCGCTCACAGTCAGGTGACGAGGAGTTACGTACGAAACACTGCCGACACACTGTGAGCGCTTACAAT
>NZ_BSDI01000007.1 GCF_027923225.1 Phytohabitans aurantiacus
GACCCGGCCACCGGCGAATACCACGTCTGGGACGAACCCGCCAACGGCCGCTGGAGCCTACAACCGCCACCATTCCCCGGCGGCGGCGGAGGACTCGTCTCCACAGTGGACGACTACCACGCCTACTTCCGCATGCTCCTGAGCGGCGGCACCCACAACGGCGAGCGGATCCTGTCCCGACCCGCCGTCGAACTGATGACCGCCAACAGCCTCACCCCGGAACAGACCGCGGCCCGCACCGCCATGGCCCGCGACAACGTCCACATCTCCCACGGCCAAGGCCAACACGGCGGCTGGGGCTACGGCATGGCCGTACGCACCTACCACGGCGACTACGCACCCATCGGCCAATACGGCTGGGACGGCGGCAGCGGCACCTCCACCTACGCCGACCCCCACCACCAACTCATCGGCATCCTGCTCACCCAGGTCGGCGCCTCCGCCCCCTACTCCATCCAAGTCATGCACGACTTCTGGACCACCATCTACCAAGCGATCGAAGACTGACACCAGCTAGGGCGGGCGTCCCTCAGGTCATCGCCACGACCTGAGGGACGCCAAACGCCGGCACAGGTCAGGCCGACGGGTCGCGCGTCTCGTCACCGGCGAGCCAGCGCCGCCACGGCTCGCCCTCCTCCGGGACAAGCACGTCAAAGATCGGATGCCAGCGGCCGTCCGGCCCGTACGACCCCAACGTGTAGAAGCCGTCATCGCTCGGTTCGATCACGATCTCGGTGGTCCCGGTCACCTGGCCGGCGACCCGGTCGGCCCGATTGAGTTCGTGCACGCGCTGCTGCGCCTCGCGCGGACTCGTGCAGTTGCCCTCGACGTGCCAGACCCCGTCCGTATCGACGTGCCCAACCTCGAGCCCGTCGGACCACCGGTAGACGTACATCAGCCGATCCTATGCAGAAACATCCGGGCTACCGCGACGTGCGTCGCGGTCGATACCGTCGCTCCCGCGGCCTCACCCGCCGCGTGTGGTCGCGCTCTGCGCCTGTCGGCGCCTCGCCGTCCGGCCGTGGCCGAGGCGGCAGGAACCCTGTTTTTGTTGCCTCGGCGGCAGCCGGAAGCCGCGATATCAGGGTTTTGTTGGCTCGCCCACGCTGGGTTGTGGGTGCGCGGTGGGTGAGGCCGCGGGAGCTGCGGTCTTGTGCGCGGCGGGCGTCGCGGTAGCTCGGATGTCGGTTCTGGTTTTGGGCTTGTCCTTGTTCCGCGAAGGGTCGTCGATCAAGGCCATGTGCGTGGATCAAGGGCGTATGCACGCGGTTTTGAGATCGAACCGCGTGTGTTTGCCCTTGATCGGCGCGGCCCGGCGCGGCCGGGCGCGGCCGGGCGCGGCCTCACCCGCCGCCGTCGCACGACCAAACCCGACCGGCGTGAGGTTGTGCGGACGCGCGGGGTGAGGCCGCGGGAGCAACGGGCATCGCGCACGGCGGGCGTCGCGGTAGCTCAAAATCTCCGAACTAGTTTTCGGCGCGGCGGGTGAGGACCAGCGGGCCGTCGTGGGTGATGGCGACCGTGTGCTCGGAGTGGGCGGTGCGCGAGCCGTCGGCCGACCGGATGGTCCAGCCGTCCTTGTCGTAGACGATCCGGTCGGTGGTGCGGGCGAGCCAGGGTTCGAGCGCGAGGGTCAGGCCCGGCCGGAGCGTGAGGCCGCGGCCCGGCCGGCCCTTGTTGGAGACGTGTGGCTCCTCGTGCATGGTGCGGCCGAGGCCGTGGCCGCCGAACTCGGTGTTGACCGGATAGCCGTAGCTGTCGGCCACCGCCCAGATGGCGGCCGAGATGTCACCCAGGCGGTTGCCCGGCCGCGCCACCGCGATCGCCGCCTCCAGCGCTTCCTCGGTGGCGCGGATGAGCCGCAGGTCCTCTTCGGCGGCGGTGCCGACGACGACGGTGCGCGCCGAGTCGGCCACCCAGCCGTCGATGCTGACCGCGAGGTCAGCGCTGAGCACGTCGCCGTCGCGCAGCGTGTAGTCGTGGGGCAGGCCGTGCAGGACGGCGTCGTTGACCGACAGGCAGATGACGTTGCGGAACGGGCCGCGCCCGAAGGACGGTTCGTAGTCCCAGTAGCACGACTCCGCGCCGCGTTGTTTGATCATCGCGCGCACGTGGTGTTCCAGGTCCAGGAGGTTGACGCCCACGTCGGCGAGCCGGCCGACCTCAGTGAGCGCCTCGGCGACGAAACGCCCGGCCACGTGCATGCGTTCGATCTCCGCAGGCGTCTTCAACTCGATCACCCCGGTATAGTAATACCAACCGTAAGCTGGGAGCCATGGTCCGCCAACCGCTCACACCCGAGCAGATCGAAGCCGGCAGGCGTCTCGGCGCGCTGCTGCGCCACGCGCGCGCGGGACGTGACCTGGCGGAGGTGGCGCACGCGGCCGGCATCTCGCCGGAGACCCTGCGCAAGATCGAGACCGGACGGCTACCCTCCCCCGGATTCGGCACGATCATCTGCCTGGGAGAGGCGCTCGGCCTGCCGCTGCAGGATCTGGCGGCCGCCTGGCGCGGCAGCGGCCTACCGCTGCGAGCGGTCTCCTAGCCCCTGGCTATTCCTGGGCCTTGCCTCCGGTGATGCGCGAGACGACGAGGGCGATGAGGATGATCGCGCCGTTGAGCGCGCCGATCCACTGTGCCGGTACGCCGGCGAGCGTGAGCACATTTTGGATCATGAAGAGCAGCAGGATGCCCGTGAACGCGCCGAACATCGTGCCCTTGCCGCCATTGAGGCTCACGCCACCGATGACGGCGGCCGCGAAGACGGTGAAGATGGCGCCGTTGCCCTGCGACGCGGCGACCGAGGCGAGCCGGCCGGAGAGCAGGAGCCCACCCAGCGCGGCGAGGACGCTGGCGCCGATGAGGGCCGTCCACAGTACACGGTCGGTACGGATACCCGCGGCCTTGGCGGCGTCGATGTTGCCGCCGATCGCGTACAGGGACCGCCCGAACGCGGTGTAGCCGAGCAGCACGATACCGGCCGCGAAGAGCGCGACGCAGATCCAGATCGACGCCGGGACACCGAGCCAGACCGCCGTGCCCAGGTACATCATCGACTCGGGCAGGTTGAAGAACGTCTGACCGCCGGAGATGCCGGTCAGCAGGCCGCGCAGGACGATGAGCATGCCCAGCGTCACGATGAACCCGTGCAGTCCAAACCGGACGATCAGTGCCGCGTTGGCGACGCCGATGAGGGCGCCGACCGCCAGCGTGATCGGTATCGCCCAGCCACCGGGTAACAGGCCGGTGCCGTGCCCCGCGCCCACGGCGACGGTCATCCAGGCGGCGACGCCTGGAGCGAGGCCGAAGGTCGACTCCAGCGACAGGTCCATCTTGCCGGCGACCAGCACGATGGTCTGTGCCAGCACGAGCAGCGCGACCTCCGCCATGGTCTGACCGATGTTGATGAGGTTGTCCGCCTGGAGGAAGACCGGGCTGATGATCTGCCCGACGATGGCGATGAGCACGATCGCGGGCACGAGGGCCAGATCGCGCAGCCGGGCGAGCGCCAGCCTCGCGGCCGGGCGGCGCGGCGCGGCGGTGGAGGTGACGGATGAGCCGTCGGGCGCCGCGTGCGCCGGTGTCATGATCTCAGGCATCGATGCTCAGTCCTTCCATCGCGGCCACGAGGTCGTGGTCACGCCAGCCGCTTGGCAGATCAGCGACGATCCGGCCCTGGAACATCACCAGGACGCGATCGCAGATTCGAAGGTCGTCGAGTTCGTCGGAGGCGACGATCACGCCGGTGCCACGCGCGGCGACCTGGTCGACCTTGTCGAGCAGGAACTCCTTGGAGCGCACGTCCACACCGGCCGTGGGTGTGATGAGGACGAGCACCTTGGGATCGTTGGCGAGCGCGCGTGCCATGACGACCTTCTGCTGGTTGCCTCCGGAGAGCCCGGATACCGGCAGGTCCGGACCGGGTGTCTTGATGGCCAGTTCGTCGATCATCGACCTGGCGACGGCGTCGCGGCGGCGGCCGCTGAGGAAACCGGCCGGCCCGAGCCGCTCCGGGATCGTCAGGGTCGCGTTGTCGGCGATCGACATGTTGGCGACCAGGCCCTGCTGATGACGGTCCTGGGGGACGAAACCGATCCCGCTGGCCAGTGCCGCGTTGACGTCTCCGGCGCGGGGGCGTGCGCCGGCCACCGTGATAGTGCCCGCGCCGGCGGTTCGCAGGCCGACGATGGTCTCGGCCACCTCGGTCTTGCCGCTGCCGCCGGAGCCGGCGAGTCCGACGATCTCGCCCGGCCGCACCCGCAGGGACACGTCGTCGAAGACGCCGCTGGTGGACAGGCCGGACACGTCGAGTACCAGATCGGTGGTGGCCGCGGGCGCGGTGCGTGAACGGGCGGCCGCGAGCGCGGTGGCCTCGCCGGTCATGGCGGCGATCAGCTCGCCGCGCGGCAGGTCGGCGACCCGGGCCGTGACGATGTGCCGGGCGTCGCGAAAGACCGTCACCATGTCGCAGATCTCATAGATCTCCTGCAGGTGGTGGCTGATGAACAGGAACGTCACGCCCTGGCCCTGCAGGTCGCGGATGTGGCCGAACAGCCGGGCGATCGCGCCGGCGTCCAGCTGGGCGGTGGGCTCGTCCAGGATGATGAACCGGGCGCCGAACGACAGCGCCCGGGCGATCTCGACGAACTGGCGCTGCTCGACGCTCAGTTCGTGCGCCTTGGCGTCGACGTCCACGTCGACGGACCAGTCGGCCAGCAGGCTCCGGGCCTCGCGCCGCAGCGAACGCCAGCTGATCAGCCCGCCACGGTTGCGGTGGTACCGGTTGAGCAGCAGGTTCTCGGCCACGGTCAACTCGGGGATGATGGTGGATTTCTGGTACACGCAGGCGACGTGCCGCCGCCACGCGTCCCGTTCCGATAACCGGGGCGCCGCCTGCCCGTTGAAAAGGACCTGCCCGGTGTCCGGTGCCTGTAGACCGGTCAGGATCGACACCAAGGTGGACTTGCCGGCACCGTTCCGGCCGACGAGAGCGTGGGTCTCCCCCGGCCGTACCTGGATGTGGGCCCGGTCGAGCGCCACCGTCGACCCGTACCGCTTGCTGATGTTGGTTGCCTCGGCCACGGGCGGGCCCGCCTGGGCCCACCCGTTCTCGTCGCCGCTCATGTGCCCGTGCTCTCCTGCCCGTGCTCTCCTTCGCGGCTGGTCAGCCGATGTTGTTGCCCCACAACGACTTGTCGTCCGGTTTGAGGCTCGCGACCCCGCCGTAGCTGCCGCCGTCGAGGGTCACCAGAGGGGCGGAGAGCTGGTCTTCGAGTACGCCGTCGCGGACCTGGATGATGGTGCTGTCATGGTCGGTCGGGCCGGGCTGGAACGTCTTGCCGTCGATGGCCGCCTTCAGGTAGAAGAGGGCGTACTTGGCGTACAGGTCGGCCGGCTGGGAGACGGTGGCGTCGATGTTGCCGCCGGCGATGTCCTGCAGTTCCTTGGGAATGCCGTCGTTGGAGACGACGAACACGTGCTTGGGGTCGTCCGGTGGCACGGCGAGGCCGCGCTGCTTGAGCAGCTGGAGCGTGCCGGCCAGGGCGAAGCTGGACTGCATGTAGACGCCCTTGATGTCGGGGTGCTCGGTCAGGCGGATCTGCAGCTTCTGCGAGGCGATCGCGCCGTCCCAGTTCGTGGCCTCGCCGAAGACGGTGATGCCCGGGTAGTTCTTCTTCATGCAGTCGTTGAACGCCTCGGTGCGGTCGCGGCCGTTGATGGAGGCCAGGTCGCCCTGGAGCATCACGACCTTCCCGGTGCCCTTGAGCTTGGTGCCGAGGAACTGGCACGCCTTCTCGCCGTAGGCGCGGTTGTCGGCGCGTACGACCATGAACACGTCACCCTGGTCGGGGCGGGTGTCGATGGTCACGACGGGGATCTTCTTGGACGCCAGGGTCTGCAGCGTGGGGGCGATCGCGGCGGTGTCCTGCGGTGCCATGGCGATGCCCTTGACGCCCTGGCTGATGAACGACTGGACGTTGGAGGTCAGCTTCGCCACGTCGTTCTGGGAGTTTGTCGTCTTCAGGTCCAGCCCGAGCTCGGTGGCGTACTGGGGCGTGTACTTGATGTACGAGTTCCAGAAGTCGGTGTCCGAACGCGGGTAGTCGACGCCGACCACCGCCGACTTGGCGCCACCGTCTCCGGTCGACGCGTCGTCGCCGCACGCGCTCAGCAGCGCGGCGGCGGAGATCAGGACAGCCGCTGCCGCGGCGATACGTCTTGGGTGCATCACGACTCCTCTGATGAGTTCCACTGTGGACCGTTGGGAAAGCTGTACGCGGCGACCGATTCCGGGTGCATGCGCGCACCGGTACCGGGCAGCTCGGGCGCGACGTAGCGCCCTTCGCGGATGACGACGGGATCGGCGAAGTGTTGGTGCAGGTGGTCGACGTACTCGATGAGCCGGTCGTCGGTGCTGCCACTGACCGCGACGTAGTCGAACATCGCCAGGTGCTGCACCATCTCGCACAGCCCCACACCACCGGCGTGCGGGCAGACCGGTACGCCGAACTTGGCCGCCAGGAGCAGGATCGCGATGTTCTCGTTGACACCCGCCACCCGAGTGGCGTCCATCTGCAGCACGTCGATCGCCTGCGCCTGGAGCAGTTGCTTGAACATGACCTGGTTGTGGCAGTGTTCGCCGGTGGCGACCTTGATCGGCGCGATGGCGCCCCGGATCGCGGCGTGTCCCAGTACGTCGTCCGGCGAGGTCGGTTCCTCGATCCAGTACGGGTCGTACTCGGCCAGCGGCCCCAGCCAGTCGATCGCCTGCCGCACTCCCCAGGCCTGGTTGGCGTCGATCGCGATCCGGATGTCCGGGCCCACCGCCTCGCGGGCCAGGGCCATCCGCCGGACGTCGGCGTCGTTGTCCGCGCCGACCTTGAGCTTGATCAGGTCGAAGCCGTCGGCGACTGCTTCCCTGGCCAGGCGGACCAATTTCTCGTCGGTGTAGCCCAGCCAGCCGGGTGTCGTGGTGTACGCCGGATAGCCGAGCGCCAGAAGGTCTTTCTGCCGCTGCTCGCGTCCGGGCTGCGCCCGCTGGAGGATGTCCAGCGCCTCTTCCGGTGTGAGCGCGTCGCGCAGGTACCGGAAGTCGACGAGGCCGACCAGTTGGGCCGGTGACATCTCGGCCAGCAGCCGCCACAGCGGCTTGCCCTCGCGCCGGGCGTACAGGTCCCAGGCGGCGTTGACGATCGCGCCGGCCGCCATGTGGATGGCGCCCTTGTGCGGGCCGAGCCAGCGCAGCTGGCTGTCGCCGGTCAGCGTCTGCGAGAACGATCCGAGGTCGGCCAGGACGTCCGCCACGGGCAACCCCACGACCAGCGGCGCGAGCGCGCGGATCGCGGCGACCTGGACCTCGTTGCCCCGCCCGACCGTGAAGGCGAGCCCGAACCCCTCCTCGCCGCCGCTGGTGCGGATCGTCACGTAGGCGGCCGAGTAGTCCGGCTCGGGGTTCATCGCGTCCGACCCGTCCAGCTCACGGGAGGTCGGGAATCGGACGTCGATCGCGTCGACCGCCGTGATCACCTCAGACATCGCCATCCGCCCCTGCCGCAACTCGCTCGAAACACCCCTGTGCCATGGGATGTCTTTATAGCCGCCGGCCACGCCGCCGTCTAGCCGCAGGCCGAAAAAGTTGTTGTCCAGCCGCATATTCGGATCCGGTCACCGCCCTGGCCAGCACTCGGGTGAGAACACAGGGTTACGAGACATGGGATCACCTGCTAGTGTTCGGGCTCGCGTAACCGAACCTCAGAGGGGCCCGAATGTCGCTGACCGACAAGGCGATGACACGCCTCCGCGAGATGATCCAATCCGGCGAACTGCCCGCCGGCTCGCGACTGCCACCCGAGCAGCAGCTCGCCGCGGAGCTGGGCGTAGGGCGCAACATCATGCGCGAGGCGGTACGGGCGCTGGTGGCCGGCCGGGTGCTCGAAGTACGGCGCGGCAACGGCACCTTCGTGACCAGCCTCGAACCGCGCGTGTTGCTGGAAGGCATCAGCGGCGCGGTCGAGTTGCTGCGCGGCGACACCCTGCTCGAGCTCACCGAGGTGCGGCGGCTGTTCGAGTCGGCGGCCACCGCACTGGCCGCCACCCGCATCTCCGCGCGGCAGCTCGCCGAGGTGAAGGACCACCTCGACGCCATGCGCGCGGCGGCCGACGACGTCGAGCTGCTCAACCAGCACGACGCGGCCTTCCACCGCGCGGTCGTGGCCGCCACCGGCAACGAGACCCTGTCGACGGTCCTCGAGGGCATCTCCAGCCGGACCCTGCGCGCACGCGTGTGGCGAGGGCTCGTCGACGCCGACGCCGCCGGACGGACACTGCGCGAGCACGAGGCGATCTACGCCGCACTGGCCACGGGCGACGCCATCCAGGCACAGGCCGCGGCCCTCATGCACATCACCACCACCGAGACGTGGCTGCGCGCCCACCTCCACGAAGACGAGGACGCGCCGGCCGCCGCCTGACCGAAGAGGGTTCCTATGCGTTCAGCCCTGTACACCGGCAACTCGACCATCGAGGTGGCGGACCGCCCGCCCGTCCCGCCGGCCTCCGGCGAGGTGCAGATCGAGGTCGCCTACACCGGCATCTGCGGCACCGACCTGCACATCCTGCACGGCACGATGGACCATCGCGTGCGGGTTCCCCAGACGATCGGGCACGAGATGTCCGGCCGCGTCGCCGCCGTCGGCACCGGCGTGACCGGCCTGCCCGTCGGGACACCCGTCACCGTCATGCCGTTGCGCTGGTGTGGCGCCTGTCCGGCGTGCGCGGCCGGCCACCAGCACATCTGCCACCGGCTGAACTTCATCGGCATCGACTCCGTCGGCGCCATGCAGCAACGCTGGACGGTACCGGCCAGCGTGGTGATCCCGCTGCCCGCCGACCTGCCCCTCACCCACGGAGCCCTGGTCGAACCCACCGCGGTCGCGGTACACGACGTGCGCCGCGCCGCCCTGACGGCGCACGACAAGGCGCTGGTGATCGGCGGCGGCCCCGTCGGCCTGCTGATCGCCCTCGTCGCACGCTCCGTCGACGCCGATGTCGTCCTCGTCGAGCTCGACCCGCACCGGCGCGCGATCGCCGACCGGCTGGGGTTCCGCACCCTGGACCCCGCACACGACGACCTCGCCGCCGAGGTGGGCGCGTGGACCGGCGACGCCGGCCCGTCCGTCGCCTTCGAGGTGTCCGGCTCCGCCGCCGGCATCACCGCGGCCGTCGACCTCCTCGCGGTACGGGGCCGTCTCGTGGTCGTCGGCATCCACAGCCAGCCCCGCGAGATCGACGTCTTCCGGTTCTTCTGGCGCGAGCTCACCATGGTCGGCGCCCGCGTCTACCAGCGCGACGACTACGACACCGCCATCGAGCTGCTGCGCGCCGGCAAGGTCGCCGCCGAAACCCTCATCACCCACGTCGAGCCGCTGACCAACGCCGCCGCGGCCTTCGAGGCGCTGCGCGCCGGCGGTGACGTCATGAAGGTACTGATCAACTGCCAGGAGACCTCGTGAACCCGTTCGACCTGTCCGGCCGGCTCGCCGTCGTCACCGGAGCCCGCCGGGGCATCGGCCTCGCCATCGCCGACGCGCTGGCGGCCGCCGGTGCCGACATCGTCGCCGTCAGCGCACACCTCGAACCCACCGGCAGCGAGGTCGAGAAGCGCGTGCGCAGCCACGGGCGTGACTTCACCGGATACCAGGTGGACTTCACCGACCGCGCCGCCGTGACCGACCTGGCCGCCCGGCTCGAAGCCCGCGACCGGGCCGTGGACATCCTGGTCAACAACGCGGGCACGATCAAACGCGCGCCGGCCGCCGAGCACACCGACGCGATGTGGGACGAGGTCCTGGCGGTCAACCTGTCCGCACAGTTCGTCCTGAGCCGGGAACTCGGCCGGGCCATGGTGGCCCGCGGCCACGGGAAGATCATCTTCACGGCCTCGCTGCTGAGCTTCCAGGGCGGGGTCAACGTGCCCGGCTACACGGCGGCCAAGTCCGGGCTCGTCGGTCTCACCCGCGCGCTGGCCAACGAGTGGGCCGCCCGCGGTGTCAACGTCAACGCCATCGTCCCCGGCTACATCGCCACCGACAACACCCAGGCCCTGCGCGACGACCCGAGCCGCAACGCCGCCATCCTCGACCGCATCCCCGCCGGCCGCTGGGGCCGGGCCGACGACCTCGCCGGCGCCGCGGTGTTCCTGGCCTCGCCAGCGGCCGACTACGTGCACGGAGCCGTCATCCCCGTCGACGGCGGCTGGCTGGGACGGTAGGCATGAGATCGACGCCCTTGCGGCGCCGGCCCGCCGTCGCGCTCACCGCGCTCGGCTTCGGCGCCTCCCAGGCCGGCAACCTGTACCGGGCCCGCAGCGACGAGGAGTTCGCGGGCGCCATCGACGCCGGCTGGGATGCCGGCATCCGGTACTTCGACACCGCCCCCCACTACGGCCTCGGACTGTCCGAACGGCGCCTCGGCGCCGCCCTGCGGTCACGGCCACGCGACCAGTACGTGGTCTCGACCAAGGTGGGACGCCTGCTCGTACCGTCGCCCGAGACCGCGCACCTCGTCGACACCGAGGGTTTCGCGGTCGCCGCCGACCATCGCCGCGTCTGGGACTTCAGCCGCGACGGTGTGCTGCGCTCGCTGGAGGCGAGCCTGGCGCGCACCGGTCTGGACCGGATCGACATCGTCTACCTGCACGACCCGGACGACCACTGGCAGCAGGCGGCCACCGAGGCGGTACCGGCCCTGGTCGAGCTGCGCGACCAGGGCGTCGTCGGTGCCATCGGCGCCGGCATGAACCAGTCCCGGATGCTCACCCGCTTCGTGCGTGAGACCGACATCGACCTGGTGATGTGCGCCGGCCGGTACACCCTGCTCGAACAGGGCGCGCTGGACGACCTGCTACCCGCCGCCGACGAGCACGGCGTGTCCGTGGTCGTCGCCGGCGTGTACAACTCCGGCCTGCTGGCGCGCGACCGACCCGCGGCCGACGCTACCTACAACTACCAGCAGGCCCCGGCCGAGCTCATCGAGCGGGTGGTCCGCATGGCGCGCATCTGCGAGAGCTACGGCACCACCCTTCCGGAGGCGGCGCTGGCGTATGTGCGCACCCACCCGGCGGTCGCGTGCACGGTCGTGGGAATGGGCACGGCCGCCCAGGTGACCGAGACCGTCCGCCGCGCGAACGCCCGCGTGCCGGCCGCGCTGTGGCCCGCGTTGGAGTCCGCCGGACGGCATTCCGCGTAACGACTACCCGGCCAGCGCCGGTCGCGGCCGGAATGAGGCGGCGGCCAGGAAGGCGGCGTCGTCCTGGCCCGAGTCCACCCACAACTCCGTGCCGCGGCGATGCACGAACGCGCCGGGATAGTTCTGGGACCGCAGCGACACCGACCCCGCGACCGACCCCTGGCGCACGCAGAACGTCGCGTCGCCGCGGAACAGCGCGTTGCCCTCGTCCTCGCTGAGGCGCAACCGCCATGACGAATGCCGCAGGTACCGCCCGTCCTCGGCGCGGAACGAGAAGCAGTCGCCGTCCGCGAGGCCGCGGACCACCTCGAATGTCGCTCGGGTCCGGGCCGGCCCGGTACTGCTCGCGTCCACCCGTTCCAGTACCCCGAAGCCGTCCGCGGTCGTGACCACCAGTCCGGCTTGGTCGACCGACTCCAGGGACACCGGACCGTACCGCAGCGCCGCGGCCGGGCTGCTCGGGCCGGCCGGTACCGGATCGGCGCCAGCCGGGGCCGGCGGGGCCGACGCGGACGCCGACCTCGTCGGCGCCGCCGTGGGGGTCGACGCCGGCGGCGGTGACGCGGGTGCCGATGTCGGCGCCGCGATGACCGCCGGCGCCGACGGCAGCGGCGGCAGGGCCGCCGTGACGATCGCCGCACCGATGGCCAGCGCCCCCGCGGCGACCGTCGTCGCGACCGGGTGCGCTCCGACCGCCTGGGCGAGCTGGCCGAGAAGCCCTTCGGCCTTGGCACCGCCCGCGCCGGCGACGGCGGAACCGCCGGCCGTCCCGGCCAGCGTGCTGTTGGCCAGTACGGCGGCGGACAGCGCGAGGGGAACGGGCAGAAGCGCGAACCCGACCAGCAGCCGCTCGGCGGGGACCATCCCCTCGGCCGCGCGGGCGCACACCGGGCAGTTCTTGGTATGCCGGGCGAGGCGCTTGCGCCACAGCGGGCTCGGTACGCCGTCCCAGTCGGCCGACGCGGCCGCCAGCCGATCGCACCCGGGCCGGGCCTCCAGCGCCGCGACCAGCGACCGGCATACGTCGAGCTGGTTGCGCATCCGCTGGAGGCGCACGCCCGCGTGCAGTACGCCCATCCCCTGTGCCGCGGCCAGCTCGGCTCTGGTGAGCATGCCCGCCACCTCCAGCCACCACAGTGACAGCAGCGCCCGGTCGTCCGGGTCGAGCCAGTGGCTGGCGCGCGTCACCTGCTTGCGCTGCCCCGACAGCTCCAGGCGCAGCAGCGCCGGACCTTCGAAGTCGGCGCCGGCCAGCTCGGTGGCCTCGTCGAGCGGCGCGGCGCGGTCGGCGGACACGTCGCGCCGGTAGAGGTGCGTGCTCAGCTGGCGCGTCGCGATCGCCACCAGCCAGGACCGGAACCGCTCCGGCGAGCGCAACGCCGGCAGCTCGCGCAAGGCGCGCAGCATGGTCTCCTGCACGACGTCGTCGACGTCGGCGGAGTCGCCCAGCGCCCGGCGCACGATGGTGTAGACCAGCGGCAGGTTCGCCGTGGCAAGCGCCTCGAGCGCCCGGTCGTCACCGGCTTGCGCGGCGACCACCAGGCTCGCTTCATTGGTACTGATTACCCGCATCGCCGATGCAGCGTACTCGCCAATCAGATTCAGTCTCGTCAGCGCTGCGGCTGTTCGTCGCGCAGGTTGGCGCGCAGCCACGTCTCGATGCTGGTGATGTGCATCAGCGCCGCCGCCTGTGCCTGGATGGCGTCTCCGGCGACCAGCGCCAGGTAGATGGCCTCGTGCTCGCGCAGCGTGCGTTCGGCGGCGTCGGCGTCGACCAGGCCGCGCCACACCCGGGCGCGGACCGTCCGGCTGGAGATGCCCTCCACCACCGCCGACAGCGTCTCGTTGCCGGTGGCCGCCACGACCGCGTGGTGGAAGGCGGCGTCGTGCTGGTTGAGCAGCTCCACGTCGTCGGCCGCCGACCGCATCGCCTCCAGGTGCGTGCGGACCTCGGCGAGCTGCGCGGGCGTGATCCGGGTGGCGGCGAGCCCGGTGGCGACGCTCTCGAAGAGCCGGCGTACCTCGGTGAGCTCCAGCATCGCGTCGACCGGCAGCAGCTCGATGGCGCCGCCGATGCCCTCCAGCAGGACCCGTGGCTGCAGGCTGGTGACGAAGGTGCCGTTGCCCCGGCGCACCTCCAGCACCCGGGCGGTCACCAGCGCCCGCACCGCCTCGCGCATGATGTTTCGCCCGACACCCAGGTCGGCCGCGAGTTGCTGCTCCGGCGGCAGTCGGGAGCCGGGCGGCAGCTCGCCGGACCGGATGAGCTCGCGGATGCGGGTCATGGCCTTTTCGGTCAGCGACATGGCGCGGTCCCTTGCTGGTTTCCGCCCCGACGGGTCGGCGCGGCGTCGCGGTGATCAACGCTTACCCTAACGGTTTCGATATGCCGGCGATATGCGCCAGTTCGTAGCATCGGGATCATGCGTGTGTTGATCGTCGAGGACGAACCCTTCATGGCCGAAGCCATCCGCGACGGCCTGCGCCTGGAGGCGATCGCCGCCGACATCGCCGGAGACGGCGACACCGCGCTCGAACTCCTGAGCGTCAACGCCTACGACATCGCCGTCCTGGACCGCGACATCCCCGGACCCACCGGCGACGAGATCGCCAGAAACATCATCGCCACCGGCACCGGTACGCCCATCCTCATGCTCACCGCCGCCGACCGGCTCGACGACAAGGTGTCCGGCTTCGAACTCGGCGCCGACGACTACCTCACGAAACCGTTCGAACTCCGGGAGCTCGTCCTCAGGCTCAGGGCACTCAACCGCAGGCGCGCCCACAACCGGCCGCCGGTGCGGGAAATCGCCGGCCTGCGGCTCGACCCGTTCCGCCGCGAGGTCTACCGCGACGGCAACTACGTCGCGCTCACCCGTAAACAGTTCGCCGTGCTCGAAGTACTCGTCGCGGCCGAAGGCGGTGTCGTGAGCGCCGAAGAACTCCTGGCGCGGGCGTGGGACGAAAACGCCGACCCCTTCACCAACGCCGTACGCATCACCGTCTCGGCACTGCGCAAACGCCTGGGCGAGCCGTGGATCATCGCTACCGTGGCCGGTGTCGGCTACCGCATCGGAGGAGACCGTGGATAGGGAACCCGGGTTGAGTGTGCGCCTCAAACTCACCCTCAGCTATGCCGGGTTCCTCATGGTCGCCGGTGCCATGCTGCTCGCCGCGGTGTGGCTGTTCCTGCTCCGTTATGTGCCCGAGGTGATCTACACGCCGGGTGGGATCCAGACCCTCAAGTACGACCTGGTGCGCGCATTCACCCCGAAAGCGGTCGCGGTACTGGCCTTCCTGCTCGTGTTCGGCCTCGTGGGCGGATGGATCCTCGCCGGCAGCATGCTCGTGCCCCTGACCCGCATCACGAACGCCACCCGCCTCGCCGCGAACGGCAAACTGTCGCACCGGATCCACCTCGAAGGCCGCATCGACGAATTCCGCGAACTCGCCGACGCTTTCGACACCATGCTCACGCGGCTCGAAGCGCACAACGCCGAGCAGCAGAGGTTCGCGGCCAACGCCTCGCACGAGCTGCGCACGCCACTGGCGATCACACAGACGCTCCTGGACGTGGCCCGCAACGACCTGAACCGCGACACCACCGCGCTCGTCGACCGCCTCCACTTCATCAACAGCCGCGCGATCGACCTCATCGAGGCGTTACTGTTGCTCAGCCGCGCCGACCAACGGTCCTTCGCCCGGGAGCACGTCGACCTGTCGCTCATAGCGGAGGAGGCGGCCGAAACGCTCCTGCCGCTCGCGGAGAAACGCGGCCTCACCATCGAGACCTCCGGTGACATCACACCCACCATCGGCTCACACGCGCTGCTCCTGCAGATAACCACGAACCTCGTACACAACGCGATCGTCCACAACCTGCCCGCGGACGGCACCGTGTGGGTCACGACCAGCGTCCACCCCAAGTCCGCGGTGCTCACCGTCGAGAACACCGGCGCGAAGCTCAGCCCGCAGGTGGTTTCCACGCTCGTGGAGCCGTTTCAGCGCGGCACCGAACGGATACGCAACGGCCACTCGGGTGTCGGCCTCGGCCTGGCAATCGTCAAAAGCATCACCCAGGCACACGACGGAACCCTCAACCTCACCCCGCGCCCCGCCGGCGGCCTGCGCGTCACCGTGCGACTCCCCGCGGGCTGCGGAGTGTGACAATGATGATTCGCGACTGCCGCCCGCAGGACGGCCCCGACATCGCGCCCCTGCTGACCCAGCTCGGCTACCCGACCTCACCGGAGCAAGCCACTCGAAGAGTCCACCAGTGGGCGGCGGATCCCGAACGGCACCTGCTCGTGGCGCACGTCGAGCAGACCGTGGCCGGACTCGCGGCGCTCTGCCTCATCCCTCTCATTCACCGGGACCAGCCCCTTGCCCGGCTCGTCGCGCTCGTCGTCGACGATCGCCACCGCGGCACCGAAATCGGCCACGCATTGCTGGACCGGGCCGAACAGCTCGCCCGGCAATCCGGCTGCGACGAAATGGAGATCACCAGCAACCGTGGCCGTGACAGGGCGCACCGGTTCTACCGGTCCCACGGTTACGACGACTGGTGCGAGCAATCGGCACGCTTCCGCAAGCACCTCAGCGGGACGCGGTGAAACAGTTGTGAAAGGTGCCCGCCGTATCGTCGCGGGTGTGCGAAGTGGACGGAGTATCGCCGCAGGCGCCGCGGCGCTGATCATGATCTCGGGTACGCCGGCGGCCGCCTCGCCGCCCGTTGGCGAGCCCTGTGTCTACCGCGAGATGCGTACCGTCGAGGGCGGCGACACCACCGTCTTGGCCATCGACCGGTCGGGGCGGTACCAGGTGGGCGGCACCGGGCGCCGGGAATCACCGGACGTCATCAAGGCACGCGTGGTTCTGTGGCGCGACGGCACCCCGCACGTCGGCCCGGAGGTGGACCCGTACGGCGGCTTCGCCGCGGTCAGTACCACGGGCGTCGCGGTCGGCTGGGCCCACGAAAACTGGCAGCGGCACGCCGTCATGTACGCGTACGGGCAGATCATCAAGCTGGCGACCCCGCCGGACGCCACGCAGGCGGAGGCCTCGGCCGTCAACGCCAACGGCACCGTCGCGGGCACCGCCTACGGCGAACCCGACATCCAACGCGCGGTCGCCTGGTCGCCCGACGGCGAGGTGCGCGTACTGGCCACTCCCCCGGGCTTCAGCCACGCCTCCGCCACGCACATCGACACCGACGGCACCGTACTGGGCTACGCCGCCAGCGGTTCGTCCATGCCCGACCGGGTACGGCTCGTGGTCTGGGCGCCCGACGGCACACCGCGCGTGCTGCCGGTGGCCGGTGCCGCCGACCCGGAGCCGCGGATGTGGCCGGTCGACTTCCGGGACGGCATCGTGTACGGGCAGCATGACAACACGTACGTCCGCTGGGACCTGGAGCAGGACACAGCCACGGTCATCGACACCGAGGGCGGCTCGCTCATGTTCGCGAACTCGCGCGGCTCGATGGTGTCGTTCGGCGGCTTCGGGCTGCACGAGACCGTGTTCGTGGGCGGCGGCGTCGTCCGCAAGCTCCACAACGGACATGTCGGGGTCTCCCCGCTCGGCCTGACCGACAACGACCTGGTGTTCGGCCGCAGCCTCGCCTACATGGACTGCCGCTGATCCTTGACCGGCTTGCGCGCGAGGACGAGCCGGCACTGCGGGCTGCCGTCCCGGCGCCGGCCCAGGGCGGTCAGGTCGGCGGTCGTCACGGTGAAGCCGGCCGCGGTCAGGTCGTCGCGGACCGCCGGCAGCGGCGTCGTGCGGTAGTACATGACGAACCGGGGGCGCCACACGGCGTTGCGAACCCGCATGGTCACGTCGAATCCGAGCGCGGCCCAATGCGAAACCGACATGAACGGTGGCGGCGCCCCGATCGGGAAGGCGAAGAGCCCGCCGGGGCGCAGCGCGCGGTACACCCCCGCGAACACCGCGGGCCGTTCGCTGGGCAGGAAGTGCCCGAGCGCCCCGAAGGTGACGGCGAGGTCGAAGCCTTCGGCGAACGGCAGGTGCCGGGCGTCGGCCCGCGTCCAGGTGGCGTCCGGGTACGCGCTCCGCGCCTGTGCGAGCATGCCGGTGCTGAAGTCGACACCCGTGACGCCTCCCCGGCACAGCGGCCTGAGCACCAGCATGCCGGCGCCGGTGCCGCAGCACACGTCCAGCCCGTCGCCGAACGGCCCGAGCTCGGACAGCGCGCCGGCGGTCGCGTCGAGAATGCTCCGCGGTGTGCGAAACGGCGTGTGGTCGAACTTCGGCGCCAGCAGGTCGTAGCCGCGCTCGACCGAGGACAGCGCCTGGACGCACAGCTCACGCAGGGACGGGCCGCGGGGCGAGAACACCGGCCGAGGGTACCCGTTTCTACTCGCTGAGCAGCTGCTCTCGAAGGATGTCCGCGTGCCCGCAGTGCTGGGCGAGCTCGCGCAGCACGTGGAGGTACACCCACCGCAGCCGGAGCGGGCCGCGCCGGTTGCCGTGGACCATGTCGTCCAGGTCGAACGAAGCCGTCGCACGGCGTGACGCCTCGCACGCCTCGCGGTGTGCCCGCTGGACGGTGGCGATGGTGTCGTGGTCATCGAGGACGAACGACTCGTCCGGCGTCTCGGGGATGCCGATCTCGGCGCGCGACCGGCAGGTGACGGCGGCGCGACGCGGTGCTGGTTCAGGAACCCCTCGAACTGGGCCCGAAGCGGCTGGTCGATGACGTCTTCGGCGGACGCCGCCGGCATGCTGGACATGTGCGAAAGCATTCCAAGATCGCCGCCCAGGAGCAAACCGACACCGCGTGGTGGGTGGTCGCGGTCTCGGCCGCCGCCTTCGCGGCGCTCACCGCGGCCCTGGCCGCTGGCGCGTTCCTCGATATCGACATCGCGGTCCGCGACTGGTGCGACACCCACCGCCCGGAGCCGCTCCGGCTGGCCGCGAAGGCGGCCTACTTCCTCGGATCGGCCAACCTCATCGCGCCCGCGCTGCTCGCCCTGGCCGTGCCGATCGCGGTCCGGGACCGCACACCCGGCCCGGTCCTGCGGGTACTCGTGACGGCGGCGGCCAGCTACGTCGTGGTCGTCCCGCTCAAGATCCTCACCGACCGGTCGGCGCCGCACGCGCCGTGGCACGACGCCGTCGAGATCTTCGCCAACGACGCCGGCTGGTCGTACCCGTCCGGGCACGTGGTCAACACCGTCATCTGGTACCCCGTGCTCGTCCTGCTGCTCGAGCGCCTGCGACGCCGCCCGCTGTCGGCGAGGGTCCGGTACGGGATCCTCGTGTCGCCGGTCGTGATCGTGTTCGTGGCGGTGACGTACCTGGGCTTCCACTGGCTCACCGACTGCGTCGCCGGCCTTCTGCTCGGCCTCGCCCTGAGCCCGGTGATCAGTAGCGGGCGCGGATCCGGGTGACGGGAGCCCGCGGCGGGTCACCGGCCGCGGGCTCCCTGGATATTCGAGTCGATCAGTTCGGGGCGTGGATCCCATCGGCCGCGTTGCTGCCGTAGTCCTTGATCGAGCCGCGGACGTACAGCGCGGTCCCGCTGTTACCCGCGAAATACTGCTTGATCGAGCCGGCGAACGGCGTGCTGGAGGCGTTGCGGCCGTACACGTCGGTGTAGACCGTGGTCGAGCCGCTGTTCTGTACCGAGAAGGTGCCCGGCCGGAACTCCCGGTGGGTGCCCTTGAACGGCGAGCGCGGGTCGTCCCAGGCGACCTGTTGCCCGGTCTGCTGGGTGATCTGCTTGACCTGGTCGCAGGATGGGCCGCCGCGCAGGTCGGTGTAGCACAGCTCGACGATCCGGCCGTTGTTGTTCGGCTTGGTCGGGTCGTAGTAGCGCGACGGGTTGACCACGTAGAACAGCGGCGCGATCCGGAAGTTCAGCCCCGAACCGGTCACCGAGATGTCGGAGAACCAGAAGTCGTCCATGTCGGACACCGTGAACGGCACCGGGTTGGGGTAGAGCGGGTCCTGGTGGGTACGGCCTTCCCGGATCGCCTGCACGCAGCCCGGCTCGGTGATCAGCCGGCCCAGCGACCGGGTGTCCGAGGGCGAGTCCGCCGGCACGGCGGGCTTGACGTTGATGAACGGGCGGCCGAAGCCCGGGCACTCGCTGGGGCTGAATCCACCGGCCCGGCCGAGCGGAATCATCGCGTTGTATCTGGCCTCGGTGACCTGGCCGTTGGTCGCGTTGCAGCGCTGGTTGAAAAGCAACTCGTGGACGTTGTTGCTGAACGCGTCCGGCGAGTGGGTGCCCTGGTGGAACTTGAGCAGGACGTCGCAGGTGGCGATGGTGGGTCCCTGCGGCGGGAAGAAGCTGCTGCCGTTGTCACCCTGGATCACGTTGGAGTTGTTGACGACGAGCACCTTGTGCCCGACGTGGTCCTCGTGCCGGTGGCTGGACTGCGGCATGCTGTCCAGCATCACCTCGCTGGTGTAGCCGAATGGCGGCCAGCCCGAGGCGTTGAACAGGTCCGAGGTGCGCGGGTCGTCGCCGTGCTCGTGCCCGAACGAACAGCCGCTCGCGTCGCGCGCCGGGTGCCACGTCGGGTAGACCTTGCCGTCCGGTCCATAGGTCCAGTACCGCGCGTGAATCTCGCGCGAGCACTCGTTCGCCCGTGGCGTGTATCCGGTGCCGTCGACGGCGGCGATGATGTGGTACGCGTGGCTGTGCACCGCGTCGGCCGGCGGCAATCCGCGTCCCCAGCCGGGGCTGCCCGTGGGCGGTGGCGACGACGGCGGCACAGACGGTGACGTGTTCGGGGTGCTCGGTCCGGTCGTGGGGTTACTGGTGACCGGGGCACCCGTACAGGCCGTGCCGTTGAGGGAGAAGCTGGTGGGCGAGGAGTTGGTGCCGCTCCACGACCCGTTGAACCCGAACGAGGCCGTCGCGCCGGTGCCGAGCGAGCCGTTGTAGGTGGCGTTTCGCGCGGTGACCTGGCCACCGCTCTGGGTCACCATAGCGTTCCATGCCTGGGTGACCTGCTGGCCGTTGGCGAAGCTCCAGGACAGCGTCCAGGAAGTGAGCGGATCGCCGAGATTCGTCACGTTGACGTTGGCGGTGAAGCCGTTGGTCCACTGGGACGCGACCGTGTAGGTGGCTCCGCAGCCGGCGGCGGCCGCTGCCGGCTGGCCCGTGATCGCGGTGACGATGCCGGCTCCGGCGACTACGGTGGTGGCGGCGACGGCGGTCATCACCCTGGACCGGTAATGATGAGAACGCATGGGCAGTCCTCCAGAAGGGACGGATGGGACGGTGACACCTCGGCGGAGGCTGCCCAGAACCCTCTACCGATCCCGAAGTATTGATTAGCATCTATTAGAGTGTTGATTTTCGCAACCCCCGAAGGGACGATGTGGTGCGCGTATTGCTGGTGGGCGACTCGACGGTGACCGACGACGCCGGGTGGGGCCCAGGCTTCCGGGCCCGCGCGTCGGCCGGTACCGAATGCCTCAACCACGCGATGAGCGGCCGCAGTTCGAAGAGCTACCGCGACGAGGGTCTCTGGGAGCCGGCTCTGGCGACCCGGGCCGACTACGTGCTCATCCAGTTCGGCCACAACGACCAACCCGGCAAGGGCCCCGAGCGTGAAACCGACCCGGATGGCGGTTTCGCCGCGAACCTGGCCCGGTACGTGACCGAGGCCCGCGCGGCGGCGACGCAGCCGGTACTCGTCACCTCGCTCACCCGGCGCCAGTTCGACGCCTCCGGACGCCTGAACGACACGCTCGGCCCGTATGTGGCGGCCACCCGGCGAGTGGCCACGGACCTGGACGTCCCCCTCGTCGACCTGTACGCGGCCAGCACCCGCCTCTGCGAGGCGTTGGGCCGGGCCGGCTGCGAGTTGCTCTCGCCCCGCGAGCCCGACGGCAGCGTGGACACCACACATCTCAACGCCGAAGGCGGCCTGCGGTTCGGCGGCCTCGTCGCCGACCTCGCCCGCGAAGCGGTACCCGGCCTGGAGCCCTTCCTGCCCCCCGGCGCAGGTGACCGGGCGGCCGTTCACGGTTAGCATCCCGACGTGACAGCACGATGAGCACGGACCCGCACGCACCCCGTCCGGAGCCGAAACGCTCGGCGCCGGCACCGACCGGAACCGTCTACGGCCGCGGCGGCGCCCCGACACGCGACCAGGAACTGGGGCTGCTCGAGCGCCTGCACCCAGCCGTCACCGCCGGCGTCGCCGCCGCCGTCATCGGTGTATTCGCCCTTGGCTACCTGGCGTGGCGAGCCGCCAGTGGCACCGAGTCATCCGCCGCCGCGCCGGCGACCGCCGCCCCGACCGCCCCGCAAACGGCTCAGGAGCCGGCGGTGTCACCGAGCCCGTCACCGTCGCCAACCGGCGCGACGTTGAGTGCCGGCCTGTGGTCCCTGGAGTCCGCGGACCGATCCGGTTCGTACGTCCGCCGGGACGACGGCCGGGCGGTGATTGACACGGTCACCCCCGAAAGCGACACAGCGGACCGGCGGGAGGCCTCGCTCATCGTGGTGGCCGGTCTGGCGGACCCGTCCTGCTTCACTTTCCGGACCAATGATGGCCGGTTTCTTCGCCATTTCGACTATCGGCTGAGGTTCGACGAGCAGGACGACTCAGACCTGTTCCGCGAGGACGCCACGTTCTGCGCGCGAACGGGCGCGACCGCCGATTCGGTGACGCTGCGTTCGCACAACTACCCGGACCGCGTCATCCACCATCGGCAGTCCGAGCTCTGGATCGACCAACCCGACGGTTCGGAAGGCTTCACCGGCGCCAGTTCCTTCGTCGTCCGGTCCGCGCTGATCTCCTGATTCGCTATCCCCTGCCGCGCTCGTGGCCGGCCAGACCAGGCGTACGCCGCTGCTCCTTGAGCGATGCCTCGTAGCTGTGCCGGCGGCCACCGGTCAATCGCCGGGCCTCCACGACGAACTCGCGGAACACGTCGTAGTAGGTGTCGTCGTACTCCTCAACGACCTGAAACGTCCACCGGCCGGGCAGGACATTGCGACCGAGAAGCTCCGTGG
The DNA here is from genome assembly GCF_027923225.1 of Phytohabitans aurantiacus. GTDB lineage: Bacteria > Actinomycetota > Actinomycetes > Mycobacteriales > Micromonosporaceae > Phytohabitans > Phytohabitans aurantiacus. The sequence continues at coordinate 22,250 of NZ_BSDI01000007.1, forward strand.
TCAGCCGCTGGCTCAAATCGGTGTGGCCGGCGGCCCACAGTTGGTCTATCGCCTCCTCCAGGCACAGGTCGGCGCCGCCGGTCAGCTGGTGAAAGGCGTAGAGATGGCCACGGGCGCGCTCGATGGTCTCGAACGCCTCACTCAGCTTGCCGACCGCCCGCACGGTGGCGTCGTCAAACCGCGATGTCCTGTCATCCATCGGGTCGACATACCCGACAAACCGCCGACCTAACACCCGTCAGGCTGAGGCGCGCCACACAATCGGGGTGGGCAGGAGGATGCCCCCCGGCTCCGGGGTCTTGCCGCCCAGCTGCCGCAGCACCAGGTCTGCCGCCTGGGCCCCGATCTCCTTGGCCGGCTGGTGCACTGTGGACAGAGCCGGATCCGTGCGCTGGGCCCACGGGCTGTCGTCGAAGCCGACGACTCCCACGTCGCCGGGGACAGACCGTCCGAGCTCGCGCAGCACCTGCAACGCACCGGCGGCCACCGCGTCGGAGGCGGCGAAGACGCCGTCGAGGCGCGGCTCGCGCTGGAGCAGCTGTCGCATGCCTTCCATGCCGGAGGCGTAATCGTAGAACGGGACGTGGGCCACCAGGTTCGGCTTGAACCTGCGCCCGAGCGCCTGCCGGAAGCCGGTGAGCCGGTCGGCGCCGGAGTCTCGGTCGACGGCCGCCGCGATCATGCCGATGCGCTTGCGGCCGGTGGCGGCCAGCCGCTCGGTGATCGCCCGCGCGGAGCCGACGTTGTCGATGCCGATGAACGGAATGCCCTGTTTCAGGTCGGCTGGGTGGCCGACGAAGGTGGCGGGCAGCGCCAGGTCGGTCACGACGCGGGTGATCGGGTCGTTGGCCCGGGCGGAGACGATGACCGCGCCGTCGACGAACCCGCCGCTGAGGTACTTGGTGATGCGCTCGGTGTCGCGCGCCGAATCGACGACCAGGTTGACCAACTGGTAGTCGGCCGAGGACAGGACCGCGTTGGCGCCGAGCATGATGGCGCCGATGTTCGGGTCTTCCAGGATCAGGCTGGGCGGCTCGAGTACGAGAAAGGCCACGGCCTGGGAGCGCTGCATGACGAGGTTGCGCGCGGCGGTGTTGGGCACGTAGCCGACCTCGGCGATGGCCGCCTCGATCGCCGCACGGGCCGCCCCGGAGACGTACCCGCCGTTGATGACCCGGCTGACGGTGCCGCGCGAGACGCCGGCCGCCGCCGCGACATCGTGCACGGTCGCGCGCCGAACCGCCCCTTTCCGCCGTTTCACGCCGTCACTGTAGTCGCGGGGCTTGACCGGGGCGAGGACCCGTACCTAGTGTGTGCACGTTCACACATCGTTGACCTCGTCGAAACGCACCGAACTGTGTGCACGTGCACACAGACACAGTTGGGAGGACGCCCATGCCCGTCGCCGGCATCGGCCTGGGCTGTGACTACAACCCGGAGCAGTGGTCGCCCGACGTCTGGCGGGAGGATGTCCGCCTGATGCGGCAGGCGGGCGTCGATCTCGTCGCCATCAACATCTTCGGCTGGTCCTACCTCGAACCGCGGCCGGGCCAGTACGACTTCGACGCGCTCGACAGCATCGTCGAACTGCTGCACCAGCACGACATCAAGATCAACCTTGGTACCGGTACCGCGTCGCCGCCGCCGTGGCTGACGACCCTGCACCCGGAGATCCTGCCGACCGCTCCGGACGGCACCAAGCGATACGCGGGCGGGCGCCAGGCATGGTGCCCGAGTTCCCCGGTCTTCCGGCGGCGCGCCCTCGCCCTCGTCGAGCAGGTCGCGCGGCGATACGGCAAGCACCCCGCCGTGGCGCTCTGGCACGTCTCCAACGAACTCGGGTGCCACAACGCACACTGCTACGACGAGGAGACCGCCGAGGCGTTCCGCCGCTGGCTGCGCAAGCGCTACGGCACCGTCGACGCGCTGAACGACGGCTGGGGCACGTCGTTTTGGAGCCAGCGATATGGGGACTGGACCGAGGTGCAGCCGCCCCGGCAGGCGCTGTCGGCCCGCAACCCCGGCCAGATCCTCGACTTCCATCGGTTCAGCTCGGACGAGTTGCTCGACTACTACCGCGACGAGGTCGAGGTGCTGCGCCGGCACTCGGCCATACCCATCACCACGAACTTCATGGTGACCGCCCACATCCGCAATCTGGACTACTGGACGTGGGCGCCCGAGGTGGACGTCGTCGCCAACGACCACTACCTCGATCACCGCCTCGACGAACCGACCGCGGAGCTCGCCTTCGCCGCCGACCTCACCCGCGGCCTCGCCGGCGGGCGCCCCTGGATGCTGATGGAGCAGTCAGTCAGCGCGGTGAGCTGGCAGCCGCACAACCTGGCCAAGGCGCCCGGCGAGATGATCCGCAACTCGCTCACTCACGTCGCGCGGGGCGCCGACTCGGTGTGCTTCTTCCAGTGGCGGGCCTCCGCGCAGGGCGCGGAGAAGTTCCACTCCGCTCTGGTACCGCACGCTGGCACCGACACCGAGGCGTGGCGGGAGGTGCTGCGGCTCTCCGAGACCCTGGACCGGTTGGACGAGGTCGCGGGGACCACAGTGGACACCGACGTGGCGCTGCTGTTCAGCTGGCAGTCCTGGTGGTCGTGCGACGGCGAGAGCCGCCCATCGCAGTCCGTCCGGTACCTGGACCAGGTGCACCTGGCGTACAACGCCTTGCGCCAGACGGGCGTGACGACCGACGTGGTCGCGCCGACCGCCGACCTGAGCCGGTACCGGCTGGTCGTCGTGCCGTGCCTGCACCTGGTATCGGACCAGGAGGCGGCCGCCATCGACGCGTACGTGGCGGCCGGCGGTCACGTGCTCGTCACCTTCTACAGTGGCATCGTCGACCAGGACGACCGGGTACGCCTCGGCGGGTACCCCGGAGCGTTCCGCGACCTGCTGGGCGTGACGGTCGAGGAGTTCGCGCCGCTGCCGCCGGACGTCGAGGTGACCCTGGACAACGGCGCCACGTGTCGACTGTGGACCGAGCGGCTGCGCACGACGACGGCCGAGCCGGTGGCCCGGTACGTCGACGGGCCGCTGCCCGGTGTTCCGGCGGTCACCCGCAACGCATACGGCTCGGGCGGCTCCGGCCCGTGTGGCACTGCGTGGTACGTGGCCACCGAACTGCGGGCCGGCGCGCTGCGCGACGTGGTCCGCGAGGCGACCCGGGCGGCCGGTGTGCGCCCGCTCGGGCCGGAAGGAGACGGCTCGGTCGAGGTGGTACGCCGCCGCGACGCGAACCGCGGCTACCTGTTCGTCGTCAACCACGGCGCGTGCGACATCGAGTACGCCGCGACCGGCACCGAGTTGGTGACCGGAACCGCCGTGGATGGCCTGCTGAGGGTTCCCGCCGGGGAAGTCCGGGTCGTGCGCGAGGAGCCACTATGAAGGCGAGAAAAGCAAGGACCGCTCACAAGGGCGCCATCGCCTTCTTCGTCCTACCCTTCGGGGTACTGTTCGCGCTGTTCTTCGTCCTGCCCGTCGGATACGCCGTCGTGCAGTCGCTGTACGTCGTCGAGCGCGCCGACATGTTCGCACCGGCGAAGGAGGTCTTCGGCGGCCTGACGCAGTACGGATACGTCTTCTCCGATGGGCCGTTCTGGCGCTCGGTCGGGCGGGTGCTGCTGTTCGGCGTCGTACAGGTGCCGGTGATGCTGGGGCTGGCCCTGTTGACCGCGCTGCTTCTCGATTCGGGGCTGGTGAAGGCCGGACGCTTCTTCCGGCTGGCCTTCTTCATGCCGTACGCGGTCCCCGGTGTGGTCGCGGCCATCATGTGGGGCTTTCTCTACTCGCCGAACCTGTCGCCCTTCACCTCCCTGACCCAGAGCGTCGACCTGCTCTCGGCCGACGTCGTGCTGTGGGCGATGGCGAATGTCGTGACGTGGGTCTACGTCGGATACAACATGATCATCATCTACTCGTACCTCCTGTCGATCCCGACGGAGATCTACGAGGCCGCGCGGCTCGACGGCGCGGGACCGGTGCGGATCGCCTGGTCCATCAAGATCCCCCTGGTGATGCCGGCACTGGTGCTGACCACCGTGTTCTCCATCATCGGCACGCTGCAACTGCTCGCCGAACCACAGGTGTTCCGCAGTTTCAGCTCAGCGGTGTCCAGCACCTACACGCCCAACCTGACCGTCTACTCCACCTCGTCCATCCCGAACTTCAACCTGGCCGCCGCCTTCTCGGTGGTACTCGCGCTGGCGACGTTCGCGCTGTCGTTCGGCTTCCTCAAGCTCACCCAGCGGAAGGGGCTCCGGTGAGATCTCGCGAAAGCCTCTTCAGCCGCACCGCGGCCATGCTCGTCATGGGCGTGTTCGCGTTCTACATCCTGCTGCCCGTCTGGTGGCTGATCGTCGCGGCCACCAAGGACCGTGAACAGTTCACCGGCACCAACCCGTTGTGGTTCGCCGACTTCGCGTTCGTCGACAACGTCCGCGAGCTGTTGACGTACCGCGACGGCGTGTTCCTGCGCTGGATGGGCAACAGCATCGCGTACACCGGCGGGGCGGCGCTGTGCGGCACGCTGCTCGCGGCCATGTGCGGGTACGCCCTGTCCAAGTACCGGTTTCCCGGCCGGGAGACCCTGTTCAACATCGTGCTCGGCGGTGTGCTCGTGCCGGCCACGGCACTGGCCCTGCCACTGTTTCTCATCTTCAGCTATGTCGGCGCGACGAACACGTTCTGGGCGGTGTTCCTGCCCAGCATCGTCAACCCGTTCGGTGTCTACCTCGCACAGATCTACGCCGGCGCCAGCGTGCCGGACGAACTCCTGGAAGCCGCCCGCATCGACGGCTCCGGCGAGGTGCGCACGTTCTTCACGGTGTCGAGCCGGTTGATGTTTCCGGGCCTCGTCACCATCTTCCTGTTTCACTTCGTCGCGGTGTGGAACAGCTTCCTGCTGCCGCTGATCATGCTGGGCGACGAACGGCTCTTCCCGGTCACGCTCGGCCTCTACACCTGGAACACGCAGGTGAACCAGCTACCGGAGCTGCGCGGGCTGGTGCTCGTCGGCTCGCTGCTGTCGATCGCTCCGCTGATCGTCGCATTCCTGCTCTTGCAGCGCTTCTGGCGCAACGGTCTCGGCACCGGCGCTATTAAGTAGTAACCCTGAAAGGAAACTCCCTATGAGAAGAATCGCCGTAGTTGTCATGACATCAGTACTAGCTCTCGCCGGCTGCTCCTCGGGCGGTGACGACGCCGCCTCCGGTGACACCGCCGCCAGCGCCTGCGCGCCGTCCACCGGAAAGGTCGACCTCACCTTCACCTCCTGGATCCCCGGGATCGAAGAGGTTGTCAAGGTGTGGAACGACAAGAACCCCAACATCCAGGTCAAGGTGCAGACCGGTCCCAACGGCAACGGCGGTACGTACCAGAACTTCTTCAACCAGCTCAAGGCCGGCAACGCGCCGGACCTCGGCCAGATCGAGTACGACACGCTGCCCAGCTTCCGGGTGCAGGACGGCCTGGCGAACCTGGCGGCCTGCGACATCGTCACCGGCGCCAAGGACAAGTTCGTCGACTGGACGTGGAACCAGGTCACGTTCGGTGGCCAGGACACCGTGTACGGCATCCCGCAGGACGCCGGCCCGATGGCCCTGTTCTACCGCGCGGACCTGTTCAAGCAGAACGGCATCGCCGTCCCCACCACGTGGGCCGAGTACGCCGCGGCGGCCGAGAAGGTGAAGGCCGCCGGCGGGTACATCACGAACTTCTCGCAGAGCGACGTCAACCAGTTCGCCGGGCTGGCGTGGCAGGCCGGTGGCCGCTGGTTCGGCAACGACGGTTCACAGTGGACTGTCGACTTCTCGGATGCGAAGACCACCCAGGTCGCCGACTACTGGCAGGACCTGATCAGCCGCAAGCTCGTCTCCACCGTGCCGCCGTGGACCACCGAGTGGGACAACGCCTACAACACCGGCCAGGCGTGGACGTGGGTCTCGGCCGTGTGGGGCGCCAACTCCATCGCGACCGGCGCCCCCACCACCAAGGGCAAGTGGGCGGTCGCGCCGATGCCACAGTGGAGCGCCGGCGACAAGTCCGCCGGCAACTGGGGCGGCTCGTCGACCGCCGTCTTCAAGAGCTCGAAGCACCCGTACGAGGCCGCCCAGTTCGCGCTGTGGCTCAACTCCTCGGACGAGGCTCTGACGCTGCTGAACCAGAAGGCCAACCTGTACCCCGCGACCAAGTCCGGCGCCACGCTGCCCGCGCTGACCACCGGCGTGGACTTCTACGGCGGCCAGAAGATCTACGAGGTCTTCGCCGAGGCGTCGACGCAGGTGTCACCGGACTTCGTGTGGGGCCCGCTGATGACGAAGACCTACGCCGACGCCGCCGACGGGTTCAAGGCGGCCGTCTCCGGCCAGGGCACCCTCGCGGAGGCGTTGAAGACCGCGCAGAGCTCCACCATCCAGGCGATGAAGTCCCAGGCAATCCCGGTCAAGGGTTAGTCGTGAGGGCGCGCCGCGGGTACCGCCCGTGGCGCGCCTCGGCATCGCCGGCCGCCCGGCCGATGAGCCGGCGCAGGTTTCCGTGGTAGATCTGCTCGCGCTCGGCCTCGGTGATGTCGAGCCCGTCGATGACCCGGATGGTCTCCCGCACGTACATCGGGCCGCCCTCCGGGTCGAACGGGCAGTCGGTACCGAACAGCACATGGTCGACGCCGAAGAAGTCGAGCCCGCACCGGGTACCGATGTCCGAACCGGACAGTGCGGTGTCGGCGTAGAAGCGGCGGAAGTACTCCAGCGGCCGCTCCGCCAGTCCTTGACGCAGCCGGCCGTACTCCTCGCCGTCGGTGCGGCTGCCGAACTGGTCACTCCAGCCAAGCCCGATCCGCCCCTCCAGGTACGGGATCATCGCTCCCATGTGGTGGGTGACGATGCTGATGCCGGGGTGCCGGTCGAAGAGTCCGGAGAACACCAGCCGGGCCATCGCCGCGCTGGTCTCGTACGGCCAGCCCAGCGCCCACCAGATCTCGTACTTGGAGCTCTGCTCGGTGGTGTAGTCGGCGAACCCGGCACCGCGCGCCGGGTGCATCCAGATCGGCAGGTCCCGCCGGGCCATCTCGTCGAAGACGCCCGCGAAGTCCGGGTCGTCCAAGGGCCGGCCGTTGACGTTGGTGAAGACCTGTACCCCGCTGGCGCCGAGCCCGTCGATGGCGAAGGCGATCTCGTCGAGCGAGGCGTCCGGGTTGTTCATCGGCAGCGACGCCACGAACGCCGGGAACCGGTCGGGGTGCTCGTCGCACAGCTCGCGCATCGTCTCGTTGGCAAGCCGTGCCAGCGCGGGCGACTCGGCCGGGCCGGCGAGGAGCTCGATCGGCGGCGACGAGAGCGTGAGCACCTGCTGGTACCCGTCGCCGAACTCGTCCATCATGGACAGCCGCGCGTCGAGGTCGTGCAGGGCGGGCAGTTCCAGCCAGCGCTTGAGGGCCTTGGGGTCCACGGCGAGCTCGCGCATCCGCTCGAAGTAGCGGGCCGGCAGGATATGGCTGTAGGCATCGATCTTCATAGACCGTCCTTCGTTGTCTTGGGTACCCAGCGGGTGATCCGCCGGTCCACGGCCTGGACGAGCGCGACCGCGCCGAGCGCGACGGCGATGATGACCAGCAGGACGGCGAGCACGCTGGCGCCGTCGAAGCGGCCGCCGGCCTGCGTGACGATCCGCCCGAGCCCGACGACGGCGATGAACATCTCGCCGTTGATCATCCCGGTGACCGCGCGCCCGACACCGAGCCGGACACCGGCCATGATCATCGGAGCGGCGGCGGGCAGGATGACCCGCAGCAGCACCTGCGTCTCGCGGGCGCCGTAGGAGCGGGCCATCTCGACCAGGTGCCCGGGCACGGTCCGGATCGCCGAGGCGGTGTTGATGATGACGATGAAGACCGTGTACATGACCACGACCGCGACGATCGAGCCTCGGCCCTCCCCCAGCAGCGAGAAGAAGATCGGCGCGAAGACCAGCGACGGCGCGGTCAGCAACGCGTACACGTAGACGCCGAGCGCCGCCTCCACCTTGCGGTACCGGCCCATGGCCACGCCGACGGCGAGCCCGGCGGCCAGCGAGATGCCGAAGCCGAGCGCCAGGTTGAGCAGGCTGTCGCCGAGGCTGCCGATGATCTGTCCACTGGAGACCATGTCGGCCAGGCGCCCGAGCACGGTGGTCAGCGGCGGGAAGAACGGCACGTCCGCGACGCGGCCGATCAGCTCCCAGAGCACCGCGCCGGCCGCGAGGCTGACCGGGGCGGCCGGCAGGCGACGCCAGGAGAGCCGCCGCCGGCGTACCGCGGTCGCGCCGCGCCGCTCGACGAGCGCGCTCATCCGGCCACCTTGGACGGACGGTGCTCGGTGTGCATGTCCCGCAGCCGATCCCACAGGTACGCGGTCACCTCGACGTAGTCGCTGGAGCGTTCGATGGCGCCCACGTCGCTGGATCGGGGCCGCGGCAGCGGCACCGGCACGATCTCGGCGATCTGTCCGGGCCGCGCGCTCATCAGCACCACGCGGTCGCCGAGCAGCACCGCCTCCTCCATGCTGTGGGTGATGAACACGACGGTCATCCGGCGCCGCTCCCATATGGACAGGAGTTCCTCCTGCAGCAGCCGCCGGGTCTGCTCGTCGACGGCGCCGAACGGCTCGTCCATGAGCAGTACCCGCGGCTCGACCGCGAGCGCGCGGGCGATGCCGACGCGCTGCTGCATGCCGCCGGACAGTTCGCCGGGGCGCTTTGTCTCGAACCCCGACAGCCCGACCATCTCGATGAGCGCGCGGGCGCGTTCGTCGCGTTCGGCCCGGCCGATGCCGCGCATCCGCAGGCCGAAACCGACATTGTCGAGCACGGTGGCCCACGGCAGCAGCGCGAAGTTCTGGAAGACCATGCTGCGCTCCGGCCCGGGCCCCCGCACCGCTGAGCCGTCGATCAGGATGTCCCCGTCGTTCCAGGGGATCAGCCCGGCGACCGCCTTCAGCAGCGTCGTCTTGCCGCAGCCGCTGGGCCCGAGAATGGTCAGGAACTCGTTCTCGTCGATGTCTAGGTCGACGTCGCGCAGCGCGTGCACGACGCTGCCGTCCTGACCGACGAAGCTCTTGCTCAGCCCACGAATCTGGATCATGCGGACCCCGCCCATCTTGTCAGCTTGCGTTCGCACCACCGCGCGGCGGAGATCAGCAGCAGCGCCTCCGCCAAAATGATCACGATGGTGCCGTACAGCAGTGGCGCCTTGAACAGGCCGCGGTACTCCAGGATCAGCCCGCCCAGCGCGGTGGAGACCATCAGCAGCTCGACGATGACCATGCCGGTGACCGCCCGGCCCAGGCCCAGCCGGATGCCCGTCATGATCGCCGGCAGCGCGCCGGGCAGCAGTACCCGCGTCCACACCTGCCGCTCGCTCGCGCCGAACGAGCGCGCCATCTCGATCAGCGCCGGGTCGACCTGGCGCACGCCGGTGCGGCTGTTCACCACGATCATCACGATCGAGAAGATCGTGACCAGGATGACCCGGGACGCCAGCCCGAACCCGACCGACATCACCAGCAGCGGGATGATCGCCGCCATCGGCGTGACCAGCAGGATGTTCAGGTACACGTCGGCGAGCCGCTCCGCCAGCCGGAACCGGCCCAGCAGGATGCCCGCCGGCACGCCGGCGAGGACCGCGATCCCGAAGCCGAGCACCAGGGCCTGGTTGCTGACCCACATCGCTCGCCACAGTTCGGCGCTGCCCAGCAGTTCGGCGGTCGCCTCGACGGTCTCGGTGAACGACGGGATCAGCAGGCCGCCCCACTCCCGCGCGTACACCTCCCAGACGCCGGCGAAGACCGCGAACGCCAGCAGCTGGTACGGCAGGTTCGCGTCCAGCACGCGGCGCGCGAGGCCGGGGCGCCGCGCCGGCCGCGGCCCGGCAGTGGCCGTCACGCGGCCGCCTTCACGAACGACAGGTCGGCCGCGTCGGACGCCTTCAGGCCCTTTTCGAGTACGCCGGCGCGCGCGAAGAAATCGATGGTGCCCTGCATGTTCTGATCCGTCAGGGCCGCCGCGTCGAACAGCTTCGCGTCCACGTACCGCTTGGCGACCTCCGCCACGCTGCCCGCCTCCTCGTCCGGCAGGTACTTGGCGACCAGCCCAACCAGGTACCGCGGGTCGGCGTTGATCTTCTTGTGCTCCTGTACCAGCGCGGTCACGAACGCCTGCGTCACGTCCTTGTGCTCGCCGATGAACTCGGCGTTGGCGTACACGGTCTGCGGGTGCACGTCGGGCAGGCTCTTACCGAAGTCGACGACCTGGGTGAACCCGGTCTTGCCCGACGCCTCCAGCGTCACCACGTCGGAGATCTCCAGCGGCGTCGCGTCGATCTCGCCGGCGAGCAGCGCCTGCGCCCGTACGTCAGAGCCGCCGATGGTCAGGTAGTTCGGCTTCTTGCCGGCGCCGCACTGCGCGCCCACCCACTCCTTGACCATCGCGGTGGCCACCGCGCCCTCGCTGAAGATGCCGAACGGGCGCCCGTTCAGGTCGTCGCAGCCGGCGATGCCGGACTTGCCGTAGACCGCCCACTGGTTGCCGATGACATCCGCGATGATCTTGATCGGCGCGTCCTGCTGGATGGCGATCAGCGCCGGGCTGGTCGCCTCCGCCGAGATCGCGTAGTCGCCCTTGGCCAGCCCCTCGATGGCCAGTTCCGGCTCCGCGAGCTCGACGACCTTGACCTCGTGGCCGGCCTGCCGCACCGCGTCGATCGCGGCCAGGATCGGCACCGTCGTGATGTCGGGCTCGATGACGGCGACGGTGAACGAAACCGTCCCGTCCGCGTTCGTTTCGGTGCCGCCGCCACCGCAGGCGGCCAGGGTGAACGCGGCAGCCAGCGCCGCGGCGAGCAGTCTGGTGTGGGTACCGGCGTGCATGGCCATCCCTTTCGGCCGAGGTCATGGGTTAGGCAAGCGTTTGCCTGCCGGGCATGTTAGTGACCATCACCGCCCCGGCGTCAAGGGGTTGTTGCAGGTGAGTTACAACGTGGCACGCGTGGTGGCGTTGCGAAGGCGGCCCGGCCATGCCAGAGTTAGGCAAACGTTCTCCGCACCCATCGGGAAGGTGGCAGTGAGCTCACTGGCCGAGGTCAGCCGGCTCGCCGGCGTGTCCGTGTCCACGGCGTCCCGGGTCCTGACCGGCTCCAGCCACCCCATCTCCGAGAAGACCCGCCAGCGGGTCATCGCGGTCGCCCAGCAGCTCGGCTACTCCCCCAGCGCCCTGGCCCGCGCCCTCGTGTCGCGCAGCAGCCAGCTCATCGGCGTACTGGTCAGCGACATCGTCAACCCGTACTTCTCGGTCATCGCCCGCGGCGTCGACGACATCGCCAGCCGCGCCGGCTACGCCACCATGCTGTCCAACGTGGACCGCCGCACCAGCACCGAGATCGCGCGCGTGCAGACCATGCGCGACTACCGCGCCGCCGGCGTCATCTTCGCCGGCAGCGGCTACGTCGACGACCCGCAGACCCCCGACCTGCTCAAAGCCGTCCGGCAGGCGCAGGAGCAGGGCATGCACGCCGTCTCACTCACCGACCGCGACATCGGCTGCCCGGTCATCACCCCCGACAACCGGGCCGCCGCGTACGACATCACCGACCACCTGATCTCGCTGGGGCACCGCCGGATCGCGTTCATCGACGGGCCGGCCGGCATGGTCGCCTCCCAGCAGCGCCGCGACGGGTTCCTGGCCTGCATGAGCGACGCCGACCTGGCCGGCGGCGCCGAATGCCACCCCGGCGGCTTCGACTACGAGGCCGGGCACGCCGTCGCCATGCGCCTGATCGCCCGCCGCCCCCTGCCCGACGCCATCCTCGCCGCCAACGACGAGGCGGCCGTCGGCGCGCTCAACGCCCTGCGCCAGGCACACATCGACGTGCCGGGCGAGGTGTCGGTCGCCGGCATCGACGACCTGCGGGTGGCCCAGTTCGTCGGGCTCACCACGGTCAGCCTGCCGCTGTACGAGCTTGGAGCGATGGCCGCCCGATACATCATCAACACCCCGCCCGACACCGACGCCGACCCGCCCCCCACCACCATCCTCAGCCACCGGCTCATCCCCCGCGAAACCACCGCCCGGCGGGCCTGAGCGCGCGCAAGCGCGCTGTCAGCGGCACGAAAGCGGGCGCACGTATGCTGCGCCCGTGATCCGGGTGCTGCTCGCCGAAGACATGCGCCTCCTGCGGGAGGCGCTGGTCGGCGTGCTCAGCCTCGCCGGCGACATCGAGGTGGTCGGTGCGGTCGAGGCCGGTGACGCGATCGTCACCACCGCGCTGCAGGCCCGCCCCGACGTGGCCGTGATCGACGTCGAGCTGCCCGGCCTCGACGGGATCAGCGCGGCCGCCCAACTGCACCAGTGGCTGCCGGACTGCCGGACCTTGATCCTGACCGGCGTTGGCCGCCCCGGCACCCTGCGCCGCGCGCTGGCGGCCAAGGTCGCCGGCTTCATGGGCAAGGACGCCGCACCGGACGACCTGGTCGACGCGGTGCGCACGATCGCGGCCGGCGGCAAGGTCCTCGATCCGCAGCTGGCGTTCGCGGCGCTCGACATCGCCGGCAACCCGCTGACCGAGCGCGAGTGCGACGTGCTGCGCCTGACCGCGTCCGGCGCCGACCCTACCGAGGTCGCGACGCGGCTGGGCCTGTCGTACGGCACGGTACGCAACTACCTGGCCACCGCGGTCACCAAGCTGAGCGCCCGCAACCGGGTCGACGCGATCCGGATCGCGAGCGAGGCCGGCTGGCTGTAACTCCGGGCGGTCAGACCCTGCTCAACCCGGCGATCCGCAGCCCGTGCTCCGCGGCCTCCTCGTGCCCTGCTTTCAGCGACTGCTCGGCCAGCCCTCGCAGCGACGCCATCTCCGGATTCCAGAACGCGTGGGTCAGCTCCGCCTCGGCGATGTGCAGGTCGAGGCCGAAGACGTCGGCCAGGATCCTGCGCAGGTAGGGCGTGGCGTGGTCCCAGCCCTCCTTCGGGGTCCCGGGCCCGTAGCCGCCGCCCCGGCTCAACACCAGGACCGCCGGCTTGCCCTTGAGCGGCCAGTCACCGTGCACCCCGAGCCGGGGGTGGTTCAGGATCAGGTCGAGCCAGGTCTTGACCTGTGCCGGGACGTTCCAGTTGTACAGCGGCACCGCGAACAGGAACGCGTCGGCGCCGAGGAGTTCCGCGCCGAGACGGTCGAGGAGCCCGCGCGCCTCGGCCGGGGCTGGTGAGGCCGGGTCGACGACGGCGCGGGCGAGCGCGGTCCACGCGTCACCGGGCAGTGGCTGGAGCCCGAGGTCGCGCCGGGTCACGACGGCGCCGGGGTGCTCCGCGAGCCACGCCCGCTCGGCGGTGTCCGCGAGGGCGCGGCTCACCGATCCTTCGGTACGGATGCTCGCGTCGAGACGGAACAGGTTCATGCTGCCTACCTCCCACGTACTTATGCTGTGACGAAGATAGTCTGCAACCAAGAAGATATTCTGGCAAGAATGAGTGATCCGCCTATCATTACGGCATGACACCGGTGCCGGAATCGCGCGACGACCTCCAGTCGGACCTGGGCTGGGCGCTGGGAGCCGTGCTGCGCGCCTACGCCAAGGCGGGCGGGCCCCTCCTCGCCGGCGTCCCCGGCGCCCACCGCGGCTACCAGGTCCTCGCCGCCGCCTGCGGCGCCGAAGACACCCAGCTGGCCCTGGCCAACAAGCTCGGTGTCGACCGCACCGTCATGACGTACCTCCTCGACGACCTGGAGCGGGCCGGCCTGGTCGAGCGCAAGCCCGACCCCGCCGACCGCCGCGCCCGGCGCATCGTCGTCACCGACTCCGGCCGCACCACGCTGCGCGAGCTGCGGGGCAAGCTGGCGCACGTCGAAACCGGCGTCCTGAGCGCCCTCGCCGAGCCCGAGCGCGCGGTCTTCCGCGATCTGCTGCGCACGGTCGCCACGCGCGTCGGCCTGCACGACCCCCAGGGGGACGCCTGTGCCGTCGTGGAGCAGTGCACCGACCCCGCCCCGGCCACCAAAACCCGCCGCCGAAAGGCGTAGACGTGGGCTAGGCGGCTGCCGGTAGTGGAGGGTGGCTGATCACGGCGACCAGGGTGAAGTGGTCGCCCTGGCGGTGGATGTTCAGGTGGCCGCCGGCCTCGCGGGCCCGTACCAGAAGGTTGGCCAGCCCGTTGCCGGTCGCCACGTCCGCGGTACCGGATGGAACGCCGTCGTTGGTGACCCGCAGCCGGATGCCACCGGGCGCCGGGCTGGTTTCGATCTCGCAGGTCGTGGCTTGCGAGTGGCGCACCACGTTCGTGACGGCCTCGCGCAGGACGATCGCGAGCGGCGATTCGGCGGTGGGCGCGGGCGTGGCGCGCAGCTCGACCGCGACCTCGGTGCCCGCGGCGGCGAGCATCGAGCGCGCGCTCTCCACCTCCTCGGCGAACGAAAGCTCCTCTACGAACGAGAGCGCGGTCGGCTCCGCGGTGATCGAGCGCAGCGAGTTCAGCGCCTCCTCGGCGACCTGACCCGCCTCGGCCAGCTCGGTGCGGGCGGTGGCGGGGTCGGTGCCGGCCAGCCGCCCGGCGAGCTCGGCCTTGAGCGCGATCGCGGAGAGCTGGAAGCCGAGCACGTCGTGGGTGTCACGGGCGATCCGCAGGCGCTCGCGCAGCACCGCGAACCGGGTCAGCTCCTGGCGGGCCGCGACCAGCTGCTCGGCCGCGAGGGGCAGCCGGCACAGCGCCGCGACGCCGACCATGGCCAGCAGCGTCCACGGCAGCGACAGGAGCAGCCAGTACGCCACCTGCGACAGGTCGGCCAGCAGGTCGACGTCCCAGGTGTGCAGCTGCCACAGCGTCGTGCCCAGCACCAGCGTGGCCGCGATGCCCCACGACCACGGCCGGCGGACGTGGAAGAGCACGACGCCGGCGACCGGGCCCGCGTACTGCGGCGCCGGAACCGTGGGGCTCCCGATGGCGGCGAGGACGCAGACGAGCACGATCTGCAGGGCGACAGTCCAGCGCCAGCCCGGCGGCGCGCTGCCCGAGCGCGGCCGGACGTGGTGCAGCTGCAGCAGGCTCAGCGGCACGACCAGCGCGATGACGCCCGCCAGCAGCGGCGGTGGGAGGGCGTCGTAGTAGACCCATCCGCCGCTCACCCGGGAGAGCAGGGTGATGAAGAGGTCGACTTCGAGTACGGCCATGATCCCGAAGGCCAGCCATGGCGCGGCGGCGACCGGTCGCGGCGTTCCCGTGCCGATCGCCCGCCGCGGCTGGACCGGAATCCGCACGTCGACCCGGCTGGTGCCGTCGGGACCGGGCCCGGCCTGGATCCGGCCACCGAGCCGCTGGACCTGCTCGGCGAGCGCGTCGGGAGCCAGCGTGCCCGGTTCGTCGCCGGTGAAGCTCACGCGCATCCACGCCGAGCCGTCCAGCTCGATCCGGCACCGGCGCGGTGGTGCCACTCGCAGCGCCGTGACCACCGCGCGCCGCAGGATCGATCCCAGCACGGCGTCGACCGGCCCGGGCAGCCGGTCCGGCACGGCTCCGGCGATCACCTCGACCCCGGCGGCCGCGAGCACGGTGCGTGCGGCGGCGACCTCGCCAGCCAGCGAGCGGTCGCGGTAGTCGTCGGCCACCGTCCGGACCTGGGCCAGCGCCCGCCGGGCCTCGGCCGCCGCCACCTCGGCCTGCTCGCCGGTCGGGCTGGCTCCGCCGCCGGTACGCCGGAACAGCGCGATGATGGACACCAGCCGCGCGCCCACCGCGTCCTGTAGCCGGCGGGCGATGCGCAGGCGCTCGCGCGCCACCTCCACCGAGGCACTGGCGGCTCGCGTGGCGTGCAGATCCCGGACCAGCTCGCTCAGGCGGGACATGCCGAACAGCAGCAACCCGTTGGCGGCCGCCACGATGGCGGCGTAGGCCACGCGCAGGATGACGACGTCGCCGCCGCCGTCGGTCAGGCCCGGCTCGACCGCGATCCCGAAGGCGACGTCGCCGAGCACCGCGAGAGCCGCCAGCGCCCAGGAGTACCGGCCGGTGAAGGTGAGCAGCACCGCGGCGACGACGAACGCCGCTGGCGGGTCCCAGACACCGTCGATCACGAGGTACGGCCCGTAGGCGAGCAGGACCTGTGCCGCCAGCAGCACGCCGGCGCGGGAGCGGGACGGGTGGCGGAACGCGAACTGGAGCTGCACGGCGCCGAGCCCCACGATCGCGGCGGCGGCCACCATCTGCTCGACGGGGTTCAGGCCCGGGTCGTAGCCCGCCCACGGGATGATGTCGGTGAGGCGGTACCCGCAGTAGATGACGACGCACAGCACGACCGGGATCGTGGCGAGCCGCATCGGCTTAGCGCCGGGCACGATCCCTCCTCGACCGATGTGCAATCTGCATGGGCGGCCGTGCATTGTGCGCCGACGAGATCGTGCGCCAGACACTACCGCTCGCCGTTCGACTCTGTGAACGTTTGTGCAGGTCGAACACGTTCATCAGGAGGCGACCACCGTGCATGATCCCACCATCACCCCGTTTCGCATCGCCATACCGCAAGCGGACCTCGACGACCTGGCCGACCGGCTGGCCCGGACACGATGGACGGACGAACTGCCCGAGAAGGAGGTCGTCGCCGGCGGGTCCGGCACCCCCGCTCCGCCCGGCTGGGAGTACGGCGTCCCGCTCTCGTACGTGCGCGACCTGGTCGAGCGCTGGCGCACGTCGTTCGACTGGCGGGCCCGGGAGGCCGAGCTGAACGAGTACCCGCAGTACGTCACCGAGATCGACGGGCAGCGTATCCACTTCGTGCACGTGCGCTCGGCCCGGCCGGACGCCACCCCGCTGATCCTGACGCACGGGTGGCCCAACAGCTTCGTGGAGTACCTGGGTCTGGTGGGGCCGCTGACCGACCCGGACGCGCACGGCCGCCCGGGTGCCCCGGCCTTCCACGTGGTGATCCCGTCGCTGCCCGGCCACACCTTCTCCGGGCCGACGCGGGAGCACGGCTGGAGCGCGTGGCGGACCGCCGCCGCGTGGGCGGAGCTGATGCGCCGCCTGGGCTACGAGCGGTACGGCGCGCACGGCAACGACGCCGGGTCGATCGTCTCGCCGCTGCTGGGTGAGCTCGACCGGGAACACGTCATCGGGGTACACGTCACGCAGATCTTCTCGTTCCCGCGCGGTGACGAGGGCGAGTTCGACGGGCTGACCGGGGAGGAGTTCGGCGCTCTGCAGTTCGGGCAGGCGTTCGTCGAGCACGCGATCCACGACCGGTCCCAGCAGGCCCAGCCGCAGACCCTGGCGCACGCCCTGGCGGACTCGCCGGCCGGGCAGGTGGCCTGGAGTGGGCAGCTGTTCGGCACCGCGCTCAGCCCGGAGGACATCCTGACCAACGTGGCGCTGTACTGGCTGACGAACACCGCCGCGTCGGCCGCCCGCTTCTACTACGAGAACCGCCGCGCCGCGCAGACCGCGTCCGGCGAGCCCACCACGGTGCCGATCGGCCTGGCCGCCTTCGCCTTCGACTTCCAGGCCGTGCGCAAGTTCGCTGACCGCGATCATCACAACATCGTCAGCTGGAACACGTACGACCGAGGCGGGCACTGGGCCACGCACGACGCACCGGACCTGCTCGTCGAGGACATCCGCCAGTTCTTCGCCGCCCTCACCTGACCCACTGAGAGGAAACGCCGTGACCTTCACCGTGCTCACCACCTCCCTCGACGCGCTGCGCCGCGTCACCACCGTCGCCGTCGACGCCGACCGGCTCGACGACCCGACCCCGTGCTCGGCCTGGACAGTGGCCCAGGTGCTGTTCCACGCCGCCGGCGACCAGCACGCCTGGGCGTCCACGGTCGGGGCGGGCTCGCCGCCGTCCTACAACCCGTTCGATCCGCCGCGCCAGCTCGACGGCGGTGTCGAGGACACGGTCGCCAAGGCGATCGAGGCGGCCACCGGCGCCTGGGCCGGTGTCGACCCGGCCGCGGCGTCGGTGTCCACACCGCTGCCACCGGTACCGCAGCTGGCGCCGGCGCTCGCGGCGGCCGCCTGCGCGCTGGACGCCGCTGTCCACGCCTGGGACGTCGCCGTCGCCACCGGGCAGCCGTCACCGCTGACCGCCGCGCTGGCCGAGCAGCTGCTGCCGGCCGCCCGCGCGACGGCCGAACCGCTGCGCGGCTTCGCCTACGCCGACGCCCTGCCCGTCGAGGACGGCGACGACCCCGCCGCCACCCTCCTGCGGTACCTGGGCCGGAACCCGAACTGGACCCCGGAAGGCAACTGACCCGGCTGGCTAGGGCCTGTCTCCGGGAGGCAGGCCCTACGGTCTCGCGACACAGCCTGAGCCGCCGCTCAGCATCAGCTCCTGGCGGAGGATGTCGAGATAGCGGCAGCCGTCGCGGGCGTTGGGCTCGACGTAGCCGCCCTCGTGCCACTCGTTCCAGGCGTACACGAGCACGAGGTTGTCCACCACCGAGGTGCGGCTGGACTGGGCGATGTCGACCGCCGCGTTCCGCGCCGCCTGGGTGAACAGGTCGAAGGTCTGGTCCGGCATCCAGGTGACGTCGGCGACGTTCGGCACGAGTATCGGGTACCGGGGGCGTTCGTCGAAGTCGGACATGACACATCGGACGTACGTGGCCGCGCCCCGCTGGAAGGTGGCCCGCTGACCCTGTACGTAGGCCGCGTAGCTGCCCGCCTGCACAGCCGCGTACGGCGCGGCGCAGTAGTTGCCGTCCGCCCCGACGTTGCCGAGCACCAGGCCGAGGTCCTGGTGAGCGAGCACGAGCAGCTCCGTGCCGAGGGTGGCGCGAGCCCGCACGCGCACCGTGTCGACGAAAGCCTTTACGTCCGCGGCGGTACCCGCGCCCATGCCGCGCGTGTCGCAGAGCCAGAGGATCGGCCGCCCGTCGTTCGCCCGCAGGTAGTTCGGCTGCGCCAGGTAGTCGTCGACGAGCACGCCGGCCACCAGCCCGTACTGGTCGGTCGGGATCTTCAGGATGCCGCCGTCCCAACTGTGTGCGCAGACGCTGAGGCCGAAGTCGAGGGCGTCCCGGTTGCCGGCCCGCAGGAACGAACGCAGCCCGGCGGCGTGCCGCTCCGTCCGCTCGGCCTGGTTCCAGTACCAGTAGAAGGTGAAGTAGTCCAGGCCGGCCGAGGACGCCTGCGTGATGTGCTTTTCCACAGTGGACACCTGGGCGTCGTCGTAGAAGCCGATCGCCGGCTCCCGGTCGGAGAAGTCGTCGTCCGGCCACTGGCCCCGGTACACGGGCACCGACGGATCGCCGCCTGAGTAGTCCCGCACGCCCGCCCACCAGTCGGGGTAGGTGCGCTTGTAGAAGTCGTACCCGCCATGGATGGTCCGGGCGTTGGAGCCGGCGTTCCAGGTGCCGAAGTACAGCGCGCCAACCCGGTTCCACTGTGGATGCACGTAGCCGAGGGGGCCGTCCCGCTTGAACCCCTTGGCGAGCAACTCGTCCGGGTTGCCGTGCGGCGCCTCCAGCGACACGCGCCAGCCGGCCGGACCGGAGAAGCGGGACAGCAGCGCCAGCCCGGCCGCCGGACGCGCCGCCGCGTGCCCGACGACCCCCTCGTACCGGAAGCGCCCGGACGCCGCGAGCGCGTCCCGTTCCGAGGTGGAAGCGGTCAGCAGCCAGCCTTCGGCGCCGACCCGGGTGAGCCGGTAGACCGGCTGCGAGCCGCTGAACGCCGCGTCCCGCAGGTAACCAAGCCGGTTGGGCAGCAGCCGGAACCCGTGCCGCGCCACCGCGGCGTCCGCCTCGGCGCGCGAGAGCGTCCACAGTGGTGTACCCGCGCCGTTCTCCAGTTGCAGCAACGGCAGCGGATCCCGGCGGACTTCCGCCGCCATCCCGGTCGTCGCTTCGGCCCGCGGCCAGTACAGCTGGGCGCCCACGACGAGGAGCACCATGCTGGCGGCGACCGCCAGCCTCCCCGTCATCCTCATGGCGCGACCCGCCGGTGCACCTCGCCCAGGGTGCCCGTCACCCGGTCGAGGTCTCCGACCACAAGGTAGTTGTCGTAGCGCAGGCGGGTCTTCGCCCCCTCACCGACGCGCGAGGTGGGAGCGGTCATCTGGACGGTGTGTTCGCCGAGGAACGCGTTGTAGGCGAACGGCTCGCGGGTCATGGTGTAGTAGTAGGCGCCCGGGTGGTTCGCGGCCGGGAAGTACATTCCCAGGCAGTACGCCCCGTCGGCGGTGCACCGGATCGACGGCAGGAGGGTGGTCAGGTCTCCGGTGAACCGATTGACCGCCCCGGTCGCCGGGTCGTATGTGTAGGTGGCGGTGAAGTCGCGTTGCAGATACGCCACCAGGACCGCGCTGAAGTGCTCGTGGTACTCGTCCTCCGAGTCCAGCACCGCGGACAGCTTGATCACGTTCTCCAGCCCGGCGAGCCCGTGGTCGGGCGCCATCCGCACCTCGGTGCTCAACCAGTACGGGGACAGGCCGGCCGAGTACGGCTGCCGGTTGGGCTGGTGGTCGGCGGCCGCGCACGAGTTCCAGCCCAGCGTCTTGTCGCCGCGCTCCATGTACATGGCCGGCCGCACCGCGGTCCGGATGGTGGTGCCGGTGGTGGCCAGCCGGTACAGCGCGCTGGTGCTCGGACCGTGGAAAGGCGGTTCGAATCCCATGTCGTCAAGGCGGCTGCCGGCCTGGGTCGGGTTGTAGCACTCGGTCGCCTGTTCGCCGGCCTGCCACGCGTGGAACGCGTACTGCAGGGAGGCGCCGTGCCCGCCGCTGGCGATGTACTCCTTGTCGCCGACCTTCAGCGAGGCGAGCGCGCCGGCCAGCGCCACCGAGGCGGTGACCGAGACCCGGATCCGCCCGTCGACGGTCGCCGAGGCGGTCGCGTCCGAGAAGACCCGGTCCCAGTTCTCCCGGCTCGCGCAGGCGGAGCGGTACGAGCTGACGAAGTCGTAGTACACCGGGTCGGCGGGGTCCTGGTTGGCCGGTACCGGTGGGCAGGTCTTCGAGCCGCCGGGCACCCAGGTGACCGCCGAATCCGTCGCGTTGGCCACCGGCAGCAGGCCGGCCATCGTGACCGTCAAGGCGGTCAACGACACCGCCACGATGACGCGGCGATGCGCGGATCGTAAGAACATCAGAATCCCCCGGTGAGTGGCGCCAAGCACAACTCGCCGAGGGTAGGAGGCGCTCCTTTCACCATCCTTACACGCCGCTGACGGCGGCCGGGCCGGACACCGCGGCCCGGCCCGGCCGCCCGGGTCAGCTCAGCGGTTCGATCCAGATGTTGCGGTACTGCACAGGGTTTCCGTGATCCTGCAGGCGGATCGACCCGGTCGCGGGTCCCTCCGGGATGTTCCCGCCGGTCGGGCCGGTGATGGCGACGTCGTCGTGCACGCGCACACCGTTCCAGACCACGGTGACGCGGGCGTTCTCGGTCTTGTTGCCCGCGCTGTCGTACCGGGCGGCACGGTACTCGATGTCGTAGCTCTGCCACGTCTCCGGCGGCGTCGCGGCGTTGACGTCGGGTGCCTTGCGCAGGTAGATGGCGCCGGCCTCGTTGGTGTCGAGGGTCGGGTCGCCGTACGAGTCCAGGACCTGGATCTCGTACCGTTCCTGCAGGTAGACGCCGCTGTTGCCGCGGTCCTGGCCGGTGACGTCCGGTGGGAGCAGCGGCACCTTGAACTCGGCGTGCAGCCGGAAGTCGCCGAACGCCTGCTTGGTACGCAGGTCGCCGTTGCGGACCTGCATCGCGCCGCCGTCCACCCGCAGCCAGCTCGCCATCCGACCGTCGGTGTGCTGCCACTCGGAGAGGTCGCCGCCGTCGAACAGCACCACCCGCTCCCCCGGCTTGCGCACCGAGACCAGGTCCAGGTTGACGTGGCCGGTGTCGGCGGCGTCCACCCGGTACTGGATCGCGTTGACGCCCCGGCGCAGGGTGAGGCGCTCGGTCTTGGTCGCCCACTCGTCCCAGGTGACCGTCGTCGGCAGTACGCTCTGGCGCACCTTGCGGCCGTTGACGTAGACGCTGACGGTCTTGTCACCCTGGAACGGGTTGGGCCCGTTGCTGTACCGGAGCCCCACCTCGTACTCGCCGGCCCGCGCCACGTCGACGTGGACGGTGGTGGAGGCGTTCAACGCGCCGTACCCGGCGACGAAGCCGACCCCGGAGTAGCCGCGGTGGTCGGTGGCGATCTGGGCGCCACCCTCCCGGTTGCCCTCCTCGGCCTCGTAGAAGACCTGATCCGGCTGCGGCCCGGGAATGTTGTTGAGCGTGTACCAGGCCTCCGTGCTCCACAGCTGCTCGCCGTTGGCGGCGGTGAACGGTCGCGGCGAACGCAGGTACACGACGCGGTCACGCTGAAGGCCGTCGACGGTCAGCGTTACCGTCTTGCGGTCCGCGGAGACCTTGACCGCGGTGACCTTCAGAGCCTCCTCGTCCACCTTCGGCCCGCCGTACGCGGGGGTCGGTGCGTACCGCCACTGCGAGATTTTGTAGCTCTTCGCGATGTTCTGGATCGTGGCTGTCGACAGTGGACGGGTGTACTCGATCGCGAAGCCGTCCCGGGTGGCGCTCATCGACTTCATGTCGAACGCGTTGGTACCGTTCGGCGTCAGCTTCTGCAGGCCGTGACCCAGCTTCCCGGGCTGGCCCCAGTTGCCGGTCGAGCCCAGGCCGCCGGCGTAGATGGCGCCGTCGGGCCCGATGCTGACCCGGTTGACGCCGGCCTCCAACCCCTGGGTGTGCCGGAACACGGCGCCCTGGTATTCGCCGTGCACCTTTTCGAGGTACGCCCGCTGCAGCCCGCCGTACGTCACGTCGCCGATGAGCAGCTGCCCGCGGAACGGTCCCTTCTTGAGCAGCACCGGCGTGCTCGGCGAGTTGGCGATATCGTTCTGCGGCAGCCACAGCACCGGCTTGGTGACCGGGTTCGCGTCGAACGGGCCGTCCGGATTGGTGTAGTGGTTGAAGAAGCGGTCCTGCTGGATGTGGACGAGCTTCGACGAGGGCAGCCAGCCGCCCTGGTTGTCGGTGACGAACAGGTCGCCGTCCGGGCCCCAGCCGATGCCGTTCGGCGTACGCAGGCCACCGGCCACATAGGACACCTTGCCGGTGCGGCGGTTGACCACGATGCTGGTGCCGCGGTTGCCGGCCGGCTGCGGGTCGGTCGTCGCGCCACCGAGGTTGATCGCGACCGACAGGTTGAGGTAGAAGTTGCCGCCCTTGTAGAGCAGGCCGAACGCGAACTCGTGGAAGTTGCCGCCGAACGGCCAGGTCGCCACCGTCCGGTACTCGTCGACCACCTCGTCGCCGTCGACGTCCCGCAGCTCGGTGAGCTCGTGTTTCTGCGACACGTAGATGGTGCCGTCGACCACCGCCAGGCCCATCGGTTCCTTCAGCCCGCTGGCGACCTTCTTGTACGTGACCCGCCCCGGGCCCGTCTCACCCGTCACGTTGTCCACTATGTACACTTCGCCGAGCACCTTGCCGCTGCCGCCCCAGGTGGCGACGACCAGCCGGCCGTCGGCGGTCCAGTCCAGCGCGGACACCTGCGGCTCGAAGCCGGCGGGGCGCAGGTCGGTCAGCGTATAGTTCGGGTGCACCGAATCCAGCGGGAGGCCGTCTCCCGGCTCGTCGGACACCCCTTGGCACGCCTTGTATCCCGGCGCCGTCACCCGCACGACACCGGCGTCCGTGCTCAGCGCCGAGGCGGGCACGACCGCGAAGCCGGTGGCGCCCGGCGGCTGCCACGACAGGGTGAGCTGCTGCCCGCCGCCGGCCTCGAAGTGCTCGATCCGCAGGGCGTGGTAGCCCTCGGTCAGCGTGACCGCGCCATCCTTCGACGTGGCGCCGTGCAGCCCGTCATGGTCGATCACCTGCGCCCCGTCGATGTAGAGCCGGGAGCCGTCGTCGCTGGTCAGCCGGAACGTGTACGCCCCAGCGGCCGGCACGTCGACATTGCCGATGACGTGGGTGAGAAAATTGTCTTCGAAGCCGAAGTCGGCCGCGCTGGTCCAGTCGACGACCGGCATCAGCTTGTCGACGTTCGGGGTCTGTCCGGGCTTGAGCGTGCAGATGGTGGAGAGCGGCACCCGCACGTCGTACGTGCGCAGCGTGACGCCCGGTTCCTGCGGTGGCAGGTCAGCGGCCTGGGCCGCGGCGGACGGCGTGGCTATGGCGGCCAATGGGACGAAGGCGGTCAGTGGGGCGAGGAGCGCGTGGCCGAGGAGCCTGGCCAGGCGTCTCGCTCGTGGGCGGCGAGTGGGCATTCCCTTCCTCCTTGGACAGTGCTGGTAGGAAACGCCGTCGAGACCCGCGCCGAGGGTGCCTGCCCGGGACGGAGGGATGATCCTCGATCATGGCGACACGAGACATCATCGACCACATTCGTCGACATCGCCAGACCTTTTGATCGCCAGATCTAAACTTTTACCTCAATCAGCAAAACCCTGCCGCCCACTACCCGCGCGCACCGCCGCGCACACCGCCGTGCCCCGCGCGCCGCCCCGCGCACCGCGCCGCGCCGCGCCGCGCCGATCAAGGGCAATCGCATCGATCAAGGGCAAATACACGCGAAAAAGAGATCCAACCACGTGCGTTCGCCCTTGATCGGCGCGCAGGGGGCGTGCCGACCCCCCGGGGTGTGAGCGGCGCGCGCCGCGCGCCCCGCCCGCCGCCCCCCGCGCGCCGCCGCGGCGCGCGGGGCGCGCCGATCAAGGGCAATCGCATGGATCAAGGGCGAATGCACGCGAAAAGAGATCCAACAGCGTGCATTCGCCCTTGATCGGCGGGTCGGGCGTGGCGACACGCCGTGCCGGGCCGGCCTGGGGGCGGACGCACGCCGAGAAAAGATCCAACCGCGTGCATTCGCCCTTGATCGGCGGGAGGCGGGCACGGCGGGGCGGGGCGGCGCGCGTGCGGGGCGGGGCGGGGCGGCGCGCGGGGCGGGGCGACGCGGCGCGCGGGGCGGGGCGGGGCGGCGCGCGGGGCGGGGCGGCGCGCGGGGCGGGGCGGGGCGGCGCGGGCGGGGGCGGGCGGGGCGGCGGGGAGCGTGAGTGGGTGCGGAGGGTGAGGCCGCGGGAGCAGCGGTATGGACCGCGGCGGACGTCGCGGTAGCTCGAAATCTCTTGGTCTGGAGGCTTCTACGAGCGGGTGAAGCTCCAGGAGTCGACCTCGAAGAGGTCGGCGCCGTCGGGGCCGGTGTAGGTGAAGTAGACGTCGTGCACGCCCGTGACGCCGCCGAGCGCGGCGGTCACCGACGTCCACTCGCCCACCGGCGCGTCGACGGGGATGGTCGCGACCACCGGGGCGGCGCGGTCGTCGAGGCGCAGCTGGATCTGTCCACCTTGGACGAGCGGGAGCACCTTGGCGGTGACGCCGCCGGCGCCGCGCCGGAAGTCGACCGACGCGAGCGAGGTCCAGTCGCCGTTGTCGACGTCGTGCACCACGAGGTTTGGCGCTCGCGCGCCGAACTCCTCCGAGGCGCCGGTGGTCTTCTTCGTCGCGATGCCCTGCTGCCACGCGACGGTCTCGGCCTCGATCACACGGTACGGGTTGACGTCGCGCACCTTGTCGACGCCGGCGTAAGAGCCGATCACCTCTTGGATCGTGCCGTCTTCGTTGAACGCCAGCTTGGCGATGTGCGGGCTGCGGAAGCCCTGGCCGGTGCCGCCCGTGGCGCGCGTGTTGAGCGTCTGGGCGTGGTAGGTGAAGTAGTATTCGCCCTTGAACTTGAAGACCGACTGGTGGTTGTTTCCGCCGACTCCAAAGTAGACACCCGGGTTGCGGAAGATCACGCCGGCGTACTTGTCGGGCGTCCACGGGCCCATCGGGTCGTCGGCCATGAGGTAGGCGATCGCCCCGGTCGGCGGGCCGTTGGGGTCGACCGGGCCGGAGAACCCGAAGTTCGTCGAGTACGAGTAGTAGTACTTGCCACGACGCTTGAACACGTGGCTGGCCTCGAACGTCAACGGCGCGTCGATGACCTCGGCCGAACCGACGGTGCTGATCATGTCGTCGCCGAGCCTGATCACGCGCGTGGACTTCGGGTGGTTCGTGTTTTCGTAGCTGCCCGAGCGGTCGTCGCCGCCACCACCGAAGTACAGGTAGCTCTGCCCGTCGTTGTCGATCAGCACACCCGGGTCGAAGAGCCAGTTCCGGCCGTTGGAGGCGCCCGGCGTCGCGCTGGTGATCAGGAGGCTGCCGCGCTCGTCGCGCCACGGGCCGAGCGGTGAGTCGCCGACGATGACGCCCGTGGAGCCGCCGTTGTTGGCGAAGTACAGGAAGAACTTCTCCTTGCCGTCGATGACCTTACGCGCCATCGCCGGAGCCCAGGACTGGTTGGCATACCGGGCGATCCCGTCTGGCCCGGCGACCGGGATCTCACCGTGGTCGACCCAGTTGACGAGGTCGTTGGAGGAGATGACGGTGATCGTGTTGATGCCACCGTAGGTGTTCGTCGGGGAGATCCCGTCGGGGCCCGGGTAGTAGACCTGGGTGTCGTTGGTCATGTAGAGGTACACCCGGCCGCCGTGGACGAACGCGTTGGCGTCGGCCCCGAACTTGTGCGAGATGATCGGGTTTCCCTCACCGGGGAGCTTGCCGAGCACCTCGAACGTCCGCGACCTCGTGTACTCCTCCAGCGCCACGTCGTCGACCGTGAAGTCCATGAGGTGCGCCTCGGGCGGGGTCGGCGTCGCCGTCCACTGTGTCTCGACGAAGATCCGCGCGGTGGTGACGTTTTGCGCCATGGGCACCGCGAACGTGCCCCGGATCAGCCCCCACTGCCCACGCGGCACCGTCACTGAGCCGAGATTGGTGTAGGACGAGCCGCCGTAGTGCATGGTGACGACGAAGTTCTTGGTCGCCGGGCTGGCCGGGTTCTCGTACTTCACGCGCGCCGATACCGTGTAGATTTTGCCGGCCTGCACCTTGCCGGACAGGTCCTGCATGGGGCCGGAGCTGGTGTTGGTCCGGTTCGTGACGAGCACGGCACCGGAGCCCGTGAAGGCGTCGGTCGTGGGCGACAGCGTGGCGCTGCCGGCCGTGTTGGAGAACCAGCCGGCGAGGCCGTCTTCGAACCCGCCGTTGACGACGAGGTTCGCGTCGGCCGCCCGCACCGGGGTGGTGACCAGTCCCGCGGCCAGCATGACGCCTGTCGCCACGAGCGCGACCCGGCGCCGCATCGTCATTCGCTCCACGAGCCAGCCCCTTACATCGACATCGGTCATCGCCCCGCAACGGTAGAGTACCCGGTCAGATCAGCGCCAGCCGGCGTGCCGCCACGGTCAGCTCCGCCGCGTCGACGGTGGCGGCGAACGCCAGGCGCAGGTACGCACCGGGAGGCTCGGCGGCGAAGAAGCGGCGGCCGGCTCCCACCGATACACCATGCTCGCGCGCGGTGGCCGCGACGCGCGCGTCGTCCGTGCCGGGCGGCAGCTCGACCCACAGGTGCAGCCCGCCGGCGGGCTGGCGGGTGATCGTCCAGTCTGGACGTTCGCGGGCGATCGCGGTGGCCAGGGCCTGGCTGCGCTCCCGCAACGAGGAGGCCAGCGCGCGCAGGTGCCGGTCCCAGGACGGGGAGCCGATCACGTCCAGCGCCGCCTCCTGCAACGGCCGGGCGACGAAGAAGTCATCGACGAGGCGTACCGCGCGGATCCGCTCCATCACCGGCCCGCGGGCGATGACGGCGCCGATGCGAAGGCTCGGCGCGGCGGGCTTGGTCAGCGACGTCAGGTAGACGACGGTGCCGTCCCGGTCGTCGGTGAGCAGCGGGCGCGGCACGGCCGCACCGTGACCGAGGCTGCGGGCGAAGTCGTCTTCGACAACGAACGCGCCGTAGGCCCGCGCGACGTCGATGACCTGGCTCCGGCGTTCCGGCGCCAGGACGGCGCCGGTGGGATTGTGG
This sequence comes from Phytohabitans aurantiacus, assembly GCF_027923225.1. Lineage (GTDB taxonomy): Bacteria > Actinomycetota > Actinomycetes > Mycobacteriales > Micromonosporaceae > Phytohabitans > Phytohabitans aurantiacus. The sequence continues at coordinate 50,132 of NZ_BSDI01000007.1, forward strand.
TAGGTGGGCTGGCAGTAGAGCACCCGGGCGCCGGTCATGGCGAACGCGTCGGCGAGCAGGTCCGGCCGCACGCCGTCCAGGTCGGTGGGGACCGGTGTGGGCCGCAGCCCGGCCGCGCGTGCGGCGGCGAGCGCGCCGGGATAGGTCGGCGACTCGACGAGTACCGGGCTGCCCGGGCCGGCGATCGCGCGAAACGTCATCGACAGCGCGCTCTGGCCGCCCGAGGTGATCAGCACGTCCTCGGCGGTGACGGCGCCCCGGGCGATACCGGCGAACGCGGCTCGCAGCTCGGGCAGCCCGCTGGCGGGGGCGCGATCCCAGGCGTCCGGGCGGCGGGCGGCCCGGGCCAGCGCGGCGCTCAGTGCCTTGGTCGGTTGCAGGGACCGGTCCAGGTAGCCGCCGTCGAGGGCGATCATCCCAGCGGGCGCCGGCCCGAGCGCGTCGACGACCGCCCGGGTGTCCACGGCGCGGTCGGTGAGCGCGACCGTCTGCCAGCCGGTGTCCGCGAGGTCGCTGGCGTTCCGGGTACGCGGAGCGACGTACGTGCCGCTCCCTGGCCGGGTGAGGATGGCGCCCTCGGCTGCCAGCAACGCCATCGCGCGCGCCACGGTGACCGGGCTGACCCGGTAGCGCGCGGTCAGATCGCGGCTGCTCGGCAGCCGGTCCCCCGGCGAGAGCCGGCCGATCAGCTCGCGCAGCGTGGCTGCGAGATCCGCAGAAGTGCTACTGTCAGACATGAGAGAACACGATAGCGCTATCGCGACCGCGCAGAAACCGCTACCGCTCGACGTAGCCGCGCTGCGAGCCGACACACCGGGCTGCGAGCGCGTCATCCACTTCAACAACGCCGGCTGCGGGCTGGTGGCGAAGCCGGTACTGGCGGCCGTGGTCGACCACCTGAACCTCGAAGCCACCATCGGAGGGTACGAGGCGTCCGCCGCTCGCGCCACGGAGGTTCGGGACTTCTACCTGCAGGTGGCGGCTCTGATCAACACCACGCCCGGCAACATCGCGTTCGCGGGCAGCGCCACCCACGCCTATGCCAACGCGCTGTCGGCGATCCCGTTCGAGCGGGACGACGTCATCCTCACCACCCGCGACGACTTCATCTCCAACCAGATCGCATTCCTGTCCCTGCGCAAGCGGTTCGGGGTACGCCTGGTCCACGCGCCCGACCTGCCCGGCGGCGGTGTCGACGTCGAGGCGATGGCCGCCCTGATGCGCCACCACCGCCCCCGGCTGGTGGCCGCCACCCACGTCCCGACCAACTCGGGCCTCGTCCAGCCGATCGCCGAGATCGGCCGGCACTGCCGCGAACTGGACCTGCTCTACCTCGTCGACGCCTGCCAGTCGGTCGGCCAGCTTCCGATCGACGTCGCCGAGATCGGCTGCGACCTGCTCGCCGCCACCTGCCGCAAGTTCCTGCGCGGCCCGCGCGCGACGGGCTTTCTCTACGTCTCCGACAGGGTCCTGCGCGCCGGGTACGAGCCGCTCTTCATCGACATGCACGGTGCCCGCTGGACGGGGACGGACCGGTACGAGCCCGTCGAGACGGCGGCGCGGTTCGAGGAGTGGGAGTTCCCGTACGCCGCCGTGCTCGGCAGCGCCGCCGCCGTGCGGTACGCCCGGCAGGTCGGGATCGACGCCATCTCCGCGCGCACCCCGGCGCTGGCAGCGCGGCTGCGCGGCCATCTGGAGCAGATCCCCGGTGTACGGGTGCTCGACCGCGGCCGGCAATTGGCCGGCCTGGTCACGTTCGCGATCGCGGGCTGGCAGCCGCAGCCGTTCAAGGCGGCCATGGACGCTCGCGGTGTCAACTCGGCGCTCAGCTTCCGCGAGTTCGCCCAGTTCGACTTCGCCGACAAGAATGTCGACTGGTGCCTGCGCCTGTCGCCGCACTACTACAACACCGAGGACGAGGTCGACCAGGTCGCCGCCGCGGTGAAGGAGCTCAGCGCGGGGTAGGGGCCGGGCTTGACGGGATACATCGATGTCGGTTAGACCGTTGGGGGCAACGCCTACCGGTCATAGGAGGACATCGTGGTCCCACGCCGCATCGCTGTCACCGTGCTCGCCGCCGGCCTGCTCCTCGGCGCCGCCGCGGCACCGGCACACGCCAGCGCGCCGCCGGAGGTGACGAAGGGACCGTGTGGCTACACGGAGACTCCGGACGAACCGGCGGCGCGCCCGGTCCCGCTGCCGCCCGATCCCCGGCACACACCCGACCGCGGCACGGTCACCACGACTCTGATCACCAACGTCGGTCTCATCCCGCTCACCCTCGACCGTGCCAAGGCGCCCTGCACCGTGCAAAGCTTCCTGCATCTGGTGCGGCACCGGTTCTACAACAAGACCATCTGTCACCGGCTCACCACCTACCCGACGCTGAAGGTGCTGCAGTGCGGCGACCCGTCGGGCACGGGCGAGGGCGGCCCGGGATACCGGTACAAGGACGAGTTGCCCACCGACCTGCCGCCGGCACCCACCGACCCGACCGGCGCGCGCAGGGTCTACGCCCGCGGCGTGCTCGCCATGGCCAACGCCGGGCCGGACACGAACGGCAGCCAGTTCTTCCTGGTCTTCGCCGACTCCGCACTCCGGCCGAACTACACGATCTTCGGCAGCGTGCGGCCACTGGGCCTGCGCACCCTCGACCGGATCGCCGCGGGTGGCGTGGCACCGACAGCCGAAGACCCAGCCCCAGTCGACGGCCCCCCAGCCATACGCACCGAGATCTGCCTAGCCCTCTAACCCTCCGCCCGGCGACGACGGCGACGGCGCGCCCCGCCCGCCGATCAAGGGCGAATACACGTGATTGGATCGCTAAACCGCGTGCATTCGCCCTTGATCGACGGGCTTGGCCTTGATCGACGAGGCTTGGGGCACGATCGACACCAGGACTGAGCTCTGAGCTACCGCGACGTCCGCCGTGCGCCAGACCGTTGCTCCCGCGGCCTCGCCCTCCGCGATCCACAATCAACCCCGGCCGCGTCGGTCTTGAGGGCGCGAAGGGTGAGGCCGCGGGAGCAACGGCATCGCCCGCGACGGACGTCGCGGCAGCTCAAATCCCTAGATCCTGGCGAAGTTGCCTGGTCGCGGGAACTCGACGAGTGCTGTCATCGACGGCAGATGGCGGCCGATGGTCGGCTCTAGATCAGCCGGGACGCGATCGCCCGCGGACTAATCACGGCGCTTGGCGAGGCAGACGGTGCCGTCGGGGCTTGCGAGTGACACGGGCTGATAGCCCTCGCTCTGGTAGAGGTCGATGTTTCGCAGGCTTTTGGCGCCGGTGCACAACAGGATGCGGCGGAAGTCTGCTCCGGCGGCGGCCTCGGCGGTGCGCAACAGCCAACGGCCCAGCCCGCGCCCCCGCAGGTCGGGCACGACAGCGAGCCGGCCCAGGTGCCAGTCGGTGCCGTCGGGACGGGTCCGGACCATTCCCAGCAGCCGGCCGTCGAGCCAGACGCCTATGGTGTGCCAGGTTCCGAGCCACTCACGCACCTGTTCCAGCGACTCGTGCAGGGCCGGTATGGCCATGGTGTCGTTGGCCAGTGCCTCATCCATCCAACAGCAGCGCTGCACCACGGTGACCTGCGCGGCGTCGTCCGGGGTCAGCCGCCTCGCGTAGGAGCCTGGGAGCGGACCGGATGACGTTTCGGGTCGCGCCCGCTCGCGCATCGGCCGCAGGGCGTGAGCGGCCCGGACCAGTTCGTCCAGCAGGGCGAGGCCCGCCGCGTCGCGGCCGGGGTCCGGCCGCAGCCGGCCCTCCCGCACCGAATCACCGATCCGGATGGCGACCGTGGCGCCCAAGGGGACCATGCGCAGCGTGGTTACCACCTGCTTGGTGTGCTGGACGGATCGGGTGCCGGCCGACGTGTTGCCGTAACTGACGAAGCCGATCGGCTTCCACGCCCACTCCCGGCCGAGGTAGTCCAGCGCGTTCTTCAGGGTCGCCGGCATCCCGTAGTTGTACTCCGGTGTGACGGCGATGAATCCGTCCGCGGCGTCGACGATCGCGCTCCACCGGCGGGTGTGCTCATGCCGGTAGACGCCCGAGGACGGATGGTCCTCCTCGTCGAGGAAGGGCAGGTTCAGCTCGCCCAGGGCCACCGGTACGACCTCGACGTCGAGCTCCGCCGCGCGGGGTGTGACCGTGTCGGTCAGCCACCGAGCCACGATGGGTCCGAGCGCGCCGGGGCGGGTGCTGCACGTCAGAGCGAGGACCCGAAGCGATTTCGTTGACATGGAAACGAAGCGTACATGCTAAGTTGTTTACATGTCAACGAAGCCGCCGGTAGAGGCCGTACCCTGGCTGAAGCCGGACGAGGAGCGGGCCTGGCGGGCCTTCCTGCGGATCATGGTCGCCGTCCAGGCCGGCACGGCACGCGACCTGGCCACGGTCGGCCTTTCCGAACCCGACTACGAGGTGCTCAGCACACTGTCCGAGCGTCCCGCGCACACCAGCACCCTTGGGGAGCAGGCCGACAAGATGGGCTGGTCACGCAGCCGCTTGTCCCGTCACGCGACCCGCATGGAAACGCGCGGTCTACTGCGGCGCGCGCCAGACCCGGCTGACGGCAGGGGTTGTCTCCTGGTCCTCACCGAGCAGGGCTTGGACGCCCTTGAGAACGCCGCACCCGCGCATGTCGAGTCGGTGCGGCACCACTTCATCGACCGGCTCACTCCGTCAGACCTCGCCGCGATCGAACGGATCGCCCGGAGGCTGGAACAACCGTGATCGGCTCGTCGGTCACCGTGCCGTCGGGCCGGCGGCGGGCGATGGGGGCCGGCTGGGCTCCCGGCGCCGTCGGCCCGTACGGGGTGACGACCATCCGGTCCGGCTTCACCTGTACCAGCAGGCAGTGTGGCTCGGCGGCCCAGGACAGCGTGCCGGCCTCGGCGAAGCGGTCCGGGGTTCGCTCGTCGAGCTTCGCGGCGGCGCCGGAGACCACGTACTGGAGATCGTCGGCCCGACCGTGCTGGAAGTTGTGCTCGTGGCCGTGCAGGAGCAGCCGGACGCCGTGACGCCGGTACAGCGGCACCAGCCGTTCCATCTGCTCCGGCATGCACGCGTGGGCGGGCCCAGCCGAGTACGCGGGGTGGTGGGAGAACGGCACCCGCCACGCCGCGTCACTGCCGGCGAGGGCCCGCTCCAGCCACCCGCGGTGCCCGGGCTCGTCGAACCAGTGCAGCCCCCGCTCGGCTCCCCACGTGGTGTCGACGCAGACAAGTTCCAGCAGCGCGCCGACCCGCAGCTGGTAGAACAGCCCCGGGTCGATCGACGCCCGCCCGACCTCCTGGCGCGGCGCGAACCGGATACGCAGATAGAGGTTGTCTTCGAGCTGTTCCCGGTCGTCGCTGGCCTCGGTGTCCGAGCTGTCGTGGTTGCCGGCGGTCGGATAGAACGGCAGGTGGTCGAACAGGTACCGGTACGGCTGGAAGAACGTGAGCCACCAGTCCTCGTCGAAGGCGCCGCTGGCGTCCTGGGGACCACCGGGCCCGTGGTAGATCGAGTCGCCGAGACCGACCACGAACCGGATGTCGACCGCGTCCGCCAGCCGCTGCATCGTGCGGGCGACCGCGATCTGCCGGGCCCCGTCGGCACCGGAGGCGATCCCGACGCCGAAGTCGCCGATGGCCAGGAACGTCACGGGGTCCGGATCGGAGCCGCCGGCGTGGGTCCGCAGCCGCTGGTCGGGCGGCCGCCAGGCGGCACCGAGGCTCCCCGACACCCAGTCGAACCGCTCCCCCGCGCCCCACGGCTCGCCGTCGACCAGTACCCGGTACCGGTACGTCGTCGCGGGCCGCAGCCCTTGTACCCAGGCGTGGTTGGCCTCGTCCGTGACCGTCCTGCCGACGATCGCCCCTTCGCCGTCGAGTACCTCCACGGCCGCCCGGCCGCGCGGCTCGGACCGGGCGCCGAACGTCTCCCCGCCGCGCTCGGCACGCCACCGGCCCGCGTGCTCACCCAGCCGGAAGCCGCCCCAAGCGATCAGCGCCGCGTCGTCGGTGACGTCGACGAGCTGCACGTACGGCTCGAAGTGGGCTTCCACCACCGCCCGGTACCCACGGGAGCGACCGGAGGAAACCTCATAGCGCGGCCGCGCGCCGGGCCGGCCCCGCCGCCGCGTACGCGACCAGCCCGCCCAGCGCGAGCAACACGGCTGTCACCGCCGCGGCCTCGCTGCCGGGCGCCTGCGACTGCCACGTCAGGATCTGCCCGTAGACCCGTTCCGGCAGGGGGAACACGATCGCGGCCAGCGTCCAGCCCAGCGGCAGGAACCACGAGCGGGCGGCGCCGATCGTGGCCGCGCCCAGGGCTGTCAGCCCCAGCAGGCCGGCCGCGTCGCGGATCACCACCTCGGCCGGGCCGAACCGGGTGCCGGTGAGCAGGGTCGCCAGCAGCGGCACGAGTACCACGGCCGAGGCCGCCAGCAGGTGTGCGGCACGCCGCCTCGGCCAGGGCAGCGCCGCGGTGCGCTCCAGGGCGTCGTCGGGGCCGCCGAGGGTGGCCGTGACCGCCGCGACCATCAGCAGGACGGTCAGGATGACCATCGGTACGCCCACGTCGCGGCTGTTCGAGAACACCGTCCACAGTGACCACATCACCGCCGCGCAGCCGCCGGTCGCGGCCAGCGCCGCTGGTACCCGCCGGGAGCGCGCGTACAGCCGTAGCCACCTCATCGGGCGCTCCTGCTCAGCAGCCCGTCGAGGTCTTCGCAGGCCAGGGCGGCACGCCGCACCGCCGCGACGCGGGCCGCCGCCTCGCTCTCGGGCAGGCTCCGCAGGCCCCGCCACAGCGTCACGGCCTCGGCGTTGACCTCGGCCTCCTCGTCGGCGTACTCGGCCACCGGCTCCCGGCCCATCAGCCAGTACCCGGCCGCACGCGCCACCGGCGTGCTGCTCGCGCCGACGCAGCCGTGCGTGTTCGCGCCCGCCGCGTACAACATCGCGGGCAGCACGGTGGCCTTGTGCGCGAGGTGGCCGTACTTGTCGACCCGGACATTGACCAGCACGACGTCGGCCCGCCTCGGCGGCGACGTATCGGGATAGTAGGTGGTGGTGTCCTCGTGCACGGTCGTCGGCGGGTCCGGCAGCTTCGCCAGCATCGCCAGGGCCTGCTCGGCCAGCGGGGTCACTTCGGGCAGCAGCCCGGCGTGCACCCGGCTGACGCACACTCGGGGAGCGTTGTCGGCGCACACCAGCTCCTGCGCGACCGGGTCGACCGGGTGCGCGACGAACTCGTCGTCGCGCGGAATGAGCACGATCGCCACCACGGCGCCGAGCACCGCCGGCAGCAGCGCCGCCACCCGGCCGCGCCAGCCGCCGGAGGCGAGCAGGAGCGCGGCGGTGCCGGCGAGCGCGGCCAGCCAGACCGCCTGAGCGGCGCTGACCCGCCCGTACACCGTCTGGTAGTCGGTGTACTGGCCCATGCCGTACATCGGTGAGAACACCAGGGACAGCCACTCCCGTTGACCGGCGCTGAGGGCCATCAGCAGTCCGATGCCGGCCACGGCCAGCGCGGGGGCGGTCACCGGAGACGGCAGCAGGCGCCCGATCGCCAGCCCGAGCCAGGCCGCCGCGACCATCGCCAGTCCCCCGACGGCCGCGATGACGAAGGCGGTCGCCGGCAGGTAACCGGCCGTGCCGATGATCCACGGCACGCCCACCGCGATCATCGCCAGGTAGGCGCACACGACCGCGACGCCCATCGCGCCGAGGGTCGGCATCATCCGCTGAGCTCGCGGTCGCGCGGTGCTCGCGAACAGCTCGGCCACCTTGGACCGGTGCTCACGGCGGGCCTGCCAGGCTCCGGCCGCCAGCGCCAGCGGCCACAGCAGCACCAGGTACTCCCGTTGCGCCATGGCCAGCGACATCCACCCGGTGGACCACCGTTGCGGTGCGGCGTAGAGCAGGACGGCACCGGCCAGTACGAGGATGAGTACGGCTCCCACAGCGGCGGAACGGCGCAGTTCGATACCCAGGATGCGCCTCACTTGCCCGCCTCCGCCCGGTGCCGGCGCAGCAGCGCCGAGTATCCCCGCTCCGCGGGGCTGTCGCCGGCGTCGCCGGCGCCGCCCTCCGCGATCAGGCTGTCGGGCGTGCCCTGGTGCACCAGCCGACCCTCGTTGACCAGTACGACGTCGGTGCAGGCGGCCACCACGTCCTCCACCAGGTGCGTGGAGACCAGCACGCAACTGTCGACGCCGATGTCACGCAGCAGCTCGCGGAAGTCGAGGCGCTGCTCGGGATCGAGACCGACGGTGGGCTCGTCGAGCAGCAGCACCTCCGGGTCGTTGACGATCGCCTGCGCGATGCCGGCGCGGCGCAGCATGCCACCGGACAGCGTCTTCATCCGCGCACCGGCCTTGGCGGTGAGCCCCACCCGGTCGATCGCCCGCTGCACCGCGCCCGGCACCATCGTCTTGGGCATCTCCTTGAGCCACGCCATGTACTCGACGAACTCGCGCACCGTGAACCGCGGGTAGAACCCGAACTGCTGCGGCAGGTATCCCAGCCCACGCCGCACCCGGCGCAGGTCGGCGCGGCCGTCGACCGACTCGCCGAGCAGGGTCAGCCGCCCACCGGCCGGCTTCACGACCGTGGCCAGCGCCCGCATCAGCGTGGTCTTGCCGGCGCCGTTCGGGCCGAGCAGGCCGTGGACGCCCACGCCGAGAGCCAGGTCGAGCCCGTCGACGGCCAGGTGCCGTCCGGCGCGTACCCGCAACCCCTCGGCCTGTACCGCCCAGGGATATGTGGTGGGGGCCGTCTCGGCCGCGCTCACCATGCGCATCATCGATTCCTCCAAGAGACTCATGAATGGCTGGACAGTCGCCGGAAGCTGTCGGCGCGCGCGCCGATGAACCCGGCCAGCGCGACGGTGGCCAGCGCCCACACGCCGGCACTGCCCGGGCGCAGAACCACGGGCAGGCCAGCGGTGACCAGGCTGGGCAGCACCACGGCCAGCACCCACACCGCGACGAGCCCGACCGCGGCGCGGCGTACGCCCACGAGCGCGCCCAGCGCGATGGTCGCCGCGGTGAACGCCAGGCACGGCAGCAGCACCAGCGCCAGCGACAAGCCCGTGCCGGCACCCGCGAGAACGAGCGCCGGGACGACCACGGCCAGCACGGCCACAGTGCGCCGCAGCAGCATCGTCAGGCCGGCGGCCGGCGTACCGGCGATCAGCTCCCAGGCCGGATCCTGGCGCCGGCTCCAGGCGACCGCCACCCCGGGCAGCGGCGCCACCGGCGCGAGCAGCAGCACCAGCGAGGGCAGGCCGGGTCGCACCGACTCCAGCAGGACCGCGCAGCCCAGTACCACCACCGTCATGGTCAGCCACGGCAGCAGCGCCCACACCAGCCACCGGCGCCGCACCGCCGACCACGGCCGGTGCGGGCGGACCGGTGCGGGCCCGGCGGCGATGCCGCGGTCCAGATCGGCGGCGACCCGATCGAGCAGCGTCCGGGTGTCGCCCGTGGTGCTACCGGCCAACCGGGCGCGGCAGTCCGCGCACGTCTCCAGATGCACCTCGACCGACCAGACCGTGGCCTCGTCGAGCCCCGGCCCCCCGTCGGCGTAGCGGGCGATCACGGCAAGGTTCGGATGCGTCGTCACGACAGCGCCTCCCGCAGAACGATCCGAGCACGACGCGCGCGGGACTTCACCGTGCCTTCGGGCACACCCAGCAGCAGTGACGTCTCCCGAACCGAGAACCCGTCGAGCACCAGCGCCCTCAGCACCTGCCGCAACTCCGGCGGCAGCACCAGCAGCGCCTGCTCCAACTCCTGACCGACCCGCCCGGCCATCACCTCATCTTCGGCGGCCGGCGCCGTCGCGGCCTCCATCGGCACCGGCGGCGCCTGCGCCTGCCGGGCCCGCCGGCGAAAGGCGTCCACCAGACGGTTGGCGGCGATCGTCCACAACCAGCCAACGGCACTGCCCTTGGCGGCACTGCCAGCGAAGCTACCCGCCGCCCGCCAGACCGCCAGATACGTTTCCTGCAACACGTCGGCGACCACTTCGGCGTCGGCACACCGCCGCCGCAGCCGCACCGCCAGCCACGGCGACGTCCGCCGATACAACTCGTCGAACGCGCGCCGGTCGCCACCAGCGGTGCGGCGCACGAGTTCCTCCTCGTCGACCGCGTCCAGGCTTCGTCTCACACCAGAAAAGACGACCCCCACCCCTCACCCGGTTCTCCAGCACATGTGACCCCGGTCACCCCTCCCCCTTCCGCCCACTCCCGGCTGTCCCGGCACTCCCGTCGCTCCCGGCACTCCGGTCGCTCCCGCCGCTCCGGCGCTCCCGGCACTGCCGTCGATCAAGGGCAAAGGCACGTGGTTCGATCTCTTTCCGCGTGTATTCGCCCTTGATCGATGCGACTTCCCTTGATCGACGGCGAGGACGGAACCTACGCCGCGCCGCGCGGAGCGCGAGCCCACCCGCGGCCAGGCGCGAGCGGAAGACGGCGTTCTTGCGGCATCCGGAGCCCTCAGCGCTTCCCGCAATTTCGAGCTACCGCGACGCTCGTCGCGGGCAGGACCGTCGCTCCCGCGGCCTCACCCGCCGCGGTTCACAACCCGGCTCAGATCGCCGACGACGAGCATCAACTGGAGGGGCAGTTCCTTGTCTTGGTGGCCAACCTCCGCGACGATCCCGCGGGCACCGACCTGCCAGACGTCGACTTCGAAGAACCACCCTGCCAGATACTCGAACAGCGCACTGCCCGGCTCGTCTGGTGGGTTATCGTCGAAGTACGGTCGCAGATCCTTCCGCTGTGGCACTCCATAGTGGACGGAGATGGCTTGCGCCAGCCTGGCACGGTCGGCTTCGAATTCGGCGAGCACCGGACCGAAGACCTCGTCGCGGGTCTCGTCGTCCCAGAAGTCCTGACTCACGCGCAAATCAACGTGATGCGGCTCCGGCGCACTCCCACCGCCGGTTTCAAAAGGCTTCAGCAGCAGCTCGTCCAGCGTGGCGATCCATTCATTCACCCCGGCGACACTAGCTCAGGGGCGCGCGGTCGGCGGCGGCGAGGCGGGCCGCCTCGCGCTCAGCGCTCGCGTTCGGTGTGCCCGCACGGGAACCCGCCAGCTTCGCCCGGACGTGCTCCGCGACCGTGATCGGGGCGTACCGCGCCGGCTCGCCCTCGGCCAGGCAGGTGGGCAGCGTGGCGATGACGGCGTCGATGTTGCCATCGTGGAAGTACGCCGCCGAGCGCCGCCGCCGGATCGTACCGTCCACAATGGGCGGCTTCACACGGTGCAGTGTTGACAGCCAGCGTTCGTTGGTCCAGCGGGCGGTAAGGTCGCCGAGATTGACCAGCAGCGCGCTCTCGTCGGGGCACACGTCGTGCCACACGCCGCGAGTGTCGAGCACCTGCAGCCCGGCGATCCGATCGGCCCACAGCACGGTCACGATGCCGTAATCGGTGTGCTCTCCCATCCCGATGAGGTCGCCGTGGCCGGTGTAAGTATCGGGTGGCAACGCGTAATTGTTCATCCGCAATACGTCAAGCGAATGGTCCGTGAACGCGTCGAAGAAACCCGCCGGCAGCCCCAGCGCGTCGGCGAAGACCCGGGTCAGCGTGCGGGCGACCCGCTGGGCCTCGGCGAAGTAGGCACCGACCTGGCTGGCGAAGGCGTCGAGCTCAGACGGCCAGACGTTGTCGGCGTAGTCGGTTTCCGGCAGTGTCAGATGTGGATACGTGCGCGCCGGTACGCCGACGTTGAACGCCTCGAAGTAGTCATTCATGCGGGCCGCCGACTCCACACCCAGGCTCAGGCTCAGCGACTCGGCCTTCGGCGGGGTGTAGCCGCGGTTGATCGCGGGCGGGCAGCGGTACCCGTTCTTGACCTCCAACGGCAGGCCGAAGAACCCGTCGATCGCGCTCGCGAGCCCGGCGGTCACGTGCTCCGGCACGCCGTGGCCGCGGATCTGGAAGAAGCCGACCGTGCGGCACGCCTCGTCGATCTGCGCCGCGACCCGCGTGCGAGCCACATCGTCCCCGCCCCGCACGTACGGCCCGATATCCACGCTCGGCACCACAAACGACCGCTCCACCATGACCTCAGCGTAACCCTCCATGATCACCGCGTCGCGAATATAACCCCTGGATTATCGGTCACCCTGCGAAGCCGGCGTTGTTCCGCCACCCGCCAGCCTCAATGCTGGACCTGAGCGGCACATCGACGAGGCAGGGAGACCGATGAACGACATGCGGGCCATCGCGGATCGGGTCGAGATCGAGGCGTTGCGCGCGGAGGTCACCGACGCGGTGATGATGCGCGACTACGACCGCGTCGCATCACTGTTCACCCCGGACGGCGCCATCCGGTGGCCGCACATCAGCAAGGAGTTCGTCGGCCGGGAGGAGATCCGCGCCGGCATCGAGTGGGGGCAGGGACTCTGGGAGTTCTTCGTGCAGCACGCCCACCCGGGCATCATCCGGCTTGACGGCGACACCGCTGCCGGCCGCGCCTACATCCAGGAGTTCGGGCGGATGCACGACGGTAGGTCGCACCTGAACTATGCCCTTTACCACGACCGATACCAGCGCACCGCCGACAGCTGGAGGTTCAGCGAGCGAGTCTATGAGGTCAGGTACTTCGACTCCACCGCGCTGGCCGGCTCGGCGCCCTCCGCCACAAGTTAGGCGATCGGCGTGTCGTGCCGGCGTGTCGTACTTCGGGGCGGTGATCTTCGCACGGATGTACGAGAATTGATGTGTGCGAGAGGCGTTGGAGCAGCTGAGGGAGATCGCCGGGCAGTGTGCCGGCGCCCCGGTGTGGTCGCTGCCCGACGCCGACCTCGTCTGCGCTGTGCGCGCGGTCCATGACGCGGAGCAGATGCTGGCGGCGGTCAAGCTGCATCTGGTGCGGGAGATCGACGGCCGGAGCCTGCCCATCGCGCAGGAGGCGGCCAGCACCGCTGTGTGGTTGCGCGCACGTCTACAGGTGAGCATCAATACCGCACGCCGGATGGTTGATTTGGCGCGGGTGCTGGATGAGCGGCCGGTGCTGGATGCCGCGTTGTCGAGCGCGGCGGTCAACGTCGAGCAGGCGCAGGTGGTTGCCAAGGCGGTCCATGACCTGGCTGGCGAGGTGTCGCCGGATGTGGTGGATCTGGCCGAGAAGACCCTGATCGCAGAGCACGCCGACCAGGAACCGGCCGTGTTGCGAAAGCTCGCCGACCGGATCCTGGCGTATGTGGCGCCAGAGGTGGCCGAAGACGCCGACCGGCGGACGGCGGAGCGGGATGAGAAGCGGGCTGAGCAGACGCGGGCGTTCACGTTGACCAACAACGGTGATGGCCGTTTCCGGGTCACCGGCTGGCTCGACGCCGAAGCTGCCGCGATCGTCGACGCCGCGTTGGATCCGCTGTGCAAGCCTGACCTTGACCGCACACCGGCCCAGCGGCGGGCCGACGCCCTCGTGGAAATCTGCCGACTCGCCCTGCGCACCGAACAACTGCCGGACAACGGCGGTGACCGGCCACAGATCGCCCTCACCGTGCCGTATGACGTGGTCCGTAAGCAACTGAGCCACGGGCAGCTCGACACCGGGGAGCGGCTCACGGCGCAGCAGGTGCGGCGGCTGGCCTGCGACGCTCGCATCCTGCCGGTGGTGCTCGGTGGTGACGGGCAGATCCTCGACGTCGGGCAGTCACGGCGACTGTTCACCGGGCCGCTGCGGCGGGCGCTGGTCGTCAGGGATGGCGGATGTGCGTTTCCGGGGTGCGACCGGCCGCCACAGTGGTGCGACGCGCACCATATTCGGCATTGGGCAGACGGTGGACCGACCAGCCTCGGCAACGGTGTGCTCCTGTGTGGACATCATCATCGGCTCAACCACCGTGGGGAGTGGCAGGTGCGGATGGCCGGCGACGGCAGACCCGAGTTTATTCCACCAGCCTATGTGGACAGTGAGCGTAAGCCCCGTCGCAATGTCTACCACCGGCGGACGTAGGAGCACGTGGGGGCGCGGAGGGTTAGGCCGCGGGAGCTACGGTCTTGCGCGCGACGGACGTCGCGGTAGCTCGAAAGCTCTGTAAATCTCAGCGTTCGGGTTCGAGTACGCGGTTCACCCTGCCCAGTGCTTCCTCTGGACAGACCGGTGCGGTCGACCGGAGTCGAGGCCGTTAGTACGAACGGACCCTGACCTGGTGGCCGTCCTGCTCGACGTGGATGGTCAGGCGGCGCCGAGGGTCTCCGGCGACCTCGGCGCTGTCCAGGCTGGCGCCCACCTCGACGGCGCTCGGGTGCACCCTCAGCAGCCGGGCCACATGGTCCTTGGCCGCGATGACCGGCACGTGGTCGCTGCCCCGCGATCCCGCCGGCAGGACGTAGACCGGCGCGACCCGGTTGGGGAACCGGTCGGTGGCGTCCACCTCGTCGACGGTGAGCACAGTGGACCCGTCGACGGTACGGGACAGCCCGCATCCGTCCACATAGATCAGATCGCGCAGGAAGGTTCGGCGGTCGGCGTGGGATGCCGCCCCGTAGCCGTACAGCGGCAGCAGGATCTCGACCATCCGCATCGCCGCGAGCACCCGGCCGTCCATCTGCAGCTGAATGTCGATCTCCACCAGCAGCGGGTTGTCTTTGTCGAACCCGGCGAACCGCGCCTCGGCGACCACCGTGCCCGCATCCGGCAACGACTCGAAAAGCTCCAGACCGCGCAGCCGGTGCGGGACTCCGACCCACCCGCTGGTCACCTCCGGCGCCCAACGGGACAGGTCATGGTGCGGGATCGCGTGCAGCGCCGCGTCCAGCAATCCTTGGTTCAACTGCCCTCGTGGTACCCGTCCGCGGCCGGCGTCGAGCACGCCGGTACAGCCGGTCGGGCCGATCCACACCGATGTCAGGTACTGGAAGGCCGGCCCGTGGAATATCGCACCGGTCTCGTACGGGATCGGAGCCGGCGCGGCCCCCGCCAGCGGCGCGAACGGCGCGGGGCGCGCACCTGGCGTGCCCAGCTGTACCGTCCCCGTCGCCACCACATCGAAGGCTGGATCGACGGAGCTTTCCGGCGCGGTCAGCAGGCGCACCCGCGGTCCGTCCAGCTCCACACGTAACCGAACCGGCTCCTCCACCGGCAGCCAGCGCCGCAGCCGCACGTCGTACACGCCGAGCACGTCCTGCCCGGAGTACGATGCCGCCGCCGAGGCCAGCGCGTCCACAATCGACATCATCGGCAGCGTCGGCACCGTCCACGATGGGCAGTGGTCGTTCACCCAGGTGTCCCGTGCCGGGTCCAGCACCCGGTCGACGTGGAGGCTCGGATCGTCGGGGACGACGCGCACACCGAGCCCCGTGGCGTGGTAGATGCGCCGCCCGTCGACCCACAGCCAGGCGTCGGCGACCGCGTACCGGCCGCGCGCGTCCTCGGCGTACTCCAGGATCTCCATCTCCACCGTCACCAGGCCGTCGCCGGGCACGACCTGTCCCCGGTACCGCCAGGTCAGCTCGCGGCCCGGCATCACCGGCTCGAACCGGGGCCGTCGCAGGCCAACCAGCGCGCCCCGCCGCACCAGGTAGTACCGCAGCAGCTGGCACATGGCCTCGATCCCCAGGGACCCCGGCCAGACCGGGTCCTGGAAGAAGTGGCACTTGAAGAACCACTCCCCCGCGTCGACGTCCTTCTCAGCCCGCAGCAGCCCGAGCCCGGCCCGGCCGCCGTCGGGCCGGTACCCGGTGACCCGGTCCAGCATCAGCAGCATCGGCCCGGCCAGACGCACGCCAGCATCCGGCAGCGGGACCACCTCGCCGCCGTCGAGCCGGTACCGGTCCAGCTCCTCTGTGGACGGCGGCATGCCGACCTGGTTGTCGAACGCCTCCTGCGGGAAGAACCCGAACACCGCGGTGAGCTCGAAGACGGGCACCCCATCGGCCAGGCAGCGGATGCCGAACCGCTCCACGACGACGTCACCTTGCCGCGCGACGCTGAGCAGCTCGACCTCGCTGCGCAGGCACCGGGTGCCGGGCCGCACCTCGCCGAGTACCGTGCCGGCGCCGTCCAGGTTCCGGAAGCGCAGGTCGGCGTCGGCGTCCCGGATGCTGCCAACGTAGGCCGCCAGCCAGCCGCACGGCTGCAGTACCACCTCCATCAGCACCGCCATCGGCATCGTGGGGCAGTCGTTCTGCTCGAAGAACCACACCTGCTCCGGTACGTCGTACTCGGCTACGGCCCGGGTGCCGACGCCCAGCTCGCCGGGCGCACCGTCGACCGCGACGATCCGGCTGACCATCAGGTACGGCGGGCCGGGCAGCCGGCACACGCGCGGGCTGGCGTCGACGGAAGCGTCGCCGACCACTTCGGACGGCCGGCCCCAGGCGGAAGCGAGCAACTGCCGGTACCCGTGCACGACCGTGCCCGGTGGCTCGTCCCGGTGTTCCGCCAGGCCGCCGAGCAGCGCCAGCGGGACCACCTCGCCGGTGGCCTGCACGCGCGGCGGTCCGAGCTGCCGCCAGTGCTCCAGCGGCCAGTCCGCCACCAGCCGCAGCGCCGCACCCCGAGCGTGCAGGACGGGTACGCCGTCCACTGTGCACAGGTCCCGACGTGGTCGGGCACGACGCACCGGTACTCGTCACGCAGCCCGCCTATCACGCGCCGCCAGCCGTAGCTCCAGCTCGGATTGCCGTGCAGCATCAGCACCGGCGGTCCGTCACCCTCGTCGAGGTAGTGCTGGCGATATCGTCCGTGGTCGAACCATCGAGAAACGAACGGGTAGTCCGCGGGCCGTGGGCCCGATAGCGGCCAGATATTGACGTCTGCCATGACATCGCCCCCGCGGCCACGCTAACCCGGAGCCGCCGTGAAGTCCACGTCTCAACAAGGCACAGCATTGCGCGATGCGGAAATGAAGCTGATATGAAACAGCCGTTGGGCAACATCGATCGAGGCTTCCGAACCGCACGAAGGTCACCTACCCGGGAAGATGTCCGCGAGTCCACAATGGTCGGTCGTGCCGGCGGCCGCGTGCGGCGGCGCCAGCGTCGGTGATCTGTCCAAAATGGACGACTGCGCGGAGGCGGCGCGCCGCTCCTGGGGCCGCTCGCGACGGCCCATCCGTCCCGTGTACCGTCGAAACGGTGCTGCGTGGTGCCGCCCGGCTGGCGGGCCAACTGATTGTGATCGCGTGCCTCGGATACCCCCTGGGCGGCTGCTCCGGCGGGCCCGCGGGTCCGGCGGCCAGCGCACCGCCGACCGCGCCGGCGGCCCCACCGAGCGCGCCGGCGGCGACCGACGCGTCCCCGAGCCCGGCGGTCACCCGCATCGGAAACGCCACCGCCGCGCCACCGTGGCTGGGAACGCGCCCCCTGCCGGTGGGGCCCGACGGGGTCGTCGCCGCCCAGGACACGCCACCCGAGCTGCGCAACCGGTCGATCATCACCGTCGACGACCTTCCGCCGCCGGCCGACGGCCGCTTCCACGCGACCGTGACAGCGGTACCGGCCAGCGTGCTCGCCCGGTCCAGCTGGACCAGGAAGTGCCCGGTGGCCGCGACGAGCCTGCGGTACGTCACGGTCGGCTTCCGCGGCTTCGACGGGCGCGCCCACACCGGCGAACTGCTCGTCAACGCGCGGGCCGCCGACCAGCTCGTCACCGTGTTCAGGAAGCTCTTCGCCGCCGGCTTCCCGATCGAGCGGATGCGGATCACCAGCGCCGCCAAGCTGAACGCGGCGTCGACGGGCGACGGCAACACCACCGAGTCGTTCGCCTGCCGGCCGGTACGCGGACAGGCGGCCTGGTCCCAGCACGCCTACGGGCTGGCCGTGGACCTCAACCCGTTCCAGAACCCGTACCAGAAGGGCCGGGTAGTGCTGCCGGAGCTGGCCACCGCCTACCTCGACCGGGGCGATGCTCGGCCCGGGATGGTGCGGCCCGGCGGTCCGGCCGTGAAGGCCTTCGCCGCGATCGGCTGGGGCTGGGGCGGCGACTACGGATCGCTCAAGGACTACATGCACTTCTCCGCCACCGGCGGCTGAACTACGCCGCTACCGGGGCGGCCACAGGGCGTCGATGCGGGCCACCGACCGGTCGATCTGGGCGGCGGTGATCTGGCCGGCCTTGACCATCGACACGACCTTGTCGACGATCCGCTCGACGATCGCCGTGTCGTAGACCGCCTGGTTGCAGTAGACCAACTGGTCCACGCCCGCCTGCAGCGCGTACTGGAGGGCCTCGTCCCGGTCGTAGCGGCTGGTAACGGCGACCGCCTGCATGTCGTCGGTGACGACGACGCCGTCCCAGCCCAGCTCGCCGCGCAGCATGCCGGTGACCACCGCGCGCGACAGCGACACCGGCCGGTTCCGGTCGAGCTTCTTGTTGAGGAAGTGGGTGACCATGACCGTGTCCACGCTGCCGGTGTTGATCAGCTTCCGGAACGGCTCGATCTCGGTGCGCGTCCACGTGTTCGTCACGTCGACCGCTTCGAAGTCGGTGTTGCCGGTGGCGCTGCCCAGCCCGGGAAAGTGCTTGATCGACGTCTTGATGCCGGCCCTGCGGTACGCGGCGATGGTCTCGGTCGCGCACGCGACCACGACGTCCGGATCGGCGGAGAACGCCCTGTCCAGCAGCGCGACCGCCGGGTTCTTCGGATTGACCGCCAGGTCGACGACGGGTGCGAAGTTGAGGTTGACCCCGATCCCCGCGAGGCTCCGCGCCATGCCCTCCGCCCAGCCACGGGTGACCGCCGCCGAGTCACGCGCGCCGATCTCGGCCTGCGACCGGGTGGCCGGAAATCCGTTCGACGGCCCGAGCCTGGCGATCTTGCCGCCCTCCTGGTCGATGGCCACGATCAGCTTGGCGGGCGCCGCCTCCCGCAGCGTCCTGATCAAGGCGGTGACCTGCTGCGGAGAGTTGATATTGCGCCTGCCGCCGGACTGCTGGTCACGGTCGAACAGGATGACACCACCCAGGCCCTGCTCACTGATCGCCCGCATGATCCAGTCGCCGGATCTGACCTGGTCGCCACGGAAGCCCACGATCAGCATCCTGGCGATCTTCTTACGCAACGCCGCATTATCAAGGCTGGGCGACGCGGCCGGCGTGCTCGCGGGCCCGGCCGGCGCACTCGTAGCGCTGGGCGCCACCGGTGGGGTCGTGCCGCCGCCGTCGCCACACGCGCCCACCCCGGCAGCCACCACGGCCGACCCGATGCCCGCCAGCAGCCCGCGGCGCGTGACCTCACGCCCCGTCACCGCCCCCACGCTACCCGCAGCGTCCGCGCCATACCGGACCTAGACCAGACATTGGGCTGCCGCGACGTCCGCCGCGGGCGAGACCGCTGCTCCCGCGGCCTCACCCTCCGCGCACCCACAACCCACCGGCCGCCCCCAGGTGGGGTGGTGCTGCGCAGCCTTGCTCTGCTTCCACACAGAAAACGCCCGGCGTCCGGACAACGGACGCCAAGGTGCCGCAACGTGCGGCACCCCGGGTCGGCACGCCGATCAAGGGCAAATGCACGTGGTTGGATCGCTAAACCGCGTGCATTCGCCCTTGATCCATGCAGTTGCCCTTGATCGGCGCGCAGAGCGCAGGGCGCGGCGACACACCGCCGCCAACCCCTCAAACCCGGCGGCCAGCCCCAGCCACGACGGCGCGCCGCCTCACACCCGCGGACCTCTTTCGTCTCACGACGCCCACCGATCGCGGACACCCGCCGATCAAGGACATTCGCACCGATCAAGGCCGAATACACGCGGAAAAGAGATCGAACCACGTGCATTCGCCCTTGATCGACGAGCAGACGGGCCGAGCGGCGGCGAGGGGCACAAGCGGAGGGGCGGGGCTAGAGGTGGTCGCGGCGGCGGGTCAGGGAGGCGATCTCGGCGGTGTTGCCGGCCAGCTCGATGGCCCGGTCGTACGCCGCGCGCGACTGCTCGCCGCGACCCAGCCGGCGCAGCAGGTCGGCTCGGGTGGCGTGGTACGCGTGGTAATCCGCCAGCTTGTCCGCGAGCCGGTCGACGGCGGCCAGTGCCACCTCCGGACCGTCGAGCTCGGCGACCGCGACGGCCCGGTTGAGGGCGACGATCGGCGAGGGGTCGAGGCGGACGAGCTGGTCGTACAGGGCGACGACCTGCGACCAGTCGGTGTCGCGGGCGTCGCGGGCGGACGTGTGCACGGCGTTGATCGCCGCGAGGATCTGGTAGCGCCCCGGGGCCTCCCCCGCGGCGAGACGCTCGCGGACCAGCCGGTGCCCCTCGGCGACCAGCGTCGCGTCCCAGGCAGCACGGTCCTGCTCGTCGAGGGTGATCAGTTCGCCGCTGGGCGATACCCGGGCGGCGCGGCGGGCCTCGATGAGCAGCATCAACGCCAGCAGCCCGGCCACTTCACCGTCTCGCGGTATCAGGGCACGGATGAGGCGGGTAAGCCGGATCGCCTCGGCGGTCAGGTCGTGCCGTACCGGATCGGTGTCGGAGCCGGTCGCCAGGTAGCCCTCGTTGAAGACGAGGAACAGGACGGCGAGCACACCGGAGACGCGCGCCGGAAGATCCTCCGCGGACGGCACCCGGTACGGGATGCGAGCTCCCTTGATTTTGGCTTTCGCGCGGGTGATCCGCTGCCCCATGGCGCTCTCCTGCACCAGGAAGGCTCGGGCGATCTCGGCCACGGTCAGGCCACCGACCATGCGCAGCGTCAACGCCACGCGGCTCTCCATGGCCAGCGCCGGGTGGCAGCAGGTGAAGACCAGCCGGAGCCGCTCGTCGTCGATGGCGCCGAGAGGCTCGGGAGGGTCGTCGTCGTACAGCATCTGAGCCTCCTTCTGCTTGTCGTCACGCCTGCTCTCGCGCCGGATCCGGTCGATGGCCTTGCGGCCCGCGGTGGTGGTCAGCCAGGCGCCGGGGTTGGGCGGTACGCCGTCGGCCGGCCACCGCTCCACCGCGGTCGCGAACGCCTCGGCGGCCGCCTCCTCGGCGATGTCGAGGTCACCGAAGCGCTTGGCCATGGTGGCGACCACCCGCGCCCACTCCTCACGGTGAGCCTGGGTGATCGCCTCCTGGACGTCGGCCACGTTCACAGGAACGGCCGCACCTCGACCCTCCGGTTGCAGGCTTTCGACCCCTCGGCGGCGAGCTTGAGCGCCACGTCCAGGTCGGGAGCCTCGAAGACCCAGAAGCCGGCGAGGTACTCCTTCGTCTCCACGAAGGGCCCGTCGGTGAACAGCGCGTCCCCGCCGCGGTTGTCGATGACGGTGGCCGTGGCGGGCGAGTTGAGCCCGCCCGCGAAGACCCAGTGGCCCTCGGCCTTGACCCGGTCGTTGAACGCGTTGATGGCGGTCATCTCGTCCGGGGTGGCCGAGTTGGTCTTGTCGTCGACCACGGAAACCATGTACTGCATCGGACGATCATCTCCTAGCCGTGATGCCGTTAGGGGTGGCCCTCTCACCCCTGCTACGAACGGCTCAACCCCGATCCGACACCGGTGCCCGGATTTTTTTCGAGGAATCCGTCATCGGGGGAAGAAGGGCAGGTCGATGTAGACGCGATCGGCCGCGGCGAGGATCTTCGCGGCGTCGTCGACCGGCGGGTGGATGTGCTGGTTGATCCGCTTCTTGACGGCCGCTCCGTCGACGCCCGAGGCCATCACCCGGCGGTCCCAGCCCCGAGTGAAGATCGCGCCGGCGCCGCCGAGGTCGAGGCAGGTCACGTACGGGCCGGGGGTGAACTCGCGCAGCGGTACGCCGAGCAGGTCGGCCGCCGCGTTGTACCCGGCGACCTTGCCCAGCGGCGTGGCGTGCTGGCACGCCTGCATGACGGTGTGCTCGGCGTCGAACGCCGCCGCGGCGGTGTCCCCGGCGACGAACACCTCGGGCAGGGCGCGCAGCCACCGGTCCACCGGCACCCGGCCGAGAAGGTCGAGCCTGCCGGAGACCTGCCGGGTGAGCTCGCTGGCCCGCATCCCCACCGACCAGACCACCGCGTCCGCCTCGACCGTGGTGCCGTCGCCGAGCACCGCGTACCCGTCGCCGACCCGCGTCACCGTCGTACCCAGGCGGCGTTCGACGCCCAGCGTGTCCAGTGCCGCCTCGATGTGCTCGCGGGGCCCCGGGCCGAGCTGGTGCCCGACCACCTCCGAGCGGTCCACCAGCAGCACCCGGCCCCGGGCTGCCAGGGCGGTCGCGGCCTCCAGGCCGACGAACCCGGCGCCGACGACCACGGCGGAGTACCCCTCGCGGCCACGCAGGTGCTCGGTGAGCCGGCGAGCCCCGTCGAGGGTGTCGATGTCGAAGAGGCGTTCGGCGCCGGGCAGGCCCTGGGGCGCGACGAGTTTGCTGCCCGCCGCCAGTACCAGGCGGTCGTAGCGGACCTGCTCGCCACCGGCCACCACCACGCGGTTGCCGGTGTCGATGGTGCTCACCGTCGCCCGCAGGTGCTCCACACCGATCGGTTCGAGTATCCGGCGCAGTTCCACCGTGGCCAGGTCCGGCTCCGGCTCGTACAGGCGCGGTCGCAGTACCAGATGCTCGTTTGGCGCGATGAGCGTGACGCGCAGGTTTGCGTCTCCCCGCGCGAGCGCC
This sequence comes from Phytohabitans aurantiacus, assembly GCF_027923225.1. Taxonomy (GTDB): domain Bacteria; phylum Actinomycetota; class Actinomycetes; order Mycobacteriales; family Micromonosporaceae; genus Phytohabitans; species Phytohabitans aurantiacus. The sequence continues at coordinate 72,659 of NZ_BSDI01000007.1, forward strand.
GCGCCCGCCGCGCCCCAGGCGCCGGCGAACCCACCTCCGATGATCACTACGTGTGCCATCCTGCCGTCCTCTCCGCATCGCCTCCGGAAATCGGAGGGTCCGCAGGGAGTCAAGATGGCGGGCTCAGATGTGACCGAGCTTCTCGGGATTGGCCAGTCGCCTGAACTCCGTGATCCGCCCGTCGACGATCTCGACGGTGTCGAGCCAGACCAGCACGCCGCCGTGGTAGGTCGCCAGGGCCGGGCGCCCGTTCACCTCGACGATCCGGAACGCGTCCGGGCGCCTGATCTCGACCTGCCGCACCGCCAGCATCGCGATCGGCTCGGCGCCGTGGACCGGCCGGCGCGCGGCGGTCACCTTGCCGCCGCCGTCGGCGACGTAGACGGCGTCGGGGTCCAGCAGGGCGACCAGCCGGTCCATGTCGCCCGTGTCGGCGGCCGCCTTGAACGCCCTGAGTACCCGCTCAGTCTCGGACCGGGAGGCCCGCGGCCGCTCCTCCACCGCGGCGACCCGCGCCCGCGCCCGGGAGGCGAGCTTGCGGGCGGCGCCGGGCGTGCCGCCGAGCACCTCGGCGATCCGGTCGAATGGGAAGTCGAACACGTCGTGCAGCACCAGCGCGACGCGTTCGGCGGGGCTGAGCGCCTCCATGACCACCAGCATCGCGGTGCTCACCGACTCGTCCATGACCACCTGGGCGGCGGCGTCGGGCCCGGTCAGCAGCGGCTCGGGCAGCCACGGGCCCACATAGGACTCACGGCGGACCCGCGCCGACTTCAGCACGTTGTAGGAGGTGCGGGCGGCCACGGTCACCAGCCACGCCCGCAGATCCCGCACCCGCGACAGGTCGGCGGTGGCGGCGCTCAACCAGACGTCCTGCGTGACGTCTTCGGCCTCGGTCACGGTGCCGAGGATCCGGTACGCCGCCCCGAAAACAGCCGGCCGATGAGCCTGCCAGTCCGCCTCCGCCAGCGCCACCGTGGAATTCTAAGGGGGTGAGTGTTGATCTGATCCTGCTCGACGGGGTGTCGTACCGGGGGCAGGAGGTCGCCGGGCAGCGGATGCGTGGGCTGCTCGCGCTGCTGGCCGGCGATCTGCGTACCGGCTGCAGCACCACCCGGCTGGTCGACGGGCTGTGGCCGGACGAGCAGCCCGCGAACCCGACCAAGGCGCTGCAGGTACTGGTGTCGCGAACGCGGGCGCAGCTCGGATCGGGGCTGATCGCCAGTACCGCCACGGGATACCGGCTGGCCCTCGAGGAGGACCAGATCGACAGCAGCTCCGTGCTGCTGCGCGCCGCGGCGGGTACCCGGCAGTTGCGGGCCGGCGACCACGAGGCGGCGCTGGCGCACGGCGAGGCCGGCCTGGCGCTGTGGGACGGCGCGCCGCCCGACGGTGCCGCGGTCGACGACCCGGTACAGGCGCTGCGGGCCGAGCGGGTGACGGCGTACCGGTCGCTGCGCCGCACCCGGGCGCTGGCCCTTGCCCGGCTGGGCCGGCACGGCGAAGCGGTCGAACCCCTCGCCGCGCTCGCCGACGAGCTGCCCCGCGACGAGGAGGTCCTGCTGGAGCTGCTGCGCTGCGAGGCGGCCACGGCCGGGCCCTCGGCGGCGCTGGCCCGCTACGACACCTACCGCCGCTCGCTCCGCGACGAGCTCGGCACCGACCCCGGCACGGCGTTGCGAGACGCGTACCAGCGGCTGTTGCAGGGCGACGCGCCGGTGGTACGGCAGGGTGTCGCGTCCGAGCCGAACCCGCTGCTGGGCCGCGCCGAGGACCTGGCCGCCGTGGCCGCCACGGTGCGCCGGTCCCGGGTCACGTCGATCGTCGGACCGGGTGGCCTGGGCAAGACCCGGCTGGCCAACGCCGTCAGCCGGGACGCCGAGCAGCGGGTCGTCCACGTGGTGCCGCTGGCCGCCGTCACCGCCGACGAAGACGTCGCCCGGCAGGTGTCCACCGCTGTCGGCGCCATCGAGCCGCCGCCGTCCGCGCCGACCGCCGCGCCGGACGTGGTCGGCCGCATCGCGGCCGCGCTGGGCGCCGGTCCGGCCCTGCTGGTACTGGACAACTGCGAGCACGTGATCCGCGGCGCCGCGCAGCTGGTACAGGCGCTGGTGTCGGCGTTGCCGCAGCTGCGCGTGCTGACCACCAGCCGCACGCCGTTGGGCCTGTCGTCGGAGTCGGTGTACGCGTTGCCGGAGCTGAGCCTGCCGACCATGGCCGAGCTGTTCACCCAGCGTGCCAGGGCCGCCCGCCCCGGTGTCGAGCTACCCCCCGACGCGGTCGCCGAGGTGTGCGGCCACCTCGACGGGCTGCCGCTGGCGGTGGAGCTGGCGGCGGCGCGCGTGCGGGTGATGACGGTGGCCGAGATAGCCGGCCACCTGAGCGACCGGTTCGGCCTGCTGCGCGGCGGTCCGCGCGACGCGCCCTCGCGGCACCAGACCCTGGACGCGGTCGTCGGCTGGAGCTGGAACCTGCTCGATCCGGCCGGCCAGGCGGCGATGCGCGCGCTGTCGGTCTTTCCCGGCGGGTTCACGGTCGACGCCGCCCGGCGCCTGCGCGGCGGCGACGTCCTGCGGGCGCTGGAGGACCTGGTCGACCAGTCGCTACTCAAGGTCGTCGACACCGCTTTCGGCGTGCGGTTCTCGATGCTGGAGACGGTGCGGGAGTTCAGCGCGGCGCAGCGGGCGGTGGCTGGCGAGGACGACCGGGTCGCCGACGGGTTCCTGGGCTGGGCGCGGGACTTCGGGCTGGCGCACTACGAGGCGGTGTTCGGACCGGCCCCCGGTCCCACGTTGGCGCGGATCAGGGCCGATCAGGACAACCTGTCGCAGGCCCTGCGCCAAGCCATCGCCCGGGCCGACGGCGCCACGGTGGCGTCGACGACGGCTGTCCTGGCCAGCCTCTGGGTGGTCAAGTCGGACTACGCCCGGATGCTGGCGCTGGCCCGCGAGTCCAGCTGGGTCCTGTCGCACTACCGGCCCGGCCCGGACCTCGTGGAGGTCACCCGTGCGGCCGCCGCGCTGTGCACGGGGTTCATGTTCAGCGCCGAGCGGCCGCGGGCGATGCGGTCGCTGGTCACGCTGCGCCGGCTCCCGCCCGCACCGCCGGACACCCTGCTCCGGGCCACCGCGGCCGTGCTGGCGGCGTTGCCGGAGCTGCTGGCCGACGGTGGCGCGGGGCTGCACGAGCTGTGCGAGGCCGGCGAGCCTCTCCTGGCGGCGAGCGCCAACGCGGCCGCCGCCTCCTTCTGGGAGTACCAGGGCCAGCTCGACCGCGCCCTGTCCGCCGCCGAGCGCGCGCTCGCGGGCTATGAGGCCGGTTCCGCACCGTGGGCGCTGCTGGTCTCCCATGCCCGGGTCGCCGACCTGCACGGTCAGGCCGGGCGGGCGGCCGCGGCGCTACCCCACCTCGAGATCGCGACGCGGATGCTGGACGAGGTCGGCATCCGCGGCGAGGCGCTGGGCGTCCGGCTCGGCCTGGTACTGGCCAACCTGCAGGTCGGCGACGTCGACAAGGCCGAGCGGCTGCTGGCCCTGTTGGGGCCCGACCAGCCCGAGGACGCGGTAGAGGTGCGCTCCTTCGACAACGCCGTGCGCGCGGAGATCCTGCTCGCCCGTGGTCAGGTCGACGCGGGCCTGCGGATGTGGCGGCGGGTGGCCGGACTGGTACGCGAGGCGGTGGACCGTGGCGACGTACCGGGCATCGAGGGCTGGGCCCTGGAGGTCGAAGCGGCGACCGTGATGGCCCACGTCCACCACGACCGGCTCGCCCTCGTCGCACCGCTCGCCGACGCGCTACCGGCCCGGCTGCCCCCGCTGCTGGCCACGCTCGCCGTCGCCCGCACGTACCTGCTGGGGTTGCCGGTGGCCGGCGCGCTGCTGCTCGCACTGGCCACAGTGGACCTGAAACGGGGCGCGGCCACCTCCGGCGCGCGGCTGACCGCGCTGGCCGAACGGTTCTACTTCTTCCGCGGCTACCGGTCCAGCATGGCGCACGAAGTGATCCGCCGGGCCGCCGAAGACGCCGACAAGGCGGCGTACGTGGAAGCCATGTCCACGTACGCCGCCCTGAGTAACGAGGAGCTGCCCGAGGCCGCGCTGGCCGCCCTGCGGGATCGCACTCAGTCCTGACGGTTGTAGAGCTTGCGCGCCCACAGGTAGCCGACCAGCGCGATACCGGCCGACCAGGCGACGGCGCCGAACCCGTTGGCGCCGATCCCGGTACCCAGCAGCAGCCCGCGCAGGGTCTCGATGACGGGGGTGAACGGCTGGTAGTCGGCGAACCAGCGCAGGCCGGCCGGCATCGAGTCGGTGGGGACGAACCCGCTGCCCAGCAGCGGCAGGAACACCAGCGGCTGCGGCATGTTGCTGGCGCTGTCGATGGTCTTGGCGACCAGGCCCATCGCCACGGTCAGCCAGGTGAGGGCGAAGGCGAGCATCGCCAGGACACCGGCCGCCGCGAACCACTCCACCACGTTCGCGTCGGACCGGAACCCGATGGCGAACGCGACCGCGAGAACCACCGCCACCGCGAAGAAGGTCTGCAGCATCGCGGCGACGACGTGGCCGGTCAGTACCGATACCCGGGCGATGGCCATGGTCTTGAACCGGGCCACGACGCCTTCCATCATGTCCATCGCGACCGAAACCGCGGTGCCCATCGCCACCATGGCCACCGCCATCAGGATGATGCCCGGGGTCACGTAGGCGACGTACTCGCTGCGGCCGCCCGATCCGGCGCCCAGCCCGTCGCCCAGCGTGCCGCCGAAGACGTAGACGAACAGCAGCAGGAACACCACCGGCAGGCCGACCAGTTGGATGGTCAGCGACGGGTACCGCCGCATGTGCTTGATCCGGCGGCGAACCATCGTGGTCGAGTCCCGCAGCGCGTATGACATCGTGCTCATCGCACGGCCTCCTTCTTCTTCTCCGTCAGCGTGAGGAACACGTCGTCCAGGTCAGGGGTGTGCACGGTCAGCTCCTCGACCTCGATCGAGGCGTCGTCCAGCCGGGCGAGTAGGGCGCGCAGTGAGTGGACGCCGCCGTCGTGCGGTACCTGCAGCACGAGCGCCTCGTCGTCGCGGCCCGCCACGCCGAGCGTCCGGGCCGCCAGGTCGAGCTCGGCCGGGTCGGTGAAGCGCAGGTTGACGTGCCCGCCGGGGATCTGCCGCTTGAGCTCCTCCGGCGTGCCCTCGGCCACCAGCTGGCCCTGGTCCAGCAGCGCGATCCGGTCGGCGAGGTGGTCCGCCTCGTCCAGGTACTGGGTGGTCAGGAAGATCGTCACCCCGCCGGCCACGAGTTCCCGGATGATCTGCCACAGGTCGCGGCGGCTGCGCGGGTCCAGGCCGGTGGTCGGCTCGTCCAGGAAGATCACCTGCGGTGAGCCCACCAGCGTCATCGCCAGGTCCAGCCGGCGCTGCATGCCGCCGGAGTACGTGGAGGCCGCCTTGCCGCCCGCCTCCACCAGGTCGAACCGCTCCAGCAGTTCCGCCGCCCGCCGGCGCCCCTCCCGCCGGTCCAGGTGATGCAGGTCCGCCATCAGCAGCAGGTTCTCCTCGCCGGTCAGCAGCTTGTCCACCGCCGAGAACTGCCCGGTCACCCCGATGGCCGCCCGTACCGCGTTCGGCTCCCGTACCGGGTCGTGCCCGGCCACCCGCATGTCGCCGCCGTCGGCGCGGATCAGCGTCGACAGGATCCGCACGACCGTGGTCTTGCCGGCACCGTTCGGGCCGAGCAACGAGAAGATCTTGCCTTGGGCCACGGACAGGTCGATGCCGTCGAGCACGACCTTCTCCCCGTACTTCTTGCGCAGCCCGCGAACCGCGATCGCCGGCTGGGTGATGTTCGCTGTCATGCCCGGAACGGTCCCCCGTGCCGGTTTCACGGTGGCAACGCGGCGGCTACACGCCATGTTCTCCCAGGTCAAAGGCGTGTAGGTCTTGCGAACACCGATGAAATCGGCCTACAGTTCGAACACCTGTACGCCAGTCTTCTCCTGGCGCGCGCACCACCGCGATCAGAGGAGCCTGATGACCACCGGCCCCGCCGAGCACGTGCCACCGCCCGGCGACCCCACCACCACGGCCCGGCCGCGGCTGACCGACCTGCCCACCGGCGTCACACCCGCCGGCGCCGTCACCGCACGCCCCGGCGCCGACCGGGGCTATCCCGCCCCGCCCCCATTGGCAGAGCTCCTGCCTGGCGGCGTGTTCCGCCGCGGCTCCAGCGTCGAGATCCTCAACTCCGGCTCGTTGATGCTCGCCGTCATCGCCGCCGCCATCGCCGACACCCGCTCCTGGACCGCCGCCGTCGGCATGCCCGACCTCGGCTGCCTCGCCGCCGCCGAACACGGCATCGACCTCAAACGCTTCGCCCTCGTACCCCACCCCGGCGCCCACTGGCCCACCGTCGTCGCCGCCCTCGTCGACGGCTTCGACGTCGTCGCCGTCCGCCCACCCTCACCACTCACCGGCCCAGAACACCGCCGGCTGGCCGCCCGCGTCCGGCAACGCGGCGCACTACTGATCGCCACCCAACCCTGGGACAACCCAGACGTCACCCTCCGCGTCACCAACCAACGCTGGTACGGCCTCGGCCAAGGCACCGGACGCCTCAAGTACCGCACCGCCACCGTGACCATCGAAGGACGCGGCGCCCTCAACCGCGCCCGCGAAATCACCCTCTGGATGCCCTCCCCCAACGGCGACCCCATAGCCACCTACGACGGCACCGGCGAACAGATCTCCCCCGCATCCCCAGCCATCCGCACAATCGCCTAACCCCCACGCGCCGCACCCCACCCGCGCGCACCGCCCCGCGCCCGCGCCCGCCCCGTCCCGCGCGCCGCGTCCCGCCCCTGTCGCCCCGCGCGTTGCGTCCCGCGCCTGCCGCCCCGCCCGCTGCGCCCCGCGCGCGCCACGCCCGCCAGCCCCGCCCCGCCGGCTCCGCGCGCCCCGCGACCGCCGGCTCCGCGCGCCCCGCGACCACCGGCCCCGCGCGCTGCGTCCCGCGCCTGCCGCACCGCCCGCTGCGCCCCGCGCGTCGATCAAGGGCGAACGCACGTGGTTCGATCTCTTCTCCGCGCGCGTCCGCCCCCAGACCAGCCCGACACGGCGTGTCGCCACGCCCGTCTCGCCGATCAAGGGCGAACGCACGCGCTTTGATCTCTTTTCGCGTGCATTTGGCCTTGATCCATGCAGATGGCCTTGATCGGCGAGCACGGACCGGCGCCGGCGACGCACGACCGTTACCGTGACACGCTCGCTCACGCTGGGAGAACAGCGATCAAGACCCAGAGCTACCGCGACGTGCGTCGTGGTAGCGGCCGTGGCTCCCGCGGCCTCACCCCGCGCGTCCCCACCAGCCCACCCCCACCCTCGGCCTGCGGCCGCCGAGATCGGGCAACCGCGAGCGCGGCTTGGTCGTGAATCGACGGAGGGCAAGGCCGCGGGAGCGACGGCATGGCCCACGGCGCACGTCGCGGTAGCCCAAATCCCGATCCTGATCTGATCGAATCCGGCGGCACGCCCCCCAACGTCCGGCAGACCATCGCCGATCAAGGGCATTCGCATGGATCAAGGGCAAATGCACGCGGAAAAGAGATCCAACCGCGTGCATTCGCCCTTGATCGGCGCGCCGGGCGTGGCGACACGCCGTCACGGGCCGGCCTGGGAGCGGACGCGGCGCGGAAAAGCGATCCAACCGCGCGCGTTTGCCCTTGATCGGCGCGCCGGGCGTGGCGACACGCCGTCACGGGCTGGCCTGGCGGCGGACGCGGCGCGGAAAAGCGATCCAACCGCGCGCATTCGCCCTTGATCGGCGCGCCGGGCGTGGCGACGCGCCGTCACTGGCGGGCGGCGGCGCCAGGGAGGGACGGGCGCGGGCTGGGTTGCCCCTCTTTCACCCACTTGTGGGTGGCCACACCGGACAGCAAAAAGCAGGGAGACCAACTCCCTGCCCTCTTTAACGTATAGCGCACCCGGGGCCTTGCGGCAAGACCCGGGTCGTGCAGCAGAATTCCGGCCTAAGCCAAATCGGCGCATCAATGGGGGATTCATGTTTGACGTGATCATTGCTGGCGGCGGACCGACCGGCATGATGCTGGCCAGCGAGCTGCGGCTGCACGGTGTGCGGGTGCTGGTGCTGGAGAAGGAGATGGAGCCGACCAAGCAGGTTCGCGCGCTCGGCCTGCACGTGCGCAGCATCGAGGTACTGGACCAGCGCGGCGTGCTGGACCGGTTCCTCACACACGGCAAGCAGTATGCCCTCGGTGGCTACTTCGCCGGCATCGCCAAGCCGTGGCCCGACCGGATGGACACCGCACACTCGTACATTCTCGGCATGCCGCAGACCGTCATCGACCGCCTACTGGCCGAGCGCGCCATCGAGCTCGGTGCCGAGGTGCGGCGCGGCAGCGAGGTGGTCGGGCTGACCCAGGACGGCGACGGGGTGACCGCCGAGCTGGCCGACGGCACGCGGTTGCGCGGCCGCTATCTCGTCGGCTGCGACGGCGGCCGCAGTACCGTTCGCAAGCTGCTCGGGGTCGACTTTCCCGGCGAATCCGCCAGCGTCGAGTGGTTGCTGGGTGAGCTGGAGGTCACCGCGTCACCGGAGACGATGAGCGCCGCGGCGATCGAGCTGGGCAGCCCCGCCCTACGTTTCGGCCCCGCACCCCACGAGCCGGGCGTGTACCGCATCGTCATGCGCGCCGAAACGGTGAGCGAAGACCGCATGGTCCCGCCGACCCTCGAAGAGTTTACGCAGCGGATGCGGGCGATCGCCGACACCGACTTCGGCGCGCACTCACCGCGCTTCCTGTCCCGCTTCGGCGACGCCACGCGGCTGGCCGAGCACTTCCAGGTCGGCCGGGTGCTGCTGGCCGGCGACGCGGCGCACGTCCACCCGCCGTTGGGCGGGCAGGGGCTCAACCTCGGCATCCAGGACGCGTTCAACCTCGGCTGGAAGCTCGCCGCCGCCGTCAACGGCTGGGCGGCGGACGGGCTGCTCGAAAGCTACGAGGCCGAGCGCCGCCCGGTGGCCGCGGACGTGCTGAACAACACGCGCGCGCAGTCCGAGTTGCTGTCCACCGAGCCGGGTCCGCAGGCGGTGCGCAAGCTGCTGACCGAACTGATGGACTTCGAAGAGGTCAACCGGTACCTGATCGAGAAGGTCACCGCGATCGGGGTTCGCTACGACTTCGGCGAGGGGCACAGGCTGCTCGGCCGCCGGCTGCGGGACATCGGGTTGAAGCGGGGACGCCTCTACGAGCTGACGCACGCCGGCCGCGGCCTGCTGCTCGACCAGACCGGCCGGCTCTCGGTGGCGGGCTGGGCGGATCGGGTCGACCACGTGGCCGACGTCAGCGACGACCTCGACGCGCCCGCCGTGCTGCTGCGGCCGGACGGCCACGTGGCCTGGGTCGGCGACGACCAGCACGACCTGCTCGACCACCTGCCCCGCTGGTTCGGCGCCGCCGCCGGCTGAGCTTCACGAGTCGCGGTGGCGCGGCACCCGGTACCGCTCGGCGAATCCGGAGTCCTGGGCCCACAGCGCGGGCGTTCCCCACAGCGCGACGCTGATCGCGGCCTCGTCGGGTGTCGTGATTGGACAGCCGGGCGCGAGATGGTGGTGGCGCGCGCGGGCCTGGTGCAACAAGCGTTCGCCGGCGGTGGTCTGCCGCGGGATCTCGCAGACCGCGGCGAAGATCGCGAACGCGGGGATCAGGGTGCCGATGGTGAGGACGATCGCCACCGTCGACTGTGGATCGTATGACCACACCAGCGTCGTCAGCGTGAGGGCGACGCCCCACCACACGATCGCCAGCAGCAGGGCCAGCGCCGCCAGGCACCCTCGCTCGCCGGCCGAGACCGCGCCGGGCGTGGCCACGATCCAACCCGCCCGGCGCACGCGGTGGGCCAGCGGGTCGAGCAGCGGCGAGACCGCGTCGTGCAGGGAGACCGGGTACCGCCAGCGCTGCTCAGCCGCCCGGTGGATGGCGACTTCCAGGGCGGGGCGATCGGTGGGCCGCGGGCCGGTGGCGGTGAGCGTGCCGTCCGCGTCGGCGTCGATCAGGGCGGCCCGGCGCAGGGCGGCGACCGCCGGCCCGAGCGCAGCCAGCGCCGACCAAGGATGGCGGCACCCACGGGCAGCGCCATCGCGGCGAGCGCGATCGCCGGCGTCATGGCCGAGATTATGACCCCAACCACGAGGGAGCCGCGAGCTGCCGCGTGTCCGCTGGGAGCGCATACGCGTCATGCTGACGGAGGCACGCCGGGCGGGTGTCGACCGAGGATCGGTGTATCCGATCGATCCAGGAGGTTCTCCCATGTTTATCGCCATCCTCGACTTCCACACCACCGCCACCGACCGGCCGACCGCCCTCGCCCAGCTCGACGGCGAGAGCGCAGAGGTTCGCGCCATGCCGGGCAACATCGCCTTCCGGGTCTACGCCTCGCGCGACGACCAGACCGGGGTCGCCGTGGTGCACGAGTGGGAAAACGAGACCGCGTTCGCCGGCTACCTGGGCTCGGAGGCGTTCGCACGCTCGGGTGCCGCGCTCCGGCCGATGATGACCGGAGCACCGGTGAGCCGGCGCTTCAGTGCCGCACTGCTGGAAACCGTCGCGTGAGCGGCGCCCCGGCAGGCCAATCCTAGGATTGGCCGGTGACACGCAAGGCGTACAGCTTCGTCCGCACCTTTCCGGCGGAGCCCGCGCGGGATCTCCGCGTGGATCGCCACTATCTCCTGTGCGCCTCCGCCGGTGCCCTCCGCCTTGAGGCGGAGGGCGAGGCGTGGTTGCTGCCGCCGGCGCGGGCGGCCCTGATCGAGGCGGGCCGGCCGATCAGGGTGAGCATCCCGCAGCCGGTGACGACCGCGTCGGTCCTGTTCGACGTCGGCTTCGCACCGGTACCGCCGGCGCCGCTGTCGGTGTTCGACCTCGACACGCTGGCACGGGAGCTGGTGCGGGAGTGCGGCGCGTGGGGCGTCAGCGACGACCCTCTCCCGGCGTACGCCGAGACGCTGTTCGCCGCGCTGGCCGCGGTGGCCTGGCGGCTCGCCGAACAGCCGAGCCCGGTCGTCGTGCCGGCGGGGCGATCGCCGGAGCTGCGCCGGGCCCTTCGCCTGACCGAGGAGCGGCTCGGCGCCGATGTGCGATTCGAGGAGGTGGCGGCCGAAGTCGGTCTGGTACCGCGGTCGCTGGCACGCCGTTTCGAGGATGAGACCGGCATGACGTGGCGAGCGGTCCTGCGCCGGATGCGGGTGCTGCGTGCGATCGAGCATCTCGCGGCGGGAGACACCCCGGTCACCAGCATCGCGTTCCTGGTCGGCTACACCTCGCTGTCCGCCTTCAACGCCGCGTTTCGGGAGCTGACCGGCCGCACGCCCACCCAGTACCGGGCCAGCTTCCGTCCCTGATACGCCGTCACGAACGGTTGGACTTGGGCTGCCAGCCGGCGGGTGGGTCTTCGCCGACCAAGCCGTCGACGGCCTCGCGGAGCAGGTCGGCGTGCCCGGTGTGCCGGCCGTACTCCTCGATCAGGTCGCAGACCAGCCGGCGCAGGTTGGCGTGCTGCCCGTCCGGCGTGTGCACGTGGACGAGCTGGTCGAGTCCGCCGTCGGCCAGAGCCGTGGCGAGCGTGGCACGGGACCGTTCGATCGTGCTGTCCCAGAGCGCGTAGAGCTGTTCGGGGGTGTCGTCGGCCGCCGAGCGGAAATCCCAGTCGGTGTCGTCGGTGTCCCAGTCGACGGCGTCCCACGGCGCCGGCAGCGGCGCGCCGCTGAGCTTCGGGCCGAACATCTGCTCCTCCGCTCGCGCGAGGTGCTTGAGCAGGCCGCCAAGCGTCAGCTCCGAAGGACCGAGGCGGGCCCGCAGGCCGGCGGCGTCGAGGCCGTCGGCCTTCCAGCGAAATGTCGTACGCAGGCGGTCCAGCGCACCCACGAGGTGCTCGGCCTCGGTGCCGGCCAGCGGCGGCTCCCACCAGTAATCCGGGTTGGTCATGGGAGCCACCGTAGAAGCTATTGCGGACATTCTGCGTCCGGATCTTGCCTACTCGACGACCAGCTTGACCGGGATGTTGCCGCGGGTGGCGTTGGAGTAGGGACACACCTGGTGGGTGGCCTCGACGAGCGTGCGGCCCACCTCGGGCGACACCCCGTCGGGCAGCGCCACCCTCAAGGTCACGTCGAGCTGGAAGCCGCCCGCCCCGTTGGGCACGAGCTTGACCTCGGCGGTGACCGACGCACCCGTGGCGTCGACCCGTTGGCGCCGTGCCACCAGGCCCAGGGCTGAGGTGAAGCACGCCGCATAGCCCGCCGCGAAGAGCTGCTCGGGGTTGGTGCCCTCACCGTCGCCGCCCAGCTCCTTCTGCAGTACGAGCTTGACGTCCAGCTTGCCGTCGGACGTGGTGGCCCGGCCGTCGCGACCCGTGGAGGTAGCGACCGCGGTGTAGATGCTCATATCTTCCTCCCCTACCAGACAGACAGATCTGTCTGCCGTCGTTAAAGGAGAGACTAGACAGACCTGTCTGGTACTGTCAACCCGTGAGCACGCCCACCCCGCAAGGTCCGGCCCGTAACCGCATCCTGGCCACCGCCACGCGGTTGTTCTATTCCGAAGGCGTGCACACGGTGGGCATCGACCGCATCATCGCCGAGGCGGCCGTCGCGAAAGCGACCTTCTACCACCACTTTCCGGCCAAAGACGAGCTCGTCCGCGCCTACCTCGAAGCGGAGTTCGCACGCCAGCGCGGCGCCATCGACGCGCTCCGGGCCGCCATCGGCGACCCCATTGCCACCCTCGTGAAGATCTTCGAAGGCCTCGGTGACAACGGCGCCAGCGCCGCGTTTCGTGGCTGCCCGTTCACCAACGCGGCCGCCGAGTACCCGGACCCGGCCCATCCGGTGCGGCAGACCATCGCCGAGTACCGCCGCTGGTCACACACCCTCTTCCACGACCTCCTGGCCGGCAGTGGCCACCCCGACGCCGACCGCACCGCCACGATCCTCATGATGATCCGCGACGGCATCGTGGTGGGCAGCGACCTCGACGACCCGAAGGCACTCCGCCCCGCGATCGGCGAGGCGGTCGACCGCGTACTCCAGCGCTGACCCCGGGTTAGGTTGAGACGTGTCCCGCGGTCGAGACCGGCCCGCTCGTGTCCAGGACGTGCACGAGCTGGCGATGCGCATGCCCCACGTCACCGTCGACTACGGCACCGGCGACAACCCGATCTACCAGGTGGGCGGAAAGTCGTTCATCTTCTTCCGCAACCCCCGGCCAGACGCCGTCGACCCCGACACCGGGAAACGCTATGACGACGTGATCGTCTTCTGGGTGGAGTCCGAAGCGGACAAACAGGCGCTGATACAGGACGAGACGTCGCCGTTCTTCACCACCGCCCACTTCGACGGCCACCCGTCGGTACTGCTGCGGGCGAGCCGGATCGGCGAGCTGACCCGAGCCGAGCTGGCCGAGCTGGTCCAGGACGCCTGGCTGTCCCGCGCCTCAGCGCGCCGGGCGGCCGCCTGGCTGACCGCACACCCGCCGGCCTAGGTCGCACATGGAGATACGCGCGGACGACGACTGTCGCCTGTGGACAGCCACCGCCGGTGATGGCGACCCACTGGTTCTCTGCCACGGCGGGCCGGGCATGTGGGACTACTTCGACGACCTCGCCGGCATCCTGCGCGCCACGGCCCGGGTCGTCCGGTGGGACCAACGCGGCTGCGGCCGCTCCCAGCGCGACGGCCCCTACTCGGTAACGCGATCCATCGCCGACCTCGACGCGGTACGCGACCAGTTGGCCGGGCCGCGAACGGCGCTGCTGGGCCACTCGTGGGGCGCGCACCTGGCGCTGCGGTACGCCATCGAACACCCCGAACGCGTCAGCCACCTGATCTACGTCTCCGGCACCGGCATCGACCCCGAACGCGCCTGGCACCCGCACTACGAACGGAACCTGCGGCTGCGACTCGGAACCCACCTGGACCGTTGGAAGGCGCTCGGCGACCGCGACCGCACACCGGCCGAGGAGCGCGAATGGGCGACGCTGCAGTGGTCGGCCGACTTCGCCGACGACAGCAAGGCGCTGAGCCACGCCGCACGCATGGCCACACCGTGGCTCGGCATCAACTACGACTGCAACCGGGCCATCAACGCCGAGGTCAAGCAGGAACTGCGCACCAACGACCTCGCGGCGCGGTGCCGGACGCTCGATGTACCTGTACTCATCGTTCACGGCACCGAAGACATCCGTCCTCAATGGGCGGTCGACTCCCTGCACGAAGCCCTACCCCACGCCGAACGCGTAACCCTCACCGGCGCCGGACACCTACCGTGGGTCGAGGCCCGTGACGCCTTCAGCCGAGCCGTCGCCACGTTCCTGGCGGGAACCACGCCCGGCAGATGACAGGTTTCTTGCGGCCAGGCCCTGGGCCTGCCCGGTGTGTACGTCGATTACCCACTCCCAGCCTGGCTTGGCCGTTGGGCCGAACCGCGGGTCACTGACGTCGTCATCGTCACGCAGGGCCCGCACGTACGCCCGGTCCTGGTCGATCTGCGCGCGTAGCTGCTTGGCTCCGCCGGCGGATCCGTGGCCCGGGACGAAGAAATCGACGTCGCTCGCCAACCCCTCGAACAGTCGCAGTGTGGCGAGGTAGTCCTCGATCGGATCGGCGGCGCTCAGATCGAGCATCGGAACCAGCACATCAGAAAGCATGTCGCCGGCGACGAGAACCCCCGGTTCCTCGACCAACAGCGCGGCATGGCCCTGGGAATGCGCCTGATGCTCGATGACCCGGACCGTGGGGCCATCCCAGGGAATCCGCACGGCTCCGGCGGGCAGATCGGTGATGAGGCCGAAGAGGTCCAGCGGCACTTCCTCGGCGATCTCCGGCGGCAACCCCTCGGTGACACCGGCTTTCCAGTCCGCGTTCGACCGCAGGTCTCGCATATCGGCCGCGCAGCGGGCTGTGCCGTAACGGGGCGCGTCGCCGAGTTCGGCGTGCCAGAGCACGTGGTCCCAGTCGGGATGTGTCGAGAAGCCAGCCACGACGGGCTGATCCAACTCACGAAGGTCGTTGGCGAGGCAGATCATTTCGCCGCTCGTTATTCCGGCGTCGACGAGCAACACCCTCCGCGACCTGCCTCAGCATGAGAACGATCATACGAGGTGGTGGTCGTAGGCGAAGGCGGCGGCGGATGTGCGGGTGCTGACGTCGATTTTGGTGAAGATGTTGCTGAGGTGGCGGCTGACTGTCTTCTCGCTCAGTACGAGCAGTTTGGCGATCTCGGGGTTGGTCTTTCCGGCCGCCACCAACCGTAGGACCTCGACCTCACGTTCGGTCAGTCCATTGGGGAACGTCGGGTGGATGAGCGCGGCCACCTCTCGGGCGGCCGGTTCGGCACCGAGGTCGGCGAAGGCGCGCTGCGCGGCGGCGAGTTCGGCGAGTGCGGTTTCGTCGTCACCGAGTGCGCGCAGGGCTCGCCCGAGCAGCGTGCGGCAGTACGCGATGTCGTAGCGTGCCTCCAGCCGTTCCCAGACGGTTCGCTCGCGGCGGAGCAGCGGTAGTGCAGCCGCCGGATCGCCGGCGGCGAGTGCCACGTCGGCGCGGGCGTGGTCGGCGCGGGCCTGGACCGGTGGGCAGCCGAACGTCGCGGCGATCGACCGCAGCTCGTCGGCCAACCTGGCCGCCTCGTCGTGGTGGCCGCCGGCGAGGAGGATCCGCACCGCGGCCGGCAGCAACGCCGACCGGTGGACCGGGCCGGCTGTCTCGCTGAGCCTGCGTCGCGTCGCGGCGACGGCCGCCGCGGTGCGGCCTTGGGCGAGCCACAGCAGCGCCAGCCCGGGCTGGGGTTCGTACCCGAAGGCGGATGCCCGCTCGTACGCCTTCGCGGCCGCGTCGAAGTCTCCCCGCATCCGCAGCACGTCGCCGCGTTCGGTCATCGCGAGCCCCGCGGCGTCCATGGTGCGGGCGTCCTCGTACCGCCGCACCGCGAGGTCCAACTCGGTGAGGGCCTCGTCGAAGGCGCCCTGCGCACGCATGATCTGTCCACGGTGGACGGCGCACTGGCCGGTGAACGCGACGAGACCGGACTGTTCGTCGCACCAGGCCGTCAGCGCGGACGTCCACCGGGCGGCCCGGTCGAAGTCGGAGATCTCCTGGCAGCCCTCGATCATGGTGCAGTACACGTTGCCGGCGAAGATCGTTGAGACCTCGCCGGCCGCGACGCCCACCATGGCCTCGTCCAGCAGCGCCAGACCCTCCTGAACGCGCCCGAGGTACAGGAGGATCCGTCCCTGGCCGGACAGGCCCATGGCGACGAGATCGGGGTCCGTGTAGCGCCGGCCGTAGTCGGCCACCTGCTCGGCCAGTTTCAACGCGGTGCCGAGGTCACCGGCGAAGATGTGCCGGAACATGACGTGGATGAGCACGTAGCCGCGCTCGACGAGATCGCCGGAGACGCCGGCCAGCAGGCGCTCGGCGCGGCCGACCCACCCGCCGCCGACCGCGGCCTCGCCGCTGCTCTGCAGCACCAGCCCCAGCCAGAACGCCACCCGGACGGCCGCGGGCACGTCGCCGGTGTCGATGTGCAGCTGGTAGGCGCGCTGCAACGCCTGCACGCAGTCGTTGCGACGGCCCACGAGGTACGCTGCGGTGGCCAGCCGGCCGAAGTCGTCGGCGTCGAGCGAATCACCGCTGGCCCGGGAGAGGCTGCCGTACGCCGCCAGCCACTCCCGGCGGTCGTAGGCCGCCCTGGCTCGCAGGAGATCATCGACCACGCTCATGGCTGCCCCCAGTGGATCAGCGTACGCCTTCCGCGTCCGCCACGGCGGTGCTTGCCGGCGCGTCGCCCGCGCGGGCGACGATCTGGCGCGCGACATAGTCCGCGTCCCGGCCGATCCCCGGAAAGACCATCGAGGCGAAGGCGTACTGGAACGACAGGCCGCAGAAGAACAGGCCCGGTGCCAGGTCGACGACGCCGCGGTACTCCACCGGCCAGCCGCGCTCGTCCATGACCGGTAGCCGGATCCAGTCGAACACCTGCCGGAATCCGGTGCACCAGACGACATTGCTGACGGCGAGCACGGTGCCGTCGTCCAGTACCGGCTGGCCGTCCACGACCCCGGTGACGCGGGCCGGTGTCCGCGTCACGCCGCGACGTTCGAGGTCCGACGGCTTGATCCGCAGGTGTGGCCCGCCGTGGAACCGCACCTCCGGCATCGCCTTGCGCCCCATCGGCGTGCGGCGTGTCAGTACGTGCCGGAAGACGAAGATCACGACCGGCAGCATCAGGTGCGCGCGCCGCGACTCCGGACGGAACGGGATGTTGCCGCGGCTGGGGCCGCACAGGGTCGTCGGGCGCGTCGGGGCGAGCTCGTAGGCGATGTCCTGACCGGAGTGCGAGGCCCCCACGACCAGCGCCGGTCCCGGTTGCAGTTGCGCGGGCCGCCGGTACTGGCTGGAGTGCAGTTGCGTGATCTCCGGAGCCAGTTCAGCGGCGAACTCGGGCACGTTCGGCGTACGCCCGAAGCTGCCGGTCGCCACGACGACGTTGTCGCAGCTGATCGTCGCGCCGCCGATCGTCGCCTCGTATCCGCCCTGTGGCCGCGGCCGGAGCGCGTCGACGCGCGTGTTCGTGCGCACCGGCAGGTCGAAGTGCAGCGCATAGCGCTCCAGATAGTCGCCGACCTCGTCCTTGCCCGGAAAGTGCCAGCGCGCCGCCGGGAACGGCATGCCGGGCAGCCCGTCGTACTTGGCCGGCGTGTACAACCGCAGCGTGTCCCACTGCTGCCGCCAGTTGTCGCCGATCCGCTGGTTGCCGTCGACGATCAGGAACTGCCGGCCGCGCCGCTTGAGGTGGTAGCCGGTGGACAGCCCGGCCTGGCCGGCACCGATGATCAGAGTCTCGACGTACTGGGAGTTCATGATCGCCTCCTGGAAACTTGTGTTGAGGCGACGCTAAATGCCTGGTCAGCGATGCCGCGTCGGGCGATACACCCATCCCTCCAGGCACTCGATGGGGCGATCGGTACCGCGGCCCGGACGGCGACGAGCGCTACGGCAGCCCATAATTGGCCTGTATCGAGCGCACCGGCGTGGCACGATTCTTCGATGCTCGAACGGCGTTCCACGCAGCAGATACGCATCGTGCATCTGACCGAGCCGGTGTTCCGGGCACTCGCTGACGGTGACCTGGCAGGGGCGAACGCGGTGAGCCCGGTGCCCCTCACCGCGCACTTCGTCGACCCCGGGTCGATAGGGGTGTGGCGCATGCGCCGCGACCAGGCCAAGGAGGACCCGGCCAGTCCGGAATGGGTCACCGGTGTCATCTGGGACGAACGGGAGCAGGTCGCCGTCGGGCACGCCGGCTATCACGGGCCACCGGATTCGTCGGGGATGGTGGAGATCGGCTATACCGTCGACCCGGCGTACCGGCGGCGCGGCTTTGCCCGTGCGGCGCTGGAGGCTCTGCTCGACCGGGCCGCTCGCGACCCGCGGGTGCGCACGGCGCGGGTGACCATCCGTCCCGACAACGTTCCCTCGTACCAGCTGGTGGCGCAGTACGGCTTTGTCGAGGTTGGCGAGCAGTGGGACGATGAGGACGGCCTGGAGATCATCTACGAGCTCGACGTCCAAAGCCCGGCCTGACGGTACGCCCTACACCGGCGCTGCCTGCTCGGTGTCGCCGAGGGAGATGAGCAGCCGCCGCAGCAGGCCCGCCAACTGGTCGCGTTCGGCGGTCTTCAGTCCCGCCAGCAGCAGCTGTTCGTTGGCGACGTGCTCGGTCACGAGCTGGTTGACCAGGTCTTTGCCCGAGTCGGTCAGCGATATCAGGACCCGCCGGCGGTGGCTCGGGTCGACCGCACGATCGACCCAGCCCCGGTCGACGAGCCGGTCGATGCGGTTTGTCAGCGCGGCCGAGCTCACCATCGCGGCCGTGCTCAGCTCCCCCGCGTTCAGGACGTGCGGCGGACCCGCCCGTAGCAGGGTCGCCAGCACGTCGAACTCCCACGCTTCCACGCCACGCGCCGCGAAGTGCTCCTTGAGAGCGCGTTCGAGCAGGCGGGATGCGCGCGACAGGCGACCGATCACTGCCATTGGCGAGCAGTCCAGGTCTGGCCGGACGGTTTCCCACGCCCGCATGATCGCGTCTACGCCGTCCTGACGTTCATCCATCGATTCATCCGTCCTCGCGTGGCATCCGCCACACTTTAACACTTCGACGTCGAAAGGTTTGACGTCGCGACGCGGACTGGTCTAAATTTTCGACGTCGAAGTTTTCGATGGGGAGGATGAACATGAAGGTTCTCGTACTCGGCGCCACGGGGTACGTCGGCGCGGCCGTGGCAGACCACCTGGCGGACGCCGGCCACGAAGTCGTCGAACTCAGCCGTACCGCCCGGCCGGAGCGGCCCCGCCAGCAGCGGATCGCCGACCTGGCCGATCCGCGCGCCCTGACCGCGGCGGTGACAGCGGACATCGACGCCGTCGTCCACGCCGCCACACCCACGGGCGACGCCGGCACCGACGCCGCCGCGGTCGACGCGCTCACCGCACCCCTGCGCGGCACAGGGCGGCCGTTCCTCTACACCAGCGGGATCTGGGTACTCGGCCCGACCGGATCTGACCCGGTCGACGAGACCACGCCCACCAACCCGATCCCGATCGTCGGCTACCGCCCCGCGATCGAGCGCCAAGCCCTCGCCGCCCACGAGCACGGCGTCCGCTCGATCGTGATCCGTCCAGGGATCGTGCACGGCCGGGGCGGTGGCATCCCAGCACTCCTGGTCGACCTGGCACGCCAGCACGGAGCGCCGCGGTACGTCGGCGACAAGCAGGTGCGGTGGCCGGCCGTACACGTAGACGACCTGGCCGACCTGTTCGTGCTCGCGCTGGAACGCGCGCCCGGCGGGTCGATCTGGCACGGCGTGGCCGAACCAGCGGTGTCCGTGGTCGACCTGGCGGCCGCCGCCGGATCCGCCGCCGGGCTCACCGCCTCCCCGCAGGCGTGGCCCGTCGAGCAGGCCAGCGCCGCCCTCGGCGCACCGTTCGCCGCCGCCCTCGCCCTGAGCCAGCACATCAGCGGGGACCTCGCACGCGACAAGCTCGCGTGGAAACCGGACCGCGTCGACGCGGTCACCGACCTGCGTGCCGGCTCGTACCGGTAGCCCCACCCGATCCACATTCACGGAGGAAGAAAGATGGACATCCAGGTCTTCGGCGCGAACGGCGGCCAGCAGGCGGACGTCGACGCGATCGTCCAGCTCGTCGCCGAGGTCGAGCGCGCCCAGCAGAACGAACTGCCCACCGAGTTCATGAGCCTGTTCCGGAAGCAGGATCCGGTGTGGACGACCGCGCACGGCAAGCGCCTGTCCGGCTGGGACAACATCAGCGAGTTCACGCACAAGGTGCTGCCCGGCGCGATGCGGCAGTCGACCGCGCGGTACGAGGTCGTCCGCGTGCTCTTCGTCCGCCCGGACGTCGCCGTGGTCAACGTCCACCAGCGGCCGGTCACGCTCGACGGCGAGCCCATCGACTCTCAGCCCGAGGGCCGGCCCCTCTACGTGCTGAGCAAGGAGGACGGCCGGTGGTTCATCGCCGCCGCACAGAACACCCAGGTCCACGCGGGCTGACAAGGCCTCTCTTGTGGCTCGGGCGCCCGGCGCCGTAACCTGGCCGCACCAGCACTCGATGCGTATCGACGATTCGCGGCCGGAGGTGTGATGGCGGCATTCACCAGCAAGGATGTCGCCCGTATCGCCGGTGTCTCGCAGAGCACCGTGTCATACGTGATGACCGGCAAGCGACCGATCTCCGAGCGCACGCGGAAGCGGGTGCTGGACGCGATGGAGCAGCTCACTTACGAGCCGCACTCGGGCGCCCGGGCCCTGGCGGGACGCCGCACCCAGGTCGTCGGCCTGGTCGTGCCGTTCGGGGCCGACGGCCAGATCTTCGGTTTGCTTCCGTTCATCGAGACCATCGCCAGCTCGGCCCGCGCCCACGACCACGAGGTGCTGCTCGTGACCGCGGACGAGGGATCGGCGGGGCTGCGACGCCTCGCCGGCCGGGCCCTGTGCGACGCGATCATCATGATGGATATCGAAGAGCACGACGACCGGGTCCCGGTGGCCGCGGCGCTGCCGGTTCCGGTCGTGCTCATCGGTGTACCGGCCGACCCGGCCGGGCTGCACTGCGTCGACCTCGACTTCGAGACGGCGGCCCGGATGGCCGTCGACGAGCTGGCGGACACGGCGCACGACGAGATCGTCGTGTTGGGCTACCCCGCCTCGGCGATGGAGCGGGGGCTCAACTTCGTCGGCCGCGTCCTGCGGTCGGCGCGGCAGCGGGCGCGGGCGCGCGGCGTACCGCTGACGGTGATCGAGCCGGTCGAGCATGGGCAGGAGGCCACCGCTGAGGCGGTCGATCAGCTCCTCGCGCGGCGCGGCGGCGGTCGTCTCGGAGTGGTGCTGCCGCACAACGATTCGATCGGGCCGATCCTGCGCGCGCTGCGCACGCGTGACGTGCTGCCCGGCCGCGACATCTCCGTCATCGGAATCAGTCCCGACCCGCAGGCCGAGGAGTCCGATCCGGCGTACACGAATGTCTCCGAGGAGCCGCGCGACGTCTCGCGGCGCGCGATGGAGACGCTGTTCTGGTTGCTCGATCCCGCGCCGGGTGTCGAACGTCCCGGCGTCGACCTGGTAGCGCCGCGACTCATCCGTCGTTCGACCGTCATGCCGATCCCCTCCAACTGATCATCGGTGGCTCGGCCGCCGTTTCATTTTCCGCATCGTCGATACGTATCGAGGATCAGAGAAAGGGTCACGATGACAACTGGAGACGCCGGTCCGTTGCGGGTGACCGTATGGGGCGAGAACCGCCACGAGCAGATCGAGGAGCACGTGGCGAGGATCTACCCGAAGGGCATGCACGCGACGATCGCGGAAGGCATCGCGGAGAACCTCGGCGACGGCTGCGCCATCCGTACCGCCACCCTCGACGACCCCGAGCACGGGCTGACCGAGCAGGTGCTGGCCGGTACCGACGTCCTCACCTGGTGGGGTCACGCGGCGCACGACGAGGTCGCCGACGACGTGGTCGAGCGCGTCCACCGCCACGTCCTGTCCGGCATGGGGCTGGTCGTGCTGCACTCCGGGCACTGGTCGAAGATCTTCACCAAGCTCATGGGCACCAGCTGCACGCTGCGCTGGCGCGACGAGCACGACCGGGAGCTCATCTGGACGGTCGACCCCACCCACCCCATCGCCCAGGGCGTGCCGCACCCGCTGATCATCGAGGAGGACGAGATGTACGGCGAGTTCTTCGACATCCCGGCACCGGACGAGTTGGTTTTCGTCAGCTCGTTCAGCGGCGGGGAGGTGTTCCGCAGCGGCTGCACCTTCCGGCGCGGCCACGGCAAGATCTTCTACTTCCGGCCCGGAGACCAGGCGTACCCCACGTACCACCACAAGGACGTGCGCCGGGTCATCGCGAACGGTGTCGCCTGGGCCCGCAGCGACCGGCCGGAGCGGAGCCATCCCGTGCTCCTGCGGTACGAGACCGGCGAGTTCTTCGCCGGCCAGGGCTACACCGGACCGCTCCAGTGAGGTTCCGTACCGTCCCCTCCGGCGCGGCGGACCCGCTCCGGGTGGTCATCGTCGGCGCCGGCGGCATGGGCCGCGCCTGGCTGGCGACGGTCGCCGACTCCCCCGACACGACGCTCACCGGCATCGCCGACCTGGACGTTGCCCTCGCTCGCCGCGCCGCCGACGCGGCCGGCCTGCCGGACCTCCCGGTCGGCACCGACGCGGTCGCCCTCGCCCGGCAGACCGGCGCCCAGGCGATGATCAACGTGACCGTCCCGGAGGCGCACCACCCCGTGACCACCGCGGCGTTGTTCGCGGGGCTGCCGGTACTCGGCGAGAAGCCGGCCGCGGAGAACGTCAGCAGGGCGCTGTCACTGGCCGCCGCGGCCGAGGTCACCGGCGAGCTGTTCATGGTCAGCCAGTCCCGCCGCTGGAATCCGCAGCTGGCCAGGTTGCGGGAGATGGTCGCGCGGCTCGGCCGGATAGGGACGGTGAGCACGTCGTTCTTCCGGTCCGAGCGGTTCGGGGGATTCCGCGAACGGATGGCCTATCCGCTCCTCGTGGACATGGCCATCCACGCCTTCGACTCGGCGCGTTTCCTGCTCGGCGCCGAGCCGGTGACGGCGTACTGCCAGTCGTACAACCCGCCGTGGAGCTGGTACGCGGGGGACGCCAACGCGACCGTGGTGTTCGAGATGGACGGCGGCACCCGATACGTCTACGACGGCAGCTGGTGCAGCCCCGGCGCGCCCACGTCGTGGAACGGCGCCTGGCGGGTGAGCGGCGAGATGGGCACCGCCTCCTGGGACGGCGACCACGACCCGATCCTCGACGCCGAGGGGCAGACTGGGCAACCGACCGGCCCGCCGTACTCCGGGATCGCCGGCGCGTTGCAGGTGTTCGTGCGGGCGCTGCGGACCGGCGAGCCACCCTCCGGCGAGGTGCACGAAAACGTGATGAGCCTGGCGATGGTGGAGTCGGCGGTACGGTCGGCGGCGAGCGGCCGGCTCGAGCGCGTGGACGACGTGCTCCGCCAGGCCCACGCGCAGGCCCTCCGAGACGAGACCCGGGCCGAGGTACGCGACGCGCTCGCTGGTTGGTCCTCGGCCCGGGATGCGCTGACCGGCGTCAGCCGGTCGAGGTCAGCAGGAACTGGTCGGCGCTGATGTGCCCCCAGCCACCGGTGTTGTTGTCGACGATCTGGATGCGCGCGGTGCGGCCCCTGAGATCCCCAACGTCCCAGGTGGCCCACCGCAGGTACTCCTCGTCGCGGCCGGTCGCCGTGCGCACGATCTGGCCATCGACGAGGAGGTTCACCGAAGTGGCGTACCCGGCGCCGTTGGGATGGTTCCCGCCGCCGATGAGAAACTTGAGGTACCGCTGATTGATCTTGAACGTGGGTGACGTCAGGAGGCCGGTGCTGGCGTCGCCGCCGAGGTAGGTGTTGACCAGGCCGTCGCCGAGGTATCCGCCGACCGGCTGCTGATCCGGCAGTGCCCCGGTCGCCGGTGCCGTGCCGAACGCGGTGCCGGTGCGGGTCCACGTGCCGTAGGTGCCGTTCTCGAAGTCGGCCAGGACCGTTCCGGTCGGCACCGGCTGCGTGTTGACGCTGTTGAGGGTACGGATGGTCAGGTTGGCGAAAGTGGCGCTGCCGCCGTCGGTGTAGAGGGCGATGCCGTTGTCGCCCGGCGCGGCGAACACCTCACTGGAATGCGCGTACTTGCCGTCGTCGACGAACACCTCGATGCTCGTGCGGTCGACCAGGATGCGCAGCCGGACGCTCTTGCGCGCGGGATCGAATGGCGACTTGCTTTCCAGGAAGCGGCCGGAGGTGTCGGGATGGTTGGTGAAGCCGCGGTTGAGATAGGTGTAGTTGCCGAAGACACCGACGTCGGCGTGCCGGGAGCCGTCAGCGGACTTGCGTAGTTGCAGGCCGACATTGTTGAGCTGGCTCCAGCTGATGTCGGCGGTCAGCTCGTACGCGTCCCCCGCGTAGCTGAGCGGCAGGTTGCCGTTGACCTGGACGGTGCCGAGGCTGGTCGTGCCGGCGACGATGCCGCCCAGGCCGTCGACCGGTTGGGAGACGAGGCTGTAGCCGCCGCCGGCCTGCCGCTTGAGCTTGACTTCCCGCACGATCGAGTTGGTGCCGTTGAAGCCGTCGTTGGCCCAGGTGGGTGTGTTGGCCGCGTAGTCCCAGTTGTTCATCCAGCCGATGGCGTACCGGCTGCCGAGCGGGTTGGCGGGATTTTCCCAGGTGACCGCGGCGTACCAGTCCCAGCCGTAGTCGAGCCACTGGTGCGTGCCCTCCTGCTGGAATCCGTTGCCGGTGAAGGTACCGGTCCAGTAGGCGTACGTGTTGGGTTGGCCGATGTGCTTGCCGTTGGCCGAGGCGCCCAGAACCCACTTGGTGGTGCCGTCGTCGGCGACCATCTTGAACAGGTCGGGGCACTCCAGCACACCCAGCCCGGGCATGTACCACTCCCCGGCTCGTTGCCAGGTCTTGAGGTCGGTGGAGGTGTAGAAGCTGAGCCGGTCGTTCTCCGCGAGGACGGTGACCCAGCGGTTGCGCTCGCCGTCCCAGATGGTCTTCGGGTCGCGGGAGTCGACGCGGCCAGGGTTGGGAATGACCGGGGCGGCGCTGTACGGCCGGAAGGTGGCGCCACGGTCGGTCGAGTACCAGAGAAACTGGGCCTGTGCGTTGTTGCCGGCCGCGTGTTCCTGGGTGGCCAGCACGACCACGGCGTTCCGGCCGAAGCCGGCGGTGTTGTTGGCGTCCACGACCGCCGAGCCGGACCAGATGCTGCCGTTGACGGTGGTGTCTTTGGGTACGGCGACGCCGCGGTCGGTGAACCGCACCAGGTCCGTGGTGGTGGTCCGTCGCCAGGCGGTGTGGTTCGTGCGCGGGTAGTCGTTGTTGTAGAGGTAGTAGTAGTGGAACTGCCCGTCGAGGTAGATCGGGCGTTGCGGGTCGTTCATCCAGTAGTCGGGAACGGTGTGGTGATACGCCGGCCGGTACGTGGTCGCCGCGACGGGTGCCGCGTCGATGTGTTCCACCGGTGTCACGGACGCGAGCAGCAGAGCGGCGGCGAGGAGGAGCGACGGTCTCATGGGATGACCTCACTGTCGAGCGGGTCGGCGCTACTGGGCGCCGGGTGTTCGAAGCTGCCAGGCGGTGACTTCCGCCTGGGTTCCTGGTGCGCCCCGGACGTGCAGGACCGTGTCGTGGGATGTGGATGCGGGATAGAGCCGTTCGGTGAAGACGACTCCGTCGGGCAGGAACAGCTCGACGATCGATCCGTCGAGCAGCAGACGAACGTCGACCACGTTCGTGTGCGGCGTGACGCGGCCGGCGGCGGCGCGTGCCGCCCGATCCGCGTGATGAACCCGCCGTCGCAGATCCACCTGGCCGGTCGCTGGGTCGACCGTCACCGTGAGCTCGTCGCCGGAGCCCAGCGCGAGCGTCGCCGGGCGGTCGGGTGGGCAGTGCAGGCGGATCTCGATGTCGAGCGGGCCCGAAGGTAGGAGCAGGCTCTCCTGGGCGCCGAGCACACGCGTGGTGGCGGCGCCGCGCAGCGCGTGCAGTTCTCGCGCCGGTGCGGTGACGAGGCGACCGGCGGCGTCGAGCGACAGCTCGCGCGGGAGGGTCAGGGCGCCGGCCCAGCCGGATGCCAGGACGTCCGTTTCGCCACGGTCCTCCCAGGTCCAGCCCCACATCAGGGTCCGGTCGGGTGCGGGCAGCACGGCGGGCGCGTAGAAGTCGCGGCCGGAGTCGACCAGCCCGCCGTGGGTGGGGGTGAAGCGTGGCACGCCGCCGGACACGTCGAGGTCTCCGGCGAGGTAGGCGACCTGTCCCAGTACCTCGTCTGTCCACAGTGACACGATGAGCACCCAGCGGTCTGCCAGGCGGACCAGCTGCGGGCATTCCCAGATGTCCGCGGGCGCGTGCGCCTTGGCCACCGCGTCACCGGTGTCCAGCAGCGGTCCCAGGTACGTCCACGCGCGCAGGTCGTCGCAGGCGTAGAGGAGCACCGTGGCCGCTCCCCCGCCGGCCAGGCCCGCGCCGACCAGGGCGTACCGGCGTCCGTCCACAGTGAACACGAACGGATCCCGGTACCCGAGCAGGTCGAGTCCTTCGGGTGGACGGGCGGCCGCGGCGGGTTGTTTGGACCACGATCGCAGCGTGTCGTCGTCGGCGGTGGCGAGGCACACGCTGGCGTCGAGGACACCGTCGCCGATTCCGGTGTAGACGGCGGTGGGAACGCCGGCGTCGTCGACGACACAACCGGACCAGCAGCCGCCCGCGTCGAGATGGCCCGGCGTCGGGGTGAGCGCCACGGGTTCGGTTCGCCAGCGCAGCAGGTCGGTACTGCTCGAGTGGCCCCAGGCGATCTGTGCGTGCACCGGAGCGGACGGATTGTGTTGGTAGAACAGGTGGTACGTGCCGTTCCATCGGAAGGGGCCGTTGGGATCGTTCACCCAACCGGTGGGGGGCCGCACGTGCAGGACGGGGAACGCGGGCTCGACGGTCATCCCTTCACGCCCGTGGAGGCGATGCTGTTGACGAAGGCGCGCTGGAAGGCGAGGAACAGCGCCAGCACGGGAAGGGTGATGAGCGTCGAGTACGCCATGATCTCGCCCCAATGGACTTTGAGTTGGAAGAAGTAGGAGGCACCGACCATGACCGGCCGCAGTTCCTCGGTCTGCACGACCATCAGTGGCCACAGGTAGGAGTTCCACGCGGGCAGGAAGGTGAGGATCGCGACAGTGGCGATCGCCGGCCCGGACAGCGGCATGACGACGGTGCGATAGATGCGGAACCAGCCGGCGCCGTCGACCCGGGCGGCCTCGTCGAGCTGGCGCGGGATGCTCTGGAAGTACGAGTAGAACAGGTAGATGGAGAAAGCGTTGGCGACGAACGGAATGACCTGGACACGGTAGGTGTCGAGCCAGCCGGTGCTCCACGTCAGTCGCAGGCCGTTCATGGTGAGCCAGGGCAGCTTGTCGACCCACCAGACGAGCGGGAGCGCGAACGTCTCGAAGGGCACCACCAGCGTGGCGATGACGACGCTGAGCGCCAGGCGGCTGCCCCGCCACGACAGCCGGGACAGCGCGAACGCGGCCATGCTGTTCACCAGGATGCCGAGGGCGACCGTCACCAGTGAGATGCCCAGCGAGTTGAGCAGAAACCGTGCGGCGGGCACCGTGTCGAAGACGCCGGCGTAGTTGTCCAGCGAGATGTCGCCGACCGGCAGGAAGGCGCGTACCGATCCGATGTCCTTGAAGATGTCGGTGTCGGGCTTCAACGACGAGACGAACATGAACAGCAACGGGAAGGCGAACAGGGCGGCGCACAGCAGGCGGGCAGCGAGTACCGCCGCGCGCACCCTGGTGGAGCTCCTGCGGCGCATTGTCAGGCGCTCCTCTCGCGGGTGAGCCACCGCTGGATCAGCGAGACGGCCAGTACCAGTAGGAAGAAGACCAGCGAGATGGCTGACGCGTACGCGGTCTGCTGCTGCTGGTAGCCGACGCGCACGGCCTGGAAGACCACTGTGGACGTGGCGTCCAGCGGTCCGCCGCCGGTCATGACGTGGATCTGGGTGAACAGGCTCAGCGCCGCGATCGTGATCGTCACCAGGATGAAGGTCCGGGTGCTCCGCAGGCCCGGCCAGGTGATGAACCGGAACTGGTGCCACCTGCCGGCACCGTCGATCTCGGCGGCCTCGTACAGCTCACCGGGGATGGTCTGCAGGCCGGCGAGCCAGATCACCATGTGGAAGCCGACCGCCTGCCACGCCGACATGAACATGATGGCGGGAAGGGCGGTGCTGGTGTCGTTGAGCCAGTCGACGCGCACCACGTTGCCGGTCATCCAGTGCAGCATGCTGTTGACGAGCCCGTCCGGCTGGTACATGAATCGCCAGAGAATCGACACGACCACAATGGACGTCACGACCGGTACGAAGTAGAGCATGCGAAACAGGTTCGTGCCGCGCATCTTCACGTTCACCAGCACCGCCAGCAGCAGCGCGAAGCCCGACTGGGCCGGCACGATGACAGCGGCGAAGAACAGCGTGTTCCGCAACGAGGTCCAGAACACCGGATCATCGAGCAGCCGCTGGAAGTTTTCCAGCCCGACGAACTCCAGCGGCTTCGGGCTTATCAACCGGGCATCGGTGAAGGAGAGCGCGAAGCCCAGCGCGACCGGTACGAAGAAGAACAGGATGAGCAGGACCCCCGCGGGGGCGACCATGAGCAGCCCTGTCCGCCCCTGGCCGCCCCCTTGCATTCGAGCGCGCATGTCCGCTCAGAAGCCGTAGTAGTCGTTGGACTTCAGATCGCGGTCGATCTCCGCGACCGCTCGGTCCAGGATCTGCTTGGGGTCACCGCCGGCCACGATGTCCTGCGTCGCCTTCGCGAACGTGGTCGTCAGGTACGGGTATCCGGGAGTCGGCGGGCGTACCATCGCCAGCTCTTTCGACTCGTCCAGGAAGAACCGCTTCTCCCCACCGGGCTGCCAGCCCGGGACCAGCGCGGCGGCCTCCTCGCTGGCCGGGATGACGTTCTGCTTCTGGGCGAACGCCGCCATGTTCTTCGCGGTCAGCGACGTGCGCAGGTACTCCATGGCGGTCGCCTTGTCCGGGCAGCTGCTGCTGACCGCCCACTGCCACGAGCCGCCGCCGACCTTCGCCCCGTTGCCGAAGTCCGGCGGGGGCAGTACCACGCCGTCGTCCACTTTGCTCAGTGAGCCGGAGTTCCAGATGCCGGACCAGACCATCGCCGACTTGCCGTTCACGAAGTCGGCGAACGCGTCCGCGCTCGACTTCTGCGGCGAGTAGCCCTTCTTCACCAGTCCCTGCATCCAGGTCGCCCACGCCAGCGCCTTGTCGCCGTTGAGCACGCCACTGGCCGACTTGTACGAGGTGCGGTCGATGAGGTCGCCGCCGAAGCTCTGCAGGAACGGCGAGTAGCCGTACGTCCACCACTCGGTTCCCGTGTCGCCGGTGCCCAGATCGAACGTGATCGGGTACTTGCCGCCCGCCTTGACCTTCTGCAGCGCCTGGTCGAACTCGGCGCCCGTCCACGGTTGTTCGAGAGTCGGCACGCGTACCCCGGCGGCGGTCAGTGCCGACTTGCGGGCGAACAGTCCGAGCGCGGCCTCGTAGTAGCCCACCGAATACGTCTTGCCCTGGTACTTGCCGACCGTGCTGGGCAACTGCTTGGCCAGCAGGTCATCGGGAATGTCCAGCGGCTCCAGATAGCCGGCGTAGGCCCAGTTCGGCACCGTGGGCGCGTCGGTGTCCAGGATGCACGGCAGTTTCTTCGCCGTGGCGGCCGACACGACCGCCTCGTTGTACGCGGCCTGCGGGAAGGCCCGGACGGTGACCTTCTTGTCGGGGTGGGCCGCGTTCCAGTCAGCGGCGATCTGCTCGACGACCGCCAGCTCCTGCGGGTTGCCGGCGTTGTGTGTCCACAGTGTCAGGCTGTCTCCGGACGAGCCGCCCGCATTGTCGGAGCCGCACGCCGCCGCGGCGGCCACGAGCGCGGCCGCGACGCCCCATCTCAATGTTCTTTTCGCCGACATTCTCATTCTATGCTACTCCTCACAAAACGGGTACAGCAGGCATCGCTACGCCTGAGGCGTAGTGGACAAAGCACTATGGCGGGATGGAGTGTCCGATCAGGACACGGGCGGTGCCACCGACTCGCGCCGGACCAACGGGCACGGCAGGACCGCCCGCTCGACGGGCGCGTTCGGATCGAGAATCCTGGCGATGAGGGCGTCGACCGCCCACGCACCCATCGCGTAGTGGGGCAAGGCGACGGTGGTCAGCCCCGGCAGCAGTCCCTCACTGATCTCTTCCTGGTCGTCGAAACCGACAACGGACAGATCGGCGGGGATACGTAACCCGAGCGCGGAGGCCGCCTGGTAGGCGCCCATCGCGACACGGTCGTTGAAACAGAACAGGGCACTGGGACGCTCGCGCCGGCTCAGCAGCTCGGACGCGGCGGCGTATCCCTCGCGGGAAACGGGGTGCGTCGACACCACGAGCCGCGGGTCGAAGGGGACGTCGGCTTGGCGCAAGGCTTTCTGGTACCCGGCCAGCCGGCCCGAGGTGGCGGGGATGTCGAGGTTGCTGTTGACGAAGCCGATGCGCCGATGCCCGTGGTCGAGCAGCTCCTTCGTCGCCAGGTAGGCCCCACCCTCCTCGTCCGGCACGACCGAGGGCAGGTTCGCGCTGTCGTCCTCGGCGTCCAGCACCACGGTCGGCACCGTCCGCAGCTGGTCCGGCACCCGCACGACGCGGTGGTACATGGTCGTGTAGAGCACGCCGTCCACCCGGCTCTGGAGCAGCGCCGAGATCTCCTTACGCTCCAACTCGGGATCGAGCCCGGTGTTGAGCAGCATCAACAACCAGCCGTGCTTGCTCGCCGCCTCCTGCGCGCCCAGCACCATCCGCCCGGCGAACGGCGTCGTGGTCACCTCGTCACCGAGCAGTCCCAGGGTGTTGGTGCGCTGGGCCCGCAGTTGGCGCGCCACCTCGTTGGGCACGTAGCCAAGACGCTCCGCGGCCTCGTGGATCCGCTGGCGTGTGTCGGCGCCAACCCGTGCCGAGGCCACGTTGTTGAGCACCAGGGACACCGTGGTCACCGACACGCCAGCGGCCTCCGCCACCGTGCGAATCTTCACCTTCGGCTTCTTCATCCCACACCTGCCAAACCCTTTTACCACTGTCAGTGAACACACTCTGAGCTTGATAAAACGGTTTGTCAACGACGCCAACCGGCCGTTACACGACCGTAACATTTAACCCCGCGACAGCGTGCCGCCACGCCGCTTCCGCCGATCAAGGGCGAACGCACGTGGTTGGACCTCATTTCCGCATGCATTCGCCCTTGATCCATGCGAACGCCCTTGATCGGCGGCCGCACAAACCCGCGGGGCGCGCGCCGCGGGTTTGTGCGGCCGCCGGTCCGGTCCAAGCGGGACCTTTGGTCCAAATCCCCGTCTGAGCTGCCGCGACGTGCGTCGTGGGCGAGGCCGTTGCTCCCGCGGCCTCGCCCTCCGCGGCACACGACCAACGCCTGCCGCTGCCTGGCGATAGAGGCGGCTTACAGTGGCGGTGTGCGGATCAGGATCGAGGGTCGCGACCTGCCCGGGCGGCGGGCCGGTGTCGAGGCTGACTCGCTGAGACTGCACAACGTGCACGTGGGGGTGCAGCGCGCGGCCGAGGTGGTCGACCGGGTACCGGCCAGCGCCGCCGAAGCCACCTGGCAGTTCGACATCACCAGCCGCGAGGTGGACGGGCTTCTCGATGTCGGCGGCCCCTGGGTTCATGGCCGGCCGGGTGCGCGGTTTCTCTACCTGAGCTGGGGTGCGGTGACGGACAACCGGTTCGAGATGTTCCGGCGGGCGAAGCTGCTGTTCGGTGACGTCCCGACCGATCTGCTGCGTGTCGCGCACGAAGGTGCGGGGGTGTTGGTCGGCCGGCTCGGGCTGACCGACGCGAAGGGCGGACCGCTGTGCGCCAGGGTCCGCCCACCAGACATCGAATGGACCGTGCGGTAACGCGGGGTCAGGGCGTCCAGGTCCAGTGGTACCGGAGTTCGGCCCGCCACGGCTTCGGGTAGAACTGCTGGACGATGAACGCCATCCCGATCCCCTTGGCCAGGTACTGGTCGCGGTCGAGGACGCGGCTGATGGGCTGGCCCGGGCGGCCTCTGTTGTCCCACCACGACTCCCACTGCTTCACGCAGGTCTGGGCACCCAGGTACTGGTTGGCACACGCCGCCGGCGGCGACCAGATCTGGGTGTGCCCGAAGTCGATGACCCTGCCGCTGGATTTCTCGGTTATCGTGCCCCACGCCTTCAGGCAGTACGCCTCGCCCGGGACCGTCCACTGTGCATAGTGCTGCCGCCCGCCGTCGGACGGCAGCGCCTTGAGGTTCTCGCACCTGGCGTCGCCGATGAGTTCCCGGGTGACCCGCTGCGTGTAGTAGGTGCCGTTGTCGGACCAACCGTCGAGCAGGAGCCAGTCGCCGGAGCGTACGAACTCCTCGGCGCCGTCCGGCGGCCAGTTCGCGGGATCGCCCCAACTGATCGCCGACTCGGTGGCCGAGCGCGGGTTCCACGCCCACTGGCCACCGGCCCGGCCATCCGCCCAGAACTGCCCCGCGCTGCGCTCGAAGACGCGCGAGAACTGGTCGTACGTCGCGGCCGCAGCCCGTGCCGGCGTCGCCGCGCCAGCGATCAGAAGCGCCATGACTCCGGCTGTTGCCGCACCCTTGAGCAAGCCACTGAACATGCCAGCATCATTCCTGGGCGCGCTTACAGAGGACTGTCATGACACTTGCGTGACGCGGTCTGCCGTGCGCCCCAGCGCCAGAAGGCGAGTCCGCTGTTCGTGGCGACGGATCAGGACGACGCCCAGCGCGAACGCCAGTATCGGGATGAGGGCCAGGATGGCCCACTGCGCCGCCGCCAGCGGGACGTAGCCGATGCGCACGTACGAGTCCCGCCAGCCGTCGAAGCCGTACTCGGCGGTCGCCAGGGTGGCGGCGACCGGGGCGAGCAGCACGATGATCCGGAGCCGGAGCGGCGGCGCGAGCCGCCACGACGCCAGCACGATCAGCAGGCCGCCGGCCAGGTAGGACGCGGTGTCGATGGGCCGGAAGTACGGGCCCACGACGACCCTTCCGTCCGCGAGATGGCCGTACCCGCCAACGACGGCGGCGGCCACGGATCCGAGCTGAGCCACCAGCACACCCGCGGTGACGAGGGCGACCCGTCGCACCCCGAGCACGGCCACACCGTGGCGCGGTGGGGCGGGCACGGTCAGCGCGACGGCGGTCACCACGGCGAGGGTGAACGCCCACAGCGTGAACACCGCCGACGTCGGGGCGTCGGAGTACCGCGTCACCAGCAGCGCCGTCTCGCCGGCCACGGCCAGCCACGCGACGCCGGCCGCCACCCACCGGAGCCCGGTCGCGGCGGCGACCGCGACAAGTACCCAGGGCAGCAGCCGGAGCCACTGCTCGGGCGCCGGCCCGCCGAGGTGGTACCCGCGACCGGCGGTGGCCAGCCGCAGGCCGACCAGGAGCAGTGCGCCCAGTACGCCGGTGGCGGCCGCCGCGTCGCGCCACTCGGCGGTGGCCAGGCCGCGCGCGGTCAGGCCCACCCGGTGGCGCGCGGCCGAGAGCAGCAGGTCGACGGTGTCGACCGGGCCGGGCCGTCGCTGGCCGGGTCGGGCGCCGGCCAGGAGGGTGTCCAGCATCTCCTCCTCGTACGCCCGGCGGTGCTCCCACGGGTACCAGCGCAGCATCCTGCGGTACCGGGCTTCGAGATCGGCGCTCACGCGGCACCACCGCCGAGAGCGGCGAGCCGGGTGGTGGCGACGGTGGCGTTGTGCCGCAGCCGTTCGGCCTCGACGGCCAGCCGGTCGGCCCCTGCCGTGGTGAGGCGGTAGTACCGGCGCAGTCTCGACTGCACGACCTCTTCCCGGTCGATCTCGATCAGCCCGTCGGAGCGCAGGCGGTCGAGCACCGTGTACAGCGTGCCGGCGCGCAACCGCACCCGCCCGTCCGATATCCGCCGCGCGTCCTCGATCATCCCGTATCCGTGCTGCGGCTGGGCCGCGAGCGCGGTGAGGATGAGGAACGCCGGCTCCCCCAAGGTCAGGTTTGCCATGCGGGGCATCATATACCGAACTTTGATATATGCAGCCCCCTGTACTCCTACGGGTCGCGACGTGCCAGTTCAGCGACCACCGTCACCCGGCGGACCGTCTCGCGCAGCTCGTCGCGAAAGTCCGCGCGGCGCTGGCGAAGGTCTGGCGCGCTCGGGTCGAGAAGGCCGCGGTGCCGGGTCAGCCGCAGCGCCGGCTTGAACAGCTCCAGCGACACCGACTCCTCGCTGGCCAGCCGGCCCTGCAGCGCCCACTGCCTGCCGACGCGCAGGCACTCGTCGAGAAACCGGGGCTCGTCGACCTCGTCGTCGTCCCAGGCCGCGAGCCGATCGGCCACGAGGTGGTACGCGTCCAGGAACGGCCGCAGCACCAACGGGGCGACCAGTGGCCTGCCCTGCTCCAGCCATCGGCGAGCGTCGGCCGGGGTGAACTTGTGCAGCCCGTCGCCTCCGCCCGGCTCGATGATCGCCAACTCCAGTGCCATCTGCTCGGCGAAATCCCGGCGCCGCGCGAAGAAGAAGTCGAACTTCAACAGGTCACGCAGCCGCAGCGCCTCGTCGGTCGCCGTGTCCAGGCCGTCTTCGCCGCCTTCGGTCGCGGCGACCAGCGCCAGTTCCCCGATCGCCCGGTCGACCAGCATGTGGATCGCCGTGTTGCGGTAGAACGCCGCCACCAGGTGTTGACCCTGACCGATCGCCCAGACCGTCTCGGTGCCGCCGTCGTAGCTGGCCAGCACGCCGGAGGCGACCAGCTCCTGCAACGTGCGGCGGACGGTGGCCCGGTCGGTGAGGTTCGCCGCGCCCGCGACCGGCCAGCGCCGGGACTCGATGTACCCCGCCATCGGCGCGACCGTGGCCAGTACCCCGTCGAGGGTGAGCGCCCGGTCAGCGGCCAGCATGGCGAGGCAGACGACCGCCGTGACGGTGACGGGGGTGGTCTGGTTGATGCGGTGCGAGGTGTCGAGGGCGATCCGCTCGACGACGTGCCGCCCCTGCTGGTCCGCGCCGCGCAGCTCGGCCATCCGCTCACGCAGCGGCACGGGCTCGCCGAAGTCAAGGTAGGCCCGGCCGAGGCGGTTGGCCTGCAGCCGGGCGAAGTTGATCAGCCAGCGGACGTCTTCGGGCCGCTTTCTGGCACCGCGTGCCTCGGCGGTCATCGCGCCGACCTCGTGCAGCTGCTCGTACACGATGGACACCGGCACGATCAGCGCCTCGGCGTCGGGGGTGGCTTCGATCGCGTCCACCACGTAGCGCACGATGCCATACGTCGGTGGCCGCAGCTTGCCCGTGCGGGTCCGCCCGCCCTCGATGGACCAGCTCAGATTCTTGCGGTTGCGGATCAGCTGGCCGATGTAGGCGCGCAACGCCAGCTTGTACACCGGCTGGTCCTGCGTCGACCGGCGAATGTAGACGATGCCCGAGCGGCGGGCCAGGTGGTTGACGGGGAAGAAGTTCAGGTTCGCCCCACCCAGGGTGTACGCCGGGCTGAGCCCGTGCCGCTCCAGCGCCACCGGCACCGCGGCGCCGTCCAAATAGGAGCGGTGGGAGAACAGGAACAGCAGCGAGTACTTGCGGTCCAGCCGCTGCAACCGGCGCGCGGCCTCCTCGTCGACCAGCAGCTCGTGCGCGCGGAACATCCACGTCGTGAACCTGGACCAGGCGCTCATGGCCCGCGCGCTGTGCATCGCACCCATCTCGCGCAGATAGCCGGCGGCCTCGGCGGTCACCTCGCCCGGATCCCGGCCCAGCGAGCGGGCCAGCTCGGCCAGCCGCCCCGCGAACGCGTCATCGGCCAGCAGCTCGACGACCTCAGGAGTGTCCGATGACATCAACCACCTCGCCGGTGAGCGTGATCACAGTGTGCCGTGGTCAGTCTGGAAGCACAGAGCACGCGGCGTCAAACACATGATGTGGATCACAGCTCCGTGCCGTCACATTCGGCACGGCAATCCCGTCCTCGACGCGTACAACCAGTCTTGCAACCCGGAACCAATCTTGCCGCTAGGGATAAGGACACCATGTTCGCTGCCTACGTCACCATCACCATCGTCGGTTCGGTCTTCACCGCCATCGCCGCCGGCACCTACCTGATCGGCCACGACTACCCCAAGGCCCAGTTGGACATGAAGCGCCTCCCCCACTCGTGGATGCCGCGGTTGGGCACGCTGCTGGCGGCGGGCTCCCTGGGGCTGCAGGCCGGGTTCGCCGTGCCGGTACTGGGCAACCTGGCCGCCGCCGGCCTCGTGCTGTACTTCATCGGCGCGCTCATCGCCCACCTGCGCGTGGGCTCGCGCCAGCTCGTCGGCTGGGCCATCTTCTTCGCCACCTCCGTGGCGGCGCTGGTCGTCAACCTGGGCCACCACGGCCCCTGGTGAGAACCCGGCAGCGGCTCAGCCGTCGGCCAGCCGCCCGGTGATCAGGAACTGCATCTGGACCTCGTGGTTCGGCGCGACGCCGTACCGCTGGTCCAGCTCGTGGATCGACGCCAGCGGCGTGACCGTGACCCGCTGCAGGCCCGCGCGTTCCAGTACCGTCGCGGTCTGCTCGATCGACCTGGCGGCGGCCAGCGGCAGCGCCGCGCGGACCTCGGCGTCGTAGAAGCCGGCGAAGTCCTCCGACGCGTTGTCCAGGCCGTTGGGGAACCAGGTGCTGTCGACCGCGGCGACCACGCCGCCTGGGCGCAGCAGCCGGGTCCAGTTCGCCACCGCGGTCTCCGGCTCGCGCAGTGTCCACATGAGATACCGGCTGGTCACCGCGTCGAAGCTGGCCGCCGGGAAGTCCGGCGAGACGGCGTCGCCGAGCCGAAACGCGGGTCCATTGGGGATGGTCGCGGCGTGCCGGCGGGCCCGTTCGAGCATCCCTTCGGCTAGGTCGATGCCGGTGACGCGGTGGCCGAGCCGGGCCAGGACCATGGCGACCTGACCGCTGCCGGTGCCGACGTCGAGCACGTCCAGGGGCGCGGGCGGCAGGGCCGCGTCCCAGACCCGCGCCCAGGCCCGGTCGTCGTCGGCGAGGCGGTCGGGGCGCTGCTGGTACTCGTCGTAGCCGGGCGCGCGTCCGGTCCAGTAGGCGTTGATGCGGTCCTGTGCGCTCATGCGGCGGCCTCTCCTTCGGCAGGGATGGGGTGGAACAGCAGGTGCAGGTCGCCCTCGATATCGAGGCGCCGGATGCCGATGCCGTAGACGGGTTCGAGTACCGCCGGATCGAGTACCCGGCCGACCGGCCCGGCCGCGACCACCCCGCCGCGCCCCAGCAGCACCAGGTCGTCGCAGTAGCGGGCCGCGAGGTTGAGGTCGTGCAGCACGACGACCGCGCAGGTGCCCAGCCCGCGAACCAGGCGCAGGATCTCGTGCTGGTACCGGATGTCCAGGTGGTTGGTCGGCTCGTCGAGCAGCAGGTGGGTTGCCTCCTGGGCGAGGGCGCGCGCGATCAGTACCCGCTGGCGCTCCCCGCCGGACAGCCCGGCGAACGCCCGCGCGCCCAGGTGGGTGGCGCCGACGCGGGCCAGGCAGCGGGCGGCGATCTCGTGGTCGGTCCGGCGGGTGCGCTGAAACGTCGACAGGTGCGGGCCGCGGCCGAGCAGCACCATCTCCGCCACGGTGAGCGCGGTCTCGGCGCCGGTCTCCTGCACCACCACGGCCATCCGCCGCGCCGCCTCTCGTGGTGTCAGGGCGGACAGCTCGTCACCGTCCACTGTGACCCGTCCGGTGGGGCTGCGCAGCGCGGCGTAGAGCAGCCGCAGCAGGGTGGTCTTGCCGCTGCCGTTCGGGCCGATCAGCCCGAGCACCCGGCCGGGCCGGGCGGTGACGTCGACGCCATCGATCACGGGGTTGGCACCGTAGCGCCAGCTGACCCCGCTCGCCTCGATCACGCGCCCGGCTTGAAGCGCTTGACGATCCGCTCCAGGCCGTCGACCGACAGCGGCGAGGGCGGCTCGGTGAAGTTGAACAGCTGGGTCATGACGTTGCCGGTGCGGACGGCGTTGAGCTTCTCCGCACCGGGCAGCCCGGTCAGGGCCGCCTCGACCGCCTTCGGGTCGCCGTCGCTGTGCAGCAGGATCAGCACGTCGGGGTTGCGGCCCAGCAGCTCCTCCAGGGTGACCTCGAAGACCCGCTCCTTGCTGCCGGCGAACGCGTTGGTGAACCCGGCCGCCTCCAGCTGCGGATGCGCCATGCTGGCCGTGCCGTACGCGTAGGTGACCCCGCCGCCCACGGTCGGGTACAGCACCGCGGCCGTACGCCCGGACGCCGGGCCGGCCTCGGTCTGGATCTTCGCCATCCGCTCCTTGAGCGCGGTCACCGCGGCGGCGGCCTGGGCGCCGCGGTCGAAGACCTTCCCGTACGTGTCGAGCTGCGCGTAGATGTCGTCGAACGTGGGCACGCTGGTGCTGCCCGGGCACATCGCCGGCTCCTCGATCAGCGGGATGTTCACGCCGGCGAGGGTGTCGCGGGACAGGTTGTCGACCTCGCCGAGTACCAGGTCCGGCTGCTGGCTGATCACGATCTCCTTGGAGATCTGCAGATGGCCGCTGGTGTCGGTCTTGTCCGTCAGCAGCGGCACCTTGTCGAGCTCGGCGAGCGTCGCGGCGTCGTAGTACTCCTTCGGGTACTGGCCGGCTCGGGCGGTCACCCGGTCCATGACGCCGAGCGAGTGCAGGTACGGCACGGCGGCGCTCTTGAGCAGGACGACCCGTTGGGGCGGCGCGTCGAAGGTGACCTTCACGCCGCAGTTGGTCATGGTGAACGCCGCCTGTTCTTCGGCGGCGCCGCCGCACCCCGCGGCGAGCAGGACCGTGACGGCGAGAAGCCGCGTTGCCTTCATGGGATTCCTTTCACGC
This sequence comes from Phytohabitans aurantiacus, assembly GCF_027923225.1. Classification (GTDB taxonomy): domain Bacteria; phylum Actinomycetota; class Actinomycetes; order Mycobacteriales; family Micromonosporaceae; genus Phytohabitans; species Phytohabitans aurantiacus. Next base: position 111,767 of record NZ_BSDI01000007.1, read on the forward strand.
ATTGGCCGCGTGCAGGCGGCGGATCAGGATCAGCAGGAACGGGGCGCCGAGCAGCGAGGTGATGATCCCGATCGGGATCTCCTGCGGGGCGAGCAGCACGCGGGCGATGACGTCGGCCCAGACCAGCAGGATCGCGCCGAGCAGCGCCGCGGCCGGCACCACGCGCACGTGCGGCGCGCCGACGATCCGCCGGGCGAGGTGCGGCACGACGAGCCCGACGAAGCCGATGCTGCCGGCGGCCGACACCAGCACGCCGACGCAGAGCGAGACCACCACGAGCAGCCGCATCCGGTACCGATCGGGCGACACGCCCAGCGTGTGGGCGGTCTCGTCGCCGACCGCCAGGACGTCCAGCCGCCGGCCGGTGACGGTCAGGTAGCAGATGGTGCCGCCGATCACGACCGCGGCCACGGCCAGCAGGGCGTCCCAGCGGGCCAGGCCCAGCGACCCGAGCAGCCAGAACATCACCGACCGCGAGCCCTCGGCGGACCCGGAGGCGAAGATGAGGAAGCTGGTGGCCGCGTAGAGCGCGTATCCGACGGCCACGCCCGCCAGCAGCAACCGGATCGAGGTGACCCGGCCGCCGCTGCGGGCGATCAGGAACACCAGCAGCGACGCGGCGAGCGCACCCACGAACGCGCTGGTCGACAGCGCGTACTGCCCGAAGCCGGCGCCCGCCCCGAACAGGATGGCCGCGGCGGCGCCGCTGGACGCTCCGGAGTTGATGCCCAGCAGGTACGGGTCGGCAAGCACGTTGCGCACCATCGCCTGCAACGCCACGCCACAGGTGGCCAGCCCGGCACCGACGAGCATGCCGAGCAGCACCCGCGGCAGCCGCACCTGCCAGACGATCGCCTCCTGCGGCGGCGTCCAGCTCACCTCTCCCACGCCGAACAGCTGGTGACCGAGGATCCGCGCCACGGTCAGCGGGCTGATCGCGATCGCCCCCGTGCCGACCGCGAACACCCCCGTCATGGCCAGCCCGACGGTCAGGGCCAGCAACCACGACACGGTGCGCCGCCGCTGCGCGCCGACGCCGAGCACGTCGTGGTCCTGGCTCGCCGGCAGGGCGCTGCCCAACGTCGAAACCCCAATCACCGCTCTTGAGTACTTGCCAAAGTTAGGCAATAACCTAACAGCAAGATCAAAGCTGGTGAAGGGTGGTGAACGCCACTCGGGCCCGCTAGCGGACCAAGATCTCCCGGGTGTAGTAGTTCGAGCGGCCACTGCCGTCGACGAACTCCGTGAAGATGGCCAGCGGCAGGATGCCCAGGTTGAGGCGGCCCTGGAGGTAGACCCGCATGAAGCCGTGGTCGTACACCGCCAGGAACGCCGGGCCGCCGCCGGTCGCCGAGATGTCGGCGTAGTGCGTGTCAGCCGGATCCACAGTGGAGCGGGCGCCGCCGGTCACGCTGATGTCGGCGTACACCTCCGCCGGCACCTCGCCCCACTCGATCGGCCCGTCCGGGCCCGCCCCGCGCACCGCCACATACAGGTCGCCGTCCCGCACCGAGCAGGTCACCTCGCTGATCCCGCGCGAGGTCACGTCGGTGTTGTGCCAGTGCCCGACCATCGGCTCCGGGGTCACCGGGGATCGCAGCATCGACAGCAGCTCGTCGCCCCGGGTGTACGCGAGATCGGTCATGACATCTCACCCCGCCGGTGCATGTACTCGCGGGAGAAGTAGCCGCGGCGGCCACTCCCGTCGGTGAATCGGGTGTACGCCGCGCACACGGTGATGAGGTGCATGACGTTGAACTGGAGTTGCACCTCCGCGTGCCCCAGGTCGAAGAAGACGCGGTAGGCGCAGGCACGGTTGGAGCGCGGCCCGTCGGTGTAGATGGCCTCCGCTGGCGCCTCACCCCAGTCGATCAGGTGGTCGGCCTCCGGGTCGCGGCACCACACGTGTGTCCACACTCGACCGTCGCGCTCGCCGACAGCCAGGCGACGGACCCCGAACGTGTGCCGGTTGGCGTTGCGCCACTCGCCGAGGATCCCACTCAGTTCAACGGTCATTGGTATCCCGCCATTCGATCGACGTCGATGCCATCCTAGGGTGTGCGAGGCGCGCCGCCGAGCGTCGTAAACCCCCCGGGGGGTGCGCCGCCGTCACGACCTTCCCGCGAGGTCGTGCGGTCCCCGGCGGTACCAGATCACCGGCTCGGCGCCGGGATCGCCGGCCTGCCACAGCGGCCCGCCGAAGACCAGTACGTGGTCGGCGACGGCGATCGTGTCCCGCACCGCGCACACCGCGCCGGTGACCGCCCCGGGCAGGAGCGGCACACCGTGCGTCCACCGGTGCGGCACGCCCGCGAAACGCGCGGCCGGCTCGCCGGAAGCGAACGCGCGGGCCAGGCGCCGCTGAGCCGTCGACAGTACGCAGATCCCGAACCGTCCGGACCGCTCGACCGCGGCCAGGGTACGGCTGCGCGCGGCGAGCGAGACGAGCAGCAGCGGCGGGTCCGCCGACACCGACGCGAGCGCGGTGACGGTGCAGCCGAGCGGCCGCGCACCGTCCGCGCCGGTCACCACCGCCACTCCCGTGGGCCAACCGGCCATCAGGTCGCGGAACCGGTCGGCCGGCGGCGCCTGCACCGGCATCTCAGGGCTTGAAGAACGAGGCGTCATGGTCCCGTCCCAGCGCGGCCCGGCCGATGGTGGCGATGAGGTGGTCGTCGTTGTCGTGGCGCACGTAGAAGGTCAGGTCGCGCAGGATCCGCTCGACTGGGCTGGGTCGCACGAGCGAGCGCGCCCCGCAGGCCCGGACGCAGTGGTCCACGGTGGACAGCGCGAGATGCTCGACCACGTGCCGGGCCCGGCTGCCGGCGACCCGGGCCTCGGCGGTGCGACCGCTGTCCCACAGCCGCGCCACGTGCGCCAGCCACAGCCGGGCCGTGTCGAGGTCGACCGCCATGCCACCGACCCGCTGCTGCACGTACGGGTCGCCACCCTTGTCCTGCTTCTCCAGGTACCGGATCGCGTAGTCGTACGCACCCTCGGCCGCACCGAGAAAGCTCGCGGCGTAGTGCGGGATGAACGCCGACTGCCAGCCCTGCCGCACGTAGTCGCCCGGCGCGCCGAGCTGCCAGGCCGCCGGCACCGGCGTCCGGTCGAAGTGGACGACGTGGCTGGCGGTGGCCCGCATGCCAACCGGGTCCCACCACGACGTGTCCACAGTGACCGATGGATGCCGCAGGTCGCAGCCGAGCAGCAGCACGCTCTCCGGCGCGTCCGCGTGCCGCGCGCCGCCCGGCCCGGCGAGGCTCACCAGCAGGACCGCCCAGTCCGCGCCGGTCGCGCTGGTCGCGAACGCCTTGGTGCCGTCGACGGTCCAGCCGTCCGCGGTACGGGTCACCGTGGTGCCGAAGCGGCGGACCTCGCCGGGCTTGGGGGCCTGCGGCTCGCCGCTCCAGGCGACCCACTTCTCGCCCCGGCGCACCACGCCGTCGAACCACCGCTGGCGCTGCGGGCCCGTCGCGAACGCGTCGACGAGTACCAGCGCGTTCGCGTGCCCCTCCCAGCAGCGGGCCAGCGACAGGTCGACCCGGGCCAGTTCCCGGGTCATCTCCCACAACGTGTGGGTGTCGTGGCGCAGCGGGCCCAGGCCGAGCCCGCCGCTCTGCGCCGGCACGGTCGGGGCGAGCAGCCCGGCGGTGAAAAGGTCGTCCAGGTCGGCGGCGGGAAACTCCGCCTCGCGGTCGTACCCGGCGGCCCGGGCGGCGAACCGGTCGCGGGCCAGGTCGGCGACGCGCCGTACGGCGGCGGCACCGGTCACGCGTGTCTCGAAGTCGACGCTCATCGTCCCTCAGCTCGATAGAAGTGTTCGCGGACGTAGCAGGGGTACCGGTGGCCGCCGTCCCCGAAGGTGCTCGCCGTCTCGATGGTCAGCAGGCGCCGGTCGAGGTACCCGACCATCTCCACGCGGCCGGCGGCGAGCTCGAAGAAGGCGGTGAACGCGATCGCGACCGCGCTGCGCATGTCGCCGGCGTACGCGCTGCCGACCGTCTCGTGCCAGTCGTGGCGGCGCGGCGCCCACACGCCGTACGGGCGCACGGCGAGATAGCCGTCGCGCTCCCGGATCCGCACCCGGGCCAGCCGGGTGGCCGCCGCGTCCACGTTGCGCCACAGCCCGTCCAGGGCGCTGGGATCGAGCTGCCACGGCCCGAGCGGCGCCGAGGTGGGCCTCGGGTCGCCGTACCGCCCGGCCGGCTCGACCGCCATGGGAGCGGCCGGGCCGTCACGGTGGAAGAACTCCCGTGTCCAGTACGGTGCCGGCCAGCCCGGGCCGCTGAACGCCTGGTACGTGGTGACGACCAGCAGCCCGCCGCGGGTGTACGCCGCCAGCCGCAGGCCGCGCAGCTCGGTGTCGTGCACCGCGGTGAACGCCCACGCGGCGGGCAGGTTCGGCGTGGCCGCGTACGCCCGCGCCTCGATCTCGCCCCAGTCGTAGGGCTGGCGCCGCCCCGCGCCGAGTACCCGAAGGCGCAGATCGCCGCCGCCGTCGGACAGCACCAAGCGCCGCACGCCCCCGGCGGCGGGGTCGGTGTTGCGCCAGCCGCCCAGCAGCGCGGCGTGATCCAGCACCGAGTGTCCGTTATGGAGAGTCGAGACCCGCATGGGTCACCACCTCTCGGATCGTCGGCTCCGGCGGCATCGGCCGGCCGGTCATCAGCCGAAACTGGTGGGCCGCCTCGACGGCCATCACGCGCCGGCCGTCGACCGTGCGCAGCCCGCGACCGCGGGCCTCCGCCACGAGCGCGCTCACCCCGGAAGGCGGGCACACCAGGTCGACCACGGCGGCACCGGCGCTGAGCCCTTCCACCGGAAACGGGAGTCTGGTGTGGACGGACGTGGCGTGCACCACGACGCACGGCCCGGTCGGACGGAACGCGTCGAGCGGTGTGAACGGGAGCCCGAGCAGGTCGGCGGCGAGGCGGCCACGGGTCTCCCTGCGGTTGACCATCGTCACGTCGGCCCCCACGTAGCGCAGCGCCACCGCGGCCGCCCGGCCCGCCCCACCGCAGCCAACGACCGCGGCCGGACGGCCGGCGAGCGGCACACCGACCCAACGCAGCGCCGCCGCGACGGCGGACGAGTCGGTGGTGGCCGCCCGCCAGCGCCCGCCCCGCCGGGTGAGGGCGTTCGCCGCGCCGGCCGCCCGGGCAACCGGGCTGACCACGTCGGCGACGTGCAACGCCACCTCCTTCAGCGGGCCGCTGACGGTCAGGCCGCGCAGCGGCATGCCGAGCGCGCGCAGCCCATCCGGTACGGCGGGCCAGAATCCGGTCAGGAAGTCGCCGATCCCGGTCAGGTGGAACGGCAGGTACAGGGCGGGGATGCCGCGTTCCCGGTACGCGTGGTTGTGCAGGCCCAGGAAGCTGGACGCCAGTGCCACCGGGCCGGCCAGGCCGTACAGGTCACGCAACGGCGGCAGGGCCGCGAACGGGTAATCGGCGCAGATCCGCGCCACGTCGAGGGCGCCGGTGCTTCGGGACCGGTCGAGCGGGCCGGCGACGGCGGGCGCCCCCAGCCACGGGGCGAGCAGGCGGCTCCAGACGCCGAGGGCGCCCGTACCGTACGCGGTCACGTCCGCGCGGCCGAGCCCGGCCAGCAGCCGCAGCGGCACCAGCGCGTCCGCGGCCGACGCCGCCCGCGGCGCCAGCAGGTACCCGGCCGCCGGTACGGCCGCCATCGCGGCGAACCGCTCCCGCAGCTCCGTCAGCGCGGCGGACGGGCCGTGCCACGAGACGCGCCGCCGCGCCGCGGGTACCGCTGCGAGTACCTCCGGCCGCAGGTCGTGGTCCGCCTCCAGGTCGACGGTGTCGTACCCGAGCGCGGCCCACGCGAGCCGCGCCCGGCGTACCTCTGGCGGGTCGGCGCACCGGCCGCCGTGTGCGCGGCTGCGCAGCGTGTACTGGAGGCGGCCGGCGAAGGCCAGGCGCAGCGGTGCCGGATCGAGGTCGCCCACCAGGTCGGCGCGGATCTCCAAGCGCGTCACGCCAGCGGGCACTGTGGACAGATCCACCGGCCAGCTCGTCACGGTCGCGGTCACGTCCGTCACGGTCACCTCGGTCATGGCCGCACCGCCCCGGGGGTTTTCGCACCCTGGACAGGATGCCCGTGGCGGCGCACACTTCCGGGGCTGTGGGAGAGAACTGGCACCAGTTCGCCGCGGTGGCCACCGCACGCCACTGCAAGCGCGCCTTTCTGGACCGGCCGGTGCCGCGCGAGGTGCTCGAACGGATTCTCACGGTCGCCGCGCACGCGCCCTCCACCCGCAACATCCAGCCCTGGCGGGTCGCCGTGGTGACCGGTGCGGCCCGCGAGGCGCTCGGCCGGCGGCTGCGCGCCGAGTTCGACCGCGGCGTGCCGCCGCATCCCGACTACGCCAACCTTCCGGCGGGGCTCGACGAGGCGACCCGGGACCGAGCAGCCGCGTTCGGCGCCGGCCTGCTCGGCGCGATGGGCATCGCCCGGGACGACGCGGCCGGTCGCCGCACGCACCTGCGGGCCAACCTCGACTTTCACGGCGCGCCGGCGACCCTGGTCTTCCACCTGCCGGCCGACGCGGCACCCGGCACGTTTCTGGAGCTGGGCTTCTTCCTGCAGAGCACCATGCTCGGGCTGGTCGCCTGCGGCCTGGGCGGCTGTCCACAGTACAGCGTCGCCGGTTACCCGGACGTGCTGCGCGACGCGCTGGGCCTCGCCGGCCGGCTGATCGTGTGCGGCCTCGCCACGGGCTACCCGGACCCGGCCGCGAGCGTCAACGCGTACGTGCCCGAGCGGGCCGCGCTGCCGGAGTACGTAACCTGGCATGATCAGCCACCCACCTGCTGAAGGTGTGGCAGGCGCTCGCGCAGCCGCGTGCGCACCTGCTCGCGCAACGCCTGGGCGGTGCGCAGATAGGCCGACGCGGGATCCGGCGCGCCGGACGGGTCGGCGATGTCCCGCGCCGGATCCAGGCAGAAGGTGCGACCCCGCGCCTCGGGCGCGATCTGCTCGACGGCCGTGCGCTGCGCCTGGGTCATGCAGAACACCGCGTCGGCTTCGCGGCACATCTGGCGGGTGAGCAGCCGGGTGCGGTGCCGCCGCGGCGGTACCCCGATCCGCCGGAGCGCGGCGACGGCGGGCGCGGCCATCGGCTCGCCAGCCACCCGCGGCGCCAGCCCGGCGCTCCGCGGGCTCCAGGTGCCGTCGCCGTCGGCGCGGGCGATCGCCTCGGCCATCGCGGACCTGCCGGTGTTGCCGCCGCAGACGAAGACCACCCGGTGCCGCCGCGCCCACGCCCACCGCCGGGCGGCGGCCGCGCGCAGCGCCGGATAGCTGAGCGCCAGCACCGCCAGGCCGATGAGCGCGGTGCCGGCGAGTTGGCCCGCCCCGGGTGTGGCGATGCCGGTCAGCCACGCGAGACCGTAGGACGCGACCAGGCCCGAGAGCAGGCTGGCGCAGCGGTTCGCCGGCACGCACCACGTGTACTCGCGGGGGTCGAGGTAGATGAGCGTGCCGTAGACGAACAGCGCCTCGTAGAGCAGGCCGACCCCGAACGCCGGGACCGCGGCCGGCGTCAGCAGGAACGAGGTGAACCCCTCGCGCAGCGCGCCGAGGACGGGGCCGGCGCCGATCGCGGCCAGTACCGCGAGCAGCCCCACCTGCCACAGCACGGCCGCGATCTGCTCCTCCACCAGATACCGGCGGTCGATCGCCGGGTCGCCGGTCTTCGCGACCCGGCTCATGATCTGGAACCGTCCGATGTAGCCGGACAGGTAGACGCCGAGGCTCGCCACGGCGGCCAGGGTCAGCTGGTAGCTGTCCACATCGGCCAGTGCGACGGCGACCGCGAGGAGGCTGAGGCCGAGGGCCGCCCACGAGTACACCAGGACCGGCCGGCGCCGGGCGGCGTCGACGACCGGCGACAGGACGAGCACGCCGCCGCGCATCATCAGCAGCATGAACAGGATGGAGACCCCGGCGAACGTGTAGTTCAGCGTCGTGGTCGCGATGATCAGGGCCATGAAGAGGCCGGCGGTCACGGCGGCCGGTGCGGGCCAGAGCACCTCCCGCCCGGCCACCCGGCGGCGCCCGGCGTACCGCCACCAGCCGGAGACGCTCAGGAAGGCCAGCGAACCGGCGAGCGTGCCGAGGGCGGCCGCCGGTAACAGCACCAGGCCGCCGACCCGGGCGTCCATGCCGGGCAGCAACCCGCTGGACAGCGCCTTGGTGAGCGCCGCATAGGGCGTGTACCAGACGAAGTATCCGATCGCCAGGCCGAGCATACCGACGCCGACCATGCTTCTGCGGGTCGTCACCACGACCGTTCTCCCTCACGCTTAATTGGCGCCACATTTCGGGTCAGAACCCGGCCTATCACGGCCCCTAAATGGCTGCAACTCGGGAACGGAATATTTCCGTGGAGGGCCACAGAAATGAACTTTGTCAACAACCCCCGGGGGGTTCTGTACATGGCACATCCCCTGGGGGATTGGCAGCGAATAGCGACCGCCCCTACGCTTCGGCCGCCTCATTTCCTCTTAGTTGGAGGTGATCTATGCACGCAAATGTTGGAGGCGGCCACGGGGGGCGGTGGCTGCGACCGCTGCTGCTCGCGGCGGCGTCGGCCCTCGCGCTGGCCGGCACCAGCCAGGCGGCGCTGGCCGTCCTGGACCGGGACGCCCGGCCGGCCGTGGCCGCACACGCCAGGTCGGGTGACGGCATCGCGGCGACCGTGACCCACGCCGCCGAGGTCGGCCGCCCGCACGAGCACGACCAGGGCAACAGCGGTGGTGGGCAGGGCTTCCGGATGCCGTTGTCGATGATGCCGGGCATGCCGCCCGAGGGTCAGGTGCGGATGTCGGTGGCCCTCACGCTGGCCAACACCGCCGCCGTCGGCCGGCCGATCGACCCACCGGGCGAGTTCACGCTCACCGACGACCGCACCGGCCAGAGCTGGCCGGCGATCGCCGACACGTTCGGCGGCCTGCCTCGACTCGGGCCGGCGACCGTGGTGAACGGAACGCTCTTCTTCGACCTGCCACCCGTCCCGTCCAGCGCCCAACTGGTCGTCGACTGGAAGCGGGACGGACGGTCATACCGGCTCGCCGTGCCACGTGAGTCCGGATTCACCGAGCATTCACACGAGTCGTAGTCGAACTTATTCCGAAAGCTGGGAAATCGATGCGAACCACACCAGATCAACTGCGGCGAAGAGCCGCACTGGGGGTCGCTCTCGCCACGGCACTGATGCTGTGGCAGCACCTCCTCGACACACTTCGACATGGGCACCTGACGACACCGCTACAGCACGCCCAAGCTGCATTTTTGGATGTACTCATCGCTATTCCGGCCGCCGTCGCGGCAATCTGGCTCGCCGACCTCGCGGTGCGCCACACGCGGGCGGACGGGCGGACTTCGGCGGCGCACGCGGCCGCCGTCTCGCTGTTCTGCGTACCGCTGATGGTGCCGCTCGGCCAGCTCCAGCCGATCGTGCACGGCCTCTTCGTCGACGCCGCCGCGGGGCACCACGCCTCGGCCGGCGGCGGGACGCTGGCCGGCGCCATCTGGTACGCGATCGGCGCCCAGCCGGTGGCCTTCGCGGTCGCCCTCCTCACCGGCGAGCGGCTGGGCCGGCGACCGGTGCGTCGGCGCCGGTGGGCCCGGCGCGTCAGCCGCGCCGTCGTGCTCGCCAGCGCGTCCCTGCTCGTGGTCGGCATGATCCCGCAATCCGCCAGCGCGGCGGCCGCCGCCGCGCCCAGAACGGTGCCCGACCGGGTCGCCGCGGCCGCCGCCGTGGGCGAGTGCGGGTCGGTGCCCCGCCGCCAGTACGACGTCTCCGCCATCAACCTCGACATCACCGTCAACCGGCACGGCGACCACGACCCGTTCGGCTTCATGTACGTCCTCAACGCCCGCGAGGCGGACGTACGCGCGCAGGAAGCCGCGCTCCGGGCCGCGGCCCGCGCTCCCGACGGCGCCACCACCGGCGCCAAGGTCTCCATTGGACTCGCCCAGGATCCGATCCAACCGCTCGTGCTGCGGGCCCGGGTCGGCGACTGCGTCGTCATCAACCTCACCAACAAGCTCACGCAGCCGCCCAAGGGCGGTCCCGGCTTCCAGACCACACCGATCGTCACCCAGCCCGGCGGCGTGCCCTCGGTCTCCGTCGACATGCAGGGCGTCGCGTACTCCGCCGCCGCGGGCGAGGGCGGGGACCTGGTCGGCAACAACCCGGCCAGCGTCATGGTGCCGCCCGGCGCCACCCGCACCTACCGGTTCTACCTCGACCCGCTGCTCGGCGAGGGCGCCCGCGTCTTCCGCAGCGGCGGCAACTCCGTGCAGACGACCGCGCACGGCCTCTTCGGCGCGCTCGTCGCCGAACCGGCCGGCTCCACCTGGTCGGACCCGCGCACCGGACAGGACCGCACGTCCGACGTGAGCTGGAACAGCTGGGAGGCGATGGTCCGGCCGCCGAACGAGCCCGCGTTCCGCGAGTTCACCCTCATGTACCACGAGATCGGCGACGAGAACTTCAACCTGCGCCGGCCCCCGCGGGAGGGCGCGCCGCAGCCGGCGACGCCGGACCCGGGTGACGGCGAGGGCGCGCCGCTGCCGATGATCGACGAGACCGGCCAGGCCACCGGCGGCGCCAACACCAAGGCGTACCGGCCGGGCAGCCGCGGGCTCAACTACCGCAGCGAGCCGTTCATGCGACGGCTCAACTCGCTGGCCGCGGCGGGCAAGACCGACGCGCAGATGCTGGCCAACGAGTCGCTCGCGTACGGCTCCTACATGTTCGGCGACTCGCCCACCCCGATGCCGCGCTCCTATCTGGGCGAGCCGACGAAGACCCGGCTGGTGCATCCGGGCTTCGAGCAGTTGCACGTACACCACCTGCACGGCGGTGCCACGCGCTGGCGGCAGAACCCGGACGCCGACAACACCGACATGGCGGGCGGGCTGCGCAAGGTTCCGGTCCAGAACGCCAGCTCCATCCGGCTCGACTCGCAGACGATCGGCCCGGAGGAGACCTACAACCTCGAGCACGAGTGCGGTGCCGGCGGCTGCCAGCAGGCCGCGGGCGACTTCCTCTTCCACTGCCACATCGCGCACCACTACATCGCCGGCATGTGGAGCTTCTGGCGGGTCTTCGACACCCGGCAGGCGGACCTGGCGACCCTGCCAGGACGCGCCCAGGCGCCGGCGGCGGTGGACTCGGCCGGGCTGCTCGGCCGGCAGATCGGCGGGCGCACCGTCGTGCTGCGTGCCAATGTCACCAACGCCTCCACCCAGGTCGCGCTGGAGGATCTCGTCGAGTCCCAGATCCCGCCGCAGGGGGTCCGGGTCGACGACGAGGACGCCACGGTCTGGAACTGGACCAAGGAGGGCACCGCGACCGCGCCGGTCTACAAGGGAGAGCCGGAGGACACCCGCGTCTGGGCCAACTTCTCCTCGACCGCGCCGGGCGTGCGGCCGGCGATCCAGTTCAACCCGACCAACGGGCGGCCGGCCTGGCCGATGCTGCGGCCGCACTTCGCGCAACGACCACCCTTCTCACCGAATGGCCACAGCGGCGCGCCGTGGCTCGGCGAGAACGGCTCCGCGCAGCGGCCGGACGGGCTGTGTCCCTCGGGGGCGCCGCTAAAGACGTACAACGTCACGGCGGTCAGCCTGCCGGTGCGGCAGACCGTGCGCGAGACCGACGCCGGCGGGCGGCTCTTCGTGCTCAACGAGGACAAGCAGGCGCTCCTGAACGGCACCCGGCCACCCGATCCGCTCACCATCCGGTCCAATGTGGGCGACTGCGTGGCGGTCACCTTCTCCAGCGAGCTGAACCCGGCCGGCCAGGAGAAGGTCAACATGCACACGCACTTCGTCCAGTTCGACCCGCAGGCCTCGGACGGCGTCATCAGCGGCTTCTCGTACGAGCAGTCCATCTACTCGGACGCGCGCGAGGACCGCACCGCCACCGCGGCGACCGCCGCCGGCGCCACGACGATCGACGTGACCAACGTGGACCGGCTGCGCCCGGGCATCTCCATCGGCGTCGGCGTGGGCCGGCCCAACATCGAGATCCGGCGCATCACCGGGATCAGCGGCAACACGCTCACCTTCGATCGCGCGCTCACCAACGCGCACGCCGTGGGTGACCCGGTGACCGTGGAGTTCGTCCAGTACCGGTGGTACTCCGATGTGGACTCCGGGACGGTGTTCTGGCACGACCACGTCGACGGCATCCAGTCGTGGGCGCACGGCCTGTTCGGCGCGCACATCATCGAGCCGGCCGGCTCGACGTACCACGACCCGCGCACCGGCGCCCAGGTGCGCAGCGGCACCATCGTGGACATCCGCACCAGCCGCTCCGTCGGCGTCGGCACGGGCGGATCGTTCCGCGAGTTCATGCTCTTCCTCGGCAACGGCCGACAAGGCAGACCGGAGCTCGACAATCCCGCCTTCTTCGGCATCCTCGGCCAGAACCGGAACTTCGGCCAGGAGTGCGAGGAGGGATGGATCAACCTCCGGGCCGCACCGATCGGCGAGCGGGTGCCTCCCGGCAGTACGCCCGCCGATCCCGCCACCACCGACCAGCGGCAGGAGTTCAGCGGGGCGGTGTGCCGAAGTACGACGAGTAACCAGAACGTGCCGGACGGCTCCAACACGGTGAACGCCACCGTGGCCACAGTGGACCCGTACGCGTTCTCCTCGGTGAAGTACGGCGATCCGGGCACGCCGTTGCTGCGCGCGTACGTCGGTGACCCCGTCGTGATCCGCACGATCGGGCTCAACGAGCGCGGTGAGGCCCTGAGGATGCAGGGACACCGCTTCCGGGTGGAGCGGTTCAACGCCGCCGGCGAACTGACCGACACCGCCACGACCGGCATCTCCGAACGGTTCGACTACATACTGGACGGCGGCGCCGGCGGGCCGGGACAGATGCCGGGCGACTACCTGTACCACAGCGCCCGCAACTTCGCCTTCGAGACCGGGGCGTGGGGCATCTTCCGGGTGCACGACCGGCGCAGCGCCGACCTGGCACCGCTGCCGGACCGCGCCGCGCCACCGACCGGCACCGGCTTCCCGCTGCTGTCGGCGGCCACCGGCAACACGCAACAGGCGCCGGGACCGAACCCGCCGCCGGCCACCCAGTCCGGCGTGGTCTCGTCCACCCGCGACCCGTGCCCCGCCGGCGTGCCGCAGCGGGCGTACGACGTCTCCCTCATCAACGTCACGCTGCCGACCGCGCCGGTCATCGACACGGAAGGAGTGATCTATGCCCTCACCTCCGACGTGGCGGGCATCAGGAGCGGGCAGAAACCCGTCGAACCACTGGTGCTGCGCGTCAACCGGGGCGACTGCCTGCAGGTGACGCTGCGCAACCAGGTCGACGCCGACTCGCGGTACGGTGGCCGGCGCGCGGGCTTCGACCTGAGCAAGCTGCCGTTCAACCCGCAGACGTCCGGTGGCGGCGCGGTCGGGCTCAACCCGGACACGACCGTGGCGATCGGCGGCAGCGTCACGTACCGCGCGTTCGCCGACCGGGACACCGGCACGTCCATCTTCCGCAACCTCGGCAGCGAGGTGTCGCAGCGGCACGGCGCGTACGGCCTGCTGATCGTCGAACCGACCGGCTCGACCTGGTTCAACAGCGCCAACAACGCGCCACTCGGTGCCACGGCGACCAGTACGCAGGCGATCATCCGCGGGCCGGGCACCCAGCGGTTCCGGGAGTTCGCACTCACCCTCTCCACCACCGACCAGCACTACTCGCGCAGCATCGTGCCGTATCAGGACGTGGTGGCCGGCACGGGCGTCAACAGCACCTTCACGGCCGGCAACCCGCCGGTCGCGGACAAGGGATTCACCCACGTCAGCTACCACAGCGAACCCATCACCGTGCGGCTGGGCCTGACCAGCTCGCCGCCGAACCCGTCACCCAACTACGGCACCGCGTTCAGCTCGGCGGTCCACGGCGACCCGGCCACGCCGGTGTTCCGTGCCTACGCCGGCGATCCCGTGGTCTACCGGCTCGGGATCGGTGCCTCCGACCAGCTCCACAACTTCACCATCGCCGGCCACATGTTCCCGAAGGAACCGAACATGTGGAACGGCACCACCGACCGGCGCTCCGCGCTGCTCAGCTCCCGCACGGTCACGGCGGGCGAGACGATCGACGCCGAAATCGTCGGCGGTGCCGGCGGCCCGCCAGCCAACACCGGTGACTACATGTACCGCGACGGCCGCCAGCCGTTCACGGAAGCCGGGATGTGGGGCATCTTCCGGGTGGTACCCAGCGGAACCACCCTCGGCGACCTGGCTCGCCTGTAACGCCGGGACGGGTGTGGGGGCGCGACCTCCACACCCGTCCTCCCTTGTCCACCATGTCTGTCCCCTTTGGAGGAACCGTGACAAGCGTCGAGAAACTCTGGAAGTTCTACCTGTGCGACGAGGAGCTGAGCCTGTTCGACATCTGGGAGGGTGGTGCGGCCAACGGCGACTCGGTGACGCCGTCGACGTACAGCGCGCGATACCGGGCCTGGATGATCGACTTTCTGCGCGGCGTGCTGGACCGCACCAGCCCGTCGACGTTGCTCAGCATCGGCTGCGGCAACGCCTCGGTCGAGGCCGAGGTGGCCCGCGCCGGCTACCCGGTGCTCGCCGTCGACATCCTGGACCGCGCCGTGCGCATCGCCCGCCGCAAGGGGCTCACGGCCGAGGTCGCCGACATCAGCTCGTGGTCACCCGAGGAGGGTCGCTGGGGCGTCGTGTACGCCGACGGCCTGCTCGCCCACCTGTACGACCCGGAGGACGGGCTGGTATCGATCCTCAAGCACCTGCACGGTTGGCTGGTACCGGGCCCCGGCGTTCTCGTCGTGTCCAACGACAGCGCCCGCGAGGGACGCGACGCGCAGCCCGCCCCCGGTGTGCCCGCGCACTGGCTGTCCGCCGGGTACCTGCTCGACCAGTGCCGCGAGGCGGGCTTCACCGACGTCTCCTACACCACGTTCACCTACACCCGCCCCCTCTCCGGCCCCCGGGACCGGGTGGTGGTGACCGCCCGCACCGGCGACGCCTGAGCCCTCAGGCGACGGGGATGTCAGCGGTGACCGTGTACTGGTCCACTTCGGACGTACGCACCGTGACGCGCAGGCCCCAGGCGCCCGCCGACGGGATCGTGACCGCCCGGGCCGTGTACCGGCCCGGGGCGGCACGCTCCAGCGGCACCGGCATGGGCGCGCCGAACGCGTCGTTGACGAGGCGCGCGGCGACCTCCGGCACGTCCCGGGGCAACCCGTCCGCGCTCCGCACGTTGAGCACCAACTCGTTGGGGCCCGACCGGGCGGGGGCAAGCCACACCTGCACGTCGCCCCCGCCGGGCAGCGGCACCACCGCCGAGTACGGCCCGCTCGCCGCCGGCTCCCTGTGCGCGTGCCCGGCCGGCGAGGTCGACACCAGCGCCGCGGTCAGCGCGAGCACGGCGGCGGCGATCACCACCTCCAGCCGGACCGAGCGGCGCAGGAGCGCGACCGCCTCCTCGTCCTGCCGCCGTTCCGCGGCGCGGCGCTTGCGCTCGACCCGTTCCAGGCGCGCCCCGGTCACCGCCGCCGTGGCCCGCTTGGCCGGCGCGGCCACGGTGCCCGCGGCGGCGTACCCGACCGGACGCACGTACCGGTAGCGAACCAGTGCGCGGGAGCCGGCACCGAGACAGATCAGCAGGCCGAACGCGGCCAGCTTCCAGGCCAGCAGCCGCGGATAGCCGGACGGCCCAGACAGGTCCGCGCCGCGCAGTTCGCGCCACGCCTGGAAGGCGCCGGTGACGACCAGCGCCGCCACCGCCGCGGACGCGATCCAGGAGAACCGGGGCAGCACGGCGAGCGCCGTCCGGACCGGTACGCCGCCACGAGCCGGGAGCACGCGGGCGAACAGCAGCGCCAGGCCGCCCAGCCACACCGCCATCGCGAGGACGTGCACCGCGTCGGCGGCCAGTGCGAGCATGGCGCCCGCGCCGACCCGGGCGTGCCCGGCCGCCGCCCAGGTGAGCGGCAGCGCCAGTCCGATCCCGGCAGCCCCCGCCACGAGCATCCGGCCGCCCCGGGTGGACAGTCGGGCCAGTAGGAAGCCGCCGGCGGCAAGCAGGGCCAGGCGGGCCAGGCAGAGCCGCCCGTAGTCGGAGTCCACAGTGGCCCGCAGCAGGGCCGGATCGAGCACGCCGGCGAGGCTCTTCCCGGCCGCGTACGGGCCCTGCAGCACCAGGACCGCGGCCGCCGCGCCCAGACTCGCCCACCAGCCGGCCCATACCAGGCGGCGGGCGCGCCGGTCCGACCAGCCGGCCGGCCAGCACAGCACCAGGAACGCCGCGCCACCCAGCAGCAGCGCCAGCGCCGCGTACCCGAACCCCCGGAAGGTCCAGAAGGCCACCCGTACTCCGGAATCGACGGCCTGGACCGGCGTCGACGCCGGCGCCGCACCCACCGCCTCGCCCACCGTGAAGGTCAGCGACCCCGCCACCGGGTGGGAGTCCGCGGATACCACCCGCCACGCCACGACGTACAGCCCGTCGGGCAGGCCCGACGGCACCGCCAGGCGGACCCGCTCCGGCTGGCCGGGCACCGGCTCGGCCGCCGCGCCGCCGCGCACCGCGCTGCCGGTGGCGTCGAGCAGCCGCGTCGCGTCCCGCACCGGCGCGACCGGCTCGCTGAAGCGCAGCACCACCTCGGCGGGCGCGCGCGCCAGCACGGCACCGGACGCGGGGGTGGTGCCCAGCAGTTCGGCGTGGGCGGCCGCCGGGGCGGCGGGCAGCAGCACCCAGCACAGCGCCGCGGTGACCGCGACGAAACCCGACCGGCTCATGCCGAGCCTCCTCTACGTCAGCAACGCCCGCGCGTCGAGGAGGGCGTCGGTGGGTTGGAGCAGACCCAGCGTGTACGCCTTGGCGAGCGCCGCGGCCCGGTTGTGCACGCCGAGCTTGCTGAACAGGTGGCCCTGTGCGTTCTCCACCGTCTTCATCGCGATACCGAGCGCGCGTGCGGTCTGCCGCACGGTCTGGTTGCGCCCGATCAGGCGCAGGATGTCGTGCTCCCGGGCGGTCAGTCGCGGCGTCATCGGCGGCAGGTCGGCCGACCAGTTCCACATGGAGTCGATGAACAGCCCCGAAGAGGCCGGATCCATCACCAGGTAGCCGCCGGCAGCGAGGTGCATCGCCGGCATCAGGCGGGACTCGACGTGGTCGGCGTGCACCAGCGCCAGTACGCCGTTGGCCAGCGCCTCCCCCATGGCGCGGCGGTCGACGCGGCCGTCGTGCACCATGACGGCGGACCAGCCGAGCGTCGCGCCGACCCGCCACTGCTCGGCTGTCGGGTCGACCAGGACGCGCACCACCGGGCCACGGTGCGAGCGGTTCCAGTGCACCTGCGTCGTCGCTTGTGGACAGTGCTCGCGTACGACCCCGATCCCGTGCCTGATCAGAATCGTGACCGCCCGGTCGAGCACCGCGCTGGCGTGGCCGACCACGAGGGCGAGCGTCGCGTGGTCGCCCTCTGCCCGCGGCTCACTCCCGGGCCGGCCGGTCCGGGCCGCCGGCGTACTGTCGATGAGGCCGAGCGAGGCAGCCCGCGCCACAGCGTGCGCCGCGCTGGTCGCGCTCAGCTTCGCGTACAGGCGTCGCTTGTGGTTCTCCACGGTGCCCGGGCTGATCGCGAGCATCTCGGCGATCTCGGTGACCTGATGGCCCGACGCGACCAGCAGCAGGATCTCCCGCTGGCGGCCGGTGAGCCCGACGCCCTTGCCGGTCACCTCGACGCCGGTGGCGAGCCCGCGCAGGACGGTCACCAGGCCGCCGAGCCCGTGGGCGTACGGCACGACCGCCACCACGCCCGACTCTCGCACGCCGGCGAACTCCTCAGTGGACAGCCGCTCGTACGCCAGTACCAGCCGGGTCGCCGGCTGCCGGGCGTGCAGCACCTGGATCGTCGGCGTGCTCGCGCCCGGGCGCCGGCCACCATCGATGAGGACGATGTGTGGCCGTTCGAGTTCGACGAGAGGGATCAGATGATGGCCGTCGACGACCCGTCCGACGACGGTGAAGTCGGGCAGGCCGCCCAGATAGGCGGCCAACGCGTCGCGCCGAAGCTGATCACTGGAGCACACGGCGATCCGGCTCGTACCCTGCCCGCTTCCCCTGCCCATGTGGGCCCCCAACCGGGAACATGAAATTGCGCGTGTACAACGGCGGCAGGGCCAGTACCCAAGGCGGCGGAATTGAAACGTCTTTTCCTACCCCCCAAGGTGTATCAGTCGGCCTGCGGCACCGTCGGGTCGGGGGCCCACGGGTGACTCAGAACGGGATGTGTGGCTCACCGGCGAGGCACTCGCCACCCCATCGGTGTGAGCTGCCCCGGTCGGCGGCGATCCAGGGCGCGGTGCCGCTGTCCATGTCCAGCCACTGTCCACGATGGATACAGAGGGTCACGCCACCGGACTGGTTGATGTCCTGGTAGACGCGTACGTGGTCGCAACCGGCGCACGGTACGCCGTTGTTGGCCCACGACCGGTCGTCGTCCGCGATGGTCCCGTCCGCGAGCGAGCCCATGCCGTTGTGCCAGTCGCTGTCGTTGTCGATGTCCTGCCACTTCGGCGTGCCGTATCCCTCCAGGAACCACACGCAGAAGTAGCCGCTGGGGCAGGACGGGTCTACGGCCAGGGCGCCAGCGTCGGCCGGCTTCGCCGACGCCGGCTGGGCCAGGACCACCATGAGCGCGCCGGCCATCAGCAGCACCGCCGCGAGGGCTCGGAAGCCTTTGTGAAGCATGTGTGCGTCTCCTTCTCTCTACCGCTCGGCGTTTACGATCTCCAGCGCCACATTGAGCGCGTGGACGGAAAGCTTCTGGTACTCGGCGATCACCTCCCGGTGGTTGGCGTATGTCCGTTCGGCGTGGGCCCGCTGGAGTTCCCGCGCCGTGCGGACCGTCGCGGTTCGCGCCGCGCACTCCGCCTCGGCCACCGCCGCCCGCACCTCGGCGTCGCTGGGCGTACCGGTCGTCGCCGGTGCCACCAGCGTGCGAAGCTGGGCCGGGTCGGCGGCGGCGTAGCCACGCGCGGCCATGCACCCGCTCCAGGCGCGCAGTGCGGTCCGGTAACCCGGATCGGCGGTCACCTGTCGCGTGTACTCGGACGGCAGGCGGTCGACCATGGCACGCGCCCGGACCCAGTCGGCGAGGTCGCCGTACAGGCGTCGCTGCGCCTGCGCCGTGCACCCCTGACCGCTCTGGTGCAGGGCCTTGCCGTCGGGCAGCCGCACCGTGACCGGATCGCGGCGGTCGCCGTCCAGCGCCGCGAGGTACGCGTCTCGCCGCTGCGCGGGCAGCTCCGTGACGTAGGTGTGGTTCGGGTCCTTGGCGCGCGCCGCCGCCACGGCCCGCAGCGCGTACGCGACACCGAAACCGTGCGCCGCCGCCCACGCCGGATCGTCGTTTCCGTACGGGAACTCGGGCGGCTGCGGCGCCTCCTCGGCGACCTCGAAGTACTCGAAACCCTGCCGGCGCATGCACTCCGCGATCAGCCGCGTCTGCGCCTGGCTGATCTGCTTGCGTTCCGCCCCGGTGAGCGCGCGGCCGCCGTCCGGCGGAGCGTCGCCGGACCCGCCGCAGCCGGTGCCCATGAGCATCAGCGCCGCCGCGAGGACGGCCACTCGTACTTTAAGCACCCACCGATCGTCGGCCCGGCTCGGCGGCGAGTGGTGAGTCTTTCGGCTGGCGCCGAACAACCCCGCGCTCAGTCGTGCCGGGCGCCGTCCAGAAGCACCGCCCCAGCTCGGCTGAGGCTGTGCAGCACGGTGTTGCCCAACCGCCGGGTCGTGATCAGCCCCGCGTCGCGCAGGATCGAGGCGTGCTCGCTGGCCGAGGGCGCGGAGATGTGCACCTGCTTGGCGATACCGGTGGTGGTGACGGGACCGCGCCCGACGGTGTCGAGTACCGCCGCGCGGGTGCCGCCGAGCAGTGCCGCCAGTGCCCGTTCGCCGCGCGCGCCGGGCCGGTCCGGGTGCGCCAGCCACTCCAGGTCGTGCTCGATCGGATACACCAGTACCGGTGGCAGCGCCGCGTCGATGAGCGTGACCGGGTTGCGCCAGCAGAAGAACGAGGGCACCAGCAGCAGTCCACGACCGTCGAGATGGATGTCGCGATCCACCGGGTACCGGCTGACCAGCGTCGGCGGCCGCCACGACAGCGGCGGCGGGAGGCCGGCCAGTACCCGTTCTGGCCCGCCCAGGCGAGCGTCGCGCAACCGGAGCGCGCGGTCGGCGTCCAGCCTGCGGTCGATGTGGTCCTGGTACGGCGCCACCGCCGCCTGGTGCCAGGCCCGCAGCGCGCCCGCCACCACCGCCAACAGCCGAGGCTCGCCGTCGGCGAGCAGGCTGGTCCAGGCCGGCAGCCGGTGATGGGCGGCGAGCTGGTGCAGATCCTGGCGGATCAGCCGCAGCGGGGTGGCTCGTACGGCCTCCAACCCCGCTTCCAGGCCGAGCGTGCTCGCCGCCGGGGTCAGCAGATCGGCGGACGGCCCGCGCGGCGGCGACAGCGGCAGCAGGACCGCCTCGACCGACCGGCAGGTGCGGGACCGCACCTGCCGCCGCCAGCCGCCGAACACGAGCCGCCCGTCACCGCTGTGCGACAGCTGCAGGCTCAACAGTGTCTCCCACAGCGGGTCCGAAGTGGACACGACGTGGGTGCGGGACAGGTCTTCCGGCAAGAAATGGATTCGTAGCATCCGCCGGCCGATGCGCTACGTCAGAGCGGACGGGTCGCCGCCGGTGTCGATGCCCGGCGTCCAGGCGCGGTCCATTGTCATCCCCCGTGGATTCATGAAATCAAGTATTTCGCGCCCGGCGCGGCATCGCCACGGAGCTATCCAAAAATCGACACAAGTACACCGATTCGCGCCTTTCCGCGTCCGGGGCGGCGGCCTTCGGTGTGACGCGGCAACGCCCCGCCGCCC
Organism: Phytohabitans aurantiacus; assembly: GCF_027923225.1. GTDB lineage: Bacteria > Actinomycetota > Actinomycetes > Mycobacteriales > Micromonosporaceae > Phytohabitans > Phytohabitans aurantiacus. The sequence continues at coordinate 132,743 of NZ_BSDI01000007.1, forward strand.
ATTTGAGAGGATGCGAGCGTGGAACTGGAGGATCTGCGACTCGCGGTCTACCGCTCGTTCGCCAGTACCGGGCGCCCGCCACCCGCCGACGCCCTGGATGTCGCGAAGGCCGGCGCCGGGTTGGCCGAACTCGCCCGCGCCCGCCATCTCGTACTCGACGGGTCCGGCCAGATCCTCATGGCCCACCCGTTCTCCGCCGTGCCGCTCGGCTTCGCCGTGATGGGCCGCCAGACGCTGTGGTGGGGCGGCTGCGCCTGGGACTCGTTCGCGCTCCCGCACCTGCTCCCGGACGAGGGCGAGGTGCTCGTGTCCACCAGATGCCCCGCCTGCTCCCGCCCACACGCCTGGAACGTCGGCACCGACCAGCCGCCGCAGGGCGATCAGGTCGCGCACTTCCTGGTGCCCACAGCGCACATGTGGGACGACGTCGTGCACACCTGCCGGCACCAGCGCCTGTTCTGCTCCGAAGACTGCGTCGACGCCTGGTGCCGGAAGACCGGATCCACGCGCGGCTACGTCATGGACCTTCGCACCCTGTGGCGGTTCGCCTCCCACTGGTACGACGGGCGCATGGAGCGCGGCTACGTCAGGCGCGAGCCGGACGCCGCCAAGGAGTACCTGCGAAGCGCGGGCCTGTCCGGGCCGTTCTGGGGCCTGTGACTCGCGACTCAGGTGAGTGGCAGTGTGGTGGCGACGGGCCAGGCGACCACCAGGGCGCCGGCTGGGACGGTTTGCCACCACGGCGTCCCGGCCAGCCGGGCAACGCCCGCCACCAGCAGGTAGATGGCGAACAGGGCTCCGATCAACGGCGTGACGAGCGCGAGGAAGCCGGGGGCCAGGCCGGCGACGGCGGCGACCGGCAACGGCAGGCAGACCGCTCCCAGGACCGCGACGGTCCACGGTGGATCGGCGAGCGCGAGCGCAGAGCGGAGCAGAAGCGCGATAGCGAGGGCAAGCAGCGCGATCAGCCACCAACGCGGCCCGTGCGGCAGCGTCGAGGTTAGTCCAAGGTGTACCGGTACCACTACCGCCGCGGTGACGGCGACCGCCAGCGCTAGCCACGAAAGTCCGCGGCGCCGTTCGGCGGCACGACCGTCCACAGTGGCCATCAACGCTACAGCCCCGAGTGTGGCGCCGGTGAACGCGAAGTACCCGATGAGGTAGCCGCAGAGCGCGGAAGGCAGCGAACGGGCCAGCAGCCACCCGCCGGCGAGCCCGGCCAGCGGGGCGACCATCGCCGCGCCGGCCAGCCACGCCAGCGGTACACGATGAATCCGGACCGGGTGAGAGCCGGCGGTCGCCGGCGTTGCCCGTCGTGACGACCAGGCCAGCGCGGCGACCAGGAGCAGCAGCGCCCCGACCATGCTCAGGCCGCCCGCCGCGACCCGCTGCTTCGCGGCGATCACTCTCCGCTCGGGATCGTGGTTGAGGGCTTGGTCGAGCCAGCGCGCGGCCTCGTGGTGGGTGCGGTCGGCATACAGCACGCCGACGTGCTCGACGAGCGGCACCCGGGCCGCGGGAGCGACCGCCTTACGCGTCCGCCTCGGAGGCAGCCCAGCGCGTCGCGTAGAACCCGTGGACCGCGCCGGCCACGACGCCGGCGACCAGCCAGTAGACCGCTCCGAACGACCCGTGCCGCCCGTCCCATCCGGAGAGCCACACGATCGCCAGCGTCACCAGGCTGACGGGCCACCACACGATGAGCAGCCACAGCATCGGCGGCATGAGGAAGGCGCCCTTGCCAAGCCCTTCGAAGGCGAACCCCAACACCATCGCCCCCGCCTCGGTCTTGGCCAGGGCTCCCAGTATCGCGACGCCGAACGCCACGAAGAGTCCCGAGACCAGTTTCTGGGAAGCGTTGGGAAAGTGTTCCTGGAAACGCTCGGCGACCGGGTGGATGAGGACGAGGGCGAACGGCGCGAACAGGATCGTCAAAAGCACGACCCACAAGGCTCCCGCGCCGATGAACCACGCGATCCGCCCCAGCGCGGCGCCGAGCCCTCGCAGGGCACCGCGCTCGTGCTCGAAGGCGACGGCGATGACTCCCACCACGATGGGGTAGGCGACGAGCACGTTGACGGCCCAGTGGTCGTACCCGCCTTCGGGGAGCGTCCACGCCGCCACGCCACCGACCGCCGCGCCGAGGGCGCCACATCCGAGCTGCGCCAGCTGGGACCGGTCAAGATCCATCCTTAGGACTCCCTACGCCGACGCCCGTGTGACGATACGGCAGCCGCCGTTGGCGGTTGACCCTCTCCCAGGGGGAGGGGAAGGCGATCCACCTCAGGAGAGCAATGATCATTGAGAACGTGGCGTTTCCCGGCGGTCTGCACTGCGAGACCACCGCGCTCGGTGCCCTGCTACGCCACGAGGGCATGGACCTGTCGGAGCCGATGCTGTTCGGTCTCGGCGAAGGCTTGGGCTTCGTCTACTGGGACGCCAAGTACATGGATTTCCCGTTCATCGGCGGCCGCACCAAGCCGGCCACGATCACCCGCACCGTGGCCGACCGGCTGAGCCTGACGCTGCACGTCGAGGAGACCGCCTCGCCCCGCAAGGCGTGGCAGAACGTGGCTACCGCCCTTGGCGCCGGACGCCCGGTCGGGCTGCAACTTGACTCGTACCACCTGGAGTACTTCACCACGAAGGTGCACTTCGGCGGCCACTTCGTCGCGATGTACGGCTTCGACGACAGCCACGCCTATCTGATCGACACCGACCAGCAGGGCGGCGCCGTGACCACCACGCTGAAGAGCCTGGAACTGGCCCGCGGCGAACGCGGACCGATGACCGCGCGCAATCTCTCGTACACCATCGCCAGCCCCGCCAGCCGCCCCGACCTGGGCGAGGCGATCCGGACGGCGATCCGCGCCAACGCGCACGCCTTCCTCAATCCGCCCATCGCCAACCTCGGCCATCGTGGCATCGCCAAGGCGGCCAAGCAGGTGACCACGTGGCTCACCCGCGCGGCCGACCCCTCCCACGATCTGCCGCTGGCCGCGACGCTGATGGAACGCGGCGGGACCGGCGGCGCCCTGTTTCGCGCCATGTACCGCGACTTCCTCGCCGAATGCACCGCGCTCGTCGACGACGCCAACCTGCGCCGCGGCCACGCGCTGTACGCCGAGATCGCCCCGTTGTGGACCGATGTCTCCCACCACATCACGACCGCTGGGGAGACCCGTGACCCAGCTCACCTGACCCGCGCCTCAGCCCTGCTCACCGCGCTCGCGGACCGGGAACGCCACGCCATGGAGGCCCTCGCCGGCATCTGACCACGTCACAGCTGACCGGGCTGTCTCGTCAAGTGGGAGAGGACGAGATCTGATCGGGAAGGTGATGGTCATGCGGGTTTTCGTGGCGGGCGGCAGCGGGGTTCTGGGGCGGCGACTGGTGCCGATGCTGGTGGCCCGGGGGCACCAGGTGACGGCCACGACGACGAACGCGGCCAAGCTGCCCATGCTGGCGCACTGGGGCGCGGACGGTGTGGTGATGGACGGTCTGGACGCGGCGGCGGTCGGTGACGCGGTGGCCCGGGCCCGGCCGGACGTGCTCGTGCATCAGATGACGGCGATCGCGGTGGGCCACGCCGGGAAGCCCGACATGAAGCACATGGACCGGTGGTTCGCCGGCACCAACCGGCTCCGGGCCGAGGGCACGGACCACCTGCTGGCCGCCGCGGAGGCGACGGGCGTATCCCATGTCATCGCGCAGAGCTACGGGGCCTGGAACGGCATCCGGACGGGCGGCTGGGTGAAGACCGAGCAGGACGGGTTGGACCCGATGACGGGAACGCCGGCGGAGCCCGGGATGGCCGCGATCGGCCATGTCGAGGACGCGGTGGTCAAGGCCGGCGGTGGGGTCCTTCGCTACGGCTGGTTCTACGGGCCGGAGGTCATCGAGGACCTCGCCGGGCCGGTACGCAAGCGGCAGTTCCCGATCGTCGGGAGCGGCGCCGGCCACTGTTCGTTCGTGCACCTGGACGACGCGGCCAACGCCACCGTGCTGGCGGTGGAGCAGAAGGCGAAGGGCGTGTTCAACATCGTCGACGACGAACCCGCCCCCGCCAACGAGTGGCTGACCTACCTGGCGACGCGCGTGGGCGCGAAGCGCCCCATGCGGGTTCCCGCCTGGCTCGCGCGGCCGCTGGCCGGGGAGGTGGCGGTGGTGTTGATGACCGAGGGACGCGGTTTCAGCAACGCCAAGGCCAAGCGAGAGCTGGGCTGGCGGCTGAGCTACCCGTCGTGGCGGCAGGGCTTCGCGAAGGAGCTGGCGTGACACGGGATTGACCGTCTCCCACGCCACCGTCTTCGTCGGAAGCACCGGCTCCAACATGGCTTGTTTCGCGCCGTCCGGATACCACGGCTCCCAGGACCAACCTGGGAGCCGTGCTCGTCGCGTGGGTGCCTCGAACCTATGTGACGGGTGTCGTGTGGTATGACGAACCAGCCCGCCCGAACTCATCGGGCGCGCGGCTCACGCGACGATCGGAAAGAGGAGCAGATGACGGAGCCCCAGCCGAAACGCGCGACCTTCGAGACGACCGTGGCCGCGAGCGGCAACAACACGGGGATGGTGGTGCCGGATGAGGTCATCGAGCAGTTGGCGGCGGGCAAGCGCCCCGCCGTAATCGTCGATGTGAACGGTTACGAGTACCGGAACACCGTCGCCGTGATGGGCGGGCAGTACATGATCGGCATCAGCGCCGCCATCCGCAAGGCGACCGGTCTGAAGGGCGGAGACCCGATCCGCGTGACACTCACCGTCGCCGACACTCCCCGCGAGGTCAACGTACCCGCTGACTTCGCCGCCGCGCTCGCGGCCGACGAGGCCGTGGAAGCCTTCTTCGGGAAGCTCTCCAACAGCCTGCAGCGGTATCACATCGACAATGTGAACGCCGCGAAGAGCGCCGAGACCCGCCAGCGACGCATCGAGAAAGCCGTCGCCCTGTTCCGCAACGGCCAGAAGCGGTGACGGACGCTGTTTCGATACCTGATCGCCGCCAGACCGATGTGAGCGTGGTGCGGCGGCTGATCGCCAGGCAGTTCCCGCAGTGGGCCCACCTGCCCGTCCGGCCCGTCGCGGCCGGCGGTTGGGACAACCAGACCTTCCATCTGGGTGACCGCATGTCGGTAAGGCTGCCCACCGCTCGGGAGTACGCCCTCGCGGTCGCCAAGGAGCACCGGTGGCTGCCGGTATTCGCGCCACGCGTGCCGCTGCCCATATCCGTACCGTTGGCGATGGGCGAGCCCGACGAGGGGTACGCCTTCCACTGGTCGGTCTATGAGTGGATCGACGGCGAATCGGCCGGCGTCGACACCATCGGCGACCTGACCGAGTTCGCGGACAGCCTGGCCGCTTTCCTCGTCGCCCTGCGACATGTCGATCCGGCAGGAGGGCCCGAGCCAGGGCTGCACAATTGGTTTCGTGGCGGGCCGGTAGAGGTCTACGACTCTCAAACGCGATGGGCGCTCGGGGAGCTCGACGGCCAGATTCCTCGGGACAGGGTCACGGCGGTCTGGCAGTCGGCCCTGCGGTCGCCGTGGGATGGCCGGCCGGTGTGGTTTCACGGTGACGTGGCGTTGGGAAACCTCCTGGTCCGTGACGGCCGATTGGCTGCCGTCATCGACTTCGGCACCTGCGGTGTCGGTGACCCCGCGTGCGACCTGGCGATCGCCTGGACCCTCCTGTCGGGAGCGAGCCGCGAGGCGTTCCGCGCCAGGCTTGATGTGGACTCTGCGACGTGGGCCCGCGGACGGGGGTGGGCGCTGTGGAAGGCGCTGGTCACCTTCGCCCACGCATCGCGAAGCGACCATGCCACGGCTGCGGCCGCGAAGCGGGTACTCGATCAGGTGCTCACCGACGGTTGACGATCGTCGGCTCAGTGCTGAATCAGGCCACCGACCGCGACAGGAGCGACGTGTCCGGTTGCCGGAAGCGTCCGCGCGAGGGCTAGACCGACGTCGACCAGCGACGAGCGGCACAGACCGGCGACGTCCGGTATCGGCGTCCAGACCGACTCGATCGTCACGCCGTTCGGCTCGGGCCGCAGGACGCCGCCGATGATCCGGACCTGATAGAAGATGCCGACGTTCTGGTGCTCGATCCCTGCCCGCGCCTCAGCGGCGGGAATCACCCTCGAGTCCACGCCCAGCAAGCGCTCGACCACCGCCTCGCAGCCGGTCTCCTCGGCGACCTCCCGCACCACCGCGTCGAACGGATCCTCCGACTGCTCGACCCTGCCGCCCGGAAGGGTCCAGCTCGTGTCCCCCGTCGGCGAAACACAGTGGGCGAGCAGTACGCGCCCATCCTCGACGCACACGGCATACGCCGCCAGCCGGAAACTCATCCACGCACCTCCCGATCAACCCTACCGACCCGACGACGTCACACTCGTTTACGCTGCCGCTGTCGGAGTGACCGGTTGAAGGGCGCCGAGGGAGTCCCACGTCGATGTCGTCCATAGCGGGTGAAATCATTACCGAGACGCTGGAGTACGACGGTGGGCGGCAGGTCACCGCGTATGTACCGGCGGCCGCGGCCGAAGCGGTCGTCTTCGCTGGCGACGGGCAACTGATCGCGTCGTGGGGAAAGGTGCTGGAGGCTGCCGATCTGCCACCCACGATGATCATCGGCGCGCACCGCGTCGAAGATGAGACGCTGCGGCTGCACGAGTACTCACCGGGCCGTAGCACAGCAGCGTTCGCCTTCGACCCGCAACGGTTCGCGGCCCACGAGAAGTTCTTCGTCGAAGATGTCCGGCGATGGGCGGCGACCCGCCTGGCCGTCAGGCTGCCGGCCGACCGAACCGCGGTGTTCGGAGTCTCAGCCGGCGCCGAACTCGCGCTGGCCATGGGGCTTCGCCATCCCGACATCTACGGCGCGGTCCTCTGCGCCTCGCCCGGGGCGGGGTACCGGCCGCTCACCGCGCTGCCCGGCCGGCTTCCGCGTACCTATCTCGTCGCCGGCACCGAGGAACCGTTCTTCCTCACCAACGCGACCCGCTGGGCGGACGCGCTACGCGAGGCGGGCGGAGACGTCATCATGGCCGAACGGGCCGGCGCGCACGGCGGCGCCTTCTGGAAACACGAGTTTCCACTGATGGTGGCCTGGGCGTTCGGACACTGACCCGCACATCACCTGTAGGTTCTCGATGGTCCTGTCGCGGGGTCAGGGGCGTCGCCGTCCTGGTGGTGCTGGTGGAACGGACGTCGGTGGCGATCTGCTGCTCCTGGGAGGGGCAGTAGGCTTCCACGATCCATCCCTGCGGGCTGGCGGCGGGTTGTGGAAACGCGGTGGGTGAGGCCGCGGGAGCAACGGGCATCGCGCACGGCGGGCGCCGCGGCAGCTCAAAGCCCCGATCCTGAACCTGACCCCGAAGCGCTCTAGCCCTCTGGTCTGGGTTCGGGTGGGACGAGGTAGGTGTGGCCGAGGGCGGTGTGCCACTGGAAGACGCCGGGTGCGATCTGGTGATACTCCCAGTCTCCGTGGTGTTTGAGCCCGTGGTCATGCCGGCACAGCGTTCCGAGGTTTTCTTCGATGGTGGGTCCGCCGTGTGCCCAGTCGTGGATGTGGTCGATGTCGGCGCGGTGGGCGGGCACCCGGCAGCCGGGTGCTCGGCAGGTCCGATCTCGTGCGCTGATGTGGTCGGCCATTTCGGCGGTTGGTCTGCGGCGGGTGACGCCGGTGTAGAGGGTGTTGCCGTCGTGGACGGTGAATCGCCATCGGCTGCGTCGTTGTTGTGCGGCGACTTGGCGTGCGATGTCGGCGATGACCGGCCCCCACCCGGCCAACTCGCCGGGCAACTCGGTCAGTCCCATGAGCGTGGACAGCGGCACGGTCAGCTCGACCCCGCCGCGCACCGGCCCGGTGCTGGCTGGGCCGGCGGTGCCCGACGCCGTGTCCCCGCAGGCCGTTTCGCCCGACCCAGGCCGGCCGGCGGCCTCCGCCGCGCCGGGCGCATGGGCAGCCGGGGCCACGCCGGGCGCATAGGCAGCCTCGGCCGTGCCGGGTGGCGCTGGCGCGGTGGACATCGCGGTCGCGGTGCTCAGGCCTTCGAGTAGGTCCAGGAACGTGTCGGCCCGTAGCTGATCCAGGGTGCGTTCGTCGCCGCCGCGGCGGGCGGCGCGGGCGATCGCGTCGATCCGCGCCGAGGCTGCCGCAGCCCGCTCGGCGGGCAGGTTGGTGCCGCCCAGAAACGCGGTGCCCTCCGGCAACAGCCCCTGATCCAGACGCCGATCCACAACACTCTTGTCACGGCGTATGCGAGCCGCGTCGGGGTCGATGGTGATGACCAGCCGCTGCAACCGCACCCGCAACTGCCCCGTCGTCAGACCATCAGCGACCGGCAACAACCGCGCCGCCGCCTCGCGTGCGGTGTCTTCCGGCAACACCGAAAGCACGTCGCAGAACACCCGAGCCCGCGGAATGTCGATGTGGCCGGCCCGCAGCGCGGCGTAGACGTCGGGGAGGCGTTCGACGACGTCCAGGGCGAGGGTGAGTTGCTCGCCAGCGGCGCGGCGGGTCCAACACAACGCGACCCGCACCTCATCATCCGGATACCGGCTCAACCCCTTCAACCGCTCGACCGGACTGTTGAAAACACCGGGCGGGCAGTGCGCCACCTCCACAATGTCGGCCAACAGCTCGGCCTGATCGTGGGCGACCTGACGGGCCCTGGCTTGCATGACGGTGACCATGTCGTGGCCGTTGACACACGACCGGTCGATGCCCGCGAGGACCGCGGCCAACCCCGGACCGGGCGGCATGTCCGCCAGATCTTCAGGGATAACCAGCCTCTCGATCACACGTTCGATTCTACCGAAACCCACCGACATCCGTTGCCCCGCAAGCAACCCGCCTGGTTCAGGATGGCCGTCTGTCCACAATGGTGATCGCGGCGCACGACCCGCCCTCGTCGGGGTTGGTCGTGCGACGGCGGCGGGTGAAGCCGCGGGAGCTACGGCATGGCGCGCACCCGCGGCCTCGCCCTCCGCGGCTACACAAAGCAGTCCCTCCAAGGGCAGCAGATCGCCACAGACGCCGGATCGCGGCAGATCGGTGCGAGAGCCGCAGGAATCACCGCAACCGCAGGATCGCTGGCCGGCAGAGTCTAGAAGGCGACATGTTCGACGAGAAGCTGCGTCACCACCAGCCGCCGAGCGGCGCTCCGCGGTCGCTCATCCAGGTTTCGGGGTCGACGGCTCCGCCTGATCCGGGGTCTCCGTTGACGTGTACCTCGAAGTGTAGGTGGGGGCCGCTGGAGTTTCCGGTGGAGCCGACCTGGCCCAACTCCTGCCCCGTCGACACGAAATCGCCGACGCTGACGAGTGGTTGGCTGACCATGTGACAGTACCGGGTGATCTCTTGTCCACTGTGGATTATGTCGACATGCCAACCGCAGCCGCTCGTGAGGTTGGGGTCGCCGTCACGGTAACAACCCCACGCGCTGCCGTCGCGCACGTCGATCGCGTCGCAGTATGAGCTGATGACGGTTCCGGACGCGGCCGCGACGATGGGCGTGTACCGGGACGCGGCTAGGTCGACACCGTCATGGCCCGGCCGTTCGAAGGTGCGGAATCCAGAAACCACCGGCGCGTCGAGCGGCTGGGTCCAGCCCTGCGCCGAGTCACCGCCGTGGGCGATCGCGGGTGGCACGTAGAGGGGCGCCCCTGGCGAGAGCCCGTCGGATCCCCCAGTGCCGGTTCCGCTCCAGTCAAGCGGAGCGCCGTCCGAAACGAGTCGCAGCTGCGGAGCGGTCAGTCCCAGCAACACCAGTACGGCAAGGAGCACCGGGCGTATCGAGCCAGACATGATCTCCAGTGTGATCACGTGACAGCCGTAGGCGCGCCAGAACATGAGAAGCCGGGACAGCCGTCCCTCCGGTGCGGGAAAATCCGGGTCGGCCCGCGGCGGGTTGTGAAACCGCGCGGGGTGATGCCGCGGGAGCAGCGGTCTTGCGCGCGGCGGGCGTCGCGGTAGCCCGGAAGCTCTTGCAATTGACCGTCTATGGCGTGAAGGCCCGCCGGTACGCGGTCGGGGTGGTGGCGAAGGCCCGGTGGAAGTGGTTGCGCAGGTTCGTGGCGGTGCCCAGCCCGGTGCGGCGGGCGATCTCGTCGATGGTGATTTCGACGTCTTCCAGCAGGGTGCAGGCGGCGCGCAGCCGTTGCTGGGTCAGCCATGCCTGCGGGCTCATCCCGAACCGGTTCCGGAAGGTGCGGTGGAGGGTACGGGTCGAGACCACGCCCTGCTTGGCGAGGTCCGCGACCGTGATCGGCAGATGCAGGTTGGCGTTCGCCCAGGCGGTGACCGCGGCGAGGTCGTCGTCTCCGGTGTCCGTGCCGGCCGGGATGAACTGTGCCTGACCGCCGGCCCGGTGCAGTGGCGTGACCATGTGGCGGGCCCGCTGGATCGCCTCGGCCTGGCCGTGGTCCCGCCCGACGAGGTACAGGCACATGTCCAGGCCGGCGGCCAGCCCGGCGCTGGTGAGCACCTGCCCTTCGTCGATGTAGAGGGCGTTCGCGTCGACGGTGACCCGGGGATGCTCGCGGGCCAGCGCCTCGGCGTGCACCCAGTGCGTCGTCGCCCGCCGGCCGTCGAGCAGGCCGGCCTGGGCCAGCGCGAACGCCCCGGTGCAGATCGACGCGATGCGGGCCCCACGCCGGTACGCGAGGGTCAGGGCGGCGAGCGCGCGTACCGGGGCGGGACCGCGGGCGAAGCCGGGCACGATCACCGTGTCGGCGTCGGTCAACGCGTCGAGCGTGGCATCGATGGTCAGCGCCAGCCCCGAGGTGGTGGTGGGGATCGAGCCGCCGTCCAGTGAGCAGATCGTGGTCGCCCACGGCGTGACCGTCCTCGACGAGCGCGTCGTGGACGACGGTGACCGCATCACCGCGGGCGCCCTCACGGCCGGGCTCGACCTGGGACTGTGGATCACCGAACGGCCGTCGGATCCGGATGGCGGAGGCGGGGGCAGCGGGACGCGGCCTCGAGTGGCAGGATGCGGGGCGTCGGGACGGGGACCGGGGGGTATCGGCCATTGAGCACCGCTGCGTCGACTATGGACACTCGCATCTACAGCCGGGCGTCCGGCCTGGCCGGCGACCACCTCGCCCTGGCGACGTCGACGCCTGAGCGGGTCGAGGAGCAGACCTTCTACGCCGGCTTCGTCCGCACGCCCCGGGTCGTCGCCGGTGGGCTGCTCGCCCTGGCCGACATCGCCGGCGCCGACTTCCGCCAGGCCCGCAGCGACCCGTGGCGGGGCCGTGACCCGGTCGTCACCGGCGACGGCCAGCGGCTGCGGTTCGAGGCCCTGTCCACGTGCGGCGGAGTCTACGGCCGGCTCGACCTGGCCGCCGCCGAGCTCGAAGGCACGGTCGCCGGCCGGGGTACCACCAATGTGGACATCAACCCGCCGCTGTACCGCGCGCTGACCCGGGTCGGCGGCGCGGATCCGCTGCGGCTGTCCGTGGGCGCCGACGGTCTCGCGGTCGCGACCCTCGACGGCGCCGTCGTGGAGAAGAAGGTGCCGCTGCCCACCGCCTGGCTGCGCGGGCTGGCCGAGGTCGCCGCCCGGGCGCTGCCGCTGGATCCGCGGCTGGAGCTGCCGGCGGGCCGGGCGGTGGCGCTGCTGGCGGAGATGTCGGCCCGCTCCGGCAGGCGGGTCCGCTGGCTGCTGCCGGCCGGGACGGCGGTGCGGACCACGGCCGGCCCGGCGCCCGGCGCCGTCTGTGTCGCCGACGGGTTCCGGCTGTCGGTACTGCGCCCGCTGCTCGCCCTGGCCCGCACGGTCACCCTGTACGCGCCGCCTGTCTCCGGGGCGCCGTCGCAGGTCAGCGGCTGGGTGCTCGACTTCGGCACGGCACGGTTCACCCTGCTGGTGTCGACCGGTGCGCGCGACGGCTTCGCCGGTGACGGCCAGCTGCTGACCGACCTCGCCGCCGAGAGCACCGAGGCCGACGCCGACACGCTGAGCACCCTGCTGACCGAAGACCCCGTCGTCGAACGCGCCACCGTCGCCGACCGCACCGGCTGGGCACCCGACCGGGTCACCTCCGCGCTCGCCGCGCTGGCCACGGCCGGGCAGGTCGGGTACGACCTCGCCGACGCGTCGCCGTTCCACCGCCCGCTGCCTTACCGGGCCGACGCCGTCGCGGCGCTGCACCCGCGGCTGGCTGCGGCCCGGGTGCTCGCCACGGCTGGGCGGCTGGTGCGGACGCCGGCGGGGATCGAGGTCACCTCGGCGGACAACACCTATCTGGTACACCGCCGCGACGGCGAGTACGCCTGCACCTGCGCGTGGTGGGCCAGCCATCAGGGCCGCCGCGGACCGTGCAAGCACGTCGTGGCCGCCATCATCGTCGAGAAGCAGGAGCGGTCCGCGTGAGTGATCTGTGGGACGAGGTACGGGTCAGGATCGACGCCGCCGACCTCGACGCGCTCGCCGACCTGCTCGCCGGGCTCGACGACGCCGACCGGACCGTCCTGACAGGACACCTCGACGGTCACCAGCCGGCGCACGCAGAGCCCGAGCCGGTGGTCCTGCCGCCGCTGGAGCCCGAGCCGCTGCCCGAACTGCCGACGTCGGGCTCCTTCACCATCGGCCTCGTCACCTTCGGCGACGAGAAGCCGCCGACCGACCTGCAGGGCATCCGCGAGCACATCGCGCGCCAGCGCACCCGCGAGCGGGAGCGGCAGCGCGGGTGGGAGAAGCGGCGGCTGGAGGAGGAGGCGCGGTGGGCCGCGCGGCAGTTGAGCCAACGCCGAGTCGCGGCCACGGGATTCACCCTGATCGCCTGTACCCAGAAGGCGCCCGACGCGGTCAAGCTGCTGCACCGCCCGTGGAGCGCGGGCCCGGGGCCGCAGGTCTCCCCCGAGATGGTGCCCGGCCTGCTGCGGGTCCGCGGAGCCGCCTGGTGCACCACGCTCGCCCGCGGCTTGCTGCGCCGCACCCGCGCCAACACCATGAGGGGCCGGTGGGCGTTCACCGAGGCGCTGCTGCGGGCGGTCGGCGCGGACCCGCCGGACACGCCCGCCGCCGCGGCGCATTACGTGGCCCTGTACCGCGGAACTCCGCTCGCCCCGATTCTCGCCGCGGATCCGTGGTTCGACCATATGCTGGCGTACCTGTTCGATGTGGACGGTGTGGCGAACACGCTGGCCCGGCAGGGCGAAGCCCGCGAGTGGCCGGCGGCGTTGGTGGAGCTGGCCGGGACCGGCCGCATCGAGCGCGGCCCCCTCATCGCGGGCTGCCTGCGCCGCCTGCGCACCGGTGGGCGGCAAGGCGTCATGAAGTGGTACCTCGCGCTCGTCCGCGACCTGGCACCGACGACCGGCGAGCTGACCGGCCACGTGCAGGAGCTCATCGGCCTGCTCGCCGCACCGCTGTCCACAGTGGCTGACTTCGCGTACACCTCGTTGCAGGCGGTCCACCGCGTCGCGCGACTCGACCCGGCGGCTCTGGCCGAGATCACTGCGCACATGCTCTGCCGGCCGGAGAAGAAGCTGGTTCGCGCTCATCTCGCCTGGCTGCGACCGGTACCGCTCGATGATGTCGCCGACGGACTCGCCGCTGGCCTGCACCACCCCGCCCCCGACCTCGCCGAAGCCGTCCTCGACCTCGTCGAAGCCCGGGTGGCGGAGCTGTCCGAGACCGCGCGTGACCGGCTCGCGGCCGAGGCGCCGTCTCTCGACGGCACCCTCGGCGACCGGCTCGCGAAGGCGCTCGGCACCGCCGCGCCCGCGTCGACGCCCGCACCCGTACTGGCCGCCGCCGACCTGCCCACGCTGATGCCGCCCCCGCTCGACCTCGGCGGGCTCGCCGGTGAGCTGAGCGTCCTGCTGCGCAACGGCGACACCGACCCGGTCCGGCACGAGGCCGTGCTCGACGGCCTGGTCCGCGCCGCCCGCGGCGACCGTGACCTCGCCACCCGCGTTCTGGAGCCGATCCTTCCCCGCTGGCCCGGGCTCTGGTCCGCGCTGATCACCGCGGCCTGCGGCAACCACGCGGACTACCCCGCCCAGCAGGTCACCAGCAAGGTGCCGCGATTCAGCATGTTGATCGAGGGCCGCGCCACCGAGCTGATCCCCTTGCTGTTCCGCCAGCCGCCGCCCGGCCTGCTCGCCACTCCGTCCACAGTGGCTGGTCACGTCGACCCGGCACGGGTGCTGAGCCTGCTGGAGCGGGCCGACCGCGACGGCTGGCAGCCCGCGACCGGTGACCTGACGCAGGCGTTGATGCGCCTTCCCCGCGAGGTCGACCCGGCCATCCACACGGCGGCGGCCCGCCTCACCTCGCCAGCCGGCCGCCGCTTCGCGGCTTGGCTGGCCGCCGGCGTCATCGATCCCCGCACCTGGATCGAGGAGGTTCCCGCGACGGCCTATTCCTCCGGCATGCGCGTGGCGATGCTCGACGCTCCTGGACTGCCGTCCGAGTTCAGCGACGCCCGCGCCGCTCGCGAACGCTCGTCGTTCGGCTGGCCGCGACCCGCGCTGGCGCTGTGGCCGATGGTCACCCCGTCGCACCGGGAGCTCGCCGCCGCGCACCTCCAGCCGTACGTCGCCGCCGCGCTGGAGAGCCCGGACCCGGGCACCGCCTTCCTCGACGGCCTCGCCGCGGCCGATGGTCCCGCCGGCCCGGCGACCGCGGTGACCCTCGCGTACGCCATGGCGAACCGCCGGGAAAGCGTGCGGCTAGCCGCCGGCGACGCCCTCACCACGCTCGCCTCCCGCCCCGGCTGGGACAGCACCGGCGTCGGTGTCGAGCTCGGCATCCTGGCCGCCTCCGATCGCGTCGTCCTGCGGCGCACGCTCCAGCCCCTGACCGAGGCGCTCAAGGCCGGCGCCCACGACGCGGTCTGGCAGATCACCTCGGCCGCGCTGCCCGACCTGCTGGCCGCCAAGGCCCGCCCCGGCCTGCCAGAACTGCTCAGGCTCGCCGCTGACGCGGCGCGCGCCGGCCACCACACGGTGTCACCGGCCGGTCTCGCCGCGCTCGCGAGCAGGACCGATCGCACCCAGCTCACCACCGCCGCCCGCAAGCTCGCCGAGGCCCTCCGGCGGTAGACCCCGATACGGGGCGGCCCGATTGATCGAATCCAGGTATAGTCCCCGCCGGACCATCAACGGGGAGTGACTTTTCATGAAGATGTACCTGCGCGCGCTCGGCGCGGCAGCCATGACCGCCGGCGCGCTCGCGGTTCCCTCGGTCGCCCACGCGGCCGACGAGGCACCGCAGTTCGCGGCGCTGACCGAGCGTGACGAATCCGGCCGCACCATCAGCTACCCGATCCGCCAGGGCGAAACCGCTCCGGTGGTGCTCGGCGTCGCCAACGTGGGCACCGCACCGGCCGCCGGCGTGGTGGTCAACGTCCGCACCTTCAACGACGTCGACCTGCCGCGCACGTTCACCAACTGTCAGTACTATGTGGACAGTAACCTCGAGGGTGCCTGGTGCGAGATCGACCAGACCCTCGCCGCCGACCGCAGCACCTACGCGCTGTCACCGTTCCAGGTCGCCGCCGCCCCCAAGGCAGCCGCCGACCGCTTGCCGGGCATCGTCTTCCAGTGGTTCCCGAAGGACTGGATCGACGAAAACGGCGGCATCGAGGAGTTCGCGAAGAAGGACAGCGGGCAGGGCACGACGCCGGTCGCGGGCACCGGGGGCACGCTGAGCCTGACCGCCAAGACGCTGCCCATCCCGGCGGAGACCAACCGGCTCGGCTTCGCGTACGTGAAACTGGCAACGCCGCCGGCCACCCCGACGCCGAGCGCATCGGTCCCGGCGACGCCGAGCACCACCCCGCCGGCCAGCGGCAGCGGCGGTGGCCTGCCGGTGACCGGCACCGACGCCCAAACCCTGGGCCTCGCCGGCGGCGGCCTCCTGATCGCCGGAGCGGCAGCCTTCCTGATCGCCCGCCGCCGCCGCGCCCGCTTCACCACCTGACGCAACCGCACCGCCGCTGGGCGCCGCCACCGACCGCCGCGCCCAGCCCGGCGCGCCGCCACCGACGAGGCGCCGCGCCCCGAACGCCCCGAACGCCGATCAAGGGCGAATGCCCTTGATCGCGGCGGCATCCCGCGGCCGCACGCGGGGCGCGCGGGCGTCGTTGATCAGCGGAGACCGCATGTTCGGGGAACTTGTCCCCTCGAGCCGCGTCTGATGCCGCAACATCAGGGAAAATGCCGCATCGAGCTACCGCGGCGTGCGTCGCGCGCTATGCCGTTGCTCCCGCGGCCTCACCCTTTCGCGATTCACGGTCAACCCCCGCGTTGGTTGTGGGAACACGAAGGGTGAGGCCGCGGGAGCAGCGGCTCGGACCGCGACGGTCGTCGCGGCAGCTCAGGTGGGTTGGAGGCGGCCGAAGCGGCTGCGGTGGAAGACGAGCGGTGACGGGTCGTCTTGCTGGGCGCGGCGGACGCCGTGGAGGCGGAGCAGCACGATCGTGTGGTCGCCGGCCAGGACCTCGCGGTAGATGGTGGTGTCGAAGGTGGCCAGGCCGTCGTCGAGGATGACGGCACCGTCTTCGGTCGTGCTGAGTGACAGGCCGTCGAAGCGCTGGGCCACGGCGCCCGCCAGTTGGCGGGCCACGACGGAGTGGTGGTCGGCCAGGATCGTGACGCCCAGGTGCACCGCGCGGCGCAGGTCGGGCCAGGTCTTCGAGGCGTTCGCGATGGAAAACGATACTAGCGGCGGGTCGAGGCTCACCGAGGTGAACGAGCTGGCCGCCAGGCCGACGGGTGCGCCGTCGACGAGGGCGGCGACCGCCACGACCCCGCTGGGGTAGATGCCGAACACCTCCCGCAAGCGGTCACGGTCGAGGTCCTGGTTGGTCGGGAATGTGGTCACGACACCACCGCCTTTGTCACCGGCGCCGGAGCGCCGAACGGGACGGATGCGGACGACTGCTGGGTGGGCGCCGGGTGCTGCCAGCGCCCGCGGCGGGACAGCTCTGGCAGTACGCCTTCGCCGAACCGGTACGCCTCCTCCAGGTGCGGGTAGCCGGACAGGACGAACTCGGTGATTCCCACCTCGGCGTACTGCTCGATGAGGTCGGCGACCTGCTGGTGGCTGCCGACGAGTGCGGTACCGGCGCCGCCGCGGACCAGTCCCACGCCGGCCCACAGGTTCGGGTGGATCTCCAGCTCGTCCCTGGTGCCGCCGTTGAGGGCGAGCATCCGCCGCTGGCCCTCGGACTCGCTGCGGCGCAGCCCGGCCTGTACCTCACGGATCTGCTCGTCGGAGATGCCGGCCAGCAGGCGGCCGGCCTCCGTCCAGGCTTCCTCGGCGGTGTCGCGGGCGATGGTGTGCACCCGGAGCCCGAAGGCGATGCTCCGGCCCTCGCGTTCGGCCAGTTCGCGGACCCGCCGCACCTTCTCGGCGACGGCGGACGGCGGCTCGCCCCAGGTCAGGTAGACGTCGACGTACCGGGCCGCCACGTCGAGCGCGGCCGGCGACGACCCTCCGAAGTAGACGAGGGGCGCCGGGTCGGGGCGCTGTGCCAGTACCGCGTCGGAGAGCCGGAAGTGCCGGCCCTCGTACTCGACGGGCTTGCCCGACCACAGCGCGCGGACGATCGAAAGGAACTCCCCGCAGCGTTCGTAGCGGGCGTCCTTGTCGAGGAAGTCCCCGTACATCCGCTGCTCGTGGCTCTCTCCCCCGGTCACCACGTTGAGCAGCAGGCGGCCGCCGGAGAGGTTCTGGAAGGTACCGGCCATCTGCGCGGCCAGGAACGGCGAGGTGAGGCCGGGCCGGAACGCGACGAGGAACTTCAACCGTTCGGAGACGCTGCTGAGCATGGCGGTGGTGATCCAGGCGTCTTCGCACCAGGCGCCGGTCGGTGTCAGGGCGGCCTCGAAGCCGAGTTGCTCGGCCGACCGGGCGATCTGGCCGAGGTACGCGACCGACGCGGGGCGCCCGCCCGAGCCGGCGGGAGTGCCGTGACCGCCACCGACGATGTACCGGCCGTCGCCGCCGTTGGTGGGCAGGAACCAGTGGAACTTCAGATCGCCAGGTAGATCGGGCATGGTTCACACCTGTCCGTGGTTGGGGGGTGGGGTACCGTCCACGGCCCAGCGGCCGAGGTGCTGGACCTTCCAGGCGGCCGGGTCGTGGAGGGTGTGGGTGCGGGCGTTGCGCCAGTGCCGGTCGAGGTTGAGCCCGGCCGCCGCGGATCGGGTACCGGCCACCTCGAACAGCCGGCTGCCCGTTTCGAGGGCCGCGTTCGTGGTGGCCGCCCGCGCCGCGGCGACGGCGAGGGACGCGGCGGTCGTGGAAGCCTCGCTCAGGTCGGCGTTGGCCCGGTCGATGGCCCGGGCCGCCTCGGCCAGCAGCGCCTCGGCTCCGCGTACCGCCAGCTCGATCTCCCCGAACGCGTGGACCACGAGGGGATCGTCGGCCGCCCGCTCGACCTTCGCGTCCGGGTACGGCCGGCTCTTCTCGCGCACGAACGACGCGGCGTCGGTCAGTGCCGCGCGCGCGATGCCGGCGTCGATCGCCGCGTGCAGTACCTGCGCGAACGCGCCGTAGGTCTGCGGCCCCTGGAAGGTCACCGAGTACGGCGTGATGAGCTCGTCGGGCACGGCCACGTCGCGCAGCACCACGGAGCCGCTGGCGGTGGTGCGCTGTCCCAGCCCGTTCCAGTCGTCGATGACCTCGACACCCTCGGCGTCGCGGTCCACCCAGGCGACGTGCAGCGGGCCGTCCAGCCCCAGGTGCGCGAGGACCGGGATCCGGTGTGCCAGCAGCGCCCCGGTGGCGTAGAACTTGCGCCCGTTGAGCCGCCAGTGCCTCGGTGCGTCGGCGATCAGGGTGGTCCTGATGTCGCGCACGTGTTTGGTGTTGGCCTCCGACTGGGCGTTGCCGAAGCGGCGGCCGGCCAGTACCTCGCCGAACAGCAGCTTCTGCTGGGCGTCGGTGCCCTGCAGGCGCAGCTGGTTGACGTACACGAAGTGGCTGTGCGGGATCTGGCCGATGTTGGGGTCACCGGCCGACAGCAGCCGGATCACCTCGGTCACGGTCTCCACGGGTAGCTCGGCTCCGCCGTACCGCGCGGGGATCGTGATCGCCAGCAGTCCGGAGTCGCTGAGCTGGTCCAGCTCGGTCAGCGGAAGGACGCGTTTGGCGTCGCGGTCGGCGGCGTCCCGGGCGAAGACGGCCGCGTGCTCGGCGGCGACCGCCACCGCCTCGGCCGGCCCGAGCACCGGTACGGCACTCATGCCGGCCTCAATCGGGGTACGGCGGTGAGCAGCCGCCGCGTGTACGGGTGTCGTGGCCGTTCGAAGACGTCGTCGGCGCTGCCGTGCTCGACGACCCGGCCGTCCTTCATGACCAGGATCCGGTCGCTCATGTGATGGATCACCCCCAGGTCGTGAGAGATGAACAGGTAGCTCACGCCCAGGTCGTCCTGCAGGTCGGTGAGCAGGTCGAGCACCTGGGCCTGGATGGAGACGTCGAGCGCGGAGGCCGGCTCGTCGCAGACGATGACCGACGGTTCCGGCGCGAGCGCCCGTGCGATGGCGACCCGCTGCCGCTGGCCGCCGGAGAGCCGCAGCGGCGCGGCGCTCAGGTGGTGCTCGCCGAGGCCGACCTGTTCGAGCAGGCGTACCGCCCGCTGCCGGGCCTCGGTCTGGGAACTGGGCGGGTGGGCGGCGGTGGACAGCGCGTCGGTGAGAATGCGCCCCACCGACCAGCGCGGGTCGAAGGAGCTGAGCGGGTCCTGGTAGACCACGCCGATCTGTTTGCGCAGCGGCCGGCGCTGGCCCGGGGTCAGGGCCGTCCACGGTTCGCCGCGCAGCAGTACCTCGCCCGCCTCGGCCCGCAGGATCGCCAGCGCCATCCGGGCCAGCGTCGTCTTGCCCGAACCGGACTCGCCGACGATGCCGAGCGTCTCGCCGCCGAACAGCTCGAAGGAGACGTCGTCGACCACCGTGCGGTCCACCTTGTCGGGGCCGCGGAAGACCTTGGTGAGGTTGCGGGCCTGTAGCACCGGTACGCCCTCGTCGACCGGCCGGCGGACGCGTGCCGTGGAGCCGGTGAGCCGGGTGCCGCGGGTGTGCTCGGACGGGATCGCGTCGAGCAGCATCCGCGTGTACTCGTGCCGAGGTTCTTGGAGCACCTGGCTGGCCGCGCCGTACTCGACGATCTCGCCCTCGCGCATGACCGCGACCTCGTCGGCGAGCCTGGCCACGACGGACAGGTCGTGGCTGATCAGGATGATCGACGTGCCGCGTTCCTTGGCGGCCGCGAGCAGGTCGAGCACCTGGGCCTGCACGGTGACGTCGAGCGCGGTGGTCGGTTCGTCGGCGATCAGCAGCGGCGGGTCCAGCGCGATGGCCGAGGCGATGAGGGCGCGCTGGCGCAGGCCGCCGGACAGCTCGTACGGCCGCTGGCGCGCCCGCACCTCGGGCTCGGGCACGCCGACGGCGTCGAGCAGCTCGATCGCCTTCGCGGGCCGGCTTCTTCGGGTACCCCAGCCGTGCAGCCGCAGCGGCTCGGCGACCTCGTCACCCACCCTGCGCAGCTGGTCGAGCGAGACGAGGGCGTCCTGCAGGACGAAGCCGACCTGCCGGCCGCGCAGCCGGCGCCAGGCCCGCTCGGAGGCGTGCCGAAGATCGGCGCCGCCGAGGTCGAGCCGGTCGGCGGTGACGCTGGCGTTGGAGCCGGTCAGCCCGACGAGGGTACGGGCGGTCACGCTCTTGCCGGAGCCGGACTCGCCGACGATGGCCAGGCACTCGCCCGGGCGGGCGGTGAACGAGATGCCCCTGACCACCTCGGTGTCCCCGAAGGACACTCGCAGGTTCTCGACCTCCACCAGCGCGGTGGTGGTGGGCAGTTGCCGGTCCAACCGTTCAGCGAGACTTGTCATCGGGACGCTCCTCCGAGTCGGTTCTGCAGGGTGCGGCCGAGCGCGGTCACCGAGAGCGCCACGAGGACGATCACGAGGCCGGGCAGGATCTCCAGCCACCACGAGCTGGTGATGTGCAGGCGGCCCGCGTCGAGCAGCGCGCCCCATTCCGAGCTGGGCGGTGGCACGCCCAGGCCGAGGAACGACAGCCCGGAGGCCCAGACGATCGACTGGCCGACGCCGAGGGTGACGACCGCGACGAGCGGTCGCATCGCGTTCGGGAACAGGTGCCGGCGGATGACCGCGAACCGCGGATGACCGAGCGCGGCGGCCGCCTCGACGAAGCCGGCCTGGCGTACGGCGAGGACCTGGCCGCGGACCATCCGGGCGTACCCGGGCGCCGACCCGATGCCGACGGCGATGATCTCGGTGGCCAGCGACGGCCCGCGTACCGCGATGACCAGCAGCGCGAGCAGCAGCGCCGGGAACGCGAACGCGACCTCCAGCACCCGGGTGATGACCGCGTCGACGACTCCCCCGATCAGCGCGGCGGTGAAGCCCAGCGCGATGGCGATCAGGAACGCCAGCCCGGTCGCGCCGAGGCCGATGCCCAGGGACTGGCGCGCGCCGTAGATGACCCGGGTGAGCAGGTCGCGGCCGGCGTCGTCGGTGCCGAACGGGTGCTGCCACGACGGCGGCTGGAGGGTCGCCTTCAGGTCGATCGCGGTGGGGCTGCGGTCGATGAGCAGGCCGGGCGCGATCGCCGCGACGAGTACCAGCACGACGACCACCAGGGCCAGGACGGTACCGGCCGAGGGCAGCCTCACCCGCGTGGTCGACGGCAACGTGAGAGCGCTCATCGGGCCAGCCTCGGGTCGACCACCGCGTAGGCCAGGTCGACCAGCAGGTTGGCGACCACGTACACGGCCGCCACCACCAGGACGATCCCCGACACCGTGGGCAGGTCACGGGTGTTGACGGCGGTGACGAGTACCTGCCCGATGCCGGGCCGGCCGAAGATGTTCTCGGCGATGACGGCGCCGGAGATCAGCGCGCCGAGCGCCCAGCCGGACAGGGTGATCGCCGGGAGTACGGCGTGCCGCAGGACGTGACGCAGCCGCACGCCCAGGTCGGACATGCCGCGGGTCCGGGCCGTGGTCACGAACGGCTGCTCCAGTACCTGCGTGAACTCGTCGCGGGTCACCTGCCCGAGGAAGCCGGCCAGCGGGATCGCGAGGGTCAGCACCGGCAGTACCGTGCCCCACGCGCTGGTGCCCCCGATGATCGGAAAGACCCGCAGCTGGACCGCGAAGACCACGAGCAGGACGACGCCGACCCAGTAGTGCGGCAGGCTGGCCGTCAGCGCCTCCCAGGCGCTGCCGAGGCTGGATAGGATCCGTCCCCGCTTGACGGTCAGCAGGGTGACCCCGAGCGCGAGCAGCCAGGCGACGGCGAGGGCCGCGACGGTCAGCGTGACGCTCGGGAGCAGCTGCCCGCCGATCACCTCGGCCACCGGTCGCTTCTGCGTGTACGACGTGCCGAGGTCGCCGCGGAACAGGCCGGTGACGTAGTGCAGGTACTGCACGACGATCGGATCGTCGAAGCCGTACTTCGCGTTGAGTGGAGCCAGCTCCTGTGCCGTCCACTTCTTGTCCTGCCCCGTTTGCAGGTTCATCAGCGCGGTGGCCCGGTCGCCGGGCACCGCCAGTTGGGCGAGGAAGGTGGCCGAGGCGGCGGCCACGACGACCGCCACCGAGGCGACCACTTTGGACAGTATCCGTCTGATCATCGCCGAATCACCTTGTGAAGTACGCGTCGGAGAACACCGGCTCGCCCTGGCTCTTCTCCAGCCAGACATCCTTCAGGTTCGGGGCGATCGCGTACGTGGAGTTCTGGGTGTAGAGCCCGATCCCCGCCGCGTCGTCCTGGATGATCTTCTGCGCCTGGCCGTAGAGGGCGTTCGCCTTGGCGGTGTCCGGCTCGCTGTTCGCCCGCTGGATCGTCTGCGACAGCGTCTCGTTGTTGTAGAAGGACCGGTTGCTGCCGTTGGGACTGGCCTCTGTGGACGGACGCCAGACGATCCACAGGATCGCCGAGCTGGGACTGGTCCAGTACGAGGGTGTGGCGTCGAACGTGCTCGCGTCGGAGTACTTGCCGCCCCACAGCTCGGCCTGGGTCGCCGGGACGAGTGTCACGTCGATGCCGACCTGCTTCCACTGCTCCTGCAGCACCTGCAGGACGGTCGCGCCCTCCTGGGTGAAGATGAACCCGGCGCCGTAGACGAGCTTGATGGTGAGCGACTGGCCGTTCTTGGTCCGGATCCCGTTGGCGTTCTTGGCCGTCCAGCCGGCCTGGTCCAGCAGCTGTCCCGCCTTGGTGGGGTCGTAGGCGTACGCCTTGGCGACCTCCGCGTCGTAGCCGGGAGTGGCCTGGCTGACGGCGGGGTTGCCCTCGTACGGGATCACCCCGTGGAAGCCCGCCTCGACGGCCGACTTGCGGTCGGCGCCGTACGCGAACGCCTGCCGGACCAGCTTGTCGGTGAACGGACCGACCTTGGTGTTGATGTAGAAGGACACCGGCTTGCCGGGCGTGATGTAGCGGATCGTCTGGTACCGGGACTGGGCGTCCTTCCAGTTCACCGTCGGCACCTCGTAGACGACGTGCGACTCCCCGGTGCTCAGCGAGGCGTACCGGGACACCCCGTCGGCCACGAACTTCCAGCGCACCTCGTCGACGATCGCGGGACCCTCGTGCTTGGCGGTGGCCGGCCAGGAGGTGTAGTCAGGGTTCTTGGTGAGCACGACCTCCTCGCCGTGCTTCCACTCCTTGACGACGAAGCCGCCCGAGCCGATCGGCTTCTCGCAGTTCTCCTTCTCGGTGCGGGCCTTGAACGCCGTGGGCGACTGGATGCCGAAGTAGCCCTGGGTGATGAGGGTCAGGAACGGCGGGTACGGCTTGTGCAGGCTGATCTCGACGTGGCTGGCGTCCACGGCGGTGGCGGCCTTGTAGTACGGGTCGATGGAGACCTTCGCGGTGCCGTTGCCGCCATGGTTCTCCCAGTAGTCGAAGTTCCAGGCCACGGCCGCCGCGTCGACGGGCGTGCCGTCGGTGAACGTGACGCCGTCCTTGAGGGTGAAGGTGTACTTCAGACCGTCCGGCGACACCGTCCACTGTGTAGCCAGCCACGGCTTGACGCTGCCGTCCTCGTCGAGGGTCACGAGCCCGTCGAGCACCTGGCGGGAGATGTACGCCTGCTGGATCCAGCCGCCGAAGATGCACGGCGGCTCCTGGACGTGCCCGTAGATGATCGTGCCGCCGGTCGTCGGGTTTCCACCGTCCGCGACCGCGCTGGTGCCACCACACGCGGTGAGCGCTCCGCTGGCGAGCAGGGCGACGGCGGCGAGTGGCTTTCTCATACGAGTGCTTCCTTCTTGTTTGGGAGGTGAGGCTTGTGTGGCAGGTGGGCTCCGCCGCGGTAGCGGGTGCCGAAATGGCGGTCGGGCAGCCGGTCGCCCTCGCCGAAGATGCGGTCGCGCAGGGTCTCGTTCTCGTCGTACTCGGCGCGCAGGCGTCCGCGTTCGCGCAGTACGGGCACGACCAGCTCGACGAAGTCGCGGACGGTGTCGTGCGAGTGGTACTGGAGCAGGTTGATCCCGTCGATGCCGACGTCGTCGAGCCAGCGCTCGATCTCGTCGGCCACCTGTTCGGGGTCGCCGACGGCGAGCAGCGGCTGGCGGCCGAGGTCGCCGAAGCCGGCGACGAACTCGCCGACGGTCTGCTCGGGGTCGAACACGCGCCAGCGCCCGACGCCACCGTCGCCATTGGCGGCGTCCTTGAGCTTCAACTCCGGCGGCAGGGCGGTCGGGTCCCACGGCAGGCTGGCGTGTGCCAGGTACCCCTCGGGGCTGGCGAGTTCCTGGTACCGGGCGAGCTTGGCCTTGGCCTCCGCCTCCGTGGGCGCCACGATGACACCGGCGATGCTCACGAACCGGACGTCGTCGGCCTTCCGCCCGGCCGCGACGGCCGCCTCCCGGATGCCGGCGATCGTCTTGCGCAGGCTCTCGACATTCGGTCCGCCGGTGAAGACGACCTCGGCGTGCTTGCCGGCGAACCTGGTGCCGGCCGCGCTGGCGGTCGCGGTGAACAGCACGGGGGTTCGCTGCCGGCTGGGCGAGGGCAGGTGCGGGCCCTCCACCTTGAAGTACTGGCCCTCGTGGTGGATCGGGCGGATCTTCGCCGGGTCGGCGAACACGTTGCCCTCGCGGTCGGCGACGATCGCGTCGTCGTCCCACGAGCCTTCCCAGAGCTTGTAGAGCACGTCGAGGTACTCGTCGGCGATCTCGTACCGGTTGTCGTGCTCGACCTCGCCGTCGTGCCCGAAGTTGCGGGCGGCGTTGGGCAGGTACGAGGTGACGATGTTCCAGCCGACCCGGCCCTTGGTGAGGTGGTCGAGGGTGCTGATCCGGCGGGCCCAGGCGAACGGCGGCTCGTAGGTGGTGGAGAACGTGATACCGAAGCCAAGGTGCTTGGTCACGGCGGCCATGGCCGGTACCACCGACGCGGGGTCGTTGTTGGGGATCTGCAGGCCCTCGCGGATCGCGGTGGCGGCCGAACCGCGGAACACGTCGTAGGTGCCGATCACGTCGGCCAGGAAGACGGCGTCGAAACCGCCGTCTTCGAGCAGCTTGGCGAGCTCGATCCAGTACTCGATGTCGTTGAACCGCTCGCGGTTGTTGTCCGGCAGCCGCCACAACCCGTGGGTGATGTGGCTGACACAGTTCATCTCGAAAAGGTTGAGGATGAGGCGCTTGTTCCGGCTCACGGGCGGGCTCTCCAGGGGTTTTGCGGCGTACGAATTCCCTATCAGAACTATAGGGTTAGTAGGTTACTCTGGCGCAAGCCCTCACGTGGAAGGTGTTGCCGATCACCCGGACGCCGTCCCCGATCACCGACCGGAGAGCGCCATGCGTATCGAACAGCTGGAGTACCTCGCCGCCGTCACCCGATACGGCTCCCTGCGCCGCGCCAGCGAGCGGCTACACGTCTCGCAGCCCGCCCTCAGCGAGGCCATCCGCAAGCTCGAACAGGAACTCGGCGTGACCCTGCTCGACCGGCACCGCTCCGGTGCCCGGATCAGCCTCGCCGGACGGGAACTGCTCCAGCCGATCGTCGACGTACTGGAATCGGTCGACCGGCTCAAGGCGGCCGCGGGCGACCAGCTCGCTACCCGGCGGCTGCTGCGGATCGGCACCGTCAACGCCGGCACGGCCTCGCTCGTCCTGCCCGCCGTGCGGGCCTTCCAGGCGGGCAACGGCGGCACCGCGGTCGAGGTCCGCAACCTGCAGCAGGACGAGATCCAGGTATCGCTGGCCGAGGGCACCCTCGACCTGGGCCTGGTCAACCTGCTCGACGGCGACGACGTGCCGCCCGAACTCGAACCCACTCCCCTGCTCGTGGGCCGCCCGGCCGCGGTCCTGCCGGCGGGACACCCGCTCGCCACCCAGGCGGAGGTATCGGCCGACGACCTGCGGCGAGAACGCTTCGTGGCGATGCGCTCGGGCTATCTGATGTACCGGTTCGCCCACCGGCTGTTCGGCTCCAACCTGCCGGCCGCGTGGCACTCCACCGACGGCGCCGAGATGGGCAAGATGATGGTCGCGGAGGGTATCGGGCTCACCGTCCTGCCCGACTACAGCGTGCTCGGCGACCCACTCGAACGAGCCGGCCTGATCGTGGCCCGGCCGCTGGTCGGCGACACCACGGTCGTCACGATGGTGGCACTGCACCGCCGCCAGTCGCGGGTGTCCCCCGCCGTACTCGACGTGCTGCGGCACCTACGCACGCAAGCCGCGGGGGTTGACCGTGAAGCGCGGACGGTGAGGCCGCGGGAGCAGCGGTCTCGCGCACGACGGACGTCGCGGCAGCTCGAAGCTCTTTAGCCGGTCGTCAGAACCACCTTGCCGTGCAGGCCGCCGGCGAGGACCCGGCGGTGTGCGTCGGCGGCTTCGGTCAGGGGCATGGTGACGGCCACGCGCGTGCGCAGCGTGCCCGCCGCCACCCGCTCCACCAGCTCCGCCAGCAGCTTCCGGTCGAGCCGGATGAGCTGCAGGTCCTGGCGGACACCGCGTGCCGGATCGATGGCCGGTGTCGGGCGGGTGGTGACCACGAATCCCCTGTTTTCGACGGCGGCGGCCGCCGCATCGCCGAGCGGGACGGCGTCGAACACCGCGGCCACCGGCCCCACCGCCGCCAGATCGGCGGAACGGGAGACGACCTCGTGGGCGCCGAGACCGCGCACCCACTCCTCGTCGCCGTCGCTGGCCTGCGCGACGACGCGGTAACCCGCCTGCGCCGCGAACTGGGCCGCGAAGCCGCCGACACCACCGCTGGCACCGGTGACGAGGATGCTGCTGCCGTCGGACAGCAGGTCCAACGACAGCAACTCCAAGCCCTGGTGTGCGGTCTGGGCGTTGAGCGGCACCGTGGAAGCCGACGCGAAGTCGAGCCCGTCAGGCAGCGGCACCAACCACTCGGCGTCGGCGGCCACCAGCTCGGCGTAGCCACCGGGCGCGCCCCTGGTCAGGTACCACGGGATCATCCCGACGACCCGGTCACCGACCCGGAAGTCGGTCGTGTCGGAGCCGACCGCAGCCACCTCGCCGGCGATGTCCCACCCGGGCAGGAACGGTGGCATCACCGGCCCGCGCGGGATCTGCCCCGTGGTGGAGGCGACGTCGGCGGGGTGCACGCACACCGCGCGGACCCGCACGACCACCTGCCCGGGCTGCGCCTCAGGATCGGGCAGCTCAGTCACTTGCAGAACCTCAGGCCCGCCAAGCGCGGCCGCGATGACCCCCAGCACGCGTCCACTATAGACGGGCTTCATTCACGGCCGTGAGATCCGGGTGAGCGTCTCCTCGTACGCGGTCGCGGGCACCCTGCCGTGCGCGAACGGTCGCTCGATCTGCTGGATCGTGAAGAGCAGCAACGTGATCATGCTGGCCACCGTCGCGGTCAGCGCGAGCTGCGGAAGTGCCCGGTCGAACGGGAAGAAGAAGATCGGCAGTGCGGCCAGTACCGCGCCGACCAGCAGCGCGAACCAGGTGGCCTCCCCGATCCGCGCGTCGGCCTGCGCCAGCCGCTCCTGCCGAGCCTGCAGCAGCGACTCCACCGCCGCCGGGGCGTCCTCCGCCTGCTCGACGTTGCGGGCCGCCACCTCGTGCATCCGCTGCACCAGCCGCCAGCCCTGGGCGTTCTCGTCCACACCCATGGCGGCTTGCCGGGGCCATTCCTGCTCGACGACCTCGCGCAGGTAGTCCCGGGTGAGCCCCAGCATCTCGGCACGTTCGGGCGCCGGCATGCCGTTCGCGGACCAGGCCACCAACTGCACGGCCTGAGCCTCGGAATAGGTGGCGTCCCGCGCCTCCGCGGCCTTGCTCCACACATCGATGAACACGAAAGCGGCCACGATCGCGAACAGCATGCCCGCGAGGGAAAAGACCGCGCTGAGCACGCTGATGTCGACGAGTGGGCGGGAGTCGCGGCGCCAGCGCCGGAGGACCACTACCACGGCGAGGGTGGTGATCGATACGCCGACCAGCCAGAGCGTTCCAACCAGGTATGTATTCATCACACTTCCACTTAGGATGAACCAACGCTCTTCGGGCTTTCCAGTGCTCTTCGGGTTTTCCAGGATAGATGAGGTCTTCAGTGCGAAAGCGATATGTCGCCTTTCGAATGATCGCGTCCCTGGCCGCGTCACTGCCGGCCGCGGGCGCGCTCGCGCTCGCCGCGCCGGCTGCGGCGGTACGCCCACACGCCGCCCTGGCAACGGATACGAGCCGCTGCACCGGCGGGCTCTACCAGGTCCACACGGTGCGCAAACACCACTCGTCGCGGCTCGTCGCCGTCGATCCGGACACCGGCCGGACCCGCTCCGCCACCCACCTCGATCACACCGTCAACGCCGTCGGTTACGACGTGGCGCGGCACGTGTTCATCGGCGTGGCGACGCGGCGGAATGGTCACCCGATCGGGGACGGCGGGCACATCGTGGCCATCACCCCCGCAGGTGAAACTCGGGACCTCGGCCGGGTCCCTTCCGCCCCGGTATCGAGGGCGTACGTGGCCGCGATCGCCAAGGGCCGCCTCCTTCTCCTGCTCGAGGGCGACCTGGTGGCCGTGGACGTACGCCCCGGCAGCGCCTCATTCCTGCGGGTGGTCAGCCGCAGGTCACTGCCGCACCTGCCCAGCTTCGGCGACTGGGACGTCCGGCCGGGCGACGGCGCTCTCTACGCCGTATCGACGCGGGGACGCGGACCGAGCAGACTGGTGCGGGTCGACCTTGCGACCGGCGCGGTGACCGAGCGACCGGTAGACGGCCTACCGGGGCACGGCTTCTTCGGCGCGGTCGCCTTCGACGACGCCGGCCAGCACCTCTACGCGACGGACAACCACAACGGCGGCGCGCTGTACCGGATCACCATGGACGGCACCGCGACCCGCCTCACCCGCGGCCGCGGCCTGCTCGGCTCCGACGCGGCATGGTGCCGCACCGCGCCGCGCCCACCCGCGACCACCACGCCACCGGCAAAGCCCACACCGGCTCCCCCACGCCGGCAGGCAGTCGTCCCCCCACCTGTGCCGCGGCCTGCGATCCGGCGACCGTCGCCGCCAGCCGCCACACCTCCCCCGGCCTCGCCTTCGCTGGCCTCGCCTTCGCCGGCCGGGATCGTGAAGGCGGCACGGAAGCGTCCCGCGGTCGTCGAGCCGCCAAGAGACCATCGAACGACCACCGTCCGCTTCGGGATCGTGCTGCTGGTACTCGGTCTCGGCGGCGCCGCGTTCGCCAAGCCCGTAACCAGAATCGGCAAACGCTGAGCCAATCTCCCCTATCGTCGGATCATGACGTGGCAGCGGTCGTCGATCGGTCCAAGTCGGACAGTCGGCTGGCTCGCCGTCGTCGTGTGCGGTGTACTGACCGCGGTCGTGCCGACGGCAGGGTGGACGATCGCGCACCTGCCGTCCATCGTGGCCGCACCAGCGGCCACCCTCTGCATGGCGCTGGCCCTATGGCGTTTCGACCTGGCGCCCCGAGCAGCCTGGAACGCCCACGGCGTCGCCCTACGCACGGGCTGGCATGTCGTCGCAACGCGCTGGAACGGCGTGGAGTCGGTCCGGCTCACCCGCTCGGCGTTCGCTGGAGACCGGCTCGCCTTCCGGATGGGCGGTCGCCGCTTCGACGTCGGCCTGGACCGGGTGTGGTGGCTGGCGCGGCCGTCGTCGCGGTACGCCACCCGCAGCCAGCGCCTGTACGAGCGCATACAACTCGCCCGTGAGCAGGCCACCGATGCCGTTAGCGATGGCGAGCCCCCGTCGTTGTCCCGGTTCGCGCCGCTGGCGGGGGTCCTCGCGTGCTGGTCCGGTGGGCTGGGCGTCGCGCTGCTCCTGGGTTGACCCGATCCGTCGTCGACCGGCGGCCGTCCTGGCTGCCGTGCCAGCTTGCCAGGGTGCTTTCATGATCGGATGGGAAGCCACTCTGGAGCGGCGAACGGCGAGCAGCGAGTTCCCGTGGCCGAGGTCCTGCGCGGTCTTGAGATCCACCCGCTGGACCCGGGCGAGACCGCCATCGAGGCGTTCGTGCTGATCAAGCTCCTCGACGCCCAGGGCGAAACCAGCTGGTCGTATCGCACCACCAATCGCCTCAACCGGGAAGAGCTGCTCGGCGCACTGATCGTCCAGGCCGACGTCCTGCGCAAGGAACTGCGCGACGAGTGGGACGACACCGACGACTGACCGCGCCCGGGATCAGGGGTATTTGGTCCTCTTTCGACGGTGGGGAATCATCGAGGCGTGTCCACCACCGATCGAGATCCGACCACGCGCGGCACCCCGGCGTTCGGCCCGGACGCGGCGGCCATCCTCTCGGCCGAGCACTGGAGCCTGCTCACCGCCCGGAGCCTGCTGCTCAGCGAGGGGCAGCAGCGGACCACGGTGTTCCTGACCACGCTCTCGGCGGCCACCGTGGGCATCGCACTGCTCGCCGACGCGAGCGGCTTCGGCCGCGGTGCGCTGGGCTTCGCGCTGGTGATCCTGCCGGTCGTACTGTTCATCGGCGTCGCCACCTACATCCGGCTCATCCAGATCAACCGGGACGAAAAGCAGACCGTGCTGGCGATGAACCGGCTGCGTAACGCGTACCTGGCCATGAGGCCGGAGCTGAGCCCGTACTTCACCACCAGCCCGTACGACGACGAGCGCGGCTTCGCCACGTCGTACTCGCTCGTCGAGCCGACCACCGTGCGCAGCTCACCGTACTTCCTGATCACCACGCCGACCGTGGTCGGCACCGTCGACGCGGCGGTCGCCGGCACGCTGGTGGCGCTCGCCGTCCTGGCGGTCGCGACCCCGCCGACGGTGGTGCTGATTCTCATCGGCGTGGCCGCGTTCGCCGCCGTGTGGACCGGGTTGTTCGCCCTACAGCGACGCACCCTCGAACCGTTGCGCGCGATCCCCCGTTTCCCCAGCCCACCTCCAGCCGAACCTGAATAGCCAAAGGAGCATCAAGAGCCGTGGATCTGTCGGTACTGGAATCCTTTTCGGAAGCCGTCGATTTCGAAGAGGACGTGCGTTGGTTGCCGCTGCCGGCACCCGCGAGCGACCTGACGGCCGCGGCCGTGCCCGCCGGATGGGTCGACCTCATGTCCCAGCCATGGTCAGCCGCCGAACTCACCGCGCGACTCTGGCAGCCCGCCCAAGCGGTACTGCCGCGCACCGTCGACCGGTTCACCCGTGTGCACGAGGTCGCCGTCCTCAGTACCCGCCAACGCGGCGCGTCCCTGGTCTACCTGTTCCGGTCCGCCGACGGCACGTCGACCCCGTGGAGGGGCTTCGCGCCGGCCACCGCGATGCCACCCGTCGCCGCCCGCTTCCCGATCGAACTGTCCACGTTGTACTCGATCCATGACGGGCTCGTCCACTTCTACTCCCACGACGGTGGCCCGTTGCCGTGCGCACAGTGGCGGGCGCTGACCGAGACCGACGCGTCAGACCCCACCCTGGTGGTGATCGCCCAGGACGGGCCGCGCGCGTTCGGCTTCGACGTGTCGCAGAGCCCGGCCCAGGCGTACGACGTGGACCCCGAGGAAGACGATGTCACCCTCGTCGTCGACCCGTGGGCCTTTCTCGACGACATGACGGCGCTGGAGTGGCTCGACGACTGAGTCTGCTACAACCACTGCATGGACGCGCGTCAGACGGTCATTGCGATCTTGTCGGTTCCGGCCGTCTTCCTCGTCTGCTTCGCGATGCTCGGCCTGGCGGTCGTCTTCCTGCGGATGGAGCTCGACACCTTCGTCCTGGCCCGGATGCGGTTGATAGCGCGGTGGGGGCTGTTCCGGACGGTCATCCGCATGTTCGGGCATGACATGCGGACGGGGCAGACCGAACACGCGTACTTCATCGGCGGCATGCTGAGCCGGGCCGGTCTGGGATCGGTCGCGGTCACGATGGCCTTCGTCGTCGCGCTCGCACCGACCGGACTGCCGGCCTGGGCGGTCTGGGCCTGCGCCGTCGCCGGCTTCTCCGCGTTCCACGTCGTTCTGGCGCGCGACGCGCGCACCTTCGCGCGCGCGTCGCGCGAGTTCTTCACGGAAGCAACCACCAAACGCTTCTCCCAGTACCGGGTGCCCCGCGCGTCGATCGTCGGAAGCGTGCTGGCCGTGATGCTCTACCGGCGGTGGAGCTCGATCGTGTTCCACGCGCTCGGACTGTCGATGCTGTTCGCCGTCACGCGTCTCGTGGTCTCGAACGGCTCCGTGGGTCTGGCCACGGCGCTGCTCGTCGGTGGTCCCGCCCTGACGTTTCCACTCGTGCTCCTGATGGGCAGGCTCATCGACGAGATCTGGACCGGAGCCGCGGCGCAGGACGCCATCCAGCATCGCCTGACACCGCGGGAACGGCCGGGCACGTGGGTACGGCCGACGCGCCACGTGTTCGACCGGTTCGCTGACGAGCGGCGGCAGTTGGCACACATCACGGACCTGCTCGTACGCGCCGCCGACCGGCTCAACTCCGCGGCGGCCCCACATCCGAACGCGGTGCTGCTGCGCGGCTGCGCGGCCCGGCTGCGGGCACACCTTTCCAGCCTGACCTCGCTGACCGCGAGGGCGCCGCAGTCGCTCGATACGATCCTGGCCGAGGCGTCGATCCTGTTCATCGGGCCCGGGCGGCCCGATTTCTACGCCAGTCTCAACAGCCTGACAAACGCTTTCGACGCCGAGGGTGCGCCGGCACCGCAGTTCACCGAACCCGCCCGCAAGGGCCTGTGGTCCCTGGTCCGGCGAGCGTCCGACGCGGCGGAGACCGGGCACAAGCTGGTGATGAGCTCCCTCGGCGTCGTCTCGATCGTCGTGTTGACGCTTCTCATCCTCACCGGTCAGCTCAGTGGCACCGCCCTGCTGAAGCCCTGAATCCCGACGGATGCGGCGGACGCGCCCTGCACGCATGGGGATCGGGCCTTCACAGGATCCCGTCGTCGACCTGTTCCAGGATGATCGACCACCAGGCGGCCGCGACCGCGGGTTCGTCGATGTCGTTCAGCGCCTTCTTGAGCTGCTTGACGCGAGCCTCGCGGTTGTCCGGCCGGGCGGCCGCCGGCTTGATCTCGCCGCCGCCGGAACGCGGCCAGCTTCTCGGCCATCTGCTCCGCCGTGTACGTTGCCGGCGGTGGTGCGTCGGTGACCGCGAAGAACTGTTCGAACAGGTCGAGGAAGCGGCGTAGCGCGTCGACGGACGAGTTCAGCGGCATCCGGGTGCCGCCGCTCGGCGAATACGACCACACCGTGCCGTCGCTGTCGACCGCGACCAATTCGGTAGTGGGCTCCCCCACGTAGCCGATGACCGAAAGCCGAGCGCCCTGCACGGTGACCTCAGCCGCCAACCCCGTGGTGTCCAGCACGACACCGAGGGTTGCCTCGTTCGACGCGTTCATTCCGCCGAGCCTACGATCACCGCGCCAGAGCCCGGCATATCGTTCTGGCGTGCGTATTCGATTCGACATCCCGGCCGATCCCACCTACCCGGGCCGGGTGGCCGACGTACTCGGCCGGGCTCGGCTGCGTCGGTACAGCTACATCGGCGCGGTACTGATAGCGGTCGGGCTGATCGGTCTGGTCGCCTTGGGACAGGCCGGCTGGGGTCATTGGACCTCGCCGTTGTGCCTGGGTCTGGTCATGGGAGGCTGGCTCTCCCTGATGTACTCGCCGTGGGTGCGATTCAGGGCCCGCCGCCGCTCCAGCCAATACGCGGTGGCCGGTGGCTACGAAATCACCGACGACAACATCATGATGCGCAGCGGCACCGAATCAGCCGGGATCGCCTGGGACGGAGTCGAGCGGGTGGCGGAAACCCCCGAGTTCTGGATCGTGTACGTCGGACGGATGCCGGCAACCGTGATCCCACGCGGCTTCATGACCGCCGAAGACGCCGAGACGCTACGCGCTTTCATCGTCGAGCGTGGACTGCTCCTACCCTAGGGCGTCCTCGGCCGCCTTGCTGATCACGGCAAGGCGACAATCGTTATGCTCGCCGGCATGACCGCATCCCCGCCGTTGCACAGCCAAGTCGACGCCCTGTTGGCAGCGATGGACCAGCGCGACCCCGACGGATTCAGCGACGCTGTGCCAGGCATCGGGCAGGCGGTACCCAACTCCACACCCGACGAGGTCCAAGCCGCCCTGGTCCGCCTGGAACCGGCGCTCAACCTGCCGTTCGGTATCGCCGGCGACCTGGCGAGGTTGGTCGGCGGCATGGTCGAGTACGGCACCGACCCAGCCGCTGTCGTGCCGACTCTCGTCGAGCGGGCAGCGGAGGCGATGGAGTCCGCCGCACGCTTCGCCGAGCGGTACGGGGCAGCGTTCGGTGATCCGCCGAGCCCGGACGCGCACGATCAGATCGGCGCGACGCTGGAGCGGTTCACCGGTCACGGCCTCGACGAGCGCGAGGCCGAACTGCTGGTGCAGGCGTGGTTCTGCGCCGATCACTGGGTTCAGCCGGTGCTCTACCTGTGCCAGCGTGCCGACGTACGCGCAATGCTTCCGCAACGCGCCCGGCTCACGGCCGCGATCGAACCCGTCCGCGAGGTCTACGGCACGCCACACTGGCTGGCTGGACTGCTGCGCGTCCTCGACGACGAGCCACTGGTGGTCCTGGACCGTGGCTTCGCCGGCACTGGCCGCGGTTACCGCGTGACCATCGGCGGCATCGGTGACAACTTCCAGCTGCACACGTTGCTCGCCGCGGCCCTGATCGGCGACCCGGCCCGCGGCCTGCTCCCGGGCCGTCCACCGACGGCGGTCGAGGTGGCCGCCGCCGGCACCGGCGATGATTTGCAGCCCACTGGCGGCTTGAGCGGCAACTGGAACCTGGTCGACGCCTACGGCGCGTGGATCTGGAATGAAGGATGCCCCGCCGACATCCCACACCTCGACGGTGTACGGGTGGTCGTGCTCGACCCCGAGCCTTACCAGCGCACCTGGAACACCGGCCGCCAGTACCCACTGATGACGCCGCTGTGCCGCGTCGACGACCCGCTACCGCCCGCCGAGGCGGCCGATTGGTTGCGCCGGATCAAGCCGCCAACCCGCTGAGCGACCAACCAGCGGCTCTCATAGCGGGCCCAGGACCTCCTCGGGTGGCACATCCAGCGAAAGCGTCTCAAGCACGCGAAGCAGCTGACGCTCCTCGTACCGGAAATGGCTCTCCATAATGGCTGCGACGCCCTCGAGGTGACGATCCAACTCGGCGGCCGGTGCGGCCCGATCGACCGCTGCCCTCAGGCCGGCGAGCAGGTGCGCGATCATCGAGTGGTCCTGGGTGAGGTTGCGGAGCACGGGCTCCAGCTCCGGGTGGGCCGCCCTGATCGCCGGGAACAGGGCGTGGTCCTCGCCTCGATGGTGCCCGTCGAGGGCGGCGCAGAACCCGTGGCAGTACAGGAGCAGCTCGCGCGTTGCCGCCTGGCCGGACCGGCCTTCGGCAACCGCGCCGCGGGTGAGGACAAGCGCCTCGCGCAGGCGCGCGTGCACCTGGCGAAGCTCACGGCTCCAGGCGATGAGCCTTGTCGTCTCGTGCTCGGTCATGCGAAGACAAAGGATACGACGTCATCGAGCGTGCGCGGCGAGAAGGGCTAGGCTGTGGCATGATCATCAGCAGGGCGCCCGAACCGATCAAGGGAGTCATCTTCGACTTCCACGCCACTCTGGTTGAGGGCGGCGACGCCGGTCGCTGGATCGACGCGGCCATTCGCCGTCTGGTCGCGGACGGAAGCGCGGAGCCGGATCTGAGCGCCGACCAGATCACCGGCCTACGTGAGTATCTTGACCACATCTGGCAGCACGCACACACGATCGACCCGAGAAGTGAACGCGATCTGAGCCACGATCGTCATTGGGACGTTTTCAACAGGACGGTCGCGCTGTATCCCGGCATCAAACCCGATCTGATCGCCGCACTGTACGCGGTGATGCCGGATCAGTGGATGCCCTTCGTCGATGCCCTCCCCGTCCTTCGTGAACTCAAGTCGCGCGGCGTCAAAATCGTGGTGCTGTCCAATATCGGGTTGGACATTCGTCCGCTTCTCGAGCGCACCGGTATAAGCGAACTACTCGACGGCGTCGTGCTGTCCTTCGAGGTGGGTCTGGTGAAGCCCGATCCGGCGATCTTCGCCCGCGCGCTGGACCTACTCGACGTTCCGGGCAGCCAGACCCTGATGGTCGGCGACAGCCCACGAGACGACGTCGGCGGAGTTCCTCTCCAGATCCGAACGTTGATCCTGCCTCGAACAGATGGTCCGGTTCACGGCCTGGAAACGGTTCTCCAGATGGTCGGGAATCGGCCACTCTCCTAGTCCGGCCGTGCGTCAATTCGAGCGGTCCGTTCTCGGCACGATCGGATCGATGGGCTGCTCGGGACTGTTTTCGGCTTCCAACCAGTCGGCCAGGTTGAACGTGCTGCCGCACATGCCGCATCCCGCCCGACCGAAAAGGTAGGTGAGCCCGTCAGCGAGGGTCGCGTCGCCGCCCGCGATGGCCGTATCGTGCATCCAGCGACGTATTCCTGCCAGTTCGCGAGCCGGGGCGGGGTAAAGCGGGACATGGTGGGTGTCGCCGTCGTCATAGTCGCGGATCGCTGAGTAATGCCCATAGTCGCCGATGACGACCGTGAGCCGCGTAAGGCAATGGGGGCAGCTGACGTGGTAATGCTCATCGGTGAAGTCAAGGCTGATCGAGGCCCAGAAGGTGTAGCCGGCGAAGGCGAGGGTGTCCCGCAGCCGCTCGATGAGCGCCGGCCCGGCCCGTGCGGCGAGGCGGGCCTGGCCGAGGCGGTGCAGCACCGCTAGAGCCTGCGGATCGGTCCGGACCAGGTCGTCGTGTTCGTGGTATCGGTGCAGCGTGCGTGTGATCACCGCGGCGATATCCAGCGCCCGGTCGCGGTGCTCGCCGGCATCGGATCGCGCGAGCCGGCCGAGTTCGGGCAGAGCCGCGAACCCGGCCGAGCAGCAGCATTCGGCCTCGACGATCAGCCGGCCATCGAGCTCGTCCCATAGGGCGGCATCGGGCTCGCGCCCGAGCCGGTCGAGCAACTCCCCGACGATGGCACCCGAGTCACCTCGCGCGTCGCGCACCGAAGTCCAATCGATCACCGATCGACTGGCCTTCGGCGAGGAAACGCAGCCGTCATCGGGGCGTTGGGCGGTAGACGAGTTCCTGGGTGCGCCCGTCGAGTGTCCGGCTTTCGAGCAGTTCGAGGTCGAAGTCGCCGGCGCCCCGGAGGATCGGGCTGGTGCCGGTCTGTCCGGAGATGACCGGGAAGATCGTCACCTGCAGGCGGTCGACCAGTCCGGCGGCCATCAGGGCCCAGTTCAGCGACAGGCTGGCCTGCGAACGCAGCGGTACGTCGGATTCCTGCTTGAGTCGCGCGACGATGTCCACCGCGTCGCCGCTGACGATTTTCGCGTCGGGCCAGCCGAGCGTGTCCCGCAACGTCGACGAGATCACCGTTGCCGGCATCCGCATCGTGCGGACGTTCCACTCGTCGAGCGTGTGGGGATCGATGCCGGCGGACATGATCTGCGCGTTCTCCCGGAAGGTGGTGGCTCCGAAGACCATGCGCTGCTCGGTGTCGAAGATCGCCGCGCGGTGCGCGAGCAGTTCAGGACCTTGCTTGCTCCAGTATCCGCCCCAGTCGC
Source organism: Phytohabitans aurantiacus (assembly GCF_027923225.1). Taxonomy (GTDB): domain Bacteria; phylum Actinomycetota; class Actinomycetes; order Mycobacteriales; family Micromonosporaceae; genus Phytohabitans; species Phytohabitans aurantiacus. Next base: position 170,831 of record NZ_BSDI01000007.1, read on the forward strand.
CAGGCTCGGCGTACGAGCCGTAGCCGTCGAGGGTGGAGAAGACGTCCCAGGTGTACGTGGCGGTCATGTCGGTTCCCTTCATTCGTGGCGGCTGTTCTCACCGTGTCTACGAACAGCCGTCACCCGATCCGACACACCGCGCAAAACTTTTTGCGAAGGGATCGCCGTCAGTCGGTCGGGGTGCGCAGCATGGTGTCGAGCCGGCCGTCGCGGTCAGTGTCGATATAGGTGACGTCTGGCACCCCGTCACCGTCGAGGTCGACCTGCACCACATCGGCGATGCCGTCGCCATCGAGGTCGGTGACCACCTCCACCGAGCCGTCCCGGTGCCGGCTCACGATCGAGTGCGCCGCGGTGTCGACCCGGGGTGCCGGCTCGGGGATGGGCGCCGGCTCCTGCCCGTAAGACGGCTGCGGGCCGGGCTCGCTCGCGTACGCCCCAGCCGGGTCGGTGGCCAGGTCCGCGCCGGCGCCGGCCGGGTCGATCTCCTCTTCCGAGGGGTAGACATCACCGCGCAGGGCGGGATCACCGTAGCTGCTCATCGGCGTACCGTTCCCAGACGGAGCCGGCGGTAATCGTTACCGTGCGTAGTCGCGACGTAAGCCTTCATCGGCCGATGATCTCATGGACCGCTTCGGCGATCGCCGGTATCGCGGCACGGTCGGTGATTCCGGCGATGCAGGCTTCGATCGCCTGGCGAATGACGCTCTGCTCCCGATGACTGACCTCGATGACGGTATCGCCGCGAAAGTCGGGACGGACCACGACCAGCCGGTAGGCGCCGGTCGGGTCGGCATCCGGATACCAGCCAAGATCGACGAGGTAGCCGTCCGGGTCGACCTGCCAGGCGCCGTCGACGACCCTGCAACTGCGCATCTGCAACAGGTCCTGGGAATGGTGCGGGCCGGACTCGACGAACGTGTTGTACTCGACCAACCAGCCAGCGGGAACGCGCAACGGCACCAGGGCTCCCGGGACATCCACACCAGGCACGGTACTCGGCTGTCATGGCTACCCTGTGGTGGACGGATCAGGGGGTGGTGCGTTGCAGCCGGGGTCGGGTGGATGGTGGCGGTGGCCCGCGTCGACGACTGTGGGTTCGCTGGTGCTCGCCGGCATCGCGGCTTGGTCGATGCTCTGGTACGCCAAGCGGTACGGCACCAACGATGCGTTCGTCGAAGACTTCCGCGGGTGGATCGGCGTTGCCGTCCTCTCGCTCGGCATCTGGATGGTGCTTTTCCTCCGCGGTGTCGCCACGGTGTGCGCACACCGTCGGATATGGCCGCAGAGCCGGCTCTGGTGGATGTGGCATATCGGCGCCTACGCGCTCCTGGTCGCCGTGGTGCTGGCACTGCTCGCGCTGAACAACGCCACGCAGACGATCGTCGTACCGATCGAGGGTTTTGCCGTCGTCACCCGCGCGCTGATCCTGCTGGCCGGCGTGGCCGCGGGCCCGTGGGTGCTGATCGTGTGGCTGGCGCACCAACAGTTGCGGGCGCTGCGGGTGGAGGTGGGGCAGATTCGCTCGCCGAAGCCGGCCGAGCAATTCGAGATCGGAGCTGTGGACGGCCCAGGGATCAACGCGACGGTGAAGCGCAGTCTCGCGGTCTGGAAAGTCATCGAACGATCCGCCCTGTCGTTGGCGGTGCTGGTCTCCAGCGCCGTGTTCCTCAGCGGCGCGCTCCGCTTGGCCCTGATCAACTCCGGGGCGCTCGACGAGGCGGTCTTCCCCGTTTCGGCGGTTCTCGGATACGGCGCCTTCTTCGCCGTCGTGCTGGCCGCTGTGGTCGTGCCCCTCGTACTGGCCTGGCGGTCGACCACTATGCGTCTGGTCGAGCGCGCTGTCGGCGTGCCGAGGTGGGGAATTCCAGACCAGACCTGGCTCGACGCCCAGGACCGTCTTTATACGCGACTGCGTCTCGACGCCAACATCCTGCGCCGCCCGATCAGCGCCTTGAGCATCGCCTCCCGCTACTCACCGCCCTATTGGCCACCCTCGTGCCCACGACATAGCCGGCCGCGCCTCAGAGGCTTATCCAGCAGTACAGGTGGTCGCCAGCCGCCTGGGCACGGCGGGCCAGCCCGCTCAGCTCGGTCAGCACGCCGGTCAGGGGCTCGATCGCGTCGTCGCCGCCGTAGATCTCTTCGATGCCGGACCACCACGTCGCCAGCTCTGGCACCTGTGCCGCCTCGACACCCGCCAACGCGTCACGCGCCTGATCGTCCAGCACGACGACCCACGGACCCTCGTAGTCTTCCGCGGACTCGGCGCCTGCTGGCCAGACCAGCCCTCCGCCTATCACGTCAGCACCGTCATCGTCGACGCCGAGGATGCGCTCGACGAGCTGGCCAAGCGTCACAGCCGGCTCTATCCCCTTGGCATCGACCGAATCAGCGGCCGGCTCCTGTCCATGATGGATCGGTGAGCCGCCGTCGGTCACCTGCATCAGCTTGGCCACCGACGCCGCGTCGGCCGCGCGGAAGTAATCACACAGCACACCCACGCGCCACACCATACGCCCGCCCTGCGACAAACCCGCCGAAGCGCGCTCGTTTCAGGGATGTGGACACGTGACGTGGTCGACCTGGAAAAGAGGCGGGCTCGGGGTTTTCGCCGCGCGCGCGACGAATCCGAAGGTGACCGAGGCTCCGGCCGAGATGGACCCATTATGACTCGCGTTGACCGCGGTGGCGGCGGTCCCCGAGGTCGTGATGACGGCGTTCCAGTGCGCGACGACAACGGTGGGTTCTTGGAAGGTCCAGGTGACGAGCCACTTCTCGTAGGCGGGTGGCTTCAGATTCGTGACGGTCACCTCCGCCTGGTAGCCGCCGGCCCATATCGACTGGAGCTTCCACAGGCAGTGGCAATCGGGGCATTTGGCCAGTGCTGGGCTGGCGGGGATCGCGACGAGCCCGGCAGCCGCAAGCGTTGCGACGAGCATTCGAGCAAGCCAAAGTCGCATGAGGACTCCCAGTCGTCAGATAGGACGGGGGAACACGGGTAGCGTAGACTGCCCGAGCGTGTTGGGCATAGATCGGATTGACTGCGCCCCCGAAGACCACCTCCAGGATGCCGGGGCGGTCTTCGCGGTGTTCGACCAGCAAGACTCAGGCAACGTGTCGTATGGCGTCGAGGTCGACGGTGGACGGTATTTCGTCAAGACCGCCGGACGCCCCGATCTCGACCTGCCACACCTCACCCACGGTCAGCGCGTCGGACTGCTGCGCAACGCGATCCGGATCGCCCACAAGTACCCGCACCCGGCTCTGCCGCGACTGGAGCGTGTCATCGAGTCACCGCACGGACCGATGCTGGTCTACACCTGGGTCGACGGCGAGCTCCTCGGTGTCCCTCGCGACAGGCGCGATGATCCGGCTTCGGCGTACCACAGGTTCCGGCACCTGCCGATTGAGCGCGTCGTCGCCGCGCTCGACACCATCGTCGACGTTCACGACCTGCTCGGCCGGGGCGGCGAGATAGCCTGCGATTTCTACGACGGGTGCCTGCTCTACAATTTCACCACCCATCGTCTGTCTATTATGGACCTGGATAATTACCGTGCTGGCCCGTTCCGCAATGAGATGGGCCGGATGTTCGGGTCGACCCGCTTCATGGCACCGGAAGAGTTCGTCAAAGGCGCGATGATCGACCAGCGAACCTCTGTGTTCACACTGGGGCGTACGGTGCTGGTTCTGCTCGGTGACGGCACCATGAACCCGGAGGCGTTTCGCGGTGCCGACGGGCTCTGGAGCGTCGCGACGCGCGCATGCGAAACCGAGCCCGAACGGCGTCACGGCAACCTGGCGGAGTTCTGTGCGGAGTGGCGCACGGCCAGGTCGAGGCACCGCGGCGGCATATAACTTTTCGGCGGCCGGCGTGTCGGCCGGCGTGTCGCCTGGCGGGGCAACGATCACCGCACAAACGTACGAGAATCAATGCGTGCGGGAAACGTTGGAGCAGCTCAGGGAGATCGCCGGCCACTGCGCCGGCACCCCCGCATGGTCGCTGTCCAACCCCGACCTCGTCGACGCCCTCCACGCCGCGCACGACGCGCAGCAGATGCTCGCCGCCACCACACTCCACCTCATCCGCGAAATCGAAGGCCGCAACCTCCCCATCGCCCAGCAGGCCGCCAGCACCGCCGTCTGGCTCCGCGAACGCCTCCACGTCAGCATCCACACCGCCCGCCGCACCGTCGACCTGGCCAAGACACTCGACCAACGCCCGACACTGGATGCAGCGCTATCCACGGCGGCGGTCAACGTCGAGCAGGCCCACATCGTCGCCAAGACCGTCCACGACCTCGCCGACGAAGCCGCACCGGATGTGGTGGACCTGGCCGAGAAAGCCCTGATCGCGGAGTTCGCCGGCTGGGAACCATCCGCCTTCCGCAAGGCAGCGCATCGGATCCTGGCGCACGTGGCACCGGAAGTGGCCGACGAAGCCGACCGGCGCGCCGCCGAACGAGACGAGAAACGCGCCCAACGGACACGGGCGTTCACGCTGACCAACAACGGTGACGGCCGGTTCCGGGTCACCGGCTGGCTGGACGCTGAGGCCGCCGCGATCGTCAACGCCGCCCTGGATCCGTTGTGTAAGCCCGACCTCGAACGCACACCGGCCCAACGCCGCGCCGACGCGCTAGTTGAGGTGTGCCGGCTGGCGCTACGCACCAAGCAGCTGCCGGACAACGGTGGGGACCGGCCACAGGTCGTGATCACCGTGCCGTACGACGTCGTGCGTAAGGAGCTTGGGCACGGACAGCTGGACACCGGCGAACGACTCACCGCCGAACAGGTGCGACGCTTGGCCTGCGACGCCCACATCCTGCCGATCGTCCTGGGCGGGCAGGGACAGATCCTCGACGTCGGACAGCAACGGCGGCTGTTCACCGGACCACTACGACGGGCGTTGGTCGTACGGGATGGTGGATGTGCTTTCCCCGGATGCGACCGACCACCGCAGTGGTGCGACGGCCACCACATTCGACATTGGACAGACGGCGGCGATACCGCGCTGAACAATGGCGTCCTGTTGTGTGGATACCATCATCGGCTTATCCATCGCGGGGAGTGGGAGGTGCGGATGGCCGATGACGGCAGGCCCGAGTTCATTCCACCGGCCTATGTGGATAGCGAGCGCAAACCTCGCCGCAACATCTACCACCAGCGGACATAGGACTCATTACCCACCTGCCAGACCAGACCTCACTCAAATGCCGATGAGCGCTCGCGACTTAGCGGATCTGGATCGTGGTCGGGGGTACGGAGGTGTGCTGGAGGCCGTCTGGTCCCTCGACGTAACCGGAGGCGCTCCAGGTCGCGGCCGCCCGGCGGTAGGGGTTGCCGTCGACGGTGGACACGCCTGCTGCGAACCATTGTGGACTGCCGTCGCAGACGGTTGGCGTGAGGTAGCCGATGCCGCGGCGGGTCGCGCCGTTGACGCGTTGCTCGACGCTCAGGTCGATGACGCCGCGGTCCGGGACACCGTCGGGGAATGGGCCGCACCTGTACTGCCCGACGAGGACGACCGTGGTCGGAGCGTCGCTGAGCAGGGCCCAGCGGGCTCCGACCGTGAGGCCGGCGTCAGCGGTGGCGGTGGCAGCCGGTGTGAGGACGAGAACGAGGGAGAGGACCAGCATGAGGGTGGTCGCGATCCGGCGCATCACACCCCTCCTATCGTGGTCTGGCGATTGCGGCCCTTGGAAGCCATGGGGAGCGTATCCAGGGTCGCTGATCGATCGGCTCGGCCGATCGTGTAGTCGCCCTCCCGCTTCAGGTCGAAGCTGACATGGGTGCCGATCCACCGCCGGGCCGTCTGTCACCTCCCACTCGACCCGCTCGGCCGGGCGCCGTTACCCCATCTGGTCTCGCAGGGCGGCCAGCGGGCCGTCCCAGTCGCGGGCGAGCGCGGCGAGGAACTGCTGGGCCACCTTCATGGGCGCGGAGTCCAACCGGTAACGGACCCGGCGCCGCTCGCCCGGCTCGGCCACCACCAGCCCCGCCTCGGCCAGCAGGGCAAGATGTTTGGCGATGGCCTGCCGGGTGATCGGCAGCCGGGCGGCCAGGTCGGTGGCGGTGGCCGGCCCTTCGGCCGCGAGCGCGGCGAGGATGCCGCGCCGGCTCGGGTCGGCCAGGGCGGCGAAGACCTCCTGCGCCACAGCCTCGGGGTCAGGCTTGTCCATCGAGGTACGCCACCAGCTCGCCCAGTTCGTTGGTCCAGCCGTCGGTGTTTCCGGACAGCGCGGTCTTGTGCTCGGACTCCGGCAGCTGCGCGAACCCGGTCTCGACCATGGTCAGTGCGGTGCCGGCGCCGGCGGGCTCCAGCGTGAACTCGACGTACGTACGGCGCGGATCGCCTTCGGGAAGGCCATAGATCGGCCAGGTGTAGCCGAACACGCGCGGCGGCTCGACCCGCTCGATGGTGAGCGTGGCGGTGTCACCGCTGTCCCAGCTCAGCCTGACCTGACCACCCACACGCAGGTCGATCTCGGCACCGCTGTTGGCGAACCAGGTGCCCAGGCCCTCCGCGGTGGTCAGCGCCGCCCAAACCCGCTCCGGCGGGTGCGCCAGCTTGACCGTGCGCTCGATGCGGTCGGGGAATGCCATGTCGTCTCCTCAATAGCAACCGTTCAGTTGCTACTGAAGCTATAGCAATCACCTGGTTGCGTCAAGCCGCGCGGGGTGAGGCTGCGGGAGCAACGGTCTCGCGCACGACGGACGTCGCGGTAGCCCGGCATGTCTTGGAATAGATTTTCTAGGTCGGGGTGACCTTCCAGAGCCGGACGTGAGCGCTGTTCCACGTGGTGGCGATCGCGCCGGTCCGGGGGCTGGCCGCCATCGTCCCCTCGCGCGGGTCGACGGGCTCGCCGCCGAAGGTGGTGACCTGGCGGCCGGTGCTCAGGTCCCAGAGGCGAAAGGCGTCCTTGAAGTCGGTGCTGACCAGTAGCTTGTCGGACAGGAAGGCGAGCTGCCCGCCGTGTAGCGTCGGCTGCTCGGTGAGGGTGGTGATTTTGCCGCTCGCGACGTCGAGCAGGCTGATCGCGTTGGTGACGGTGGTCAGCGCCAGTGTCTTGCCGTTTGGGCTGAAGACGGCGCGTTCGAAGCCGTCGAGACGCTTGGTTTGCTTGCCGGTAGCCACATTCCACAGTTGGACGGTGCCGAGGTCGGGTGTGGACGCTCCGGTGAAGGTGGAGCTGCCGGTAGCCAGCACCCGGCCGTCCGGGGAAAACGACACCGACCACGCCGTCTCCCTGGCGGTGGTCAGGACGGCGTATTCGCCGCCGTTGGTCGGGCCCCACAGCCGTACCTTGCCATCGAGGTGGGCCGAGGCGAGTGTGCGGCCCGTCGGACTGAACTGGATGTCGACCGGGGTGTGCCCGATATCGTCCATTGTGGTCTGTACGTCGCCGGTGGCCACGTTCCAGATCCTGATCTCGCGCCCGGCGGCGCTGACGTAGGCACCCGCGACCGAACGGCCATCCGGAGCGAACGCGAGCGTGTCGGCGGCGCCCTTGACGAGGGTCTTCACCTTGGCTCCGGTGCGCACGTCCCACAGTTGGACGGTGCTGTCCAGGCCGGCGGACACCATCCGGGTCCCGTCCGGGCTGAACGCCAGGCTGTCGACCAGGTCGCTGTGCCCTTTCAGGGTCACGCCGGCGGCGACCGGCGAAACCGGCGGCGACGGGGAAGCAGGTGGCGTCGCGGACGCACTACCCGTCACGCGCGACCCCTGCCCCTGCTCCCGCTGTCCATTGTCGAGCCAGTCCTGGACGGGCACGGCGGCGGCCAGCAGGATGGCGACCGCCGCGGCGGCCCACCACCGCCGCGCCCCGCGCCGGCCCGCGACCGGCGGCGAAATGGGCTCGGTGTCCAACGTGGACGTGGCCTCGGCGGGGACCGTCGGGGCAGCCGCGGTCGGTGCCGCCGCAGCGAACAGGCTGCCCTCGGCGACCGCCAGTTCGGGCCGCTCCAGGGCTACCGGTGCGACACCCAGCCGCTGGTGCAACAGCGTCGCGGCGAGCGGCATCCGGGAGCCGCCACCCACCAGGACCAACCCGACCAGCCGCTCGGCGGTGACCCCGGCCGCCGAGATGGCCGCCTCGGTCGCCTCGACGGTGCGGGAAAGCATCGGCAACGCCAGCCGTTCCAACTCCTCGCGGGTCAGCGGCGCCGTCTCGCTGAAGACGGGCAGCGCCACGGTGGTCGCGGCCGCCCGCGAGAGCAGCTCCTTCGCCTCGCGCACGTCGTCGCGCAGCTGGCGCAGGCCGCGCCGATCAGCGTCGGTCTCGGCCGCGAGCATCGCACGCCAACGCGCGGGATCCCGGCGGGCGTAGGCGCCGCCGAGGTGTTCGATGACGGCCGCGTCGATGTCGAGCCCGCCGGCGTCGGCCAGGCCCCGAACGGCGGCCACCTCGAAGCCCGACGCGGTGCGGCGGATCACCGAGGCGTCGAACGTGCCGACGCCCAGATCGTAGACCGCCAGGTGGCCGCCGACCGGCAAGCGGTCACCGACCGCCCGCAGGAAGTGGTGAGCCGCCGCGACCGGCTCGTCGACGAGGCGTACCGCGGTCAGGCCGGCCGCCTCGGCTGCGGCGGACAGCACCGCTCGGCGTGGCCCGCCCCAGCCCGCGGGGCAGGTCAGAACCGTTTCGGTGGGCGCCTCGCCGGCCACCCGGGCGGCCTCGGCGCCGACCCGGCCGAGCACAGCCGCGATCAGCGCGGTCACCGGCGTCTCGTCCGCGCCGAGGAGCACCGCGCCGTCGTCGACGCACCGCTTCGGGTTCGGCTCCAACCGGTCCGGTGCGCCCCGGCCGGCGAACAGCGCGTCGCGCCCGGACAGCAGCGGACCGGCCGGATCGCGCCACACCGCCGACGGCAGCAGCTCGGAGCCGTCGAACAGTAGCGGCTTGATCGCCCCGTCCGGCCAGCGGAGCACGGCCACCGTCGTCGAGGTGCCGAAGTCGACACCGAGGCGATAACCTGCCATGCCCGTCGATGCTACCGATCCCCGGCACACCGCCGGCCGGGTCCGCTCGTGGGGCGACTTGCTTTTTTGCGCAACCGCCCATTGCGCCTTTGCGAAGTGGCCCGGGCCGCCCGTGCGCTTGTATTCCCAGCCAGACGGCCCTGCCGGAGGTGCGGTGGGGAACGGGGCGTCATGTAGGGGGAACGATGGGCACTGCCGCGGACATCCGTTTTCAGGTGCTGGGGCCGTGGGAGGTGACCGGCGCGCGCGGTCCGGTGCCGATTCCGGCCGGCCGGATGCGGGTGCTGCTGGCCTCGTTGATGATGTCGATCGGGCGTGCGGTGCCGATCAAGACGCTCGCGGAGCGGGTCTGGCCGGAGCAGCGGCCGTCCCGTGTGCCAGCCACCCTGCACACGTATGTGGCGCGGCTGCGCCGCCTGTTGGGGCAGGACGCCATCCAGACCACGCCGGGCCACTACCAGCTCGCGGTGGCACCACACCGGATCGATCTGTGGCTGTTTCGCGACCTGCTGCGCCGGGCGAGCGCCGCCGGCGAGGCGCACCTGGAACTGGATCTGCTGCGGCAGGCGCAGGCACTGTGGCGGGGCCAGCCGTTCACCGGCGTGGACTCGACCTGGCTGGACCATGAGGTGTCGCCGCTGATGATGGACGAGTGGTTCGACGCCACCGAGCGGCGGATCGACCTGGAGATGCGTTCGAACAACCCAGGCGATCGGATCGGCGAGCTGCGCGAGCTGGTGACCGCGTATCCGGCACGTGAGTCGCTCTGGGTACGGCTGGTCGCCGCCCTGCACCGTTCGGGACGGCGGGCCGAGGCACTCGACGCGTACCAGCAGGCCCGCGACGTGCTCACCGCTGAGCTGGGCCGGGAGCCGGGCGACGCGCTGCGGCGGACGCACCGTCGGGTCCTACTGGATGGCGGCACGGCGCAGCCCGCACGGGGCACGCCGGTCTGTCACCTGCCGCGTGAACTGACGACCTTCCGCGATCGGGCGGAGCTGGCGCAGTTGCGCCGGCTGACGGCCACGATCGAGCGGAACGAACGGCTCACCCATATCGTGGCGATCGAGGGTCCTCAGGGTATCGGCAAGACCACGCTGGCGGTCCATTGGGCGCGTCAGGTCGCGGCCGCGTATCCGGATCTGCGCATGCATCTCGACCTTCGAGGGTACGGTCCGGGCGAGCCGATGACGGCGTCAGCGGCCCTGGAGGCGCTGCTGCGCGGCGCGGGCGTGCCCACCGACCTGATTCCGCCGGGGGCCGACGAACGGGCCGCGATGTTGCGTGGCACGCTCGCTGGTCGCCGGGTGTTGCTGTTGTTGGACAACGCGCGCGACGCGAACCAGGTTCGCCCGCTGTTGCCCGGTGCGGACAGCCTGGTCGTGGTGACCAGCCGCACCCGGTTGCGTGGCCTGTCGATCCGGGACGGGGCGCGCCAAGTCACGCTCGGCCCGCTGCCGCCGCACGAGGCGCTCGCACCCGTGGGCGGTCGATAACGGCCTCCTTCCTCGAGCGGTGCCAGCCTGGTTGCGCTTCTGTGCTTAAATCCGTGCCGAGAGTGGACCTCACGGGGGACGGATCCATGACCGGCGGCGTGCGAAAACTGACGATCGGCAAGGCTGTGCCGCTCCTACCACGGTGGGGGCTGTCCGCCGACGCGGACCTGGTTTATCGCTATCTGGTCAGCTTCGGCCCGCAAACCACCACCGCGGTCGCGGCGAGCCTGGGTCTGGGGCTGCGACGGGTCCGCACCGCGCTGGAGCAGCTCGAGGAGCCGAGCCTGGTCCAGAGCGTCGGCGAGCCGTCCGGCTCCGGTTTCGACGCGACCTGGCACGCGATACCGGTGAACAAGGCGGTGACGACCCTGCGACGGCGCGCCGCACCGCGGGTACCGGCGGCGGCCGCCGTCGCGTCCCAGCCTGTCGCGGACCGCCGTTTCGCGGTCCGGCATCTGCCTGACCGCGCGGCCAGCCGCCGGCGCATCGCCGAACTGGTGACGGTGGAAAGCGTGGAGCATCTGTCGATGAATCCGGAGGAGGTGATCAGCTCCGAGGCCCTCGCGGTCGCCGCTCCCATGGACATCGCGTTGCTCGAGCGCCGGGTGCGGCTGCAGTCGTTGGGGCGCGCACCCACCGACGGAGACCGCCTGTCGCGACACGCGACGCGTCTGGCCCAATTGGGAGGGATGTACCGCGAGGCCACGCGCCTGCCGCACAAGCTGATGATCTTCGACCGGCGGATCGCGTTGGTCGCCGTCGACCCACTCGACCTTGACCACGGCACCTGGGAGTTCGACGATCCCACCGCCGTCGACTCGTTGGTCCGGCTGTTTCTTCGCCACTGGACGGATGCCACCGACCCGCACCGGGACGGAGTGCGGGACATCGTGCTCACGCCGCGGGAGAAGGCGGTGATCGCACTGCTCGCCGAAGGGCACACCGACGACACGGCCGCGCAGCGACTCGGCATGTCCCGCCGTTCCATCACCTACGCGCTCCGGGGACTGATGGACCGGATCGGCGTGGAGAACCGATTCCAACTCGGGCTGGCCCTTGGCGCCATGTACGCCGCCACCCCACCGCAGAACACGTTCACCGAGGGAGACGACCGATGAGACGCTTCGGAACGGCGTTGGCCGCGATCCTGCTCACGCTGCTGGCCGCCACTCCGGCGGCGGCCACCGAGCTCCCGTGGGAGCGACTGTCCTGTACGGCCGGCAGCCTCGACACGATCGAAACCGGCACCACGAACGGCATTCACTTCCTCACCCTGGCCGGGCACCTCGACTGCGCCGACCCAGCGGGCACCGGCGCTACCTTCGGTTTCGCCAGCTATCGGGGAGGGGATAACGGGTGGGCACCACAGTCGACAATGGGACGGTACGCGCCTGTCCCTCCGACGCCGTTCTCCATGCAAAAGACGGTGCGGCCCGGGCAGCCGACATTCGGCATCTGTGTCGTCACCGACAAGGTGGTTCGCGTGGCGTGCGTCGAGGTCGCATGGGATCCGGCACAGCAGATCGCCGTGGCACGCCCGCTGCCCACCAAACACCCGCTGGTCAACGTGAGTGCCACGGTTTACGACGGGCCCGGCAACGCGTCGACCAGCCCCGCCTGCGGCACCTGCTGGTGACGGCAGGATCGGGCCTACGCGATCAGTCGCACAGGCCGAGTGACCGGACCAGATCGACCATCTCGGCGCGATAGAGAGGGCCGGCCGCGCGGGGTCAGGCGAGGGTCTGGCCGCCGTCGACGGTGAGGACGCTGCCGGTGACGTACGGGTTGGCCATCAGGAAGACGGCCGCGGCGGCCACCTCTTCCGCGCTGCCCAGTCGCCCGAGCGGCGTCGCCGCCCCGGCTGCCAGGATCGCCCCGTCCGCCGCCGTACCCGGGTCGGCGCCGTGGCCGAGGAACGCGCGGATCAGCGGCGTGTCGGTGCTGCCGGCCCGGATCGCGTTCACCCGGATCCGTCGCGATGCGAGCTCCACGGCCAGTCCCCGGGTCAGGGCCTCGATAGCGCCCAGGCCGGCCGCCGCCAGGGCGGTTCCCGGCAGCGGGCGCTTGATGAAGTCACCGGAGACGAAGGTCAGCGATCCGCCGGCGGGCAGCCGGGACTCGGTCACGCGGGCCGCCGCGTAGGCGGCCCAGAGCCGGCTGTTCACCACGACCGCGCCGAGCTTACGATCGATCGCCGCGAGCGGCCCCATCGCCAGCGTTCCGGCGGTGACCAGCACATGGTCGATCGAGTCGACCGGATCGAGCGCGTGCCGCAGCGCGTCTTCCTCGCTGGCATCCGCCGCGGCGGTGACGACAATGTCGTCAGGTCCGGGCGCGGCCGCGCGGATGACCGCCGCCGCGGCGGCCAGCCGAGCCTCGTCGCGGGCTACCACGACCACGCGCGCGCCGATGGTGCGCAGCAGGACACCGGCGGCCAGACCGATCCCGGAGCTGCCACCGGCCACCACGACCGTCTGCCCGGCCAGTGCGTGCGGCAGCGGAGTCCGAAGTGGAACCGGTGTCTCACTCATGTTTCCTCCGACGGGTTGGCCACCCCCCGTCGGCGCGGCCTCTGGCATCGAGGCTATGCACACCCCCTGCGACGATCCATGATTAGAACGCTCGATTTCCTAGCAGATCGTCTCGCTGCCACGGGCTACCGTTGCCCCCGTGGACGTACTCGACGACGTGCTGACGGTGACCCGAGTGGGCGGCGGCCTCTCCGGTCGCCTGGTGGCTCGCGCACCGTGGGGCCTGCGCTTCGACGCGGCCGGTGCCGCCAACTTCCACATCGTCATGCGGGGAGAATGCTGGCTTCGGTTGGACGGCGACGCCGACCCCGTGCTCCTGCGGGCGGGTGACGTGACGCTGCTACCACGAGGCGACCCGTACACCGCCGCGGACCACCCCGACCGGCCCACGATCCCGTTCGCCAGCGCGCTGACCGAACGTGATCACGCCCGCACCGCGACAGTCGGCGGCGACGGGAAACAGACGGTCATCATCTGCGGCGCCTACGACTTCGGTACGGACCTGACCCATCCACTGCTCTCCGCGCTGCCTCCGTTCCTGCACCTGCCCGCGACGCACGCGACAGGCGGCGGTGCCGTCGACACGGCCGTCCGCCTGGTCGCCGCCGAACTCGACGATCCACGACCGGGACGGCAAGGCGTGACCGCTCGACTCGTCGACGTGCTGCTGGTCTACATCCTGCGCGCCTGCCAGCAGCGATACGGCAACGCCACCCCCGGCTGGATCGGTGCACTCGGTGACCCTCAGATCGGCCGCGCGGTGGCACTCATGCACGAAGCACCCGAGCGGCGCTGGACGGTGGCCGAGCTCGCCCAAGCCGTGGGCCTGTCCCGGGCGGCGTTCGCGCGCCGCTTCACCGCTCTGGCCGGCGAGCCGCCCCTGGCCTACCTGACTCGGTGGCGCATGATCACGGCCGCGACGCTACTCCGGGAAAACACCGAGCCGCTGTCAGTCATCGCCAGCCGGGTCGGCTACGAATCGGAGTTCGCGTTCGCCCGCATTTTCCGCCGCACCCACGGCCAGCCTCCTGGCCGCTACCGAGCCCTGGCCCATACCCGATAGCGACCAGGCACACGTAGAGCGTGCGCGCTGGAACTTGGTCAGTCGACGCACACCGCTTCGTGTGTCGACCGGAAGACCCAGGTGCCGCCACCGGGAGACATGTAGATCATGAAGGTGTTGTAGGTGCCGGGGGTGCAGTCGTGTCCGACCGCGAGGACGGCGGCCCGGGCCCTCTGTTCGGCCGCGCTCTGCCCGGCCGCGTAGGTGCTGCCCGCCCCATCGGCAGTGGCGCTTCGGGGGGTGTCGTATCCGTCGGCGTGCGCGGCCACGGGCGCGGCTAGCAGGCCGACCGCCGCCACCGCTGAGACGACGCCGAGCCGGTGGAGCCAGGTGACTTTTCGCATGTTCTCTCCCATCCTTAGATACCGAAGTTCGGATTCATCCCCGTCCGCGCGGAGGCGAAAGTCTTCTCGTACGCGTCCAGGCTCCGGTCACTGGAGAACAGCTCACGGGCCAGGAGCGCCTTCTCCTCCCGCCAGTCTCGCGAGGTGGCCGCCATCTCCAGGATCGCGCTCTCCAGTGCCTCCGGGTCACGCGGCGGCACCAGCTTGCCGAAGCCCGTGGAGGTGACCGGGGACCGGCCGCCGGGCAGGTTGGTGGTGACCGACGGTATCCCGCACATCATCGCCTCGGCCTGCACGATGCCGAAGGATTCGGCCACCGACGGCAGGGCGAACACGTCGATGGAGGCGTAGAAGTCGTCGATCTCACGCCCTCGCAGTTCGCCCAGTACGGCGATGCGCCGGTCCTCGCCGATCTCGGCGCGCACATCGGCCAGGTTGTCGCCACCGGCCACGGTCAGGTAGTTGCCCGCGATCAGCAGCCGGGCGTCGGGGTCGGTGATGCGACGGAAGGCTCGCACGAGGTACACGATGCCCTTGTCCTCGACGATCCTGCCGAGGAAACCCACGTGGAGGCCGCCGCCCTTCCGGTAGCTCGGCTGGCCGCCACGCCGGTCCAGGCACGGTGCCGGGATCGCTTGGAACTCCCGTCGCCGCATGAGAGGCCAGAATTTCGAGTCGTGGGCCTGATCCTCGCTGTAGGCGACCACCGCGGCGGAGCGGCGGATCGCCGACCGCGAGGTGACGTCGGAGGCGCGCATGGCGACCGTGTTGAGCAGTCCCGGCGGCAGGTACAGGTCAATGTGGAGGGTGCTGACGATCGGGGTGCGGCGCACGAGGTTCGCCACGATCGCGGCGTCGGCCATCGGCAGGTTGAGGTGAAGCACCCCGGACCGGCGGGCGAGCCGGGCCGTCATCGCCGGGTAGCCGGGGCTCAGCGGCGTCCGGCTGAGCCGCCCGAGAACCGGTGCGCGATAGACGTCGACACCGGCGATGGTCTCGCGGGACGGGAGCGACCGCTCGTGGCGGGTGGTAGCCACGGCCACTCGCCAGCCGCGCGCGGCCATCCCCTCGGCGACGGTACGGGCGGTATGGGTCAGCCCGCTCACGTACGGCTCGTAGTAGGTGAGCGCGACGGTCAGGTCGTACCGTGTGTTCGTTTCGTTCATCCGCATGAGTTTCCTTCCCGGCACTCGGATATCGACATCGTCAGGCGCTGCGCGCGATGGTCTGACAGGCCGTCCGCGAGCACCATCCGATATCGACGCACAGTCACTTCTTCGGTGGTGAACAGCCAGTCCAGGCGCCACAGCGGCATCCCGAAGCGCGCCCAGGTGGCCGGGTAGACCGAGCCCGTCGCCCGCGTGGCGTCCCTAAGCCGGTCGGGCAGCGCACGCAGCAGGCCCATCGCCGGTGACGTGTTGAGGTCACCGGCCAGCACGATCGGGAACGGGTTGCCCGCCACGTCGGCGGCGAGCGCCCGGTAGTTGGCCCGCCGTACGTCGTGACCCTTTTCGCTGTCGGGCTCGAAGAACGGCAGACCCACCGTGGGTACGGTGAAGTGAGAGTTGTAGAACGACACGACACGGCCGCCGACGAGCAGGTCGGTGCGGAGCGTCTTCGCCGTGTAGTAGTCGGGCATCCGCGAGTCGGTCGGTGGCAGGTCGTTCCACCGCTTGGACAGCCACGGACGCAGATCCAGAGGTCGCTCCAGGACGACCGGAAATCGGGACAGGGTCACGAGTTCGCCGGCGACCACGACGTGGAAGCCGGGAAACTCGCGGCGTAGCCGTTCGGTGTCGTCGATCCGGATCGGCAGCCAGTCATCGCTGAAGTAGAGGTACTCCTGCAGCAGGTAGACGTCGGCTTTCTGCTGGCGCAGGTACCGGTAGAAGCGGTCGGTGTCGCGCGAGGGCCCTTCGGTCTGCTCCACCGGTTGGTCCCAGTACCACGTGTTCCACGCGAACACGGTGATCGCTCCGGGCGGGATCGGTGCGGACCGGTGCCACAGAGCCGTGACGTTCACGCCGGCCATCGACCAACCCACCGCCAGCGACAGCACGGCCGCCACCGCCACCGCGCCGCGGGCGGGACGGGCCAGCGGCGCCACCGCGAGCAGCGCCACCGGAACGACCGCGAACGCGAGCGGTGGCGTCAACTCCGGAATGGTCCACCACCAGGCGCGGCCGGACACACCCCGGTGGGCGACGACGAAGGCCAGCCAGGCGCCGGCCGCGGACACCACCACCCAGGTTCGTAGGCGCCACCGTCGCGTGCCGCTTCGCGGGGCGGCCTCGGCCTCGATCACCACGGGCCACTCCTGGCGGCGAGCAGGAATCCGCCGGTGAGAGCCGCCCACAGCACGGCGTTGACGACCAGCACCGGGTCTCGCACCAGGGTTCGCGCCGGATCACCGCCGGCCCCGCGTACCAGCGCCAGCTGCAGGTAGCGGAACAGTCCGAACAGCGCGAGCGGGGCCACGAGCGCCGCCGCGGTCGACCCGTACCCGCCGAGTGGGGCCTCCGTGCGCAGGTAAAGGAAGTAGGAGCCGGCGGTCAGCACCGCGGTCAGCACCATGAGCTGCTCCGCGAGGGTCACCGTGTACCCGCGCAGCGCCGGCCGGTGTGCCGCGCCGACCGACACCAACTCCTGGCGCCGCTTGCCGATGGTGAGCAGAAGGCAGAGCGTGAACACGCAGATCAGCAACCAGCCTGAGGCGGTCACCTCGATGACCACGTAGCCCTGCATGAGCCGGAGCAGGAACCCGGCGGCCACCAGGAAGACGTCCAGCAGCGGCACGTGTTTGAGTCCCAGCGAGTATCCGGCGTTGAGCACCAGGTACACGCCGATCGGCCAGGCCCAGCTCCACGGCTGGCGGCTGAGCACCCCGGCGAGCAGGACCAGCAACGCCGCACCGAACAGGGCCACCGCGGTCATGGGTACCCGACCGGACGCGATGGGACGGTACCGGTTGGTGGGGTGTGCGCGGTCCCGGTGCCGGTCGACGGCGTCGTTGAGCAGATAGACCAATGAGGACGCGATGGTGAACGCGGCGACCGCCCATGCCAGCCGGCCCAGGGCGGCCAGCCGCCAGATCTCCAGATCCAGCAACGGCAGGCCGACGGCGAGCACGTTCTTGACCCACTGGCCGGGCCGGGCCAGCCGGACGAGGTCACCGGCGGAGACCGCGAGGCTGGCCGGCGCGGTCCTGGTCGAAACCGCCATCAAAAAAACACCTTCGCCGCCCGCAAGGCCCCTTGCGACCACGGATCGCGGCTCGTGCGCCCCGCCCGGCCACGGCCACCGCCGGGTTGTCGCTCACACCACCACTGGTACGTGCTGCGCAGCGCCTCCTGGTTGGAGTACCGGGGTTCGAACCCGAGCCGCTCGCGTACCTTGTCGGTGCTGACGTAGGAGTCACTGAGCAGCTTGCTCACCAGCCGCCCGTAGACCGGCGAGAGACCGGTTCGCTGCAACAACCGCAGGACGGCCGCAGCGGGTCGGGCCGGGATCGACACCACCCGCCGGTGGTGGCCGGCGGCGTCCAGTACCGCCTGAAAGTCCTCCCGCAGCGTGCCGAACCGTGCGGCCGCCACGTTGAAGGTGTCGTTGGCGAGGGCCGCTGGGGCGGTGAGCGCGGCGACCACGCAGTCGGCGAGGTCTTCCACCGCGCACATCTGGATCCGCACGTCTCCCCGTCCCAGCACCGGGAAGTTGCGGCCCTCCTGGGCCCACTCGAACAGCATCGCGAACAGCCCCATCCGCCCCGGTCCCAGAAAGGTCTTCGGGCGCAGGATCGGTACGCAGAGCCCGCCGGCTCGGAACCGCTCGCATACCTCCTCGGCGGCGGCCTTCGCCCGCCCGTACGCGTCGACGGGGGTGCGTGGATGCTCCTCTGTGGTCGGCACCACGGTCGGCAGGCCGTAGACCGCTGTCGACGAGATGTGCACCACCCTCGACACGCCGGCCTCGCGGGCGGCGGTGAGGACGGTCCGGGTACCGTCGACGATCACCGACTGGATCTCGGGCTCCGGATAGCTGGGCAGCCCCGCGGCGCAGTGCACGACGGCGTGCGCGCCCTCGAAGGCGCGGGTCATCGCGGGCAGGTCCCGGACGTCCGCGACCGCGTACGGCACGTCGTCGAACGGATCGGCGGCCGGTCGGATGTCCACACCGGACACCGGCCACGCCTGCGCGCGCAACCGCCGCACGAGCCAACCGCCGAGCATGCCCGCAGCGCCGGTGACCACGACCCGGTCCGGTTCGGTCACCATGCGGCGCCGGCCTTCTCCCGGATGAACCCGGTGAGCAGTCGCCGGAGCCCGACGGCCAGGGTCTCCTCCAACGCGGTGAGGAAGTACTCGATCTCGGCCGGTTCGATCACCAGAGTGGGCGCCACCATCAACGGGTTCTCGACGTTCGGGCTGTAGTAGGTCATGACGCGGTGCTCGCGGTAGAGGTGCGCGATGACCGAGAGCGTGATGAGCTTGGTCCGGAACCGCGGGTCCTTTGTGAACCCTGGCACCAGCTTGCCGGCCAGGTCGAGCAGTTTCGGTCCGCCGCCGAGGAAGACACCGTGCAGCGCGCCCACCCCGGTGGTGCGTTCGACCGCCTCCGGGTACGCCTTGCGGATGCGCTCCAGGCCGGGCGTGAGGATCGCCTCGATCGCCCGTGCCCGAGCCGGATAGTCGTCTTCGACGACCACGTTGACCGCCTCGATCGCGGTGGCCGTCTCCTCACCGAACCCGTAGTACGTCGTACTGTGCAGGATCACGTCGGAGAGCCGGTCGTACGCCTTGCGGAACAGCGGCTCCCGCGCGGTGTAGCCGGAGATCGACGCCTTCCCGCCGCCGAGAGACTTCGAATACACGAGGATGTCCGGGACCAGCCCCTCGTGCCGCATGAAGTGGAACAGGGTGCCGGTCTTCCCCCAGCCGGTGTAGATCTCGTCGAAAATCAACACGATGTCTTCGGCGGTGCAGAGCCGCCGCAGCTCCGTGAGCGCCGGCCCGGACCACGATCGCAGGCTGGAGGCGCTGAACGGTTCGACCATCAGCGCGTAGACGTCACACTTGCCGTCGGGCTTCCGGGTCGCCTCCACCGCCGCCCGCACCGCCTCGACATCGCCGTACGGATACACCACTGCGTTCGGTAGGCCCGGAAACTGGAAGTGGTTCTCGGCCGAGCCGGTGAGGCTGCCCGCGCCCAGTGTCTTGCCGTGAAAGCTGATGTCGGCTCGCAGGATCGTGTTCCGGCGGCCGCCGTGATACTTGTACGCCATCTTGATGGCGCCTTCGTTCGCCTCGGCGCCGGAGTTCGGGAAGTACGAGATCGCGAGATCGCCGGGCAGCAGTTCGGCGATGTTGTGGCTGAGCGCCGCCACGTACGGCGAGAAGAACGCCTTGTGCACCTCCATCCGGCGCTCCCGCGCGAATCGCTCCCGCGCGGCCAGCACGCGCGGGTGGTTGTGGCCGTGGTTCAGCACGCCTACCCCGCCGGACAGGTCCAGCACCCGGGTGCCGTCTCGCATGTAGATCCATGGGCCTTCGGCCCGTTCGACCAGCTCGCGGCCGAACCCGAACGAGTTCATCAGCGATACCTGGCTGCGGCTGACGTACCGCCGGTAGAGGTCGTGCACCTGTTTGGTGGACAGCTCCTCACAGTCCTCTACGCTCATCAACTTAGGCATGAGTGGTGGCCTCCTTGGTTCGATGCAAAATCTCTGCCGTGGCGAGCGCCGCCCCGCCCAGCAGCACATCGCCGACTGTGGTCAGCAGCCGGCTGGCCAACGTCACCGCCGTGGCCGCCGGTACCGGCAACACCGCCGCCAGGGCGGCGAGGAGCATCGCCTCGCGTACCCCGAGACCGTCAGGC
This sequence comes from Phytohabitans aurantiacus, assembly GCF_027923225.1. Taxonomy (GTDB): domain Bacteria; phylum Actinomycetota; class Actinomycetes; order Mycobacteriales; family Micromonosporaceae; genus Phytohabitans; species Phytohabitans aurantiacus. The sequence continues at coordinate 191,125 of NZ_BSDI01000007.1, forward strand.
ACGACGACCGCCAGCAGCCCGACGACGGTGGCGAGGCTGAACCCGCCCACGCACAACGCCAGTGACCGCAGCGGCGGGGCGCCCATCGCGACCGCCAGCAGCCACAGGTGCAGCCCGGAGACGAGCCACGACAGGCACTGCGCGACGACCGCGATCCGCAGCCCGCGGGCGGCTGGCCAGTTGGCTGGCAAGGGCCGGCGCAGCAGCCGCGCCCCGAGCAGCCCGAGGCGGCTGATCAGGCCCGGCCACAAGGCGAGGGCCAGCATCGGCACCGACGCCAGCGCGATCCACAGGGCCGTGCCGGAGAGCAACTCCACACCGGCCAGCAGCCCGATCGTGAGGCCGGTCAGGTGGACCAGTGCCATGCTGCACAGGCCGCTGCCCAGCATTCGGGGCACGGTCACGCCGTTGGCCGTCGCCACCTTGACCTGCGCCACCATGCCGGGCACCTTGCCGGGCACGTACTTGGCGAGATAGCCGACGAAGAAGATGCGCATGACCTGGGGCAGGCCGACCGGCGGGCCGCCGCCGAGCAGGACCGCTCGCCACGACAGCATGCCGAGCAGCGGTCCGACGACGGCCGTCGCCAGCGCGGCGGCGAGCAACAGGCTCACCTGCGAGGCGTCGCGCTGCCCGAGCATCTCGGCGACCACCGACCAGTCCTGGCCGGCGAGCGCCCGGACGATCCCGACGACCACGACCGCCCCGAAACCAGCGAGGAGCAGCCGCCACGCCAGCTTCCGCCACCCGGGCGGACTGTCCGCGTCCGCCACTACCGGTTCCCTACCGCGACTCGTGTCCGGTGCCCGAGCACCTCGCGCGCGACGCGGAACAGTCCCGCGCCGTGCCCGAGCACGAGGGCGACGTGCACGAGCAGGTGCACGGCGGCCGCGAACACCGCGAACCGGGCGCCGCGGCTGCGGTACGTGTATCCGACGAACTCGTGGTTGGCGACCACGAAAACGCCGGCGAGCAGCGGCCACGTCAACAACAGCCATGGCGCGAAGGGGATGGCGGGGACCGTCAGCAGCGTGAGCGCCGGCGTGATCAGCGACGTCCGCGCCGACCAGTCCAGATGCCAGAACCGGGACAACGAGATCATGTCGCCCCGGGCGCCGATCGCGCCGGCGCGCTGGCGCCGCCAGGTGCGCAGCATGATGAGCGGCTTCACGCTGGCTCGCAGAAACTGCTCCCGCAGCAACGGAAGCAGCCGGTCGACGTCGTCGTGCCGGGTGAGCACGGCGTCGGTCACCACGAGCCGGTACCGTTCCGGCAGCCGGGTGCCGAACTCGTCGTCTTCGATGTGCCGCAGGTCGCCGTCGAACCCACCGGTGGCCTCGAACACCGCTCGCGGGATCAGCGAGGCGGTGAAGACCGCGCTGGTCTCGCGCCCCACCGTCTTACGGCGCCAGAAGTACTCGAACGACAGCTGGTACGCCTCCACCGGCCCGTCGTCGAACAGCGGCTCCGGATGGTAGATCCCTTGCACCATCCCGCAATCGGGAGTCTCGCGCAGTACCCGCACCGCGTTCTCGATGGCGTCCGGCTCCAGCGCGGTGTCCGAGTCCACAAAGAACAGCAGCGGCGCGGTGGAAGCCGCGACACCGGCGTTGCGTGCGGCGGCCGCACCCCGGTTGACCGGCAGCTCGATCAGCCGGAACGGGGGCAGGTGATCCCGCTGATCCCGGCGATCCCGGGCGAACTCCCTGGCGATGTCCGGCGAGCGGTCGGTACTGCGGTCGTCGACCACCACCACCTCTGCCGGCGGGTGCGTCTGGGCGTACACCGACTCAAGACACGCCCGCAGCACCTTCTCCTTGTTGTAGTTGGGCACGATCACCGCGACGGCGTCACCGGCATGCGTCGTCATCGGATCCCCCGGATCGCCGCGTACCCGACCCTGAGCGCGCCGATACCGGTGCCGAGCACGGCGACGGCGTAGAGCACGGTGTGCATGCCGACCGTGAACGCGGCGAAGCCGGCCCCCCGGAACCGATAGGCGTACCGGAGGAAGTCATGGCTCGCCGCGGTCGACCCGATCAGCAGCGCCAGCCACACCAACGCCAGCGATGGCACGGCCGCCACGAACGGCAGGGTGAGCAGGCTGAGCCCGGACAGCGCCAAGCCAGTCGGCGACATCGCGTGTACGCGCATCCCGGCCCCGGCGTTGCGCCGCCGCCACACCTTCCGCATCAGCATGGGCGTGCGGGTCGCGAAGCGCCACTGCTCGCGCAGGAACGGCCAGAACCGGTCGACGTCGTCGTGCCGGGTGAGCACCGTATCCGTGACCACGAGCCGGTACCGTTCCGGCAGCCGGGTGCCGAACTCGGCGTCCTCGCCGTCACCGTGGCGCAGGCACTCGTCCAACCCTCCGGTGGCGTCGAACGCCTCACGGGTCACGAGACTGGCGGTGAACAGCGTGGCGGTGCGGCGACCCACGCTGCGACGGCGCCAGAAGTACTCGAACGCCACGCGGTACGCCTCGACCGGCCCGTCGTCGAACAGCGGTTCCGGATGGTAGATCCCCTGCACCATCCCGCAATCGGGAGTCTCGCGCAGTACCCGCACCGCGTTCTCGATGGCGTCCGGCTCCAGCGCGGTGTCCGAGTCCACAAAGAACAGCAGCGGCGCGGTGGAAGCCGCGACACCCGCGTTGCGGGCCGCCGACGGACCCCGGTTGACTGGTAGCTCAATCAGCTTGCACGGCGGGGCGAACTCCGTGACGAATTCCCGGGCGATCTCCGGCGAACGGTCGGTACTACGGTCGTCGACCACCACCACCTCCGCCGGCGGGTGCGTCTGCGCGTACACCGACTCAAGACACGCCCGCAACACCTTCTCCTTGTTGAAGTTCGGCACGATCACGGCAACCCCGTCGGGCCGCGACTCGGTCATCCCACTCCTTTCGACGCCTCGGGCAGGAGCCGCGCCGAGCCGGCCCTTCTGAGCCAGGCCGTGGCCAGCACGAGGAGCGCGGCTCCCATGACGAGGTAGAGCAACTCGGTCGGCAGTACCCAGTCGCGCGGTGACATGTCGACCCAGCCCAGCACCCAGACCGTCCACCACGGCAGCGGAATCGCGAAGACCAGCCAGAGCGCGGCGAACAGCGCGCGTGCGGGACGCCAACCGCGCCGCACCAGGGCCGCGACGAGAGCCAGCACCGGGACGCACCAGATCCAGTGCGTGTACCAGGTGACCGGCGAGACGAGCAGCCCGGTCACCCCGCACAGCACGATCGCGAGCAGTTCCTCACCGCGCCGGCTGGCCCAGACCGCGACCGCCAACCCCATCGCGGCGACGGCGACACTCGCCACGATCCACCCGGGCTCCCACGACCCCGGAAGGACGTTCACCCAGACACCTCGGACGGAGCTGCCGTACGCCTCCTCGCCCGGTGGACGGGTGCGGTCGCTGTCGACGAACGCGCCGCCCCAGAAACTGAGCGATGGCGCGGGCAAAAGCAGGAAACCGAGGCCGACGGTGCCGAGGAAGCTCAGCGACGCGATCACCGCCGCCCGGATCCGGCCGGTGAGCAGCAGGTACGGCACGAAGATGAGCGGGGTCAGCTTGATGCCGGCGGCGATCCCGATCAGGACGCCACGGTACCTTCGCGGGGTCCACAGTAGATCCGCGAGCACCAGCAGTACGAGCAGGACGTTCACGTTGCCCAGCAGCAGGGTACCGATCACCGGCGACAGCGGGAGGGCCGCCAGGGTGCCGGCGAGCACCAGCTTGCGCCGGCGGGCCGGCTCGTGGACGCCGACCCGGTCGAGCGTCAGCCACACCACACCTTGCAGGCAGAGCACCGACATGGCCGTCCAGAACCAGTACACGGTGTCCAGCCCCAGCCACCCGAGCGGTGCCATCAGCAGTGCCGCGAAGGGCGGATAGACGAACGGGTATCCACTGTGGGCGAAGTCGTACGGCGACCCGCCTGCGAGGACCCTCGCGCCGGCCTCCCGATAGATCGACAGGTCACCCGGGAAGCCCGCGAAGCGCTGCTGCACGTCCGCCACGGCCTGGGTATCGGCCAGGTCGCCCCTGGCCCAGGTGAGCACCAGCAGCAGCACGGTGGCGGTGATGGCCGCCGGCAGCAGCATCGCGGCGACTCGCCAGGCGCCTCGGGCCACCAGCCGGCGCGCGGTGCCGATCGCCCCGCCGGTCGCGGTCGTCAGCTGGTAGAGCAGATGGACGGCGGCGAACCGCAGCCCGAAGCCGAGCCCACGGCTGGCGACGACCCGGCGGTAGGTGCCGCTGTCGAACACGACCGCGGCGGCCAGCAGGACGGCCGGCACCACGGCACCGGCCGCCCCGGTCAACAGCGGCAGCGGCAAGCTCGACGCCGCCGCCAGGATCAGGCCGCCGGCGAGCACGCGAGCGAGCGAACCGCTGGGTCCGCCGCCGGCGCGCCATTCGAACGCGCTCGTGTACGCCCGCTGGAACACCTTGGGCAGCAGCACGCGCAGCGTCGAATCGTGGTCGTGTACGCCCGCGATCGCCGCGGTGCTGCGCACCTCGTACCGTTGGCTGAGCCGCCATCCGTACTCCGGCGCCTCCGTGTGCCGCAGAGCGGGGTCGAACGGCCCGATCTCGCGGAACACGTCGGCGCGCATCGCGCACAGCGCGGTGTGCAGGCCCGTTATCGGACCCTCCTGCACCAGCCACCAGTGATACATCTGCAGGGCGCGGTACTGCGCGACCAGCGTGCGCGAGCGCAACGACTCGGGGCGCAGTACTCCGCAGATCGCGCCGAGCCCTGGCGATGATCGCAGGGCAGCCACGGCCGCCGCGACGCTGCCCGGTTCGAGGGCGACGTCGGCGTCCAGGAAGAACAGGATGTCGCCGCGGGCATGGTCCGCACCGAGATTGCGGGCGGCCGACGGGCCTTGATTGATGGGGAGCCGCAGAACCGTGGCGCCCATGGACTCCGCGATCACACCAGAGTCGTCGGTGCTGCAGTCGTCGACGACGATGATCTCGACGGGTGCGTATGTCTGCCCGATCACCGAGCGTAGACACAGCTCAATTGTCTCGGATCGGTTGTAGCAGGGGACGATGACCGAGACCAGCGGTTCCACGCAGCAGGTCCTCCCATGATCAGTAGCGCACCGGCACGTTGGCATGCTCCGATCGCGGCGCGGGAGCCACAAATGATCGTGCCCAAGTTGTTATCGACTCGCTTCTATGTTGCGCGAATCCGCAATACCGGCCGCGCAATCACGCACCCGCTCACCCCGGTTAGGTGTTTTCACGGATTGCGCCCTCGCTCGAACACGTGGTGGAATCGCCCGGGACATACGCAAGGAGCCGGTTTGCCAATTGGATCGCGCGCGCAGGACGCCATTGTGGTGGCACCATCCATACCCTCTCTCGCGCACTGGGGACGGTCCGCCGACGCCGACCTCATCTACCGGACTCTCATCACGTTCGGCCCGGCCACCGTCAGCGAGCTGCATCGAGATGTGGGCATGCCGTTGCGCCGGATCGTCGCCGGCGTCGACGAGCTAGCCTCGATCGGCGCGATCGCGAGCCACTCCCCCACATCGCGGCGGGAGCCAACCTGGATCCCGAAGCCGCCCGCGACGGTCCTGGCGTCCCTGCGACGGATCCGCCGAGCAGAACTCGAACTGTCCACCGCCGGCCAGAGCCCGCCACCGGTCACCGCGCAGCTCCTGGCCAGTTCCCAGAATGGAAGAGGCGGGCTGCGCCACCTCCGCACCCGCGCACTGACGCGCGCCCGCCTGGCCGAGCTGAACGCGGTCGCCGTCCACGAGCATCTGGCGATGAACCCCGAGCGAGCCTTCGACGCGGCGGCGGCGAAACCGGCCGTCCACATGGACCGGCTGGTACTGAGTCGCGGCGTGCGCATGCGGGTCGTCGGTGTGCACGCCTATGAGCCGGACCCGCTGATCTCGCACGGGCGCCGGCCGGCGGAGCCCAGGCCGGACTACCGCGCGACAGCGTCCCTACCCATGAAGCTCATCGTCGTCGACCGGAAGATCGCCTTCTTCCCCGTCGACCCCGACAACATCGAGCTTGGCTACCTCGAGGTGGCGCAACAGCCCGTGGTGTCCGCCCTCGTCGGCCTCTTCGAACGGCACTGGGAGTCGGCCCGAGACCCCTGGGAGTGGGCGGTGCCTCAGATCGCCCTGAACCCCCGCGAAGAGGCCCTGGTCACCCTGCTCACCAAGGGCCACACCGACGCCAGCGCGGCACGACACCTGCGCGTCAGCCCGCGTACCGTCACCGCCATCCTGCGCGGCCTGATGGACCGGCTGGGCGCGGAGAACCGCTTCCAGCTCGGCCTGGCCCTCGGCACGCTCCGCGCGGTCGCGCCGCCAACCGTGGCCCCGGCCAACACATCCGACCAGGAGACCACATGAGCCGTCTCGCCCGCACCTGGATGCGCCTCGCCGTCTGCGGGTCGGCGGCTCTGCTCACGGCCGCCTTCGGGGCGCCAGCGGTCGCCGCCACACCCGACCCGGCAAAGCCCATCGTCGTCCAGCCGCCATCGTTGTGGGACGTCGCGCCGTGCGCGACCGGCGACCTCACCGGCGCCGCGACCCTTGACGGCGACGGGCGCCGGCACCTGACGCTCACAGGCTGGATCCAGCCGTGCGCAGACACCAAACACACCAACGGTTACGGCATGGCGTATTACTACGCCGACACCGCGGTGGTGTCCTGGGCCTTGAGTCCATATGCGACACTGAGCGGCCCGACCGCGTTCGTGGCGACCGCGTCGTTCGGCCCGGTAGGGCAGGAGCCTCTGGAGACGTCCTACGGTCCGCTCGCGGCGGTGTGCGTGGTGCGCGGCCCGATCTCTCCGGTGGCATGCGTCAGGCTCACCCAACCCGACGGCGGCCCGCCCACCTTCGCTCCAATCAGCACCGGCGACCCGCTCATCACCTCGGTGCCCGTCCAGTGGCGCAACAACACCTGGGTCCAAGACCAAACCTGCGGCAACTGCGTCTAGCACCCCGTCGCGGTAGCTCAAGGTCTATGGACCGCACTTGACTAACATGTCAACATGGTTGACATGTCGATCAGCGAGCGGGACATCGCGCTGTTCTTCCTGGGCTGGCGCGGCTTCGTCGACACCGCTGACGCGGTCCTCGCCGAGCACGGGCTCGGGCGGGTCGATCATCGCGTCCTGTACGTCGTCGTGCGGCAGCCCGGCATCACCGTCAGCGAGCTCGCCGGCGCGCTCGGCATCAGCCGGCAGGCCCTGCATCGCCCGTTGTCTGGCCTGCTACGCCGCGGCTACGTCACCCGGTCGGCGTCTGCGCGAAGCGGCCGTGAGCGGGCGCTGTCGGCCACCGCGGCCGGTGCGGCGGTCGAACGCGCGGCGACCGGTCCTCAGCTGGCGCAGCTCGAGCACGTCGTGGCTGCCGCCGGCGACGCCGCTCTCGCCGGCTGGCGCGCGGTGATGCGTGGCCTCGCCGAGGCGACCATGGCAGCCGCCCCACCCCGCACCCGCCACCTCATCGAAAGCTGACCATGCGATGCCAAGCCTGACCGAACAGTTCCTTGACCTGCCGAGTGGACGCACGCACTACCGCGTCGACGGGCCGCCCGGCGGGCCCGTCGTCGTCCTGGTCCCCGGCGCCACCCTGCCGATGTTCGTCTGGGATGGACTCGCCGAACCGCTTGTCGAGGCCGGATACCGCGTGGTGCGCTACGACCTGCTCGGCCGGGGCGCGTCCGCTGTCCCGCGGGTGGCGTACGGGGCAGACCTCTACCGGCGCCAACTCGTCGAGCTGCTTCAGCGGCTGGATGTCGCCGGGCCTATCCACCTCCTGGGGCTGGCGTTCGGGGCGATCATCGCGGCGGACTTCGCCGACCGGCATCGCGAACGGCTCGCGAGCCTGACCTATGTGGCGCCGGACGGGTTCGGCGTCCACACCACCCGGTTCGGTCGCCTGATGAACCTTCCCGGCGTCGGCGAACTCGTGCTCAGTGTCGCGGACTGGTAACCGTAGCCGCCTGTCTCGTGCCGGTTGTCGCGGTCGGTGACTTCGACTGGTGCGCGTCGGTGGTGATGCCGATCGTCTTCGGCGGGGCGCTGTGGCTGTCGTGGGTCGCGTGGCTCGGGATCAAACGAGCGCGTGTGCTACGCACGCTCAGCGAGGTGCGCGCCAAGGTGGAGCCGTCGAGTCCAGAGTGGAACTGGTTCGAGCGGGCGTGGTCGGCCACGACGCGGCTGGACAAGCTCGCTCGCCGGGCGCTGCCGCGCCCGTACGCCGACAACCTGCGCGCGCAGGTGCGGAGCACGGCCCGGGACATGTACGGGCTGGCCGGCCACGCGAGCGAGCTGGCCCGGCGGATGAAGTCGATCGACGCGGCCCGGCTCGACGCGGAGGCGAGGCAGTTGCACGCCCGCCGGCAGACCGCCATCGGCGACGCCGCGCTGGCGGTCGACCGCTCGCTGACCGCCGTGTCGGACCAGCGGGCCGTGCTCGAGCGGATGACGCTCGCTCGCGAGGTAGCACTGGCCCAGCTGGCCTCCGACACCCACGTGCTGGAAGGGCTGCACGCGAGGACGCTCGAGCTGGGCGCCAGCCTCAAGACGGCACCCGTGCCGCCGCGAAACGCCCTGGACGACCTCACGCTCGAACTGGAGGGCCTGCGGGTGGGCCTGTCCGAGACGATCGAGCGGACCCGCCAAGCCATGACCGGCGCGTCACCCGGGTAGGGCCAGGGGTCGCAGTCGCAGCAGGCTGGCCTCGGCCGGCGGTAGGGACAACACCAGGTCGGCGGTCGCGACCGGTTGGAAGGTTCCGGTTCGCGGGTCGAATCGCTGGGCGGTACAGGCCTGGGCGTCCAGCCGGACGACGACGGTACTGGTTTCTCGATGGCTCGCGTTGCACACGAACAGATGCCGGTCCGGTCCGGCGCCCGCGAAGGTACCGGCGATGGCGTTGCCTTCGATCGACCTGACCCACGGGTCCGGGCGGAACGCGCTGGCGCCCCGCGGGACCTGGTCGACGTGCGCGACACCGGTGGACCGCAGACCGCGCAGTTGGCGGGCGACCGGCGTGAGCCATTCGGTGTTGATCCGCCTCACCGCTTCGTACCGCGGCGTGCGTAGGCCACGGTGGACGAGAGCCGGCTCGAAGTCTTCGCCTCTGCTGGGGTCCGGCGTCCAGTAGGTGAAGTACTGGAATCCGGTGAAGCCGTACGCCAACGCGGTGTTCACCTGCCAGAGCATTTCCCGCGCGTTCGGCTCGCGGTGGGCGTGGTAACCGAGGGTCTGAAGGTACAGCCACGCGGGGATTCCCCGCCGTAGCGCGTGCCCGCGGATCGTGGCCAGGTCGTGGAAGTAGTGAGGATCGTCCACTTCGCACAGGAAGGGGTACCGGTCGAACGAGAGAATCGCGGGGTCGACGGCGTCGACGAACCCGCCGACATACTCGTCGTACGGTTCGATCGCCGAACTGGGCAGCAGGTTGACGTAGGCCAGGAGCCACGACGCGCGCTGCCGGATGATGTCGACGGCCAGCGCGAGGTTGGGGAAGCGGTCCGGCTCCGGCTCGTCCAGGAGCCCGATCCCGGCGAAGGAGGGATGCGGCAGGTAGTCGTCGATGACCTGGCGCAGCAACGCCTGGGCGTCCGCGGTGGCGAGGTCGAAGTGTCGCATGAGCACATCGATCCGGGAGTCGCTGGCCACGACGACCCGAAGGCCGACCTCGTCGGCGCAGGACAGCGCGTGGTGCAGGATCTTCGGGTCGTTGAGGTAGTTGCCGGTGATCACCAGGTTGGCACCGAGGTCGGCGATCTCCCGGTACCGCTCGACGGTGGTCTCCTCGGGTGGCGGCGGCCAGAAAATCGCTATCGACGGTTCACGGCCGGTCGACAGCGAGGGGCTCACAGCGGGCTCCGGGTGATGCGACCTTCGTACCTTGCTTCCAGCCGCTGGTTGTGTTCGTCCGAGCCGGCGATGTTCGCCGACAGGTAGGTGGGTGGGGGAAACCCGCGAGCCGTGAGCCGGTCGATGGCGTGGGCGACCATCATCTGCACGGCGATGGCCGATGTGATCGACGAGACCGCGCAGACCGGGCCGTGCTCGGTGGCCAGCAGGGCGTCACCGTGTGGCGCGTGGTTGTCGATGACGATGTCGGCGATCTCGAAAAGCCTCTTGCCGGACGGGTGCCGCGAGGTGATCGCCTGTGAGTGTTCCAGCGAGGTGATCGCGATGACCGGGATCTGCTTGTCCTTGGCCAGTTGGGCCATCTCGACGGTCGACCCGTTGCCGCCGGAGTTCGACGCGATGACGAACGCGTCCAGCGGCCCGATCCGGTGCAGCGCGAACACGCGGCGGGCGGTCTCCGGGTCGCGCTCGGCGAACGTGTCGATGCTGTCGGGTGCGGCGCCGCCCAGGATCACCAGATCGCGCAGCGCGAGCTTGTTGGTCGGTACCAGGCCACCCGCGCGACCGGCGACCTCCAGGGCGACCGCCTCCGAGTGCCCGGTCCCGTAGGCGTGAATCACACCGCCCGCGCCGACCGCCTCCGCGAGCACTTCGCCGGCGGCGGCGATCTGCGGCCGCTGGCTGTGCAACATGGACTCGATGCGTGTGCTGGCGGACGTGACGAAGACATCCGGCAGGCTGGGCCGCAACATTACCTCCGTGGTATCAACGGTTCATCCCGGCCGTGAGGCCGGCGACGATCTGGCGGGTGGCGATCCCGAAGAGGATCACCAGTGGAAGGGTCGTCATCACGAGTCCGGCGAACAGCGTGCCCCAGTCGTTCTGGAACCGTCCGAAGAAGTGCGTGAGCCCGACGGGGATGGTGAGCTTGCTCTCGTCGCGCAGCAGGACCAGTGGGTAGAAGAAGTCGTTCCACAAGGGAACGAACTGGAAGACCACGACGGTGGCGATCGCCGGTCGCACCAGCGGGAGCATGATGTGGCGGAAGGTGGCGAACGGGCCGGCACCGTCCAGGGCGGCCGCCTCGTCCAGCTCGCCCGGCAGCTGCCGGAAGAACGCGCTGAGCACGAAGACGTTGAACGGCACCGAACCGGCCGCGTACACCAGCATCAGCCCCAACCGGGAGTCGACGAGGTTGAGTCCGTCGAGCAGGTAGAACAGCGGCAGCACGCCGAAGTGGCCGGGCAGGGTCATGCCGGAGATGAAGTATCCGATGAAGAAGCCGCGACCGGTGAACTTGCGACGGCCGAGCGGGTACGCGGCGAGTACCGACACCGCCGCGCCCAGGATGACCGCTCCGGTCACCACGACGACCGAGTTCAGCACGTAGGTGGAGAACGACGCCTCGGTCCACGCCCGGGTGTAGTTCGACAGGTAGAGCTTGTTGGGCAGGCCAATCGGATCGTTGAACAGGTCCTGTGTCGGTCGCAGCGAGCCGAGCACCATGACGAAGAGGGGAATCATCGCCACGAGGGCGTACCCCCACAACATGAGCGGCACCATTACCGCTCCCCTACGCGGCGTCACATCGCCTCCTCTCCCTGGCGCAGAATCCGGTTCAGCAGGATCGTGGTGCCGAAGATGAAGGTGAACAGGAACACGGCCAGCGCCGAGGCGGTGCCCACCGCGTTGATGTCGCCGCTGGCGAAGGCCGCCCGGTAGAACAGCAGCCCCAGCACGTCGGTGGACCCGGCCGGCCCGCCGCTCGATCCGCCCAGCGCGTAGACCAGCGCGAAGGTGTTCATGCTTCCGATGAAGCTGAGCACGGTGATGGTGCCGATCGCCGGACGCAGCAGCGGCAGGGTGATGTGCCAGAAGACCCGCCACGAGGACGCGCCGTCCACCCTGGCGGCTTCGGCGTACTCGGCCGGGATGCCACCGATGGCCGCGCTGAAAAGCAACATGGGGAAACCGACCCACTGCCAGGTGGTTATCAGAATCACCATTGGCAGGGCGGTGCTCGGGTCGCCCAGCCACGGCTTGGCCAGTTCGTCGGGTCCGATCGCCCGCAACAGGGTGTTCGCGGGGCCGAACGTCGGGCTCAGCAACAGCGTCCAGAGATACCCGATGACGAGCGGATTGACCAGGTAGGGCGTGGCGAAGATGATTTGCAGCGCCCGCTTGCCCCGGCGGGCCCGGGAGAACGCCAGCGCGAAGGCGAGCCCCATGGTGTTCTGCACCAGCATGGTCCCGGCGAACAGCGCCAGGTTGTGTCCGAGCGCGGGCAGCAGTTTCGACCGGAACGCCTCGTTGGTGAACAGCCCGACGTAGTTGTCCACGCCGACGAAGGCGTCTCGAACCGTGCCCTTCCAGGAGAAGACGCTGTAGCTGAGACCGGTCAGGAGCGGGTAGACGACGAACAGGGAGTACAGCAGCAGGGCCGGTACCAGGAACAGGTACCAGGTGCCGGCCCTGCCGCCGCGGCCACGGGTGGTTACCGGGGCTTGAGCCATGTCGCCACACTCGCGTCCAGCTTCGCGGCCGCCTGCGCGGCGGTGATCCGGCCGAGCAGCATCTCCTGAAGTGCCGCGGAGAACACCGTCTGGGACGACGGGTTGCCGTACGCGAACTCGTTCATGAAGTACCGGGCGCCGTTGGAGGTGTACGTGCCGGCGACCTCGCGCAGGATCGGGTCCTTCGGTTCGACCCCGGGTACCGCCGAGAACTGCACGACGGTGTCCGTGTAGAGCTGGCCGTACTTCTTGCTGGCCAGCCACGACAGGAGCTTCAGCGCCTCCTCGCGGTGTTTGCTGTTGGCGCTGACCCCGTACGAGCCGTCCATGAAGCCCGGCAGCAGCGCCTTGCCGGCGACGGATCCGGGTGGCGGCGGCGCCGAGAAGGTGCCCAGGTCCAGGCCGGGAGCGTTGGTGCGGAAGAAGTTGACCTCCCAGATGCCGCCTGGGAACATGGCCGCCTTGCCGGCCGAGAAGAGCGTCTGGGCATCGGTGTACGAGACCCCGGCGACGTCCTTCGGGAAGTACGGCTTGAGTTGGTTGACGAGGTCGACGCCGGCGACGAAATTCGGGTCGGCGAACGTCTTCTTGCCCGCCTTCACCTCGTCCAGGAACGCGTCGCCGCCCCACCTGGAAGTACCGAAGATGCTGGTGATGATCGGCAGCGTCCAGTCGTCCTTGCCGCCGACCGCGAACGGCACGATCTTCGCGGCCTGCAGCTTCTGCGCGGCCGCGATCATGTCTTCCCAGGTCTTGGGTGGTGCGATGCCGTTGTCCGCGAAGATCTTCTTGTTGTAGATGACGTGGAGGGTCTGGATGGCGAAGGGCACGCCGTAGACCTTGCCGTCGGTGTCGCCTTTGGCGCCTTGCAGGACACCCGCGTTGAAGTCGGCCAGTCCCGGTACCGAGGAGTTGTCCAGCGGAACCAGCCGACCCGCCGCCACCAGCGGTTGCAGGGGCGCGCCAGCGCGCAGCCAGGCGACGTCCGGACCGTCCTTGCCGGCCAGACCGGTGGACAGGATGGTGTCGTATTCGGTCGCCGTCGTGAAGGAGCGGGCGTCCACCTTGACGCCGGGGTTGTCCTTTGTGTACTCGGCGAACATCTTGTCGTAGTTGGCTTCCGGACCCCAGCCCCACACGGAGAGGGTCACGTTTTCGTCATCGCTTCCGCTGTCGGCGCCGGGGGCGCAGGCAACGAGGGCGGTCAGGCTGGCCACGGCCAGCACAGCCACCCGACGGGTCAACCGCATCGGGTTTCTCCCTCGGTTATCTCATGGTCAAAGTGTCAACGAATGGGCAGGCGGTGCCGGCTCAACGCGGCAGCGGCCCGATCCATGGCCTGCTCGCTGGCGTCGAGCGTGCGCTGCACGACGCCGATGTACAGGCAATCCAGAATGAGCATCTGGGTGTGGCGGGCGGCGAGCCCGCCGACCCGGAACGGCGCGTCCTGCGCCGCGGTGGTGAGCAGGATGTCCGCCGCGTCAGCGAGCGGCGAACGGGGAAAGTTGGTGATGACTATCGTGGTGGCGCCGCGTTCCCGGGCGACCCGGATCGGCTCGACGACCTCGGCGGTGGCGCCGGAGTGCGAGACGGCCAGGGCGACATCCCGGTGATCACGAACGTTGGCGCTGCAGATCGCGTCGTGTACGTCCTTCCACAGGTGACAGGGTCGCCCGATCGAGTGCAGCCGCAACTGCACGTCCATCGCGACCCCCGCACTGCCGGACACCGCGTAGACGTCGATCGTCCGCGCCCGGCTCAGCGCGGCGACGGCTCGCTCCACGGCGGCCAGGTCGAGTTGTGCGGCGGTGTCCTCCATGGATCTGGTGTCGCTGGCCACGAGACTGGCCACGACCTTGCTCATGGGATCTTCCGGGGAGAAGGCGATCAGCGGCCGGCCCCGATCCCGGCCATCGTCGCGACCCACCTCGGTCGCCAGAGCCAGCCGCAGCTCCGCGTACCCGGGTAGATCGAGCTCCCGGCAGAACCGCGTGATGGTGGTCAACGACGTCTCACAGCGCTCTGCCAGTTCCGTGATCGTCGCGCTCGCCACCGCACCCGGGTCCGCCAGGATGCGTTCCGCCACCCGCTGATGCGCCACGGTGAGTGTTGGTGCCACGGCCCGGATCCGGGTGAGGATTCCGGTCCGCAGACCCACCTGAGGGGAATCATTATCGCGAGCAACGGTCATGGTAGTTAATCCTCACCGTGGAAGATCATGCTGTCAATAGTTCGTCGCGACGAAACATCGCGGCGACCTCGGCGCCGACCTCCGCGCGCAGCGCCAGCCACGCGGCGCCGGCCGCCGGATCCGCGCTCACCGCCGGACGCACGGACCACCGTGCCGTGGCGCCCTCACGCACGATCCGCGCCACTTCCCCGCCACCGTCCAGGACCCCGCCGGCGAGCACCAACGGGCGCCCCGCCACCGGCGCCAGGGCGGAGACGGTCTCCAGCAGCGCCGCGCCGGCCGCGCGCAGGATGCCGGTGGCCACGGGGTCGCCGTGCCGGTGCGCGGCCGATACGACAGGTGCCAGCCTCGCGAGCCGCACCGGCACGTCGTTGTACACCGCTGACAGCACCGGCTCGCGTCGTGGCGGCACGCCCAGCGCCGCGGCGACCGGGTCGATCATGCTCGTGGGCGCGCCGTGCCCTTCCAGGGCCGCCAGCACCGCCCGTACCGCCTGGCGGCCCAGCCAGAAACCGCCGCCGTCGTCACCCAGCAACCAGCCGTTGCCGTCCACCGTGCGGGAGATCCGCCCGCCAGCGAACTCCGCCGACGCGGCACCGGTACCGGCGACCAGCAGGTAGCCATCGGCCTCAGCGGTCCCGGCGGCGAACGCGGCGGTGAGGTCGGAGACGCAGTCGACGACGGGTGCCGGGCCGCCCGCGGACAACCGTTCCGCCAGGTCCCGGCGGACCTCGGTCTCGAACGAGGCGCCGCCGCCGGCGGCGGCGACCAGGACCCGGCCCACCCGGCGACCGGGAGGCCCGGTCGCCGGGTCGAGCGCGCCGGCCACCGCCGCGCCGATGGCGCGGACGGCGGCCGGCACCCCATGAGCCACCGGATTACCCGGGCCGGAGGTTGACCGCCCGCACACCTGTCCGTCGAGGGTGGTGACTACCGCGCGGGTACGCGTTCCACCCGCGTCCACCCCGACGACAAGATCGACCCCGGTACTGGCTGACTCAAGATCCACTGGCGCAGTTCTCCCGGCCTCAGTTCAGCCGCTTGATCCGGTTGAGCGCGGGCGGCGCGAGCGGGGACGCGGCGGTCAGATACGACTCCAGGGCGTCGATGTCGCGCGTCTTCTCGACCCGGTCGGTGCCCTCGGTCAGTACCGAGAACCCGTCCCCACCGGCGGCGATGAACGAGTTGACGGTGATGCGGTAATTGGTCTGCGGATCGATGACCGTGCCGCCCAGCGTGATGCTGGCCGGATCCACCTTGTCGCAGGCCGGTCGGGCGTTGTCCCACGTGTACGTGAAGCCCTTGGACACGCCGAGCACCCGTGGATACCGCGGGTCCTGGCCACACCACTGTTGTTCGATCAGCCGCTCGAGCTGCGTACCGGTGAGCGTCATCGTCACCAGCGCGTTGCTGAACTGCTGTACCCGTAATGCCTCGCCATGGGTGACCAGGCCGGGCACGTCGTTGCCGGTGGGCGAGACGATGAGGTCACCGCCGATCCCGCCCCCGTACGGCGGCTGGAACCCGATCTGGGCACCGCCGCGATCAGGCGCCGAGGTCGCCGCCAGCCGGGCGTCCGCGAGCACGTGCGCGATGGTGGACTCCCCCGCCGGGTTCCGGGTCGCCGTCAGGTCGCCAGTGATCATGCCGACCGGGCGGTCCAGCAGCGGCTGCCCGATCCTCTCGTACCGCTCCCGCAGCTCGGCGATCCGCCGGTCGGGCCGCACGTCATGGGTGACCGGCACGTTGCGGGCGCGGACGCTGGTCGGGTTGCCGGTCGCCTTGTCGATGGTGAGATCGACCTTGGTGATCTCACGGCCGTAGGCCGTGGCCTGGGTCACCGGAATGCCGTTGACCACGCAGTTGTAGCCGTTGTGGGTGTGCGCCGAGAAGACCGCGTCGATCTCGGGGTCGAG
The DNA here is from genome assembly GCF_027923225.1 of Phytohabitans aurantiacus. Taxonomy (GTDB): domain Bacteria; phylum Actinomycetota; class Actinomycetes; order Mycobacteriales; family Micromonosporaceae; genus Phytohabitans; species Phytohabitans aurantiacus. Next base: position 207,616 of record NZ_BSDI01000007.1, read on the forward strand.
CTTCTGCACGATCGGCACGATGCCGCCCACGAGGTTCTTGCACTCGTTGGACAGGCCACCACCGGACTGGCCGCCGCCCTGGTGTATCAGTACGACGATGGTGCGCACGCCCTTGGCCTGCAACTCGGGCACCAGCGCGTTCGCCGTCGCGGCCTCGTCGCGCCCCTCCAGGGGCGCGGTCGGTGACGGCGCCTCGAACAGCGACCTGGCGTGGGTCAGCCCGATGATGCCGACCTTCACACCCTTGACCTCCTTGATGAGGTACGGCTTGAAGGCGGGCTTGTTCGTGGTGGTGTCGACGATGTTGGCGCCTAGGTATTCGAACGAGGCACCGGCGAAGCCGTTTCCGTCCTGGCAGCCGTCGATCGGATGGCAGCCGCCGTTCTCCAGCCGCCGCAACTCGGCCAGGCCCTCGTCGAACTCGTGGTTTCCGACGCTGGAGGCGTCGAGCTTCAACATGTTCAGGGCCTCGATGCCCGGCTCGTCGTGGAACAGGATCGAGGTCACCGGGCTGGAGGAGACCAGGTCACCGGCGCCCAGGCGCAGCGTGCCCTTGGGGTTTTCACGCTGCAGGCGGTCCATCTGCGCCGACAGGTACTCGGCACCGCCCGCCAGCACCGGCCCGCTCTCCGTCTGGACGTAGCTGGCCGGCATGGCGGAGTGAAAATCGTTGATATTGAGGAGCTGGACGTCGACGGTGGACGACCCCGCGAACGCCCCCGGCGACAGCGCCAGGGGCGTCAGCGCGGCGACCGACGCGGCGACGACGACCCTCACCTTCCGATATTTCATTGATCCTCCCTCTGGGGCAGAGCGAGCTGATCTTATGAGGATCACGGCCGCCACGTAAATAGTTCCGCAAATGGGAACGTTGAAAGAAAATTATTCACTAGCCCTTCACATGACAACTGCAACGGTAACCATTACCGTGAATACTTAACGTGACGAATGTGTGGCACACTGTCGCGCACCACCGGATCAAGGGGAGGTAACCCAATGCAGCGACGCACCATCCTGCGCGGCCTGGCCGCCGGCACCGTCGCCGGTCCAGCCGCGGCGATCCTCGGCCCAGGCGCGGCGCGGGCCGCGAGCGACTACCACGTGGTCACCACCGAACAGGTCAGCAACCGGCTCCTGACCTTCAACAAGTACGCCCCCTTCACCGACGCCAACGTGCTCTGGAGCTTCAGCCCGGGCGGCGGCGGCTGGTCCAACCTGTCCGACGTGAAACTGCGCAACACGGCGCACCACGGTTGGATCGCGCTGGCGACCGCGTCCAGCGGCCAGGCCGGCATCATCAACATCGGCGGCGACACCCACACCAACCTGAGCCACCTGATGTGGAGCGCGACGCCGGGCGGCAACCCGCACGCCATCGAGCGCATCCCCAACAACGGGTCGGTGGTCGTCGCCAGCTCCCACGGCTACCTGACGGTGTACGCGCCGAGCGCCATCAGCGACCCCGGCACCCTGGCCGCGGTGCAGACCGAGAGCCTGCCCGGCGCGCACGGCGTGCTCTGGGACCCGACGTACGAACTGCTCTGGGCGATCGGTCAGGACACGCTACGCGGATACGCGGTCGAGGGAACCTACCGCAACACCCGGATCAGGCACTACGGCGTGACCGTCGGCCTCGGCGCCGGAAACCTGGGCCACGACCTGCAACCGGACTACAGCAACAACCAGCGGCTACTGTGTACGGCCACCGACGGCGTGTACGAAATCAACACCGCGGGCGGCACGTTCAGCAAGGTGAAAATCTCCAGCGAGACGCTGGTGAAATCGTACGTGCGGCACTGGGACGGCGAGGCCATCTCGGTACGCGCGGACGACGTCGGCTCGCGTGTCTGGGGCAGCCCGACGGTGCGGTTCTCCGCCTCGCCCGACCAGACCCGCTCCGGCGCCGAGTTCTACAAGGCGCGCATCTGGGCAGTCAACCTCGAATAAAGCCCGGCGCTTGGGATTGGTGACCCACTCAGGAGGTGATGACACCGCGCTGGGCTGGGGTGCGGCTCCAGATGTCGTTGCACTCGGCGCAGACGGCCTCGGGAATCCATCCGAGCCGCATCAGCCCGGCGAAGACCTTGCAGCCAACGCAGAACGCGAACACCGACTCGAGCGTGGCGGCCACGATGACCATGCCGAGAACGACGTACGCGGCGCCCACTTGCCCGAACCCGAGCGCGAGTACCGCCGCCGTCACGGTCAGCACCGCGCCCATGCCCTGCGCGAACCGCTTCGGCGGCCCGGCCACCGGCTTGGCCGCCACCGGCAACCGCGGCGTGATCACCCGCGTGACGAGCTGACCCAGCGGACTGAGCGTCGGCCCGGTCAGCACCCGGGCGACGAACCCGTACGCGATGACGGCCGTCAGCCAGGGCTGGTCCAGGACGATGGTCGCCCCGGACAAGATGACGACGCCGCCAGCGACGAGGCGCGCCGACACCTCGTTTACCGGGTTGGGAAAACTGAACAACGACCTGGTCACGGCGCGATCCTACTCCCGACTAATCCCATCGGACCAGTATGGGCCCGTCAGGCGCGGCTTCCCGCGCCTACAGGTCCTTGGCCATGTTGCGGCCGGTCTCGGTGAAGCCCAGCTGCTCGTAGAGGGCCCGGGCGCCGGTGTTGTGGGCGAAGACGTGCAGACCGATTCTGGTCAGCGCGTTGTCGTGGCACCAACGCTCGGCGGCCAGCATGATCGCACGGCCGTAGCCCTGGCGGCGTAGGTCGGGTTCGACGGCGATGTTGTAGACGACCGCAGTGTTGTGAGTCACCTTGACCCAGAGGAAACCGACCCGGCGGTCGCCGTCGTACGCGTACCAGAAATGGTGACCGGCGGTCGCGGACTCGTCAGGAAGCAGTCGCGTGTAGGTGTCGGCGGCATTGCGGGCCGCGTCCTGCGCCGATTCTCCCGACGCGGCCAGGCTCTGCGCGTAGTGCGCCTCGGCCTCGGCCCGCCACGGCTTGTACTGATCCTCGGTCATCGGCTCCAGCCGTACGTCCGCCATGGCCGCCAAAGTACCGAGCCAAAAGGTTCAGCGGTTGTCGCCGCTGCCTTTCAGCATGCCGCGGTCTTGGCGGCTGGCCAGCTTGGCCAGGTTGGCCGTCGCGATGTCGTCCAGCGACAGGTCGAGGTAGTCGGCGAGCACCGCGACGTACCAGAGCACGTCACCGAGCTCCTTGGTGATGTCGGCGCGGTCGATCCGTGACTCGTCGCTGTCGTGGTCGCGAATCCACTTCTTGAACTTCTCGGCGATCTCACCGGATTCGCCGACCAGGCCGAGGACCAGGTGGAGCAGCTCGTTCTTCTTGTCGCGGGGAGCGGCGGTCCGAAGGGCGCCGCGCTGGTACTCATCCAGGTCCATGTCGGATCATTATGGTGGCGAGGTGCTGGATGCCTTCCTCGATGTGGCGGGAGCGAGCCTGCTGTATCCCATGACGAGGGCTCCAGGCTGGTCCCGTGCCGGGCTGGCCCGGTAGCGGTCCAAGGCATGTACGAGGATGCCGTGCTCGGCGGCGGTGGCGGCGAGGTGAGTCGCGTCCACGCGGTCGGGCAGCCTCACCAGGACATGCAGGCCCGCGGAGATGCCGGTCGCACCGCAGGCCGGCAACTGTTGGCGCAGGGCGGCGGTGAGCGCGTCGCGGCGCTGGCGGTAGCTGCGACGGGTTCGCCGTAGGTGCCGGTCGAGGTCGCCGCGCTCGATGAACTCCGCGGCGGTGGCCTGGATGATCGAGCTGGTGAACCGGTCGCCGCGCGCGCGGGCGGCGACCACCTCGTCGCGTAGGGCCGAGGGGACGACCAGCCAGCCGAGCCGCAGCCCGGGTGCCAGGCTCTTGGAGAGGCTGCCGGCGTGGATGACGTGGTCGGGTGCGACGCCTTGGAGCGCTCCGACGGGGTGGCGGTCGTAGCGGTACTCGGCGTCGTAGTCGTCCTCGATGATGTAACCGCCGCTGGTGCGGGCCCAGTCGAGCAGGTCGATCCGTCGGCTGGCGGAGAGCACGACTCCGGTCGGGTACTGGTGGGCGGGCGTGACGAGCACCGCGCCCGCTCCCGACGCGGCCAGCCGATCCACTCGCACCCCCTCGCCGTCGACCTCGACGGGGTGCCAGCTGGCGCCGGCCCCATCGATCTGCTCCCGCCAGTTCGGGTGGCCGGGGTCCTCGACGGCGATGCCGCGCTCGGCGAGCACCCGGGCCAGCAGGCTCAAGCCGTGCGAGAAGCCGTTGCACACCACGATGTTGTCCGGCTCACAGGACCCACCCCGGACCCGGCCCAGGTAGCCGGCCAGCGTTTCGCGTAGAGCTGGGAGACCGGCCGGGTCGCTGTAGCCGAGTGACTGGTCGGGCAGGGACCGCATCGCCGTGCGGGTGGCGCGGGCCCAGGCCGCGTGTGGGAACAGGCCGACGTCCGGGGCTCCGGGGCGAATAGCCCTCGGCGATGAGCTGGTGATAGGCCGCGATGACGACACCGCGGGTGACCTGGAGGTCTGCGGCGAGCGCTCGGGACGAGGGCAGCCGGACGCCGGGGCGCAGCCGCCCCGCCCTGATGGCGTCGCGCAGGCTCCGCTCCAGCTGGGCGCGCAGGCCCCGCGGGCGGGAGCGGTCGAGCTTCACGAACAACTCAGGTGAACTGGTACTCATAACTCGTCCAGAATTGGAACTCTTATCAGCGCCACCCTATCCATACCGTTGGGGGCATGCTGCGCGCTGCGGCGCCCGACCTGTCCCGCATCGGTTCCAGCGCGCTGCGCTACTACGACCTTCCCGTCAGGAGACGACCATGAACACCATCGAGACGCGCCCGGCGACCGGAAAAGTGCTCGTCTTCTTCACGATGTCCCTCGACGGGTTCGTGGCCGGACCAGACCACGACATGGGGTGGATGACCGGCTTCACCGCCCAGCCGGGCCTCATCGACGAGTACATCGAGACCACCGGCGCCGTGTTGGCGGGTCGTGACGGATTCGACAGTGCCATTGGCGACTCACGGCCGTGGGGCGGGAGGTGGGAAGGGCCGATCTTCGTCCTCACCCACCACCCCGAGGACGCACGGCCCACGCCTGACATCACGTTCCTGTCCTGCCCGGTGCGGGAGGCGGTGCGGATCGGGCTGGAGGCGGCCGGAGGCAAGAACCTCGGGGTGTTCTCGCCGAACATCGGCGCCCAGCTTCTGGAACTGGGACTGATCGACGAGATCGACATCCACGTCGCACCGATCCTGCTCGGCGACGGGATCCGGCTGTACCACAACCCCGGCAAGGCGCCGATCCGCCTCCACCGGCTCGACGGCAGCGATCCCACGGCGGCCGCCCGCGTACGGTACCGACCCGCTATCGACGGACGTCGTATCGCAGATGGGTGACCCGGTCGCCTTGGACGATCCGCGGATCGCCGAGCAGCACGGGTGAACCGTCATACGCGCCGAAGAACCGGACGCCCTTTCCGAACACCACCGGTACCAGGTCCACCTGAAGCTCGTCCACCAGGCCCGCGGCCAGGGCCTGACCCAGCAGGTCACCGCCGCTCAGTGCCACGTCCTTGTCACCGGCGGCGGCTTTGGCCTGTGCGATCGCACTCGCCAGGCCATCTGTGACGAACGTGAACGGCGCGTCCGGAAACGGCCAGTCGGTCGGCGGATTGTGAGTCACCACGAAGACGGCGTCGCCGGCCGCGGGGCGGCCGTTCCAGCCGTTGGTGATATCGAACAGGCGACGGCCGATGACCGCCGTGCTGACCCGTGACCAGGTTTCCTCCATGTACGCGGCGCTGGCGGCCGAGACGTGGAAGACCCGCTCCGGGTCGCCGCCGTTGAAGGGCACATCCCCGTTGCCGTACCAGTCGAAGAGCGGACCTACCTGGTCAGACTCGTCGGCGATGAAACCGTCCAACGAGACCGTCGCGCTCGCGGTTACCTTGCTCATGGTGTGACCCGCCTTCCGCAGACCGGATTTGCCCGGGACGTCGGAGCCGACGACTCGGACCGGACAGTGGCCGCGAGGAAGGGAGCCCCTTGATCGACTACCGTTGGCTGCTGGTGACAGGTAACCGTGATGTGAGTAGGAGTATTCGATGGCCGCAGCACACCGGCTGATCAGCGAAGTCCCCGTGGCTGGCAAGGAGACCGGCCCGTACGGCATCACCGCCGGCCCTGACGGGGCACTGTGGACCACTCTTGTTCACAGTGGACAGATCGCACGTGTCGTGCCGGACGGCGAGGTGACAACCTACACGCTGGACTCGGCGGCGTGCGGCCCTTCGATCATCACCTCCGGCCCGGACGGCGCACTGTGGTTCACCCGCAGCCGCGACCACCAGATCGGCCGCATCGCCACCGACGGCGCCACCACCTCGTACCGCACGCCCAGCGCGGACAGCGGACCGTTCGGCATCGCCACAGGCCCCGACGACGCCCTCTGGTTCACCGAGATGAACACCGACACCATCGGCCGGATCACCACCGAGGGCGTCGTCACCGAGTTTCCGCTGCCGGTCAAAGGCGCCTTTCCCTCGATGATCGCCGCGGGCCCCGACCACGCGATGTGGTTCACCGTCAACCAGGCGAACGCGATCGGCCGGATCGATCTCGACGGTGCGATCACCCTTCACGAACTCCCCACCGCCGGCGCCGGACCGGTCGGCATCACGGCCAGCCCCGACCACGCCCTGTGGTTCGTCGAGATCCTCGCAGGGCAGATCGGCCGGATCACGCCAGACGGCAAGATCCAGGAGTTTCCGCTGCCCGACAACGCCGCCAAGCCCCACGCGATCGTCGCTGACCCAGCGGGCGGCTGCTGGTTCACCGAATGGGCCGCCAACCGGATCGGGCACATCAGCCCTGACGGCGCGTTCCGCCACTACGACCTGCCCAGCCCCGCCTCCGAACCCCACGGAGTCACCCTCACCCCAGACGGCACTGTCTGGTCGGCGTTGGAGATAGGCACAATCGCCCGCCTCATGCCGCCGCCCGAGCCCATCTCCATCGATGACGGCGATGGGCTCGGATCATGAACGCTGACTAGCCGAGCACGATGGCGGTCGCGCCGACTCCGTTCATCCCGCCGAAGATGTCCTCGTAGTAGATCCGCCACGCGCAGCTGCGCGTGGGGGTGTCCAGCACGTACCCGGTGCACGGCACCTGGGTGTTGGTCTTGTCGATCGCGGTCAGGGTCCCGGTGGCGAAGACCTGGCTGGTGTTCGCCGAGTTCACGATCTCCACCGCTCCGCCGCTGTCGCCGTTGCCGCCGCCGTTGGTGTGTGCGGTCTGCTCGGCCCGGACCTGGCCGCAGACGACCCCGATGCCGAGGACGTTGATGCACTGGTTGATCGCGACCACCTGGATGGAGCACCGGGTGCCGGAGAACGAACCGGTGGTACAGACGAAGTTACCCACCTGGCTGGCCACCCGGCCGACCACCGGGTTGCTGAACTCGCTGACCACGCCGCCGGCGGCGTTGGTGCTGTTGTTGAACACCCGGCCCGCGGAGTTGCCCGCGATGATCAAGGTGTCGGTGCCGGAGTTCTTGTTCATGACGGTGCCGATGACCTGGCCGGTCGGATCGGTGGCCACGTTGCCGTTGTTGGCGCAATGGGCGGCCGACAACATCCGGTTCACGCCACCATGGACGACCGCGAAGCCGGTCGAGCAGGAGCCGCCGACGCTCTGCCAGCGTCCACCGCCCCACCACGGCGGGCTGTCGTCCACCCGGCTCGCCGGTTCCGCCGACACCCCGGTCTCCACAGTCACCGGTACGCCCGCGTAGCTTGCCGCGCTGGCCAAGCCATGCTGGGTACCGGCGACCAGACCGGAGCCGTCCGCGCGCGGGCCGACCGACGTGATCTCGCTCCCGGCCTTCGCGACCAGCCTCGCCGCCGCCGCGCTCAGCTCCTTCTGGGAATACGCGGCGGAATGCACAGTGACCGGTACGAAGGCCCGCGCGGCGGCGATCAGCCCGGCCGGCGCCCGACCTTTCCAGTAGACCCGCAACTGCTTGCTGGTCGGGTCGGCGACAACCCCGGCGAACCCGGCGCCGGTGCTGACCCGCGCGGCGGCGGCGTTCATCTTCTCCTGGACCCGTAGCAGCTCCGCCCAAGATGCGAAGCCGCCCGGCACGGGCGTGCTGGCGACGACCGAGCCGGTCCGGGCGGCACCGGCCGGTGCCGCGCTCGCCGGCGCGGCGGTCAGAGCCGTGGCGAGCAGCGCGATGCCGAACCCGGCCGCCGCCATACGCCGTAGCGTGGTGTGTCTCATGTGCTTCCTCCCCATATGAGGCGCGCGGGCGAAGGCCCGCACGCCGGACGATGCCAAAGCCGCGGGGCGGACGCCGGGAACGCTGAACACCACTGGACACCACTGAACAAAACAAAAAGCGGCGTGAGCTACCGCGACGCCCGCCGTGCGCCATGCCGTTGCTCCCGCGGCCTCACCCGCCGCCGTCGCACGACCAACCCGGAACTTTGTCGAGGGTGTGGCGATGAGTTCCTGGCGGTGCCCGAGTCTGAGCGTCTGGGTGGGGCGGACAGGGAACCCGCCGACCCGACATCATTGACTCGAATCGGACCAGCAGGGGGCGTTGTGAGCGGTATCAGGGTGTTGGTGTCGGGAGCGAGCATCGCGGGGCCGGCGCTGGCCCACTGGCTGCGCCGGCGCGGGGCCGAGGTGACCGTGGTGGAGCGGGCTCCCGAGCTGCGTCCCGGTGGGCAGGCGGTAGACGCCCGCGGCGTGGCCAGGGAGGTCATCCGGCGCATGGGGCTGGACGCGGCGGTGCGCGCGGCCCGCACCGAGACCGCCGGCGCGTACACCGTCGACGTGGACGGGAACGTGCTGGAGACCTTCCGCGCGGACGACGACGGCGGCGACGGGTACATCTCGGAGATCGAGATCCTGCGCGGGGATCTGTCCCGGGTGCTCTACGACGACACCCGCGACGGTGTCGAATACATCTTCGGCGACCGGATCGCCGAACTCACCCAGGACGCGGACTGGGTCGACGTGACCTTCGCCGGCGGCGACCGGCGGCGCTTCGACCTGGTGGTCGGCGCCGACGGGCTGCACTCCGCGCTACGGCCGACGGTCTTCGGGCCGCACGAACGGTTCGTCCGCCACCTTGGCCTCGTGCTGGCCTTCTACAGCGTGCCCAACGAGTTCGGGCTGGACCGCTGGGTGATCGACTACCAGGACCAGGTATCCGGGCGCTCCGCCGGCCTGCGGCCAGTCCCGGACGCCACCCAGGCGATGGCCATGCTCTCCTTCCCCGCGCCCGACTTCGACATCGACTACCGCGACATCGCGGCCCAGAAGGACCTGCTGCGCGAGCGGATCGCCGGCCTGGGCTGGCTGACCCCGCGCATCCTCGCGCACCTCGACGACACCCCCGACTTCTACCTCGACCAGGTCGCCCAGGTAGTGATGGACCGCTGGTCCAGCGGACGGGTAGCGCTGCTCGGAGACGCGGCGTTCAGCTCGTCGCCGTTCTCCGGAGGGGGCACCGGAATGGCCCTGGTCGGGGCCTACCTCCTGGCCGGAGAATTGGCCGCCGCCGGGTGGGACCCGCAGGCCGGGTTCGCCGCCTACGAGGCCCGGATGCGCCCGTTCGTCGAGGCCAACCAGGAAATCGGCCGGCTACACGTGCAAAGCCGCAGCCCCGCACCGGACGCCGCCCCCGCCCCGGAACCCGACATGGACGCGATCATGGCAGTCGTCGAACGCGCGATCAACGGCGTCGACCTGCCCGACTACGCAGAAGTCCCGGACTGAAGCCTCAGTCGTGCTTCGATCGTGCTCGACCAGCAAACCACATTGATGCATTCGCGAGCCATTTGAAGACAATCTCTAGTCGCAATCGGCCGAGCCAATAACGAACATACGCGAAGCGCATGCGAGGCCGAGCCCTCAATTCCTCCAATGCGGCCCTTTCCGAATGATAACGCTCCGCAAAAATGGCGGATGGGTCTGAAAGCGCTCCCATACCAGGGCTCCCTTGGTGCGGTTGACTTTGACACGGCTGTGGCTTGATGCCCGATTCGCCCGTTACGCCGCCCCGTCTCCACGCCCTGCAGGCGACCACGCTCAGGCGATGCACCCGGCCTGAGCGGCGCATTAACGATCGTCTCAGATTCGCTCACTACGAAGTACCCAGCGGGCCGTTGCGAGTACGCGGCAGGCCGCTGCGAGGCATCAGACAAGCGTGGAATCCGTATGTAGGAGGCTAGTAATGGCAGTCAACGCAGCGCCGTCCGGGGAAGCGCCGGCCGGTTGGTTGGCAGGGCGGTGGGTGCCGTGGTTGGTGATCGGGTTGTGGGTGGCTCTGGCGGCGGTCATGGTGCCGCTGAGCGGAAAGTTGAGCTCGGTCACCACCGACAGCGCCGCGGACACCCTGCCGGCCAGCGCCGAGTCCACCAAGGTCGCGGTGCTGGAGGACAGTCTCCCCGGCGGTGAGGACAACACGTTCGTCTTCGTGTACCACCGCGCCGGCGGCATGACCGACGCCGACCGCGCGACGGTCGAGCGCCACTACGACACCCTTGCCAAGCGGTACCCGCCGAAGGTGGCGGCCCCGGCCGGCGAGGACGACGAGGGCCCACCGACGATGCCCTCCACCGATGGCAAGGCGATGATGTTCACCCTCGATGTGAGCACGACCTACGGCCCACCGGAGGCCATCGTCGGCCCACTGCGTGACGCCGCGAAGGACCGCCCCGCCGGCCTGGAACTCGACGTGACCGGCCCGGCCGCGGTCGACGGCGACATGGACGCCGTCTTCGACGGCATCGACCTGCAGGTCTTTCTCACCACCGTCGTCGTCGTGACGCTCCTGCTGATCCTCACCTACCGCAGCCCGGTGTTGTGGTTCATCCCGCTGGTGGTGGTGGGCGCGGCCGCACTGACCGCGATGGCGACCGTCTACCTGCTCGTCAAGGGCTTCGGCATCGTGGTCAACGACCAGAACTCGGCGCTGCTGACGATTCTGGTGTTCGGCGTCGGTACGGACTACGCGCTGTTGCTCATCGCCCGGTACCGGGAGACACTGCACCACCACGAGAACGTCCGGGTCGCGATGGTCCACGCGTTACGCGGCGCGGCGCCGGCCATCGTCGCGTCCGCGGCCACCGTGATCGCCGGCCTGCTCTGCCTGCTCGTCGCCGACCTGAACAGCACCAGCGGGTTGGGCCCGATCGGCGCGGCCGGCATCCTGTGCGCGCTGGTGGCCATGCTGACGCTGTTCCCGGCGGTGCTCGTGGTGCTCGGCAGGCGGATCTTCTGGCCGGCCATCCCGCGGTTCAGCACGGTCGTGGAGGAGAAGCCGGGTCTGTGGGGACGGCTTGGCACCGCCATCAGCCGCCGCCGCTGGGTGGCGACGCTCGGCTCGCTCGGAGCCCTCGGCGTGCTCGCCATCGGGCTGGCGGGCAACACCGGCGCCCTGCGGGAGCAGGACCAGTTCCTGTCCGCGCCGGAGTCGGTCACCGGCTTCACCGTTCTCCGCCAGCACTTCCCGGAGCTCGGCGGCCAGCCGATGACGATCTTCACGCGGCCGGCGTACCAGGAGCGGGTGCTCGACGTCGTCAAGCGCACTCCCGGCGTGGCCCTGGCCATGCCGGGCCAGACCAGCGGTGGCTGGGCCGACATCTCCGTGTTCCCGACCGACGCGCCGGACACCGCCGCGGAGTACGACACGATCAAGCGGGTGCGCACCGCCGTGCACGCGGTGAACGGGGCGGAGGCGATCGTCGGCGGGCCGAGCGCGGAGAACCTCGACACCGAGGTGACCACCAGCCGCGACGAGAAGCTGGTGATCCCGCTGGTGCTCACCGTCGTCCTGATCGTCCTCGGGCTGCTGCTCCGAGCGATCGTGGCCCCGCTGGTCCTGATGGCGACCGTGATCGTCTCATTCGCCGCGGCCTTCGGCGGCAGCGTGTTCGTCTTCGACACGATCCTCGGGTTCAAGGGCGTCGACTATTCGGTGCCGCTGCTGGCATTCCTGTTCCTGGTGGCGCTCGGCGTCGACTACAACATCTTCCTGGCCAGCCGGGCCCGGGAGGAGACCGTGCGTCTCGGTACCAGAGAGGGCATGCTCAAAGCCCTCTCCGCCACCGGCGGCGTCATCACCTCGGCAGGCCTGGTCCTGGCGGCCACGTTCGCGGTCCTCGCCACACTTCCGCTGGTGATGCTGATCGAGGTCGGGTTCCTGGTCGCCTTCGGCGTGCTGCTCGACGCCCTGCTGGTGCGGTCGGTCCTGGTGCCGGCCCTCACCCTGCTGATCGGCCGGCGGATCTGGTGGCCGAGCCGGCTGTCCCGTCCAGCGGCGGAGCTGCCGGACGGTCAACGGTCGCGCGCCGGCGATGAGGAGCCCGCGCTGCAACGGTGAGCGCGGCGGCACGGACGAGATCCGGGACGGGCACCCAGGCCGTCCCGGATCTTTGTCATGACCCGGCGGGCGAGGCAGCGGCTGGAAGGTCGACCCGAAGCAGCGCGCCACCGCGTGCGGACCGGGCGACGGTGGCCCGGCCGCCGTGGGCGTCGACGACCCGCTGCACGATCGACAGCCCCAGACCGGATCCCGGCAACGCCCGGGCGCTGTCGGCACGGTAGAACCGGTCGAACACCCGCGGTACGTCGGCGGCGTCGATGCCCGGCCCGGCGTCGTCGACCTCGAGCACCGCCGACGCGCCCTCGGCACGGAGCCGGACCTGGACCGGCTGGTCCGCGGGAGACCACTTGCCGGCGTTGTCGATGAGGTTGAGCACCGCCCGTTGGAGCGCGGCGGGACGCCCGCTCACCCACACGGAGGTCACGTCGAGCGCGACCTCGATGTCGGGCACACGGGAACGCGCCCGGGTCACGGCGGCCACCACCACGTCGGCCAGGTCGAGTACCTCGGTGCTCTCGTCGCTGACGTCACCGCGCGCCAGGTCGGTCAGCTCGGCGGCGAGGGTGCTCAACTCGACCACCTGGGCGCCGAGATCGTTGAGCAGCCGGGTCCGGCTCTCCGCCGGCAGTGCGCTGTCCAGGCTGCCGCGCCGATCGAGCCGGATCAACAGCTCGACGTTGAGGCGCAGGCTGGTGAGCGGGGTCTTGAGCTCGTGGGCGGCGTCCTCGGCGAGCAGCCGCTGGGCACGCCGGGAGTCCCGGAGCGCGGCGAGCATGTCGTTGATCGACTGGATCAGCCGCCGGATCTCCCCGCCGCCCTCATCCGGGATGTCGGCGTCGAGATCCCGGGTGTGCGCGACGCGTACCGCGGCGGCGGCCAGCCGGTCGATCGGTGCCAGCCCGGCCCGCGCCACGGTGCGCCCGCCAAGGGCGCCGCCGACCACGCAGAGCAGCCCGATCAGCAGCATGCCAAACCCGAACCGGTTGATCGGGCTGTCGTCGGTGACGCTGGCCACCTGGACCGCGCCGTCGCCCGCCCGCAGCGTGTAGATGTGGTACCCGTCCTCGTCGCTGTCGTTCGACTCCATCAGGTCGGCCGACGCGCCCCGCGCCACGCGCACTGCTTGCTCGCTGACGGGGGGCAGCGCGGGTTGGCCGGCCGGCGTCCGGGTCGAGCCGTCGGGCAGGATGACCCGCACCAGCCGGCCGGATCCGGGATACGGCGCTAGCTGGACCTGTGCCAGACCGGCGCCCTCCGCGTTCGTCGCCAGGACGCGGGCGTCGGCGCGCAGCTGGTTCTCGGCGGTGTCCCGCAGCTCCCAGTCCAGTAGCTCGCTGGCCACCTGGAAAGCCACGAACACGCTGACCGCGATGGCCGTCGCCGCGATCACCGTCAGCCTGGTCCGCAGGGACCGCCGGCGCCACCATCGGGTCAGCCCGCGCGGTTCCCGGCCGGCGGGCCTGCTCACGGAGGAGTCTCCCGCAACGTGTATCCCAGGCCGCGCAGCGTGTAGATCAGTCGCGGCTCACCCTCGGCCTCCATCTTGCGGCGCAGGTAGCTCACGTACACCTGGAGGTTGTTGGCGGTGGTGCTCATGTCGAAGCCCCAGATCGCCTCGAACAGCGCGTCGCGGGTCAAGACCCGGGTCGCGTTGCGCACGAGGACGTGCAGGAGGGAGAACTCGGTCCGGGTCAGGTGCAGCGACCGCTCACCCCGCCACGCCTCGAACCTGTCCGGATCGAGCCGGACGTCGGCGTACGACAGGACCTGCGACTCCTCGTCGGTCGGCGTGCGCCGGCGCAGCAGGGCCCGCACCCGGGCCAGCAACTCCTCGGTGGCGAACGGCTTGGGCAGGTAGTCGTCGGCGCCCGCGTCCAGCCCCGCGACCCGGTCGGAGACCTGATCCCGGGCGGTCAGCATCAGTACCGGCAGCTCCTGACCCGCGGCCCGCAACCGCCGGCAGGTCTCCAACCCGCCGAGGCGAGGCATCATCACGTCGAGGATCAGCAGATCCAGCGTGTCACCGCCGGCCCCACCGACCCCGTCGAGCACGGCGAGACCGTTGGCGACGGTGCTGGTGTCGTAACCCTCGACCTGGAGCACCCGCTCCAGCGACTCACGGATGGCCGCGTCATCATCCGCGATCATGATCCGCACGCCGGCCCGCCCCCTTCCATTCGACGCTTTTGCCGCTCATTGTCCCCGATCAACCTGAGGCCAGGATTAGAGCGTCGCTGGGGACCGCGCTCTTACGCGAACCAGCGCTCGTGCAGCTTGCGCAGCGGCGCGGGCGCCCACCAGTTCCACTCGCCGAGCAGGCTCATCAGCGCCGGCAGAAGCAAGCCGCGGACGACGGTGACGTCGAGCAGCAGCGCGACCGCCATCGCGAAACCGATCTCCTTGACCGCTGTCAGGTCGCCGAGCAGGAAGCCGAGGAACACCACGCCGATGCACAGCGCGGCCGCGGTGACCACCGGCCCGGATTTCTCGATGCCGGCGCGTACGGCGTGGTCGCTGGCGGGAGTCTGGGAGAGAGAACGCCGGTCCCACTCTTCCTTGATCCGGGCGAGCAGGAACACCTCGTAGTCCATCGAGAGCCCGAATACGAACACGAACAGCAGGACGGGTGTGGTGAGGTCGATCGCGCCCCACGAGTCGAAGCCGAACAACGCGTCGCCGATGCCCCACTGGAACACGACGACCAGTACGCCGAGCGTGGCGAGCAGGGTGAGCGCGTTCATCAGCAGCGCCTTGACCGGTATCACCAGCGAGCCGGTCAGCACGAACAGCAGCACCGCCGTAGCCAGCACGATGACCACCAGCGCGATCGGGAACCGGTTGGCCACCGAGTCGCGGTAGTCGACCAGTTCCGCGGCGGCGCCGCCGACGAGCACCGGGAACGGCGGGTCCATCGCCCGGATCGCGCGTACGACGTCGCGGGAGGTCTGGCCGGCGGTCTCGTCCTCCGGCGTGACGTCGATGATGGCCGCCGGTGCGGCGATGTCGGGGCGCGGCTGGATCCGCAGCACGCCGTCCAGCGTGTTGAGCGCGTTCATGAAGTCGCGGACCGGGGCGTCGGCCGGGTCGGCGTCGACCACCACGACGATCGGCTCGGCCTGGCCGCCGCTGAAGTCGCGCTGTACCACTTCCTGCAGCTTGCGGGCCTCGGCCCCGGCGGGCAGCGCGCGGGCGTCGGAGTTTTCGAGGTTGACCGCGAACACGAACGGCAGCGACAGCACGAGAAGGCCGGCCGTGACGGCGAGCGCGACCGGCGCCGGCCGGCCCTGCGCGAAAACGGCGAGCCGCGCGAGCAGGCCCGGAGCCGTGCCGGCCGCGCTCGCTGAAGCTGAGGGACGGCGGAACGCGAGCACGCGGGTGGCATCGCCGGTCGCGGGGATGCGGCGGTGCGCCGCGGCGATGAGCGCGGGTACAGCGGTCAGGCCGGCCAGCGTTGCCAGCAGTACCGCGACCGCGCCGCCGAGCGCCATGGCACCGAGCAACGGTTCGGCGAACGCGTACAGGCCGAGCATCGCCGTGGCGACCGCGAGGCCGGAGATCAGCACGGTGCGGCCGGCGGTGGCGGTGGTACGGGCGACCAGCTCCGCGACCGGGGCGTCCGGGTCGGCGTCGCGCTCCTCCCGGAACCGGGCGATGACCAGCAGCGCGTAGTCGACGGCGAGCCCGATGCCGAGCAGGGTGACCACGTTGACGGTGAACTCGCTGACCCCGGTGAGCGTGGTCAGTCCGAACAGGCCGAGCAGCGTCACCGACACGGTAGCCAGCGCCGCGGCGAGCGGGATCAGGCCGGCCACGAAACCGCCGAGGATCAGCACCAGCACGACCAGCAGGACGACGATCGCGACCGACTCGCCGAGGGCCGCGTCCGCGATGGCCTGGTCGGCGAACGCGCGCTCCGCGAGCTTCTCGCCGCCCACGAGTACCTCGGGCGCGTCGATGCGGTGCAGCGCGCCGGCGACCGCGTCCTCCACCCGCTCCCGCCGGTCGTCCGGCAGGCCCCGCTCCAGCTCGATCCGGATCAGCGAACTGCGGTTGTCGGCGCCGATCCGCCCGCCCGCGGCGCCGTACAGGTCCTCGACCTCGGTGACACCGTCCATCTCGCGGAGCTCGCCGGTGACCGTGGTGACGTCGTCGACCAGCGCCTGGTCGTACACGTCGCGCCCACCGACGACGGCGATGACCAGCGGACCCTCGGGCTGCAGCTGGTCGCTCCGCCGGTCCGCGAGCTGCGACTCGGCGTCCGGCCGCAGGCTGCCGGTGGTGGTGAGCCGGTCGAAGACCTGGCCTCCCAGGAACAGCCCGGCGGCGATCAGGACGAGCCAGGCGCCGAGTACCGGCCACCGCCAGCGGGCGCACGAACGGCCGAGCGCAGCGCAGATCACCGGGGCATGCAAACACCTTCCCTTTGGGGGCGCCACCCGGCGTCCGGACGGCCGCGGGCGCCGATCGACGGGCGCCATCGGGACCGACGGTCACGTTTGGCCGGCGGCGGGCGGTCGTGTCGGGCAGCCGACACCGAAGGGATTTCGCATCCCGTTACGCTGCGCCGGCCTTGGGGTTCCGCGTTTGGGGAGGGGAATGCCCATGCTTCGGCGTGCGCTGAGTGGTTTCGTCGCGTTGGCGACCGTGTTCACGACGTTGTCGTTCGTCGGTCGGCAGCCCGCGTCCGCGGTGGCGCTGCCGAGCGGTTTCCAGGAGCAGATCGTCTTCAGCGGTCTCAGCTCGCCGGTGGATCTGGAGTTCGCGCCGGACGGCCGCGTCTTCGTCGCCGAGAAGGGCGGCCGGATCAAGGTCTTCGACGACCTCGCCGACACGACCCCGACGGTGTTCGCCGACCTGTCGGCCAACGTGCACAACCAGTGGGACCGGGGCCTGCTGGGGTTGGCACTGGCGCCCAACTTCCCGGCGAGCCCGTACGTCTACGTGTTGTACACGTACGACGCGCCGCCCGGCCAGACCGCACCGGTCTGGAACGACGTGTGCGCCAACGCGAACGACGGGCGCTGCGTGGTCACCGGCCGGCTGTCCCGCCTCCAAGCCAGCGGCAACACGATGACCGGCGGCGAGCAGGTGCTGCTGCACGACTGGTGCCAGCAATTCCCGAGCCACTCCATCGGCGACATCGCCTTCGGCGCCGACGGGATGCTCTACGTCGCCGCCGGTGACGGCGCGAGCTTCAGCGCGGTCGACTACGGCCAGCTACCCGCCGGGGCGCCGACCAACCCGTGCGCCGACCCGGCCAACGAGGGCGGGGCGCTGCGATCGCAGGACATCCGCACCGCGGCCGACGAGACCCAGCTGGACGGCACGCTGCTGCGGCTCGACCCGGCCACTGGCGCCGCCGCGGCCGGCAACCCGAACATCGGCGCCGCCGACCCGGACACCCGCCGGATCGTCGCCAACGGCCTGCGCAACCCGTACCGGATCACCATGCGGCCGGGCACCAACGAGACGTGGATCTCCGACACCGGGTGGAACACCTGGGAAGAGGTCAACCGGGTGGTCAACCCGACCGCGGGCGTGACCAACTTCGGCTGGCCCTGCTGGGAGGGCAACGCCCGGCAGTCCGGGTACGACAGCGCCAACCTGCCGGTCTGCGAGACCCTCTACACCGCGCCGGCGGGCACGCACACCGCGCCGTTCGTCGCCTGGAACCACGCCAGCAAGCTCGTCGCGGGCGAGGCCTGCCCAACCGGTAGCTCGTCGTCGACCGGTGTGGCGTTCTACCCGACCGCCGGCGGTCCCTACCCGGCCGCGTACCACGGCGCGGTCTTCTTCGCCGACTACTCGCGCCGGTGCGTCTGGGCGTCGCTGCCGTCCACGCCGGGCGGCCTGCCCGATCCGGCCAACCTGCGCACGTTCGTGTCCGACGCCGCCAGCCCGGTCGACCTGGAGGTGGGCCCCGGCGGCGAGCTGTACTACGTGGACCTGGGCGGCACCGTCCGCCGGGTGCGGTACTTCCCGGGCAACCAGCCGCCGAGCGCGGTCGTCGAGGCGTCGCCGACGCAGGGCCCGACGCCGCTGACCGTGACGTTCGACGGCACCGGCTCCACCGACCCTGATCCGGCCGATGAGGGACGCCTGCGGTACGCCTGGGACTTCACCGACGACGGGGTGACCGACTCGACCTCGCCGACGGCGACGTTCACCTACACCGCAGCCGGCTCGTACACCGCGCGGCTGACCGTGACCGACACGCTGAACGCGACCAGCACCAGCACTGTCACCATCACGCCGGGCAACGACGCGCCGACAGCGGTGATCGACGTACCGGCCCCGGGCACGACCTGGAAGGTCGGCGACACGATCGCCTTCGCCGGCCACGCCACCGACCCGCAGCAGGGCGCCCTTCCCGCGTCCCGCCTCGACTGGAACCTGGTCATGCACCACTGCTCCGCGCCGGACAACTGCCACGAGCACGCCATCCGCGGCTGGACCGGCGTGGCGTCCGGGTCGTTCGAAGCACCCGACCACGAGTATCCGTCCTATTTGGAGCTCAGGCTCGTGGCCACCGACCAGGACGGCCTGACGCACGCCGTGACGCGCCGGCTCGACCCGAAGACGGTCGACCTGACCTTCGACACCGTGCCGACCGGACTCCAGCTCACCGTCGGCTCGTCGTCGGGCACCACGCCGTTCTCCCGTACCGTGATCCAGGGCTCGACCAACTCGGTGTCCGCGCCGTCGCCGCAGGGCTCCGCCACGTTCGCGTCGTGGTCCGACGGCGGGGCGCAGACCCACATCGTCACCGCGCCCGCGGCGGCGACGGCGTACACCGCGACCTACACGGCCGCCCCGGCGCCGCAGCGGATCGGTTACACCCAGGCCGGCGCGTCGCTGGACACCGGCGACATGAACCACATGAACGGCTCGCGGTTCGTCACCGGGTCCGACCCGGCGACGGTCACGTCCATGTCGGTGTACCTGAAGGGCGTGCAGGCGGCGCCGAACAACCAGTACCAGCTCGCCATCTACGCCGACGCGAACGGCTCCCCCGGTGCGCGGGTGGCCAGCAGCACGTCGGGCACCCTGGCAGCGAACTCCTGGAACACCCGGCCGATCACCGCCGCGCTGGCCGCCAACACACCGTACTGGCTCATGTACAACACCAACGGCGACAACAACATGAGCTACGACGCCGGAGCGGCGAACCAGGGCGCGTGGAGCGCGTCGACGCCGTTCGGCACCTGGCCGGCGACGTTCGGCGCCTCCAACCGGTGGAACGCGAAGTTCTCCATCTACGCGACCACCGGTGCGGACACCGCCGCGCCGGCGGTCACCGCCACGACCCCGGCCGGCGGCGCGACCGGCGTGGCACCGGCCGCGCCGATCACGGTGTGGTTCAGCGAGAGCATGGCGGCGGGCACCATCACGCCGGCGAACCTGGAACTGCGCGGTCCGGGCGGCACGCTGGTCAACCGTACCGTCGCCTATGACGCGGCCAACCAGGCGGTGACGATCACGCCGTCCGCCGCGCTGGCCGCCTCGACCCAGTACACGGTGACCGTCCGGACGGGCGTGACCGACGCGGCGGGCAACGCGCTCGCGGCCAACCACCAGTTCTCGTTCACCACGGCCGACCCGAGCGCCCCGCGATTCGGGTACGACCAGGTGGGCGGCTCGCTGGACTACGGCGACATGAACTACATGAACGGCTCGCGGTTCGTCAACGGCCCCACCGCGCTCACCGTGAGCCAGGTCTCCGTCTACCTCAGGACGGTGCAGGCCGCGCCGGGCAACCAGTACCAGGTGGCGATCTACGCCGACGCGAACGGCTCCCCCGGCGCCCTGGTGGCGTCGAGCACGTCCGGCACGCTGACCGCCAACGCGTGGAACAGCCGGCCGGTCACCGCGACACTGGCGCCGAACACGGCGTACTGGCTCATGTACAACACCAACGGCGACAACAACATGAGCTACGACACCGGCAGCGCCAACCAGGGCGCCTGGAGCCAGTCGCGCCCGTTCGGCACGTGGCCGTCCACGTTCGGTACGTCCAGCCGCTGGACCGCGAAGTTCTCGATCTACGCCTCGTAGCGGCGGGACACCTACCGGCTTGACAGACGCTACATTCCCATATTTCGATGACTCTCTGGACGGCTACGTCTCGGGGAGATGACATGCGGGTCTTGGCGGCGGCAATACTGGGTCTCGGCGGCGTGGTCGCTCCCGCGGCGGGCACGCTACCCGCGCCCACCGAGCTGACGGTCGCTGGCAGCGGCGAGACCGCGTTGCTCGCGTGGCGGCAGCCACCGGGTGAACGCGCCCGCGCCTTCCGCGTCTACGAAAGCGGCGTCGAGATCACCCGCAACACGACCACCTCGGCGCAGCTCACCAACCTCGGCTTCGCGCGCACCCGCACGTACACCGTCACCGCCGTCGACGGCGCGGGCCGCGAGTCGTCGCACTCCGCCCCGATCAGCCGGCAGCTCGGCGTCTCCGGGGTGCCGCCGATGTGCTCGCCGGCACCACCGAGCGGCCTCGCCGCCTCCAGCGTCACCGCGTCGGCGGTCACGCTGACCTGGACCGGCAACGGCGATCCGGGCACCACCACGGTCACCGGAGCGCCCACCGGCCCGGTGTCCACCGACGGTTCGGGAGTGCGCGTCGGCGGGCTCAGCCCGGCCACGACGTACACCTTCTGGGTCACCCACTTCCCCAGCTGCTTCGATCCCGTGCCGCAACCCGCCACGGTGACCGTCACGACCGCGCCGGGCAGGCTCGGCACACCCGCGCCGCCGGCAGGTGTCACCGTGACGGGCGGCACCGACACGACCCTCGGGCTCGCATGGCAGCCGCCGGCGGGTGGCGCCGCGGGCTATGCCGTCTACGACTCCGGACACCGCGTAGCCACCACGGCCGGAACGTCCACTGTGGTACGTGGGCTCTACCACGCCGCCGGATACACCTTCCAGGTCGCCGCCCTCGACGCGCGCGGCAACGAGTCGCCCGCCGTCGCGGTGCGCGGGACCACCGCCGCGTGCCAGGCCCGCCCACCACGCCCGGCCGCGCTCACGGCCACCGCGCTGTCCGCGTCATCGGTCCGGCTCTCCTGGGAGTACGACGCGGCGGCCTCGGATTACACGATCCTCGACGGTACCGGGGCGGCGGTCGGCACGAGTGCCGGCACCACGACAGTCCTGAGTGGACTCGCCTCGGCGACCGCGTACTCCCTCCGCGTGGCCGCGACCCTTGCCCGCGGATGCGGCCGCAGCGTCGCCAGCGCGGCGGTGAACGTCACCACGCCACCCGGCCCTGCCGGGCGCCCCACCCGCCCCGCCGAACTGCGCATGGTGTCCGGCGACCCGATGACGGGCACGGTGACGCTCGAATGGATCCAGCCACCGGGCGGCGAACCCGCGGTGTCGTACCGGGTCTACCGCGGCGCGGAGGTGCTGGCCACCACCGGCACGACGCGAGTCGCGCTGACCCTCCCCCAGGCCACGACCCAGGTGCTCACGGTCGCGGCGGTCGACGGGCGGGGGCTGGAGTCGGCACAGAGCGCCCCGCTCACGATCCGCGTGCCGTACCTGCCCCCGCCGTAAGCCGAGCGGTTCTCAGCGGCGCAGGGCCTTGCGAGCGAGGGCGTTGCCGACGAACTGGCCGGCTTGGACGATGACGATGATGGTGGCGACCGTGATGTAGACGACGGGCCAGTTGTACCGCTGCGAGCCGTAGGTGACGGCGAAGTCGCCCAGCCCGCCGCCGCCGAACAGTCCCGCCTGGGCAGACATGTCCACCACTCCGACGAAGATGAAGGTGTAGCCGAGGATCACCGGGCCGAGCGCCTCGGGGACGACGACGGTGAGCAGGATGCTGATCGGCCGAGCACCGGCGGCGCGGGCCGCCTCGATGACCCCCGGCTCGACGGCGACCAGGTTCTGTTCGATGATCCGGCTGACCGCGAACGCCGCCGCGAGCGACAGGGCGAAGGTGACCGCGTCGGTGCCGATCGTGGTGCCGATGCTGACCAGCATGAGCGGCTGGATGGCGGTCAGGAAGATGACGAACGGGATCGGCCGCACGACGTTGACCAGGATGTTGACCGTGATGAAGACGACGCGGTTGGCCATGAGGCTGCCGGGGCGGGTGGCGTACAGCACGAGGCCGAGGGCCAGGCCCAGCAGGCCGCCCGCCGCGACCGAGATGCTGACGATGTAGAACGTCTGCCAGATGGCTTCGCGGAAGACCGGCAGGTTGGTGACGAACTCGTCCACGTCAGGCGTTCTCCTCGGTCACGTCGACGCCATCGGCGCGCAGCGCGGCGAGTGCGGCGTCGATACCGCCGGCCGGGCCGGTCAGTTCGAAGGTGAGGCTGCCGACCGCACGCTCCTGCAGTTCGCTGATGCCGCCGAAGATGATGTCGGCGGCCACGTTGTGCGCGAGGAACGTGGTGGCCAGGGCGGTCTGGAACCCGGTACGGTCGCGGACCGCGACGGTGACGATCCGTCCACTGTGGGTGCGGCGCAGCCGTTCGAGGGTCTCCGCCGACGGCCGGTCACGCAGCGCGCCGCGTACGAAGTCGGCGGCCGCGGTGGTGCGCGGGTGGGCGAACACGTCGTAGACCGTGCCGGTCTCGGCGATCCGGCCGCCTTCCATGACCGCGACCCGGTCGGCCACGGCGCGGATCACGTCCAGCTCGTGGGTGATCAGCACGATGGTGACTCCCATCTCGTGGTTGACCCGGCCGAGCAGGGCCAGCACCTCGGCGGTGGTCCTGGGATCGAGCGCGCTGGTGGCCTCGTCGGCCAGCAGCAGCGAGGGCTCGGTGGCCAGCGCGCGGGCGATGCCGACGCGTTGCTTCTGCCCGCCGGACAGCTGCTCCGGGTGGTCGTGCGCGCGATCGAGGAGCCCGACGAAGTCCAGCAGCCGGGCCACCCGCCGGTCCCGTTCCCGGCGGTCGACGCCGGCCACCTTGAGCGGGTAGGCGACGTTGCCGGCCACCGTACGGGACCGGAACAGGTTGAACTGCTGGAAGATCATGCCGATGTCCCGGCGGACGGCGCGCCGGTCCCGTTCGGCCAGGGCGGTGATCTCCTGGTCGCCGACGTGTACCTGCCCGCTCGTCGGCGACTCCAGCCCGTTGATGAGCCGGATCAGGGTGCTCTTGCCCGCGCCGGAGTGGCCGATGACGCCGAACACCTCACCCTTGGCGACCTCGAGGCTGACATCGTCCAGGGCCACCACCCGGGAGCCGTTGCGGCCCCGGGTGAACGTCTTGGTGACCCCGGTCAGGCGTACGTGTGCCGGGGCGGGCGGCACGACTACTTGCCCGCCGCGACGGCCTGGTCCTGCACCGTCTTGAGCAGCGCTTGCAGGTCGGCCGCCGACACCGTGCGGAGGACCGCGACGCCGCCGTTGGACTCCTGCAACCCTTTCTCCACGGCCGGGTCGTGGTACAGCTCGGCCAGCTTCAGGTACGTCGGATTGTCCTTGTCGGCGGCCCGGGAGGCGAAGATGTTGACGTACGGCGCCGCGCTCGCGCTGGCCGGGTCGTCCTGGAACACCACGGCCGACTTGGGCAGTTTCGCACTCGTTGCGTAGTTGATGTTGACGATCGCCGCCGCCACGGATCCGCTCTGAAGCGCGCCGGCGGTCTGCGAGGCGTCCAGCGTCACCACGTCGACCTTCTTGGTCACGACGTCCGACGTACTGGAGAAGGCGCTGCCGCCGTCCTTGAGCGTGAGCAGGCCCGCGGCCTGCAGGACCAGCAGGCCCCGCGCCTGGTTGATGGCGTCGTTGGGGATCGCGACCTTGGCGTTCGCCGGCACCTCGCCCGGCGCCTTGTACTTCAGCGAGTACAGCGGCAGCGGGTACACCGCGGTGGAGCCGATCGGCTGGAGGTCGTCGCCCGCGGTGACGTTGTAGTTGGCGAGGTACTGGATGTGCTGGAACTGGTTCAGGTCGATCTGCTTTTCCTTCAGCGCCGGGTTCGGCTGGCTGTAGTCGCCGAAGTTGACCAGTTCCACGGTCACGTCGAGCCGCTGCTTGGCCAGGTCCGTGTAGGTCTTCCAGTACGGCTGGGACGCGTCGGCGACACCGATGCGAACGGTCTGGGCGTCGCCCGCCTCGTCGGATCCGCCGCTGTTGGCGACGATCGCGACGACCACCCCGACCGCGACGACGACCGCGGCGGCCGCCGCGAGCCACGGCCAGCGACCGCGTTGCCTGGCGGGCAGCACCGGCTGGTCGGAGGGCGCGGGCTGCTGCGGATCGGACGGTTTCGGCTCGGACATCACACTGCTCCGGAAGTTGATCGAGGAAACGAAGATCCCACAATAACCTACCTATCCGGTAGGTAAAATGGGATCTGCGTCTCTCTCCGGGCCCAGCCGCCCCTGATCCCGCGCCAAAAAATCTTGGTGCCGTGTGTCGAGAGCCGGTGGTCGGCTCCGACCTACCGGTGACCGCGCAGGAAACGAGGAGGCGAACCATGAGCAAGATCATCTACTGGGTGCACACGTCGGTCGACGGGTTCATCGACGGTCCCAACGGCGAGTTCGACTGGCCGGTCATGGGCCCGCAGCTGTCCGCGTACTCGGAAGGCCTGGACAAGGGCGTCGACACGCTGCTGTTCGGACGTCCGGTGTGGGAGATGATGGTGGGGTTCTGGCCGAACGCCGAGTCCATCTCGGACGATCCGCACGTCGCCGCCTTCGCGCCGTTCTGGCGCGCCACCCCGAAAATCGTCTTCTCGCGCACCTATCAGGGCGACGAGTGGACCAGCCGCGTCATCACCGGCAACCTCGCCGAGGAAGTGGCGGCCCTCAAGGCCCGGCCGGGCGGCGGCGACCTGCTGCTCACCGGGGGCGCCGCGCTCGCGGCGGCCCTGACCGAGCTCGGGCTCATCGACGAGTACCACATCGCCGTACACCCGGTGGTGCTCGGCGGCGGCCGGCCCCTGTTCGCGCATCCCGAGCACCGCCACAACCTGCGGCTGGTCGACTCGCGGGCGCTCGACGGCCAGGTCGTGGTCTCGCACTACCGGCTCGCGCCGGCGTAGGCCCGGCTACCTCCGAGCGCGCGCACCACGATGCCGCGACCGCCGGTGGCACAATGATCCAGGTGGACGACGCCTCGCACCTGCCCGCCAGGCGCAGACCAGTGACGCTGCACGACGTCGCGCGTGAGGCTGGCGTCTCCTACGCGACCGCCTCGCGCGCCCTCAACGGCAGCGACCGCAGCGTCCGGGCGGACAACGTCACCCGCGTGCGGGCAGCGGCCGCCAAGCTCGGCTACGCGCCACACCTGTCGGCACAGGCCATAGCCAGGGGCTCCACCAACACCGCGGCCCTCGTGGTCAGCGACATCGACGACCCGTACTTCTCCTCCATCGCCGCCGGTGTCATCGAAGCCGCCGAAGCGGCCGGTCTCATCGTCACGATGGCCGTGGCCGACCGGTCTCCCGACCTCGAGCTGCGGATCGTGCGCACCCTACGCGGCCAGCGCCCGCGGGTGATCGTCATCGCGGGCAGTCGCGTGGAAGGGTCACACACCCGCGGCGCGCTCGTCGACGAACTGGAGACGTACCGCGTCGCCGGCGGCCGGGTCGCCATGATCAGCCAGGAGGACCTACCTTTCGCCACCCTGGCCATCGACAACCACGGCGGCGCCAAACAACTGGCGCTGGCGCTCGTCGACCGGGGTTATCGGACCTTCGGCGTCATCCATGCCGCCGACGCCATCCGCACCTCGCACGACCGCCGCACGGGCTTCCTGGATGGACTGCGGCAGGCCGGCATCCACGCCGGCGCATGCCGTTCGATCGAGGTGCCGTTCACCCGCGAAGGCGGCGTGCGGGGCGCCCGCGCCATCGGCGAGGGTGGCGCCGGTCCCGACGTGGTCTTCGCGGTCAACGACATGATGGCCATCGGAGCGATGACCGCCTTCCGGCACGCCGGCCTCATCCCCGGCCGGGACATCGGAGTTGCGGGCTTCGACGACATCGGTTCGGCGGTCGACCTCACGCCGCCGCTGACCACCGTGCGGGTGCCGCTGCACGACGTCGGGCTGACGGCCGTCCGCGCCGCGCTCGCCGGCGGAACTCCCGAGGTCGTCCACGTCCCGACCGAGGTGGTCCTGCGCGACAGCACCCCTGGCCTGCCCGGAGCGTAGTCGGCGCCAGTCTCGATCTTGATCAACAGTCGCACTTGCATCCAGGTATGTCGAAGTGTGTTACTGTCGGGCAGCTAATTGTCAATCGATGACCGTCGCCGCTATGGATGGCTTCGTCTGGAGGGACGCGACGTGAGATACAAGCAGCGGCCGCTGGCGCTTGGCGCGGTGCTCGCCCTGGCGGTCGGCGTGATGGCTGTACCGGCCACTCCCGCGCAGGCGGCACCCGTCGCCGTCACCAACGGCACACAGTTCACCGACACCGCCGGCAACGTGCTGCACGCGCACGGCGGCGGCGTGCTCAAGGTGGACAGCTACTACTACTGGTTCGGCGAGAACCGCAACGCCGACAACACCTTCCGCGCGGTCTCCGTCTACCGCTCCACCGACCTGAAAAACTGGGAATTTCGCAACAACGTCCTGACCCAGGCATCAGCCACCGAACTACGAGTCTCCAACATCGAACGGCCGAAGGTGATCTACAACGCCAGCACCGGCCGGTACGTAATGTGGATGCACAAGGAGAACGGGTCCAACTACAGCGAAGCCCGGGCCGCGGTCGCGTCATCGGCCACTGTGGACGGAAACTACACCTGGCACGGCAGCTTCCGCCCGCTCGGGCACATGTCGCGCGACATCACGCTCTACAACGACGGCGGCACCGCATACATGATCTCGGCCGCGGACGAAAACCGCGACCTGCACATATACCGGCTCACCGCCGACTACCTCAACATAGCGAGCCTGGTCGGCAACTTCTGGAACAACGCCATCCGCGAGGCGCCAGCGATGTTCAAACGCGGCAGCACCTACTTCCTGCTCACCTCGGGGGCCACCAACTGGAACCCGAACCAGGCCAAGTACGCCACCGCCTCCAGCATCTCCGGCCCGTGGACCGGCTTCACCAACGTCGGCAACAGCACCACGTTCAGCTCGCAGCCGGCGTACGTGCTGCCGATCCAGGGCACCTCCACGACGAGCTACCTCTACCTGGGCGACCGCTGGGCCGGCGCCTGGAACGGGCCGGTCAACGACTCGCAGTACGTGTGGCTGCCGATCTCCTTCCCGTCCAGCACGAGCATGAGCCTGAGCTGGCACCCGTCGATCACCATCGACACCGCCACCGGCACGGTCAGCGGCAACACCCCCGTCTCGTACCGCGTCACCGCCCGGCACAGCGGCAAGGTGATGGACGTGGTCAGCAACTCCACGGCCAACAACGCCGAGGTGAAGCAGTACCCGTGGAACGGCGGCGGCAACCAGAAGTGGGAGTTCCAGGACGCCGGCAGCGGCTACCTGCGCCTGGTCAACCAGAACTCCGGCAAGTGCCTCGACGTGTCGGAAGCGTCCACATCGGACGGCGCGAACGTCATCCAGTACACCTGCGGAAGTGGCACCAACCAGCAGTGGCAGTGGGTCGCCACCGGCAGCTACTTCCAGCTGCGGGCGCGGCACAGCGGCAAGTGCCTCGACGTGGTCGACGCCAACACCGCCGACGGCGCCGACATCCAGCAGTACATCTGCGGCACCGGCACCAACCAGCAATGGACAAGAACCCAATCCTGAGGGAGTCATCGTGTCGATGCAAAGACGGACGTTTCTCAAGGTGAGCGCCGCGGGCGCGGCGGCCGTGGGAGGCGCGGCCCTGCTCGGTACCTGGCAGGCGAACGCCTCGGTCAGTGCTCTGGCGACCGCGCCCACCACCCCGTTTCGGGTAGGCGTACGCCGGTACGACTGGACGCGGGGCAGCCGCCCGTGCACCACCTACGTGTACTACCCGGCCACCGGCACCCCCGGCGGCAACCCGGTCACCAACGCTGAGGCCGCCGCCGGCGTCTTCCCCGTCTACAACTTCACCCACGGCTACCAGAGCAGCCCGCAGAACTCCCTGTTCATCATCAGGGCGCTGGCCGCGGCGGGCTTCATCGTCCCCGCCCCGCACTTCCAGCACAACGTCAGCGACGTCAACAACGGCAACACCTCCCGGGACGTCTCGGAAATCATCACCCGCACCTTGGCGCTCAACAGCAGCGGACCACTGGCCGGGCGCATCAACACCAGCATCGGCGTCGGCGTGTCCGGACACTCCCTGGGCGGCATGACCACGCACGGCCTGCTCACCTCCTGGCCGGACAGCCGGATCATCTCCGCCAACCCACAGTCCTGTGTGGACATGGGCAACCCGGCCAGCTCGGTCAAGGCCAAGGTGCTGTTCGTGCACGGCGACCGCGACGACCTCACGGGGTACTCCTCGGCCCGCCAGGCGTACACGGAGATGCCCGCCCCCAAGGCGTTCCTGACCTTCGTCGGCGGCAGCCACACCAGCTTCTGGAGCGACAACCGCTTCCCCGCCACCGTCGTCGACTGGGCCCGCTGGAGCATGTACGGCGACACCGCCGCCCGCGACCGCCTCCCATCCGACGCCGCCGGCTCCAACACCCGATGGGAGTTCGTCCCAGGCTCGGATGTGCCGGCGGGGCAACGGTACGAGGCGGAAACCTCGCCTGCGGTGTGCCAAGGCACCATCGATTCCAACCACGCCGGCTACTCCGGCAGCGGGTTCTGCAACGGCACCAACGCGCTCGGCGCCTACTCCGAACTCACGGTGAACGCGACCGCGGCGGGCACGGCCACGCTCGGCGTCCGGTTCGCCAACGGCGGCAGCGGCGCGCGCCCGGCGAGCCTTGTCGTCAACGGATCCACGGTCGCGACGGTGTCCTTCGAGAGCACTGGCACGTGGACGGCATGGTCCACCAAGACCCTGACCGCCGCGCTGAACGCCGGCAGCAACACCGTCCGGCTGGTCCCCACCACGGCGGCTGGACTGCCGAACGTCGACGCCATCGACGTCCGGTAGAAGGATCGACGTCATGCCACCCACCCGTTCCCGCCGCGTACTGGTTAGCGTTCTGAGCGCACTGGCCGTGTTGCCGGTCGTCGTCCTTTCCAGCGCCTCACCGGCCAGCGCGGACACCAGCCAGTTCCGGGGCGTGAACTGGGCTGTGCCGGGCGACAACTTCAAGAAGGTCCCCCTCGTCCTCGACGGGCTGAACCAGTCGGACAGCTACGCGACCGTCCGGGCCAAGGCGGACGCCGTCTACAACGGGTTCGCGAACCAGCTCGGCGTCAACACCGTCCGGTTGCCGGTCAACACCCACACCGTCAGTTCGTCGTGGTGGAACGCCTACCGGGGCACCATCGACGCCGCGACCGCCAAAGGCTTCAAAGTGATCCTCGCCTACTGGGAGGACGCGGCGGCGTCCGGCGGCCGGATCACCAACGCAGCCGCCTTCAACGCGATGTGGAACACCGTCACCACCCAGTACGGCTCCAACGGCCTGGTCTACTTCGAGCCGATGAACGAACCCCACGGCTACAGCACATCCGAGTGGACGAACCTCGCCGCCTCATGGATCAACGCCCGCCCGTCGATCCCCAGGGACCGGATCCTCGTCGGCGGCACCGGATACAGCCAGGACATCAGGCCGATCTGCGCCGACAGCCGCCTCAACGGCACGCTGCTTTCCTACCACCACTACGCGTTCTTCTACGGCACCAAAGACTACGCGGGCTGGACCCAGAGCTTCCGGGAGCGGCTGGGCAACTGCGCCTCGCGTGCGATCCTGACCGAGTTCGGCGCGCCGATGGACACCGGCCTGAACTACAACAACGCGAGCGGCACCGACAACTTCGTCCGGTACCTTCGTGCCGACACCGACTCCCTACGAGACCTCCGCATGGGCTCGGTGTACTGGCCCGCGCTGGGCGGCAAGATCACCGCCGGACAGAACTACGACTGGTACTCCATGTTCGCGCTCCAGGGCAGCGGCACCAACCTGAGCGTGAGCATCCGCAACTCCACCGGCGCCGACCGCCTCAAGCACGGCTGGGGCTCCGACAAGCCGACGACACCCCGGTACGAGGCGGAGAGTTCCCCGGCGGTGTGCACGGGTTCCATCGACTCGAACTGGTCGGGATACTCAGGTACCGGATTCTGCAACGGCGACAACGCGACCGGGGCGTACGCCCAGTTCACGATCGACGCGACGAGTGCGGGTACAGCCACGTTGGGGATCCGGTTCGCCAACGGCACGACCGGAGCACGGCCGGCCGACCTGGTGGTGAACGGGTCGGTGGCGCAGAGCGTGTCGTTCGACAGTACGGGCACCTGGACCGGCTGGACCACGAAGACGGTGGTGGTTTCCGTAAACACGGGCAGCAACACGATCCGGCTGAATCCGACCACAGCCAACGGTCTGCCGAACCTCGACTACCTGGACTTGATGTAAGAGCTCAAGGCCGACTGTCCCCATCCGGTCGGGTCGTCGCCGGCCGGCACCATCGCCAGGGCTTGCCAGAGCAGGAGGATGTCCAACCAGCCCGCCTCGGCCGGGGTCAGTGGGCGCTCGGACCGGTAGCCGGTAAGGAATTCCGCGCGAACCCCGGCCGGCACCGGCCCCCAGTCGTGGTAGCGGGTGCCGAGCAGGACCGCCGCGCGCGCCAGCTCGACGATTCGGTAATCGTGCCGGGCCTCCTCGAAGTCGAGGATCGCGGCGACCTCACCGCCGGCACACAAGATGTTGGCGGAGCGGATATCGAAATGGACGAGCTGGCGCGGAAGTCGGTCGGCCGGCGCGGCGGCGACCAGCCCGCGCAGCGTGTCACGAGCCGCCATCGGCAGGTGGTCGGCGCGGGAGTCGAGCCAGTCGGTGACCCGAGCCGTCAACGGCTTGGACGAAACGGCGAGCGCGGCAATCTGATCGGCGCCCGGGTACGCGGCCAGCGCGTCCTGCAACCGGGCGAGTGCCGCTCCGGCCGCCCGCACCTGGTTGGGATCGGCGATGTCGAGGAGGTCGCCCACGATCTCGCGTTGCAGGCCCATCGAGACACCGTCGACCTCGACCTGGAGGCGGCCGTCTCGTGCGGGAACCGGCGCTGAAACCGGCAATCCCCGGCCGTGGAGCCAGCGCGTGAGACGTGCCGTCGCCGCCAACCGTGGAAAACGCTCCTGCACGACCGACCACTTCGCGAGCAGTCGGCCGGACGGCGCGCCGACCCAGGCGATCGCGTTGCCCCCGCTCATGACGATCCGCTCGCAGGACTCGATGCGAATGCCCCAGTGCTCGTCCAGCATCGTGGCGACCCAGCGGCCGGCCGACCCTCCATCGCTGAAGCCGAACCGTTCGTCGAGCGCGTGGCGAGGGTCGTGCGGCTCCCACAACATCTCCAACACGGGCGCCTGCGATTCGATCATGCGCCGTATCTCATCACAGGACCGGCCGATGCCGACAAGCCCCTGTGCCGATCCCCGCGCGGAACGGCACAGGCACTCGTAGCACCAAGATGTGTCACAAAGTGTTGCCCAGATAAGCTGGAGTGTCAACCGACAAGGTTCGATACCGCGATGACCTGCGGGGGAAGACCGCCCGGCGCGCGAAGGCGACCGCCGGGCGCGGCGGCGCGACGACGTCCTTGTGGCGACCGTGGATCCCCTCGACACTGCCATCGACTGGGCGCCGCGCAGCCTTCGATCAAAGCACTATGTGCACAGCTTTCGGAGGCCTCATGAGAACGCGCGCAAAAGGACTGCTCGCTGCGGTGGTAGCGCTGACCGCAAGCGCACTGATGTTCCTCGCGTCGCCCGCGTCGGCGGCGACGCTCACGGAGGTGACCAACTTCGGCACCAATCCCAGCAACCTACGCATGCACCTGTACGTGCCCGACAACGTCCAGGCCCGCCCCGGGCTCCTGGTCGCGCTTCACTGGTGCACGGGTACGGGACCGGTGTTCCACCGCGACACCCAGTTCGCGCAGCTGGCCGACCGGCACGGGTTCATCGTCATCTACCCGACGGCGAACCGCAGCTCGCAGTGCTTCGACGTGTACACCCAGCAGGCGCTCACCCGCGGCGGTGGCAGTGACCCGGTGGGCATCAGGTCGATGGTCGGCTACGTGCAGTCGCGGTACAACGTCGACCCGAACCGGATCTTCGCCGCCGGCATGTCGTCGGGCGCGATGATGACCAACGTGCTTCTGGCCCTGTACCCGGACGTGTTCCGCGCGGGCGCCGCGTTCGCGGGCGTGCCGTACACGTGCTTCCGGACGACCGGCGGCTCCGAGTGGAGCACCGAGTGCGCCAACGGCCAGATCATCCGCACCCCGCAGCAGTGGGGCGACGCCGTGCGCAACGCGTACCCCGGCTACACCGGGCCGCGTCCACGCATGCAGCTATGGCACGGCACCAACGACGACGCGCTGCGGTATCCGAACTTCACCGAAGAGATCAAGCAGTGGACGAACGTTCACGGTTTGAACCAGACGCCAGTGTTCACCGACTCGCCCGGATCCGGCCAGACCCGCACCCGCTATGGCGGCACCGGTGGGCAGGCGCCGGTCGAGGCGATCAGCATGCAGGGTGTGGGGCACAACCTGCCGATCAACGCCACAGAAGCGATCCGCTTCTTCGGCCTCAACGCGGCGCCGCCCACCAGCCCACCGCCAAGCTCCCCGCCGCCCGGCGGGTCGACCACCCGGTACGAGGCGGAGGCGTCGCCGGCGGTATGCACCGGCACCATCGATTCCAACTGGTCGGGCTACTCCGGCAGCGGGTTCTGCAATGGCGGCAACGCGGCGGGCGCCTACGCGCAGTTCGCGGTCAACGCGCCCGCGGCCGGGACGGCGACCCTGCGCGTCCGGTTCGCCAACGGGGTCACCACCGCGCGGCCGGCGTCGCTGATCGTCAACGGCGCGACCGTGCAGACGCCGTCGTTCGAGGGCACCGGTGCCTGGTCCACGTGGATGACCAAGACCTTGACCGTGACGCTGAACGCGGGCGGCAACACGATCCGGCTCAACCCCACCACGGCCAACGGCCTACCCAACATTGACTACCTCGAGATCACGACGTCGTCATGAAAAAGCCCATCGACACAGGAAGGCGAGTCATGTCCTTCGCGGCCGCCCTCGCCCTGACAGCCAGCGGCCTCACCGTCGCGACGCATACGACACCGGCTGAGCCCGCCTCGGCCAGCCCAGGGTTGCCGGAGTCCGAGGCGGCGCGGATCCGGCCGGTCGATCCGGACGCGACGCCGGAGACGGTGGCGCTTTTCAAAAACATGTACGCCCTGTCCGGCAAGCAGTGGATGTACGGCCACCAGATGGACATGGCGATCGGATACACCGGAGCGACCGCACCCCAGACCCGAAACAGCGGCGTTCCCGCGACCGCGACGGCATTCGTCGGCACGCGAGACCGTCACGACGACAACTCAGCGACGAAGCAGACCTGGGGCCAGCACGCCGCGGTCCAGGGAATCGACATCGGCTATCTCGAACTCAAGGGTGAGTTCGAACAGTTCGGGCCGATGATCGACGGTGCGACGTCCCGGCCCGCCAAGTACCCCGCCAGCGGCCGTGGCCCCTTCTACGGCTACGACGGCCTGAACGTCGACGGCTACCCCTGGGACGACCTGGTCCAGTGGGTCGTCGAGTCGTACCGGCACGGATCCATCGTGACGGTGTCCTGGCACGAGACCAACCCCGTCACCTACGGCGGCTACGGCGCCAACCTGTACTCCCCCGGCACCTGGCCGGGGCACAGCATGGTGCCGACCGACATGAACCAGACAGCGGCCAGCTACGTCCTGCCCGGTGGCGAGTTGCACAGCCGCTATGAGGCCCGCATGCACGCGATCGTCGAGTTCAACGAAGACGTGACCGCGGCCAACGGCGGGACGCCGGTACCGATGATTTTCCGCCCGTACCACGAACACTCCGGCGACTGGTTCTGGTGGGGCGTCGACGACATGGAGCGGAAATTCCAGCCCACCACGTATGAACAGTTCGTGCGGCTCTACAAGCAGCTTCAGGCCTACCTGATGGCGAACGGCGTCCACAACTTCCTGTACGCGATCTCGCCGGACCGCTCGCGCCTGGGCGAGCCGTCCGTGCTGTACCAGGATCTGAAGGGCGCCCCCGACCTGAAGGCCCTGCTGGACAGGTACATCGACGGCAAGACGTGGTCGGCTGCCGTCAAAGCCACCGCCCACGCGGACCTTCAGGCGCAGTACGACGAGGCGCAGACGCTGACCGAAACGTCCTTCCACTGGGATGAGCCGATCGCCCTCAACTACTCCGGAGTCCCGCTCGGCACCGCCGAGTTCCGCGACTGGGTCGACTCCGGCAAGTGGAAGAAGCTCCTGATGCGCAAATGGGAGCAGGGATTCCCGGGCTCGGAGTTCGTCGACATCTACGGAATCGACAACTACTGGGAGTCTGGCGGCGCGAACGGCCACTCGTACCACCCGTACAACGGTCAGCAGGCAAAGATCCTCGAGCTGTTCTGCTCGTCGTTCGACTATCTGGCCGAGAAGGCGCGCGCGGACCGCAAAATCGTCGCCATGACCGAAGGCAACTCGCAGATCCAGGAAATCCACGACCGGTTCGCGACCAGCTGCGGCGACGAGCAGAAATACCCATACCTCAAGTACGTCTCGTACGCGCTGACGTGGCAGGGGCGCCAGTCCGGCGGCACGGGCGACGCCAACCCGGTGACGGGCGCATACCGTGACCAGATCACGATGGCGGGCGAGTTCGACTTCTACACACCCGATGTGACCGCCCCGACGACGGCGGTGTCACTGGCCCCGGCGCTGGTGAACGGCCGGTCCCTGCCCGGCGGACCGACGCTGACGCTGACCGCCGACGACGGTGACGGAAAGGGCGTCGAGGCGATCTGGTACTCCCTCGACGACGCCGGCTGGATCCAGTACACCGCCCCGGTTGTGGTTTCCGGCGCCGGTCGCCATGAGTTGCGGTTCCGGGCGGTGGACAACTTCGGCAACATGGAAGACGCCAACACCCTGAGCTTCCGGACGGTCAGGGCCTCATTCGCCTCGCTGATGGCGCAGGTGGCCGACTTCAGCTCCAACCCGCACGTCGCAACGAGGTTGAACGACAAGCTGGCCGCGGCGAAGGACGCGGATACCGGCAAGGCGCGGAACCGCATACTGGACGTCTTCGAAGCCCAACTGGCGGGCCAGATCGGCAAGGCTTTCACCACGGAGGAAGCAGCATTCCTCACCGCCTTGGAACGCATGCTTCGCTGATGAGGGTCACGTTCAAGACCAAGCTCTGAGCTACCGCGACGCCCGTCGCGGTCAAGACCGCTGCTCCCGCGGCCTCACCCTTCGCGGCTACACAACCAGTCACGGGCCATTGCCGGTGCAAGGCGTCGACGAGGTCTTCCTATGTGGACTTAAATCGACTCCGTCCGGGTAGTGCTGGTGGAACGGACGTCGGTGGCGAACTGCTGCTCCTGGAGGGGCAGTAGGCTTCCACGATTAGCCCATGGGAATCGCCACCGCCGAGCGCGTCGATCGGTCCACGCTGTTGGAGTTTCTGCGGCCGCGTCACCGGGGCCTGCTGGTCACCACCCGGTCCGACGGCCGGCCGCAGATGTCTCCCGTGACCTGCGGCGTGGACGCCGAAGGCAGGATCGTGGTGTCCACGTACCCGGATCGGGTCAAGACACGCAACGCACGTCGAGACCCGCAGGTGTCGATCTGCGTGCTCTCGGACGATTGGAACGGACCATACGTACAGGCCGACGGGCACGCCGAGGTGCTGGATATGCCGGAGGCGTTGGACAGTCTTGTCGAGTACTTCCGTTGCATCTCCGGCGAACACCCGGACTGGAACGAGTACCGGGAGGCGATGGTCCGGCAGAACAAGTCGCTGATCCGCATCGACATCGAGCGGTGGGGTCCGATCGCCACGGGCGGATTCCCGCCTCACCTCGCCCCGTCCTGAGACTGGGCCAAGGCGTCCCCCGGGTCGCCGCGGCGACGTGAGGGACGCCCTGACCATCTGGCGTTAGTCGACGATCCGGGTGCCGCGGGTCGAGCCGGGCAGCCCGTCCGACCGCTGCTCGAACGGGGGCAGTGGCGTGGTGGCGATCGCCGTGCCGTCGGCAGCCAGCGCCGTCACGGTCGCGGCCTGGTTCGGTGGCACGGTGGCGGTGCCGAGCCCGGACGGGTCGGTGGGCACCGTCACCGGCGCGCCGGCACCGGCCGTGATCGTGACCCGTGCGGCACCGCGCGGGGCGACGACGTGGACCACGTTCGTGGCATTGTCGC
This sequence comes from Phytohabitans aurantiacus, assembly GCF_027923225.1. Classification (GTDB taxonomy): domain Bacteria; phylum Actinomycetota; class Actinomycetes; order Mycobacteriales; family Micromonosporaceae; genus Phytohabitans; species Phytohabitans aurantiacus. The sequence goes on from NZ_BSDI01000007.1 coordinate 244,253, forward strand.
CGCCGTCGGCGCGCATCCGCCAGGCCAGCGGCCGGCTGTAGGCGCCGTCCGCGGGCAGCAGCAGCCGCAGGTCGGTGCGCCAGCCGGTCGCCTCACCGTGCATGGCGTACGCGATGACCCCACCACCGCGTGGCTGGAGGGTGAACAGCGCGGCGGCTTTGCCGTTTACGCGGCCGGACCACCAGACCCGCAGCGTCACGTCCTGTATGGACAGCTGGCTGTCATCCAGTCCACTTTGGACGAAGCTCATGAGCGTCGCGGTGTCGATCGGCTGGCCCTGAGCGCCCTTGCTGGCCTGCGCGAGGATCGCCTCGGTCGGCTTGTCGGCAGTGGTGTCACGCGTCGTGCCCCATCCGGTGGCCATGCTCCCCTCGAAGATGACCCGGCCCTGGTCGGTCACGACGGCGTACGGGTCGGGGTCGCGCGGGGTGGCGGGCAGGACCGCCGTCGCCACGCCGTCCTGACCCGTGCTGAGCACGCGACGCTTGATCGTGCCGGCCGGCGTGTACTCGTAGCCGGCGCTGATCGAGACCGTGGCACCCGGGGGTCCGATGACGATCGCGGTCCCACCGTCGACGTCATCGCCGTTCGACCAGGTCAGCACCGGGATGTCGACATCCTCGTACGCCGCCACCTCCATCCGCTCCGGTGCCGCCGCGGGCGGGCCCTCGAAGTAGATCTGGCTCCAGCTGGTGATGATGCCCAGCCGGAACGGGACGAGCGCGACGGCCATCCGCCGGTTGGGAATCTCCCCGGCGTAGATGAAGTGGATGTCCTCGCGGTCGGCGACCTCCCACAGTCCTTCCCGGTTGGCCAGGTCCGGGATCCGCTCCCGCAGCCCCGCCTGCCAGGCCAGGTCACCGGCGAGGCTGCCGCGGGTGGGCGCGTCGCGGAACTGCGGCGACCGCCCGGCGACCGCGACGCCCGGGGCCCACCCTGGCAGCGGCACGACGTTCGTCTGGACGCCGACGACAGCGCCGAGCACGCCGGCGGCGACGACGGTACGGACCCGGCGGGTCCGGCGGTGCTTGGCCTCGCGGCTGGTGAAGCCCGGCCACGGGTCAGCGGGCCCGGTCACGCCTTCCGCGTCGCTCGCGAACGACTCCCGCAGCGCCAATTCGAGATCTTTTGTCATGCCAGGCCTCCGAGCAGGGTCGTGCGGGCGTTTTCAGTCGTTTCTTCCCGTTGCAGAAGCTCCCGCAGGCGAGCCAGGCCGCGCGACGCCTGGCTCTTGACCGAACCGGTCGAGCAGCCGAGCACGCGGGCGATATCCGCCTCGCTGAGGTCCTCGAAATAGCGCAGGACCAGGATGGCCTGCGTCCGCGGTGGCAGCCGGCGCAGCGCCGGCAGCAGCAGATTCCGGTTGTCCGCTTGACGGTACGGGTCGGCCACGCCGCCCGTGTCGCTGGGCAGCAGCGGCACCTCCGCCCATTTCCGGCGGCGCCGCCACGAGATCGCGGTATTGATCATGACGCGGCGCGTGTACACCTCGGGCGCATCCGTGCGCTCGATACGCCGCCAGTGCCGGTGCGTCTTCTCCAGCGCCGACTGCACCAGGTCCTCGGCGAGCGCGCGATCACGGGTCAGTAGGAACGCGGTGCGGTTCAGCGGTTCCCACTGCCGCGTCACGAACTGCCGGAACGAAGCGTCGTCAGATGTCATCCGCGCCCCACCGGACGATGTCGATCATGGCTAATCATGGAGGGTAAGACGCTATCCGGCCAGAAAAGGTTGAGCGTGATCAGGGCGTCCCTCAAGTCGCTCTAACGACTTGAGGGACGCCCTGAAGGTCGCGGGTAGTTAGGGGAGCCAGCGGATGTTGGGGTTGATGCGGCCGTTGCGGTCGAAGACGGCCATGTTGTCCCACTCGTTGCCCGAGTTGTTGATGTCGGTCGGATTCCAGCCGTTGCCCGGCACCGCGTACCAGGTGGGCTCCCAGTAGAAGATGCCGCTGGCGCCGGCGCCCCGCGCCGTGTTCTGCACCGCGGCGAAGTTCGCCTGCTGCCCCGACTGCGAGATCGCGTACCCCGAACAGCCACTGGTCACCACGTTCGCGGTGCTGTCGGCGTTGGCGGTCGTGTACGGGTACGCCGTCTCGGCGATGATGACCGGCTTGCCGTACCGGGACCGCATGTCGCGCACGACGTTGCCCATGTTCGACATGCTGCCGTGCCACATGCAGTAGTACGACAGCGCGGTGACGTCCCACTGCACGCCCTGCGCGCGGATGCCGTCGTAGAAGCCGCGGGCGCCGCTCTCCACGTTCGCGGTGTGGATGACCACCTGCGTGCCGCTGTTGCACGCCTTCGTCGCGTTGTATCCGGCCTTGAGCAGCAGGCCCAGGTTGTAGTAGCCGTTGGACACCCGGCCGTCGTCCCACAGCATGCCGTTGTGGATCTCGTTGCCGATCTGCACGCTGTCCGGCACGGTGCCCTGCGCCTTCAGGCTGGTGCACACGTCGTAGGTGTAGTTGTAGACGTCGGTCTGCAGCTGGCTGATGCCGTGGCTGGCCCACGCGGCCGGCTTGTACTGCTTACCTGGGTCGGCCCACGTGTCGGAGTAGTGGAAGTCGACCATCAGCCGCAGGCCCTTGGCCTTGACCGTGCGGGCGTACTGCAGCACCTTGTCCTTGTTGTTGTAGCCGCTGCGCGGGTTGTTCCAGATGCGCAGCCGCACGTAGTTGGCGCCGGCGCTCTTGAGCAGGTCCAGCGGGTCGGCCTGGGTGCCGTTCGCGGTGTAGAACCTCGTGCCCAGGTCGGCGGCGCGCTGCAGGGTCGACACGTCGGCGCCCTGCATGATCGAGCTGACCGGCGGGGTCGGGCTGGCGCTGGTCGTGGTCGGGCTGGGGCTGCCACCGTCGGTCGTCGTGACCTCCAGGTAGTCGATGTTCGCGAGCCCGCTGGCGGTCGTCGCGGCGAGCCGTACGGTGTTGGCGCCGGCGGCCAGCTGCACCGTCAGGCTCCTGGTCACCCACGTGGTCCACGCGCCGGTGCCCTCGAACCCGAGCCCGGCCTGTACGAGGCTACCGTTGACCGCCACGTCGGCGCTCCGGTTCGCGGTCGTGCCGTTGGCGTATCGGATGGCCAGCGTCGCGGTGCCGGCGGCTGGCGCGTTGGCGGTGAACTGCACCGTGGCTCCCACGGCGTTGGTGCTGTCGCAGAAGCCGCTGCCGGAGTAACCGGCGTGGTTGGAGGCGACCCAACCGTCACACACCGCGGGCGCCGACTCCGCCTCGTACCGGTTCGTCGCGGCGTGCGCGCCGAGGCTGAGCACGACCGCCGTGCCGGACAGCACCGTGGCCACACCCGCGATCATCGAAATCTTGCCAGACCACTTCATCGTTCTTCCCGCATTCGTAGGTGGTGATGGGTCGGGCGCGCCGGCGGGTGTGAGCACTCCAACCCGACCTGGTTTGCATCAGACAGTCTTGCTGTCGGACATCAAACTGTCAATCGACGCTCATCTCCGCAAAGGTGTGCGCCCGGATGCCCCCGTACGACTCGTCGGCGGCGCGCTCCACCACGGCCCGGATGTGCCGCTCGGCCGCCCCGGCCAGCCCGTCGTATACCGCGACGAACGCCTCCCGCGCCCGCGCGCGCGGCCAGTCGGCCGGCATCAGCTCGACGGGAAGCATCGGGTCGAGGACCGGGAAGCGCCGGTACACGTCCATCACCTCGGTACGGGCCCGCACCGCGTCGGCGCCCGTGACAGCGCCGGCGGCGATCCGCGGCAGCAGCCCGCCCCAGCGGCCAATGAACTCCTCGTACCGCGCGGCGATCGCCGGCAGATCCCACGCCTCGACGGGGCTGCGGTTCGCGTCCGCCACGAGCTCCAGGTGCTGCGCGCGGAACACCGTGATCGAGCCGAGCGCCACCCGCGCCAGCTCGGCGCGCGCGTCCGCTGTCAACGGATGCGGCCACACCCACACCCCGTCGTACAGCAGCGCGTAGCCGTTCCAGCGCAGGTGCCTGCGGAGAGCGCGCCGCTGCGAGCTTTCCTGATCGGGCAAGGAGAACGAGACGACCGTCCACGACCCGTCCCAGGCGTCGGTCCGCGCGGCGAAGTCGGCGATCGCGCTGCCGTACCCCAGGCCGGTCGCCGCCGACTCGGTCAGGCGATACCAGCTGTGGCGCCCGCGGCGGCTACCCTCCAGCACGCCGCGGCGCGCCAGCCTGCTGATCGTCGTGCGCGACGCACCGCTGGTCACACCAAATTCGCCAAGCAGCGCCACGATCGCCGCGGACGGCAGCCAGGCGCGCGTGGTCCACGTGTAGTCGGCGATCAGCGTCACCGCCAGGCCGAGGGAAGAGCCGGCGGCCTGCCGACGCGGCACCAACCGCGTCGATTCCAGGTCGGAAAAGATCTCCTCGATGCTGAACGGGCGTACCACGGTTGACTCCCGGCGCGGGTCGTCGATTGACAGTTAGATGCACCACAGCAACACTAACTGACACACCTCTTGGGGTCAGGTTCAGGATCGGGCTGCGCGCCGGCGGCTGAGTCACTTGGTGATCCGGAACCAGTTGATGCCGAGGTCGAGCCAGCCGGCGACCGCGCCATAGGTGTTCGAGATGTCGGTATCCGGAATCCTCGGCGAGACCTCGAAGACGAAGTACAGGTCGTGCACCCCCGAAACCGCGGTGATCGGCACGGTCGCTTGCCGCCAGTGGTGGACCGGATTCTGGTAGTCGGTGGCAGAGTCCAGGTTGTGGTCGCCGGTGACGGTCACACTGCCGAGCACGGTGCCGTTGACCGGATCGTCGGCCTTGACGGTGATGGTGGCCGGCTCGGTGGATACCTTGACGTAGTCCACGGTCAGGTTGGCTCGCGAGGCGCCGCGGAAGTCGACCTTGCGGTACGCCGCCCAGTCGCCGTTGCGGATCCGGTTCAGCTGCAGGCCCACATCGTCGCCGTGGACATTGTCGGCCCGCAGGTTCGACGCGGCGCCGCCGATGTTTCCGGCGTCGTCGAACAGTTCGGCCTCGTGCCGGACGGTGAACGCGTTCGCGTCGGCCTGCCCCTGGATCACGACCCGGGTCGTGTAGGACAGGCCGTTCTCCGTCGACGCCTTCAGGTAGACCTCACCGTCACCGGCGCCCGTCGCACGGATGGTGCAGTTCCATGCGCGGTTGTTGTTGCCGGAGCTCTGGCCTTCGATGAAACCCGCCGCTGATGCGGTGATCTCCGCGAGGTTGGTGGGCCGGCCGTTCTTGTCCGTCAGCTCGCAGGTCACCGGGCGAGCCGTCGCGGGGAACGGATAGGTGACCGCAGAGAGCATCAGCGAGCCGCGGTGCCGGTCGATCGCGCCGAACCGGGAGAACTGGTTGGGTCCCCACGAGATGTCCGGCGGGCGCGAGTCGTGTCCACTGCGGACGATGATCGCGCTGGGTACGGTACCCGCGGGCACGGTCTGGTTCTTGAGCGTCACGGTGATCCCCGCGGCGGCCGTTCCGCCCGGCGTGGCGTAGGTGGCGGTGACGCGCACGGTCCCGTCGGCCGTGCCGGACGCCGTCAGCTGACCGGAGCTGTTGATTGTCGCAAGCGTCGTGGGGCTGCCGTCATCAGCGGTCACTGTCCAGGTCGGCGGAGCGGTGACGGTACCGGTGCCCCGCAAGGGCGCCTCCAGCAGCAGGCTGGCCGCACGCTGATCGATCGTCGCCGGGCTCTGGATCCTGGCCCGGCTCAATGACGTGGATGCGCTGGAGTTGAAGTGGTTCGAGGTGATCGAGACATCGGCCTCGCTCGCCGGCGTCACCGCTCCCAGGCGAATCCACTTGACTGTCACGTTCGCGTCCGGGAACACGAGGTACAGGTCGGTCGTGCGACGCGAGAACTCGGCAAGTTCGGCGCCGACGTTGACGAACGTCTGGGCATGGCCGGTCGGCGGCACGGTGATCGTGCCGACCCGGGTGCCGTTCTGGTCGACGCTCGGCTCACCGCTCCACACCGCGATGTTCGACGCGGCGGTGTTCGCGTTGGAGGCGCGGACGGTGAGGCCCGCCGCGTCGTCCTTGACCTTGACGTTGGCGTACTTGACCCACGCCCCTTCCTTCCGGGCCTGGATGCCGTACGAGTCGTCCTCGCTGACCGAGGTCGGCACGACGTCGGCCTGCGGCCCCGCGGCGGTCGGGCTGGTGAACGAGTAGTCGTCGAAGGTGGCGGCGGGGGTGACGCGGCTCAGGGCGCGAGCCGGGATCGGGTCACCGGTGACGGTCAGATTCCGTGACACGAGCTGGTCGGCGTCGGCCGACGAGCGGCCGACACTGATGGTGTAGGTGCCGGGTTCGACGAAGAAGCGGCTCCGTGACACGTCCCAGATCGCGAGGTCGGAGAGCTTGGCCTCGACCGTGACACGCTTGGACTCCCCCGGGCCCAGATGGATTCGCTCGAAACCGATGAGCTGCTTCTTCGGGTGTTTCACGCGGGAGTCGGGCGAGGGCCGGTAGCTGGCGTACACCTGGGCGACCTCGTCGCTCGCCGCCGCGCCGGTGTTGGTCACCTTGAGCCGGACTGAGATTTCCGGATCGCTGGTGTTACCCGCCGAGGCCGGGCTCACCGCCAGGTTGGCGTAGCGGAACGACGTATAGGTCAATCCGTAACCGAAGGGGTACGTGACACCGCCGTCGTGGTACGAGTAGGTGCGCTTGCCCTTGATGATGTCGTAGTCGGAGATGGCAGGCAGGGCGTCGAGCCCGGGGTACCAGGTCTGGGTGAGCCGGCCCGCCGGCGCGTAGTCGCCGAAGAGCACGTCCGCGACGGCGGAGCCGAGCTCCTGGCCGGCGTGGCTGGTGTAGACGATGCCCTTCACGTTCGGGTTCGCGGCGATGCCGCGCAGGTCGAACGGGTAGCTGCCGACAATCACCACCACGGTGTTCGGATTGGCGGCGGCGACGGCGGCGACGAGCTGCTCCTGGTGGGGTGGCAGCTTGATGTCGGGCGCGGTGCTGAGCCGGTCCCGCGTCTCGCGCGAGGTCAGGTGCGGCTGGTCGCCGACCGCGACCACCGCCACCGGCGCGGCGGACGCCTTGGCGACCGCGTCGGCGATGCCGTCCGTGACGGTGACGAGCTGGAACTGCCGGTTGGGGCTGCTGGCCGAGCCGTTGTGCTGGACGGCGTAGGGCTCGGCGGTGTTCACGAACACGTTGGGCGTCGCCGTCGGTTCGACCCAGCCGGTGCTCTTCGCGAAGCGCAGCGAGACGGTGTTGCCGGACTGGCCGACGATCCCGAGGTTCTGGTCGGTCGTCCACTGCTGGCTGGAACGGTTCGCGCCCTCGTAGCCCGGCGGGTCGGCGTTGGCCATCACCGTGTTGCCGGCCCCGCGGGCGGCGAGGTAGCGGTCGGTGGCCACCGACCGAAGCAGGTGGTTGTTGTATCCGTAGTCGTAGTCGTAGAACCGCGCCTTCGGATCCTCGGCCGACGTGGCGGAACCGGTCAACGCCGCGCCAGGCGTGTCGCCCGTGGCGAGGAACTTGCCGTCCGGCGCGCCGCTGCCGTCGACGACCTGGACGCCGACCACGTTCAGGCCGCGGCTGAAGGCGAGCGCGTTCGCCCCACCGGTCAGTTTCGCCGCGACCTTGTCCTTGATGTAGGTCGTGTACGGGTAGGTGCCGGCGTAGAAGTCGGTTGAGTTCTCGTCCGCGAGGGGACCCACGAGCGCGAGGCCCGGCGTGGACTTGTCCAGGGGCAGGATGCCGCCCTGGTTCTTGAGCAGCACGACCTGTTCCCGCGCGGCCTTGGCCGCCACGGCGCTCTGCGCGGTGGTGGTCAGCGCGTTGCGCTTGTTCAGCGCCTTGTACGGGTTGGTCGGCCGGGCGTCCAGGTCGCCGGCGTGCAGGCGTACCAACAGGATGCCGTGGATCGCCTTGTCGATGTCGGCCTCGTTCACCATGCCGTAGGCGAGCGCCTCGTAGATCCAGCGGCGGGTGCTCGGCGTGTCGGTGTCGCTCGGCGTCATGACCGCGACGCCGTTCTTGATCGAGTCGGCCATCGCGGCGGCCTGCCCGACCTCGCTGTTGGGGTAGTAACCGTTGGAGTTGAACAGGTTGCTCGGTGACCCCGCGTCGGTGACGTTGAAGAAGGCGCCCTTGCCGTAGCCGCCGGGGACCCAGTCCTTGTACACAGTGGACATCATCTCGGGGAAGACCATCGTGGGCTTGCCGTTGACGAGGTTGTAGGAGGTCATCATCCCGTTGGCGGCGCCCGACTCGATCCCCATCTTGAAGGCGCGGAAGTAGTACTCGTGCAGGTTCCGCGGGGTGGCGTTGGCGGAGTACGACGTGCGGGCGGCCTCCTGCCCGTACGCCGCGAAGTGCTTGAGCGTCGGGATGCTCTGGTAGTAGAGGGGGTCGTTGCCCTTCATGCCCCGCGCCATCGCCGTGGACATGATGGCGGCCAGTGTGGCGTCCTCGCCCATGCTCTCCGAGCCGCGGCCGCTGCGTGGATCCCGCGCGAGGTCGACGACCGGCGCCCAGATGTCCACACCGTTGAACCGGGCGTCGACGCTGTTGTAGGCGCGCGCCTCCTGCCCGATCACGCCGCCCACCTCCGACATCAGCGCCGGGTTCCACGTCATCGACAACCCGGTGTTCTGCGGGAAGACGGTGGCTCGTCCCAACCAGGACAGCCCGTGCAGTCCCTCGGTTCCGGTGCGGAACTGCGGGATGCCCAAGCGGATGATGGCGCCGCTGAACTGGTGCAGCAGGCTCACCTTCTCGTCGAGGGTCAGCCGAGCGACGAGGTCGCGGACGCGGGCATCCGGGCTCAGCGCCGGGTTTTGGAACGGGTAGGCGTACGCCCTCGCACCCGAAGCGGCCAGGTCAGCACCGGGCGTCCGCGCGCCGGCGGGAGTGGCGGGGGCGAGACCGACCGTCAGCGTCAGTACCGCCAGCAGACCGACCAAGACTCTCCGAAGGGTTCCTGGACTCCATCGGGACAACAACCGTCGGGGCTGCTTCATGTTCGGCGCACCTTTCTGTGCCGATGTGGCCCTGAAACGCATCCAAGTATCGAAGCGGTTCGACTCCCCGGGGAGCCGGATGTGTCAGGTAGTTTGATCCAGGTAACGGAAAGTGTCAACGAGGTGCGTCGAGGCCGGTCTTTGCGCTGGTGGGCCGCGACCCGCGACCCACGCGCCTCAAAGGATCTCCCTGATCGAGAGTCTTGACTATACGAAACAACCATGTTGGAATACGTTTTCCGAGACGTAAAAACCCGTGGCACCGGATTGACCTGTCGACGAGACGGTCGTGCCAAATCCTCCAGAGTCGCTCCGCGCAGGCGCGGGCGCTACCCCCTCATGCCCATCGGGACCGAACAAGCACGCCACGACCACTCGAAAGGTAAGCCAATGGAACCAAGAACCGGTCTGTGGTCGCGCCGCAGGCTTCTGGCGACCGCTGGTGCGGCAGGCGCCGGGATGAGCCTGGGCCCGCTCGTCATCCCGCGTTCGGCGAGCGCGGCGCCGATCACGGTGTCGTATGTGGACACCACACGGTCCACATACGACAAGCTCGTCCTGATGGTCGACGGCAAGCCGTTCTACCACAACGGCATCCAGTTCCGGTATGAGAAGCAGCGGTACAGCTACGGCTGGACCGACGCGCAACAGAAGTCGCTGCTGGGAATGGTCGCTCAAGACGGCTTCACCGTCGTGAACATCCCCATCTGGTGGTCGAAGATCGAGACCTCCAGGGACGTCTGGAGCTGGGCCGACGTCGATCGCATGATCGACTGGTGCGAGGAGTACGGCCTCAAGCTGGAGTTCCTGTGGTTCGGGCACGACTCCACCGGCTTCAGCATGCCCTTCCGCCTGCCGACCTACGTGCTCAACAGCTACCAGTACGTGGTCCGCTCCGACGGCTCCCAGTTGCGCAAGCGAGGCACCGGCGAACCCGGGGAACCGCCGGAGGGCTTCGGATGCCTGGACAAGACCGACCCGAACCTGCTCGCCCGGGAGAAGTACGCCCTGGGCCAGATGATGAACCACATCGCGACCTACGACACCAGCCACACCGTCGTGGGCGTGCAACTGCTCAACGAGCCGAACGTCTCGGGCCTGTGGGACGTCAGGATCGACCGCAGTTACAGCTCCTACAGCAACGAGCTGTGGCGAAGCGGCGGATACACCAGCGCGACAGAGTTCCGCAAGGACGTGCTGCTGAACTACCTGAGCGGACTCGGCCAGGCCGTCAAGGAATCCAACTACGTCGTCTACACCAGGTCGAACCCCAAGGGCGACGCGGACATCGCCGACAACGAGGCCCGCCGGGCTCGGGGTGTGGCGTACCTGGACTTCTTCGGCTACGACCCTTACACCACAAGCGTCGACTACGTGTACAACTACGGCCAGGACGCCTTCTGGGCCCAGGGCCGAAACTTCCCGATGATCATGGAGAACTATGCCGGCAGCTCCAACGCCGACATCCTCAAGTTCAACGCCGTCGCGGGGAACGCCGCGTACAACATCTACGCGGCCGTGGACCCGGACGCCGACAGCGGACGCGGCGACAAGGCGCTCTACGACTTCAACCCGACGACCAAGGTGGTGACCCGCAAGGCCGTATCCCCCAAGGTCGCCGCCGTGAACTACCTGATCAACAAGATCAGCAGGGACCTCGCGACCAAGCGCCCCGTCGAGCGCGGCGGCACGAAGCTGCAGACGTTCAACCGCACCGCCGCCGCGAGCAGCACCACCACCAAGACGCTGGACGGCCAGAGCGTCACGTACGCGACCTCCGGCGGCGGCCAGGGCATCGCCGTGAAGCACAGCGCTACGGAGATCGCCGTGCTCAGCACCAAGGCGGCCACCTTCACGGTGCCCGGCGGATCGATCACGTCCGTGGAAGTGGGCCATTTCGACGGCAACGACGCCTGGGTGCGGACCGGATCGAAGTCCTACAGCCCGTCATCCGCAAACATCGTCATCAACCTCAACGCCGGCGAGTGCGTCCGGGTCCTCTACGGCGGCGGCTCCTCCGGCCCCATCAGCCCGGGCACCTACAAGATCAGGCACGCGTCCGCCGGCACCTACCTCGATTCCGACGCGGGCGGCGCGGTCATTCTCGCTTCCGCCAGCACCTACGACGACCAGGACTGGATCGTGGCGGAGGCCGCTTCCGGCGTGTACACGATCCGCAACGTCCGAACCGGACGGTTCTATCTGACCGCCGCCGCCACGAACAACGCCGTCGTCTGGAACACCGGCGAGGTCACCGGCGACGCGCAGTGGAGCGTGGAACCGGTCCCGGCCGGAGGCTTCCGCCTCAACAGCCAGGGCACGGGGCGCGAGTACATGTACCGGACCTCGGCCGGCGAGGTGAAGTGGAACACCGGAGTCGCCGACGCCAGCACGGTGTGGGCTTTCGAACCCAAGTGACAGGGGATTCATCCATGCATCACACCCACGCAGACACCGGGCAGGCAGCGCCCCGCCCGCTGGCTCGGAGGTTGAGGTGGCTCGCCGCCGCGGTCGCGGGCGCCGTCGGGGTCCTCGCGACCGTCGCGGTGGGCGTGGCCTCGGCCGCTGACAATCCTTACCAGCGCGGCCCGGACCCCACCCGCGACAGTGTCGCCGCTTCGAGAGGCACGTTCGCCACAGCGACAATGACGGTGCCGGAGGGCAACGGCTTCACCGATGGGCACATCTACTACCCGACGGAGACCAGCCAGGGCACGTTCGGCGCGATCGCGTTCGTCCCGGGCTACAACGGCTCGTGGGACGCGATGGAGTGGACCGGGCCGTGGCTGGCCTCGTTCGGGTTCGTCGTGATCGGCTTCGAGGCGATCAATCCCTCCGACGGAGACACCGCCCGCGGCACCGCACTGCTGGCCGCGTTGGACTATCTGACCCAGCGTAGTGCGGTCCGCGACCGTATCGACACGAGCCGGCAGGCGGTGATCGGCCACTCGATGGGCGGTGGCGGGGCGATGTCCGCGGCGTCCCGGCGGCCGTCGCTGAAGACCGCGGTAGGGCTCGCGCCGGCGATCTTCTCCACGAACATGACCACCATGCGCGTGCCCGCCATGCTGATGGCGGGGCAGAACGACAGCACCGTCACGCCGTCGTACACGAAGAACTTCTACAACCAGATTCCGGCCGCCACGGAGAAGGCGTACGTCGAGCTCACCGGCGCCGGTCATGGCTTCCCGAGCTGGACACCGAACTCGGTGATGATGCGCAAGATCATTCCCTGGTTGAAGATCTTCGTCGATCATGACACCCGCTACAGCCAGTTCCTGTGCCCGCTGATGGACTCGACCGGCATCTCCGCGTACCAGGGCACCTGCCCACTCGAACCCGGCACGCCGCCTGGCTCCCCGTCGCCGAGCGTGTCACCGACGGTCTCCTCGCCGGCGCCCTCGCCCCTCGTGAGTGGCGCCACGTACAAGATCAAGAGTGTGGCGTCCGGTGGGTACCTGGATTCGGATGCGAACGGTGTGCTGAGTGTCGCCTCCGCGGCCTCGTACGACGACCAGGACTGGGTGGCGACCCAGCAGTCCAACGGTTCCTGGACGATCAGGAACGTCCGGAGTGGACGGTACTACCTGGACACTGAGTCGAACAACGCCGTCATCTGGAACGACGGTTATGTCGGGCCGGACTCGCAGTGGCGGGTCGAGCCGGTTGCGGGCGGCTTGCGCCTGGACAACGACCGCTCGGACCGGGGCTATCTCTACGGAACTTCGGCCGGCCAGGTGCGATGGAACACCGGTTCAGCCGACGCCAGCACGGTCTGGGCCTTCGAACGCAAGTAACCAACCACCACCAGACAAGACCGCGATGGCACCCGATTGGTCGTGCCCTTTCCAAGCGAAGTGCGACATCAGTCAGGACCTATCTGAGGGGATGGGAACCAATGAGGACCCTAAGACCGCGCATTCGACGACTTCTGCGAGGCGCCGCGGCCTTGCCGCTCGTCGCCGCTGCCGTGATCGTCGGTGTCAAGACCGCTGGACCGGCCCAGGCGGCCGACGTTCCACCGAATCCGATCGAGAAGCCGGGCTGGACCCTTGAACGGAACGACGAGTTCAACGGCAGCCTCGACAGCAGCCTGTGGATCACTAACTACCTCGAGTCCCGGACGCCGGAATCGCGATCCCGGGCGCGCTACCACTTCCGGGACAACGCGCTGGTCCTGCGGATCGACGACGACCAACCGACCTACTACTCGGACAATCCGATGAAGGTCTCCAGCATCCAGACGGGGCAACGGACCGGCCTGCACAAGGGCGACCGCTTCGACCACAACATCCCCACCCTGTTCAAGTACGCGCCCCAGTACGGCTACTTCGAGATTCGCGCCAAGTCGAGCGCGCGGCACGGTGTGCACACCGCCTGGTGGACGGTCGGGAAGCAGGACACCAACAGCCAACACGCAGAGATCGACATGCTTGAGCACGGTGAGGGCAGGCGCGGCCTCAACTGCTTCTACTTCAACCTGCACAAGTGGTTCGACAACACGCTTCCGGAAACCATCAACACGATCTGCCCAGGATTCAACGTAACCACCGACTTCCATATCTACGGCCTGGAGTGGACGCCCACCCAGCTCAAGCTTTATGTCGACAACGTGCTGCGGCACACGATCAACGCCGCGCCGCGCTACCCCTCGGCGTTCCTGCTGGGCATCTACGAGAACGCCGGCTGGAACGGCACCGTGAACCCTCGGGACACGCAGCCGAAGGAGTTCATCGTCGACTACTTCCGTGCTTACCAGAAGGCGGACGGACCCACACCGACACCCACGCCGACGGGTGGGACCGGCGGTCTCGTGAGTGGCGCTACATACAAGATCAAGAACGTGGCGTCGGGTGGGTACCTGGATTCGGATGCGAACGGTGTCCTGAGTGTGGCTTCGGTGAACGCGTACGACGACCAGGATTGGGTTGCGTCGCAGCAGTCGAACGGTTCGTGGACTTTCAGGAACGTCAGGTCCGGACGGTACTACGTGGACACTGAGTCGAACAACGCCGTCGTCTGGAACGACGGCTATGTCGGGCCGGACTCGCAGTGGCGGGTCGAGCCGGCCGCGGGCGGCTTGCGCCTGGACAACGACCGCTCCGACCGGGGCTATCTGTACGGGACCTCGGCCGGCCAGGTGCGGTGGAACACCGGTTCGGCCGACGCCAGCACGGTCTGGGCCTTCGAACGCAAGTAACCAACCGGCAAACCCGATGAGCCCGGAAGGGACCCCCACATGCGTGGTGACCCGCAACGAACCTGCCGACCCCTCTGGCCGCTGGCCATCACAGCCGCCACCGCCATCGCCGCCGTGATCGCCCTCGTCGCACCGGTCGGGAGGGCGTCGGCGGCGGCCGGTGTCCTCGTCGACGAGACGTTCAGCACGCAGACGACGCCGGCGAACTTTGGGTTCCCGGTCGGAGCGGACGTCGCCAACGGCGTACTGAACCTCACCCGGGGGATGGGCAACTACACCACCTCGGTCAAGACGCTCGACGCGGCGATCGCTCAGCAGACGACCCTCGACCTGAGCTTCGACTGGAAAACGGCGGTGTCCGCCAGTGGGAACAAGACCGGTATCGAGCTGCGGGACGGTCAGGGCAACCTGGTGTTCGCGATCGCCGGCACCTCGGACCAGCTCCGGTACGGCCTGACCGGACCCGTCTCCGACTCGGCGTCCGCACCGGACGCGCTGAACCCGTCGTGGACCGGGGTCTCCTACGACCGCGCCAAGTGGTACACCGTCAACCTGCACCTCGACTTCGCCCTGCAGCGGGTGCAGTACGCGATCGCCACCAAAGAGACCAACGCGGTCGTCCTGGCCTCCGCCACCGGGAGCATCACGGGCCGAAGCCTCGCCAAACTCGTCGCCTGTAACTACTTCGGCACCGGCGTGCAGTCGATCGACAACGTCCGCCTCACCGTGCCGGAGAACCCGGCCAGCGGCCGGTTGCGCGGCAAGTCGATGTACGCGTTCGGGGACAGCATCGTCTACGGCCACACGTACTCGCGCAGCTTCCCCAACCTCACGGCGGAGCGCGAGCTGATGACGCTGACCAAGTACGCCGTCAACGGCGCGACGATCGGCCCGTCCAGCAACCAGATCGTCACCCAGGTCAGGCGCGCCGCCTCGCAGGCACCGGACTACGTGGTGTTCAACGGCGGCACCAACGACGCCGACCTGGTCTACAACAACCGGTACCGGGTCGGCGCCATGGCCGACGGCTTCGACCCGGCCCGGTTCGACAACTCCACCTACGCCGGCTCGCTGGAGACCACCATCTCGGCCATGCGGACCAAGTGGCCGGCCGCGCGGATCGTCTACGTCACCGTCCACAAGCTCGGCTCCCGCGACTGGAACACCCAACTCGCCCTCCGCGCCGTGACCCTGCAGATCAGCAGCAAATGGGGAGTCAGGGTCGCGGACGTCTTCAACGACACCACGCTGGACACCCGCATCAGCGGCCACCGGGTGGCGTACACCTTCAACGGCCTGGTCAACAACTATCCCGGCACGAACGGCACCGGCACCCACCCGAACATCGCCGGCATGAACTTCTACGTTCCCGTGCTCACCGCCGCCCTGACCCAGTCGCCGAGCCCATCACCGACGATCTCGTCACCAGCACCCTCGCCGTCCCCCGACCCGGACGGCCTGGTCAGCGGCGCCACCTACAAACTGCGGAACGTGGCGACGGGTAGGTACCTGGACTCGGAGGCGAACGGCGTCGTCACCGTCGCCGCCGCGAGCTCGTACGACGACCAGCAATGGGTCGCCACCCGGCACTCCTCCGGCGCCTGGACGATCCGCAACGTCCGATCCGGACGGTCCTACCTGGACACCGCCACCAGCGGCGGCGTCGTGTGGAACTCCGGCGAGGTCGACGCCGACTCGTTGTGGGGCGTGGAGCCGACCACCGGCGGTTTCCGGCTCGACAACAGCCGCCCCGACCGGGACTTCATGTACGCCACCGCCGCCGGCGAAGTGAAGTGGAACACCGGGTCCACCGACAACAGCACGATCTGGGCCTTCGAGCCCCAGTAGCCGCCTCGGAAAGAGAGGAATCACCATGGCCTCGAGAGCAAGGAAAATTAGATCCGTCTGCCTCGCCGCCGCGCTGGCGGTTGGCATGTCCGTGTACGGCCTGACGAACCAGGCGTCGGCCGACACCATGACACAGCTGAACGCCTCGCAGATCGTCGCCGAGATGGGCGCCGGCTGGAACCTGGGAAACAGTCTGGAGGCCAACGCCAACGGGATTCCCAGCGAGACCGCCTGGAACAACCCGACCGTCACACCCGCCCTCATCGACAGGGTGAAGGCAGCGGGGTTCAAGACGATCCGGATACCTGTCTCCTACCTGAACCACATCGGCGCCGGCCCGAACTACACCATCAACACCAACTGGCTGAACAGGATCCAGGAGGTCGTCAACTACGCCTACAGCCGCGGCATGTACGTGATCATCAACATGCACGGCGACGGCTACAAGACGATCAACAGGGCCTGGCTGATCTGCGACGCGAACGACCAGACGACGATCAGGGCCAAGTACCAGCGAGCCTGGCAACAGATCGCGACCAGGTTCCAGGACTACGACCAACACCTGATCCTCGAGTCCATGAACGAGAACTTCGACGGACAGTACGGTCGGCCGACCCAGCCGTGCTACTCGAACATCAACAGCTACAACCAGATCTTCGTCAACACGGTCCGGCAAACCGGCGCAAACAACAGCTCACGGTGGCTACTCACACCCGGCTGGAACACGAACATCGACTACACCACGGGGAACTACGGCTTCGTGCTCCCGACGGACCAGTACCGCTCCCCCACTATTCCCAGCAACGAGCAGCGAATCATGATCTCCGTTCACTACTACGACCCGTGGGAGTTCACCGGTACGGAGAACGGCACCATCACACAGTGGGGCGCGGGGGCGACGAACCCGTCGAGGAGGGCGAGCTGGGGAAACGAAGCCCACATGGACACCCAGCTGAAAAAGACGTACGACGCGTTCGTCACACGAGGGTATCCGGTGGTGGTCGGCGAGTACGGCGCCATCAACAAGACCACGCACGACTCCTCGAACAACCGTTACCGCGCCGACTTCGCGCGCACCCTCGTGTCCACCGCCAAGAAGTACGGGGCGACCACCGTCTACTGGGACAACGGCATCAACGGGCAGTACGGGTTCGGACTGTTCAACCGGAGCACCTACGCGGTGACCCAGCAGGGCATCATCGACGCCATCATGAGCGCGGTCGGTGGCGGCACCGGCAACCCGAACGAACCGTCCGGCACCTACAAGATCAGGCACTCGCAGACGGGCCGGTATCTGGACACCGACGGCAACGGCGCGGTCGTGCTCGCCGCGGCCAGCAGCTACGACGACCAGGACTGGATCGTCTCCAAGACCGCGTCCGGCGCCTACACGATCCGCAACGTCCGATCCGGACGGTTCTACCTGGACACCGAGCCGACGAACAACGCCGTCATCTGGAACACCGGCGCCGTCGACCCCGACTCGTTGTGGACCGTGGAACCGGTCTCCACAGGAGGCGTTCGCTTCAAGAACCAGAACGTCAGCCGCGCGTACCTGCACGGAACCACGGCCAGTGAAGTGAAGTGGAACACCGGTGCCACCGACACCAGCACGCTCTGGCTCCTCGAACCCAAATAGCCGACAACGAAGGTCCGGGACCGGACCGCTGAACGCGCCGGTCCCGGGCCAGCAAGCCGTCGGCGGGGGGAGCCTCGGTCGAGGCGGTGTGCAGGTGCGGGGGCCACCGGCGAACCCGTCCGGGCACACGGTGCTGTAGACGGACAGGTGGGTGACGGACTGCCGCCGGGGAAAGCGCGGATCACGGCGACACCTCCTGCCATTGGGCAGCGATCGGGCGCAGCAGGGAGCGGCCGATCTCCGCAAGGTCCGCGGTGCCGTCGTCGCCGCGGTCTCCATCGGCGATGACGACGGCGTACCGGAAGCGGACCGTGTCGCGGTCCGGCAGCGCGAGTTCCTCGCTGAAGAACGGTGCCGGGCACAGGCAGGCGAACTCCGCGCTGCGAACGAACCACTGCGGTGGGTGTTGCGGGTTGGCGGCGTCGTCGACCATCACGATGGTGGAGCACCGGCTCGTGGCGTCGTGCCGGCCCCGGAACGCGAACCACTCGGCGCGTACGCCGCGCAGGTCGTCACCCGAGCCGGTGCCGGTCGGCGCTTGGACGGTGCCGCCGGTGAACGACCGTGGCCCGCGCCAGAATAGGCCGCCATAGCCGGCGTTCTCGCGGCCCTTGGTGGTCGGTGATCCGATGTGGAGGGTGCCGCCGGAGACGTTCGTCATCGTGGTTTCGAAAACGAGCGCCCAGACCGTCTCGTCGACGAGCACCGCGGTCAGGGCTCGCTGTTCGTCGATGACGGGTGCGCCGGACTGGGCGCTCCAGTCCAGCCGGTGTGCGACGTAGGCGAGATCTTCATGGGTGGACAGTTCGGTGAGCTCGCGGTGTACGGCGCTGCCGTTGTTGTCCTGCTGGACGTAGAAGCTGCCGTGCACGTAGGTCGGCCCGCCCCAGAAGTTGTGCTTGCCGACGTGCGGCAGCGACCAGGCGATGCCCTTGTGCCAGACATGGTCGTGCGGGCGGAACAGGCTGACCTCGTCACCGGCGAGAGTGCGGATGGGGTGCACGTACGGCTTGGGCGACTCCAGCACTGGGGTGTCGGGGCGGTAGACGTAGGTGAACAGGTCGACGTCTTGAGCGGTTACCGTGATCGACTCGTCGACGACGTGGGTGACTTTCACGAGATGCTCGGTTCCTTCCAGGGTGCGCCGATGCCGTCCATCCGCGTCGCGAACGGGCTGTCCGGCCCGATCAGTCCACTGCGGACGCGATCGCCGATGAACGCGGAGGCGTACAGGGAGGCGACGAAGTCCATGGTGCGCCGGGCGTCGGTGGTGGTGACCGGTGGTGCCTCATCCCGGTCGAGGGCGTCGAACACCGCCGAGAATTGTGCCGCGTGACCGCTCGGCACGTTGTCCGCGCCGGCGGCCCACTGGGCCAGGAGGGCGTCGTGGCCGGGTGCCGGGGTAAGCGTCCAGTCCCGGTCGTCGTAGCCGTAAAGGTGTTCGAGCTCGACGGTGGCGTTTTCGAAGTCGAACCGCAGAGTGGACGTCTGCCGCGGGGAGACCACCGAGTTGACCACCGAGGCTAGCGCGCCGTTGTCGAAGGTGACCAGGGCCATCGACACGTCCTCGGTGTCGGTGGGTCGGGCCTGCCGGGCCGCCAGTGCGGTGAGTTCCCGCCATGGTCCGAGGATCGACAGCAGCAGGTCGAATTGGTGGATGCCGTGCCCCATGGTGGGGCCGCCGCCCTCGGACTCCCAGGTGCCGCGCCATGGTGCGGCGAAGTAGTCGTCGTCGCGGTACCACTGGGTGGCGCAGGTGGCCAGCAGCGGCCGGCCCAGCACGCCAGCCGCCGTCATCCGCCGCAACCGGTTGGCGGCCGAGCCGAAGCGGTGCTGGAATACGGTGGCCACGTGCGCGATCGACGTGGCCTCGGCGGCGACGAGGACGTCGAATTCGGCCAGGGAGAGGGTCGGGGGCTTTTCCACCAAGACTGTGGCGCCGGCCCGCAGGCATTGCAGCGCCAGCGGCGTGTGGTGCTCCGGCGGGGTACACAGGTGGACCAGATCCAGTCGCTGCACGTCCAGCAACTCGGCCACGCCGTCGTAGGCGTGCGGCACGTCCCACCGTTCCGCGAACGTCCTGGCCCGGCCCAGATCGACATCGGCCACCGCGACCAGGTCGGCCCGGTGCGCCAGCCCTTGTAGCGCCCGCACGTGGGCGACGGCGATCCCTCCCGCGCCGACGATCGCTGTCCGGTACCTGCGTCCTGCCATCAGCGTCCCTTCTCGGTGTGGCCGGGGGTGGGGCCGACTCGGGCAGCCGTCCCCCACCCCCCGGGCAGTCATGCGCCGTCGATCTCCGCCTGCAGCTCCTTGATGAACGCGGCCGCGGCCTGCTCGGGCGTGGCGCGTCCAAACAGGACCTCCTCGGTGTGCCGTTTGAGGATGGCTTCGATGTTGCTGGCCCCGTTCGGCGTTACGCGCGGCGCGGCGCCGACCTTCAACGTGTCCAGGTAGGCGACGGCCGCCTTGTCGGTCTCGGCCAGCTTCGGGGTGATCGCCGTACGGATCTTGTTGTTGGCCGGCACGCCGCGGTCGGTCAGCAGCACGTTGGCGGCGGCCTCGTTGTTGGCCAGGAAGTCGACGAACACGGCCGCCTCGGCGGGGTGCTTCGACCGCGACGAGATGGACCAGAACATGGATGGCTTGTAGTACGCGCCGGGGCTCTTGGCGGTCGCCTCGCCGGGCAGCTTGAGCAGTTGGAGCTTCTTGCCGCTGGCGGCGGTTAGGGAGGTCAGCTGCGTGTTCCACCAGGTGCCGAACACCGAGGCGTTGGTCGCGGTGCCGGACTGGTCAAGGCCGGCGCTGGCCCGCTCGACGGTCACCGACGGCGGAGGGGCGACGCCGGTCTTGGCCATGTCGGCGAGGTAGGTCCAGTAGTTGGCCAGTACCGCCGGCGGGATGGTGACGTTGCCCTTCTCGTCGTAGAGCGAGGCGCCCGCCTGCCGGGCCCAGATGTTGAGGCCGCCCGCGTCGTTGAAGCCCCAGGACTGCACGCCGGTCACCTTGCCGCCGCTCGCCTTGGAGATCTCGCCGCCGATTCGCTTGAGGTCGTCCCACGTCCAGGCGCTGTCGTCGGGTAGCGGGACGCCGTACTGCGCGAGCAGGTCGGCATTGACCACAATGGAGTACGCGGCCAGGCCCACCGGCAGTGCGTACTGCTTGCGGTCCACCTTGCCGGTGTCGAGCGCGTTGGCGTCGAAGTCGGCCGTCTTCAGGTGCTTGGCGGCGGTGCCGAGGTCGAGCAGCGCGCCGCGTTCGGCGTAGGAGGCGAGGTAGAGCTCGTCCATCTGGATGATGTCCGGGGCGTCGTTGGCGGCGACCGTGGTGGCAAGGCTCTCCCAGTAGCCGTTCCACTCCTTGAACTCGCCCTTCACGGTGATGTTCGGGTGTTCCTTCTGGAACAGGTCGATGACCTGCTGGGTGCGCTGGTGGCGGGCGTCCGAGCCCCACCAGGTGAACCGCAGCGTCACCGGCTTGTCCGACAGCTCCTGCCCGGCGTCGGACTCACCGCCGCACGCGGCCAGGCCGGCGGTCAGCGCGGTAGCGAGAAGTATGGCGCCCAATCTGCGCATCATGGGTTCCTTTCGGCGGGGGTGCGGTTACTTGATTCCAGTGGTGGCGATGCCTTTGACGAGGTAGCGCTGGCCCAGCAGGAACGCCAGGAAGACCGGCACGAGCGAAACGACGCTCATCGCGAACATGGCGCCCCAGGAGGTGTTGACGGTGGAGTCGACGAACGAGCGCAGCGCCACCGGCACGGTGTACATGTCGGGGTCGGTCAGGTAGATCAGTTGGCTGAAGAAGTCGTTCCACGTCCAGATGAACGTGAAGATCACCGTGGTCGCCAGGGCCGGTTTCATCAACGGCAGGATGATCTGCCAGAAGATCCGCCCGTGCCCGCAGCCATCGATGCGGGCCGCCTCGTCCAGCTCCCTGGGCAGTCCACGGATGAACTGCACCATGAGGAAGACGAAGAACGCGTCGGTGGCCAGCAGCTTGGGCGCGATCAACGGCAGGAACGTGTTGATCCAGTCCAGCTGGGAGAACAGGATGTACTGCGGCACGATGATCACGTGGATCGGCAGCATGATCGTGCCGAGCATGATGGCGAACCACACCCGCTTGCCGGTGAAGTCCAAGCGGGCGAACGCGTACGCCGCCATCGAGCACGACACCAGGTTGCCGATGATGCAGCCCAGCACGACGATGGCCGAATTCAGCAGGTAGTGCCCGAACGGCGAGGCGAGGGCGTCCCACCCCTGGCCGTAGTTCTGCGTGTGGAGGCTGGAAAGCACCAGACCCGGCCGGCGGAAGATCTCGTTGTTCGGCCGCAGCGAGCTGACCACCATCCACAGCACCGGGTAGAGCATCACGAACGCGAGCAGCATCAGCCCGAGATGCTTAGCGGCGGCCCGCACCGGCTTGAGGTCAGTCATCGTAGAAGACCCAGTACTTGGCGGCCCAGAAGTTGACCGCGGTGAAAGCGGCGATAATCATCAGCAGCAACCAGGCCAGCGCCGACGCGTAACCCATGTCGAAGCTGTTGAAACCGCGCTGGTACAGGTAGAGCGTGTAGAACAGCGTCGAGTCCGACGGTCCCCCGGTGCCGCCGGAGACCACGAACGCCTGGGTGAACGACTGGAACGCGTGGATGATCTGCAGGACCAGGTTGAAGAAGATGATCGGCGACAGCAGCGGCAGCGTGATCCGCCAGAACTGTGTCCACCTGCTGGCACCGTCGGTCGCAGCGGCCTCGTAGTACATCACCGGGATCTGCCGCAGCCCGGCCAGGAAAATGATCATCGGGGCGCCGAACGTCCACACGTTCAGCACGATCAATGTGGACAGTGCCGTGCCCGGGTCGGAGATCCAGCCCCGACCCTCGATACCCACCACCGCGAGCAGCCGGTTGACCAGACCGTCAGCGCCGAAGATCTGCCGCCACAGCACCGCGATCGCCACACTCGAACCCAACAGCGACGGCAGATAGAACGCCGACCGGTAGAACGCCATCCCCCGCATGCCCCGGTCCAGCAACATCGCCAGACCGAGCGCGCAGGCCAACTGCACCGGAACCGACACCACCACATAGGTGAACGTGACCCGCAACGCCTGGTGCAGCCGCTCATCCGACAGCACCCGCGTGAAGTTGTCGACCCCGTTGAACTCGGGCGGCTGTATCAGGTTGTAGTCGGTGAACCCCAGCACCAGCGAGGCCACCACCGGTCCCAGCGTGATGAAGAACAGACCACCGAACCACGGCAGCAGGAACACCAACGCGGCCCGATTGTCACGCTTGCGTGGTGAGCCGCGGGTGCTTCCCCTGATGTGCCGCAGTTCGCCGAGCGCGCTCATCCGTCCCCCTTCCGCACACGGAGCCGCCCGGCGACATTCTTTTTGCGAAGCCGGGAAAACGTATTCCACACAATGCATCACCGCCCCGGACCCGTCAAGCGTTTGAAGGCAGGAAGCAGATCGGCGGCGACGGCCGGCGGGGCTCGGTCAGCCGCGCGGACCGGTGCTCTCGCGGACCATGAGCTCACCGCTCTCGGTCGTGCGGCGACGCTCCTGGTGGTCGCCCAGGGCCAGGCGGATGGCGTCCTGGCCGATGCGGGCCAGCGGGACCGCCACCGTGGTCAACCGCGGGGTCACGTCGGTGGCCAGCGGGATGTCGTCGAACCCGGTCACCGACACGTCCCGCGGCACCCGAACACCGGCGCCCCGCAGCGCGGACATGGCGCCGATGGCGATCGCGTCGTTGGCGCAGACCAGCGCGTCCGCGTCCAGAGGCCCACCGGCCAGCAGCCGTTCGACCGCGGTGAAGCCACCCTGCCGGCTCACCTCGCAGTGCACCACCCGAATGTCAGCGCGGTCGACGCCGCCGGCCACGAGTCCATCGATGAAGCCGACCGTGCGGTCGCTGACGTTCGCCCGGTCGGCAGCGCCGGCCACGATCGTCACCCGGCGATGACCCGTCTGCGCGAGGTAGGTGCCGACGGGCACCGCGCTGGCTCTGTTTTCCACGCTGATCGCGTCGAACGGCATGTCGGTATCGCCGAAGATGACCACCCGCCCCCCTTCGCGCTGGTAGTCCAGCAGCTCGCGCAGCAGCCGACCCTCCAGCACGTCCGCGTAGAGCGTGCTCGATGTCAGCACCAGCGCCCGGGGGCGCAACGCGCACATCATCCGCACCGTCTCCAGCTGCCGCGGCGGCGTTCCCCCCGTCGAGGCGACCGTGACGAACGCGTCCACCGTGCGCGCCTCCCGCTCCATAGCGGCCAGCACCAGGCCGATGGACGCGGTCGTCAGATCGTCGGCGACCAGCGCGATCGAGTCGCTGGCCCGGCGCATGGCGCGGGCCGAGGCGTCGGCCGTGTAACGCAGGGCGGCGGCCGCGGCGAGGACCTTCTCGGCGTATTCGGCGGCGACCGTGCGGGAACTCCCGTTGAGCACTCGGGACGCGGTCGACAGGGACACACCGGCCGTGGCCGCCACGTCATGCAGCGTGACCGTTGGTCTGGCTGGGTGTGGCACCTGTTTCCTCTCGGGACAACCGATCCGTCCGCCAAAGATGCCGGTGCGCCGACCATACCCGACAACGGCCGGCGGCCCGGACCAGCACGCGAGGATCCGAGCTACCGCGATGCCCGTCGTGGCCCAGACCGTTGCTCCCGCGGCCTCACCCACCGCGTCCAGTCACGCTCAGCGGGGGCTTGGAACCGCGGACGGCGAGGCCGCGGGAGCAACGGCCCTGGACCGCGGCGGACATCGCGGTAGCCCATCGCCGTTGGCCGCACGAGACGCGCCGGGCCCGGCGCGATCGCTGGACCCGGCGCGTTCGTCGCGGCGGAGGCTACTTGCGTTCGAAGACCCAGACGGTGCTGTTGTCGGTGGCGCCGGTGTTCCACTTCACCTCGCCGGCGGAGGTGGCGTACATGTAGGCGCGGTCGGAACGGCTGTTGTCGAGGCGGAAGCCGCTGGCGGTGGATTCGGGGTTCCAAAGCGAGTCGGCGACGATTTCGCCGTTGTTCCAGATGATCCGGCTGTTGGTGGCGTCGGTGTCCAGGTAGTACCGCCCGGTGCGGACGTTGCGGACGGTCCAGCCGCCGGACTGCTGAGTGACGACCCAGTCCTGGTCGTCGTACGAGGTGGCGGCCGCGACGGTGAGCGCTCCGTTGCCCTCGGAGTCCAGGTAGGTGCCGGTCGCCGCGTTCCGCAGCTTGTAGGTGGCGCCGCTGACGAGCCCGCCGCCGGTATCGGCTCTCTTGTAGGCCCGGAAATAGTCGACGACGAACTCCTTCGGCTGCGGGTCGTTCGGGTTTACCGTCCCGTTCCAGCCGGCGTTCTGGTAGATACCCAGCAGGAACGCCGAGGCGTAGGCCGGAGAGGCGTTGATCGTGTTCGTCAGGACATTGTCGACGTACAGCTTGATCTGCGTGGGCGTCCACTCGAGAGCGTAGATATGGAAGTCGGAAGTCACGTCGAAGTTCACCGGGATGGTCTGTTCGAGTTCGGGAAGGCTCGGATCCGACCACTTGTGCAGGTTGTAGAAGAAGCTGCGAAGGCCGTGCCGGCCCGGTGCGTGCTCCATGACGTCGATCTCCGCACGCTGGCTGGCCGTGTCCTGCCTGCCCACCGTCCAGAACGCGGTGTGCATGCCCTGTCTCGCGGTCGACTTGGCGCGGATCTCGAAGTACCCGTACTGCGGCGCGTACTTGAAGACGGTGGGAATCGAGTGGTCGAAGGGAGAAGTCTGGTGCAGGCCAACCATCTGCCCGGTCTGGATGCTGGAGACCTTCATCGGATTGCCGTCGCTGTAGTACGTCGGCTGGTCGTCATCGATCCGCAGGACGAGCGCGTTGTCCCGGAAGTGGTAACGCGCCCGCGACCGCCATTCCGGCGTGCGGGACTCGAGGTAGTTCGTGATCCAGAGGCTGCCGTCGAGGCTCCCGTTGAACTCGTCGTGCCGGTCGAGGGTCCAGCCCGGCTTCTGGAGCGGGTTCGGCGGAACGTCGGCCGCCATGGCCGGTGGAGCGGAGCTGATACAGAAGATCGCTGCCGCGGCCAGCAGCGGCCAGACCGCGGCTGATCGCAGGAGTCGTCGGCCATACGGCCATGCGGTACTCATGACTGGCTTCTCCTTACTCGGAAAACGTATTCCAACATGGTCGATTCCGCACAGTCAAGGCTCTCGATCTGTAGACATCGAGGTCCGTCGCGGCTACGGTGCCCTTACAAGCGTTACAAGAGCGTTGGCGCCTGGAGGCGGACGGGATGAGAATGAACCGGGCGTTCGGCGCCGTGCTGGTCGCGATCCTCGCCACCGCCTCCGCCCCATCGGCGGCCGGGGCGACCCGCGCCGCGCCGGACGGCGCACCTGGCGCAGCCCGAGCCGGGCAGGTGGTGACCTACGACCAGCACTCGGTGATGCTCGACGGCCGCCGGATACTCGTGCAGGGCGCCGAGATGCACTACTTCCGGCTGCCCAGCCCCGACCTGTGGCGCGACGTGCTGGAGAAGATCCGGGCCGGCGGGTTCAACACCGTGTCGCTCTACTTCGACTGGGCCTACCACTCGCCCAAGCGGGGTGTGTACGACTTCACCGGCGTCCGCGACGTCGACCGGCTGCTACGGATGATCGACGAGATGGGGATGTGGGCCATCGTGCGCCCCGGTCCCTACATCAACGCCGAGACCACCGGCGGCGGCTTTCCCGCCTGGCTCAAGCTCGTGCCCGGCAAGGCCCGCACGAGCGCACCGGGCTACACCGCCGCCTACACCGAGTGGCTGGACCACATCAACCCGATCATCGCGCGGCACCAGGTCACGCGGGGCGGGTCCGTGCTGATGTACAACGTGGAGAACGAGTACCAGGCCAACACCGACGCCGCGTACATGCAAGCGTTGCAGGACAAGGCGCGAGCGGACGGCATCGACGTGCCGATCGTGACGAACGTGTGCTGCGACGCCGGCAGCTGGGCGTCGACCTGGGGATCCGGTCTCGGCGCGGTGCAGATCCCCGGCGTCGACGACTACCCGCAGTCGTTCGACTGTGCGAACGCCGAGACGGCGTGGGGTCCCTGGGGCGAGGGCGTCACCGAGCGGATCCGCCCGGACGCGCCCGGGTACGCGGCCGAGTACCAGGCCGGCGCGATCGACCTGGGCGACACCGGCTACGAGCGCTGCCGCGAGCTGACCGGGCCCGAGTACATGCGGTTCTTCTACAAGAACAACGCGATCACCAGCGGGTCGACGCTGTTCTCGTACTACATGACGTTCGGCGGCACCAACTGGGGCTGGCTGGCGCAGCCCAACGACGTCTACACCTCCTATGACTACGGCGCCGCCATCACCGAGGGCCGCCAGCTCACCGCCAAGTACGACGAGTTCAAGCGGCAGGGCTACTTCCTCACCGCGCTCGCGCCGCTGGCCAAGACCGACCCGGCGACCGCGCCCACATCGGACAGCCCGGCGCTGACGGCCGTGGCCCGGTCCAATCCGGACACTGGCACCCAGTTCGTGCTGCTGCGCCACACCGACCGCGCGGCCGCCAGCGACGACTCCGGCGTGCTCGACTGGTCCACACCAGACGGTCGCTATCGCGTGCCGGTGCGGGTCGTGGGCAAGGACGCCAAGATTCTGGTCGCCGGCTACGACCTCGGCGGTCAGCGGCTCGTCTGGTCCACATCGGAGATAATGACGCACGCCGCGATCGGCGGCCGGGATGTCGCCGTGCTGTACGGCACCGAGGCCACCGGCGGCGCGACCGTGCTGCGGTACCCGGCGCGGCCGCGGGTGCGGGTCCTCGACGGCGAGGTCACCTCGACCTACGACCCGGCCACCGGCGACCTGCGGTTGGACTACCGGCACGAGGGGCTGGCACGGGTCGAGATCAGCGGTGGCGGGCGGCGCTCGGCGCTGCTGCTGCTCGGCACGCACGCCACCGTGTCGCCGTTCTGGCGGATGGAGACCGACGCCGGGCCGGTGCTGGTGCGCGGCACGTCGCTGGTGCGGTCCGCCACCGTCACCGGCGCTGCCGTGCGGCTGCGGGCGGACACCGCCGCCCCAGGGCAGATCGAGGTCTTCGCGCCCGCGCGGCGGCTCTCGGTCAACGGGCAGCCGGTCGGTGTGCGCCCCACACCCAGCGGATCGCTGGTCGGCCGGCTGCCCGGCCCGGACCGGGTGCGGCTCCCGCGGCTGACCGGCTGGCGCACGCAGGTCGAGGCTCCCGAGGCGGCCCCCGGCTTCGACGACTCCCGCTGGGTCGTGGCCGACAAGACCACCTCACTGAGCCCGTACCAGCCGAACACGCTGCCCGTGCTGTACGCCGACGACTACGGCTACCACTACGGCAACGTCTGGTACCGCGGCCGGTTCACCGCCACCGGCACCGAGACGGCCCTCAAGCTCAACGCCATCACCGGCCGCCGCGGCAGCTACCTGGTCTGGCTCAACGGCCGGTACCTCGGCGCGGCCCGCGGCGGCGTCGAGGACGACTCGGTGCCGAACCCGGACCCCGGCCCCGGCACCTTCGCGATCCCCGACGGCCTGCTCACAGCCGGCAAGCCGGCGGTGCTGTCGGTCCTGGTCGAGAACATGGGGCACAACGACGACTGGACGGTCGACGACGTCCGGATGCGCCAGCCACGCGGCCTCACCGGCGCGGCGCTCATCGGCTCCGGCGCCGCACTGTCGTGGCGGATCCAGGGCGCCCGCGGCGGCGAAGACCTCACCGACCGCGCCCGGGGACCGCTCAACAACGGCGGGCTGTACGGCGAACGGCACGGCTGGAGCCTGCCCGGCTACCCGGACGGCTCCTGGCGGCGCGTCGGCTCGCTGGCCGGCACGCCGGTGGCGCCCGGCGTCACCTGGTACCGCACGACGTTCGGGCTCGACCTGCCGCGCGGCCAGGACACCTCGGTGGCACTGCGGTTCGCCGAGCCGCCACCGGCCGGGCACCGGGTGATGCTGTTCCTCAACGGCTGGCAGCTCGGCCTGTACGGCGGCGGGGGCATGGGCCCGCAGACCGACTTCGTCCTACCGGCCGGCCTGCTGCGCCACAACGGCACCAACACGCTGGCCCTCGCCGTCACCGCCCGCGAAGCGTCCGAGCTGGGCGCGGTGAGCCTGGTATCGCTCGGCACGCAGCGCGGCGGCGTCCCCGTACTCCCGGTCCACTCCCCCGCGTTCCGCTGACCATCCTGGCGTGATGGCGGCTACAGTCGGCAGCGGCCCATGCCGACCGATGCCGGGAGCAGACCGTGGAGAGCCCGTTCAACGTCGAGGAGATCTTTCCCGACGTCGCCGCCGGATCGGGGCGGCTCCCACGCAGGCAGACCGGCGGCTCCCCGCAGAGCCTCGCGGTGACCCTGGTCGCCGACTACACCCTGCGCACCCGGGCCTACCTGCCGACCGCGGCGATCGTCGACCTGCTCGGCGAGTTCGGTGTCAGCAACGGCGCCGCGCGCACCACGATCAGCCGGCTGGCCCGCCGGGGAGTGCTCGAAGGCGGCCGGGAGGGTAGGCACAGCCGCTACTGCCTCACCAAGGACGCCGCCGCCGACCTGTCGATCGGTGGCGTCTCCATCGCCGCGTTCGCCGCGCATCCCGATACCTGGGACAGACTGTGGACGGTCATCGTCTTCACGCTGCCCAAGGAGAACAGCACCGAGCGCAGCGCGCTCCGCGCTCAGCTGCGGTGGCGGGGATTCGCACCCCTGTACGACGGGGTGTGGGTCTCGCCGCAACCGTTGACGGCGCAGGCGTACGAGCGGCTGTCAACGGTGTCTTCGGGCGCGATGACCTCGTTCCGCGCGCAGCACCTGCAATTCGCGGCGGATGGCGAGCGCGCGCCCATCGAGGCGTGGGACATCGACGCGATCGCCGAGCAGTACCGGGGATTCATCCAGCGGTGGAAGCCGCTGCTGCCCCGCGTGCGCGCCGGCCGGGTCACCGGGGCCGCCGCCGTGCGGGCCCGCACCGAAGTCATGGAGAGCTACCGCCGATTCCCGGCACTCGACCCGGGACTCCCTTTGGAGCTGACGCCGCGCAACTGGCCGCGCTCGCGCGCGCGGCAACTCTTCGTCACCGTGTACGACGGCCTGGTCGAGCCGGCGCAGGAGCACGTCCGCGCGACCGTCGCCCGGGCCGAGAACGAGCCGCGGCCCGACATCCGAGCCCACACCATCGCCGAGATGGGCGCGGGCGTCGGAACGCTTGCCTGATCGAGGCCGTGCCCCGCGTGGCTTTCGCTACGCGGGGCACGCCTTCTTCCGGGTGGGTCAGCCTTCCGGGTGTCAGCCTTCCGGGTCGGTCAGCCTTCCGGGTCGGTCAGCCTTCGGGGTGGGTCAGCCGACGGTGAGGTGGTCGACGTTGGGCAGCCCGGTCGCGCTGGTCGGGCTCAGCCGGACCGTGTTGCTGCCGGCGTTGAGCGAGACGCTCAGGTTCTTGGTGACCCAGGTCGTCCACGCGCCGGTGCCTTCGAACGACACCGTGCCGACCGTCGATCCGTTGACGATCAGGTTCGCGGCCCGTGCGGCGGTCGTGCCGTTGGCGAACCGCACTCCCAACGTCCGGGAACCGGCTGCCGACGCGCTGACCGTGAACTGCGCGTACGCGCCGCTGGCGTTGTTGCCGTTGCAGAATCCGCTACCGGTGAAGCCGGTGTGGTTCGAGTCGATCGTGCCCTGGCACACCGCCGGCGCGGTCTCCGCCTCGTACCGCTGCCCGACCGGCGGTGGACTCGACGGTGGCGTGGTGGTCGGGTTGACGCCGGAGTACCAGGTGGCTTCGCGGCTGGTTTGGCGGATGCCGTTGGTGCCGTTGAAGAAGCGTTGGCCCCAGCTGGTGAGTTGGTTGGGGTTGAAGTTGGTGACCATGTCGAGGTAGGCGACGTCGCCGCTGTTGCCGCTCCAGGACCAGCCGATGTAGCCGATGCCGTTGGCCTGGGTGTGGTTGAAGATGGTTTCTTCGTCGGGGTTGCCGTCGGAGTGGTTGTGGCCGAATTCGCCGACGACGATGGGGAGGTTGGCGGAGCGGAAGCGGTTGAGGTAGTCGGTGACTTCGTTGGCGGTGTCGTAGACGCCGTACATGTGGACGGAGAAGACGGTGTTGCGTTGGGGGTCGCTGTTGAAGACCGCCTGCGCGTTGTTGCGCATGATGAATTGCCAGTCTTGGCCCCACATGGGTGCGTCGACCATGAGTTGGTGTTCGTAGCCGGCGTTGCGGAGCCGGTTGATGGCGTTGCTGGTGGCGGTGGGCCAGGTGGCGGAGACGCCGGCGTTGTTGCCCATCGGTTCGTTGCCGATGTTGATGATGATGAAGTTTTCGGTGCCGGCGAGTTGCGGGCGTTTGCCGATCCAGTAGGTGGCGGCTTGGTCGAGGGTGGCGGCGCCGGCTTGGTCGCCGTATCCGGTGGTGTCGTGGACTTCCAGGACGCAGATGAGTCGGTTGGTGCGGCAGAGGTTGACGATGGTGGGGATGTCGTTGCTGGGGCCCCAGCGTTGGCCGCTGCCGAGTACGACGCGGACGGTGTTGGCGCCCAGTGCCTTGATGTTGGCGAATGAGGATGTCTGGGTGGGGGCCCAGACGTGGTGGTGGCTGACGCCGCGGATGACGAAGTTGTTGCCGTTGGCCTCGACGATCCGGCCGTTGCTGACGCGCAAGCCAACAGCCGCGTCAGCGGGTTTGACGAAGAACATGACCGAGGCGAGCATGGCCAGCGCCGCGGCGCCCATGATCGCGATCTTTCGTTTCATGGTTCACCTCAGGTAGGTGTGGGTGGAGTCCATGGCCGGGGGGCCGCACGCCGTCGTCTGCCGTGGAGTATGTGACGCGGCGTGCGGCCCCCTGCTTGTGGAGCGTCAGGCAGCGCTGACGTTGAGGTGGTCGATGTTGGGCAGCCCGTTCGCGCTGGTCGGGCTCAGCCGGACGGTGTTGCTGCCGGCGTTGAGCGAGACGCTCAGGTTCTTGGTGACCCAGGTCGTCCACGCGCCGGTGCCCTCGAACGACACCGTGGCCACCGTGGCGCCATTGACTATGAGATTCGCGGCTCGTGCGGTGGTCGTGCCGTTGGCGAACCGCACTCCCACGCTCGCGGTCCCGGCCGCAGCCGCGTTCACCGTGAACTCCGAGTACGAGCCGACCGCGTTGGCCGCGTTGCAGAATCCGCTACCGGTAAAGCCGGTGTGGTTGGTGTCGATGGTGCCCTGGCACACCGCTGGCGCGGTCTCCGCCTCGTACCGCTGCTCCGTCGGCGGCGTCGGCGACTGGCTGCCCGTGGGCGAGGTCGTCGGCACCGGAGACGGCACCAGCGGGCACGAGCTCTGGTACGAGCGGATGCCGCTCCAGTTGCCCAGCGGGCACAGGAACTGGGTGTACCGGGTGTCGCTGTCCACGAAGATCTTGAACCAGGGGATGACGTTGCGCATCATCGTCGTGTTGTTCGACGTCGGGAAGCCGTGGCCCGCGCCGCTCAGCTCCAGATACGCCTTCTCGACCCCGGACGGGATCTTGTTGTAGTTGCTCACCACGCTGGACGGGGTGACCGTGCCGTCGTTCTGCCCCGACAGGAGCATCGTCGGCACCCGCACGTTGGCCGTGTTCGCCGAGAAGATGGCGGGCGCCAACCCGATCGCGGCCTTCAGCGAGGGGCGCTGCTGCGCCGCGTACATCGCGCCGCCGCCACCCATCGAGTGGCCCATCACCGCGGTCCGGCTCGCGTCGACCCGGTCCCGCACCGAACTGCGCTGCGTCAGATAGTCCAACGCGGCCAGCAGTTGCGTGCCGCGGGCGTTGTCCCAGTCGTTGCGGCTGTTGGTGTCGATGCCGATCACCACGAACCCGAACGAGGCCAGCCAGTGCCCCATCCACGCGCCCTCGGCCGCCCAGGTGGCGGTGTAGCCGGGCACGACCGCGATCGCGCCGAACCTGCCCTGGCTGGTGTCGGTCGGGTAGTAGATGACCCCACCGCCGAAGCCGTTACCGGATCCCACACTCGTCTGCGCGGTGGCGAACGTGCCGCGGTTGGCCGAGATGCTGGCCGGCGTCGGGTCCGGGCCGCGCTGGTACGGGTTGTCGGCCGCCAGCGCCGGACGGACCACGACGGCGACCCCGGCCGCCGCGATGACCGCCGCGGCGGCGACCGCGATCCGTCTCCACATCGGACCCGAGCGCCGCGGCTTCAGCCGATCCGTCCGGGCGTCCCCCGGCGTCTGGGTGTCGATCTCTTTGTGTGGCATTGCGATGTGCCTCCTTGCCGGACACGGCAGATGGACGTGGGAATCTGGGTGCTCCCGCCCAGCGGCCGGCCACCTGGCCACTCGGCTGACGAGCCGTTGTGGCCACGGCCTGCTGGACGTGGGTCGGGATGTCGCGGCGCCGTTCGCGCTGCGTGCCTCTTGGCTCCCGCCGAACCAAGACGTGTCAGATAGTTTGACCTGGAGATGCGAAAGTGTCAAACGATTCATCTCGATGTACCGCCGTGGGTAAGCCCTCAACGAGCCCACGATCAGGGCGTCCCTCAAGCCGCTAGAACGACTTGAGGGACGCCCTGATCACTATCGCCCTCACGCACGCAGATTGACGCTGTTCAGTTGGCAGTACAGGACAGTGTCGGCGCGCTGTTGGTGCCGTTCCACGCTCCGATGAAGCCGAACGTCGTGCTGGCGCCGGCCGCCAGGTTGCCGTTGTACCCGACGTTGCGGGCGGTCACGGTCGAGCCGGAGGAGGAGACGGTGGCGCTCCACGCCTGGGTGACCCGCTGGCCGTTGGCGAACGTCCACGTGACCGTCCAGCCGCTGACCGCCGAGTTGCCGGCGGTGACGCGCACCTCGCCCTGGAAGCCGCCCGGCCACTGGTTCACGATGGTGTACGTCGCCGCGCACCCCCGGGTGCCGGCCGTGGGGCTGGCCGTCGGGCTCGCCGACGCCGACGGGCTGACCGACGGGCTCGCCGACGCCGATGCCGTCGGGGTCGGGTTGACTCCACTGTAGATGGTGGCTTCCCTGGCGGTGGCCTTGAGCCCGTTGGCGCCGTTGACGATCCGCTGACCCCACGTGGTCAACTGGTTGGGGTTGAAGTTCGTGGTCATGTCCAGGATCGGGTCGCTGTTGCCGCTCCACGACCAGCCGAGCCAGCCCATGCCGCGGGCCTGCGCCTCGGACAGGATCGTGTCGTGGTCCACCTCGTTGGAGTTGAACCGCCAACCGAACTCGCCCACCACCAACGGAAGGTTCATGGTGCGGAACGCGTCGAAGTACGACCTGATCGTCGCGGCCTGGTTGTACACCGAGTACATGTGAATGGAGAACACGAGGTTGCGCTGGCTGTCGGCGTTCCAGACGGTCTGCGCGTTGTCCCGCATCGTGTTCGTCCAGTCCTGGCCCCAGTTCGGCGCGTCCACCATGATCAGGTGCTCGAAGCCGTTGGTGCGCAACTTCCGCACCGCGTTCGCGGTCGCGGTGGTCCACTGACCGGGGTTGGTGTTGCCGATCGGCTCGTTGCCGATGTTGATGATGACGTAGTTCTCCTGGCCGACCAGGTTGTCCTTCTGGCCGATCCAGTAGTTGACGGCCTCGTCGAGGCTGGCGGCCGCGCCCTCCTCACCGTAGCCGGTGGTGTCGTGCACCTCCAGGACGCAGATCAGCTTGTTCTGCTTGCAGTAGTTGATCACCTGCGGCACGTCGGTGGACGGACCCCACCGCTTGCCACTGCCCAACACCACCCGCACCGTGTTGGCCCCCGCGGCCTTGATGTGACCGAACGACGCCGTCTGTGTCGGTGACCAGACGTGATGGTGGTTGACCCCGCGCATGATGAACGTCTGGCCGTTGGCCTCGACGACATCGCGCCCGCTGACGTGCAGGCCGACCGCGGCGTCGGCCGGGCGGACAAAGGTCATGATCGAGGCTCCGACCGCTAGGGCGGTGATGCCGCTGAGGATGAGTCTTTTCTTCATGGCCAACCTCATGAGTAAGCCCCGGAATTGAGGCGACGATGGCGCGTCGACTCCCACGGGCGGTGCCCAACGCTCGTGGAATGACGCGGCCGTTGCGGTTGTAACGTTTGCAATTCCGGCTCGTGAGGAGAGTACGCCGCACCGGCCATCGACGCAATCGCTCGTGATCAGGTGGTCAGCGGCCGCGGCGCGGCGGCGGCGCGGTGGACGCGCGGACCTTCAGTGCCGGCCGGAAGTGCGTCTCGCGGTGCGTGTGGTCGGGATTCGCCTCGTCCAGCAGCAGCTCGGCGGCGGCACGGCCGAGCTGGTGCTTCGGCTGGTGCACGGTGGTCAGGGCGGGTGAGAGCCGGGCGGCGAAGTGCAGGTCGTCGTAGCCGACCACGGAGATCTCGTCGGGGACGCGCACGCCCGCCGCGTCCAGTCCCTCCAGCACGCCCAGCGCCGCGGTGTCGTTGAGGCAGATGATCGCGGTCGGCGCGGGCCTGGTGGCCAGGATCTGCGCGACCGCCCGCGCGGCGGCGGACACCGACGACCGGTGGTGGTCCGACATGCGCACGTCGACGAGCGCGCGGGCAGGGTCGAGGCCGGCGGCCGTCAGGGCCAGCCGCACGCCCTCGCGCCGGCGGGCGACCGGACCGGGGTCGATCGCGCCCGCGAGGAAGGCGATGCGGCGGTGGCCGAGCGAGACGAGGTGTTCGGCCGCGAGCTCACCGCCGGCGACGTCGTCGACGGCCACCGCGCACAGGTCCAGTTGCCGGCGCGGGTGGTCGATCAGGATCACCGGCGTGCCGCGCTGGCTGACCTGCAGCAGCAGCGTCGGGTCGGGATCGATCGGGGAGATGATGATGCCGCGCACCGCCTGCTCCTGGAGCAGGCCGAGCAACTGCTTCTCCTTGGCCGGCTGGAGGTCGGTGCTACAGGCCAGCACCATGCAGCCGGCCTCGCTGAGGGCGTCCTCGATGCCCCGGTTGAGCTCGGCGTAGAAGGGGTTGGCCAGGTCCAGCGTGATGCTGCCGACGATCGGGCTGGGCACCCCGCGCAGCTGGCGGGCCGGCCCGTGGGGCACGTATCCGACCGCGGCCATCGCCTGCTCCACGCGGTGACGCGTCTGCGGGGCCACGATCGAGGGCCGGCTCAGCACGTTGGCGACCGTGGATACCGATACCCCCGCCGCCTGGGCCACCTCTCGCATGCCGCTGCGACCCAAACCCGCCCTATCGGCCACCCTCGACCTCCCGAAGTTTCGGGTTCACCGTACTGGCACCACAAAGACCCTGGTTGCGCCGGGGCCAGCCACGACGTACCGTGCAGCAGAGCCGGATTACAAACGTTACAAGAGCGCGGTGCGCGCTCGCTAGACCGTGCCCTCGTCGCGGGCCTCCGACGCAGAAGGCCGGTCAATCACCCCTCAGGAGTCACCCATGCGTCGTGGTTCCCCCTTCTATGCCCTTCTCGCCGCGCTGCTGCTGGCGGCGGTCACCTTCGTCGCGGTCCGGCCCGCCGAAGCCGCCGAGCCGGTGCGGATCATGCCGCTCGGCGACTCCATCACCGGCTCCCCCGGCTGCTGGCGCGCCCTGCTGTGGAACCAACTGCAGAACGCCGGCCACACCAACATCGACTTCGTCGGCACGCTGCCGCCGCAGGGCTGCGGCGTCGCCCACGACGGCGACAACGAGGGCCACGGCGGCTTCCTCGCCACCAACATCGCCAACCAGAACCAGCTACCCGGCTGGCTCAACGCGACCCACCCGGACATCGTGATCATGCACCTGGGCACCAACGACGTCTGGAGCAACATCGCCCCGGCGACCATCCTGGCCGCGTTCGGCAAGCTGGTCGACCAGATGCGGGCCAGCAACCCGAGCATGAAGATCCTGGTCGCGAAGATCATCCCGCTGAACCCGAGCAGCTGCTCCGCCTGCGGCCAGCGCGCGGTCACCTTCAACAACGCGATCCCCACCTGGGCGGCCTCGAAGTCGACAGCGGCCTCGCCCGTCACCGTGGTCGACCAGTGGACCGGCTTCAACACCGCCACCGACACCGGCGACGGCGTGCACCCGAACAACTCCGGCAACCAGAAGATCGCCGCCAAGTGGTTCCCGCCGCTGGCTCAGGCGTTGAGCGGGGTCACACCGACCACCCCGCCGGCCACCACCCCGCCCGTCACCACGCCACCGGCCACCACCCCGCCGGTCACCACGCCGCCCGCGCCGCGTGGGTGCACCGCGGCGTACAGCGTCGTGAGCCAGTGGCAGGGCGGCTTCCAAGGCGAGGTCCGCGTCACCGCCGGCAGTTCAGCGATCGGGGGCTGGACGGTGACGTGGACGTTCGGCAACGGGCAGCGGGTGACCCAGGCGTGGAACGCCACCGTCTCCTCCTCGGGCTCGACCGTGACCGCCCGCAACGTCGGCTACAACGGCAGCCTCGCGGCCGGCGCCAGCGCGACCTTCGGCTTCATCGGGTCCTGGACCGGCACGAATACGGCCCCCTCGGTGTCCTGCATCGCGGGCTGAACCATCACATGACAACGGAAGGGAGTGCGCCGTGACATCACCCCTCGCGGGCGCGGCCACAAACCGCAGAAAGTTTCTTGGACTGGCCGGCCTCAGCGCGGTGAGCGTGGCCGGTGGCGGGTTGCTGACCGGCTGCGGCGAAGAGCGCAGCGGCTCCGGCGGCACCGCCGACACCGGCAAGTTCGCCGACGTCCTCCCGGCCAAGGGCGAGCTGCCCGCCGGACTGCCCAAGCCGGACCTGCCGGGTGTGAAGCCCATGCCCGACGCCTACAGCTCGTTCCCCACCAACCTGGTCGACGCGATCAGCGAGAAGCCGGGCACCAGTGGCAAGGAGATCAGTGCCCTGACGCCGGCGTGGGGGCCGGCGCCACCCGGAATGGCCAACAACGCCTACATCCAGGCGATCAACGCGGAGCTCGGCACCCCGGTCAACTTCAGCACCCACGACGGTCTGACCTATGTGGACAAGCTGAACACGCTTCTCGGCGCGCGGGACGTACCCGAGCTGCTCTGCGTGCCGCAGTGGGAGGTCGACCGGCTGCCGCGCTTCTCCGACGCGACGAAGGCGCTCTTCGAGGACCTCACGCCGTACCTGGCCGGCGACAAGGTCAAGGCGTACCCGATGCTGGCGACCTTCCCGACGGAGGCCTGGCGGACGTCTGTGTGGAACGGGCGCCTGATGGCGATCCCGAACCCGACCGACGGTCCGTTCGCCTGGTCGTTCTTCTACCGCAAGGACCTGCTCGACGCGAAGGGGTTGACCTACCCCAAGACCATCGACGAGCTCTTCGAGATCGGCAAGCAGGTCACCGACCCCCGCAAGGGCGTCTGGGCCTTCAACGACATCACCAAGATGGTGGCGATGCTCCACAAGGCGCCGGGGTCGAAGACCGGCTGGCGGTTGAAGCCCGACGGCACCCCGGAGCACCAGCTCGAGACGCCCGAGTACAAGCAGGCCATCGAGTTCATGGCCAAGGTCTTCAAGGCCGGCCTGGTCCACCCCGACGTGGTCGCCACCAGCGGCGGCGACGCGAAGGACCTGATGGAGAGCGGCAAGATCCTGTTCCTGCAGGATGGCCCGGGCACCTGGCAGGGCATGCAGGCCGAGCAGCAGAAGATCACGCCGACGTTCAACATCCAGCCGGTACCGATCTTCTCCGCGACCGGCGGCGATCCGCTGGTCTGGGGCGACTGGGAGCCGATCTCCTGGCTGTTCATCCGGAAGGGCCTCGCGAAGGAGCGGGTGGAGGAGCTGCTGCGGATCATCAACTGGTGTTCCGCGCCGTTCGGCACCAAGGAGTGGGTGCAGCGCGAGTTCGGCGTGGAGGGCAAGCACTTCACCAACCCGTCCGCCCCGGCCAAGACCGAGCTGGGCTTCAAGGAGATCGCCAACCAGTACTTCTTCATCAGCGGCCGCCAGCCGGTCATCCCGCCGGCACCGGAGACGCCCCGGTACGTCAGCGAGCTGGTCGCGTACAACAACGCGATGGTCAAGTACCTGGAGAAGGACCCGTGGGAGGGCATCAAGATCGAGTTCCCCGCGGCGTACAAGGCGGCGAGCACCCCCAACGAGGACAAGATCACCGACATCGTGCGCGGCCGGCGCCCGCTGTCGGACCTCGACACGCTCGCCAGCGACTTCCGCTCCAAGAACGGCGGCGACGAGGCGCGTGACCTGCTGGCCAAGGCGCTGTCCAACGGCGGCAAGTGAGCGCACTCGCACATGAGCGCATCTGAAACGACCGTCGTGGCCGGGTCCGGCGAGCAGCCGGCCCGGCCCGCGGCCCCCTCGGGCAAGAAGCCCCGGCGCCGAAGCCGCGCGCCACTGCGGGCGCGGCTGCGCCGGGACTGGCCGCTGTTGCTGATGACCGTACCGGCCGGGCTGCTCCTGCTGGCCTTCCACTACCTGCCCACGCTGGGCAACGTGGTGGCGTTCCTGGACTACAACCCGTACGCCGGCGACACCCCGCTGCAGGCGCTGTTCTCCAGCGTCTGGATCGGCTTCGGCAACTTCGACCTGATCTTCAGTGACCCCGCGTTCTGGCAGGCCCTGGAGAACACGCTCACGATCACGGTGTTCCAGCTGGTGTTCTTCTTCCCGCTGCCGATCGCCATGGCGATCCTTGTCAACAGCGTGCTGTCGACGAAGGCGCGCTCGTTCATCCAGACCGTGGTGTACCTGCCGCACTTCTTCAGCTGGGTACTGGTGGTGACGTTCTTCGTGCAGATGCTCGGCGGCGCCGGGCTGCTGTCGCAGGAGCTGCGCCAGGCCGGCGTCGACCCGCCCAACATCATGACCGACCCGGACACCTTCATCGTCCTGGTCACGGCGGAGGCGGTGTGGAAGGACGCCGGCTGGGGCATGATCATCTTCCTGGCGGCGCTGGCCACCATCGACCCGAACCTGTACGAGCAGTCCGCTGTGGACGGTGCGGGCCGTTGGCGGCGCCTGTGGCACATCACGCTGCCCGGCCTGCGTCCAGTCATCGTGCTGCTGCTGATCCTGCGGCTCGGCGACGCGCTGTCGGTGGGCTTCGAGCAGTTCATCCTGCAACGCGACGCGGTCGGCCGCGGCGCCGCCGAGGTGCTCGACACGTTCGTCTACTACCAGTCCATCGCCACCGGAAACTACGGCTTCGGCGCCGCCGCCGGCCTGTTCAAGGCGGTGGTCGGCCTGGTGCTCATCCTGGTCGCCAACAAGGTCGCCAACATGATTGGCGAGCGGGGGTTGATTTCGCGCTCATGACTTCCCGACGTGCCCCCTGGGAGGAGAAGCCCACCGTGGTGGGCTCGTTCCTCAAGTTCCTCGCGCTCAGCGTCATGGTGCTGGTCGTGCTCATTCCGATGTGGTCGGTCCTCGTGACCAGCCTCGCTTCCCGGGAGACCCTCGCCGAGGCGGGCGGGAGCATGGTGTTCCTGCCAAAGGAGATCGACTTCACGGCGTACCAGACGATCCTGTCCGGCGGCATCGTCACCCGGGCGCTGTGGATCAGCACGCTGGTCACCGTCGCCGGCACCGCGATCAGCCTCACCTTCACCGTGCTGGCCGCGTACGGCCTGTCGCGGCCGGGATCGGTCGGGCACCGGCCGATCCTGTTCTACTTCCTGCTGACCTTCCTCATCTATCCCGGCCTGGTGCCCACCTACCTGGTGGTCACCGGCGTCGGGCTGAAGGACAGCCTGTGGTCGCTGATCCTGCCCACCGCCATCAGCGTGTTCAACCTGGTCGTGATGCGCGGGTTCTTCCAGAACATCCCGCAGGACCTGCTCGACAGCGCGCGCATCGACGGCGCCGGCGAGTTCCGCATCCTGCTGCGCATCGTGATGCCGCTGTCGAAGGCGGTCATCGCCGTGGTCGGCCTGTTCTACGCGGTCGGGTACTGGAACGCCTGGTTCAACGCGCTGCTGTTCATCGACAACAGCGACAAGTTCCCGCTCCAGATCGTGCTGCGCAGCATGATCCTGCTGGGGCAGTCACCGCAGTTCTCCGGCGCGACGACCGGATCGCTGCCACCCACCGAGTCCATCAAGATGGCGGTCGTGGTGCTCACGATCCTGCCCATCCTGGTGATCTACCCGTTCGTGCAGCGGCACTTCATCAAGGGGGTCATCCTCGGCGCGATCAAGGGCTGAGATCCGCGACGCTCACCCGGGTACCGGTCTCGAACGACCGGATGATCGCGCCGGCGACGACGAGAGCTCGCTGGCCGGCGCGGGCGTGCACCGGCGGTTCCCGCCCGTGCCGCAGCGCGTCGAGCAGGTGGTCGACGTGCCGGTCGAAGGTGTAGTGGAAGTCGCGGTCGTGGTCGTTGAAGTAGCCGGCCTGCCAGACCCGTGCGGTCTCGTCGCCGGCCGCCTGGTACGTGAAGCGGCGCACGGTGTCCTCGATGACCAGCCGGCCGGCGGTGCCGTTCACCTCGACCAGGTGCGTGGCGGGATAGGAGTACGACGAGTCGTAGCTGCCGACCAGGCTGCCGACGGCGCCGCTGGCGAAGCGCAGCGCGACGACGAGCGTCGACCAGCCGCGCCCGGTGACGTCGGTCATCTGGGCCATCACGGAGTCGACGGGTCCGCACAGGTGCTCCAGCATGTCGAGCCCGTGGCACTGGGTCTCGATCAGGTTGGCGTGCGGGTGTGCGCTGGTGCCCGCCTCGCCGCCGAACCGCCACGTCGCGAACACCAGCGTGCCGAGGTCGCCGCACGCCACCGCCTCGCGCGCCATCCGGACCGGCCGGGCGTACCGGTGGTTGAAGTTGATGGCGAAGAACAGGTCGCGCGCCTGCGCCTCCGCCAGCAGCACGGCGCCCTCGTCGGGCGTGAACACGAGGGGCTTCTCCACCAGCAGCGGGAACCCGGCCCGGATGACCCGCAGCGTGGGCTCGAAGTGACCCTCGTTGGGCAGACAGACCGAGACCAGATCGGGGCGTTCGCGGTCGAGCATCTCCTCGATGTCGACATAGGAGCGTGCGCCGTAGCTGGCCGC
This sequence comes from Phytohabitans aurantiacus, assembly GCF_027923225.1. Classification (GTDB taxonomy): domain Bacteria; phylum Actinomycetota; class Actinomycetes; order Mycobacteriales; family Micromonosporaceae; genus Phytohabitans; species Phytohabitans aurantiacus. The sequence continues at coordinate 285,852 of NZ_BSDI01000007.1, forward strand.
CCGCGCCGCCGTACGCCGCGGGTCACGGCCGACGATCGCGACCAGCTTCGTGTCCGGGCGGGCGGCGAACACGTTGGCGTGCTGCAGGCCCCACCACGCGCCGGTGCCGACCACCGCGACCCGCGTCGGCGGCCCGCTGCCGTCCGGCGAGGGCCGGGCGGGGACACCAGGAGCCCATCTGGCGGCGGTGTTCATCGCAGCCCTCGACGGGAGAGCCGGGACTGGACGAGGACGACGACGATGAGGAACGCGCCGCTGACGACCTGCTGGTAGTACGCGGTCAGGGTGCCGACCTGGTTGATCAGGTTCTGGATCACCTTGAGCAACAGGACGCCCGCGAGGGTGCCGCTCAGCGACCCGGCCCCGCCGGACAGCAGCGTGCCACCAATGACGACGGCCGCGATCGCCTCCAATTCGCGCCCCTCGCCGATCGTGGGCAGGCCCGACTGGGTCTGCGCGGCGACCAGTACGCCGGCCAGGCCGGTCAGGACCGCGCTCAGCACGTACACCAGGGTCTTGACCCTCGCCACCGGCAGCCCCATCAGCTCGGCGGCCTCCTCGCTGCCGCCGATCGCGAACACCGCCTGGCCGAAGCGGCTCCGGTTGAGCACGACGAGCGCGACGGCGAACACGGCCAGTGCGAACCACACCGGCGCGCCCACCCCGAGGAAGCGGGCCTGTCCCACCCGGGTCAGGGCCAACTCCGCCGGGATGATGTAGACCTGGTTGCCCTCCTTCGACACGGCGAAGGCCAGGCCCCGCGCGAACAGCAGGCCGGCGAGGGTCACGATGAACGGCGCGATCCGGGCACGCCCGACCAGCACACCGTTGGCGAGGCCGAACAGGGCGCACACACCGAGCGGCACGAGGATCGCGGCCGGCGTGCCCCACCGCGACGCGTACGCGGTCAGCACGCCGGAGAGGGCCAGCAGCGAGCCCACCGACAGGTCGATGCCGCCGCTGAGGATCACGAACGTCATCCCGATCGCGATGAGCAGAAGGTACGAGCTGTCCAGCGCGATGTTGCCGAGGTTGAGCGCGCTGGCGAAGCGGCCACCGAAGACGGCGGTGCCGGCTACCAGTACCAACGCCAGGACCACCGGGGCGCTACCGCGCCGGGCCCAGAGGGCGACCGGCGCGGACCCTCTCCCCCGGGCCGCGCCCGGCCGCTCGGTCGGCGGGTTCGCCACTGCCGTCATGCCGCGCTCCGTCCACGTTGGACATACACTGCCGCCACGATGATCGCCGCCTGCACCATGCGCGCGGTGGAGTCGGGCAGGTTGTGCTGGATGATGGTGGCGGTGATGAGCTGCATCAGCAGCGCGCCCATGAGCGTGCCGACGATGCGGACCCTCCCGCCGGACAGTGGCGTGCCGCCGACGACCACCGCGGTGATGGCGCTCAGCTCGATGAGCAGGCCGACGAACGACGGGTCGCTGGCGCCCTGGCGGGCCGTGCTGAGCACGCCGGCGACCGCCGCGAGCAGGCCGCTGACCGCGTACACCGTCACGAGGGTGCGCTTGACGGGCAAGCCTGCCAGCGTGGCCGCTGAGCGGTTGCCGCCGATCGCCAGCACCCGCCGGCCGAACGCGGTGCGCCGCATCGCGACGCCGGCCACCACCGCGACGCCGATGACGATCAGCACGCTCACCGGTACGCCGAGCACCGCGCTGTTGCCTAGGGCGCCGAGCGTCGGATCGAACAGCTCGACGAGCCGGCCGTCGGCCAGTACCAGCGCGAGCCCGCGCCCGGCCACCAGCAGGCCGAGCGTGGCGATGATCGGCTGCATGCCGGCGAACGCGACGAGCCAGCCGCTGGCGAGGCCCATGGCCAGCCCGGCGGCCAGCGCGACGACGATGGCCGGCCAGACGCCGTAGCCGATGTAGAGCGGGATGAGGGCGGCGGCGAGCGCCATCGTGGAGCCGACCGACAGGTCGATGCCTTCGGTCGCGATGACCAGCGCCATCCCCACGGCGACGATCGCGACCGGCACGACCTGCACCAGTTGCAGCCGTAGGTTGGTCACGGTCGCGAAGTGCGGGGTGAAGGCGAGGTTGAACACCAGCAGCGCGGCGATGGCGATGTAGACGCCGGCCGCCTGGATCCGCTGCGGGAGCTTGGTGGTGTCGCGCGGACGGACCGCCTGAAGTGTCACGGCCGTTCCTCCCCGCCGGCCGCGATCGCTTGCATGATCCGGTCTTCGCTTATCTCCGTGCCGCGCAGGGTGCCCACGACGGCGCCGTCGCGCAGCACGAGCACCCGGTCGGAACCCTCGACGACCTCCTCCAGCTCGGAGGAGATGAGCAGCACGCCAAGGCCCTGCGCCGCCAGTTCGTCGATGAGCGCCTGGATCTCGGCCTTCGCGCCGACGTCGATGCCGCGGGTGGGCTCGTCCAGGATGAGCACCTTGGGGTACAGGCACAGCATCCGCGCCAGCAGGACCTTCTGCTGGTTGCCGCCGGACAGCTCGCGAACCTTCTGGTCCGGGCTGGACGCCTTGATGCGCAGGCGCTTGACGAACGTGTCGACGAGCGCGTCCTGCCTGCGGTCGGACAGGAAGCCGGCTCTCGTCAGCCGGGGCAACGCGGCGAGCACGATGTTGTCGCGGACCGACAGCTCGCCGATGACGCCCTCGCTGCCGCGGTCCTCGGGCACCATCCCGATGCCTCGCCGGATCGCCGCGGCGGGCGACCACCGGCGGCGGGCCGGCTTGGCGCCGGCGCTCGCGCGGGCTTCCGCGCCGACGCGTACCGAACCGCTGTCGACCGGATCGGCGCCGAACACCGCCTTGGCGGTCTCGGTACGCCCGGAGCCGAGCAGCCCAGCCAGACCGACGACCTCGCCGGCGTGCACGTCGACGCTGACGCCGTCGAGCAGCGGCCGGCGGGTCAGCGCCTCGGCCCGCAGCACCAACTCCCCGGCGGCCGCCTGGTGCTGTTCGCTGAAGCTGGTGGCGCCGTGCTCGCGCACGTCGGCGACGTCCCGGCCGAGCATCGTGGCGACCAGCCGCAGCCGGGTGGTCTCCGCAACCGGTCCACTGTGGACCACTCGGCCGTCACGGAGCACGGTGACCCGCTGGCACACCCGGAACACCTCGTCCAGCTTGTGCGTCACGTACAGCACCGCGATCCGCTGGCGGCGCAGCAGCTCGATGACCTCGACCAGCCGGTCGACCTCGCGCGGTTCGAGCGAGGACGTCGGCTCATCCATGATGACCACGCGGGCGTCGGTGGAGAGCGCCCGCGCCACCGCGATCATCTGCTGGACACCGAGGCCGAGCTCGCCCAGCGGTCGCCGGACGTCGGCCGTGATGCCGTACCGGCGCAGCACCTCGCGCGCCTGCCGGTTCATCCGCCGGAAGCTGATCAAGCCGAGGCGGTTGGTCGGCTCCCGGCCCAGAAACAGGTTTCCGGCCACGCTGCGCATCGGCACCAGGTTGACCTCCTGGTAGATGGTGCTGATGCCGGCCGCCTGCGCCTCCCGCGGGCCGGCGAACAGCACCGGTTCGTCGAGATAGCACACCTGGCCCTCGTCGGGATGGTGTACGCCGGTGATCAGCTTGATCAGCGTCGACTTGCCGGCGCCGTTCTCACCGACCAGGGCGTGGGCCTCGCCCGGGTACAGGTCGAGCGAGACCCCGTCGAGTGCCCGGACGCCCGCGAACCGCTTGCTGACCGCCCGGACCCGCACAGCCGCTGTCGTCATGCAACGCCTCGCTAGTACGCGTTGGCGAGCTCGGCGCGGGCGTTCGCCTGCGTGTACTCCTTGTCGGAGATGATGGTCTTCTCCGGCACGCCCTTGCCGCTGTAGAAGTCCTCCAGGGCCTGGAACGCGAGTGGCCCGAAGCGCGGGTTGGACTCGATGACGCCCGAGATCCAGCCGTCGAGAATGCCCTGCACGGCGCCCTTGGTACCGTCGATCGTGATGATCTTTACGTCGCCGGCCTTCTTGTTGGCCGCCTTGAGCGCGGCCACGGCACCCAGGGCCATCTCGTCGTTCTCGGCGTAGATGGCACTGATGCCGGGGTTGGCGGTGATCAGCTGCTCGGTGACCTTCTGGCCCTTCTCCCGGGTGAAGTCGCCGGTCTGCTCGGCCACGATCTTCAGGCCGGAGTTCTTGGCCGTGAGCTGGTCCTTGAAGCCCTTCGTGCGGTCGACGGTCACGTTGACGCCCGAGGCGCCGAGCAGGATCGCGACGTCGCCCTTGCCACCGGTCACCGTCATCATGGCGTCGGCGGCACGCTTGCCCTGCTCGACGAAGTCCGAGCCGATCCAGCCGACGTAGTCGGTGCACGCCGTCTTCGTGGTCAGCAGCCGGTCGATGGTCATGATCGGTACCTTGGCGTCCTGGGCCGCCTTGAGAGCGGGGTCGAGGCCCTCGGAGTTCAACGGGGAGATGATCAGCGCCTTGGCACCCTGGGCGATCATCCCCTGGATGTCCGCGATCTCCTTGTTCAGGTCGGACTGCGCGTTGGTCGTGATCAGCTTGATGCCCCGTTTGGCGGCCTCGTCCCTGATGGACTGCGTCTCGGTGATCCGGAACGGGTTGGCTTCCTTCTCCGACTGCGCGAACCCGACGGTGACGCTCTTGAGGTCGAGCTTCGGCACGCCGCCGTTGTACTTGTCGTGCGTGCACGCTGCCGTGCCGGCGGTGCCCCGCACCTGCTGCTGGGCCGCGCCGTTCGAGGTGGTGGGGGTTTCGTTGGCGGTCTTGGTGCATCCGCTCGCCGCTATCGCGAGCGTGACGAGGGAGGTGGCGGCGATGGCGTTCCTGGCGAAGCCACGTGACCGGGACATCGGCGGACTCCGTTCATAAGTGCCATGAAGAGCGGCAGGTTGCTGAGATGTGAAAGGATCTGACTCGATGTGAGGCAGATTCTAGGCATCACATGTCAACTACTGTCAAGGCATGGAACGGGGTCGCAGCGCGGATCAGCGCTCGGAGACCGCCTGCACGTCGACGCCGGCAGCGGCGAGAAGGCGGCGAACCTCGGGATCAGCGCCCGCGTCGGTCACCAACACGTCGATACGGCTGGTTGGCACGGTCTGGCACATCGTGTCATGACCGAGCTTGGTGTGGTCAGCGAGAACCACGACCTGCCGACCAGCCGCCATCAGGGCCTGGTCGGTCGCGGCGGCGAACACGTTGGGGGTGGTGAGCCCGCGGTCGACGGTCACGCCGTCGCCGGACAGGAACACCTGGTCGCCGCGGAACCCCTGCAGGGTCTGCTCGGTGACCGGGCCGACCAGGGCTCCGATGGAGCGACGCAGGGTGCCGCCCACCATCACCACGTCGATCTGCGGCGCGCCCAGCAGCGCCTGCGTCACCAGCACCGAGTTCGTCACGACGGTGAGCGAGCTGATCGTCATGAGCCGGCGGGCCAGCGCGTAGGTGGTACGGCCCGGCCCCAGCAGGATGGCGCTGCCCGGCTTGACCAGCGTCGCGGCGTGCGCGGCGATGGCCTGGCGCTCGGCATCGACGGGATCGTCGGCGGGTCCGCTCGCGTACCGCGCGGCGACCGCGTCGTCCTCGGCGGGTGACGCGCCCGCCCAGATACTGCCCCGCACGCCGTCCGCCGGGCGGAAAGCCCCGCTGTCCGGCACCGGCCGGCTGTCGCCCGGCATCGGGCCCACGCCCCCACGGGTCGCCTCCAGCAGGCCCTCGGCCACCATCAGGCGCAGGTCGCGCCGCACCGTCGACTCCGAGATGCCCAGGGTGTCCGCGAGTTCCCGGAACGAGGCGTAGCCACGCTGGCGGACCTGCTCGAGCAGGCGACGGCGACGCTCGGCGATCAGCATCCCGGGCGGGCACCTACCTTCCGGTCTTCAAAATACGGCAGTTCACGTCAGTTTGTATCACACGATTCTACGAGCGCAAGGAACCGCCCGTACGCGGACTCCGCCTCGTCCCGGTCCGGGCACGGCTCGAACAGCCGTGGCGGCATCGAACGCCGCACCACCGCGCGAAGATCCGGAAGCGACCCGAGCTCGCCGGCCGCCCACGCCTGCACCAGGAGGTTGCCGACCGCGGTGGCCTCGACCGGGCCGGCGAGCACCGGCCGCCCCGTCACGTCCGCGGTGAGCTGGCACAGCACCGCGTTGGCCGCGCCGCCGCCCACGATGTGCACCACCTGAGCGGTCCGCCCGGAAAGCGCCTCGGCGCGCTCCAGCGTCCACCGGTACTTGCACGCCAGACTGTCCAGAATGGAGCGCACCATCGCGCCCGGGTCGGCCGGCACCGGCTGTGCCCCGGCACGGCACGCCTCGGCGATACGCGCCGGCATGTCGCCGTCCCACAGGAACGTCGGGTCGTCCGGGTCGAACAACGCGCGGAATCCGGGCGCCCGCGCGGCCGCGGCGGTCAGCTCGCCGTAGGACGCCGGCGCTGCCCGTTGCCAGGCCGCCCGGCACCGCTGCAGCAACCACAGGCCGATGCCGTTGCGCAGGAACCGCACCGTGCCCGCGACCCCGGCCTCGTTGGAGAAGCCCGCGGCGCGCGCCTCGTCGGTGAGTACCGGCTCGGGCAACTCCAGGCCAACCAGGGACCAGGTGCCACTGGAGACGTAGCCGAAGGGCGCGGCCGCCGGGATGGCGGCGACCGCCGACGCGGTGTCGTGCCCGGCGACCGCGATGACCGGTACCCCGGCGAGCGCCGCACCAGCCGCACCGGCCGCGCCGATCGGCCCGATCGGCGTGCCCGGCGGCGCCACGTCGCCCTTGAACAGCCTGGCCGGCACGCCCAACCGCTCGATGACGCCGAGCGACCAGGTGCGGGCGGTGACGTCCATGAGCTGGCTGGTGCTGGCGATCGTGTGGTCCGTGACGTGCTCGCCGGTGAGCCAGAACGCGAACAGGTCCGGCAACATCGCGAACCGGTCGGCCTCGTCGAGCAGCGGTGAGCCCTCCATCGCGACCAGCTGCGTCGCGGTATTGATGGGCAGCAGCGGCGTGCCCGTGGTGCGGTACAGCTCCGCGGCGCCCACCCGCGCCAGGACCCGGGCCGTGACCCCGTCGGTACGCCGGTCGCGATAGTGCCACGGGTCGCACACCAGCCCGTCATCGGCGCCGAGCAGGGCGAAGTCGTTGCCCCAGGCGTCGATGCCGGCGCTGGCCGCGCGCTCGGCGGTGCCGGACACGGCGGCGGCGAGGCCGGCGGACAACTCGGCGAACAGCGTCGACACGTCCCAGTGGAGCCCGTCCGGCAACGCCATCGGCCGGTTCGCGAAACGGTGCGCCTCGTCGACCGTCAACCGCTCGCCGTCGAAGGTGCCGCGCACGACGCGCCCACTCTCCGCTCCGAGATCGACGGCCAGGTAGACGGGCACGCGCTGAGCGTACGCCCGAGTCACGCGAGGACGTCAGTCGCCGCCGACCTGGCACGGTATGGCCCTAGCCGCTGACCGCCCCCACGACGTCGCCGTGGAAGGTCGCGCGGCCCCACGAACCGTCCAATGTGAACACCGCTCGGTCGAACCGGCTGCCCACGAACCGGGTCGTGCCGTGGAACTGGGCACCGGAGAACTCCACGTACTCAGCCTCGCAGCCGCTGAGGTCCAGATCGACGAGCGTGGCACCGCAAAGCCACAGGTTCATCTCGCGCCACTGCCCGGGGCCGGGCCGAAGTCGCTGAGCGAGCAGCTGCTGCGCCTCCTGCCGTAGCTCCAGCAGCGCGGCCTGCTCGGCGGTGCGACCCTCGGCGCGTAGGTCGAACGGTATGGGGATCCGCAGGAACGCGCACACGGTCATCACGACGCGCTGCCGCTGCTCGGGCTGGTCGTCACCGAGCTGGGCAAGGAGCCGCAGTCCGGTCGAGCGGACGGCCGGATCGCGGTCGGCGAGCTGCCGGGCGTAGGGCAGCACGGACGCGTCCGATACCAGATCGCCGCCGCCCTCGGTGCCTTCCGGAGCGCTGGCCATACCCGATCGCACCGTCCAGCCGAGCGGCCACGCGGACTCGCCGTCGTCGGTGCCGCCGGCCCAGTACGCACCGGTGAGGTCGACCGCCGGCTGGTCAAGATGGACCCGCCCGGCGAACCGGGCACCGGCGAACGTGGCCTCCGCCGCGAACCGGGCGTAGTAGAACCAGGCCGGGCCATCGAAACGGACCCCACGGAACGACACGTCACGGCCGAACCGCGCGCCGTCGCCGCCCTCCTCCCAGTCCTGGTAGTCCTCCATGAGTACCGCGACGGGCCAGTTCGGATCGTCCTCGTTCGGCTCGTCCCACGGCGCCGGATCGATCTCTTCGACCGTCTCCCACGCCTCGTCGTCTTCCCACCATGTGTCGGTGCCCCGGCCGAACCACGCCATCCCGCCGAACGCCGCTCCGGTGAAATCCGCCCGTCCGCGCATCCGGGCCCGGCCGAACTCGGCGTCGCCTTCGAACCGCGCGCCGGCAAAGCTGGCGTCACCGTAGAAGACCGCCCGCTGGAACGCGACATCGCCGTCGAAGGTGGCACCGTCGAAAACCGTGGTGCCGTGGAACCGGGTATCGGCGAACCTGGCGCCGTCGAGCCGGCAGCCGCTGAAATCGACATCGGCGAGCGTCGCACCCGACAGATCGACGCTGATGTCGGGCCACCGTGTCACGGCCTCGCTCGTGCCGCCCACGCGCAGCCGGTCCGCGAGCGACCGCAGGGCCGCACGCCGCTCCTCGGCGGCGGCAGCGTCGCTCGGCTCCGTCGGGGCGCGCAGCCAGTCGCAGATCGTGTCCGTGACCGGTTGCCGCAACTGCGGATCGGCCGCGGCCAGTGCGATCAGGGCGTCCACCGCCGCACGTCGCGTGCCGGGCGCCGCTGTCGCGAGCCGATCGGCGGCCGCTCGGTACGCTGTCGAGGTCTCGTTCACGGCGAGAGCGTAGTTGAGATGCGCCAGAGGCCGTCACACGACCAACCCCGACGAGGGCAGGTCGTGTGCCGCGAACGGTGAGGCCGCGGGAGCAACGGCATGGCGCACGACGGACGCCGCGGTAGCTCAAGATCCGAGTCGCGCGCGCATCTGCTCGGCGTCGGGGTGGCCCAGATCGTCGAAGATGCTCAGCGCCTCCCTCCGGACGCCGCGGGCGTGGACAGTGTCCAATGTGGCGTCGAAGGTGTCGCCGAGACGCAGCAGCGTCTCGGTCCGGTCGCCGACCCGCCGGTGCATGGCCACCGCCCGCCGGCAGTGCAGCAGCGCCGCAGCACGACGACTGGCTCTTCGACATCGCCGGGAAGAGTCCGGCGCTGCTGCCGTCCGTGGACACCCAGGTGTCGGCGCGCAGCGCGCACGCGTACAGCCGGCGGCGCGACGGTGTCGACGCGTCCGCCACCGCCGTGCGGACACCGACCGGCGTCGCCGGTTTCACCACGCTGCCCGACGGCACCGCCGTCTACGCCACCAGCGGACTGGCCGCCGGCGAGGGCCGGCTGAACGTGTACAACCTGTCGATGCCCGGTGTGCCCGGGCTCGACGGTAGCCGCACGTTCACCTGGTCCGGCGGCTCGACGGACCTCGCCGGGGGCGGCGACGGTGGCGTGGACGAGCTGCGGTTTCCGGCGGTGTCTGGCCGATACGTGCGGATGTACGGAGTGCGAGCCGCCAACCAGTACGGGTTCTCCATCTGGGAAATGTCCGTCCACAATGGCGCCAGCGCGAACCTCGCAACCGGCCGACCCGTCTCCGCGTCATCAGCCGACCCCAACTTCCCCGCCACCCAAACCGTCGACGGCGACCCGAACACCCGCTGGGCCGTCGCGGTAGACCAACGCACCCAACCCGGCTGGCTCACCGTCGACCTGGGATCCACTCAGCCAATCGACCGCGTGACAGTCAACTGGGAAGCCGCATACGCGACCCACTACCGCGTCGAAGTCTCCAACGACGGCCAGAACTGGCAGACAGCGGCACAGGTGCCCGCCTGACCTCACTTCCGGGACGGCGGCAGTGCCATCATGCTCGTATGGCCTACCAGAGCCCGGCTCACTTCTGTGCCGAGTACGCCAAAGACCACAGCCCCACCGAAGCCGACGAATCCGACGCCGTGTTCACGCTTGAGAAGGTGACCGTCGTCAGCGAGACCGCGGACACGGCGCGAGTCGAGGCGCTCTGGTTCGCATGCGGCCACGAGCCGGATTCCGGGTATTACGACGTTTTTGAGCGCTTCGCCTTCATCCTGGTCAAGCGGGACGACGGATGGCGCCTGCACGCCACGGAAAACCTCGGCTACGAATGACAACCGGCTGCCTGGTTTGACGGATCCTGATAAGCGCGAGAGTTGCCCGGACAGTGACAACCATCGATACTTTGGGTCGTCGAGAGAGGACGTACACCATGAGACGATGGCCGACGGCACTTTCGGTAATCGCGCTGGTCGCCGGAACCCTGTCGGTCGTGGCCCCGACGCCGGCGCACGCGGCCGCGGGCTGCCAGGTGACGTACGCGGTCACGTCCACCTGGACCCCTGGATTCGCCGGCGACATCAAGCTGACCAACCTCGGTGATCCGGTCACCAGCTGGCAGCTGACCTGGTCCTTCACCGCGGGGCAGACGGTCACCCAAGGCTGGAACGGAGTCTTCTCCCAGTCCGGCGACACCGTCACGGTCACCAACACCACCGGAAACGGCACGCTGGCCACCGGCGCCTCTGTCTCCGTCGGCTTCTACGGCACCTGGAGCGGCACCAACCCGCCGCCGTCGAACTTCTATCTCAACGGCACGCTGTGCGCCATCACACCCAGCGTCTTCTGCCCGGTTTCAGTGGTCCGGCGCGGATCCAATTACGTTGCCACCGTCGTGGTGATCAACACGGGCTCGACGCCACTCACCAACTGGGCGGTGCGGTTCATCGCGCCGGCCCCGTCATACATCAACCCCGCGTTTACCGAAAACGCCACACTCACGCTCGTAGGCACCGGCGGCACTCTGACGCCCACCGCGCCATACGCCACCATCCCAGTCGGCAGCACAGCACTCATGCGCTTCGCCGGGCTCGCCTTCGCCTTCAGCCACCTGCCAACCGCCTTCCACGTCGGCGGGACGCCCTGCCAAACCTCCTACAGCTGACAGCAACCGCCCAGAGCTATACTCCCCGTCCGTGCCATTGTTGCCTGATCATGAAGAGGCCCGTCCACGGGTGCTGCGGGTTGGCAAGGGCGCGTTCCGCGACATCGGCTCAGCCATCGCGGCGGCCCGCGACGGCGACACCGTGGAAATCTCCGGCGGCACGTACACAGAACAGGTCACGGTAGACAAGGCGATCGAGCTGCGCGCTGTCAAAAAGACCGGCACGGTCACGCTTCGCGGCGAAGATACGCCACTGACGGTGCGAGCCAGCGCCACAGTGCGTGACCTCAAGATCTCGTGCTACGGCGCTGGGCGGGGCGACGCCGTGGCCGTCGAAGGCGTCGGCGTCGCCCCGACCATCAATCGCTGCGTGCTGAAAACCACTGCTGGTGCCGGCATCAAAGCCACCAAAGGCGCCGCACCCACCATCGACGACTGCCAGGTTGAAGGCTCGCGCTACGGCGTACTCGTTGAATCCGCGGCGCACGCGGCGCTGACCGGCTGCCGGCTCGCGCGAATTGGGCATGGTGTTGTCGCGACCGGCCGGGACACGACCACGACGCTGTTGCGGACTCACGTCGAAGACGCCAAACACGCCGCCGTCGCGGTGTCCGACAACGCCAGCCTGACCGTCGTCGAAACCGAGGTGAACCGTGGCGGAACCGGCCTCGAAGTCGACGGCGGCACCCTCGTAGCGAAGGACGTCGTCATCGGGGCCGTTCTCGGCACCGGCATCCGGGTGGTCAGCGGCGAAGGGTCGTTCACCCGCTGCTGGGTCACCGACGCCGCCGGATCCGGGATCTGGGTGGGGGGCGGGCGGGCCGTGCTCGACCAGTGCGACGCCACCAACGGGCGGGGCGCCGGATTCCAACTCATCGGCGGCGACATCATGCTGACCGGATGCCTCGCACACGAGAACCTCGCCGAGGGCTTCCAGCGGCACACCGCGGCCAGGATGACGGCCTGCGCGTCCTACGCCAATGGTGTCGAAGACGGAGTCGGCGTCCAGCCCGGCGCACCGGCTCCCCACGGCGCCGAGTCCCAGGAGTTGGCCAACCCACCATTCGACCGCACGGTGGCCGCGTTGACCGATGGCCTCGCCGCGGCACGGGCGCAGGTCGAGGAGAAACTGTGGCGCCGGGACGACCGGCTCGCCGCCGCCCGCCTGCTGGGCGCGACGAACGAACGCATCGAACGGCTGCGGCGACTCGCCGCGAAGGTAGCCGGTGCTCCGCTCACCGACCCCGATGACAAGGCCACCGCGCAGGCCGTGCTCGCGGAGATCGACGAACGGAACGACACCCTGCGTGCCTTGCTCGACAAGCGCGGCGGGGACGGCTCGCCGGAAAAGGTCATCGCAGAACTGGAGACTTTGATCGGGCTCACCGAAGTCAAGGCCGAGGTGCGCACCCTCATCGACATCATCACGATCGGGCAGCGCCGCGCGGCGGCCGGTCTCAAGACGCCGCCGATGAGCCGGCACCTGGTCTTCACCGGTAACCCGGGTACCGGCAAGACCACGGTGGCTCGGCTGTACGGGCGGATCCTGGCTGCTCTCGGCCTGCTCGAACGGGGGCACCTGGTGGAGACGGCCCGGGTGGACCTGGTCGGCGAGTACGTCGGCCATACCGCGGTGAAGACCAAGCGTGCCTTCGACAGCGCGCGCGGCGGTGTGTTGTTCATCGACGAGGCATACGCGTTGTCGCCTGTGGACAGTGGCCGGGATTTCGGCCGGGAGGCCATCGACACGCTGGTGAAGCTGATGGAGGACCACCGCGAGGAGGTGGTGGTCATCGCCGCCGGCTATACCGGGGAGATGGCGCGGTTCGTCGCCGCCAACCCCGGGCTGCGGTCGCGGTTCGGCCGCACCATCGAGTTCCCCGACTACAGCGCGGACGAGCTGGTGCGCATCACCGACTCGCTGGCGGGCCAGCACGACTACACGCTGGCCGAGCGGACCCGCAGCGACCTGCTGGCCTACTACGCGCAGTTGCCGCGCGGCGAAGGCTTCGGCAACGGCCGTGAGGCTCGTCACACCTTCGAGACGATGGTCGCCGAGCACGCGAACCGGCTGGCCCGGCAGAGCAACCACACGGCTGAGGAGCTGACCACCCTGCTGCCCGAGGACCTGCCCGACGAGTGGACGGCATCGCCTCCAAGCCGTCTTGATCAACCAGGTAGCATGGCCGTCGCCTGACCGTCGGTGAAGTCCTCGTCCAGGAGTAATCCACCATGGCTCATCACGCCCGCTACCGGGCACTGTCCGCCGCCGCCTGCCTAGCTCTGCTGGCGACGGGCTGCACGTCCCCGTCCGCCGATCCAGCGGCACGAACGGCGGAGACGCCGCTGGTCACCGAGGCCGAGGCCAACAAGGTCGTGGACAGCTACGAGAGCCTCAACAACGACGCGAACGCGGAGCTCAGTGCGGCGAAAATGGCCAACGCCGAGGGCGGTGCGCTCCTCGCCAAGGACCAGGGCTACCTCACCCAGACAAAGGGCATGGCGCAGAAGGACGTCAAGGAAAACTTGGCTCCGTTCGCGTACATCGACCGGACTTTCTTCATCCCGCCCGTCTCCGCGAAGGCCGACTGGTTCGTGTTGAAGGCGCAGGGCGCGAACCTCGAGAACGGCAAGCCGGGCACACCGTGGAAGCAGAGCATCCGTTTCGTGGTCTTCAAGAAGGCGGCCGCCGGCTGGCGCGCGGTGCTCAGCGGGGGCTTCTCCGGCGATGATGTGAGCAAGGTTCCGCAGATCGCCGTCGACCAGGACGGCCTGGCGGAGGTGGTCGACCCGCAGGCCAAGATCGGCGACACCGCTCCGGCGGACCTGGCAGGCATGGTGGCGGACCTCTACGTGACCGGCGCCCGGACCACTCCCCTGGCCGAGACCACGGTCCGCAACCAGGCCGCAGCGGCCAAGTCGAGTCGCGAAAGCAACCTGAGCGGCCACGCCCACACCGATTTCACGAAGGCCGAACCGCGCGATGGCACCACGTACGCGTTGCGCACCGCGGACGGCGGTGCCCTGGTACTGGGTGACGGAGCCGTGGACGAAACCCTCCTCGCCAAAGACCTCAACTCGTACATCAACCTCGGAAAGTCACTCCAGCCGTTCGTGAAAAACGGCACCGACCGGATGTACAAGGTAGTGATACACGACATGCTGATGCAGACCGCGGTGATATCCGCCGACGGAAAACCGGCCGTCTACGGCATCTCCCGCCAGACGACGAGCGTCGACGCCACACCCACGAGCAAAATCTAGGCTCGCTCCTCGGCTACGCCGCTTCGGAACTGGCGTCGGCACCGAATCAGGTTCCCTGGGGGCGGACCAGGCCGGTTTGGTAGGCGATGACCACGAGCTGAGTGCGGTCGCGCACGTGCAGCTTGGTCATGGCTCGCTGGATGTGAGTGCGCACGGTCAGCGGGCTGACCACGAGGAACTGTGCGATCTCGGCGTTGGATCTGCCCTCGGCGGCCAGGCTCATGACCTCGCGCTCCCGCGCGGTCAGTACCTTCAGCTCCTCGATCGCCCCCGGAAGAGCGTCCCGTGGCGCGGTAGCGAGAAATCGGCTGATCAGGGCGCGAGTCGCGGTCGGGGAAAGCAGGGCGTCGCCGGCCGCGACGGTGCGAATGCCGTCGAGCAGCGCATCGGCCGACACGTCCTTGCCGAGGAACCCGCTGGCGCCAGCGCGCAGGGCCTGAGCCACGTACTCGTTTGTCTCGAACGTGGTGAGGATGAGCACCCGCGTGTCGGAGAGGCTCGGGTCGGCGCAGATCGCGGTGGTGGCCGCGAGGCCATTGACGCGCGGCATGCGGATGTCCATGAGTACGACGGTGGGTTTGTGGGTCTTCGTCAAGACGACCGCCTCATCGCCGTCGGCGGCCTCACCGACGACCTCCATGTCGGGGGTGGCCTCGATAAGCATCCGGAAGGTCGCGCGCAGGAGCTTCTGGTCGTCGGCGAGGAGGATGCGGATGGTCACGGGATCGCCCTTCGATCGTCAGCGCAGGATCGGCAGCTCGGTGGCGACGGTGAAGCCCCCGTCGGGCTGGGGGCCCGCGTGGAAGCGGCCGCCCGCGGACTGGACGCGCTCTCGCATACCGACGATTCCGTAGCCGCCGCCGGCCGGCTGTGAAGCGGTGGACGTGGCTGGGCCGGCGCCGTTGGCGATGGTTATGGTCACGCGGTCGTCGCCGTAGGCGAGCCGCACCGCGGCTGTGCTCGTGCTGGCGTGCTTGGTCACGTTGGTGAGTGCCTCCTGCACGACGCGGTACGCGGTCAGGTCCACGCCCTCAGACAGCTGCCGTTGCTCGCCCTCGATGGTGATTTCGACGTCGAGCCCAGCCGAAGCGAACGTGGCGGCGAGGTCGGACAGTTGCGCGAGGCCGGGCGCCGGCTCAAGCGGCGAGACGACGTCATCGGGCTGGCGGAGCAGGCCGACGGTGGCTTTGAGTTCGCGCAGCGCGGCGGAGGTCGTGCCGCTCAGCTCGGTAAGGATCCGTTGCACCCGATGTGGATTTTCGCGCGCGAGGTAGGCCGCCGTGCTGGCTTGGGCGTTGGCAAGCGCAAGGTGGTGGGCAACGACGTCGTGCAGCTCCCTGGCGATGCGCACTCGCTCCTCGGCCACACGGTAGCGGGCCTCTTCCTCACGGCTGCGCTCGGCGTACTCCGCGCGTGCGGTGATGGCGGCCAGGTTCTCCTTACGCAGCCGGGCGGACTCGGCCAGGACGACCGGCAGCAGGAAGAAAACGACAGGGTTGAGGATGGTAAGGAGCCACGGGTAGCCGTACCGGTCGCCGGCCAATGCGGCCAGCACGACCGCCACCGTGGCCACGAGGTAGTACACGTGGGTGGTCCGGCCTGGCACGCGCACGGCCAACTCGTAGAGCGCGATCATGACGGGAGCCAGGAGTACCGGTGTAACCAGATAGCCTGCGCCGCCACCGACGGCGGCGCAGGCTACGGTGACCGCCACCGCGATACGGGGGTGGCTTCGTCGCCACAGCAGCGGCAGTGCGCTGGCGAGCGCGAGCGGTATCGCGGACTTCCAGCTCAGGTTGTCGGTGGCGGACAGGTTGCTGTTGAGCGCGAAGGGGCCGGACGCGGCACAGAGCAGGAGCACGATCAGCGCTACGTCGACGACCCGCGGATGGTCCTTGAGATACCGACGCAACCTAATCACCACGGCGCATCCCTATCAGCGTGGCCGCCACCATGATCAGCGTACCGCGCCGGACACCTCGGCAACCGGCGATGGCTCGACCTCGTTGGGCTCGATGTGTACCCGGGGCAGCCAGGTCAACGAACGGGGCAGCAGCCAGTTCCGATCGCCGAGGATGTACATCGTCGCCGGGACGAGGATGAAGCGAATCAGGAAGGCGTCGAGCGCGACCGCCACGGCAAGCCCGAAGCCAATCTCCTGGAGGAAGCGCTGCCCACCCAGCAAGAAGGAACAGAAGACCGCGATCATGATCAGCGCCGCGCCGGTGATGATGCCGCTGACCCGCCCCATCCCGTCATGCACCGCTCGGGTGTTGTCGTGGTGCGTGTTCCATTCCTCCTGGATGCGGGTGAGCAAAAATACCTGGTAGTCGGTGGACAGGCCGAAGACGATAGCGAACATCATCACTGGCAGCGCGAAATGCACAGGGCCACCGGAAAGGCCCGTCCAGCCATACTGGAAGACGACGATGACCGCGCCGAGCGCGGCGCCTATGGACAGCAGATTCATGACGGCCGCCGTGAGCGGGATGGCCACGGAGCGAAACACGACGAGTAGCACCAGGAACCCGATGACGACGACGACCGCGATGAACGGCAGGAGTCTGCTGCCAAGCAGGGACGCGAGGTCGATGAAGGTGGCCGTGGACCCGCCGACGTGCACGGTCACCTGGGTGCCGGCGGTGGCCTGAGGGATTGTCGTGTCACGAAGCCTGTGGACCAGGTCCGTGGTCTCCTCGCTCTGCGGAGAAGTCAGCGGGTAGACCTGCAGTACGGCGGCGGTGCCCGTAGGGCTGACGCGCGGCGGAGTCACCGAGCCGACCGCGGGGTCCGACTCGATCGCATCCGCGAGGCGTTGAAGCACGGCGGTATCGGATGCGGTCGGCAACGTCGCGGCGAGCACGAGTGGGCCGTTGAAGCCTGGTCCAAACCCGTCGGCGAGCAAGGTGTATGCCTTGTGGGACGTGGTTTCGGGCGGGTTCGCGCTGGCGTCGGAGCTGCCCAGCCGCATGGTGATGACCGGCAGTGTGAGGACTCCCAGCACCAGAATCATCGCGAGGGCGAGCGGCCACCTTCTCCGCTGCAGGAAGTTGGTCCAGCGTTCGAGTCGAGGAGAAGGCGTCGTAGCTCCGGCCGGACGCCGGCCCGGTACCCGCAAACTGTCGATCCGCCGCCCAAGGAGGGAAAGCACAGCGGGAAGCAGCGTGAGCGCGGCGGCCATCGTAAACGCGACCTCCACCGCGGACGTGATGGCGATCCCGTTGGTGATGCCGACACCCAACAGCAACATGCCCAACAGGGCAAGCACCACGAGCGCCCCCGCGAACAACACCGCCCGCCCCGCGGTGTTCACCGCCCCGGCTGCCGCCTCTTTCGGGTCACGCCCCTCGGCCAGGAGACCACGGAACCGAGACACCACAAACAGCGAGTAGTCGACGCCCACGCCGAGGGCGATCATCAAAGCGATAGCCTCGGTAGCGGTATTGATGTCCACCACGTGGCTGATGAGAGCGTTGACACTGATGCCCGCGGCGATCGCGACCAAAGCGGTCAGAATCGGCATGAGCATCGCGGTCACCGATCCAAATAGCACCAGTAGCACCAGCGCCGCGACGACGAGCCCGACTCCGGTAGCCAGCCCTGGGCCCCCTGACTCGGTCTGCTGGACCGCCGGTCCTCCCATCTCCACCTGCACCGTCGAGGTCCGCGCGGTCTGCGCGGTGCTGATCACCGCGGTGATGGCTTCTTCGGGGAGGTCGTTGGCTTTCGCATCGTAAGTGACGGTGGCGAACGCCGTCTTCCCGTCCCTCGAAATGGCCTGCCCGTTCGACGCATAGGGATCCGTCACGGTGACGACGTGCGAAAGCCGCTCCAGCTCCGCGAACATCGACCGCATCCGGTCCTGCACGGCCGCGTCTGTCACGCTTCCCGTCTCGGTACGGAAGACGATTTGATCGCTGTCGCCGGCGGCACGCGGAAACTCCTTCTCCAGCACCATCCGCGCGTCCTGCGAGTCGCGGCCCGAGAAACCGAAACTGTTCTTGTAGACCGCGCCTCCGGCCACCTGTGACAGCACCATGAGTCCCGCGACCAGCACCATCCAGGCGCCGATAACCCACCACCGGTGGCGCACCGACCACCGCGCGAATGCCTGCACCGCTAAACCCCCATATCCGAGGCCAGGAATCAGTTCACCCCCAGAGTCACACCCCGGAACCGTCGCGTCGTCATGCGCCTGCAGGCACCTCGTACTGAAATCGCACTACTTTCAGCGTGTCCAGACCAGAGAGACATGAGCTACCGCGACGTCCGTCGTGCGCCATGCCCGTTGCTCCCGCGGCCTCACCCACCGCCGTCACAATCCTGACGCGGTCACCCGACCCTCGCAACGACCGTCCATCGACCGGTGGACAACGGGGTCCATCGGCGGATGCTGCCGCCGCGGGTGGCTGCGCGACCAGCATGGACGCCATGACTGATCTTCCTGTGCGAGTGGCTGGTTGGAGCGCTCGGCATCCATGGCGGGCGATCGCCGGCTGGTTCTTGTTCGTCGCGGTTTGTTTCGGCATCGGGCTTGGTGTCGGCGGTCGCCCGGCATCCACTGAGGACTTTCGGATTGGCGAGGCCGGTCGGGCCGAGGCGATGGCGGCCGAGGGTGGCTTGCAGCAGAAGCCGGTGGAGCGAGTATTGATCTCCGCCGGCACGGGCGGGCTGGACGAGTCCGCGGCCGAGGGCGCGGCCCGTGACGTGGCCGGTCGGATGGCGGCGCTGGCCGAGGTGGAGTCGGTTAGCGCGCCGATATGGTCGGCCGACCGGACGGCGGTACGGGTCGACGTGACCATGAAGGGCCCCGAGCTCGACGGCAAGAAGCACGTGGAGCCGCTGATCGCGCAGACCGACGCGGTGCGGGCGGCCTATCCGGGCCTGCGGGTCGAGCAGACCGGCAGCCCGTCGATCAGTAAGGGCATCGGTGAACTGCGCAGCAAGGACCTGGCGCGTACCGAGATGATCGCGCTGCCGGTCACGCTGATCACCTTGCTGGTCGTGTTCGGTTCGATCGCGCTCGCCGTGGTGCCGCTGTTGCTGGCACTGTCGTCGATCGTCGCGGCGGTCGGGCTGTCGATGGTGGCCTCGCACATGTTTCCCGACGCCGGCATCGGCACGAACGTGATCCTGCTGATCGGGCTGGCGGTCGGTGTCGACTACACGCTGTTCTACATCAAGCGGGAGCGGGAGGAGCGGGCGCGCGCCGGCGGGCGGCTCAGCGCCCAGGCGATCGTCGAGCTGGCGGCCGCCACGTCGGGGCGCGCGGTGGTGCTGTCCGGGATCGCGGTGGCGGTCTCCAGCGCCACGCTGTACCTGGCCGACGACGTCATCTTCTCCTCGATCGCCACCGGCGCGATCGTGGTCACCCTGGTCGCGGTGGTCAGCTCGTTGACGGTACTGCCGGCTCTGCTGGCCAAGCTGGGTGAGCGGGCGCAGCGGCGGGCCGCGCGTCGCGGGCGTCCGGCCCGGTCCGAGCGGTCCACCGCCGGCTACGGCCGGATCACCGGTGCGCTGCTGCGTATGACCAGCCGGCACCCGGTGCGGACCCTCGCCGTCGCGGTGCTGGGCATGCTGGCGCTGGCCGCCCCGCTGCTGGGTCTGAACCTGACGGACATGGGCCGGGAGACCCACCCTCGCGAGATCCCGGCGATGCGGTCGTACGACCGGCTGAACGCGGCGTTCCCGGAGTTGAAGTCGATGCACCAGGTCGTCGTCCGCGCCGGCGCGGACCGGGCGCCGCAGGTATCGGACGCGCTGCGCGACCTCGCGCGGCGGATGGCGGCCGACCCGCGGCTGGCCAGTACCGCGCAGCTGCGCACCTCACCGGACGGCCGGATCAGCATGCTGGAGCTGGCGGTACCGCACCACGTGAGCACCGACGAGGCGCGCACGTCGCTGCGGGACCTGCGCCGGGTACACGTCCCGGCGACGGTCGGCGCGCTCGCGGGTGTCGAGACCGCCGTGACCGGCGACGTCGCCCGCTACGCCGACTACCCCGAGCATCAGAAGGGCAAGCTGCCGGCGATCATCGCGGCGCTGCTGCTGGTGACGTTCGCGATGACGGCGTGGGCGTTCCGGTCGGTGGTCCTCGGCCTGGTCGGCGTGGTGCTGAACCTGCTGTCTGCGGCCGCCTCGCTGGGCCTGGTCGTGGTGGTCTTCCAGCGTTCGTGGGCGGAGGGCCTGCTCGACTTCACCTCCACGGGCTCGATCGGCTCCCGGGTACCGCTGTTCCTGTTCGTGATCCTGTTCGGCCTGTCGATGGACTACCAGGTGTTCGTGATCAGCCGGATCAGGGAGGCGGTCCTGGCCGGCGCGCCGACGCGCCGCGCCGTGCTGGACGGCATCGGCAGCTCCGCCCGCGTGGTGACCAGCGCCGCCTTCGTGATGGTGACGGTCTTCGCGAGCTTCGTCGGGCTGCACATCATCGAGATGAAGCAGATGGGCTTCGCGCTCGCGGTGGCGGTACTGCTGGACGCCGTCGTGATCCGGATCCTGATCCTGCCGGCGCTCCTGCTGCTGCTCGGCGAGCGCACGTGGTGGCCGTCGCGCGGCAGCCGGCCGGTGCCGCCGGTGGACGCCGCAGAGCGGACGTTGGCGCAGGTAGGCTAGCCGGCAATGGATCATCAGCCGGAGCCCGACGACCGGTCCTGGGTCAGGGCGTTCCACCGCGGGTACGCCGTCTTGTGGGTGCTCTTCGGGCTCTGCCCGCCGGCGGTCGCGGTGCTGGACCGGTCCAGCGGCACCAGAAGCTGGACGTTGGCGCTGCTGGCGGTGCTCGGCGTGGCGTATGGGGCGGTTCGCGGATTCCGCGGCCGCCCCGCGCTGCGCCCGCCGGCGTACCTGGGAATGCTCATCGCCGGCCAGGGCGCGCTCTCCTACCTGCTCAACGGCGGTGCGGCCCTGTTCGTCGCGTCGCTGCCCCAGTTCTGGATCTACGCGCGAACGCCGCGCTCGGCGATCGCGGCCAGCGGCGCCGCCGCGGCGGCAGCGGTGGCCGGTGGCGCCCTCCGCGACGGCCTGGCCACGGGCAACGCGGCGGTCACCGTGCTCGCGTACGCCATCAGCGTCCTGGTCGGCCTGCTGGTGCACCGCATCGCCGCCGACGCCGCCGCGCGCACCGACCGCCTGGGCGTCGAGTTGGCGGACGCCCAGCAGCGGTTGGCGCTGGCGCATCAACGGCAGGGCGCGGCCGACGAGCGTGAACGGATGGCCCGGGAGATCCACGACACCGTCGCCCAGGGCCTGGCGTCCATCGTGGTGCTGGCGGAGGCCGCCCGCGCCGGCCTGACGGCCGCCCCGGAGCAGAGCGCCCGCCATCTGCTGGCCATCGAGCGAACGGCGCGAGACAACCTCGCCGAGGCACGGGTACTGGTCGGCGCCGCCCCGGACCACCATGCCGCGGAGCCGATCGCGCGGACCCTGCGCCGCACCCTCGACCGGTTCGCCGAGGACACCGGGCTGACCGTAGACAGCGACCTTCCCGACCTCGAATGCGACCAGGCGACCCGGATCACGCTGCTGCGCTGCACCCAGGAGTCGCTGGCCAACGTGCGCAAGCACGCCGTCGCCTCCACCGTCAGCGTCGTGCTGGCGCCGCACGCGGACGGCATCGACCTGGAGATCACCGACGACGGCCGCGGTTTCGTCGTGGCCGGCGCGCGCGGATTCGGCCTCGACGGCATGCGCAAGCGCCTGGCCGACATCGGCGGCGACCTGACGGTCACCAGCGCCCCGGGCGAGGGCACCCGGATCCTGGCCACGATCCCCACCAGCGAGCAGGTGTGACATGACGACCGACCAGCTGCGCATCATCGTGGCCGACGACCACCCGGCCATGCGCGCCGGCATCGTCGCCCTGCTGGCCGCCGAACCCGCCATCGCCGTCGTGGGCGAGGCCGCCAACGGCCAGGAAGCCGTCGAGCTCGTCGCCGGAACGTCACCCGACGTCGCGCTGCTCGACCTGCGGATGCCGGTACTGGACGGCGTCGCCGCGACCGAGCGGATCGTCGCTGGCGGCACCGGCACCCGCGTACTGATCCTGACCACCTACGACACCGACGCCGACATCGAGCACGCGGTCGAGGCGGGCGCGGTCGGATACCTGCTCAAGGACACGACCCGCGACCAGCTCGTCGATGCCATCCGGGCGGCGGCGCGGGGCGAGACCGTCCTCGCCCCGCGCGTCGCGCAGCGCCTGGTGGCACGGATGCGCCAGCCCGCGCCGGTGGCGTTGACCGCGCGGGAGATGGACGTGCTCAACGCTGTCGCGGATGGACTGTCCAATCCCGACATCGGCAGGCGCCTGTTCATCGGGGAAGCCACCGTGAAGACTCACCTGCTGCGCATCTTCGCCAAACTCGACGTCAGCGACCGTACGCACGCCGTCGTCGTGGCTATCGAACGCGGCCTGATCAAGCGACCCGGATCCGGTCGCTGAGGTTGCCCCGCGGGTGCGCACCGGAGCGCGCCCGCAGGTGCGCCAAGGCGAGCGCGGAGGGCAGCAGCGGCAGCCAGCTGGCCAGCAGCCGGTACCCGAGCACCGCCGCCATCGCGGTCTGCGTGTCCGCGCCCACCCCGGCCAGGGTCACGCCCAGCATGAGGTCGAGACCGCCCACGCTGCCCGGTGACGGCACCAGGGCGGTCACCGCGCTCGCGGCGAAGTACGCGATGAGGACGTCCACCACCGGCAGCGGCCGGCCGATCGCGTGCAGTACGGCACCGAGCGTCATGGCGTGCAGCAGCGGTACCGCCGCCGCGCCACCGCACAGCAGAGCCATCCGCCGCCGGTCCGCCAGTACCTCTCGCATCGCCGCCCACTGCCGGCCGATACCGCGCACGATCGCCCGGCCCCGACCGCTGGCGCGTGCCCAGCCCAGTGCGCCAGCCACGGCAAGCACCACGGCCGCACCCACGACGATCCACATCGGACCGAAGGCAGGACGGTGGATCGGCAGCCGATCCGGCGCCGTCGCGGCCAACGCCAGCAGAACCACGACGTGGAAAACCACGCCCGCGAAGCCGTTCAACGCGACCGCGGCGACCGCACCCGCGCGAGAGACGCCACACCGGCGCAGGAACCCGTGCGCCACCACGGCCGAGCCGATGCCCGCGGGCAGCACGGCGTTGGCGGACACCCCGGCGAGCTGCGCCAGGAACAGGCGGCGGCGCGGCAGATCCGGCACCACCGCCCCCTGCTGGCTCGCCGCACCGGCCACATAGGTCAGCGCGATCGCGCACGCCCCGGCGACGAGCCAGCCAAGCCGCGCGTCGACGAGCGCGCCGCCGGCCGATACCACGGTTGGCCACTTCCACACGCCGTAGCCAACAACCGCCACCGGCGCCAGCAGCGCCAGCAGGATACGACGCCACGACTGGTTCTCGCTCATGGAGACAATGCTGGTTGGCGCGGTACCGCGACAGACAGGCTCGACGGATGGACACCGGGGTCCACCGGTCCACGTACCCCCTCGTTCAGCTGCCTGCGATGATGGGGCGTCCGGTCGGAGGCGGGTGATGATGAGGCGACCAACACTGTTCCTGATGGTGGGACTCCCCTGTACCGGGAAGACCACCGCCGCGCGGCGCATCGAGATCGAGCAGAATGCGCTCCGTCTCACGAAGGACGAGTGGGTGAAGGCTCTCTACGGGCACGAGAATCCGCCATCGGCTCAGGACGTCATCGAAGGACGGCTCATCCAGATCGGGCTGCGCGCCCTCGAACTCGGCAGCAACGTCGTAATCGACTACGGCCTCTGGAGCCGAGACGAACGCTCCGCCCTGCGGCAGGCAGCGGCGGACCTGGGCGCCAAAGTGGAGATGCGCTACTTCGAACTCGCCCCGGCCGAGCAGCGCAGGCGAATCGACCAGCGCCAAGCCGCGGCGCCACACACGACATGGCCGATGTCCGACGAGGAACTCGCCCAGTGGGCCGCGAGCATCGAAATCCCCACGCCGGGCGAACTCGACGGCGGCGAACGCATCGACGACCCACCGGCCGGATTCGCCACCTGGAGCACGTGGCGCACACACCGCTGGCCGCCGTCAGTCTCCTGACTACCGCGTGTGGGTCTCCCAGACCGGCTGCTGGGGCTCGTCGTTGTGCACGACGATGTCGGCGTGATCGGTCGGGTGGACCGCAGCGAAGTAAAGCTGTTGGGAGGGGATGTAGCGCTCACGCCAGCGGCGTTCGACGTCGGCCCGAGACGACACCTGGCGCTCCCGGATCACGGCACGATCCACCGTCTTGTCGAGCGCGATCGACACGAAGACGCGCAGCTCCCACCGATCAATCAGTTCCGGGCGCATGAGGAAGACGCCGTCGAAGACCAGCACGGCGTCGGCGGTGGCGGTCCTGACCGGCGCGGACAGCGCGGTATCCGCCGTATGGTCGTAGACCGCGTGTTGGAAGCGCCGATCTCCGTCCGGGCCGAGCGGATCGAGCAGAACCCGGCTCAGCGCGCCGTGGTCGTGGGTGTCGAAGTAGCAGCCTTCGGCCGAGTACTCGCCGCGCGCATATCGCTGTGCCCGGGGGAAGAGGAAGTCGTCGATCGTCGCGCGGACGACCTCGCGGCCCCGCGTGCGCAGGACGGCGGCCAACTCGTCGGCGAGCGTTGTCTTGCCCGCGGCGGGCGGCCCGTCGATGGCGACCCGCGTCGGGTGTGCGACGGTAACGGACCCGACCGCCTCAGCCAGGCGGCCAAGCAACTCGTCGCGCGTGCCTTGGTTCATGTCGAGGTCCATTCTGGCTTTCGGGATTTGAGCTACCGCGATCTCCGCCGCGGTCCAAACCGTCGCTCCCGCGGCCTCACCCTCCGCGTTTCCACGACCCCACCCCTACGTCGTGGTGGTGAAAAGAGCGCGCAGTTCGTCGATCGGGGTGGCGGTTTCGCCGGCGAGGACCCTGCCGAGCGCGGTCAGGCGGGGGTCGACGACGGCGGGGTTGTCCACCAGGCAGCGGGTCACGAGGGCTGACCACAGCCGGCGGGTGGTGGCGGAGTCGGTGTCGCGGCGGGTGTACAGGGGTGACCGGGGACGTCGCCGCCACGGCAGGTCTGGGTCGGTCAGCACTACGTCCAGTTCCTCGACCAGGAGGGCGGCCAGCGCCGCCGAGGCCGCCGTTTCCGCCGACAGCAGCAGCACCGCCAGGGTCAGGAACATCGGCGACGACGGGTCGCCGTCGCGCCAGTCACCGGGTAGGTTCAGCCGGCACCAGGCCAGAAAGCGCACCGCGGCACCGCGGGCCGGTTCTCCGAGTTCCCGCGCCGAGTCCACCAGCGGGGCGAGGGAATCCACCGGGTTACCGTCGGCGGTCACCGCTCGGACCAGGAGCGTGCAGGCGAACAGCCGCTTGAGGTGGCCGCGCCGGCTGGCTGGCGTCGTCCACCGGATCAGGGCCAGGACCTCGCCGGGGTTCCCTGTGAGGTCGTCGGGCAGCCAGGGGCTGTGCACCAGCTCGGTCAGCGCCTGACGATTTCCCGGCACGTCGAAGCCGTAGTCGGCCGCGGCGATCTCCTCGATCGCGGCGGCGTCCAGCTGCGGGGCCACCCAGCCCAGCAGCGCGCGTTCGTCCGGTGCGAAGGACGCGAACAGGTCACCGCTGATGATCGTGCTCCCTGACCGCGGCTTCCACGAGCGCGCGGGCGGCCCAGGTCATGGCCTCTTGCTCGGCTTGGGGGTCGAGCCCGCGGACGTCACGCAGGGCGATCTGCGCTTCCCAGCCGACCACCATGGTCAACGCGGAGATGAGGCGCTGGTATGACTGCTCGCTCAGGGTCTCGCGCAGTGGTTCGCAGGCTTTGTCGAGCCATTCGATCCGGCGCGGGTTGCGCCGTGGTCCGGTCGGCTCCGGGGCGCCGTTCAGGGGCGGGTCGACGGTCAAGCGGATCATGCGGCGTCCCAGGGGTAGCGATTGCGGCGAGTATTCCAGCAGCGTCCGGATGAGCACGTCGACCCGGCCGGCCGCGTCGTCGGCGAGCGCGGGATCGGACAGCGCCGCCTCCACCGGTGGCTCGTTGAGCGCGCCGGCGGTGGCGTCGAGGAGCAGCTCGTCCAGGGCCGGGAAGTACATGTAGATGGTGCGTCGCGACACGTCCGCGGCGGCCGCGATCTCGTCGATGGACGGCGTCGCTCCGCGGGAGCTGAGGCGCACCGCCGCGTCGACGATCGCCTTGCGGGTGCGGCGGCGCTGCGCCTCGCGGCCGCCACCGCGGGCTGGTTTGTCGGTCGTCATCGGGGGTGCCGTCCCTCCTCGGGCCTGTGGTCTCAACCACCTTGACCTTGTTTCCGGGAGGAGTATACCGTTGTGCAGCAGTTGCACAGCAGTGCAATCAATGCACACACCGGCAGTCATTGCATCGCTGCGGCGATCAGGTGAACCAGGAGCTGACCATGAGAGTGCTAGTAGCAGGAGCGACCGGAGCGATGGGCGGGCAGCTCGTGCCCCGCCTGGCGGGTGCCGGGCACGAGGTCTTCGCCATGACGCGCAACGAGTCGAGCAAGGCCAGGCTGTCCGAGCTGGGCGCGGAGACGGTCATCGCCGACGCGCTCGATCGCGGACAGGTCGAGGCCGCCGTGCTCGACGCGAAACCGGATGTGATCGTCCATCAGCTGACCGCCATCGGGCACGTGGACACCCGCCACTTCGACCGCAGTTTCGCCGCCACCAACCGGCTGCGGATCGAGGGCACCGACAATCTCCTCGCGGCTGGGCGCAGGGTGGGAGTACAGCGGTTCGTGGCACAGAGCAACGGCGCCTTCACCTACGCTCGCACGGGTGGGCCGGTGAAGACCGAGGAAGACCCGCTGGACCCGTCGCCGATCAGCCAGATGGCCCCGATGATCGCCGCGATCGGGCACCTGGAGAAAGCGGTACTGGGTGCCGACTGGACCGAGGGGATCGTGCTTCGCTACGGCGCGTTCTACGGGCCGGGCACCTCGATGGCGCCGGGCTCCGCGCAGCTCGAGATGATCCGCAAGCGCAAGTTTCCGGTCGTCGGCGATGGCGCCGGAGTGTGGTCGTTCATCCACATCGCCGACGCCGCCGAGGCGACGGTCGCGGCGATCGAAAACGGCGCCCCCGGTATCTACAACATCGTCGACGACGACCCCGCCCCCGTCGCCGAGTGGCTGCCCGAACTGGCCAAGAGGCTAGGCGCCAAGGCGCCCATGCGCGTGCCGCGGTTCGTCGGGCGGCTGGCCGCCGGAGAGGCCGGCGCCGTGCTGATGACCGAGCTTCGCGGCGCGTCGAACGCCAAGGCCAAGCGCGAGCTTGGCTGGCGCCCGGCGCACCCGTCCTGGCGTACCGGCCTGCAGGTGTCATGACGTCAGCCCGAGCCAGCGCCAAGGGCGTCTCTCGCGTCGCCGCAACGACGTGAGAGACGCCACCCGGCGGGGCGGGGTTGTGAACCGCGGAGGGTGAGGCTGCGGGAGCAACGGCTCGGACCGCGGCGGACGTCGCGGCAGCCCAAAACCGATCCTGATCCCGAAAGGTCCTTATCGGACGCCGTCGCCGGCCTGCTGGCGCTGGAATTCGGCGAATGGCGTGCGGTCGAAGATGAAGCGGTTGTAGACGATTTTCCCGTCGCGGACCGTGACGCATTCAGCGGCCGGCGCGCTTTTGGCCGGGATCGTTTCGGTGTCGTACATGAGCAGGGCCGTGCGGTCGTCTCCGAAGGCGGCGACCATCTCCGCGCGGATCAGGAACCGCTCCGCGAACGGCCCGAGAAACTCGCGGTAAGCCTGGATGCCGGTGAGCCGTCCGGCTGGGGCGTCCAGCACGACGTCGTCCGCGATGTAGGCCATCGCCGTCTCCAGGTCCTTGCCGGTCCATGCCCGGTGGTGTGCCAAGGCGATCTGCAATGCTGGGCTGGTCATGATCTCTCCATTCGGTGTGGTGCCTGTTACGACACCCACGACCCAGCGAACGGAACGGCTGTGACCCAGGTCACGTTCGAGGCTTTCGTGGCGGCGCACCGGCGCGAGTTGCTGGTGCACTGCTACCGGCTGCTGGGCTCGTTGACCGATGCCGAAGACGTGCTGCAGGAGGCGTTGCTGGCGGCCTGGCGTGGGCTGGACGGATTCGAGGGCCGCGCGTCGCTGCGGTCCTGGCTGTACCGGATCGCCACCAACCGCTGCCTCAACGCGCTGCGCGACCGTGGCCGGCGGATCCCGCCCGAGCCACAACCGCCGTTCCAGCCGCCGGAACCCAGCCGCCGCGGTGACGTGACCTGGCTGCAGCCGTACCCGGACGCGCTGCTGGAGCGGGTGCCCGACGACGATCGCGGTCCCGAGGCCCGCTACACCGCGCGGGAGGCGATCGAGCTGGCGTTCGTCGCGGCGCTGCAACGGCTCACGCCCCGGCAGGCCGCCGCGCTGGTGCTCTGCGACGTGCTCGGGTATCCGCTCGGTGAGGTCGCGCCGATGCTGGACACCACACCGACCGCCATCAAGGGTCTGCTGCAGCGGGCGCGCGGCGTCGTCGAACGGCACCGAAGCGCGGCCGGCGGGACGCCACCCGCGCCGGGGTCGGCGCCGGAGCGGCACGTGGTCGAACAGTTCACCGAAGCCTTCGCCGGTGACGATTTCGACACGCTGGTCAGCCTGCTCACCGACAAGGCGTGGCTGGCCATGCCGCCAGCACCGCACGAGTACCACGGCGTGGCGGCCATCATCTCGTTCCTGCGCACCAGTGCCGCGTGGCGCGCGAGCCAAGGGCTGCACATGCGGCTAAGCCCCACGCGCATGAACGGGCAACCGGCGTTCGCCTCGCGGTTCGTCAGGGACGGGTTCGAGCGCCCCGGCGGGCTGATGGTTCTCACCCTGACCGGCGACCGCCTGAGCGGCATGACCCTGTTCCTTCACGACATCTGAACCGATCAGAGTCCGTGCTTCGTGGCTATCGCGACGGACTGCGGTGACCTTCGAAGTCCGCCGCACTCATCACGGCCGGTCGCAAGGACCGGAGTCGCGGCGTCGGCCGAGGGGCGCGGTTGATCGAAAGCAGCGCTCGGATCGTGGCCGCGTGCACGTCCGGCAGCGACAGCGGGCTGCGCACCAGAAGGACCTCTCGATCCGTATGGTCCACTGCGTCGATGCCGGGCTGGTCGACCAACGCGTCGGCGAGTCCGTCATCGGCCACGTCGGCGTAAGACCACACCGTGTCGTCCAGGCCGACGACGGTGTTGGCCCCGTTCTCGTCGTCCGACTCCCACTCGTCGACGCTGACGATCCAGCGGAGGTCGTCCACGTCGAGCTCTTCGTTCGCGAACCGGGACACGGGCCGCGCATCGGCGAGCGCGTCCGCGACCGGATCATCACTGGTCGGTGGCAGGCGCGGCGGCCGGGGTCGCCGTCGTGTCAGCGAAACCCTGAGCAACGCCCAGACAATGACGCCGATAGCCAGGACCACCCTCGGCACCAGCAAGAGCCTCCACGACAGCCGGGCACGCACTCCCGCACGATGGCCCATCCGGTCATCGCGCGCAAGCGACGCTCCCGCAGCCGCTGAGAAGGGCCGACGAGGTTACAGGGCCGCGAGTTTCGGGCGGACGGTGGTGGTCTCCCCCGATGTGGTGCAGGTAGCTGAGGCTGTCCAAAGTGGTCGCCTCGCGTTGCTGGTCACCGAGTTTGCGTTGCAACTCGAGCGCCTGCTGGCAGTACTCGAGTGCTCGTTCATGGTCGCCGAGGCGGGCCTGGCACCATCCCGCGCCGTTGAGCGCGAGCGCCTCGCCGACCGCGTCGCCGGCGCCCCGGAGCAGGTCGACGGCGAGCAACGCGTGCACGAGAGCCTGGCGGTACCGGCTTTGCTCCGCGTACAGCTGTCCCAGCGAGTCGTGGGTGTGGCCGAGGCCGACGGCGTCGCCCAGCTCGCCGTACCGCCGAAGGGCCTTCACCAGCTCGGCCTGCGCCTGGTCGGACCGGCCGACCTGCCGGTAGGCGCGGGCGAGGCCGCGGTGCGTGCGTGCCTCTTCGGCCGGGTCGCCCAGGCGTTGCACGGCACGCAGGGCGACGTGCTGGGTGGTGATCCAGTCATGCCAGTGCCCATGGCGGCCGAGGAAGGGGGTGAGCGTCCAGGCGAGCTGCCAGGCGTGGGTGTCGAACCCCTGACTGGGCGAACGCTCTCCGCTGGGCGCGATCTACCGACTCAACGGCAAGGTGCTGCTGCTGGGCTGCGGGCATGGCTCCAACACGTCACTGCACCTGGCGGAGTACCGGCAGCAGTCCCCGCCACGCGGCCCATCCGGGTCATCCGTGCGACAACCCGACGGAACCAGCCGATGGACCACCTGGATCGACGTGGTCATCGACGAAAGCGACTTCACACGACTCGGAAAGGACTACGAGGGCACCGGCGCCGCCACCATCGGCCCGGTCGGCGACGCCACCACACGCCTGATCTCCCAACGCGACCTGGTCGACTTCGCCACCGCCTGGCTGGCCACCCACCGTCCCACGAGGCCATGACCTGACCTCCCTATATCGCCACGTGTCATCTGATCAAGGCGATGCGTCAGCTCCACGAGAGATGGGGAAGGATCTCGGTGGCAACGGCTTCCAGCACCGCTTCGTCCCCGGCATACCAGCCGGCGGCGCGGGGCCAGTAGGTGACCACGTCGGTGAAGCCGTGGTCGGCCGCCCGCCCGACCGAGTCGGCGAAATAGTCGACATTGGACAGTGAATACACCGGCGATGCCGGGTCGAGCATCAGATAGCGGTCCACGGTGGACGGATCTCGCCCAGTAGCATCCAGAGCGTCGTCGAACCGATGAGCCATTTCCGATACGGTGCGCCACCACTGGTCCACATCGTCGGCGCGGGTGCCGGTGGTCACCCAGCCGGCACCGTAGCGAGCGGCCAAGCGCATGGAGCGAGGTCCGGTGGCGGCCACCACGAACGGCACACGTGGCGTCTGCACACAGCCTGGCGTGCTACGACCGTCGACTACCGTGTAGTACTCGCCATACCGAGTGACCGACTCGCCGCGCAGAATGGCGTCGAGCAACTCCACGAACTCGGTGAATCGGTCGACCCTGCCACGGCGTGTGAGCGGCCGTTGCCCAAGAACGTGGTTGTCGTAGCCGGCGATGCCGCCCGCGCCGACTCCCAGCATCAGTCGGCCGCCGCAGATGTCGTCCAGCGCGGTGACCTCACGGGCAAAATGGGCGGGGTGCCGAAAGTGCGGCGAGGCGACCATCGTGCCCAGCCTGATCCGCGAGGTGACCAGAGCCGCCGCCGTCAGCGTGGGTATCGCGTCGAACCAAGGCCCGTCGACCAGGTCACGCCAGCCAATGTGATCGTACGTCCAGGCGTGCGCGAAGCCGTATGACTCCGCACGCCGCCACCGCTCAGCGGCGACCGACCACCGCTGATCCGGAAGGATCAAAATCCCGACCCGCATAACGATTAGGGTCGCAGAGGCCCGCTCGGGCAGGATGCCGTGGTGATCGAGACAACGCTGCCCGGCTGGCTTCCCGAACTCGATGGCACGATTGTCGGCGGCGATCTGCTGCGCCGCTGGGCCCTGTCGGAGGTCTGGCGGATCCACCTGGACGGTGCCACCCGAAAGTCGGTGATCGCCAAGCGGGGCGTCGGCGAGCCGGCGGGCGAGGCAAGGCGCTACCACGAGCTGGTCGTCCCGCTCAAGATTGCCGCGCCGCGGTTGCTCGCGGAGGGTTGCCCTGGGGTGATCATCTTGGAGGACTTGGGCGGCGACAACCTCGAGGTACGGCCGACTGTCGAAGGATACGAGCAAGCCGTGCGCGTCCTTGCCAGGATGCGCGCCGAATCGGCCCTCCGCTTGCGTTCCGACCCGGCACTGGCGGCTGGTCTGCGCCGGTCCACAGCCGACCTCATGGCGGTGGCGGCGCGGGCCGACGCGGCGACGAGGACCCTCCGCCCAGATCTGACTGGCGCGCTCGACGACCCGGTCCGCGTGATGTTCGCTCGCCTGCAGCGGTTCTCCGGCGAACCGGCGACCATCGTGCACGGCGACTTCCAGGGTAAAAACCTGCTCCACGCCCCCGATGGCGGGATCGTCACGATCGACTGGTCGGACGCCTACGTACACTCACACCTCGGCGACCTCTACCTTCTCCTGCGCGAGGCGCGCAGGCAGGGCCGGATCGAAAGCGTACGGATCAAAGCCTTACCGGAGCTCTTCGCGCACGAAGCTGGCATCGATCCGCGGACGGTGACCGACCAGTTGGTGACCGGCGGTCTGTGCTGGACCATGAGCGCGCTGCGCTGGGTCGTGGAGGTCGGCGTCCACGCGGTCCCGGTATCCCGTGCATGGATCGACGAGCTTGTCACGGATCTTCGGGAGCTGGCCAGCCGCTGACCCTCGCCAGCGAAGGTGCGCACATCATCCTCGCCACGTTCGCGCGATCATCTGTGTCGGTCGGACTACGTCGTGTTCGGGCTTACGCCGAGACGCGGTTCAGGTATACGACGGCGGGGCCGGCCGGGAACGGCGAGGAGAACTCGACCTTGCCGTTCCGCTCAACGCTGCGCACCTCACCCGGCATCGTTTCGCGGGTGGTGACGTCGAACCATTCGACCTGGTAGGAGCCGGTCGGCAGCTCGATGGTGAATTCCTGCCCGGTGCCGTCCGGCTCCAGCACGAGGTACTCCGAGCCGGGGTTCGCCAGGGCGTACCCGGTGGATGCGACGTCGCGCCGCGGCTGCATGTCGATCAGTCCCATGCGTTCCGCGTACCGGCGGGTGTCGCCCATCGCCCAGCGCGCGGGCTCGTAGTACGCGAACGGCGGCACACCGGTCTCGGCGGGCGACTCGTCAGCGGGCTCGAACCCGGCGATGAGGCCGAAGTCCATGAGGATGGGGTGGTGGCCGCGCAGGAAAGACTTCCACGCCCACAGTGCGTCGCCCTGCCCCGGCGCGTAGTGGTCGGTGTCGCTGATGACCACCTTGGCGCCGTCGGCGATCGGCGGATCGGCGTACCAGCGCGACGGTGGCGAGCCCGGCGCCATCGGGTGGCCGCCATTGGCGAAGATCTCATCGTCGTACCCTGGCGAGATCCACTCAGCGCGACTGCTCAGCAGCGGGTCGTTGACCTTTGTCTGCTCCGCCACCGGAAACTGCATGGTGATCCCGATCGGGTGTACGTCGTACCCCTGCTCCGCCTCGTGCCGCTTGACCGTATCGATGACCCAGTACTGCCATTCGGTCGAATCACCCCACGACGGCGCCTTGTCCATGCCCAGGAACGCGGCGAACTCATCGGTCACCGTACCCCCGCCACACGATTCGTTGGCCACTTCCCACAGTACGTTGGGCAGGTCGTGAAGGGTGTCGACGACCTTCCGGATGTACGCCTCCTGAATCGCCTGG
Organism: Phytohabitans aurantiacus; assembly: GCF_027923225.1. Taxonomy (GTDB): domain Bacteria; phylum Actinomycetota; class Actinomycetes; order Mycobacteriales; family Micromonosporaceae; genus Phytohabitans; species Phytohabitans aurantiacus. The sequence continues at coordinate 319,505 of NZ_BSDI01000007.1, forward strand.
ATGGCCGGGTCGAGCGGCAGGACTTGCAGGTCGTTGATCGAGCTCGCGGAGATGCCGTTGACGTTGTTGCCGCTGTGAAACGGGTGGCCCTCGATGTGGTCCGGCGGTGGGCTGAGGTGCAGGGCCCAGCCGTCGAACAGCATGACGCCTACGTAGATGCCGACGTCTCCGGCCGCGGTGACCCGTTCGCGGAGCCGCCGTAGGAAGCCGTCGTCGAGCTGCTCCAGGTCGAACCTGGGCTTGCCGTCCTTCGCGGTGCCCGGCCCGGTCCGCGCCCACGGCTGCGGCGTCATGTTGAGGTGGTAGTTCCCACCCGCCGCCTGGGACCGAACCTGCTCCCAGCGCCAGAGCCGGATGAAGTTGTGCCCCCGTTCGGCGAGGAACCGCAGGTAGGCGTCGTAGTCCATCAGCTCCGGCTCGGGTGAGCCGTCCGGGCCGGGACCCATGCCGTCGTGCAGGTTGTTCCAGATGTGCGACCCGGTCAGGTAGACCGCGCGGCCGGCGCTGGGCCCAGAGGTCGGAGTGAAATAGCGGGGATTGCGGGTGGAGACGGCGAGCGGTCCGTCCGCTCGCACTGGCGTCAGCGTCATGATCTTCACGTCCTCGGATGTAATCGGAGTCGCCTCGAAGCCTCTCCCCCGCGCGGCCGCGGATCATCTGCCAGGTGGCCGATGCCCTCGCCGGGGGTGGCCGATAGGCGACGAGCGCTGGCCAGGGCCCTGGCATTGTGGGGGCTATGCGCGACAGCACGGGCGAGCAGACGGTTGCGGCCCCAGCCCGGTCACCGCACAACCTCGTGGCGCCGTTGACGTCGTTCATCGGGCGCCACGCGGAGATCGAAGCCGCGACCGGGCTCCTGGAGCGCCACCGGCTGGTGACACTGACCGGGCCCGGCGGTGCGGGAAAGACGAGGCTGGCGGCGCGGGTCGCCACCGGCCAGTCCGACCGGCAACCCGATGGGGTCTGGTGGGTCGACCTCGCCACGGTCAGCGACGGCACGGCGGTGGCGGAGGTCATCGCCGAGGCCGTCGGCGCGCCGATCGTCGGTGGGCGCGTTCACGCCCTCCGGACGCATCTGTCCGCTTGGCGGTCGCTGCTGTGCCTCGACAACGCCGAACACCTGCTCGACGGGGTGGCGAGCACCGTCGAGGCCGTGCTGAGCGCCTGCCCGCGGATGACCGTCCTGGTCACCAGCCGCGAGCCGCTGGGGGTACCGGGTGAGGCGGTGTTGGGGGTACCGCCGCTCTCCGACGACGACGCGCTGGCGCTGTTCGTCGATCGGGCGCGACTCGTACAGCCCTCGTTCACGCTCGACGAATCCCGCGAGGCGACCATCCGCTCGATCGCCGCGCATCTGGACGGGATACCCCTAGCGCTGGAACTGGCCGCGGCGTGGCTGCGGACCCTCACGCCCCAGCAGGTGGAAGCCGGCCTGGACGACCGGTTCACACTGCTCGTGCGCGGTCCCCGCGGCGCGCAGCGGCGGCAGCGCACACTGCTCGGCTCCATCGACTGGAGCTACCGGCTGCTCAACGACACCGACCGGGTCGTGCTTCGCCGGCTCGCCGTGTTCGCCGGTACGTTCGGGCTCTCCGCGGCGCGCGCACTCTGCGCCGAGGGCGCGGCGGGCGCGGCGGGAACCGTCACCACTGCCGAGGTCCTCCCGTCGCTGGGCCGGCTGGTCGACAAGTCGCTGGTGGTCGCGGACGTACAGGCCGGCGAGTCCCGCTACCGGCTGCTGGAGACGATCCGCGCCTTCGCCGCGGCCCGCCTGGCCGAGGCGGCGGAGGGCGCCGCGCTCCGCGAACGGCACCTCGCCTGGTTCCTCCGGTTCGTCGAGGCCGCGGAGCAGGATCGGGAGCGCGATGCCGACGGGTGGCAGCGGGCGCTGGTACTGGAGTACGACAACCTGCGCGCGGCGCTGGAGTGGGGCCTCGCGGCTGAGGATCCCCACGCCGGCCGGCAACTGGCGGCGTCACTGGCCTGGCTGTGGCATCTCGACCGGCGCGGTCGGGAGGGGATCGGCTTCCTGCGGCGGGCGATCGATCGCGTACCGGACGAACGCTCCCGGCTTCAGGCCCGCCTCGTGACCGGCCTAGCCCTCGTCGCCGATACGGCCGGCCCGCTCGACGTCGAGCGGGACGCCGCCTCCCGAGCGGTGCGGCTGGCTACCGACGTCGGCGACGAAGGGCTGCGCGCGCTGTGCCTGAACCTGCTGGCGGTCGGCTCCTTCTACACCGACTTCGACGAAGCCTGGCAGCTGTGCGAGCAGGCGCACGCCGCGGCGCGCGCGGGCGGAAACACCTTCGTGCTCGGCGGCTCACGGGCGCTGCAGGCGATCATCCTGCACCTGCGCGACCAGCACGCCGAGGCCGAACTCCTCGTCGACGACCACGTCCGGCAGTGCCTGCGACACCACCGCGGCGTGCTGTCGACGCTGCTGACATACCAGGCAGAGGGTGCCCTGGCCGGCGGCGACCCGGTCCGCGCGCTGAGCCTCGCCACGGAGGCGCTGCTGGTCGCCGAACCCCTCGGCGACTACCTGCGGGTCGGGATGGCCCGCTCGGCGCTCGCTCAGATCAAGGCGCTGACCGGCGACCTGGCCGGCGCGACGGAGGTGATCGACCCGGTGCTGCGTCTTGTCGAGGGCGCCGAGGACGACATATTCGTTCCCGGTCTCGACCACGCCGTGGCAACGCTGTCCATGCGCCGGGATGACCCACGGGCCGCCATAGACCCGTTGCGGCGCGCCGCCGGCTCCACTGACCGGGGCGCCGCGACCTGGCTCGCCGCTCGGGCCCTGCCCCGCCTCGGTGCGGCCCTCTCCACCGCCGGCCGTCCCGACGAGGCGGCGGCCGTACTGGATCAGGCGGTCGAGGTCGCGCGACGCCTGCGCATGCCCGGCCCGCTGGCGGAGGCGTACGCGGCACAGGCCGAACTCGCCGCCGCCGACCCGGACGGTCTCCCCCGCGCCGTCGAGCTGCACCATGAGGCGTTGACCATCCGCGTCGACCATCGGCTGCGCACCGGCCAGCTCGACAGCCTCGAAGCCCTCGCCCGCGTCGGCGCCGCCATCCAGCCGGCGCCCGACGACGTGCGAGTCCTGTACGCGGCCGAGTCGGCACGCACGAACGCCGGCCTCCCCCGCGGTATCGAGCTGCGGCGGGCGTACGACAGCACCACCGCCGACCTCCGGCGAGCGCTCGGCGCGACCGCCTTCGACCGGGCGGCCGCCGAGGGCGCGCGGCTCACTCTCGACCAGGCCGTCGAGTACGTCCGCCGGGCCCGGGGCCGCCGGGGCCGCCCGGCCAGCGGCTGGCCCAGCCTCACGCCAACCGAACTCCAAGTCGTCCGCCTCGTCGCCGAGGGCCTCACCAATCCACAGATCGGCGACCGCCTCCTCATGAGCCGCGGCACGGTCAAGACGCACCTCTCGCACATCTTCACCAAACTCGACACCACCAATCGCGCCCAACTCGCCGCCGCCGCGGTCGACCGCGGGCTGTCGCCCGGGCATCCGTCCACATAGGTCATAGATCTCGGAATTCTCGGGTACTCCGAATACGCTCGCCGGACCGCTGTTTGCCGGGCACACTGCGGTATGTGGAAATCACCGTTTGGATCGCGGCCTGGCAGATGCAATGCTGCGGCGATCCGTTCCGGCCGGGCGAGCGTGTCGCCTGGACCGTCCTAAGAGGAGCCAGGACTGTACTGGGAGGAGCCAGGACTGTACTGGGAGACCAGGCGGTCACGGTGGACGCCGTCGAGGAGCATCACCAGGAAGACGACAGCCAGGTAGAGCCGGTCATCGGCACCGTCGCGTCCATCCGGGCGGTGAGTCGCTCGGGCGTGACAACCGACGTCGAGCTGGCCGACGGATGGACCGAGTCGCCATCCGGCACCGGGCTGATGGGCTATCTCGTGGAACTGACCGGCGCGGCACGCGGAGACGAGGCCGCACGCGCCTCGCGATAGCGCATAACGCGGTGCCGACGGGGTTGTCAAGGGTCGGAACGTCATATTCGCGGCCCGCACGGGCGGTAAGGATGGCGACTTCGCCGCACATTTCTTACCGAACCCGAGCACCATGCCGAACCCCGAGCAAAGGAGCGCACCGCGTTGCGAAAACACACACTGCTGGCCGCGGTGGTCGCCGCTGGTGTGGCGGTCACCCTCGCCCAGACCATCGACGGTCAGGCCGGCGTCGTGCCGGCACGCGCGGCCGCGGCGGCGCCCGCTGGGCAGTACACGGTGACGCTGTTGACAGGTGACCGCGTCACGCTGGGGTCCGTCGACGGCCGGCGGCTTTCGGTACGCCCCGGCAAGGGACGTACCGGCATGCGCTTCGCCGTCGAACGCACCGGCGAGGCCGTGTACGTCATCCCGCTCGACGCCCAGCCGCTGGTGCGCGCCGGCCGGGTCGACCGGCGACTGTTCGACGTCACCGGCCTGGTCGAGGCCGGCTACCACGACGAGGCGCGCGACAGCCTGCCGTTGATCGTGCGGGGCGGCGGCGCGAAGTCCACGGGTGCCCGGATCACCCGGGAGCTTCCCGCGGTCGGCGGCGCCGCGGTGGTCGCCAAGAAGGACGGCGCCCAACAGATGTGGGCGAGCGTGGCGGCGGGCGGCATACCGCGGGTCTGGCTGGACGGCCGGCGCGAGCTCACGCTGGACCGCAGCGTGCCCCAGATCGGGGCGCCGGCCGCCTGGGATGCCGGGTACACCGGTCGTGGGGTGACCGTCGCGGTGCTGGACAGCGGCGTCGACACCAGCCACCCGGACCTGGCCGGCAAGGTCGCCGACGCCGCGAACTTCACCGAAGAGGAGCCCGGCGACCAGACCGGGCACGGCACACACGTCGCGGCGACGATCGCCGGCGTTGGGAGGTACCGGGGTGTGGCGCCGGACGCCACGCTGGTCGCCGGCAAGATCTGCGAGCTGCGCGGCTGTTTCGAGTCGGCGATCCTGGCCGGCATGCGGTGGGCCGCCGTGGACAAGAAGGCCGACATCGTGAACCTCAGCTTCAGCGCCGCGGACCTGCCGGACCTCGACCCGGTGGAGGAGGCCGTCAACACGCTGTCCGCGGCGCACGGCACGCTGTTCGTGGTCGCCGCGGGCAACGAGGGCGGGTCACGCACGGTGGGCTCACCCGGCAGCGCCGACGCGGCGCTCACGGTCGGCGCGGTGGACCGCGACGACGCGCTGGCCCCGTTCTCGTCCCAGGGACCCCGCATCGGCGACGACGCGGTCAAGCCGGACATCACCGCCCCCGGGGTGGAGATCGTCGCCGCCCGGGCGGCCGGCACCGCGATGGGCACCCCGGTCGACGACACCCACACGGCGGCCTCCGGCACATCGATGGCGGCCCCGCACGTTACCGGCGCCGCGGCGCTACTCGCCCAGCAGCACCCGGACTGGACCGGCGACCGGCTCAAGGCGACGCTGATGGCATCGGCCGCACCGGGGGCCGGGCTGTCCGCGTACCAGCAAGGCGCTGGCCGCGTCGACGCCGCCCGCGCGGCGGTCCAGACGGTGACCAGCGATCCGGTCAGCGTCTCTTATGGACGGCAAGCCTGGCCGTACGACGGCGGCCCGGCCGTCCGCACGGTGACCTACCGCAACGCCGGCACCGCTGGCGTCACCCTGTCGCTCAAGGTCGACGCGGACGGTCCCGCCGGCATGTTCACCGCCAGCGCCGACACGGTGCACGTGCCAGCCGGCGGCGAGGCGGCGGTGACGGTCAGCGCGGACGTGACCGTCGACGCCCCACCGGGGCTCTACTCGGGCGCCCTCGTCGCGACCGCCGGACAGACGCGCGTGATCACCCCTCTGGGTGTCCACAAGGAACGGGAGAGCTACGACCTGACCATCTCCTACCTCGATCACGACGGCGCACGCACGCGGAACGCCTTCGCGACCGTGGTCGGTTGGGACGAGATGGAGTGGGCGTGGCCGGTGGTGCGACCGGACGGCACCTCGACAGTGCGGCTGCCCAAGGGGCGCTACAACCTGGGCGCGTTCATCGACTCCGCCCGCGGCGCGGCCCTCGTGACACGCCCGGTCGTCGACCTGACCCGGGACCTCGCTTTCACCCTCGACGCGCGCGCGGCCAAACCGGTGGTGCTGGCCGTGCCGGAGCCGTCCGCGACCCTCGGTTACGTCGAGGCCGGCTACACGTTCCACCGGCCGTACCACTCCGAGGGAGCCGGGATGACCCTGGTCGGATACGACTTCGACAGCGTGCGGACCGCGCAGGTCGGCACGGCGCCGGACAAGCTGATCGGCCTGGTCGCCGCGCAATGGGCCCGACCCGACGGCGCCGGCGACTTCGCCGACAGTCCTTTCCTGTACGCCACCGCGGAAGCGTTCCCCGGCCGGCTGCCGACCGGGTTCCGGAAGAACTACCGGGCCAGCGACCTCGCGACCGTCCGCCAGCGCTTCGCCGCGGGCGCGCCGGGACAGCCGGCGACCCGGACGCTGTTTCCGGTCTTCACGCCGCACATCGACGTTTCGGGGCTCCCCATCCCGACGTCCCTGCCCGGCTCGCGGGTGGAGTACGTCAACACCAACAACGGCGTCCGCTGGTTCTCGGATTTGGCGGTGGACGGCCGGCTGAGTCAGGGGCCGACGGCCTACCGGGCCGGTCGCGAGTACCGCGACGAGTGGCTGGCCGGCCCGATCGGCCCGGCCTTCGGGCAGGTCGTATACCCGCCACAGCAATGGGCCAGCCGGATCGGTGACGAGCTCATCGTCGACCTGCCGCTGTACGGCGACCGGGCCGGTCACGCCGGGCTCGACTTCCCCACCGAGACCGCCCGCACCTCCCTGTACCGCGACGGCGTCCTGATCGGCGAGTCAACCGAATCCGGCGCGGGGACCTTCCCGGTGCCGGCGGAGGCGGCCGAGTACCGCTTGGAGGTGGCCGATACCCGCGGCGGCGACCTGACCACCCGGCTGGAAGCGGCGTGGACGTTCCGCTCCGGCCACGCCGACGAGCGGGTCGCGTTGCCGCTGGCGACGGTGCGTTTCACGCCCGTGCTGGACGCGAACAACGCCGCCCCGGCGGGTCGCCCGTTCGCCATCCCGGTCGCCGTGGAAGGGCATCAAGGCACGGTGCGGCGGTTGACCGTCGAAGTCTCGTACGACGACGGGGGCACGTGGTCGAAGGCGCCGATCCGGGCGGGCCGGGCCATGGTCCAGCACCCCGCCGGCGCTGGCTTCGTGTCGCTGCGGGCCACAGCCGCCGACGCGGCCGGCAACACCGTGACCCAGACGCTCATCCACGCCTACCGCCTCGCATAACCCTTTCACCGTCACAGCATCTTCACCGTCACGGCGCCGCGGCCCATGCCAGGGTCAGCGGCGCCGTAGGCGTATCCGCTCCAGCACGCCCGGCGCCAGCCTGGCCGTTCCCGGGCGGTCGAGGGGTTGGGTCATGGTGATGGGTGCCATGAACCAGGGCTGGCCGTCACCGAGAAGCGGCGAGTAGACCGGCGCGAACGCCTGGTCCAGCAGGTGGATCGCGAAGTCCGTCGAGACCTGCCCGCGCTGGTCGACCGCCGCCGTACCCTGCCACGGCGGCACCGCCGACCCGCCCAGGCCCGCGAACCCGCACCGCCCCGCTACGGGCGTGCTCAGGGTGAGCCGTACCCGCGGCCAGAACATCCGGTCGTACCCGAGATCGTGATCGGTGCGTACGACGCTGACGTAGTGCAGCGCGGCGTCCCATGCGGCACGCAGGATCGCCCGCCGCGCCTCGACCACCTCGGGTGGCACCGGCCCGTCGAGGTGGTAGACGTCGGCGTAAAGCGTGCTCGCCCAGTCGTGATTCGCGGTCCCGCCGGGCGGCACGGCCACCGAATGCACCAGCGAACGGAATATCTCCGCCACCGTGACGCCGGATGGGCGCGGGCCGGCGGGGTCCAGGACCCGTGACCGGTTCAGCGCACCGATCGGGTCCCGGGTGACGTCCAGGTCCCGGTACGCCTCCGCGAGGGCGGACCGGTGCGCGGCCAGCAGGCCGCCGCGCGCCCGCACCGCGTCGAGACCGAGTTGCTCGGCGGCCGCCTCGTCGACATCCCGCAACTCCAGCACGCCGTCGGCGCCGGCGAGGCGCAGATAGTCGCGAAGGCGGTGCAGGTACGCCTCCGTGACCGTGTGCGGGCGGATCCGGAAGTGGTTGCCGTCGGTCAGCAGCGTGATGCGCAGCCCGGGCGGGTAGACGCCGGCGACCGCGGTGGCGAGTTCACGGAGCCGGACCAGCAGCGCGAGCTCGGCCAGATCCGGCAGGGTACCGAGCGCCTTGAGCCCGCTGTCCGCCTGCTTCACCGGAAACGCCGGCAACACCACGCGGATCGGCTCACCCCGCTCGACGTACGGGCCGATGTCGCGGGCCGCCGTGTCGAACGAGTAGGCCGTACGCGCGCCACGCCGGAACCGCTTGCGGGTCAGCACGTGGTACACCAGCGCCGTGGGCGTCGCGTCGCCCTGCCGCTTGGCGCGCGTCGCGGTCTCGTCGGCGGCCGCCAGCGCGCCACTGATCAGCCGCTCAACCACGCCGAGCGACTCGGACCGGGACAGGTGCACGCCGTGTCCGGCGAGCGGCGGACGCGTCGCGAGCTCGCCGACGTGCAGTTCACCCACCGAATGCGCGTGCGACAGCACGGGACCGTCGAGCGGGCGAGGCAGCCGCTCGAACGTCGACACGGTCGCGGTGCCGGCGCTCGGCTCATCCCCGGGGACGAAACCGGGAAGGGTGACAGCCACCATCCGCGCGCCCGGCAGCGCTCGGGCCAAGGCTTCGCGGTTGTCGGCGAGGTCGTCGAAGACCGCGATGATGTCGAGATCCGCGACCTTCGCGGTATGAACGGCCTTCAGCTCGGCCACCGGCCGGATCCGGTCGTCCGGCATCATCAGCAGTCGCGGTCCCAGCAACCCGCCATTGGCCAGCGCCGCCTCGGTCGGTGTCCGGACGCGTTCGCGCCGGCCGGTGTTGAAAACCACCGTCCCGCCGCGATCCTCCACGTCACGGATGAACCGTACGACTCCTGCGGCCAGGTCATCGTGCGCGAGCCTGGCCCATGGCCGGTGAAAGGCTCGGCAGTAGTCGAGCCGCATCGCCTCGAAATCGACATCGGGATATGCCCGCGACAACCCGTTCGCCTTGATGAATTGCCGCCACGCCTGGGGCTGGTCGGTGGGCAGCAGATCCAACAGCTCCGGATACGCCAACTCGAGGATGCCGTCGGGCGCGCCGGGACGCGCCGCGCTGACCTGGCGCGCCGCGTGCAACGTCCGGTCACGCGGATCGAGAACGACGAAATCCAGATCCATCATCACCGCCGGCCGCGGCAGCGACAGGTCCGCCCGGCGCCGCCGGGTCCGCTCCTCCACCTCATCGAGTACGCCACGCAGCGTGCGGTCCTGCGCCTCGGGTACACAGTGGACATGTGCGGCGAGCGGGTGATCCCCGCGCAGCATGTCAGCGGTCGCCGGTGCGAGAAAGCGCAGTTCCTTCGCGGCGACCCGCCATACTCGCGATCGCATGCTGTCCGCGGGCCGTCCACTGGGAGTGAGCGCCGCCGCGATCAGGTCGAGACAGCGCGCGAGGTCCCGAGCCGCCCGGTCGATCTCCGCCGGCGAGGATGGTGGGTTCAGCCCAGACAGCACCACGCGTCCGGTCACCCGGTGTGGCGGGACGACTTCGATCGCGACGCTTTCCGGAGCGGTGTCCGGGACGGCGCCAGTGTGCTCCAGCACGACGCGGAACACCGTCACCAGCGGGCGTACCACAAACTCCGCCCAGCGGTCCTCCTGGTGAAGGTCGGACCGTAGCTTCCCATCCGCGAGCAGCGCGGCGAGCGGCGTCGCTACGGTGCCGCCTGGATACGCGGGATGCGCCGGCCACGGACCTTCCGGATCCGCCACCGCGGCGTACAGGCGCAGCAGTGGGTGGCGGGCCACCGCGGTCGTTACGACGTTCTTGAGCCCCAGCACAGGCCCAGTGAAACCGGTGTGCCTTTCATACTGCTTTCATCGTGCTTCGTCCGACATCGGCCGATGAAAGAGCCATGAAAGGCCAGCTCGTTAGCGTGGCCGGGTGGGTAGTGGACGAGTCACCGCCGGCGGCGCGGAGTTGTATTACGAGACTCACGGCGCGGGCCCGGACATGCTGTTGATAGCGGGCGCGGGCGGCACCGCGGCCAGCTTCACCGGCGTCGTGCCGTTCCTGGCCGAGCGGTTCCGTCTCATCACCTACGACCGGCGCGGACTCAACCGCAGCACCGGCCGCGACTCCCATTCCGGCACGATGCGGCAACAGGCCGCCGACGTACTGGCCGTCCTGGACGCCGCCGGCGCCGAGCGTCCGATCGTCTTCGGTACGTGCGGCGGAGCCTCCGTCGGGTTCGAGTTCTGTGCCCGGTACCCCGATCGCGTGCGGGGTCTCGTCGCGCACGAACCCATCACGGTGCGCGTGCTCGACGACGCGGCCGCGCAGCTGCGGTTCTTCCGGCAGATGTGCGAGGAGAACGTCCGCGAGGGCCCGATGCCGGCCATGATGCGGTGGATGACGTACATGGGCCGTGATTTCGAGTTGAAGATCCGGCCCGCGTTCCGGGAACGGACGCTGGCCGATGGTGACTTCGTCTTCCGTCACGACCTGATGCCCATGGTGGAGTATCTGCCCGACGCGTCCGTTCTGGCGGACCGGGTCCCGGTCACGCTCGCCGTCGGTGAGGGCAGCCGGAAGGGCGATTACAGCTACGCGCGAACGGTCCTTCCGCTCGCTCGGATGCTGGGTTGCGAGGTCGCGGAGATACCCGGACACCACACCTCGTACATCTACCGGCCGGAGGTCTTCGGGCCGGCCCTGGGAGAGCAGGCGCTTTCACTGATCGGGCGGCTGGCGAAGGCGACGAACGAATGACGCGGGCGCCCAACTTCGTGGCGGCGATCCGGAGTACGGTCCAGCGGCACGGCGACGACCGCTGGTACGCCTTCGTTCGCGCGGGCCGAGGCGAGCTGGTCGAGGACCGGTACACCTTCGCCGAGCTCGACGCCCGGGCGCGCTCGGTCGCCGCGTGGCTCATCGAAGCCGGCTGGCAGGACCGTACGGCGCTGTTGCTCTATCCGGCCGGCCTGGACTTCCTCGTCGCCTTCCTCGGCTGCCTTTACGCCCGCGTCATCGCGGCGCCGTCGCCGCTGCCCTCGGAGGACCCGCGCGGTCTGCAACGGCTGGTGGGTATCGCTCGCGACGCCGACGTGCGGCTGGTGCTCACGGACGAGGCGTCCCGCGACGGGCTCGCCGCATCGCTGGTCGAGCACGGCCTGGGACACATCGCGTGTGTGGCCACCGACTCCCTGGCGTTGCCGGATGCATCGGCGTGGAGTGCGCCGCCGATGGGGCCTGACACGGTCGCCTTCCTCCAGTACACATCCGGTTCGACCAGCGAACCCAAGGGCGTCGTGCTGTCGCACGCCAACCTGCTGCACAACGAACACGCCATCTGGACGAAGCTCGGCGGCCCCTCCGGCGGGACCCTCGTGGGCTGGCTCCCGCACTACCACGACATGGGGCTCATCGGCCTGCTGATCCAGCCTCTGTACGCCGCGCTGAACCTGGCCATCACCTCCCCCGCGACCTTCGTCAGGCGTCCCGCGACCTGGCTGGAGCTCATCACCCGGTACCGCGCCGACATCACCGTCGCACCGAACTTCGGCTACGACTGGCTCCTACGAAGACTCACCGACGCGCAACTCGCCGGTACGGACCTTTCGTCGCTGCGGATCGCGATGAACGGCGCCGAGCCGATCCAGCCCCGCACCCTCCGCGCGGTGTGTGAACGGCTGGGGCCGTCGGGCTTCCGTCCGGATGCCTGGATGCCGGTCTACGGCATGGCCGAGGCGACGCTCATCATCGCCGGCGCCGGCCGGAGCCAGGGCGCGACGATCCGCACCTTCCGGGCCGACGAGCTGGAAAGGCACCGGGCTTTACCGTCCGAAAGCGGCATCGATCTGGTCTCGTGTGGCAAGCCTCTCGACTTCGACGTCCGCATCGTCGACCCGGACACGCTGGCCGAACTGCCCGATTCCGAGGTGGGCGAGATCTGGCTGAGCGGCGGAAGCGTCGCCAGCGGCTACTGGCGGCAGGAAGCGGTATCGGCCGAGACGTTCCAGGCCCGTACAAAGGCGGGTATCGGTCCTTTCATGCGCACCGGCGACCTCGGATTCCGCCATGACGGCGAGCTTTACATCACCGGGCGCCTCAAGGACCTCATCATCGTCAACGGGCGGAACCTGTACCCGCAGGATCTGGAAGAAGCCGCGCTGATCCACCCCGCGGTAGGTGTCGCGGCCGCCTTCACACCCGGCAGCGATCTGGACCGGGTGGTGCTCATTCAGGAGCTGGGGATGTCGGGTCTCGCGGTGGAGCAGGTGCCCAACCTGGCCGAACGGGTCCAGGCCACGCTGGCCCACATGTTCACCATCCCCGCGCCCACGGTGCTTTTCGTGCGTCGCGGCGCCGTCGCCAAGACCACGAGCGGAAAGGTACGGCGCGGGCACATGCGCGCCCAGTTCCTCGGCGGCACCCTCGTGCCCGTCCACACGCGGGCGGGCGCCTGATGGAGGGCGGCCCGGCCTACGACCCGCTTGGCCCCGCACGCGACCTGGAACGGCGGCTGGGCGACCCGACCGACCCTACCGTCGCCTTCTCGTTCGCGCGGATACGCCATCTCGACGAACGGGAGGAGTTTCCCGAGGCCATCTGCGACGGCTTGACCTCCTGGGGTTTGCACGAATACTTCGTACCGGCGCAGTACGGCGGGCGGCTCCACTCCTACGAGCAGCTCCTGCACCTCGTCCGGCTTGTCGCGCGGCGCGACCTCACCGCGGCCATCGGATACGGAAAGACGTTCCTCGGCGCGGTGTCCGCCTGGATCGCGGCCACTCCCGAGCAGTGCGCGGGACTGGCGGCGAAGATCCTCGCCGGCGCGCCCGTGTCGTGGGCCCTGACCGAGCGAGACCACGGCAGCGACCTGCTCGCCAGCGAGGTGACGGCGACGCGGCTGGACCAGTCCTACCGGCTCACCGGTGAGAAGTGGCTCATCAACAACGCCACTCGCGGCAGGCTCCTGTCGGTGCTGGCGCGCACCGACGCCGCGGGCGGTGCCCGCGGGTTCGGCGTGCTGCTCGTCGACAAGAACGATCTGCCACCGGGTACGCTGACCTGCCTGCCCAAGGTACAGACGTTGGGCATCCGGGGCGCGGACATCAGCGGCATCGCGTTCACCGACGCGGTGGTTCCTGACGCGGCACACCTGGGACCACCGGGGTCCGGCATCGAAATTGTCCTCAAAGGACTGCAGCTGACCCGGACGATGTGCGCCTCTCTCGCCCTTGGCGCCAGCGAACACGCGCTGCGCATCGCCATGGACTGGGCCGCCGCGCGCCAGCTGTACGGGCGTACCTTGGCGGACCTGCCCATGGCGTGGCGGTTACTGCTCGACGCGTACACCGATCAGCTGACCGCGGAGGCGGCGGCGATCGTCGGCAGCCGGCTGATCCATTGGAACCCGGAGGAGCTGAGCGTCGCCAGCGCCGCCGTCAAGTACGCGCTACCGGTGCGGTCCGAAAACACCATCGCGGCCCTCGGCAGGCTGCTGGGCGCGCGGTCGATCCTCTCCGGTGGTGACTTCCAGAAGGTCGCCAGGGACGCGCGGATCGTTTCCCTGTTTGACGGAAACACCCTGGTCAATCTGCACGCGATCGTCGCACAGTTTCCCAACCTCGTGCGCGGCTACCGGCGCGGGCGCGCGTACACCGACGTGACACCGGCGGCCGACGTGAGCCGCGCCGTGCCGCCGTTCGAGCGTGACCGGCTCAAGCTGTTCTCCCGGTACGGGCTCGGCGTGGTGGCAGCGCTGCCCGATACCGCCGCGGTACTTGCCGGCCTGGCGGAGACGGCACCCGTCCTGAAGCGCGCCGCGGAGCTGGCCCACACACTCGCGGCACGCACCGAGCAGCTTCACGCGTCGATCGCCGCCCTGCCGCCCGCCAGAGGCGGCGCCCCGGTCGTGCACCTGCAGCGAGCGAAAGAGTTCACCGAGTGCTACCTCGGTGCCGCGGCGATCGCGCTGTGGCTCGCCAACCATGCCCGCGCCACCACCATGGACACGGGTCCGCTCTGGGAAGGTGGGCACTGGTTGACGGCCGTCCTTCGCCGCGTGCTGACCGCCCTCGGCGAACCGGCCCCGGCCGAGCCGGATACCGACGAGATCCTGTGGACGCACCTGGCGGCGCAGGCGTCGTCGGGACGGATGTTCTCGCTCTTCGACTGCCAGCTGGCCGAAGGAGTGCGCGGTGCCTAGCGGACTCAGCGGACTCGAATCGCTGCTGGGGGATCCGCGCGACGGCGACAACCCGGTCAGCTACGCGGAGATCGTGCGCGCCGACGAGCGCGGCGAGCTGCTCGCGGCCGGGGAAGACGCGTTGACGTCCTGGGCGTTCAACGCCGAGTTCGTCCCGCCGCACCTCGGCGGCCGGCTACGCGCCGCCGACGAGTTGGTCCGCCGGATCCGCCCGGTCTTCCGCCGCGACATCGGCCTTGGGCTCGGCTACGGGGTCACCTCGTTGATGGCCGCGGTCAACGTGTGGTCGGCGGGAACGGGACAGCAGCAGCGCCGGGCGGCCGAGTTGTTGTTGCGCGGCGACCGACTGGCCGTGGCCTACCACGAGCTGGCGCACGGCAACGACTTCAGCCGCAACGAGTTCGAGGCCCGCTGGGAAGGCGAGCGGGTGCGGCTGTCCGGTACCAAAGAGCTGATAAACAACATCGCCCGCGCGGCCGCTTTCGTGCTGTTCGCGCGCACCGAGCACGGCGGCGGCCCGCGTGGACACTCGCTGTTCCTGGTCGAAAACGACACCGCCGGCCTGGCGCACCTCCCCCGGACACGGACCGTCGGGGTGCGCGGGGTCCAGCTCGGCGGCCTGCTGGCCCGCGATTGCGCGGTGCCCGCCGGTGCGCTGCTCGGCGATCGGGGCCAGGGCGTGGAGACCGCGCTGCGCTCATTCCAGGTCACCCGGGCCGTCCTGCCGGGCCTGGCCGTCGGCGCGGTGGACACCGCGCTGCGCACCGTCGTGCGCTTCGCCACGTCCCGCCGGCTGTACGGCGCTACGGTGCTGGACCTGCCACACTCCCAGGAGGCGCTCGCCGGCGCCTTCGTGGACCTGCTCGTCGCCGACGCGTTGGCGACGGTCGCGTGTCGCGGGCTCCACCTCCTGCCGGCCCAGGCATCGCTGCACGCCGCCGCCACGAAGTATCTCGTCGCCCGGCTGCTCACCGACGCCACGGAGGATCTGGCGGTCATTCTCGGCGCCCGCTATTACCTGCGGGAGGGTCCAGGCGCCATCTTCGGAAAGCACCTGCGCGACCTGCCGGTGATCAGCCTCGGACACGCGGGTGAGACGGCGTGCCTGCTGGCGATAATCGCGCAACTGCCGGCGCTCTCGCGGCGCGCCTGGCGGGAGCCGGCGACACCGCCACCGGCGCTGTTCGACCCCGCCGCGGCACTGCCGGAGCTGGCCTTCACCCGCCTGGCGCTTTCCAGCTCCGGCCGCGACGACATCACCGGCCTGCTGCTCAGCGCCGCGGCACACGGCCCGGAAGCCGGCATCGGCCCGGACGCGGGTGCGCTCGTGGCCAGCCTGAGCGACCAGCTGCGCACCCTCGCCGAGCGCGCGTCCGCCATCCCCCCGCTTCGCCGGGGACCACTCGCCGACGCGGAAACCTTCGCCCTGGCCGAAAACTACGCCATGCTGCTGGGCGCCGCGGCGGCTGTGGGCGTGTGGCGCGCCGGCCACGCGCGTGGCGACGCGTTCCTCGGCGCCCCGCGCTGGCTGACCGCGGCACTGGCTCGGCTGCACGCGCGCTTGACCCGGACGGCGGCACCCCTACCCGATGGGACCGTCGAATGGCTACTCGGCGAGCTCGTATGCCGCGAACGTGATGGCCTCTCCCTCGATCTGAGCCGGACGCCGGTTCTGACCTGATGTGATCGGCGAAAGGAAGGAAGTGCGATGTCTACGGTTGACCGTGCGACGGTGACGACGTGGCTCATCGAGCGGGTCGCGTTCTATGTGGAGCGTGAGCCCGCCGACATCGACCCGACGAAGCACCTCGCGATGTATGGCATGGATTCGCTGTACGCGCTGGGGCTGGCGGGGGATGTCGAAGACGAGTACGGCATCGACCTCGACGCGGCGGTCGTGTGGGACCACCCGACGATCGAGGCGATCGCGGCGTACGTGGAGAAGACTCACCCCTCCGCCGGCGTGCCAGATTGAGTATCCGTACGGATGCCGCGCGTCCCGCCCGGAGCGAGAATCGTCGGCATGCGTCGGATCACCGCTACCGCCCGCGCGGCCGTCGCCGTCGTTACCGTCCTTGCCATCCTCGCCGGATGCGCCCGGCAGACCAGCGCGGAGACCCCGGTAGACGGCGGCGACTGGATAACCTTCCAAGCCGCCGTCACCGCGGTACGGGGCAGCGACGATCCGCGCTCGCTGCTGCTGGACGTGACGGTGCTGGCCGGCCCCGAGGGATGTTCGCGCGACCCGCGGATCGGCACCCTCACCGAGGAGAACAACCTCATCTACGCCAGCGTCGTACACGACTCGCAGCTCTCCGACACGTTCGGCGCCTGCCCGACGTACGCTTCCGCGGTGGTCACACTGACCGCGCCGGAGCCGATCAACGGGCGGCGGGTCGTGCTCAACGACGAGATCTGGAAGCCGGCCGGCGACGCGTACGAGCGCTGCCACAAGACCTTCGGCTGCGATCCGATGCCAGCAAACCACTGCGACCCGAACTGGATCTACGTGGCGGTCGACGGCCTCGACGTGTCCCGGCACTCCACCGGGCACGTCGAAGGGTGTGACGCTTCTTGGCTGGTGATGACCGTTCCAGACGACCCGGTGCCCTGCGGCGCCGACCCGCGGTCCGGCTGCGTACCCGCGGTGAACGTGCGCCGATACTTCATGCGGTGGGTCGAGCCCAGCGGCTGGAGCACGATCGCCACGTCGACGCGGTCCGGCTGCGGCACGATAACGACGGCCGAGCCGGCGTTTCCGCCCGAGCTCTGCGCCCACCTCCCCAGCCCATCCTGACCTATCGGCGCTCCACAAGGGATGGTCGGTGGTAGGGGTAGCGTCACCGTCGCCCTTCCAGGTAGCGGGATGTCGCTGCCCGTAGGCCCCTCCTAGGGTCGGAGAGATCGACACGAGGGAGGGTGTGATGAGTGTGCACAGTCGACGGAGTGTGCTCCGTGGCGCCGCGGCCACGGCGGGTGCGCTCGCGGCCGGTACGGCGGCAACCACCGCGGCGGCCGCGGCCACGACCACTGGGACGGCCATCGGCGGCCCGAAGAGTCATGTCGGGCCCGCCGACCCTCGATACGGGTTCCTGGCCGGGCGCGGTTACAACGAGCGGTTCACCGGCTCGCCCGACCATATCCGCCTGGTCGGCTCGACAGACGACGTGGTGCGTGCGGTGAATGACGCGGTACGGGCCGGCAAGCGCGTCGCGGTGCGCAGCGGTGGGCACTGCTTCGAGGACTTCGTCGACAACCCAACCGTGCGGATGGTCATCGACATGGGCGCCATGACCGGGGTCTACTACGATCCGGCACGCCGGGCGTTCGCGGTGGAGGCCGGCGCGACGCTGGGTGAGGCGTACCGGCGGCTCTTTCTGGGCTGGGGCGTGACGCTCCCCGCGGGGTGGTGTCCCGAGGTCGGTGTCGGCGGCCATGTGGCCGCGGGAGGATACGGCCCCTTGTGTCGCCGTCATGGCCTCGCGGTCGACCATCTGTACGCGGTCGAGGTGGTGGTCGTCGACCGCGCCGGTAAGGCTCGCAGCGTGATCGCGACGCGGGACGCGACGGACCCCCACCGTGACCTGTGGTGGGCGCACACCGGCGGCGGCGGAGGATCGTTCGGCGTCGTGACCCGCTACTGGTTCCGGGATCTGCCGGAGCCGCCCGCCGACGTGCTGTCGTTCACGCTCCAATGGTCATGGGAAGGACTGCACGAGCCGGTATTCACGCGGCTCGTGCACAACCACGGACGCTGGTTCGAGCGGCACGGCGACCGATACCCCGACCTCTACACCGAGTTCCTGCTGTTCCGCCGCCAGCAGGGCGCGGTCATGCTGATCGGGCAGGTCTCGGGCGCCGGGGCGGAGCGGGTGCTCGACGAGCACGTCGCGGCGCTCGGCGCCGGCGTGGGTGGTCCCACCTCTCGAACCCAGGAGCGGCAGCCCTGGCTCGTGGCCGCGCTCAAAGGCTCGGACGACACGTTCGGGTGGCGGTTGAAGGTGAAGTCGGGATACTTGCGCCGCCCGTTCACCGACCGGCAGATCGCCGTCGCGTACCGCCATCTGACAACGGACGACCCTCACATCGTCGGCGGCGCGGTGAGCCTCAATTCCTACGGTGGCAGGGTCAACGCGGTGCCGCCGCACGCCACCGCCACCGCACATCGCGACGCCATCCTCAAGCTCTTCTACCTATCGGCATGGGCGGAACCGGCGGACGACGCACGGCACATGGCGTGGATCCGCGAGTTCTACCGCGACATGTACGCCGACACCGGCGGGGTGCCGGTCGACGGTGGCGCCTACATCGGCTATCCAGACACCGACCTCGCGGATCCACAGTGGAACACGTCGAGCCTGCCGTGGTCCACGCTGTACTACGGCGACAACGCGGCGAGGCTGCACGCGGCGAAACGGCGCTGGGACCCGCGCAACGTGTTCCACCATGCGCTCACCCCGTGACCGAGCGGCTCGCACCGATCAGCTCAGCGTGGATCACTGGCTCAACCGAGAAGGACCGCCTCACCGGCCCACGTGCGTCTCAATAGTTCACGGTGGTCAAGGTCGAACCAGCCTTCGGCCCGCTCTTCGTCGCTGAGTTCGGCCGGGTCGGGAGAGAAGACCTCCGGCACGAGTACATCCGGGTAGCTCGCGGCGGGCAGCTCTTGCAACCGCGTGGACTTGGGCCACGAACCGCGCGGTGGCCCGAGCACGTGCTCGACGTTCACGGCGGCGCCGAAGTCGAACCAATGGTGTTCGGTGTGCAGGTAGCGCGCTGTCGTCTGCCCGCCAATGGTGGCGCCGTAGTCGTTGTAGTCACCCACGATGCCACCGGCGACGGTCAGCGATCCGGCCACATTGAGCGAGCCGGCGGTGACGACATTGGCGGCCCGCATGTCGCCGAGGACGAACGCGCCCGACCACGGATCGTCGCCGTCACCGTAGGCGCCTCGCACGTCGAGGTTTCCGGTCACGACCAGGGCGGCGAGCTTCTCCGCGAACAGGTCGAGCGGGCCGGAAACGTTCAGGTCTCCTTCGACCAGCCGGACATCGTAGTGCCAGCTGTCCATGTCGGACGCGAAGAAGTCGCGGCCGATCTCGAACTGGCTGGTCAACCTCAACAGCTCGGCGCGCGTGACCTCGCCTTGCTGGAACGAGCGCCCAGCGGTGACCATCGACGCCCCGCTCAGCTTGCGAAGACCAGGTGCAGGTTCCAGTCTTCGGTCTTCGGACCAGGCTTGTAGTCGGTGATGATGTACTGCACGCAGCCCCAGCCATCCGCGACGCTCGGGACGAACGGGCGGCCCGCGTCGTCGCACTCCTGGTAGGTGGCGTATGTCGAGTGGTACTGCCAGTAGCCGTTGGTGTCACCACCATCCGCGGCCGCCGGCGACGCGACTGCCAACGAAATCACCATACCGGTAGCGATCGCCACTCCGAGATGACGGAACCTTCGCATCGCTTCCCTCCCCGTTTCAGATATTCATCGACAGTATGCCATGTTCGACCGAACACGCGAGCCCATCGCCAAGCCATTGACTGCCATAACTGTGTGGCCGCACGATATCCGTGTCCCTCCACGGCATCGGCGGAACGAGGCGGCGCGTGACCGGCATACCCACGAAATTCGCGATCGTCGACCAGGCGTTGCCACTGATCGGCTCGGTGGGGTCGAATGAGCATCGGTTCGTGTATCTGGGCGCCATCGGCGCGTCGCTCGGCGACTTCCTGCCATCGGGTGTCAGCGGGCCTCGCTCCCCGTACCTCGACGTGTGGTCGCCGGTGTTGCGGCTGTTCGCCGGCACGACGCCGACCAACGGCGTCGCCTACTGCCTGAACACCTTGTGGACAAGGCTGTCGCGCCTCCGCCAGGTCATCGACGACAAGGACAAGCTCGAACTCTTCGGCATGATCGACGAACTGCGCGAGCTCGACGCCATCGGCAAGAGCCTCTCCGCGGCCGTCGCCCAGATCCCGGGGATGCAGGCGGAGGTCTTCGAGTCCATCAAGCGTGCCGAGCCGTTCCCCTCGTCCCGCCCGAAGGTGCCGCCGAGCAACGCGTGGCACGTGCGCGGCACCCTCCACGGCAGCCATCCGGGACGATTCCTGCGGGCGCTGCGCGAGCGGGCCGCGGCCAGTACCGCCTCGGCCCAGGCGTTCGCGGTCGGCGCGGGCATCGGATACGCGAGCGACCTGTGCGGCAACCCCTACATCAACAGCGTGGTCAACGCCCCGCACCGGTCGCACTGGTGGCGGCACCGCTGGATCAGCAACAACATCGACACCTGGGTCTGGGGTTACTACCGCGCCAACGCCTCGATGTCCGGCGTGACGCCCAACCCGCCATACCCGGACTGGCCGAACCTGCGCGAGGCGAACCTGCAGGACCGGCTCGAGTTCGGGCTGGACCCGGCCGCCGTGCTGGGCGGCGTCCGCGCCGGTGGGCCCTTCGGGTTCCCGCTGCCGCAGGAGATCGTCGACGTGTGGCTGGCCGCCTACCGCGACACCTATGGCGCTCCACCGCCGGGCGTCGACTCCGCCGGGCTCCAGGGCGCGGCAAGCCTCGCCTGGCTCGTCCTCTGGCTGCAGACCTCCGGTCAGGCGATCCCCTGCGTGCCCCTGGGCCGGATACGGCATCCGGACGCGAGCACCCGACCGTCCTGGATGGACTCTGTCGGGCAGGTGGACGTCGACGGGCAGATCATCCAACCGCCCATGCCCTCCCGGGACCCCGACCCTGACGAGGCCGAGCTCGTCAGCGCGCTCATCGCCGCCGTCGTCGCCGCGTTCAACTTCTACGCCGGGGTGGTCGTCACCGGCATCGACTGGCTGGTCACCGCGATCGTGCTCGCCGTCGACGCGGTCACCGACCCGAAGTGGGACGAGTTGAGCGTCCACATCGGATGGGTGCTCGTCTACCTCTCCGGCGAGATCAAGGAGCTGCACGACCTGATGGCGTTGAGCGGGCTTGGTTTCCCCTACACCGAGCAGCTCGCCCACAACGCCGAAGCGCTGCGCGCCGGCGTCCGCACCGGAAACAGCAACGCGCTGGACACCGTTCGCAGCGTCCGCGACACCGGCGACTACCCGCAGACGCGGTGGCCGCTGCTCGACAGCGACTGGATCCGCCGGCCGACCGGCTCGGTCGAGCTGCCCGCCGTGAGCGCCTACGCCACGGCGCAGGAGGTCTGGCCGTCCCACTTCGTCGACGGGCACCGCTCCGGCACCGCCATCCAGGAGAACCCGCTCACCTCGGCCCTGACCGATCCGGCGATCTTCGCGCAGCGTGCCGCGCTGCTCAACTCCTCCAGGCCGCCGGGCCTGCTCTTCGGCAACGCCATCGACGTGGCCGTCGCCCTGTCCCCGCTCGACTCGCCCGCGCCGCCGCTCGACTGGGACCTGGACGCCGACCCTGGCATCGGCATGCCGACCTGGGTGCTGCCCAGCCCTGGCGCTCCCCGCGGCAGCGCCGTCGTCGAACCCTGAGCCGACCCGCCCCGCGGAGGTACCCGATGCCCGGCACACCACTCACTCGGCGTACGCTGCTCGCCGCCACCGGCGCGGCCACCGCCGCCGGTACCCTCTCCACCGGCCTGCCCGCGTCCGCACGGGCGCGGACCGCCGACGACCCCCCTCCCCGGGAGCCGGTCCGGCCGGTCCCCTACACGCCGTACCTCTTCACCCGGTACCGGGACAGCCTCACCGACCTGGCAACCCTCGACGACGGGCGGGCGGCCAACGGCGCCGTGCCGCCGGCGGCGGTGTTCTGGCTGTCCCCCGACATCCGGGTGGAGCCGGCCGACTCGCTCGGCAACCCGACCGCGGGCGTGCCCACCACCATTACCGCCTTCGTGACCAACGCCGGACGTGCCGACGCCTTCGCCGTACTGGTCGAGTTCTTCTGGTTCAACCCGTCGCTCGCCTTCGTCGCCGGCAACGCGAACCGGATCGGCAGTCGGCTGGTCGCCCTCCCCGACCACGGATACACGCCGGTGACCTGCCCGACGCCGTGGCGCCCGACGGTTGTCAACGGCGGCCACGAGTGCGTGGTCGTCCAACTGTCCACACCGGAGGAGGGTCCCGGTGGGCTCCGCTTCCCCTACGACGCCAGCCGGGACCGGCACGTGGGCCAGCGCAACCTGACCGTACGGGCGGCCACCAGGCCGCAGTCGCTGGGGATACGGGCCGCCAACCCGTTCACCACCCCGGCCACCTTCGCGCTGCTGCTGACCTCCACCGCCATCACGGCGAACCTCACCGCCCTGCGCCAGCTCACGCCGCAGGCGGCGGCCACCGTGCTGGCCAGCGCCACGCCGGGCACGCGAACCTCGCTGCTGCAAGCCACCGACGCGACCGGCACCGACTTCGGGGTACGCGTGAGCCAGACCCAGCAGGTCCCCGGGCAGCCGGGACCGGGCAGCCAGAGCCTCGCCGAGCACGTGCAGGCGCGCCAGGCGGCGGGCGGGCCAGCGGCAGCGGGCAGGTCACTGGCCCAGATCCCGCTCACTCCGGGCGCCGGCGCCACGATCACCGTCACCGTGCCGGCGGTCAGCCTGGCCTCCGGCCAGTACCTGGTGCACCGCTTCGTCCAGGCCACGTCCGGCGTCGCGGTCGGCGGCTACGCCGTGGTGCTCGCCGCCTCCTGACCTCTATAGGCGCATCCCGGCGTGGTCCAGGATGGACAGGCGTCGTACCCTCGGCGCGGGGAGGACGGTAACGTAACGCCAAGGGGTCTGATTGCCCGCCAACGGGGAAAACACGCGCGTCCTGATCGTGGACGACCAGGTCCTGATCAGGGTTGGACTGGTGGCGCTGCTGCGGGCCGCGCCAAACATCGAGGTGGTGGGCGAGGCTGGCGACGGCGCGGAGGCTGTCGCGCTCGCGGCGGCGACCCGCCCGCACGTGGTGCTGATGGACATCCGCATGCCGGGCATGGACGGCATCACCGCCACCAGGCGGATCATCGCCGCCGGCGGCGCCGATCCCTCGCGCGTCCTGGTACTGACCACATTCGACCTGGACGAGTACGTGTACCAGGCGCTGCGTGCCGGGGCGTCGGGCTTCCTGCTCAAGGAGGCGCCACCGGAACGCCTGCTGGCCGCGGTCGCCACTGTCGCCGCCGGAGACATGCTGTTCGCACCGTCCGTGATGCGGCGGCTCATCGAGGCGTACGCTCCACAGTCCACCGACGCGCGACCGGCGCCCGCCGAGCCGCAACTCGCCGGCCTGACCGGCCGCGAGCAGGAGGTGCTGCGCCTGGTGGGCACCGGGATGTCCAATGTGGAAATAGCGCAGCGGCTGGTCATCGCGGAGGGCACCGTCAAGACCCACGTCAACCGGACCATGGCGAAGCTGTCGCTCACCAGCCGTGCCCAGGCGGTGGTGTACGCCTACGAGTCCGGGCTGGTCACGCCGGGGCGCGGACCGGAAAGATAGCCGCCAGCGGGGTCGATCGGCAACGTGAGCGCCACCTCGAAACCACCGTCGAGACCACGCCCGGCGGTCAGGGCCCCGCCGTACAGCCGGGCCCGCTCCCCCATCCCGGCCAGCCCGTGCCCGCCGCCGGTCGACTCCACCGCTCCAGCGGGCCCGGGACCATCGTCGCTGACCGTCACGGTCAGCTCAGCGGCACCGTAGTCGAGCGAGACCGTCGCGGACGCCGACCCCGCATGCTTGATCACGTTGGTCAGAGACTCCTGGACCATCCGGTACGCGCACAGGTCCGCGCCGGGCGGCAACGGACGCGCGCGACCAGCCACGCTCACCACCACCGGTACACCCGCGTTGCGCACCCGAGCCACCAGGTCGTCGAGCCGGGCCAACCCAGGCGCCGGCTGGGCGTCTTCGCCCTCTTCCACATCGGACGCCGCGGCGCGCAACAGCCGCAGGACGCGACGCAGTTCCTCCAGCCCTTCGCGGCTCGTGTCGCCGATCGTGTCCAGCGCCGAACCCGCCGTCCCCGGGTCGGACCGCAGCACATACCGGGCCAGCCCAGCCTGTACCGCGATCACCGACATGTGGTGTGCGACCACATCGTGCAGCTCGCGGGCGATGCGCACCCGCTCCCGCGCGACCGCGAGCCGGGCGCGCTCCTCCCGCTCGTGCCGCAGCTGCGCCGTGAGCTCCCGCAGGCGCTGGTTACGGTCGGTAAGCTGGCGCGCTCCAATGCCGAAGAACACGACCACGGCCGTGACCACCACGGACTGCGCCACCGACGCGCCCAGCGGCGCGCCATACTTCACTCCACTGTAGGCGAACACCGCCGCCGTCAGCGCAGCGCCGGCCAGCGCGACACCCAGCCCACGCGACGCCGCGACCGTGTACGCCGCCAGCAGCGTGCCGACGATAATGAACGACGGCTGGTACCCTTCGGCGAAGAACCACACGAGCCCGGCGGACGCGGCGACGAGCACGAGCACCGGCGCCCGCCTGCGTGCCACCAGCGGCGCCCAGCCCAACACCGTCAACACCTGCGCGTACGCGTCCAACGGCGGCGAGCCCGGCGGCCGGTACGACGCCGACAACCACCCCGTGACGGCCGCGCCCGACACCGCGATGACGGTATCGATGAGCAGCGGCGGCACCCGTCGGAGCCGCCGCCACCCACGCACGACCAGAGAGTACAGCCTAGCTACATGCCGGACACTTCCAGATGTCAAGCTCCACCGGCATTCTCATTGTAGTTCCCTTTGGCACGCCGTGACCCTCGAGTTTGCTGGTATCCAGGATGGCCCCTCGTGAGAGGAGTAGCGGATATCCGATCTCCTGGTTGTCGGTGAAGTCGGCACCATCGCCGGTCTTCGTCTCGATGGCGACCCACCTTCCGCTTGTCGGGTGGCGAGCTACGAAGTCGGCCCGGAACTCGGTTCCTCCCGGCGTCCGGAATCTGACCTCGTCGACGATGTGGGTGTACCCTTCATCAGCCAGACGCTGCTCGGTGGCCGCCTCACCCAGCTTTCCGTGGGGATTTCCGGTAACGGGACACGCGCCGATGGTTGTGTTGTGCACCAGTACTGGGGTGTCGCCGGCGAGTACGTGGTACGTGTGGATGTCGGCGACGGTGAGATTGTGGACGCGGGTTCGTGCCGCCCAATGTCTGACCGCGGTGACCTGGACGTACGTGCCCGCCGAGGTCCGCAGCAGGTCGCCCGCACGCAGATCCTTGGCATCGACCCACTCGCCGAGGTTGACCGCCCAGAACGGATGCCCGTCGGTGGCGACGATGTCGTGCGGGCCTTGCTTCGTGGCCACCGTGACGGTGACGAGCTTCTTCTCGCCATCACCGACGATGGTGGCGGTGATGGGTTTCGCCTCGGTGCGTCCGGTCGCCGGGTCCGTGGCGACGACCTTGTCGCCGACCTTGAGGCGGTCGATCCGACTTCGGCCGCCGCTGGCGAGCAGGACCTGTGTCGCGGGAAGGAAACTGTTTCGCGAGCAGCCACCGGACGGGCCATCGCCTCGCGGCTTGCCGGGGGTTTTGGGGGTGTTGCGCTTGCCGCTTTTCAGGTTTGCCAGAAGGTCGTCAAGCTTTTTGAGCTGCTTCTGGAGCTTGGCTATCGTGGCCTGGGCCGCCCTGATGGCGCCCTGTACCTTCTTGTAGACCTTGATGGCCGTGCCGATTCTGGAGGCGAGCTTCGCGGCGAGCCGGGCAGCCTTCATGATCGGGAGGGCGTTGAGGATGAGGCTGGCGCAGGCGCCGATACTGCCGCTGAAGCACCCCTTGATGTCATTGATCATGAGGAAGTCCTTGACGAACTCCATCCCGGCGACCTTCAAGGCTTCGAGGATGGCGTTGCGCCGGGCGGCCTCGCGCTGCCGATCGATCTCGTTCCGCACGCGCTCCCGCTGGTTCTTGAGGTCGTCGTCGCTTCTGGGAACGCAAGGACCTTCGCATTCGGGTCCAGGAGGCGGGACCCTCCCCTCGCAGGGCGGGGCCAGTGACTTGGTGCAGCCGATACCGGTGCAGCACCGCTCCAAGCCGTCGGGGTCGGCCAGGGTGACCGGATTGTTGTCGGCGTAGTTGTAGCCGTTCATCTGTTGGGAGTCGCCCATGGCGATCACCGGATCGACCGAGATGAAGCGGCCCGAGTTGGGGTCGTAGCTGCGGGCGCCCAATGTGGTCAGTCCGGTGGTGGCGTCGACCGTACCGCCGACGAAGCCTTTCTCGTTGCTGGTGGGCCAGGCGTTGTTGCTGGCCCGGAGCTGGCCGAAGGGCGTGTACCGGCGCTGGGCGAGGGCGCCGGTCGCGGCGTTGATGGCCAGTTCACCGGTGCCGTGGTGGTCGTTGACCAGGAAGGTCACGCCGGCGGCGGTGCGCATGGCGTTCTGGTAGTAGCGGGTGGCCGTGGCCGAGGTGGCTCCCTTGGCCTGCCGCACCTCCAGCCCGGGCAGATACAGGGTGCTGCCCGTGGCGTCACGGCGGATCAGGCGGGAGCCGTCGGCGGCGTACAGGAACGACGTCTCGCCGTGGCGGCTGTCGGTGACCTTGACGAGCTCGCCCTCGACGTCCCACTCCAGGGTCTGGTTGCTGGCCTGCGTCTTGCGTTCGACGGTGTTGCCGGATGCGTCGTAGCGGTAGGTTTCGGCGCCCGCCCCCGGCACGGCACCCGTCACGGCGGCCAGCTGGTGTCCCTTGTAGAGGGAGGTGTCCACACCGGACCCGCCGGCGTAGGCGTACGCGCGTTGGCCGAGCGACGCGCCACCGCTGGCGCCGGCGCCGTAGGCGGCTTCGGTGACGCGGTTGCCGGCGTCGTCGTAGGTGTACGCGGCGCGGTACGGAGCGGGTCCCCCGATCGTGGCGGTGTCCGGGCTGGTGGCGCAGTCTCCGGCGGCGCCCTGGCTCCACGCCTCGGTAAGGCGCGCCAACGCGTCGTACCGGAAGCACTGGTTGTCGACGCCGTCGCGCGAGGTGTCGGTGATCTGGGTGACGTTGCCGGCGTCCTGGTACCGGTACTCCGCGCTGCGGTCCGTGCCCGCCATGCCGAAGTGAGAAGTGGTCGCCTTGACCAGCCGGCCGGTGCCGAACTCGTAGCTGAAGGTCTGGTCGACCTGCTTGCCGGTGGCGCCGGACTGCATGCGCTGGCCGATGACCTTGCCGGTCTTGGAGTAGTCGACGCCGGTGATGTATGTGGACAGTGGCGACTGGGTGGAGACCACGCGGCCGAGGCCGTCGTAGGTGACGGTGAGGTTCTCCGCGGGCAGGTCACCCGCCGCGGGACTGCTGGCGGCCGCGACACTTCCGTCCACATTGTACAGGGTGTCGAAGACGTACCCGTCGGGCTTGGCCAGGGCGCCCTCGGTGGACGGCAGGAGCACGCGGGTTCGCTGCGGCCGGTTCAGGTTGTCGTAGAGCTCGACCTGCGTGGTGTACCGGTTCGCACCGACGATCCGGGTCGCGCTGGTGGGCAGTCCCGCCCGGATGGTGTCGTAGGTGAACTCGGCCAGCTTGACGCCGGGCGACGCGGCGGTGGCGTCGTACCGGGCGACCACCCGGTCGAGGCCGTCGTATTCGATGCCTATCTTGCGGTTGCGGGCGTCGGTGCTCTGCACCGGGAGGTCGAGGTCGTTGTACTGGACCCGTTCGGTGCCGCGGTCGGGGTCGACCGTGGCGACGACGCGGCCCTTGATGTCGTACTGGAACGACCATGTCTTTTCGCCGGGCCCGGTGATGGTGGCTCGCTGGCCCCGGTGGTTGTACGTGTAGCGGACGACCACCGGATCGGCGCCACGGTGCTGGCGGATTTCGGTGGGGCGGCCGTGGATGTCGGTGTACGTGGTCTTCGGCGGGGCGCCAGCGGGCGGGACGACGGTGGTCCAGTTGCCGCCGTAGCTGTACGTGGTGCGCCACTTCTCGTTGTTGGCGCCGTCGCTGTTGCCGGTGAGCAGCCGTTCCGCCGTGACGCGGCCCTGACCGTCGTAGTTGAACCAGTTCTGGCTCTCCACGTCGCCGATGGCGGTGACCCCGAACAGCGCGGCCGCCGGTTCGCCGTCGGCGTAGTAGGCGTCGAAGGTGTGGTCGACCGAGCCGGACGCGTTGTAGAAGGTGTCGGCGACGATCCGTCCCTTGGCGGTGCCGTTGAGAGCGGGTCCCTGCGCCTGGCGCGGCCGCAGCCACCCGTCCAGCAGCGTGTACGCCGCTTCCAGTTCACCCGAGCGGTTGAGGGTCTTGGTGGCCACGGCGGTAACGGCCGTGTTGCGGACGAGGTACTGGAACTCGTTGTCGGGCGTACCGGTGGTCGATCGGCCGGGTGCCCACACCTTGCTGGTGCGGCCCAGCGCGTCGCGGGCCGCAGTGGTGGTTTTCTGGCCCGGGTCGGTCTCGGTGACCGGTGTACCCCAAGCCGGGTCGAGCACCCGCACGGTCCTGAGCGCGGAGGCGGGATTGCCGGCAATGGCCGGCGGCGTGATCGCCTCGACCTTGACGGTCAGCCCGTTCGCCTCGGTGTGGACGGTCTTCGACACGCGGCCCGCCGCGTCCGTGACGTCGGCGACGCGACCCAGGTTGTCGTATGTGGACCTGGCGGCGACGTGATAGGTGATCGCGGTGGCCGTGGCGGCTTTCGCCTCCTCGACCGCCGTCACGTCCCCGTGTTGCGGCGCAGCGCCGAGGGCGCCTCCGTCGTAGTAACTGCGGGTGTCGGAGATCAGATCCTGTGCGAGGTCGGGCGTCTGGCCACAGGGGCGAGCCACCGTGCGCTCGTGCGCCGGCAGCGGCAGCACCCGGTCGCCGGCGGCCGTCATGGTGACTGTGGTGCACTGCTCGTCGCCGGTGGCGTCGATGTCGCCGAGCTGTTGCGAGGTCAGTGGCTCGCCTGTGGTCAGGTCGAACGAGAGTACCGACGATCGGCTCTCCTGCCAGTCGGTGCCGACCAGCGTCATGACGCGGCTGGACCTGGTGCCGATCAGGTTAGCCGTCATGGTGCCCCACGGCCGGGTCCGGGACGCGGTCTGGTGGTGCCACGGCTCCTGGACGGCTTTGCTGACCGCCGTGCCACCGGCCCGGTCGTAGGTGACCGTGCGCACCACCGTGCCCTGCAGCGACTCGTGGTCGTTGTAGGTGGCGCCTTCCCCGTCGGCGACGGTGACCGCCTTGGCACCGCCGTCGGCGTCCTCCCGGTCTCCGTGCATCCCTTGGAAGAACCAATGGTCGGTCTGCGACGGGTTGGGGCCGGTCGCGCCGCCGATCACGCGTACCTTGTCGAAGCCGCGCCACTGCGACCAGGTCTTGAACTTCTCCGGCGTGAGCCCGTCGTCGTCGGTGTACCGCCACGCGGGCCGGCCGATGCTGTAGTCGTACCGGGTCACCACGTCGGGTGCGCCGCCGACCAGGTCCGTCTGGACGATCTCGGCGACGACGTACTTGTGGAACCAGTCCAGGGACGGGTCGGCGCCCCCGTTGGCGTTGACCCAGTACACGGGGAAGCACCGGCGGTGATTGGTGGGTGGTGCCGGTACGTCGCTGGGTGAGCAGTCCTTGCCGGTGTAGTTGATGTCGAGCACGCCGCCGGTCTCGTTCTGGATCGCGCCGAGCCGGTTCTTCACCAGCGGGCCGACGTCGTCGCCGAGCTTGTCGACCCGGTTCTCCAACTGGGTGTAGACGAAGCTGACCGGCGGCATCGTCACCGCTGGCGTCCCGGCGTGGCCGGTGTGCACGATATCGGTCAGCAACAGTTGCCGGTCGACGTCGGCGATACCCCACAGGTGCTTGAAGGTCCACGAGTCGACGTCGCGATAGCCGTCGCCGGAGGCGTTGAGAATGCTGGTCGTCACCTTCGCCAGGCGCTTGCGGGTCCAGAAGGACGGTGTTGCTGTGCCCTTGCCGTCCTTGCACTCGGTGCCGGCCTGGCAGTTCAGGTCCCACGGCACGTCCGGCCAGAATTCCGGGTGCTCTGTGATGTTCGACGCCGCACAGTCCGAGGCGGTGTCGCGGATACACCGCTCGACGTTGTCGAACTCCACCCGCGCCGGCGCCCGTTGCGGAAACAGGGCGCCGTTGCGCAGGCCGTAGTCGACCCGGGTCAGGTGGCCGCCGCGAACGTATGGCGTGTCGTCGCCGGCGCGCAGGTTCCGCGCGTACCGGTTGCCCTCCTTGGCGTAGTGGTAGACGACGGCGTTGCCGCGGGTGTCTTCGATGTAGTCGAGGTTCCAGCGCCACGCCTGCTGGCACCAGGAGTCCTTGAAGGCGTCCTGGTGGCACGGCTCCCCGCTGTCGTCGCCGAAGATCGGCACGGTCCACGCGGAGTTGGTTTCGGCGTTGCCGGATGCCCAGCCGGGCAGCCGGTTCTTGCCGAACCAGTACCGGGTGCCGTCGGGTGTGGTGACGCGCCAGTACTCGTTGCTGTCGTCACCGTTGCCGGTGTTGTCGTCGGTTCCGGTGAGCCGCTCGATCCTGGTGCCGTTGTCTTTTGCCATCTTCCAGGTGTTGGCCCCGGTGGCGATGAGCTCGCCGCCGAGCCCGCCGAGGCTCAGTGTCGCGTTGTCGTATCCCCAGCACTGGTCGGTCGGGTGCACCTGATAGGTGTCGTCCTTGGGTACGCCGTCGTCCTTGCAGGACTTGTACTTGCGTTCGATGTATCCGGGTGACAGCTCGAACCCGTCACCCACCCAGGAACCCTGGTTGTTGGTGGACCCGGTGCGCCCGTCGATCGACGCCGACGAGTACCCCACCGACAGGTTGGGGACCAGGCCGCCGGGCACCGGCGGCACCCGCATCGGGTACGACCAGGTGAAGTCGCCGGACTGCGTGCTGACCTCCCAGGTGGCCGAGGCGGCCAGCGGGGTGGCGCCGAAGTCGCCCTTGTCACCCGAGGGCCCGGCGACGGCCGCGAACACCACCGGCGCCGACCCGACATCCAGCTGGGCGCGCAGCGTCTTGGCGGCGGTGTCGTTGACCGTCTTCAGTGGAGTCGGCACGGCGCACCCCGGTTCGCGCGGTGTCGTGAGCACGCACTGCGGCAGCCGCGCCAGCCGCAGGCGCGCTCCGAAGGCACCCCCGTAGCCTTCGGCGAACCCGGCGTAGTCCACAGTGACGGTGACCGCGCTCGCCGCGGTGGCCGGCGTGGCAGCGGCTGTGCTCAGGCTGAACACCGGTCCCGGCAACCCGGCCCGCGTCGAGACCGCCCGGTCGTGGGTCCGCAACCGCAGCCGCGGCGCCACCGCCCGGCCGGCCGGCCGCAGCGCCACCGCGCCGCCCGCCGAAGCGGAGGTCGCGGCGGTGAGGTCGATGTCGACCTCGCCCGCGGCGGGCCACGACACGGTCGGGTCGAGCGCCTTGGCCATCTGCTGGCGCGGCTTGGCCTTGACCGGGCCGCCCTTGACGACGCGGTCACGGTCCTCGGGGCGGGGTTTGGCCGCCTCGGCGCGCGCCGCCGCGATCGCCGGGTGGACCGGCAAGGCGAGCGCCGTGCCGCCACCGCTGACCGCGATCGCGGTGACGAGGGCTGTGATCGTGCGGCGTGACCTCGCACCGGGCGCGGTCCACAGGAGACGGCTACGCATCGCCAGTCCTTTCCAAGCCTTCACCAGAGGTCACACGGTCGGGTGTCACAGGACGCGCCAGGCGTACCAGCCACCGCTGGCCGCGTTGTCGGCGCGCCACACGGTGCCGATGACGATGCGGTCGGCGGTGTGGGTGACCAGAGCCATTCCGGTCGGGCTCGCGTCCAGTACCGCGATCGGCGCCCGCACGGCGGCCCGCAGGTTCGGGTTCAGCTCGAACCAGCCGTGCCAGCCGCCGCTGGTGGTGATGGCGGGATCCCAGTACGTGGAGATGACCCGGCCGTCCGCCGCCGTCGTGAACACGTTCATCCGCCCCGGACCGGCCGTGGTGACGGTGACCGCCGCGCCTACGGCCGCCTTCAGGTTCGGGTTGAGCTCGAACCACGCCTGCCAGCCACCGTTCGTCGTGATGGCGGGATCCCAGTACGTGGAGATGACCCGGCCGTCAGCGGCGGTGGTGAACACGTTGATCCGGGCCGGACCCGACGTCGTCACGCCCACCGGGGTACCCGGCGCGGCCTTCAGGTTCGGGTTCAGCTCGAACCAGGCGCTGTGCCAGCCGCCGTTGGTGGTGATGGTGGGATCCCAGTACGTGGAGACGATCCGGCCGTCGGACGCCGTGGTGAACAGGTTCATCCGCCCCGCGCCCGACGTCGTGACGCTCACCGGCGTACCCGGTGCCGCCTTCGTGCCCGGGTTCACCTCGAACCACCCGTGCCAGCCCCCGTTGGTGGTGATCGCCGGATCCCAGTACGTGGAGATGACCCGGCCGTCGGACGCCGTGGTGAATAGGTTCATCCGCCCCGGACCGGTGGTCGTCACGGTCACCGTGGCACCGGCCGCCGCCTTCAGGTTGGGGTTGAGCTCGAACCAGTCGCGCCAGCCGCCGTTGGTCGTGACGGCCGGATCCCAGTACGTGGAGATGACCCGGCCGTCGGTCGCGGTGGTGAACAGCTGCAACCGCTGCGGCCCGGTCGTGGTGTGGCTGATCGGTGCCGCTGCCGCCGCCCGCAGGCTCGGGTTGAGCTCGAACCAGGTGCGGGCGCTGGCGTTGACGGCGTCGTCGCGGTCCCAGTAGGCGCCGGCGACCTGGCCCTCGTTGAGGGTGAAGAAGACGTTCTCCAGGTCCGAACCGGCCGGTCGGTCCGCGGTGTCGCCCAGGTTGTTGTCGTTGAGCGCCGCTTCGGAGAACTCCGAGATCTCCGTGGGCAGCGCCAGAGCATGGATCACCGCCTCGTCGGCCGGGCCGCGGGTTATCCAGAGGTCGTCGACCATGCCCTTCCAGTTCGCCGCGCCCGCCGGTCCCGTGCCGATCCGCACCGTCGTGATGGGACCGAAGGGCTTCTTTCCGTGCAGGAACGACTTCGTCGTCGACTCGGCGGCCGCTTCCAGCGTGCCGTTGACCCACAGCTCGACGATGCGTTCGCGGGCGTTGTGCACGACCGCGATGTGGTCCCAGTCGCCGAACCCGGTGTGGAAGGCGGAGTGCTCCACGGTGGACACCGCGGCGGTCGCGCTGTCGGCCCCGCGCACCTGCAGGACGTACCGCTCCTTGGCCGCGTCGTACTTGACGACCACCGCGCTGGTGTTCGCCCCTGCCAGGCTCAGCAGGTTCATCGAGGCGGTCGGTACACCGTCGGTCTGCACGTACGCGGAGACCGTGAAGCTCTCCCGCGGGTCGAGCACCGCGGCGTCGATGGCGGCGTAGTTGGCGGCGCCGCCGGGCAGGGTGAGCGAGCCAGCGGACCCACCGACCGTGCCAGGAACCACAATGGACTCCGTCGAGTACTTGGCGGTGCCGTTGAGTCGCACCGCCTTGCGCACGCCCTCGCCGCTGTCGTCGCCGTTCTGGTTCATGTGCCAGACGTGGGTGACGGTGAGCATGTCCTTGGAAAGCTTGGCCGCCTCGGCGACGCTGACGACGCGGTCGTAGACCCGCACGTCGTCGATCTTCCCGATGAACCGGTCCGTCCAGTTGCCCTGCCACCGGGCACGCCCGATCACGGTGGACCCGCCGGCGGCCCAGGGCGAGGTGAAGGCCACCGGGGTACCCGGCTTGCCGTTCACGAAGATCTGGATCTGCTTGGCCACGCTGTCGTAGACGCCGACCAGGTGCACCCACTCGTCCAGCGGCACCGCCTCGGACGCGATCGCCTCGACGTGGGTGCTGTCGGCGTCGGCGGTGTTGCGTGCGAAGACCCAACGGTTGGCGGACTTCTTGTACTTGAGGAAGAACCCCGAATGGTAGGCGCCGTCCTGGCTGACCACGGTGACGTTGTGCGCCACCGACGACGACAGTTTCGCCCACGCCGTCACCGAGAAGTTCTTCGTCAGGTCCAGCACCGGGGCGCCGTTGCTGGTGACATCGGTGTTGGTGCCGTTGAAGGCGGCCGCCTTGCCGCGCGCGCCGGCCTCGCCCAGCTTCAGGTCGCCCCAGACCGTCCCCTGGTACCGGCCACGCGCGGAGTCCACCAGCGCGGTGGCGCCGGGCGCGTCGTTGAGCTTCCAGTGCGCCTTGGGAGCGCGCCCGTCGGCCACCTTGAAGGTGAACGTCGCCGATCCCTTGGAGAAGTTGCCGGAAGCGTCGGCCACCCGCACGTAGAGCGTGTTGCTTCCCATCACCTTGGGCAGCACGTGGATGGTCTCGGTGGCGGCGTTCGGCGTGCGCGCCTTGAGCATCGCCGGTGTCGGCTCCTCGTTGACGTCGTACGCGAACTTCGTCACCGACGAGTGCAGCGTGATGGTGAACTTCCCGTACCGCCCCAGGCCGTCCTGATGCAGCTGGCTGGGGTTGGCGGGGTCCTCCTCGTTGTACCCGTCGGGCGCCGAGGAGTTGATGTCCGGCAGGGGCGGGGCCTGGGTGTCGTAGATGAAATGGCAGGCGTACGCCTCACCGGCGTCGCTCCACGGACCCTTGACGCCCTTGCCGCCACCGTCGCGGGCGCGCACGTGCCACTTGATGACCGTGTTGGCGGGGATCTTCCCGGCCGGTACGCGCACCGAGAACCGGTTCCCAGTCTTGCCGGTGGCCGCGCTCTTGGCCTTGGTGACGTGGTTCCACGTGCGCTTGGTGCCGCCGGCGTCGGTCCACCACACGTCGAACTCGGCGGTGAGCTTCTCGGCCGAGCGGGCGTAGGTGTCGCGGTCGACCAGGTTCTTGGCGTTCAGGGTGGGCTGGGACCAGTTGAACCGGGCGGGATCCTCCGGCGGCGCGCACGCGCCACCCGGCTCCGTCCACAGTTGACTGAGCTTCGGCTTGGCCGGCGGGGTGTTGTAGTGCACCCGCACCCACGCCCACGGGTCGAACCGCTTCCAGGCGAGCTCGTCGCCCTCGTCGGCGGCGCGCAGACCGAATGTGGTGTGCTTCCAACCCTCCTTGGCCGCCTCCCGGATGCCGGAGGTGACGTTGAAGACCACATCGCCCGCCGGGCAGGTGCTGCTCGCGCAGCCGGACCAGCCCTTGGCCACGTTGCGGCGGTCCAGCCGGCGCAGCCAGTTGTCGGAGGTGGAGTTCCACGTCGAGTTGGCGCCGAACGCCTTCGCCAGGTGGATGTCCACCGGCCGCTTGCTGCCCGAGGCCGCCCACACCTCGCGCACGTGCAGTTCCGCGGAGATGATGTGCTTTCCGGTCAGCCAGCCGGTCGGCACCCGGTAGAACAGGCGCTTCTTGTGCGGGGAGCCGCAGCTGCGCCCGCTGGAGGGCAGCCCGATCGGGCACCTCCCGACACCCTGATCGGTCTTGAAGTTGTAGACCTCGTACCCGGTGCTCGACACCATGAGGTTGGCGTTGCTGCGCGGCGTGCGGTACATCGGGTCGATGTAGACCGGGAACCGCGTGTCGCTCGCGCCCAGCATGGCCTGGTCCGGGGCGAGCGTCAGCGCCTGGTCGGTGGCCGCGACCGGGATGGTGGAGATCTTCGAGGCGTCGCCGGGACCGCTGTCGGTCGCCTCGGTCACGGGTGGCGGTGCCGGCGGCCCTTCGTCCTCGGTGGT
Source organism: Phytohabitans aurantiacus (assembly GCF_027923225.1). GTDB lineage: Bacteria > Actinomycetota > Actinomycetes > Mycobacteriales > Micromonosporaceae > Phytohabitans > Phytohabitans aurantiacus. Next base: position 355,365 of record NZ_BSDI01000007.1, read on the forward strand.
CACCTGCGCACGGGGTGCCGCCGCGGCGGACGCGGCCGGGGTCGGGGTGGAGTCCCACATCAACGCCTTCGGCGCCTCGAACACCACCGCGCCGGTCTCCGGGTCGACCGCCTGCTGCGTGCCGTCCGGCGCGACCGTCACGGACAGGGTGGGCGCGGAGAGGCCCAGGGTGAGGCTAGCCAGCCGGGGGTCGGCGGCAGCGGCCGCGGTCTTGACGACCAGCACGTGCGAGAAGCCCTCCGCGGTGGCCTTGACGCGCAGGTCGACGTCCGATCCCAGCACGCCGGCGTACACGGCGGTGTCCTTCTCCAGTACCGGTGCGGGCAGGGTGCCCGGCCACGTCAGCGAGAAGGTGTGTCCCTGATGGGTCAGCGTCGCCAGCGGACCCGTGCCGCCCGTCGACAGCTTCAGGTCCACAATGGAGCCGTAGGGCGCGAGTACCCCGTTCTTGACCCGGACGTTGTTGTACACCGGCCACCAGGCGCCGTCCTTCTTCAGTCGCACCGGCGTGAGCTGCCCGCTGGAGTACAGGCCGCCGTCCGGGGTGGCAAACACCTGCCGGTCCTCGCCGCGCTCGGGCAGGACCTCGACGAGCTGGCCGCTGCGGGCGGCCGCCTCCAGCGCCTCCGGCGCGTCCCGTGCCGGGTTCGTCGAGGTCGTCCACTGGTTCTCCGACAGCGTCACGTTGTCGACGCGCGCGGTGAAGTCGGCTCCCGCCCCCAGGTGGAAAGCCACCTCACCCACCGTCGTGTCCAGGTTGGAGTCGAACGTGTACGTGTACCGCCGCGTCTCCGTGCCGAGCTGTACCTCCTCGTCCAGCGCGGCGCTGTAAGGGTCGATGTTCTCGCGCACCAGCGCCCGCACGGTGACGTCTGTCGAGGCGGAGGCGTCGAAGGCCAGCGTGTAGGTGCGCTTGCCGCGCAGGGTCTTGCCGCGCTGGCTCACCCACGCCTGCGCCGGCTCGACCGCGGTGGCGGCGACGGCGGCGCTCAACACTCCACTGTCGACGGCCGTGGTGACGCCGCCGCTCGCCCAGGACGCGGTGCCGCCGGCGAAGTCGCCGTTCACCATCAGCGGGGTGCTGAACGAGCCGCGGCCGTAGAAGGCCACCTTCTCGTACGTCCACCCCTCGGCCAGCAGCCGGTCCTTCTCCGCGTCGCCCACCGGGTACGCGTAATAGTCGGTCTTGCGAACCTGGTGAACCGGCAGCAACCCGTCCCCGCCGATCGGGCTGGCGTAGAAGTCGATGCCGAGGTCGGTCCAGCCGGCCGCGATGGCGGCGTCGCGTACGGCCACATCGGCGGTGTAGATACGGCTGGTGTACGACGGCCGATACAGGTGGTAGATCGGGACCAGACCCTCGCCCGCCTCAGGGGCGACGTTCAGCACGATCCCGTCGGTGGCGAATCCGTAAAGGCGCACCGCGTTCTCGTCTTCCTGATACCACCTGGTGAAAAGCGTCTTCTCCCCGCCGCCGTACGGCATCCGGCTGCGGTACAAGGGCTTCACCATGCTCGCCACCGCGCTCGCCGGTGCCGAGTCGGCCTTGACCTCACTGGGATCGGCACTCGCCGCGGCACCGTGAAAACCAACGACCATTCCGGATGCCATGACCGTCGCGACCACCCACGCGCCGATTCTCCGCATGCCCATGCCGCCCCCTCCCGTATGCGTTGCGGCCGGAGCCTATTCGGCTCCGGCCGCGGTCGCGTACAGCAAGGGTTTGATCGAGTCGTAAACTTTGGCGGTACCTCCCGCCGCTTTACGCCGTCCTGTCAGCGGACGATGCTTGTCACGGAATGAAGCGAGCCGAAGGAGGAACCAGAATGTTGCGAGGACTCACCACCATCCGACTCGTCGCCGACGATGTATTGGCCGCCGCGGCCTGGTACACCGAACTGCTCGGCGTCGAGCCATACTTCAAACGCGACATCGAGGAAGTGCCCGCCTACGTCGAATTCCGCATCGGCGACTACCAACACGAACTCGGCATCGCCAACACCCGGTTCGTCCCGCATACCCACGCGGACAAGACAGCGGGCACACTGGTGTATTGGCACGTCGACGACGTCCAGGGCACCCTCGACCGGCTGCTGTCACTGGGCGCCACCGTCCACGAGCCCTTGATCGAGCGCGGCCCCGGATTCGTCACCGCGTCCGTGATCGACCCGTTCGGCAACGTGCTCGGCGTGATGTACAACCAGCACTACCTCGACATCCTCGGCACGAGGCACATCAGCTGATCATGTCGGCCGTCGACCTGGACCCGGATCGTGCGACACACACACCCTCTTGCAGGCCGTACAGATCGCCTGGTGCACGGCCTACCCGAAACTGGGTATCACCTCCCGGGCCGAACTCCGCGCCACAGACCTCGACTAGAGATCTTCCGCGGCGTCCGCCGCGGTAGCTCAAAACCCGATCCTGACCCGACCCTAAAAGGTCTCTAGCGGTAGCAGCTGGGCACGCTCCCCCGTGATGAGCAGAACTTCGCCATCACGTAGTGCCCAGTGCGGCCGTCGGGCCGCGGTGTACGCGCGTGACAAAGCGTCACAGGCCGCGGTCTCCGGGTGGCCCGGAGACCGCACGTGCGGCACGAACGGGCGATCCAGCAGGCCAAGGCCGCTCATGATCGGTTCGCCGGCGGCGGTGGGATCGTCGACGAGTTCCAACCCGTTCAGGTCAGGGGCCAGGACGCAGGCGCCGGCGCTGTATGCGCCGTAGACGGCGGCGTCGCGACGCAACAGGTCTCGCAAAACCTTGTCGGCGCCCGTATCGGCCAGGACGCGGCGCAGCACAAAAACGTTGCCGCCGCGCACCCACACGACGTCGTAGCCGGCCAGACTGGCAACCGCGGCGGGCTCGCGCAGATCGGTCAACGTGACATCGAGGCCGGCGGCATGAAGGTCGTCAAAATCGCGCCGTAGGCCGGCGTCACGCGCGTGAGCCGGCAGCCCGTCGAGAGCGTTCGGGATCAGCGCGGTGCGCCGGCCGGGACCGGCCAACTCGACGAGCCGGTCGGGATGCGCCCCAACCCGAAACGACGACAGATACAGTCGCATCGCGCAGGAAGGTCTTCAGTCCTCGACGCATTCCAGCGCGTCGCGGGCCGCGCCGAGACGCCGCAGCAGGATTCCCAGTGCACGCTGGTCGGCCTTGCTCAGCTCCGCGAACACGGAGTGCTCGACGCCGGCGACGGCCGCCTCGATCTCGGCCACCACGGCCTCGGCTTGCTCGGTCAGCCGCACGACATGCCGTCGCCGGTCGGAGGGGTCTCGCTGCCGGGTGACGAACTCGCGGCGCTCCAGGTCGTTGAGGATGGACACCAGCACGCTCGGATCGACCTCCAGGGCGTGGGCCAGGGCGAGCTGGCTCATGCCACCGGAGTCAGCGAGATGCAGCAGCGCGAGGCAGTGCCGCGGCTTCAGCCCGGTGGCCGTCATCGCCGCCTGCATCCGCGCGTTGACCACGAGACCCGCGCGAGCGAGCACGAACCCGAGGCGGTCCATCACACCGTTCGCTGCTGGCACAGACGTACCCTACCAGATCAATGATCGGCGGGATCAACGGTATGTCGGCAACAATCGTCTACTCGACAGAATCGTTGATGGGCATCAACGATCTGCTAGGTTCAACGACATGGAGGTTCGATCGCACACACCCGCCGGATCGCCCCTGCTGGCCGAACTGCTGCGGGTGCATGACTGGCTGCGGCGAGATCTGCGGCAGTGTCAGGAGATAGCCCGCGCGACCCGGGAAGGCGCCGCGGCGGTGCGGGTCCGTGAACAGGTACGGGAGCTAGAGACGTCCGGTCCACTGTGGCGGTTGCGAGCCAATTGCTTGCAGTACTGCGCGCTTGTGCACAGCCACCACCGCCTGGAGGACGATGTGCTGTTCCCGGCCATGCGCCGGTACGCCCCCGAGCTGGGCAAGCTTGTCGACCGGCTGGAGCGTGACCACCGGGAGGTCGCCGCGCTTCTCGACCGCGTCACCACAGCCGCCGAAGCCCTGACCGGCCCGCGGCCTGACGATGTCCGCGCGCGGCTGGCGGCGGCTCTCGACCGGCTGGCCGAGCACCTGCTGGAGCACCTCGAGCTCGAGGAGAAGACCCTCGCACCGGTGCTCATCAAGCACCAGCTGCGCCCAGAGGACCTGATGCGGCGGTGATCAGGCGCCGGCGAGACCCCTCTTGATCAACGGGAACAAGTCGGTCATGATCTGTATCCCCTCAATGTCTATTCAACAAGGACGAGTACACATGAAACTCCAGTTCGGACGGTCCGCCCGCAGGGTCTCGACGGTCGCCGCCGCGAGCATCGGCACGGTGCTGCTGGTGTCCAACCCGGCGTTCGCCGCGTACAACGACGGCTTCGCCGCGATCACGACCAACTCATGCGGGTCGGCCATCTTTGTCGACCATGGTGAGGGGGCTCCCGGCGGCGGCAGCAACGACGACTACGTCCTGATCCGCGACAACTGTTCCGACAGCCACGGCGTCCGGGCCTATGCCTGGGTCACGGAGCGCACCTCGGCCGGCGACCTGACCTACAGCCTCGGGTCGAAGTACAACGGCAACGGGGTCGCGGGCGCGGACGTCGTCTGGGACCCGTTCATCGACGGCAACGTGCGGGCGGGCGACACCGTGAAGCTGAGGATCTGCCTGGTCGACGGCAGCGGCGACACCACCGGCGCGGCCTGCGGCTCGGCCAGCCACACCAGCGTGGACGGCTGACCAGCCTCCGGCGATCAGCGCATCGGCTCGCGAACGACCGAACGATCGGCGAACGCCGCCGCGAAGAGCGAATTCGTGGCGACACCCGATCGTTCGTCCAGGAACTCCGGCAGCAGGACCGCGGCCGGATCGGCGGCGACATGGCCACCGTGGTCGCGGTCGCCGCGAAGGCGTACATCGACGTCGCTGTAGGTTTCGAGCCAGGCGCGGGTCGTGGTGGCGCCCTGGACACGGAGCGAGCCGCATTCGTAGAGGTCGGTCACCAGCAGATTGGAGACAGTGAGCGAACCCGCGACGAACAGCCAGCATTCGCTGCTGCAGAAGAGGTTTTGGGCCGTGACGGAGCCCGTGACGAGCAGCGGGACGTAGTAGCCCTCATTGTAGAAGTGCAGCGGACCGTCGACGGTGAGGTCGCCGTCGATCAGATACACCAGGCCGTCGTCGCCGTAACCCTCGTGGTGGCCGTTTCCGATGGCGACAGCGCCGCTGACGGCGATGTCGCCGCGGTGCACGAAGACCCGCTCGGGATCCTCGCCGAACAGCACATCGAACTCGAACAAATCGGCGGTGGCGCCGCCGCCCGCGTCGGAGTCCAGGGGCAGCAGGGCCAACGCCTCGTCAAGGGGCATCGCGTCCCATGCTGTCGTCAGCGCGTCGAAGGGTGCGGGCATCGCGGCGTTCCTCTCCATGTTTGGACGGCGCCGGACTGTATCACCGCCGGAGGCGGATCAGAGCCGCCAGTATCCGCGCAGCTGGCCGTCCCGGTATCCGAAATGGACACCTGGACGGACCTCCACTCGACCACCCGCCAACACGCTTTCAGGCACATCGAAGACGATCCAGCCGTCGGTGTATTGCCCTGCCGCCAGATCCGGTGACTCGAAATGCGGCTCCCCGAGCATGATCCGAGCGTCCTGTTTGTACACCCTGCCGCCAGCGTCGACGACCGTGAAGTCGCAGCCACACGCGAAAACCTCTCCCTTCTTCGCGCGTACGGCCAGGTGCACCAGAAGAAAGATGCCGTTCGTGGGCGTGCGATCCCAATCGTCGACCTTCGCCTGCGCGGTCGCGATGACCGTGTACTCGATGTTGGCTTTGGATGTGGTGACCGCCAAGGTCTCGCCCACGGCCACTTCCGCCTTCTCGCCGGGGGCGCCGACCGGGGCGATTTCGATGCCGCCCACGCCTCCCGTGCGATCGAAGACGGTGTAGAAACAGCCGAAGAGGACGACAGGTACCACCAGTCCCACGGCGGCGGCGAGCCACGATGATGAGCGGTTCTGACGCGTTGTCGATTCAGACATCGAGGATCCGTCCCCGCGCGGGCGGCGCCGGTGGTGGCCGTTTTACCCGGTCCGGGTGGAAGCCGGGCAGGGTGGTGAGTTGCCGGGCCTCGGCCGCGTTCACATCGATGGCCGCGTTCACATCGATCGGAGCGGGCGGGGGCGGCAACGGTGCTGGTTGCGGGCTGCACCACAGGCGGTATCGGGTGCTCCAGCGCAGCAACACAACGATGATCACGGCGTACGCGAGGCTGCTGAACCAGACCGCCACGAATGCCGTGGCGAATTCGTTCCGGTCCGCCACAGGACCCTTGACCATCAAGTACAGGAACGTCAAGCTGGCGACCAAGTACATGGGGCCAGGGATCCACCAGTCCGGCCGCCGGGCCAGCCGTCCGACGGCGAAGAACACGAAACCAGCGAGCAGGCCTCCTCCGCCAATTGTGCTCGCCACCAACCAGAACTGCGCGTTGAAGCCAGGCCGCCACCGGCCCTCAGCCATCGCCGACATCACGCGGCTCCTTTCGGCCCGCGGTGGCCGCGGCGGCGGCCCTGCTCAAACTCGGCCGTGTCCGGGATTAAGGATCAACATTATCCCTGTGGTCGGGCGATGGTGGCGTTCGGGTTGGGCGGAAGCCCGTCCTGCACCGGTGCGCAGATGGCGGACGCCCGGCGGTCGGCCTGCTCCTCCGCTGGAGTCAGCTCCCGCCCCCAGTCCTCCGGCATGTAGCCGTTGGGCTTGGGATCCGGGTAGTCCGGCCGGCCATTCGCCCGCCGGCACGCCGAGTAGGCGCGCGCGTTCGCGATCTGTTCCGCCGTGAGTGGGTAGAGGTCCTCCTCCGAGACGTCGATGTTGAACTCTCGACAGGCATTCTGCGCCTCGCTCCACTTCGGATTCATCTTGAGCTCGCCGCCGTCGCCGAGGCCACGGAAGTCGACTTGACCCTTGGCGTCAGGATCGGGCAGGTCGAAGCCCTGCTTCCGCATGCACGCAACCCATTTCCGCTGTGCCTCCACGTACCGGGTCCGCACGTCGGTGGTCGCCGCCGGACGGGCGGGTGCGTCGGTCGCGGAGGCGACGCGAGGCTCGGGCTCGGAGCCGCAACCGGCGAGAGCGAGCGAGACGGTCAGCGCGGCGAGAACCTTGCGGGCGTGGTTCATCTGGCTCCTACTCGGCGATGAGTGTCCGAAGGCGGTCGGCGGGACGCATGGTCTCGTCCCCGTTCACCGGATAGGTGCACACCTAGCCCATCTCGGGTTGCACGCAGCCTCACCCGCCGCGTCCAGTCACGCTCACGGGTGGGATGGGTCGATCGGGGTCAGGGTTCCGAGGTGTTGTTCGATGGCCGCCGCCGCGGTGAGGCAGGTGTCCTCCCGGTAGGGGCGCCCGATGATCTGGACACCGGCCGGCAGCCCGGACTGGATGCCGGTCGGGACGGCGACCGCAGGTACGCCGAGGAAACTCGTCGCCGAGCACAGGCCCATGGCGGTCGTTACCAGGGCTCGCCCTGCCGCGTCGCGCGACTCGATGCCGGGCTCGACCGGCGGCTGGGTGAAGACGGGGCCGAGCAGCAGCGGGTACCGCTGGAAGAATTCACCCCAGGCCCGCTGGATGGTGAGCCGGACACCGGTCAGCCGGAGGAACTCGGCGGCGTCGACCGGCGGGTTTTCCGACATGCCCAGTTCGATGTAGTGATGCGCGCCGTCGCCGAGCAGTGACCGGATCGCTGGCCAGGCGGGGGCGAACTCCGTCATGACCATGGACTGGTAGGCCCGCAGCGCGTCGTGCAGGCGAGGCACATCGGCCACCTGTTCGACCACGTATCCGGCCTGGCGTAACGCCTCGCCCGCGATGTCGACCGCTCGCGCGACGGTCGGGTGCACGCCGAGACCACCGGGATCGGTAACGACCGCGACCCGCACGGGGTTGGCCAACGGCTCGCCATCGAGGGGCACCGCCACCGCCCTGGGATCTCGAGGATCGGTGCCGGCGAGAACCTCGTAAACCGCCCGCAGGTCCGCGATGCCGCGTGCGAGCGGGCCGTCGACCACGAAGGTTTGTGAGCACCAGCCGGGATCGTCGGGCCCGATGCGGTGGTCGGCCGGGAATCTCCCGTATGTTGGCTTGAGAGCCGCGACCCCACAGAACGACGCCGGGATGCGGACCGAACCTCCGGCGTCGTTGCCCAGCCCGACCGCGGCCATGCCGGTCGCCACCGCGATCCCGTCGCCTCCGCTGGAGCCCCCGGGCGTGCGAGCGGGATCCCACGGGTTGACGGAATCGCCATACAGTTCGCTGCGAGTGTGCATTCCCGCGAGGGTGAGTGTTGGCATGTTGGTGTGCCCGATGACCACAGCGCCCGCGGCACGCAGCCGGGCCACCGGTGGGGCATCCGCGCCGGCCACCAGATGCCGTAGACGCGACGCGCCCTGAGTGGTCGGCACGCCCGCCACGGCCAGGTTCTCCTTGACGGTGAACGGAACCCCGGCGAGAGGGCCGAGGGCGACGCCGGCGGCGCGATCCCGGTCCACTCTCGCGGCATCGTCCAGAGCCTGTTCGACCAGTACCTGGGTGACCGCGTTGACCGCCGGGTTGACCTCGGCGATACGGGCCAGGTGCTGCTCCAGCAGCGCGACAGCGGAGATCTCACCCGCGCGGACCGCGGCGGCCTGCCGTACCGCCGTGACACGCCACATCTCGTCGACCACAACCACTCCTATACCGAAAACGATGCAACCGCATCGGATAGTAGACTCAAAGCCGATGCAACCGCATCGGATTTTGGAGGTCACGCTGAGCCGCGCAACCGATCGGCAGCAGAAACGCCGGCGCATAGCCGAGGCGGTGTGCCTGCTCGCCGACGAACACGGCATGGACGGCGTCACGCTGCGAGACGTCGCCGCCCGCGCCGGTGTCTCCATGGGAGCGGTGCAGCGGTGCTTCGGCACCAAGGACGAGATGCTCCTGTTCGCCCTGGGCCACATCTCCGAGCGCGTGACCGAACGGATAGCGGGCGGCTCGACCAACGCCGGCGACCTGACGCGGGTGGCCGCGGAGATCGCCCTGCTCGATCCCGCGTACCAGCACGAGGCACGCGTCTGGCTCGCCTTCGTCGCCCGCGCCGCGGTCAGTCCGCTACTCGCCGACGTCCTGCGGCGCAACTACGAGCTCGTCGAGGTCATGCTCGAACGGCTGGTCTCCGCCCTGGGCGTCACCGATGCCCGCGGCCAGGCCCGCGCCCTGCTCGCGCTGGCGGACGGCCTCACCACGCACGTACTGGTCGGCTACCTCACCCGGGACGTGGCCGCCGACATACTCAAGTCGCACCTCGACCGGCTCACGAGGATGGGGTGAACCGGACGGGCAGGGCGGCGAGCCGGCGGACGGCGCTGGAGCGCCACCGGATCTCCGCCGGGGGCACCGCGAGCGCCAGGTCCGGCAGGCGATCGAGCAGCGCGTCGAGCGCGATGCCGGCCTCCAGCCGGGCCAGCGGCGCGCCGAGACAGAAGTGGATGCCGTGCCCGAAGCTCAGGTGCGGGTTCTCGGGGCGGGCGAGGTCGGCGATGTCGGGGTGGGCGAAGCGGGCAGGGTCGCGGTTGGCGGCCGGCGTGCACAGCATCACGGCCTCGCCGGCCGGGATCCGCACGCCGGCGATCGTGACATCCCGCTTGGTGTATCGCACCACGCCCAGCACGACGGCGCCGTCCATCCGCAGCGACTCCTCGAGCGCCGGGGCCAGCAGCGCGCGGTCCTCGCGTACCCGGGCCAGCAGGTCCGGGTGGGTCAGCAATCGCAGCGTCGCCGCGGCGATCAGCCCCGCGGTGGTCTCGTGGCCCGCGACCAGCAGCAGCACGCCGGTCGCGACCAGCTCGTCATCAGTGAGCACCGCGTCGTGGGTGAGCAGAGCGTCGTCGGTGAGCACTGCGCCGTCGGTCAGCGGATCGCGCTTCGCGCAGAGCGCGCTGAGCAGATCGTCGCCGGGCTCGCGGCGCTTCGCCGCGAGCAGCTCCGCCAGGTAACCGCGCAGCGCGGACCGGGCGGCGAGCACGTCAGCGACCGCGGCGGCGTCGACGGGCGCCACGAAGAGCGCGTCGGACCAGGCCCGCACCTGGTCGCGGTCTTCATCGGGTACGCCCAGCAGCGCGCAGATGACCCGGGTGGGCAACGGCAGGGCGTAGCTGGCCATGAGGTCGGTGCTGCCCAGGGGCGCGATCGAGTCGAGCAGCTCGCCGGCGATCCGGGCGATGGCGGGCCGCAGTCCCTCGACCCGGCGCGGGGTGAAGGCGGCGGACACCAGCCGGCGCAGCCGGGTGTGGTCGGGCGGGTCGGCGGTGAGCATGCTGCCGCCGAGCTGGTCGCCCTCGCCGGTGCCGTTGACGTATCTGTCGTCGCTGCTGAGTCCCGGCTCGGAGAGCGCGGCGCGAACGTCCTGATAGGACGTGACGAGCCACACGTCGTCGTCGGGTAGCAGACGCACCCGGTGTATCGGCCCGCGCTCGCGCAACCGGTCGAGAAAGCCGTCCGGCCATTGTGTGAAGTCGGCGGACAGTTCATATTGGATATCCATGCTCATCTCCTTCTGTGGTGCGCGAGGCGGCGACGCGCCGCTGACCTGGGGGCAGCGCTCGACCCGGCGGTGGATCGACTGGCTGGGTCCACACGAGGCGTCGCTCAACGTGCCGTACCTGTTGCCGGTGCCCGCCGGCAGTGACGACGACGTCGTGCGCGAAGGGCTCCGGCGCCTGGTCGATCGGCACGAGGCGCTTCGCACCACGTACCCGGACGGCGCGCAGCGGGTACTGCGTTCCGGCTCGCTCGACGTCGTGACGCGCACCGGCGACCCGGAGGCGGTACTGGCCGAGCTGGCGGCCGAGCGGTTCCGCCACGACGACGGCGTACCGGTGCGATGCGCCATCGTCGACGGCACCGCCGTGGCCCTCGTGACCTCGCACCTGTCCACCGACTGGTCTGCGATGATGACTCTCGCGGCGGAGTTTCCGGCGCTCGTGCGGGGTGAGTCGTTGCCGGAACCCACCTGGCACCCGCTCGACCAGGCGGCGGCCGAGGCGACGCCGGAGGCGGTGCGGCACAACGTCGAGGCGCTGGCGCACTGGCGGTCCATCCTGGAGCGGGCACCCCGTTCGCTGCTGGACTTTCCGGAGCGGACACCGGAGCCGGAGCGGTTCGTGCGGCTGGGTATGGACTCGCCCGCCCTCGCGGCCGCCGCGCCAATGCTGGCCGAGCGGTGGGGGGTGAGCGTGGGCAGCCTGCTCGCGACCACCGCCGGGGTGGCGCTGGCCACGCTGGGCGGGCACGATACCGCGGCACTGCGCGTGATCTGCGGCAACCGGCGCGAGGCACCCCTGCGCGGCATGGTCGGCAAGGCGGCGCAGGACGGTCTGTTCGCGGTGGACCTGGCGGCACCCACCCTGCGCGGTATCGTCCACGATGGACACAACGCGGCCAAGCGCGCCTACCGGTACGGCCGCTACGACCCGTACGAGCTGGACGCGCTCAAGGGTGCGGTGCGGCACGAGCGGGGCGCGTCGCTGGACCTGCTCGCGTTCTTCAACGACCTGCGGATGGGGCGATCCTGGTCGGTGCCCGACGCCGACCCGGCGAAGACCAGGTTCTTCGTCGATTTCAGCACGCCGCGAGCGCGGGCCCGCGCGTTCTTCACCCTGGAGTACGCGCCGGACACCTGCCTGCTGTTCGTGCTCGCCGACACCGCGTACCTGAGCCGGGACACCGGGTGGGCGCTGCTGCGGGCCGTGGAGGCGCTCGTACTGCGCGGGGTGGCCGACGGTGACGTGCCGGCGTCTCACATCGCCGACACGGCCGGGCTGGAGCCGGTGCGCCGGCCGGCTGGTTGGCGGCGGGCCGGCCCCGACTGGTACGACCCGTCGGCGGTCGCCGATGTGCTCCGGATCGCGTGCCGGGCCGCTGATGTGACCGTCGACGCCGACCTGACCGCCCACCTGGCCTCCGATGTGGACACACCAGAGGCCGCCCACGCGCTCGTGATGGGCGCGCTGGCGGGCCGCACCGACGTGCTGGCACCGCGCCGGTACATCCTGAACGGGCGGCGGCCGGCGAGCGGGCGCGATCCGCTCGACCACGACGGCCCCTAACCCACCCAACGAATCACCAAACGTCGATCACTCTGTCACGGTGAGCGACGCAATGCAACATCGATAGATCGCTTCGCGGCCACGGGCGACAAGATGGCGGGTTGGATATTGGCACAAGTCAATGTATGTTGGGAGGGCTCCCAGATTGCGTCCGCCACTCTGCCCGAGGAGCTGAAACATGTCGCGACGGCGCCGTCGCCCGGCCATGATGCTGGCCGGCCTGCTCGTTCTCGCCCTGTCCGCGTTGCTGTTGCCACCGCCGTCGGTCGCCGGCACCGCCGCGGCCGGCACATCCCGCACCAGCGCGGTGCCGCTCACCGAGCTGACCGTGGTATCCGAACAGGTCGCCTTCGGTCTGCAGCGTCCGATCGCGCTCACCGGGCTGCCAGACGGCCGGATGCTGATCGCGGAGAAGGACGGCACCGTCCGCGCCTACCACCCCGACACCGGCTTGGCGGCTGAGCCCGTGCTCGACCTCACCGCCCGGATCGACACGTCGGACAACGAGCGCGGCCTCCTCGGCATCACGCCCGCGCCGAACTTCGCGCGCACCGGGCTCCTCTACGTGGCCTACACCAGCCTGCCGGCCGGCGCGCTGACCCTGGCGCGGGTGCGCCTCGGCGCTCCTGAACGGCTGCAGGTGCTGCTCACCCAGGAGCACGCCGAATACGGCAACCACAACGGCGGACAGGTGGCTTTCGGCCGCGACGGCTACCTCTACTGGTCCCTCGGCGACGGCGGCCACGCGAACGACCCGTTCAAGTCCGGCCAGAACCTCGGCACCCTACTGGGCAAGATCGTGCGGATCGACGTCAACCGCACCTGCGGGGCGAAGCCCTACTGCGTGCCCTCCGACAACCCGTTCGTCGGCAGGCGCGGCGCACGGCCGGAGATCTGGCTGTACGGGCTGCGCAACCCGTGGCGATTCTCGGTCGACCCGGTCGATGGCTCGCTGTGGATCGGTGATGTCGGCCAGGGCCTGGTCGAGGAGATCAACCACATCCGCCCGTGGCAGCGCGGGGCGAACCTCGGCTGGTCCTGCAAAGAGGGCACCCCGATCTTCGACCCGGAGCAGTGCCGGCCGGGCGTGCGATACACCGATCCGGTCTTCGAGTACGAACACTTCATGACGGAGAGCTGCTCGGTGACCGGCGGCGTGGTGTATCGAGGAACGGCCACCCCGGAGGCGTGGGGGACCTACATCGCGAGCGACTACTGCTCGACTCTCGCGTTCGCGGTGCGCCCCAAACCCACCGGTGGCTACGAGTCCGCCACGATCGGCAACTTCCCCATCCAGCCGACCGCGATCGACACCGACGTGCACGGCGAGCTGTACGCGCTCAGCGACCTCCCGGGATGGCTGAGCCGGGTACGGTTCGAGCGGGTGCAGCCAGCCTCCGGCGACAAGGTGGCAAATCGCTAGGCGCGTAATGCGGTCATCAGTTCTTCGGGCGCGGTGGTGGCTGGCCGGTCGCTGACCTGGCCGTCGCCCAGTTCGATGACCCGCCACACGCCGTCGGATCGCATGGCGAGGTCCACGGTCACAAAGGACAGGCCAAGACCAGCGACCAGCGGCGCGAGTCCGGTCAGGTCGAGGCTCTCGGGAGGGAACTGGTCCGGTGTATCCGGGTGCGGCCCGACCAGGTGGCAGGCGCCGTCGACCCACCAGGTGCGCACCTCAGCCCCGGTGAACTCGGTCCTGGCGGTCCCCACCGTCCACACTGACGCTGGTGTGAGCGCCGCCAGGGCCGCGTACCAGCCGGGCAGCTCGTGCGCCCGCCGGAACTGCGCCGCCGCGGTCCGCAGCCGCACACCCCGCCGGTGCAACGCCTCCGCGAACGCCGCGTACCGGTCACTGCTCAGCATCCAGCCGCGATAGACCGCCTCACCACCGTCGGCGGGCACCGCGGCGACAGCCCGGTCGGCGTCACCGGCGCGGGCCAACGCATCGTGGTCGACCACCGCGACATCCAGCCCGACACCGCGTGCCGCGCGCGCCTCGACCGCGAAGTGCTCGTCGACGCGGCGAGGACGGAGAACATCAGCGGGTACCAGCAAAAGCACGGACACATACTGCCACTGCGTGGACGACCGGGAGGGGTGGCCGGCCGGTGCCTCATCCCGCGTTCTCCGAGATGGCCAGGATCTGCTCGATCGGCAGGCACGCCCGGCAGAGCCAGGCTCGCACCGTGCCGTCGCCGTGCGTGGTGACCAGCCGAGGCCCGCCGGTGGCGAAGGCGACGTGCTCGGCGGAGGCGACGAAGCCGCCATAGGTGATGGACTCGCCGGCCTGATCGGTACGCCACAGGCGGACGGTGTCGTCGTGCCCCGTGGTGGCCAGCCAGGACCCGTCGGGGCTGAACGCGAGGTGCCACGCGAAGCCGCGGTGCCCGGTCAGCACGACGGGAGCGCGGTCGCCGGCGAGCGACCAGACGCGCGCCGTACCGTCGCTTCCGGCGCTGGCGAGCCGGGTCCCGTCGGCGCTGAACGCGACCGCCCACACCAGCCCCTGGTGGCCGCTCAGCACCAGCGGGTCGGCCCGGCCTTCGGTGTCCCAGATCCGTACCGTCCCGTCCGCGCCCGCGGTGGCGACCCGCCGGCCGTCGGGGCTGAACGCCGCGTACCGGATCTGCGCCTCGTCGGCGTGGCGGACGAGCGGCGGTGACGTACCCCGGGTGTCCCAGATCCGCAGCGTGCCGTCGGCGCCGGCGCTGGCGATGTACCGCCCGTCCGGGCTCAACGCGGCCATCCACGCCGCGTTCCGGTGACCGCGCAGCACGAGCGGGGGGCGGTCCTCGTTGAGGTCCCAGAGCCGTACGGTGCCGTCGAGCCCAGCGCTGGCCACCAGGTTTCCGTCCCGGCTGACGCTGAGCCCGGGGACGTCGCCGTCGTGGCCGCGCAGTACGAGCGCGTTGCCGGGGTGGCCCACGTCCCAGACCCGTACCGTGCCGTCCTCGCCTCCGCTGACCACGCGCCGGCCATCGGGGGTGGTGGCCACCGTCCAGGCCGCCCCCGCGTGGCCACGCAACAGCAGCGGATCGCCGGGTCCTCGCGGATCCCACATGCGTACGCTGCCGTCTTCGCCCGCGCTCGCCAGCTCCGTGCCGTCGGGGTTGAAGGCGACCGCCCACACCGTGCCGCGATGCCCCCGCAATACCCGCGGATTGCGGTGTGCGGCCGGTTCCGCGCCGGTCGGGTTCCACACGCGCACAGTGCTGTCGTCGCTGGCCGTCGCCAGCCACGCGCCGTCCGGGCTGAATGCCACGGCCTCCACCGAACCCTCGTGGCCCCGCAGCACGACGGGCGTGCCGGCTCCGGTGGTCGGCCACACCCGCGCGGTGCCGTCCTGGCTCGCGCTGGCCAGCCGGGTCCCGTCAGGGCTGAACGCCAGGCTCTTGATGAGGTCGTCGTGCCCACGCAGTACCAGCGGGGCGTGTTGCCCCACGAGATCCCAGATCCGTACGGTGCGGTCCGCGTACCCGCTGCTGGCCAGCCGCCGCCCGTCGCGGCTGAACGCCACGCCCCAGGCCCGACCGGCGTGGCCGCGCAGGATGGTCGGCGTGCCGGTCCCGTCGGCGCGCCAGATCCGTACGGTGCTGTCATCTCCGGCGCTGGCCAACCGCCCTCCGTCAGGGCTGAACGCGACGCTCGAGACGCCGCCGCTGTGCCCGCGCAGCACGACGGCCGCGCCGGAGCCGTCCACCGGCCAGATCCGGACGGTGCCGTCGCGACCCGCGCTGGCCACCCGCCGCCCGTCCGGGCTGAACACCGGGCTCCACACGTCATCGGCGTGCCCCCGCAGCACCGCCGTCACAGCACCATCCCGGCGCGACCACACCCGTACCGTGTGATCCGTGCCGGTACTGGCCATCAGGCGGCCGTCCGGGCTGTAGGCCACCCCGGTCGCGTGCCCCTGGTGGCCGGTCACCGAGCCCACCAGGAGGTCGTCGGCCACGGCCTGACGAAGCACCATCTCGGCCGCGACGTTCGGCCAGGTGTCGTACGCCTGGCGCGCCAGCGTCAACGCGCGCAGCGGATCCTGCTCCCGCTGTGCCCGCGCCTCCGACATGAGCCGCTGGGCGATCGCCTGGTCACGTTCGTCGCGCGCCCGGCTGCCCTGGGCCAGCGCCACCGCCGCCAGCGCACTGACCAGCACCATCGTGGTGGCGAGCGCGGTCAGTGCCAGCCGGGTCCGCCGGCGGCGCCCCGCCACCTCGTCGGCGGCCCGCTGCCGGCTGGCGGCCAGGAACGCGGACTCCGCCGCGTTGAGCCCGGCGCCGTCATCGCCGTCCCAGGCAGCGAGGCGCGCCCCCCGGTACAGGGCGCCGGCGTCCCGGCCGAGCGCCTGCCAGACGCGGGTGTCCTCAGTGAGCCGCCGGTGTAGCCGCAGCGCGTCTCGGTCGGCGTTCAGCCAGCCGGACAGCCGGGGCCACGCCTCGATCAGCGCCTCGTGGGCGATCTCGACGGTGTCCTGCTCCAGTACCACGAGCCGGGCGTCGGCCAGCTCCCGCAGCACTGCGTCCACCCCCGGGAAGTCCAACTCGCGCCGATCGACGCGGCGCCTGGTGTCCAGCAGCCCGTCGCCCACGGCGACCAGCCGCGTCAGCACCCGCTGGGCGGTCTCCCGCTGGCTGGCGCTCAGGCGCTGGTACACCGCCTCCGCCGTCCGCGCGATCGCCGTCGCCATGCCGCCGGCGGCCTCGTAGCCGGCCAGGGTCAGCATGTCTCCGCGCCGCTGGCGCCAGGTCTCCAGCAGCGCGTGGGACAGCACCGGCATGGCGCCAGGCTGGCCGGTGGCGTCGGCCAGTACCTTGGCGAGCAGCGCCCGTTCGACGCTCAGCCCGGCGTGCCGGGCCGACTCGGTGACCACCTGGCGCAGTTCGTCCGTGGTCAGCGGCGCGACCGGCACGGTCGCCTCGGTCAGCAGCCGGGCCAGCGCCGGCAGTTCGACGCAGCGCGGAAAGAAGTCCGACCGTACGCCGATCACGACCCTGCCTGCCATGGCGGTCAGCTCGTCGACGAACTTGTCCCGCGCGGCCGGCTCCCGGCAGAGGGTGAACAACTCCTCGAACTGATCGACCACGACCACGCAGCCCGGCGAGTCGGCCACCTGGCGCAGGGCAGCGACCGGGTCGGCGCCGGGGGTGAGCAGCACGGAATCGTCGAGGGCCGGGATGAGGCCCGCCCTCAGCAGCGACGACTTGCCACTGCCGGACGCGCCGAACACGGCGACGAACCGCCGCCGCTCCAGCGTGCTCAGCAGCTGGGCGACCAGCTCGTCCCGGCCGAAGAACCGGTGCGCGTCGGCGGTACCGTACGCCCGCAGCCCGAGGTACGGCGCTTCATCGTCGCCCGATCGCCAGGCCGCGCACTCCGCCGCCGCGGCACTCCACCGCCGTTCCCACTCCACCGGGTCGCCGCCGCAGGCCCGGACGAACGCCAGCGTCACGGGCAGGCTCGGCAGCCGCCGGCCGCCAGCGGCGTCGGCCAGTACCGTCATGGAGAACTCGCACCTGGTGGCCAACTCTCGATATCCCGGATTGCCCGCCGCTCGACGCAGCCCCCGCAGCTGCCCCGCAAGCGTCTCGACCGGTCCCCCGCTGGAATCCAACGGACGTTCAGGACGTGGCATACCACATCACCTCCGTCCGACAGCTAATCAGCACCAGGCATCGATTGGCATTCATCTGTACAAAGCCGGTCACTATCGACCGTTCGCGCGTTGTTCGCGGCGGCACCGGGGTGCCGAACAAACTCCGGCGCTGCTTTTCTCTGGCCATGGGCCCACTCGGGGGCATCCAACTAAGGACAGGGGAACCAATGAACCGAGTCAGGCAGGGCGCGCTCGGCATGCTCCTCGGAGCACTGCTGCTCGCGTCGTGGACGGGAACGGCGGCGGCGAAGCCGGTGGCGCCAGCGCCCGTACCCGAGAAGCAGGTCGTCACGGCCGCGACCGCCACGCTGGAGCCGGGAACAGCCCGGCCGAGCGGGAGGACGCTGGCCGCGTACTCGCCCTACTGCGAGTACTACGGGGTGACGCCGACGCTGGGCACGATTTCGGGGGTGCAGGCATGGTTCCTGCCCAACGACATCCTGTACCGGGGTTACGTCTGCCAGATCGGCAAGGCCAGCCTCCGCATGCAGACCGACGGCAACCTGGTCGTGTACGACGAGAACAACGTCGCGCGGTGGGCCACGCACAAGTACGCCGGCCAGCGGGCCGAGTTCCAGGGATTCGACGGCAACTTCGTCGTGTACAACAGCACGAGCGGCTACAGCGGGCCCCTGTGGGCGTCTAACACGTGCTGCCGCACCGGGGCGCGGCTCGCGGTCCAGGCGGACGGCAACGTCGTCGTGTACGACAGCGGCTGGCGCGCACTCTGGTCGACGAACACGTGGCACTGAGCAAACCTGGCACTGACACCTGCACTGACGAACACCTGCACTGACGAACACCTGCACTGACGAACGGATCAAGCTGGCCGCCCCCAAAAGGGGCGGTCAGCCCGCCTCCCATGCGCCGCGGGTCATCTCGTACTCGACCTCGCCCGAGTCCGCTCCCGGCAGCGGCTCACCGTCAGCGGGGAAGTATGTGCGCACGTATCGCATACCGATGGCTTCCATCACGCCCCGAGACCCAACGTTCACGGCCATGGTCTGCGCGATCACCCGCTTCTGCCCGACGGTGTCGAAGGCGTGCCGCAGCAGGACACGGGATGCCTCACTGGCCAAGCCTTTCCGCCAGTACCGGCGGACGAGGCGGTAACCCAGTTCGGCGACGGTCGGATCGTCGGGTTGATCGGGGCCGTGCGCTGGCGGAAGCATCATGAGCCCGATGAAGTCGCCCTCGTCCTCACGCTCCGGCGGCGTCGAGCCGTGCCGGCCACCATGGGATCCGAACGCCATCCAGTAGCCCAGGCCATCCACCTTGCCCGCCAGGGCCATCCGCCGCGCGTGGGAGATGGCCACCTCATCCCTGGATCGCGCCCGCCCGCCGAGGTAGCGGAGCACCTCGGGATCGGAATCGAGCTGGACCTCAAGCTCGAAGTGCCGGTCCGCGAGTGGGACCAGTAGCAGGCGGGCGGTACGCAGAACCGGTTGCGGCATCCGACAACGATCACACACTGGGTGTGCGTCATCCGCCCAGGTATCTCTCCCAGGGGCCGGTGATGGCAAGGGTGAGGCCGGGGTCCTGCATGTTGACGAAGAGCACCTTGCCGTCGGCGGTGAACGTCGGTCCGCAGAACTCCGAGTCGTTGAGCTGGTTGCGGGCGATGGCGTAGGTCGGGCCGCCCGGGATCGCGCTGAGCACGTGGGAAGCGCCGGCGCCGTCCTCGGCCAGTACGAGGCTTCCCCACGGGGTGACCGTGACGTTGTCCGGACCGTCGAAGGTCAGGTCGCCGTACTTGGCCGGTGCGCCGTCCTCCTCGGTGGCCTGGTGGGGGAAGTACGCGACGAGCTGGATGGTCTGGGCGCGGTAGTCGTAGAACCAGACCATGCCGTCGTGCGGCGCGGCGTCCGCCGGGAGGTCGCCCTCGTCCCAGGCGTAGGAGTTGACGACGTACACGCCCTCATCGGTACCCCAAACGCCCTCGAACTTCCTGCCGCGGGTCACCTGGCCGTCGGTGAACTGCTCGCGTACGGGTGTGGTGTGCGCGTCCCGTTCGGGCACCTCGATCCACCGCGCGGGGAAAGGACGGCCCATCTGGGCGGAGGTCAGGTAGGCGACGTCGGGCAGTACCGAGCCGTCGTCCATGATGATCTGCATCGCGGCGAGCGTGCCGGCGCCGGCGGCGAGACGCGTGAGAACGCCCGGACCCAGCTTGACGCCGCGGGGTGCGGTCCACCGGTAGAAGAGGCCGTTGGGCTCGTCGGCGTCCTCGGAGAGGTAGATCCTCGTCCGGTCCTTGTCGATCGCCAGTGCTTCGTGGGAGTACCGGCCAAGGCACTTGATCGGCCGCGGGTCGGCGCTGCCGTCGGCCCACACCTCGAAGACGTAGCCGTGATCCTTCTGGAAAGCGCCGGACCGGCCGCCCTCCTCCCATCCGTCGCCGGCGCGGTCTTCGGTCTCCTCGCATGTCAGCCACGTTCCCCACGGGGTGGGACCGCCGGCGCAGTTGCTGACGGTGCCGGAGATCGCGACGAACTCACCGAGGTTGCGGCCCGCACGATCGGTCCTGATCACGGTGCAGCCACCGGCGTCGACCGCGCCGGGATCGTAGACCGTGCCCTTGACGTGCGGCACGCCGAACCTGGCGCCCGGGTCGATCTCGTGGTTCTGGATCAGGGTGTACCGGCCATTGCCCGCGCTGTACACGGCCATGCCGTCGTGGTCGGCCGGGGTCAGCCCCTGCCCCTTGTCGAGCCGGGTGACGCCGGCCCGGGTGACGATCGCGTACCGGAAGCCCTCGGGGAGGGCCAGAATCCCGTCGGGGTCGTCGACGAGCGGCGGGAACGGCCTGCGACCGGGGCCACCCGCCGGCCGGGGCTGGTTCGGGTGGGCCTGCGCGAGGGACGGGAAACCGCCGGCGACGGCAATGCCGACGCCGGCGGCCGCGCTGCCGAGGAGGTTACGACGAGAGGCGGGCACGTGAGTATCTCCTGTTCAGAGAGGTGCGACGACGAGCAGCCAACTCCCGCGGGCCAACCCCGGCGCGCCGTTCACGTGACCGGCTGGTTACATCGAGGGTAAGAGTCAGGTGCAGAGCTCGTAGATGTTGCCGTCCGGGCCGCGGAAATGCTGCCAGGTGGGTCCCGGTTCGCCGACCAACTCGATACCGGCGGCCTTCAGTTCCTCGACGGCCGCCGCCAGGTCACGCACAGCGAACCCCGCGACCGGGCCGGTCGTGAAGTGTTCCTTGCCCGGATAGTCCGGGGCGAACACCTCGACGTCACGGCCGTCCGGAAGGCGGAAAACCCAGAACCCGGGCTCCTGAAAGACCAGCGGCAGTCCGAGTACCTTGCCGTAGAAGTCCGCCAGCGCGACGTCGTGCGGCGTACGCGTGCCCAGCCAACCCAGCCCCGTTACTTCCATGCCATGCTCCTTCTGTCGTGGCAGTCCGCTGCCAATTGATCAACTATGTCGTGCGGATCAGGACGGTCGCGAGCGCCGGGCCGAACGCTCCGCCGAGTTGATAGCAGAGCGTCAACAGGCCCAACGCTCCGGTCCGGTGGCCCTCGGGCGCGGCCCGTCCGACACGGGCGGCGTACCAGGCGAGCGCCGCCGTGGTGGCGAAGACGGCGAATCCGGTCGCGGCGACCTCGGCGGCGGGCCCCGGCGCCGTCACGGTCAGGACCAGAGCGGTGGCTCCGGTCGCCAGGAGCACGGTGCGGGTGACCGTGGGACCGAGCCGGGCGGTCCTGGTCGCGAAGAGCATCGACGTGAGCGAGCCGGCGGCCAGCGCGGCCAGCGTCATGGTGCCGATCCAGCCCGGCGACCGGTGCTCCTCCAGCAGTCTTGGCACCGTGTACAGCACGAGGAAGTACGAAGTGGACAGTGTGAACGCGGTCGCGACGGCGGTGCGGAAAACGGCCGACCGGAGCACCGCGGTAGGGACGAAACCGTCGGGTCGCCGCCGGATGTGCGCCGCCAGCAGTACCGCCGCGACCATCGCGGCGATGAGCGCGGGCACCCGCAGCCGGGCGATCAGGACCAGCGCGCTGACCAGGGTCATCACCAGCGCGATACCGGTGACGTCCGTCGTGGTCGGCGCGGTGTCGCGGTCGCGCGGTGGAAGGCGCCGGATGACGAGGGGTATCGCGGGCAGGGCGACCAGCGACAGGCAGAGCGGCAGCCGCCAGGACGCCGCCCCGAGCGTGGAACCGGCCAGCGGCCCGAATGCGCCGAGCAGGCCGATGGACGCGGTGACGACGCCGGTCCGCCGGGCGGTGCCAGCCAACGCCATGGCGACCAGGGCGAGCCCGCCACCGCCAGCGGCCTGGGCGGCGCGCCCGGCGAGCAGCACGGGCAGCGCCGGCGCGGCGACCACGAGGACCGTGCCGGCCATCACCAGTACCGCGTGTGCGTACACGGCGAAGCGCATGCCGTAGCGGCGGATCAGGCCGGTCGCGAGCGGGGCGCCGAGGACGGTGGCCCAGCCGAAGGCGGTGGCGGTCCAGGTCGCGTCCGTGATGGACAGGCCCAGGTCGCCCGCCAGGTCTGGGATGACCGTGGTGGTGCTGTTCGCGCTCAGCGCCAGCGGGGCTGCCAGCAGTGCCAGGTACAGGACGGGAACCACGTAGCGAAACTACACCGTTTAGTTGAGCAACTACACCGCTCAGTGTAAATTCGAACTATGACGAATCTCAACAAGGCGCGGACGGGGCCGCGCCAGCACGAGCCTCGCGGCTGGCCGGAGAAACGGCGAGCCATCGCCGAGGCGGCTCGCAGGGTGTTCGGCCGTGATGGCTACACGCGTGCCAGCGTCGACGCGATCGCCGCCGAGGCGGGCGTCTCCAAACGCACCGTCTACAACCACTTCGCGGACAAGGAACAGCTCTTCCTGGCGGTCGCGATCGAAGGCGCCGACGAGGTGACCGCCGCCATCGCTCAGATCATGGACCGCCACCTACGCAAGATCGTCGATCTGGAACAGGATCTGATCGACTTCTCGCTCGACCGCGTCGCCGCGGTCACCGCCTTCCCCGACCACTTCGCACTCGTGCGCGCCCTCGAGGCGGAAGCAACCCACATCCCGCGACCGATGCTCAGAGCCTGGATCGACGCCGGACCGCAAACGGCACACCTACGCCTCGCGCCATACCTGCGCAAGATCGCCGACCGCGGGCTGCTGCGCCTGGACGACGCCGACCGCGCCGCCCGCCACCTCACACTGCTGACAATCGCGGACATCAACCAGCAGACCTTCTACGGCGCCGTCCCGCTCCCCCAGGAAGAGATCACCGACATCGTCACCGCCGGCGTCAAGGCGTTCCTGCACATCTACCGCTAGTACCGCTAGGAGCTGTGGGTGATGTGGGTCATCTGCCGCCAGAGCAGTACGACGAAGACCGCCGATCCCACGAACGCGAACCAGAACGGTGCCGTGACCCCGTAGTGGGTGGCCAGGCCGCCGCCCATCGCCGAACCGATCACCAGTCCGCCGTACACGCAGATGGTGTTGACACTGGTGACGCGGCCCTGCAGGTGCGCCGGCACCGCGCGCTGCCGGACGGTGAGTGAGGTCGTGTGCCAGATGAACGCGTGGGCGCCGAAGGCGAAGAAGATCAGCATGGCGACCCACGCCGAGGTCGTCATCGCGAGGGCGCCGTGGGTGAGGGTTTCGATGATGAGCCCGGCGCGCATCACGTTGCCCATGCTCACGCGCCGGGTGAGCCAGCCGTAGACGCTGGTGCCGAGCAGGCCGCCGACCGCCGAGACCGTCGTGAGCAGGCCGAAGCCGATGGAGCCGAGGCCGAGCCGCTCGGTGGCGTAGAGCACCAGTACCGACCAGGCCGCGCCGAAGGTGAGGTTGAAGATCAGGATGGTCAGCAGCAGAGCACCCTACGTGCGGCGTCCGCCCAGCCGCACCCGGTTAAACCCGCAGCGCGGCGGCCCTCGCCTCGAACAACGCCCGCTCCTGAGCGTTGCGGGTCATCGCCGCCGCACGCTCGAACTCCCGCCTGGCTTCCGCGGCCCGTCCCAGCCGCGCGAGCAGGTCGGCGCGCACGGCCGGTACGAGCGCGTAGCCCGGCAGGTCCAGGCCGTCGACGATCTGCAGGGCGCGGGCCGGTCCGTGCGCGTGGCCGACCGCGACCGCGCGGTTGAGGTCGACCACCGGCGAGGGCGAGACGTGCGCCAGTACCTCGTAGAGCGCCGCGATCCGCGGCCAGTCGGTGTCGTCGGCGCGGGCGGCGCGGGCGTGGCACGCCGCGATCGAGGCCTGCAGGACGTACGGGCCCCACGTGCCCTCGGCCTTGGCGAGCGCGGCCAATCCACGGCGGATCAGCAGCCGGTCCCAGCGCCGCCGATCCTGGTCCTGCAGCAGTACCGGCGAGCCGTCCGGCGCGGTCCGTGCGGCGGTGCGTGACGCCTGGAGCTCCATCAGCGCCACCAACCCGTGGACCTCGGGCTCCTCGGGCGCCAGGGTGGCGAGGATCCGGCCCAGCCGCAGCGCCTCCTCGCAGAGGGTGGGCCGCATCCAGTCGTCGCCGGCCGTCGCCGCGTACCCCTCGTTGAAGATCAGGTAGATCACCTCGAGGACCGAGGCCAGCCGCTGGGCCGCCTCGGCCGGCGGCGGAAGCTCGATCGGGATCCGCTTCTCGGCCAGCGTCCGCTTGGCTCTGGTGATCCGCTGCCCGACCGTCGACTCCGACACCAGGTAGGCCCGGGCGATCTCCTCGGTGGTGAGCCCGCCGAGCAGGCGCAGGGTCAACGCCACCCGGGACTCGGTCGACAGGACCGGATGGCAGGTGGTGAAGACGAGCCGCAGCAGGTCGTCGCCGACGTAGTCGTCCATCGCGGCGGCGATGTCGGGGTCCTCGGCCTCGGGCGTCTGCCGGCCGATCAGTTCGAGCTTCTCCCGGTACCGGCCCTGCCTGCGCAGCGCGTCGACGGCCCGGTGCTTGGCGGTGGCCATCAGCCACGAGGCCGGGTGGTCCGGTACCCCGGTGGCGGGCCACTGCTCCAGCGCGATGACCAGCGTGTCCTGCGCGAGTTCCTCGGCGAGCCCCACGTCGCGCACCAGCCGGGCCAGCGCCGCCACGATCCGCGCGGACTCCATGCGCCACACGGTCTCCACCGCACGGCGAGGATCGGTAGCCGTCACGGCCACCGATCCTGCCTCATCCGCGGACTACGCGGGACCGAAGTCCTCCGGACCCATGACCTTGAGCACCTCGGTCTCGCCTTCCCAGCCGTCCCAGAGGTCGCGATGCAGGCCCATGAAGCGAGACGCCCACTCGACCGCCTCCTCCTTGGAACGCACCTGGTAGAGCGCGTAGCTGATGGTCTCCTTCGCCTCGGCGAACGGCCCGTCGGTGACGCTGAGCTTGCCGCCGTACACGTTGACCATGGCGCCGGTGGCGCTGGGCGCAAGGCCAGCGGTGTCGAGCAGGGCGCCGGCCGCGGTGGCTTCGGCGCCGAGCGCCATGATGGCCTCCATGAGCTCGGGCGGCGGCGGGCCGGCCGGTTGGGTCGCCTTGAGCAGAGTCAGATAGCGCATAGGGGAATCCTTTCAGTCTTTGTTAGGCGGCCGCGTCCGCGAGGGCGCGGTAGTAGTGGACGCAGACCGTGGCGAGCCAGGCCCAGACGAGCACGACCGCCGCGACGAACGCCAGCGTGGTCGGCCCGTGCGAGCCGCTGGCGATGCCCGCGAACCCGGCGAGGAAGGCCACGCCGGTGACGCGGGAGAACCAGGCGAGGCCGCGCCGGCGCTCACGCGTGAAGTGCTTGGCCAGTACGAAACAGGCCACGATGAGGCAGACGAAGCCGGCGCCGCCGACCACCAGGTGCAGGATGCCGTGCCAGCTGATCGTCGCGGTCTCCGGCGTACCCAGCGGAAAGCCCTGTGCCGGGTCGGCGCGGAAGATTCCGGCGCCGACCAGGCTGGCGCCGTAGGCGGCGATCAAGGCCGGCGCCAGCCGGCGATCCAGCACCCGGCGCAGGCCGACGGCCGCCGCGATGGTCGCCAGGCCCGTGACGATGAAGTTCACGATCTGGATCCAGCCGTGGTCGCCGTTGGCCAGCAGGCTCCACGCGTGCTTGCTGAGATCGAAACCGTCGCGGGTGAACGCCTGCGCGAGCGAAACGCCGACGTAGAGCGGGCCGGCGAGGACGCCGTAACCGAGCAGGGACCTGGTGATCCGGGCGGCGGTGGTGCACTGAGACGAGGTGGTGCACTGGGACGAGGTGGTGCACTGGGACGAGGTGCTCGTAGTCATGGCTGACTCCTTCGTTTCGAGGTCTCTACCTGGCCCTCGAACGAAGAAGACGGATTCCGACAACCCTTCTCAAGATTTTTTACGCGACGCGGAGGGCGCCGGGCCTACGGCCGGCGAGCCGGTCCAGCGCCGCCGCGGCCGCGTCGTCGGCCGGCAGGTAGGTGACGAGTCGCTGCTGGTCTGCGTCTGGCAGGACCAGGCTCTCGTACGCCATGCGCAGTTCGCCGGCTGAGGGGTGGCGCAGCCGCTCGACGCCGCTGCGCGCTTCGCCGCCGGTGATCAGCCGGTACCGGTCAGCGAACGCCGCCCCCGCGGTGACCGTCAACTCGTCGACGAGCTCGCGAACGTGCGGGTCGGGTGGCCCGAAGTCCGCTTTCAGCGTGGCGACGCGCGCGTCCGCGACCCGTTCCCAGTCCGGGTACGCCGAGCGGGCCCGAGCGTCGGTGAAGGCGAACCGGACGAGGTTGGGCGGATCGGTGTCCAGCAGCCCGAGCGGGCCGGCGAGCCGCTCGTACGCGGTGGTGTACGCCAGCACGTCACCGAGCCGGTTCACCACGGACGCCGGGGTGGGCTCCAGCCTGTCGAGCAGCGCACGCACCGTCGGGCGGACCGTCACCGCCGGCGGCTGGACCTCGTGACAGACGAGCGCGCCGTCGGCCGCCTTGGCCAGGATGCGCAGCCGGAGCCGCTCGTCGGTGGTGAGGCGCAGCGCGTCGGCGAGCGCGCCGAGTATCTGCGTCGACGGGTGCCGGTCGCGGCCCTGCTCGATCCGGGTGAGGTACTCGACGCTGAGCCCGGCGAGCGTCGCGACCTCGGCGCGGCGCAGGCCAGGTGTGCGGCGCCGGGACCCCACCGGAAGCCCCACCGCCGACGGTGTCAGAGCCTCTCGGCGTTCCCGTAGATATGTGCCCAATTCATTGTCACTCATCGCGACTCCACGCTACCCGGGCACCGGCGCGCATAGCGTGGCCCTGAGAGGGCCAGCCTAACGGCGGCCTCCCTACACGTGTTCCGCGCCGGCAGCGTGAACCGCATGGATATGGGACTTGAGGGTCGCACGGTAATCGTCACCGGAGCCTCCGGCGGGCTCGGTCGCGCGATCGCACGAGGGTTCGCCGCCGAGGGCGCGAGCGTGGTGCTCACGTACTCGACATCGCGCGCCGAGGCGGACAAGCTCGCGGTCGAGATCGGCGATCGGGCGCTGGTTTCCCGGTACGACATGAGCGAGGAGCAGGGCGCGGCGGCGCTGGTGTCGGCCGCGCTGGAGTGGACCGGTCGGGTGGACGTACTGGTCAACAACGCGGTCGTCTGGGGCAGCACCGCCGTGCCCGAGGGGCCGTTCGAGCGGGTACCGGACGACGGCTGGGTAGCCACGCTGCGAGCCAACGTCGAAGGCGCGGTGCGGCTGTCCCGGGCGGTCGCACCGGTCATGCGGGCGCACCGCTTCGGCCGGCTGGTCCACATCTCGTCGACGATCGCCGCCGACGGCATGGCCGGCGGGGAGTACTACGCCGCGGCGAAGGCGGCACTGCACGGGTTCAGCCGCTCGGCCGCGCGGTCGCTCGGCGCGGACGGCGACATCCTGTCCAATGTGGTGCTTCCCGGCCTGACCCGCACCGACACCAACGCGCACATCGTCGAGGCGGCCGGCGCGCACTACAGCGCGCTGGCGGCGGTCGGTCGGCTCCTGGACGCCGACGAGGTGGCGGGCGCGGTCGTCTACCTGGGCTCGGCGGCCAACACCGGCATCACCGGCCAGGCCATCACCGTCAACGGCGGCGCATAGCACGCCGCCGCACGGTTGCAGGCCGCAGCTGTCAGGCGGTGTGGGCACCGAGGTCGCGGACGGTCCGCACGAAGGCGCGGATGAGGTCGTTCTCGGTCTCGGTGCGCCACACCGCCGCGTACGGCAGGGCGGCCATGTCGTTGACCGGCAGGTAGGCGATATCGGGCCGGGTCCAGTATCGGGTCATGTGGCTGGGAAACAGATTGACGATCTCGCCGAGGCTGACCAGCGTGAAAATCTCCTCTGTGTTCCGCACGATGGGGCCGCGTTCGATCATCCGGCCCGCGCGGGTGTGGGATGGCACGAAGCCGTTCTTCCAGTAGTCGGGTCCCGCGGTGTCGGAGTGCTGGAAGTCGCTGACCATCTCCAGGGATACCGAGGCGTGCCGGGTGAGTCGATGCTCGGCGGACACGGCAAGCACCCGGTCCTCGGCGAACAGGACCGGGCCTACGGTGAGATCGGGTTCATCGACCGGGAGCCAGGTGACCAGAAGGTCGATGTCTCCGCGCCGGAGCCCGACGAACGGGTCGACGAAGGGCGCGTACTGGACACTCAACTTGCACTCAGGGTGGCGGGTGCGGAAGGCGTCCCAGTACGGACGCAGGTCCTGGACGTTGACCGAAACCATCCCCACGCGCAGCACGGCGGTGATGCCACGGGCGGCCAGCCGGGCGCGTTCCAGGCTGTCGTGCAG
This sequence comes from Phytohabitans aurantiacus, assembly GCF_027923225.1. GTDB lineage: Bacteria > Actinomycetota > Actinomycetes > Mycobacteriales > Micromonosporaceae > Phytohabitans > Phytohabitans aurantiacus. The sequence continues at coordinate 383,873 of NZ_BSDI01000007.1, forward strand.
TCCGGCGTAGACCGGGCGCAGGTCGTCGCGGAGTTGCCGGCCGACCGCGGTCAAGCTGATCTGACGGCGGTTGGAGCGTTCGAACAGGGCAGCGCCCAAGCGGCGTTCCTGCTGGGCGATCGCCTGGCTGACCCGCGCCTGCGACACGTGCAGCCGCGCAGCCGTACGCCCGAAGTGCAGCTCCTCGGCCAGGGTCAGGAAGATCTCGATGTCGCGTAGCTCCATGGCTTCCTGTTCGCTGTCATAAGGCGCACGTTATGTCGATCATACGGAATCGCGCGTTGATGCAGGTGAAGCGCCGATACAGGGTTGAGGAGATCACACCGCAACCGAAGGCGAGACCATGAGCGACACCCTTGACGTGACCGCGATGTATGCGATGCACGACGCGCTGCGACGGGAACTTGAGCACATCGCCCGAATCACCGTCCGGGTCGACAGCGACCCGCGGACCATCCTGCGCACCGCCGCCGGCTGGCAACTGTTCACCAGGTCGCTGCACGTCCACCACACCGCCGAGGACGACGCGTTGTGGCCCGCGCTGCGCGAAACGCTGGCGCGGCGGCCCGACGAGCTGGCCTTGCTGGAGGCGATGGAGGCAGAACACGCCGTCATCGACGAGGTCATCGAGGCGATTCAGGCGGCTCTGTCCGATCCTGGCGCCGGACTGGACCGTCTCGGCGACCTCGCCGACTCCCTCGTCGTCGGCCTGAACGGACACCTCAAGCACGAGGAGGACCAGGCGCTACCGCTGATCCAGGCCTTCGCGACCCCGCAGCAGTGGGCACACTTCGGCCAGGTCCATGGCCAGCGGATCGGGCCCGACGCGTCCCGCCTGCTGCCCTGGCTGCTGGAGGGCGCCAGCGAGCGGACCGTGAAGACGATCCTGGCCCCGCTGCCCGAACCGGCCCGCGCCGCCTACGCCGCCCAGTGGCAGCCCGCCTACGCCGCGTTGGACCGGTGGAGCCCGCACACCGCCGGCTGAGAACCGATCGCAGATTTTCTTGCCCGACCGGTCACGTTTCCGTGCCGCGCCGGGTCATCCCACTGACAGCTCATCATCGAAGGACGGTAACCATCATGCGGAAAGCCACCACGATCGCGGTCGCCGGGGCCACCGGACGGGTCGGTCGACATGTCACCGAGGTACTGGCCGAACGCGGCCACCGCGTCGTACCGATCTCACGCTCCACGGGCGTCGACGTCGTCACCGGGGCCGGTCTGGTCGAGGCGCTCGACGGCGTCGAGGTGATCATCGACGTGTCCAGTACGCCGTCGCCGGAGCAGGGGCCGGCCACCGAGTTCTTCACGGCCGCCGCCCGCAACCTGCACGAGGCGGGGCACAAGACCGGCGTCCGCCGGATGGTGGTGGTGTCGATCATCGGCATCGACGCCTCGACGAGCGGCTACAACGCGGCCAAACTTGCCCACGAGAGGGAAGCACTGGCCGGCCCGATCCCCACCCAGGTCGTACGGGCGGCGCAGTTCCACGAATTCGTCGAGCAGCTGGTCGGTTGGGGCACCCAGGGCGACGTCGCGTACGTCCCCAAAATGCGCACCCAGCTGGTCGCCGCCCGAACCGTCGCCGAAACGCTCGTCGACGTGGCCACCGATCCGGACGCGGACGTGACCGGACGGCCGTACCCCGAGATCGCTGGGCCGCGGGAGGAGAACCTCGCCGACGCCGCCCGGCTGCTGGCTGCCCGGCGTGGCGGCCCGGCCCGGATCGAGGAGGTGAGCGACCCGGCCAACCCCGACCGCGACCTGTTCGAGAACGGCGGCCTGCTGCCCAGCTCGCACGCCACCCTCGCCGGACCGACCTACGCCGACTGGCTCAGCGGCGCGTAACGGAAACCTTCGTGGGCGGTGACCGGTGAAGTCACCGCCCACGAAGAGAGTGTTTACACGTCGTCGTCCTGGACGGTCAGCGCCCCGTAGGCGTCGCCGGCCGACACACCGCTGACGGCTTTGACGGCCACGATGTACGTGCGACCGTCACCGGCAGTGGTGTTGCCGGTCACCTGGATCGGGATGTTGATCGTGGTGGCGCCCGGCGTGATGGTGACGAGGGTGGCGGTGGCGAGGCCGGTCACCGGGTCCACGACGAAGACCCGTACCTGGCCGTTGCCGCTGCCGGAGACCTGGGCCGGCACCTGGTAGGTGACGGTGCCCGAGTTGCCCTCCTGGACGGTCCGCTCGCCCAGGTCGACCCGCGGCAGGCTGGCCGTCTGCGGCGCGGGCAGGCCGGCACGCCAGTTCCAGGCGTCGAACACCCAGATGCGGGACCATTCGCCGCCAGTACGCGGCACGATCTCCAGCCGCGCGATCTGACTCATGTTGAGCCCGGCCGAGACGGCGTTCGTCAGCGGCATCCGCAGTTCCCGTGCCCAGGTCTGCCGGACGAACGGTTCGAGCGTCTGCGAGCCGAGGACGGCCCGCCGGCCGGCGGAGTCGGCGATGGCGACGTCGAACGTGGTGCTCGGCGCGCCACCGTGGAGGACCACCCGCAGCGCCAGCGACTGCGCGTTCGAGAACGAGACCGGCGCCGCCGGCCGGATCACGACCGGGGTGCCCGGCGCGGTCCAGGTCACCCGCACCGCCTGCCGCCCCGCCTCGGGCTTGACCGGATCGAACTGGTCGAAGTGCGGGCCACCGCCGTCGCACGAGGTCGGCGTCTGCGTGGCCGTGACCACGTCACACAGCAGGCCGTCGGTGCCACTGACCACAGTGGACGCGCCCGGCACGATGAACGGCGTGCGGTTGGCGCCCACCCCGTGGCTCAGCACGACCACCGGGTCGACCGACGGTGCCCGTACCCCGGAACCGTCCAGCAACGGGCGGACCTGGTCGTTGCCGGCCACGAACGTCGCCGCCGCGGCGGCGGTGTAGGTGGCACCGACCTTCTGCTGCTGCTCGGGGGTGATCCGAGTGGGCCGACCCTGCCCGCAGACCGGGTCGTGGAAGTTCGCGTCGTCGAACGACGGCGACACGGACAGCCCCGGTGTCCATTCGGTGTTGTAGAAGTTGTGGTTGGCGCCGATCACGAAGACCGAGCCGTGCAGGGCGAACCCACGACCGACCCCGCGGGTCGCGTCGATGTACTGCTGGCCCTGCAGGTCCCAGACGTCACCGTCGCAGTCGGACAGGATCGTCAGCGACGGCACGTCCGGCTGCGGGTTCTGCGCGAGCAGCGTGGGAGCGATCAGCGTCAGGCCGCGGATCTGCCAGCGCACGGTGCCGGTGTATCCGTCGACGGCGGCCGGCGGTCGTGTGAGGCTGTCGACCGCCGCCTTGCTGACACCCTCGCCGCCGCGCGAGTGACCTACCAGCATCACCCGCGTCATGTCGGGCACCGGGGAGTTGCGCACCACGTCGGGTGCGGTCGGGCGGCCCGTGCCGGCCCAGTCCGCCCAGCGGCCCAGGTGGATCCGCACCAGCGACGACCGCGCCTGAGCGCCGCCATCGGCCGGCGGCATCAGGACGCCGTCCTGCGCGTTGACGCCGTTCGCCGCGATCGACACGGTGAGGTACCCCTGCGACGCCAGCAGCTGCTGTGCCCGCTGGTATCCGAGGTGGCTGGGCACCGGTGTCCAGCCGGCCGGGCAGGGCCAGGCCAGCGTCGGCTGCGCGGTGCCCTGGTAGCAGGTGGCGTGCCGCCCGTGCAGGAACAGCACCAGCGGGCGCTGGCCCGAGGTGCCCTGCGGCGCCACGACGAACCCGCGCATCTCCACCGGCGCGGCGAGGCCCGGAAGGCTGACGTCGGGCAGCGTGTATTCGCCGGAGATAGTGGTGTAGGGACCGGCTGTCCCCGGATCGACGGCGTTTGGCGGCAGGTCCGCCGCGAGAGCCGGCTGCGCGGCGGTGCCGCGGCGGCTGTCGACCTCGGTGGCGTCGAGGCGCCGTCCCGCCGCGCGGACCTGCGGGTCGGTCAGATCGCGTGCCGCCACATCGTTGATGACGAGCCGGAACGTCCGCTGATCGGGCTCGGCCACCGGCCATCCGAGCAGCCGGCCACCGGCGTGGAACTCGACCATCGCGTTGCCGATCGGCACCGGATTCTCCGTGCGCCAGACCAGCTCGAACCCTGATCCGCTGCTTCGTAGCTGCCAGCCGTCCGGCAGTGCCGTTTTGGCCGGTGCGCCACCTGGTTTGACTGGATCTGCCCACGCGGCTGTGCCGCCGCCCAACGTGAGCGCAAGCGACAGCATCGCCGCGGCCACGCCTCTACCGACGCGCATCGACGTCCTCCCCCGTGTATTCCGTTGTGATGGGACCGCGCATGGGAGCGCTCCCGAGGTCACTCTAATACACCAAACGCGAATCACCAATGCCTCAGTCAGCAGGCCGTCCACAGTGGAGTGATGCCGCACCTACCGCGCCCAGCCTCCCCCGATTGCCGCCGCTGACGGACCCACTCGGGGATCGACGGCGACCGGCGTGATCGGTACGGTCCGAGCGTGATCATCCCCGCGCGGGATCCGGCGCCCGCCACCCGGATCCGCCCGTCCACCGTGACGACCGCCTTCGGGCTCCAGCTCGGCGTGGTCGCCGTGCTCCTGCTGGTCGCCGTGGGCATCGTGGTGGAGGCAGTCGTCTACGACGGCCTCATCGACGAGGCCGCCAGGCTGACCGACGCCGATCCGGACGAGGTCGCCATGGAACGAGCGTTCAATGTGGAATGGGTCGTGATCACCGGCCTGCCCGTGCTCGCCCTACTGGGCCTGTACGCGGGAACCGCCTTTCCGGTCCGCTCCGGAAGCAACGTGGCACGCATCCTGACCTGCGTCGCCACCGGGCTGCCGGCGGTGTTCTGCGTCGCGTGCGGCGGTCTGGGAGCACTGGTGGCCATCCCGTTGCTGGCCTGGGACGATCCGGGGGCGACGGAGGAAGACTTCTGGTCCGAGGAATCGCCTTTCTACGAAAAGCTCTACGAGCTTCAGGCCACCGGCTTGTCCTCGGTGTTGACCGACGTCGGAGTGTTGCTCATCATGACCGCGTTCGCGGCGTCGATCGCCGTCGCCGTGCTCCTGCTGGTGCCGCCGTCGAACCGGTACTACCGCCCGCCAGCGCCACCCCACGCCCCGCCGGCCTACCCGTTCGCCTACCCGGTCCCGCCCGGCTACATCCTCGTGCCCGCCAGCTCAGCGCCGTGGATGCCACCGCCGGTCTCCCCGGCGGCATCCGATGAGCCCGAGACGCCACCCGAGGCGCAGACTGGGCAGGATTGAAGAAGCGCGCGTCGCCGCGCCACGCCTAGCGTCATCTCCATGACCTGGAGCAAATGGATCCGGCAGTTCCACCGCTGGGTGGCCATCGCCTTCACCGCCTCCGTCGTCCTCGTCACCGTCGTCGTCCTGACGCAGGACGAGCCCGCCGAGTGGGTGTACCTCTCACCGCTACTCCCACTCTTCCTACTCATCTGCACCGGCCTGTACCTGTTCGCCCTGCCGTACCTCACCCGGCGCCGAGCTCTCGACACGCGGTAGCAGCAGCGGGCTGGCGAGGATGAGCAGTCCCGCCACCGCGATGCCCGTGCGCGGGCTCGTAACCGTGGCGAGCAGGCCACCGAGGGCACTCAGGACGGCGATGGTGACGCTGCTGCTGATTGACCAGGCAGACAGCGTGCGCGCGATGAGGTCCCGGGGCGTGTTCGCCAGCCGATAGGCGGCCGACACCGGGTTGTACAGGCTCATGCTGACGATGATGGCGAGCTCGATGGCCATCACCGTCGCGAGACCGGCGACTCCGGGCTGCACGAAGGCGAGCCCGATCAGCCACACCGCGCGCAGCGTGCCGACGGTTCGCAGGACCCGGTACTGGCCGTACCGGGCCACGACCCGGCGGGCCAGCCGCGAGCCGACGAGTCCACCGAGGCAGGGCGCCGCGAACGCGAGGCCGTACTGCCAGGGCGGGAAACCGAGCTCGCCCAGCATGAGCACGGCCACCAGCGGATCGGCCGCCATGATCAATCCGCTGACGAGCAGGTTGTTGAGGAACAGCGGCCGCAGACCGGGATGGGTCCAGATGTGCCGCCAACCGTCGAGCAGCTCGCCCGCCCGGATCCGGCCCTCGCCCGTACGCCGCGGGCGCTGCTCGCGGTCGCGGATGGCGGCGACCCCGAGCGCCGACAGCAGGTAGCTGAACGCGTTTGCCACCACGGTGACGACCGGCCCGAACACGCCGATCGCCGCCCCGCCCAGCGGCGGTCCGACCGCGATGGAACTCCAGTTCGTCGACTCGAACCTCGCGCTGGCCACCAGCAGGTCCTCCGGCCGGACGATGGTCTTCACGTAGGCACCGCTGGCCGCACCGAAGGCAATCTTCGCCGCGGCGACGACCGCCGACACGACCAGCAACTGCCAGAAGCCGAGCCAACCGAAGGCGTAGGCGACCGGGATCGTCATCAGGAGCGCGAACCGCACCAGATCCATCGCGATCATCACCGGCCGCTTACGGTGGAACTCCACCCACGGCCCGAGCGGCACCGCGATCAGCGCGCCCACTGCCGGCCCCACCGCCGCCAGCGCGGACACCTCGGCGGGGCTGGCGTCCAACACCAGCACGGCTATCAGCGGGAACGCGCCGAAGCCGAGCCCAGACCCATAGGCGCTGACCGCGTACGCCGCCCACAGCCACCCGAACCGTCGCCCCACGCCGCTCCCTCCGAACAACCCACCGTTGATCGCGGAGATCAAAGCAAGCCGAGGAAAGGCGAATCAAACAACCAGAATGGCCGCGAGCCACAACCAGTCGTTGTGTGGATAGGGTCTGCGGGTGGATCTCGACGCCGTGCGCACCTTCGTCGCCGTCGCGGACGCCGGCCAGTTCCAGGAAGCCGCCGCCGCACTGTCGGTCACCCAACAGGCCGTCTCCAAACGCGTCGCGGCGCTGGAGAAGGACCTGGCGGTGCGCCTGTTCACCCGCACCGCCCGGGGCGCCCAGCTCACCATCGACGGCCAGGCGTTCCTGCCCCACGCCCGCGAGCTTCTCCGGGTGGCGGCGCGGGCCGACGCGTCCGTACGCCCCGGCCGGCGCGCACTGCGCGTCGATGTCCACAGTAGACGAATTGTGCCGGCCGTGCTGCTGCAACACTTCCACCGCGCGCATCCCGACATCGAACTGGATGTCGTGACGATGCTGAGCGCCGACGTCGACGCCGCGATCGCCGCGATCGAGGCCGGCACGATCGACGCCACCTTCCACGCCGTCACCGCTCCCCCGCACCTCCTGCCGCCGGCGATCCGGACGGCCCGCGTGATCGACGAGCCGCACCGGCTACTCGTGGGCCCCCGTCACCCGCTCGCCAACGCGCGCACGGTCACGCCCGCCCAACTGGCCGACCACCGCATCTGGATGCCCGGCATGGCGCCCGGCACCGAGTGGGCCGACTACTACGACGAGCTCGCCGCCGCGTTCGGGCTCACCATCGACGTACTCGGGCCGGTCTTCGGATACGAGGCCCTGCTGGCCGAGATCGCCGACTCCCCGCGACTGGCGACGTTCGTCGGCGAAAACTCGCGATACCTGTGGCCCGACAGCTACGACCTGCACCGCATACCGGTGCGAAACCCGGCACCGATCTACCCGATGTCGCTGATCTGGCGCGCCGACAACCCACACCCCGCCCTCGGCAACCTCCGCGACTACCTCGCCTCCCGACGCGCCGACCCCGCCCCCGACATCTGGACCCCAACCTGGAGCCGACGCTCAACAAACAAAAGACTCTGAGCTACCGCGACGCCCGCCGCGGCCCAGACCGTCGCTCCCGCGGCCTCACCCTCCGCGCCACACAACCAAACCCCCGTTACGCGGGCGGGGTGCGGGTGGTTAGGTCGGCTTCGGTGATCGCGCGGAGGACGCGGCACGGGGTTCCGACGGCGACGACCATGGGAGGGACGTCGCGGCTGACCACGCTGCCCGCGCCGATCACAGACCCGTACCCGATGCGGACGCCCGGCAGGATGACGGCGTTGCTGCCGATCCAGACCCGATCCTCGATCACGATGGGTTCCGAGAAGCGCGCGTAGTCGACCCGGCGCGCGGGATGCACCGGATGTCCTGTCGTCGTGAGCGTCACACTGGGCGCGATCATGACGCCGTCGCCGATGCGGATGTCGACGTCGTCGACGAACGTGAGGTTGACGTTGCCGAAGAAGTCATCGCCGATGTGGACGTTGCTTCCAAAGCCGGCGTGGAAGGGCGGGAGCACGACCGCTCGCTCCCCCACCGATCCGAAGATCGCCGTGAGCAGCGACTCGCGCCGGGCGGTGTCGCTGGGCGGCGTGTGGTTGTACTCGAAGATGAGATCGGTACGCCGTTGCGGGGCCTGGAACGACGCCTCTGACTCGGTGTAGATCAGCCCCTGCCGGATCCGATCCAGTACCGCCTGCTCGTCGCCGCGCGACACGCCGGAACTCATGATCATGATCCAACCCCAGGCCCCGCACCAACGCAAGCCGGCCTCAGCGCAATTCAGAGGGACTCGGTCGGCAGGCCGGCGCCCGTCCAGTCCTCGATGCCCTCCCGGTACTTGCGCACGTTGCGGTAGCCGAGGGTGGTGAGCCGGTCGGCGACCTGCCCGCTGTTGGGGCACGACGGGTTGGAGCAGTACGTGACGATGGCGGCGTCGCGGTCCGGCAGCAGGGCCGCGGCCCGCGCGTCCACCTCCCCCGGTGCCAGCGCGAGGGCGCCGGGCAGGTGCTGCTTGGCGTGGTACTCGCCGCCCAGCGCGTCGACGACGGTGACGGTCCCGGCGTCGATCGCCGCTTTCAACTCGTCACGGGTGATCAGTGTGGTCATTCGCTTCCTCCCAAGCATTCGGACTATAGTCCGGTTATGTCTGGAGACAGTAGCGGACCACGGTCCGGTTTTGCAACACCCCTCGAACTGTTGCGTACGCCACCACCCAAGGAACGCGCCGACGCCGCGCGCAACCGCACGGCGGTGCTCGACGCGGCCGCGCGACTCTTCGCTGAGCACGGGGTGGCCGCCGTCTCCATGGACCAGATCGCGACCGCCGCCGGCGTGGGCAAGGGCACCCTGTTTCGCCGCTTCGGCGACAAGTCGGGCCTCGCGGTCGCGCTGCTCGACACCCGCGAGCAGACGCTGCAGGAGGCGATCCTGCACGGACCACCGCCACTAGGCCCCGGGGCGCCGGCGGCCGAACGGCTCGCCGCCTTCGTCGACGCCTACCTGGACTACCTGCTGGAGCACCTGGACCTGGTGCGGATGTCGGAGACCGCCTCACCCGGCGCCCGGTACCGGATCGGGGCCTACCGCTTCTGGCACCGGCACGCCGCGATCCTGCTCGACGGTGTACCCGATCCGGATCACGCCGCGCACGCCCTGCTCGCCGCCCTGGCGGCCGAGCACGTGGCCGCACTGCTACCGGAGCTCGGCGAGGCGCGCATCCGCGGCGGGCTGCGCCGCTTGACCGCCCGATACAGCTGACGCCGCCCGCGGCGGGGCGCCCCATCCCCGCGCCAGCCGCGACGGGTGCACGTTGCGGCCCTCGCCGTAGAACTCGAGGAACTTCATGATCAGCGGATCCCACTTGTCCGGGTCGATGTAGCGGGTCGAGCCGGGTACGAGCAGGTCCTGCTCCACATGCACCCGGACCACGTCCACGTCGACCGCCACGACTCCGGACTCCGGCTCGCCGAAGGGATGGATGCGGCTGACCGTCGCCTCCAGGTGGATCAGGCACTGCGCGACCCGGGGCGGGCGTACGACGTCGGAGGGGATCGGGGTGAGCCCGGCCACCCCGAACTTGTCCGCCTCGTGCCGGTACCCCTTGGCGAGCTTGTGTTCCGGCACGGCCCGGCTGCCGGTCAGCAGCGCGAGCCGGTCGACGGCCGGCACCAGCGCCGGGTGGGCGAGATTGAGCACGCACTGGCCCGTCCGGGCCAGGTTGTGGGTGGTCTGCGAGGTCTCGTCGAGGCCGAGCATGGCGGACCGGCCCACCCAGAACGCCGACGACATGGGTGCCAGGTTCGGCGAGCCGTCCTCGTCGCAGGTACTGATGAGGACGACCGGGGTACCGAAGTAGAGCACTCGGGGTTCGACGGCGCGATGCATCGCTCGACTCTGGCAGCCGGGTCGATGCGGTTGCTGGCGGAAATCGGCCGTGGTGTTGACAGGCCCGTCAGCGCGAGGCAGTATTCAACCTATAAGTTGATTAACCGAGTGGTTGAGAAAGGCGGAAGGCGTGGACCGGCTGAGCGAGGTGTTCGGCGCTCTCGCCGACCCGACCCGGCGGGCGATCCTGGCCCGTCTGGCGGAGGGCGAGGCGACCGTCAACCAGCTCGCCGAGCCGTTCCCGATCAGCCTCCAGGCCATCTCCAAGCACCTGAAGGTGCTGGAGCGCGCCGGGCTGATCACGCGCGGCAAGGAGGCGCAGTGGCGACCCTGCCGCCTCGACGCGAGGCCGCTGCGCGAGGTGGCTGACTGGATCGCTTTCTACGAGCGGTTCTGGGAGCAGCGCTACGACACGCTCGGTGAATACCTGCAACAGATCCAGAAGGAGACCTGAGATGAGCGACAACCTGACCGTGACGCTGCCGACCGACCTGGAAATCCAGATGGTGCGGGTGTTCGACGCGCCGCGCGAGCTTGTCTTCGAGGCGCACTCGAAGCCCGAGCACATCAAGCACTGGTGGGGCCGGGGCAACCCGCTCGACTGCGAGATGGACTTCCGCCCCGGCGGCAAGTGGCGCTTCGTCGAGCACACGCCGGACGGCGAGCAGTACGCGTTCCGCGGCGAGTACCGGGACATCAAGGCGCCGGAGCGGATCGTGTGGACGTTCGAGTTCGAGGGCATGCCCGGTCACGTGTGCGTGGAGACGCTGGAGCTGACGGAGGAGGGCGGCAAGACGACCGTCACCAGCCTCACCCGCTTCGACAGCAAGGAAGACCGCGACGGCATGGCGGCTTCCGGCATGGCCGAGGGCGCCAAGGCGTCGTACGACGCGCTCGCCGAGTACCTGAAGAAGCTCGCCTGAGTCCACATCGGAGAGTGTCAGCCGACGTGCTCGACGAGCGCCTCGTCCTGCTGGACTACGCGCCGGCATAGGCGCTCCGGCCCGCGGCCACCCATCTGGCGAGGGTGGCCCGGGCCGCGCCGGAGTCGACCGCCTCCGCGCACCGGACCATGGCCGTCGCGAGAGCATCCACAAGGGACGGTCGGTGTGGCGATGCCGCTACCAGCACGGCCGCCGCGTTGAGCAGTACCACATCCCGGATCGGTCCCGGGCGCCCGTCGAGCACCGCGTGCGCGATCCGCGCGTTGGCCGCGGCGTCACCGCCGCGCAACGCGGCAGGATCGGGCCGCGACAGTCCCAGCTCGCGCGGATCCAGCACGGTCCGCGTCATCACTCCATCGTGTACTGTCCACACGCGAGACGTCGTGACGGTGGTGAGCTTGTCGAGCCCGTCGTCACCGCGCACCACCAGAGCGCTTCGCCCGCCCGCGGCCACCATCTCCGCGATGACCGGCGCCATCCGCGCATCCGCCACCCCGATCACCTGATGCGCGGGTGCGGCCGGATTGATCAGCGGCCCCAGGATGTTGAAGACCGTCGGCACGCCCAACTGCCGGCGTACGGTGGCGGCGTGCCGCAGCCCGGAGTTGAACATCGGCGCGAACAGGAACGTGATGCCCGCCTCGGCGGCCACCCGTGCCGCCTGCGCCGGCGTCAACTCCAGCGGCACACCCAGGTACTCGACAAGGTCGGCCGCTCCCCCGGTCGTCGACGACGCCGCCCGACCACCGTGCTTGACCACGGTCACCCCGGTCGAGGCCGCCACGATGGCCGCCACCGTCGAGATGTTGGCCGCCCCGGTCCGGTCGCCACCGGTGCCGGCGATGTCTGCCGTCGTACCCGGAATGGCGACCCGTGCGGCGCTGGCGCGCAGCGCGGCGACCAGGCCCTCCACCTCGGCCGCGGTTTCGCCCTTGGCCCGCAACGCGGTCGCGAAGCCCGCCACCCGCACCGGGCTCGCCTCGCCCGAGACGATCTGGCTCATCGCCCACGCCGTCTCGGCGCTGGTGAGGTCGCGGCGGTCGAGCAGGCTGGACAGGAGCGCCGCCCAGGTGTGTGTCATCGCAGTCCTCGCGGTAAGGCGCTCGGCGAAGGCGACGGTGCCCGACATGGCAACGGCCGCCTCGTCGAGGCGGCCGATTGAAGGTTCGAACAGGGGGGCCGCCTAGAAGGCGGGCCACCAGCAGGTCGAACGCAGGGTCACGCGGAAACTCTAGCAAACCCCCGCCCGTGATCAGGGCGTCCCTGAAGTCGTTAGGGCGACTTGAGGGACGCCCTGATCACGGGCGGTTGAGGAAGGCCGCTGCCGCGGCGCGCTGGTGGCCGCGGGCCGAGAGCACCCAGGCCAGTTGCTGCGACGCCGACGGGTGCCCGCGAGCGGCGGCCCGGCGCAGCGCGGTCTCGGCGCCGTCGAGGTTGCCGGTCCGGCGCAGCAGCCGGCCCAGGTTGTACGCGGCGTCGCGGTCACCCATCGCGTCGGCCCGCCGCCAGGCCGCTTCGGCGCCGTCGTGGTCGCCGGACCGGTACAGCAGGTCGCCGAGGTGCGCCGGCCCTTCCGAGCTGCCACGCTGTTCGGCGCGACCGAACGCGGCGGCCGCCGCCTCGGTGTCGCCCGCCTTCGCCAGCAGTACCCCCAGGTGGACCGCGCCGAGGTCGTCGCCGCGCTCGTCGGCCCGCTGGTACGCCTGCCACGCCTCGGTTTCCCGGCCTGCCCGCTCCAGCAGCGAACCCAGGTTGTACGCCGCCGCACCGTCACCGAGCGCGTCGGCCCGCCGCCACTGCGCCTCGGCCCCGTCCACGTCGCCGCGCTCGTACAGCATGACGCCCAGGTTGTAGACGGCACCCCGATGCCCGCGTTCGGCGCCTTCGCGGAACGCCGCCTCCGCCCCGGCCACGTCGCCCCGCGCGGCGTACGCCAGCCCGAGCTCGTTGATGGCGTCGGGGTGGCCCAACTGGTCCGCGTGCTGCCACACCCGCACCGCGTCGGCGGTACGCCCGCGCGCCGCGATGCGCCGGCCCAGCTCGACCGCGGCTCCGGCGTCACCCTCGGCGGCCGCCTGCACGAACGGCACGTCGCCCTCGTCGCGCTCCACGATGGCGTGCAGCGCGGCGCGCAGGTTGCCGGCGGAAGCCTCCCGGCCGCGGGTCACCGCCTCGCTGTACGCCTGCGCCGCACCGTCGAGGTCGCCGCGCTGCTGCCGGAGCCAGCCCAGGTTGTGCAGGCCGTCGAGCTCGTCGCGCTCCCCCGCCCGGCGCAGCACCTGCTCGGCGTCGTCGAGGTAGCCGCGCTGCTGCAGCAGGTACCCCAGGTTCGTGGCCGCGCCGGTGGCGCCCCGCTCGTCGGCCCGGTACCAGCACGCCTCGGCGCGGTCGAGGTCGCCGGCGTCCAGCGCCCAGTGGCCGAGGATCATCGCCGCCTGCGGGTGGTCGCGGGCGTCCGCCCGTTCCAGGGCCTCGATCGCGGCCGCCCGGTCGCCGCCCACGTCGAGCAGCAGGCCCAGGTTGTACCCGGCCGGCGCGCAACCGCGCTCGTCGGCCCGCCGGTACGCTGCCTCGGCTCCCGCCAGGTCACCGCGCTCGGCCAGCAGCAGCCCCACGTCGTTGGCAGCGTCGCCGTCGCCCATCTCGTCGGCTTCGCGGTACGCCGCCTCGGCCGCACCGGTTTCGCCCTGGTCCTCCAGCACCCGGCCGAGCAGTACCCGGGCCCGCCGCGCCACCTCCGGCCGGGTGTCCTGGGTCGCCGCCCGGAACAGCGCCTCGGCGTCGGCGAGCCGGCCCGCCTCCCACGCCAGCAGGCCCTGCACCTGGATGTCCGACTCGTCCAGCACGTCCTCGTCCGGCTCCGGCGGCCACACCATCCAGTCGTACGGGCCTTCCCGCGCTGCCTGCCCGGCGATGTCCCAGATCTCCCGGTACAGGTCGGGCTCGCCCGCGGCCGGCTCGACGCCGGTGCTGTCGATCTCGCCCGCGGCGCTCTCCGCGCTGGTGGCGACCTGCTGGGCGATCGCGCCCTGGCGGCGGCCGGTGCTGAACCGGCCGTTGAGAAAGTAGACGCGAGCCGAGTACGACGGGTGGGCGTCGGGCTGTCGCGACATCTCGACCATGTCCTGTACCCGGTCGCCGGTGACCACCGCCGACCGCTCGGAGGCGGCGCACCACAGCGACCCCGCCTCCAGTACCGGCTCCTGAGCCTCGCCGTCCACCACCTGTACCGCGAACGCGTCGGCCGCCAGCTCGAACGACGAGCCCCGACCGAGCAGGTCGACCGCCTGCTCGCCCTCGCCCGGCTCGAACGCGGCCAGCATCGCCTCCGCCAGCGCCACCTCCTGCGGCGAGCCGCGAAAGCCGATCTCGTTGTGGCCCAGCACGTGGTGGCCGATCTCGTGCAGCACGACGAACCCGAGGGTGAGCTGCGCGAGGTACGCGGGTTCGATCGGTGACTGGCCGTCGGGCTGCTCGTCCGGCAGGTCGACGGCGCCCGGTACGCCCTCGCGTGCCCGCCGGACAGCGCGCATGACCAGCTGCATCAGGCAGTACGACAGCCGGTGCCGGGCCAGCCCCGCGTTCGATACCGGTGCGACGCCGGCCGTGGCGCCGCACAGCCGCTCGCGCAGCTCCGGGCCCGCCGGCGCCTCGGCCAGCAGGTCCCGCACGCGCAGCCCCACCCACTGGTCGCCGCCGACGGTCAGCCAGGCCAGCGGCACCGCGGCGGGCGGGTCGGGCTCCAGCTCGCGCAGCGCCGGCAGGGCCAGCTCGTTGAGCCGCGCGCACCTGCTCACCGTGCGCGCGAACAGCTCGATCACATCGAGGGTGCCCGCGCTGACGTAGACGACCGGCTGGTCGTCGACCGAGTCTGCGCGGGCGTCGGGCACCGCCGTCCTCGGGAAGATCACCGGGATCCCGGCGACCGCGCCGGCCAGCGGGCTCCCCTCGACCAGGCCGGGCAGGAACCGGCGGAAGGCCGATACGAGCTCCCGGTCGTCTTCGGCGGGCGCCGCGTCCGGCGGCTCCAGCCCGCGCGCGCGGTACAGCCGCAGCGCGTGCGTGCGGTACCGCGCCAGCGCGCGGGCGGCGAGCTCCGCGTCGCGCGGCGGCGGCTCCGCACCGTCACGGGCGGCGACGAACCGGGCGTACACCGGGGTGTGCGCGTTGAGCGGGTTGTGAACGTACACGGGCGCGACGCCGGTCCGGGTTCAGACGCCGTCGGCGTCGGCCGGCCGGACCTCTTGGCCGTCGACGCTGGCCGCGACGCCACGCCGGCCACGGATCTTGTCGGTCAGCCAGGCCGCCAGCACCGCGCTGCTCACGCTGGTCGCGACGCTCACCAGGGCCTCCAGGACATATTGGGTACCCTCGAACCCGCTGGACCGGGTCAGCCGCAGGCCACTGAGCGTGACGCCGTCCGCGACCGGCACCTCGCCTCCGGCAGGCAGGTCGCCGCGGACACCCAGCAGCTCCTTGATCTCATCCGGCGAGGCGGCGACGATCTGCACCTCGTGCGTGCGGGGCTCGGTCATAGGGGAATTCAAGACCCCCCACCACTCTGCGTCAACGCCGAGGCGGCTGCCCTGGCGTCGCGGCGATTGGCCAGCGTGCTGGTCGTGACGACGGTGGCGAGGGTGGCGATGATGACGCCGAGGGAGAGCAGGGTCGGCACCTCCGGCACCCAGGTCCAGACGCCGTGCGCCCAGTGCAGGATCAGTTTGACGCCGATGAACGCCAGGATGATCCCGAGGCCGTGGTTGAGGTGCCGCAGGGCGGCCAGCGCGTTGCGCAGCACGAAGTACAGCGCCCGCAGCCCCAGCAGCGCGAACGCGTTCGTGGCGAACACCAGGTAGGGGTCGTCGGTCACCCCGTACACCGCGGGCACCGAGTCCACGGCGAAGACCACGTCGGTCATGAAGACCGCGACCACGACCAGGGCCATCGGGGTCAGCGCCCGCCGGCCGTCGATCCGGGTGACCAGCTTGGCGCCGTGGTACTCCCGGGTGACCGGCATCAACCGCCGCAGAAGGCGGACCGACCGCATGCCGTCGATGTCCGTCTGATGCTCGGTGCCGCGGGCGGCGTCTCGGATCACCTTGAACGCGGTGGCCAGCAGCACGGCACCGAAGAGCAGGAACGCCCACGTTCCCGTGCTGATCACGGCGGCTCCGGCGGCGATGAAGATCGCCCGCAACACCAGCGCGCCGACGATGCCGTACAGCAGCACCCGCTGCGCCAGCGCCGACGGCACCGCGAACGCGGTCAGCAACAGCATGAACACGAACAGGTTGTCCACCGACAGCGACTTCTCCACCACGTACCCGGTGAAGAACTCCACCGACGCCGTCCCGCCGTACGAGGCCCAGACGAACAGGCCGAACGCCGCCGGTAGGGCCAGGTAGAACACCGTCCAGCCGACCGCTTCCCGCATCGGCACGTCGTGCGGGCGCCGCGTGATCGCGAAATCGATCGCCAGCAGGACGAGCAACACGACGACGGTGACCGCCCACAGCAGCGGCGAACCGATCGACTCCAGCATTGGGGCCTCCTCGAACGCGTCAAACCGTTCGAGGTCTCCCTCACCCGCCGGCGGGCGACCGCCCGGGGGCCCGTGGCAAGCCCGTACTGACCGGAGCGGTCCTTCGTGAGGTACTCCCCTCGCGGCCGATCATATGAGCCCCGCCTGAACGTTTCCTGGGAGGCGAAGGGCCTACCGGTTGTGGTGGTCAAGCACCTTGGACAGCAGCTCAGTCAGCAGGTGACGCTCCTCGGGTGACAGCGGAGCCAGCAGCGCCTCCTGCGTATCGGCCAGCTGCTTCTCCAGCCGCCGCAGCTGCCGCTTGCCCGCGGCGGTCAGCGAGATGATGTTGCGCCGCCGGTCGGAGGGGTCCGGCACGCGCTCGACCAGTTTGCGGTCGGTGAGCTCGTTGACCGTGGCGACCATGTCGCTGAGGTGGATGCCGCTGCGACGGCCCAGCGCCGCCTGGCTGGCCGGCCCGAGATGCTCCAGCGTCGCCAGCAGGCGGTAGTGGTATCCGCGGGCGCCAACGGACGAGAACCCGTCTGCCACCAGGCGGTGCGCGTGGATCGCGGTCTGGGTGAGCAGCCAGCTGGGCAGGCTCTCCCACCCCCCGGCGGGTGCCTCTTCGGACGGGCTCTGCATGTGACGAGTCTAACGAATCGTTAGGGGCACCAACGATTCTGTTATCGTTAGTCGCACAAACGTTTATGTGACGAACGATTCTCCGGAGGCAAGGCGATGATCAAGCCGTTCCGCATCGACATCCCCCAGGCCGACCTCGACGACCTGACCGACCGGCTCTCCCGCACCCGCTGGCCCAACGAGCTCGACGGCGCCGGGCACGACTACGGCTTTCCGCTGGCACGGCTCAAGGAATTGGCCGAGTACTGGCGCACCGGTTACGACTGGCGCGAGCACGAGGCCAAGCTCAACGAGCTTCCGCACTTCACCACCGAGATCGACGGCCAGCACATCCACTTCGTCCACGTCCGGTCCCCGAAACCGGCCGCGCTCGCGCTGATCCTCACCCACGGCTGGCCCGGATCGTTCCTGGAGTTCCTCGACGTGATCGAGCCGCTCTCGCGCGACTTCCACCTGGTGATCCCCTCGATCCCCGGTTACGGCTTCTCCGGACCGACCCACGAACGCGGCTGGGACGTCGGCCGGGTCGCGCGGGCCTGGGCCGAGCTGATGCGGCGCCTCGGATACGAACGTTACGGCGCGCAGGGCGGCGACTTCGGCTCGGGCATCTCGACCGCGCTCGGCGCGGTGGCGCCCGAACAGGTCGTCGGGGTACACGTCAACTACCTGCCGACCCGGCCGGCCCCGGACGCCGGCATCGAACTGTCCGAAAGGGACGATGCCCGGCTGGACAAGGTCCGGCACCTGATGGCGAACCGCCCGCCGTACCAGGCTCTGCAGGCCACCACCCCGCAGACCATCGGGTACGCGCTGACCGACTCGCCCGTGGGCCAGCTCGCCTGGATCGCCGAGCGCTTCGCACAGTGGACAGACCCGCGCACGCCGGTCAGCGACGAGCGGATGCTCACCAACATCTCGCTGTACTGGCTCACCGCCACCGCGGCCTCCTCCGCCCGGCTGCACCGCGAGACCCCTCGGGGCGGCGTCGCGCCGTGCCGGGTCCCGCTCGGCGTGGCGGTGTTCGCACACGACATCACTCAGTCGGTGCGCCCCCTGGCCGAGCGGCTGTTCGACATCAGGCACTGGTCGGAGTTCGAGCGCGGCGGCCACTTCGCCGCGATGGAGGTGCCGGACCTGCTCGCCCAGGACATCCGGGACTTCTTCCTCACCCACGTCGGGTGACAGGGTGGTGGGATTTGAGCTACCGCGACGTCCGCCGGGCGCAAGACCGCTGCTCCCGCGGCCTCACCCTCCGCACCCAGTCACGCTCACCCCGTTGACCGCGCGCCGCGTCGCGGTAGCTCAGATGGTGTCGACCCTGGGCACGACTCGTTCGGCGAGTTGCTGCGCGAACTCGACCGGGTGCCGGTCGGGCATCGTCTGCACCTCGGTCACGCCGAGCCTGGCGTACTCGGCCACCTCGGCGACGAAAGCGTCCACATCGGGCAGTGGCGGGCGCGTGACGAGCACCGTCTTCTCGATGGCGTCGTAGTCGCGCCCTTCCGCCTCGCAGTGTCCACGCAGGACGTTCAGCTTGTGCGCCACGTCGGCGGGGGCGGTGCCGAACACGTTGCACGCGTCGGCGTACCGGGCCGCGAGCAGGAGGGTCTTCCGCTCACCGCCGCCACCGATCATGATCGGCGGGTGCGGCCGGCTCAGCGGCGCGGGCACGCACAGCGTCTCGGCCAGCTGGTAGTGCTTGCCCTCGAACGGGCCGTTGTCGTCGCTCCACATCTGCCGGCAGATGCGCAGCGTCTCCTCCAGCCGCTCGAACCGCTCCCCCACGGGCACGACCGGCACGCCCAGGCCGCGCTGCTCGCGCTCGTACCAGGACGCCCCGATGCCCAGCCGGGCCCGGCCGCCGGACAGCACGTCCAGCGTCGTCACGATCTTGGCCAGAAGCCCCGGGTACCGATACATCACGCCGGTGACCAGCAGCCCGAGCGTCATCCGCTCGGTCCGGCCCGCCAGATAGCCCAGGGTCGTGTAACCCTCGAGCATCGGCTCGTCGGCCGACGCCATGCCTTCCATCTGGAAGTAGTGGTCCATGACGGTGAACGACGAGACGCCCGCCTGCTCCGCGATCCGCGCGGTCTCGGCCAGAGCCGGCGCGATCTGCGTCGCGTCGGCCGGAGTGGTGTAGTTCCAGTAGTGCAGTCCGAGTTTCATCGTTTCGGACGCTACAACTTCGAGCGCACTCGAACGCAAGCCTTCATGCACACCAGGGCCATCGAACGGCTGGACGTGGCCATCGATACGGACGTGTCGAAGCCGTGCTCGGTGAGGAACGGCGCGATCCGGTCGGCGATCGCGGCGGCGCGCGAGGCGTCGGGCGGCTCGTAGAACAGGTACATGGCGCCGCCGGGCTTCAGCAGCCGCCTGACGATGTCGAGCTCACGCGCCGAGGAGCGGACCCAGAAGAGGTTCACGTTGACCGCGAACACCTTGTCGAACCGCTCGCCTTCGAGGTTCGCCGTGTCCAGCGGGGCGGCTTGGAAGACCACCTTGCCGGCGGTGACGTTGGCCTCGTTGCGCTGCTCGGCCTGCTTGACCGCTGTGATGGACCGGTCGATGGCGGTGACGCGACCACCGTCCAGCCGCTCGCAGATCAGCGACACGGCGCTGCCGCGGCCACAGCCAATCTCCAGAATCCGGTCAGTGGGACGGATCCCCAACGTCTCGACGGCCCACCTGATGCGCTCTGGAATGGATTTGACCCGCACGGATCGAATCTACCGACCTCCGCGCCGCTCGTCGTTCGGGATCCCGCGATGCGACGGCCGCGCTCACCACCGGCGGGCGACACTATGACCATGTCAGCGGACATGGTCATCAACGTCCTCGAACTGATCGGCCTGTACGTGTTCGCCACGTCCGGCGCCCTGATGGCCATCCACAAGGACTTCGACGTCGTCGGGATCGTGGTACTGGCCATGCTGACCGCGCTCGGTGGCGGCATCCTGCGCGACCTGATCATCGGAGACATACCGCCGGCCGCGTTCACGAACGCCAACTACCTGATCATCCCGCTGATCGCCGCGGTGGTGACGTTCTTCGTCCACCCCGTCATGCGGCGGCTGGCCTTCACGGTGCTCGTCTTCGACGCCGCCGGGCTCGGGCTGTTCTGCGTCACCGGCACCCTCAAGGCGCTGGATTTCGGTCTCGGTTCGCTGCAGGCGGTGCTGCTGGGCATCACCACCGCCGTCGGGGGCGGGGTCCTGCGGGACATCACCGCCCGTGAGACGCCCGCGCTGGTACAGGTCGACACCGACCTGTACTCGATACCCGCAGCGGCCGGCGCGACCCTCGTGGCGGGCGCCCACCACACCGACCTGCCGATGCCTGTCGTGGCCACCTGCGCGGCGGTGATGGTGTTCCTGTTCCGCATCGTCGCCATGCTCCGCCACTGGACCGCGCCACGCGCCTGGACCCGCAACGGCGGTTAATCTTCAAGCGGGAACCGCACTCCGGTGAGCTGCTCAGACACGGCCCACAGGCGGCGCTGGACGGCCTCGTCGTGGGACTGCTTGCTGGAGGCGACCACGCGGGGGTGTCCCCGGTTTTCGCGCCAGCCGTCGGGCCCGTAGTACTGGCCGCCGAGCACCGCCGGGTCGGTGGCGGCCCGCAGCGTGGGCAGTGCGCCCATGGCCGGCCCCTGGGTGAACAGCGGCATGACCGCGGGCAGGACCAGGCGTACCGGACCCGGCAGGTTGCGGACGAGCTCGGTGGCGGCCACGCCCGGGTGAGCGGCGACCGCGATGGTGCCGCCCAGCGGGGCGACGCGCCGCTGGAGCTCGTACGTGAACAGCAGGTTGGCCAGTTTGGACTGCCCGTAGGCCGCGACCCGGTCGTAGGACCGCTCGGACTGCAGGTCGTCGAAGCGGATGCCGGCCCGCACGCGGTGCGCCATGCTGCTGACCGTGACCACCCGCGAGCCGGGCACGGGCAGCATCAGGTCGAGCAGCAGCCCGGCGAGGGCGAAGTGGCCGAGGTGGTTGACGCCGAACTGAAGCTCGAACCCGTCACGGGTGGTCCGCTTCGGCGGGGTCATGATGCCCGCGTTGTTGATCAGCAGGTCGATCTTCGGGTAGCTGGAGCGCAGCTCGGCGGCCGCCGCCCGGACGGAGTCCAGCGAGGTCAGGTCGAGCCGCTGGATCGCCAGGTCGGCACCGGGCGCCTGGGCGACGATGCGGTCGGCGGCCTGCTTGCCCTTCTCGACGTCACGCACCGCGAGCACCACGCTCGCCCCGTGCTCGGCGAGGACCCGTGCGGTCTCGAAGCCGAGGCCGGTGTTGGCGCCGGTGACGACCGCCACGCGGCCGCGCTGCTGGGGGACATCTAGCTCGGTCCATTTATCGCTCATGGGTGCCACCATACGCCCGAAGTGCCACCGAGTGCCAAGTGTGCCTACGAGTGGTATGGTCGACATCATGGTGCACGGCAACCCGATACCCGTCCGCGAACGGACCAGGCGCGCGATGCGCGCCGAGCTGACACTGCTCGCGCAGGACCTGTTCGCGGCGAAGGGATACGACCAGACCACGATCGAAGACCTGGTGGCGGCCGCGGGGATGTCGAAGCGGACGTTCTTCCGCTACTTCACCTCGAAAGAGGATCTTGTACTGGGCAAGTACGAGCTGCTCGCCGACCGGCTCACCGAGGCGATCACCGCCCGTCCCCGCGAGGAGCCGGTGTGGGAGTCGCTCCGGCGCGCGTTCGACGTCATCGTCGAGTTCTTCGACGACGAGCGGCAGCTGGCCCGCACGCTCGCGATGGAGAAGGTCATCTGCGCCAACCCGGCGCTGAGCGCGGGCGAGCTGGAGCGGATGGCGCGGGCACAGGAGCAGCTCGCCGACCTGCTCCGCGACCGGATGGGGCGCCCATCCCCCGCCGACCCCACCCCGGCCGCCATCGCCGGCGCGGCCCTCTCCTGCCTCATCGCCGCCAAGAAAACCTGGATCGCCACGAGCCAGAGCCGCCCGTTCGGCGAGCTGCTCGACGAAGCCATGGCCGCCCTCAGACCCGCTTAGGAGTCCCATGAACGTCCTCGATCGTCTCGCCGAAGAGAAGTACGTCCTGCTGACCACGTTCCGCAAAGACGGCCGCGCGGTGGCCACCCCCGTCTGGTTCGCCCGCGACGGCGACGCTCTCGCCGTGTGGACGGTCGCCGACTCCGGCAAGGTCAAGCGGATCCGCCGCAGTGGCAGCGTCACCGTCGCTCCGTGCGACTTCCGCGGCAACCCGCACGGAGAAGCCGTCGCGGCACGAGCCACCCTGACCGGTTCGGTCGCCGCCGACGATCACATCCGCCGGGCGATCGCGCGCAAGTACGGCCTCATCGGCCGCATCAGCATGCTCGGCAGCCGCATCCGCCGCGGCCGCAACGGCACAGTCGGCATCCGCATCGCCTTCGCCGACTAGAGATCGCCCGCGCACCCCGTGATCAGGGCTAGGGGGTGCGCTGGGCGAAGAGCCAGTCGAGGATGGCGTCGTTCGGGTACGTGGGAATCCAGGAGCCGTGGCTGAACAGCGGCGTCGTACCGGCCGGAAACGTCGTGAAGATGTGCTTGCTCCCCGACTTGGCCGCCCGCCTGCACGCGTCGACGGCGTACGCCTCCTGGGCGCGCTCCGGTGCCGTGCCCGCCCACTCGCTCCAGGTGACCGGGTGGCCGGCCGCTTCGAGGGCCTTGAAGATGCGGTAGTCCGAACCCGGTGCGTCGTACGCCACGACGGCGTCATCGGCGGAGTGCACGGCCCAGATCGGGAAGTCGCCGAGGGTATCGACCGCCGCCGTCTCGCTGCCCGCGCCACAGACGAGAAGGGCGCCCGCGAACAGGGCTTTGTGCTCGGGCAGCAGGGCCCACGAACCGTACGATCCCATGGACAGCCCGGTCAGGTAGACCCGGTGCGGGTCGATGGCGCGGTTCTTCGCGAGCGTCGTCCGCACCAACTCCAGCACGGCCGCCCGCACGTCGGAGCGCCACCACCCGCCGATTCCCGGGATGCCTTGGGGCGCCTGGGGTGAGAGTACGAAGGCCGGGTGCCGCTCCTGCCGCGCCGGATCCGCGAACGCGACGGAGATCTGGTTGCCGGCGATCTGGGCGAAGTTGTCGGTGCCGCTCTCCCCGAACCCGTGCAGCGTGACCACGAGCGGATACCTGCGACCACGGCGCACCTCGGGCGTGAAGAGGCGGTACGGCAGCGTCTCACCGAAGGTCGCGGCCGCGTAGTCGTCCACAATGGCGTTCCGCACCCCGGCGTTGGTGACGGTGTCGTTGCCCTGCCGCACCTGGTAGGCGCCGGCGAGATCGTAGAAGCGGGTGAACGTCTGGTTGTAGGCGCCGGCCGCGAGCGCGTCGTCTTCGTCCAGTTCCAGGATGACGTACCTGCCGGGCCGTCCACGCTTCGCGAACTCCGGAGCGTCGTTCGGGTACGCGTCGACGATCGTGCGGCCGCCCGTCTGCGGGGCGGCGTCCGGCCGCGTGAGCGTCACCGTGACCTCGAACTCGCTCGCGTCGATCCCGCCCCGGACGACGCCGTCGTACTTCACGGCGAGACCGGTGACCTTGTATCCCACCGGCGTCACCCGCGTGAGCACCGTGGCACCGATCGCACGGGGCTCACGCCCGTGCGCCGCCGCATCTCCCGGGTCCACGACGATCCCCGCCACCACCGTTCCGAGTCCGACACCAAGCATGGTTCGTCTCTCCATGGCTCGGCACGTTACTCCGGCTCGCACATCATTTCACTAGTGAATATCTATGCGACCGACACACCGTACAGGTCGGCGTACCGGCCACCGGCGGCCAGCAGTTCGTCGTGGGTACCCTGCTCGACGAGCCGTCCCTTGTGGAGCACGAGAATGTGGTCGGCGCCGGTGACGGTGGAGAAACGGTGCGAGACGATGACGGTGACCGCACCGGTGCGGGCGGCCAGCTTCCTGGCGCGCACCAGGTAACGCTGGAAGATGTGGTGCTCACTCGGGGCGTCCAGCGACGCGGTGGGCTCGTCGAGCACGAACAGCAGCGGGTCGGCGCGCATCGACGCGCGGGCGAGCGCCGTGCGCTGCCACTGGCCCTCCGACAGTTCCACCCCGTCGAACGGGCGCCCGAGTTGGGTGTCCAGCCCTTCGGGCAGCCGGTCGACGATGGTTCGCGCGTCGGCGGCTTGTACGGCGTCGGCGATCCGGTCGGGGTCGTCCACATGCGACAGGTCTCCGATGCCCACGGTCTCCCCGAACCGGATGTGGAAACGGCCGAAGTCCTGGAAGGCGGCGCTGGTGCGGGCCCGCCACTCCACTGTGGCCAGGTCGTCGAGGTCCACGCCGTCGACCTCGATCCTGCCCCGGTCGGGCCGGTACAGCTTGGTCAGCAGTTTGACCAGCGTGGTCTTGCCCGAGCCGTACTCGCCGACCACGGCGACGACCGTGCCGGCCGCCAGGTGGCAGCTGACCTCGTCGAGCGCGGGCCGGCCGGTACCGGGATACGTGTAACCGACACCGTCGAGGGTGATGCCGGCGCGCAGGCTGTCCGGCGGCGTACGGCCTCCGGTGGTGTTGGCGGCCGCCGCGTAACCGCGCAGCCACAGCAGCGGCTCGACCAGCGTGCGTCCGCTCATCGCGTGCCCGACCGCGAAAAGCGTGTCCTGGATGGCGTTTCGCAGCGTCATGGCGACGGTCACCGCGAGCACGAGGTCACCGGCGCTCGCCTCGCCGCGCGCGGTGCGGTCGATCAGCAGGAGCAGCCCAGCGGTGAAGCCGCCGGTGAACAGCGTCCAGCCCGCCAGTGTCCACAGAGCGGACCGTATCCGGGCACGGAACCGGCCGCTGACCGCCGCGTCCCACGCCTGCCGCTGGCGCCGGGCGATCTCCGGCCCGGCCCCGCTGACCCGCAACTCCTTGCCGCCGGCCGCCGTTGTGGCGAGGTTGAACAGGTGGCGCTGCAACCGGAACGCCTCGGCCGTATCGATTTCGGCGTCCACGATGGACCGCCGGCCGCGCTGGTCGAACCACAGTGGAGCGGCGGCGAAGCCGAGCAGGAGCAGCAACCATGGGGTGACCGCCGCCAGCAGGGCCAGCAGCAGGCCCAGTCGCAGCGCGTCGCAGACGGCGACGACCGCCTGCCAAGGGGCGTGGTTGAGCCGCCAGGCGGTGCCGCGCAGCACGGTGACCCGATCCAGCAGGTCGGTGCGTTCGAGGTGGTCCAGGCCGTCGAGCCGCGCGAGCTGCTCCTCGATGTGGCGGCGGATGTGTAGCGTACCGATCCGGTCGCCCAGCATGGTCTCCAGCGTGTACGCGAGGCTTCGCAGGTACAGGCCGACGGCGTACGCGATCGCCGCGACCGCCGCGCTGGCGGCAGCGGCCCGCGGATCGCGCCGCACGATCCCGTCGACCGCTTCGCGCAACGCGAGCGCCAGCGCCGGCGTGGTGGGCACGGCCGCCAGGCACAGCGCCACCAGCCCGGCGGTCGCCAGCGGTCGCAGCCGCCAGTTCAGGGCCAGCAGCTCGGCCAGCAGCCTCAGGTACCGGATCACGTCAGCTCACCCTCTTCGAGCCGGTCGTCGAAGCCCCGCTGGAACCGTCGCGCCTGGATGGCGAACATGGTGGCGTAGGTGCCACCGGCGGCGATGAGCTCCTCGTGCGTGCCGTCCTCCGTGACCCGGCCGCCGCTGAGCAGCACGATGCGATCGGCTCTGCGCACTGTGGACAGCCGGTGCGAGATCAGGATCACCGAGGCGCTGCCGCGGTGTGCGGCGAGCCTGGTGAACACGTCGAGTTCGGTGCGCACGTCCAGGTGCGCGGTCGGTTCGTCCAGTACCAGGACCTGGGCGCCGGTGCGCATCGCGTACAGCGCGCGGGCCAGGACCACCTGCTGCCACTGGCCCCCGGACAGGTCGACGCCGCCGTCGCGGGTACGCGCGAGCGGTGTGTCCCAGCCGGCCGGCAGCCGCGACACCACCTCGTCGAAGCCGGCGTCGCGGGCCGCCCCGACGACCGCCGCCATGTCGGGTGCGGTGAGGGCGTTGCCGAGCGTCACATTGTCGGCCGCGGAAAGGTGGTAGCGCACGAAGTCCTGGAACACCACCGACAGGCGTGCCCGCCAGGCCGCCGTGCCCAGGTCCGCGATGTCGACGCCGTCGGCGGTGACGCGCCCGGCGGTCGGTTCGTACAACCCCGCGAGAAGCTTGATGAGCGTGGACTTGCCGGCGCCGTTGACACCGACGATCGCGAGCAACTCGCCCGGCCGCACCTCCAGATCCAGGCCATCGAGTACCGGTGACGCGCTGCCCGGGTACCCGAAACTCACGCCCTCGAAGCGGACCGTGGGCGGCCCGCCAGCCGGTGTGGACTTTTCCCGCTGGACGGCTTTGCCGTCCGCCAGCTCCATGCGCAGGCGGGTGAACGCCTGGACGCAGGTCGTCGCGTTGATGGTGGCCTGCGGGGCGCCGTCGAACGCCTCGAAGACGCCCGTGCCGGCGACCAGCGCCGCCGCGGCCACCGCGATCGACGCGCCGCCGCTGGCCGCGTCGAGGGCCACGACGACATACACGATCCCCAGTGGAACGAGCACCGCCACCAGCTGGCGCCAGGTCGCACCGAGGATCCGCCGATCCACCGGCCACAGTGGATCATAGGCGGTCCGCAGGTGCCCGTCGATGCGGTCGATGGCCCAGCCGCCCAGCCCGAAGACCCGGATCTCCTTGCCCTCGGCCGGCGACACCAGGGCGTCGGACCACATGTCCGCGCGCATGCTCGGACCGAGCACGTGCCGCCACACCCGCCGTCGCTGAACGCCCTCGTGCCAGCGCAGTTGATGCAGGACCAGCGCCGCCGCGATGAGCAGCGGCACGGGCCACCACGCGTACGCGGCCAGCACCAGCGAGGCACCGACCAGCGCCAGCGACCGGCCGATCAGGTCGAGTTGGGCGAGCACACCGGCGCCGGGCGTACCGTCCATGAAGCTCTCCGGGTCGGCGCGGGCGGTACGGATCAGCGCCTGGATCTCGGGACGCTCCAGCGCGTCGATCGTCGGGCTGCTCGCGGCGAGCCGGGACAGCTCGGCCCGATGCCGCCCGTCGATGCGCGCCTCGGCCAGATAGGACAGTGGCTCACGCACCGCGATCAGGACGTGCCCGGCGAGCAGCAGCAGCGCGTACGCCGACAGCGGAGCCACGGCGTCACTGGCGTCACCGCCGGTGAGCCGGTCGATGAGCCAGCCGACCGCCGCCGCGGTCGCGGCCGGCAGCGCGCTCAACAGCAGTGTCAGGACGATGAGCGCGGTCAGCGGTGCCGGACCGGCCCACGGAAGTCGGGCGAGCAGCTCGATGCGCTCACGAAGGCGTGACAAGAGAACTCCCTGGACAAACGGGCGAGCCGCGGCGCGCTTCGGCACCGCGGTCGTCGATGGCGTTGGCCAGGGGTCAGTTCATGGGTCGCAGCGTCTCGGATCCGCACGCGGCCCGCAAGTGAATTTGCCGGGCGGGCTATCGGGCGGGTGGAGCCGTGCTCTGCCGGATGGTGAGCGTGGTCGCCAGCTCGATTCCGGTCTGTGGGTTCTCCCCGCGCCCGAGCGCGAGCGCCATCTCGGTGGCGGCGGAGGCCATCTCGAACAGTGGCTGGTGGACAGTCGTGAGTGGAGGGTCGAGCAAAGGAGTGATCGGCAGGTCGTCGAAGCCCACCACGCTCAGGTCGTCGGGGATGCGCAGCCCGAGCGAGCGGGCGGCCTGGTAGACACCGAGCGCCTGCAGGTCGTTGGCGGTGAAGATGGCGGTGGGCGGCTGGGGCCGGTTCAGCAGGTCGAGCGCGGCGACCTGCCCGTCCTGCTGGGTGAGGTCGGTGCGCGTGATGAGGCCCGCGTCGACCGGCAGGCCGGCGGACTCCAGAGCGGCCCGGTAGCCGTCGAGCCGGGCCCGGCAACACAGCGCGTCGTCCGGGCCGCTGATCATCGCGATGCGGCGGTGCCCGAGCCCGATCAGGTGGCGGGTGGCCGACCGGCCGCCGGACCAGTTCGTCGCGCCGACGAACGGCACGTCGTCGGGCAGCTCCATGGTGGGATCGAAGACCACACAGGGGATGCCACGGGCGCGCAGCCGGTTACGCTGATCCTCCGACAGGTGTGCGACGGTCACCACGCAGGCCGGGCGGCGGGCGAGGGTATCGTCGATCCAGTACCGGATCGTGCTGCGCTCCGGGCCGAACTCGGTGAGCACGACACCGAGGCGGTGCTCGCGGGCCACCCGCTCGACGCCGCGGATGATCTCGACTCCCCACATATGCTCGAGCTGGTCGAAGACGAGCTCCATCGTGGTACTGCGTTGCACGGCGCTCGACTTGCGATACCCGTACTGGCTGATCAGCGCCTCGACGCGAGCGCGCGTATCGGCCGCCACGCCGGAGCGGCCGTTGATGACCTTGGACACCGTCGGGACCGACACGCCCGCGCTCTCCGCGATGTAGGAGATGGTGACCGGCCCGGCCGCGTGCTCATGCGGATGCTCAGACACGCCGCTCCCTCCCCGGATTCGTCCCCCAGACGTTACCGCTGCCCCCCTCCCCCCGTCGATCAATGGCGATGGCGCACGCGGCGCGGGCCCGCGAAGGCGAGCCCGCGACCAAAGCCGCCAAACTCGGAACAAAGTGGATGAAAGTCGGTTAGCTTCCTGCTGGGGATTCCCCTCAGAGAGGACCGGGGGTCAATGGGCAGCTTCAGCAGGCGAGGAGTGCTCGGCGCGGGCGCACTTCTGGGCGCGAACGTGCTCGGCATGTCGATCGGATCGGACGCGCAAGCCGCGCCGGCCGAAGGCGCGCCGGCCGAAGGCGGCGGGCAGGAGGAGAAGAAGTCGCTCGACGAGCTGTACGCCGACGCGCTGAAAGAAGGCGGCCAGCTCATCGTCTACGCCGGCGGCGACACGCCAACCCAGCAGGACGGCACCAAGGCCGCGTTCCTGTCGCGCTTTCCCGACATGAAGCTGACCATCGTGGTCGACTACAGCAAGTACCACGATGCTCGCATCGACAATCAGCTCGCGACCGGCACGCTCGTGCCCGACGTGGTCCAGCTCCAGACGCTTCAGGATTTCACCCGCTGGAAGAAGGCGGGTGTGCTGCGGCCATACAAACCGGCCGGCTTCTCGGCGGTACACAAAGGACTGAAGGACCACGACGGCGCCTGGGTGGCGATCGCGGTCATCGCTTTCAGCTATGTCTACAACGTCGCCGCCGTGGGCGGCGCGCCACCGGCGTCGCCGCTGGATCTGGTCGCCCCGCGCTGGAAGGGCGCCATCGCCTCGTCGTATCCGCACGACGACGACGCGGTCCTGTACCTCTACAAGCTCTACACGGAGGCGTACGGCTGGGACTGGGTGGCGAAGCTAGCCGCGCAGAACGTCCAGTTCGCTCGCGGCAGCAACAGCCCCGCCGTCGCGGTCACCGCCGGCCAGAAGGCGGTCGGTGTCGGCACCTCCGGCACGCCGATCACGTCGCCGACCGCCACCACGCGGTGGGTCGTCCCGCCCGGCGACCACCCGTTCATGTCCTGGGGTCAGCGCGCGGCGATTCTGGCCGGCGCCAAGCACAAGGCCGCCGCCAAGCTCTACATGAACTGGGCGATCTCCAAGCCCGTGCAGCAGAACTCCTTCAATGGCTGGTCGGTGCGCACCGACGTTACGCCGCCGAGCGGGCTCAAGCCGATCTGGAAGTACCGGAACGGGCACTTGGACGGGTTTCCGCGCTTCATGGCCGACCGTGCCGACGTCGAGCGCTGGAAGCAGACCTTCGCGCTGTACTTCGGCGAGGTTCAGGGCGCGCCCACGCCGGGCTCGCTCGGCCTACACCCCGGCGCCGCCGCATGATCAGGGCGTCCCTCAAGTAGTCCTAGCTACTTGAGGGACGCCCTGATCACGGGTGGCGGTAGGTGACGCGGCGGACGAGCCGTTCGAACGGGCCGCGGTTGCCGGCGCGGCGCATCCGGTCGGCGAGCACGACCGTCGCGATCCAGGTCGCGGTCGCGAGCAGCGCCGTCGTGGCGACCGTCAGCGTGCCGGACAGGTCGAGCAGGAACGGTGTGAACGCCAGCGCCCACACGATCGACTGGGCCAGGTAGCAGGTCATCGACCGCTGGCCGGTGGCGGCGACCGCGGTGACGATCGGGCCGCGCCGCTGGCTCAGCCGGTCGGCCACCAGCGTGATGAGGGCGGCGTAGCCGAAACCACCCAGTACGCCGGTCGCGTCGTGCAGCGGGCCGATCAGCTCCAATGTGGACGCGTCCGGCACGCCTGTCACGCCGGCGAGCATCAGGGACACCGGCTGCGCGCCCAGCACGGCGGCGCCGATCCCGGCGATCGCCGTCGCGGTCAGCAGCTTCCGGTACCGTTCCGGCCGCTCCAGTATCCGCAGCCGCCCGGCGACCAGTCCAATGAGGAACGGGCACGCGAACCCGATCGGGCCCAGCAGCATGATGAACGGCTGCACCCCGATCCGCGACGAGAACATGGCCGACAGGTCCGGCGGGAGCGCCGAGGCGTCCGGAGCCGCGCTCGATGTGGACAGTGACGCGCCGGAGGGCAACGCCGTCAGCAGGAAGAAGAGGGCCGCCAGGATCACCAGCCAGCGGCCGCGCCACCGCACCGCGAAGGCGCCGAAGAACAGCAGGACGCCGTACGCCGCCAGGATGTCACCGACGTACAGGAGCATGGCGTGGGCGAACCCGACCACCACCAATACCAGGCTGCGCCGCCACAGCAGCCGGCGCACCGGCCACTTCCCGAGCGCGTCGTGGCGGCGCACGATCTGGGCGACGCCGTACCCGAACAGCAGGCCGAACATCGGAAAGGCTCGCCCGTCGACGAACGTGGCGATCGTCCACGTGACCGCCGAGTCCACAGTCGAGCCGTCCCGCGGGTACCCGCCCAACACGGAGCCTCCGGTCAGGAAGTAGTGCGAGTTGGCCAGCGCGATGAACAGCAGCATGAACCCGCGCGCGAGGTCGGGCCCCAGCGCTCGTTCCGTTACGGCGGTCGGTCCGGGTATCCGCACCTGCGAACTGGTCGTCATGCCAGGCAGTCTGCTGAACCGACCACCGCCAGCACGTCGGCACAAGGTCGACGGCAATACGACCATCGGCTATGAATCGCGCGAAACGATCTCGGCCCGGTAGATCTCGCTCATGCGGTCGTAGTGCCGGGCGAGCAGGCGCAGCTCCGCGGTGCTGTACTCGTCGACGAGCCGCCCCACCCGCTGGCCGAACGACGCGAACAGCGCACGGCCGTCGTCGAGGCGTTCCGGCACGGGGGTGACGACGACGCGCCGCCGGTCGGCGGGGTCGCGACCGGAGGTGACGTAGCCGGCCTGTTCGAGGCGCCGGATCATGCTGGTGATCGCCCCGGTGGTGAGGTTCGTCTGCTCAGCGAGTTGGCCGGCGGTGGCCGAGCCGGTGTCCATGAGGAAGTCCAGGCACTCCATGTCGGTGACGGTGAGGCCGAGCTTGGCCGCCAGCGCGTGCCGGAACAGCACCGACAGGCGGGACGACTCCCGCCCGGCGCGCATGAACTCGGCGAGCGCCTCTTCGCGGTCGGTCATGCTGTCTCGCTCACTGTGTCTGCGACGGTGACCCGGTGCAGCCTAGGCAGCACGCGGGTCATCAGCCACTTCTGGAATCCGCCGGTGGCGGTGATCCGGCGCATCATGCGCGCCGAACGGTCGACGGCGTCGAAGGCGTACCGTGCCATCTCGTCCTGGTAGGCGGCGATGGCACCGGCTACCGGGCCGCCGCTGGCGTGGGCGGCGGCCAGCTTCGCGCCCAGCAGCGCGGCGTCGCGCAGCGCGGTGTTGCCGCCGTGCGCCCCGAACGGTGGCATGGCGTGCACCGCGTCGCCGATCAGAGTCGCCCCCGCGAGCGGCCACCGTGCGGGGCGGCTGCCGACGGCGAAGCTCGTCAGGATGGTGGCATCGTCGTCGGCGCCCTCGACAAGGCGGCCGACCAGCGGGTGGAACCCGGTCGCCAGCCGCGCGGCGGCCGCCCGCGGGTCTCCGGTCGGGGCTTCGCCGCGGCGCAACACCAGGCCCCACATCACGTAGTCGTCGCCGGCGGGCACGAACCGGCCGGGCGCGGCGCTGGCGAACGCCGCCACGGGCGGCTGCCCGAACCGCATCGTGGTGAGGAAGAACGCCCGGCCGGGCTCGTCTCCGATCGCCAGTACCCCGCTCTTGCGCAGCGCGTCGGGGATCACGTCGCGTCCGCCGCGCACCAGTGGGGTGCGCCCGTAGATGCCCGATACGCCGCTGTCGGCCGGGTCCGCGCCGGGCGCGATCCGGGACCGCAGCGCCGACCCGATACCGTCCGCTCCGACCACCACTGTGGACCGTGCCGAGCCGCCGTCGGCGAACCGCAGCACCAGCTCCGCACCGTCGGGCTCCACGGCGACGGCGCGCTTGCCGTACTGGACCCGCTCGTCCAGCCCGATCAGCAGGATCGACCGCAGCAGCTGCCGGTCCATCTGGCGACCGCCGTCCGGGGTGGCCGGGAAGGTCAGCTTGATCGCGTCGCGCAGCCGCGCGTCGGTGATCCGGAAGTATCCGCCGGGCTCACCGCCCGTAGCCAAGGCCAGCCGGTACAGCTCGGCCGGCAGGCTGTCGCGCAGCGCGGCCAAGCCGTCCGCGTCGACCGTGATCCGGTATCCCTGGCGCCGCGCGAACGGCTCCGGATCGGCCTCGTACACCCGCACGTCGATGCCGGCACGCAGCAACCGCTGTGCCAGGCACAGCCCGCCCAGCCCCGCTCCCGCGATGGTGACAGTCAGCTCCATGCGGATTATCTTAATCGCTAAGATAACTCTCCGCAACGGGTCTCGTGGTGCGCAGGATCACCAGGGCGACCACCTGCGTGACCGCGACCACGACCAGGAGGGCGGTGCGGGACTGCTCGTACAGGGCGCCGACGGCGACGCCGCCGGCCAGCGCGCCACCGCCCTGTACGGCGGCGAAGATCCCGTAGGCCGTCGCCCGGCGCGGCCGCGGGACGAGGTCGGCCACGAACGCCTTGACGGTGGAGTCCTGTACGCCCACGGCGGCGCCCCAGAGCAGTACGCCGGCCGCGGCGAGACCCAGGCCGGTGCTGAACGCGAGCGCGGGGACGACCGCCACCATCACCGGCAGGACCACCAGGATCCGTGGCCCGAGTCGGTCGTACGCCGCTCCGGTGGCCAGTGCCGCCAGGGCGCCTGCGGCCATGGCGGCGGCGTACAGCAGCGGCACCCCGGCCGCCCCGACGACATCGGCCTCGACGAGGTGGTAACCAATCATGCCGAAGGTCACCAGTCCGGCAGTACACAATGCGGATGCCACCGCGAAGCGCGTGAACGCGGCGGGCAGCGGCGCCGCGACCTCCTGGCCGTCGCTTGTGGACCGCCGTGCGGGCGCCGCGACGGTGCGGCGCGCGCGGCTCCTGAGGATGGCGAGGAGGAGCACGGCCACCGCGCCGGGCACGGCCAGCACGGCGAGGCCCGGCCACAGCCGCCCGGCGGCAGCGGCGACGACCGCGGCCACCAGCAGCGGGCCGGCGAACGCGCCGATCTGGTCCAGCGCCTTGTGTACGCCCATCCCGCGCCCCATGCCCACCTGGCTGGCGGCGTCGGCCAGCAGCGCCGACTTCGCCGGACTGCGCACCGCCTTGCCCAGCCGCTCCGCCAGGATCAGCACCGCGGCGACGGCCAGCCCGGCCCCGCCCAGCGCCGGCGTGACCGCGAGCAGCGGCACGCAGACCGCGGTGAGCGCGTACCCCAGGATCGTCAGCGTCCAGTACCGGCGGGTGCGGTCCGCGAGGGGCCCGGACACCAGGCGCAGCAACAGCGCGGCGGCCTCTCCGGCACCGGTGACCAGGCCAACGACCAGCGCGGACGCGCCCAGCGCCCCCAGCAGCGGCCCGTACACCGAACGGGCCCCCTCGTACGCCATGTCTGCCGCTAGGCTGACGACGCCGAACCCGACCACAAGCCGCCACGGCGACGCCAACCTGCTCCGCACCACACCAGCCGACACGACGGATGATCACGAAGTCAAGCCGCGAGTGACGGACAGCAGCCGCGGGAGGCCACCGTTACAGTGATGCGTATCGTTGAGTTCCGCATCCTGGGTCCATTGCAAGTGATCACCGAAGCGGGTCCGATGGCGTTGGGCGGGCGCCGGCCGCGCACGCTGCTCGCGATGCTGCTGGTCCATCCTGGCCAGGTGGTCCCGCTGGACCACCTGATCGACGTGATCTGGGACGGCGATCCGCCGGTGACCGCCAAGCGCCAGGTGCAGAACGACATCTCGACTCTCCGCCGGCGCCTGGACGAGAGCGGCACGGGCCGCGCCACGATCGTCGCCGACGGCCGCGGGTACCGGATCACGCCCCAGCCCGGCGAGCTGGACGCCCAGGTCTTCGCCGGCGATGTCGCGAAGGCCGCCAAGCTGGCCGCCGGCGGCCAGCTGACCGAGGCGGTCGCCGCGCTGCGGTCGGCGCTGCGGCTGTGGCGCGGCCCGGCGCTGCTGGGCATCGCCGGTCAGGCCGTCGAAGCGGCGGCGGCGCGCCTCGACGAGCAGCGGCTCACCGCCATCGAGCAGCGCTTCGAGCTGGAGCTGCGGCTCGGCCACCACGACGAGGTGATCGCCGACCTCACCGAGCTGGTGACCGCGAACCCGTTGCGGGAGCGCCTGGTCGGGCAGCTGATGCTCGCCCTGCACCGCGGTGGCCGGCAGGCCGACGCCGTCCAGGCGTACCACGACCTGCGCCGGCGCCTCGCCGACGAGCTCGGCCTCGACCCGGCCCCGGCGCTGCGGCAGCAGTTCACCGCGATCCTCAACAACGACCCCGGTCTGGCACCGTCCACAGAGGTGGCACCCGCCACGCCGATACCCCGGCAGCTCCCCGCCGACGTGGCGGGCTTCACCGGCCGCCGCGAGCACCTCAAGCAACTCGACGAGCTGCTGCCGGTGCCGGACCAGCGCGACACCGCGATGGTGATCTCGACGATCACCGGCTCGGCCGGCATCGGCAAGACCGCGCTGGCGGTGCGCTGGGGCCACCAGGTCGCCGACCGCTTCCCGGACGGGCAGCTCTACGTCGACCTGCGCGGCCACGCCCCGGGCGAGCCGGTGCGGCCGATCGACGCGCTGGCACAGTTCCTGCGCGGCCTGGGCGTACCGGCCGCCGAGATCCCCGCCGAGGAGAGTGCCGCCGCGGCCCGGTACCGGTCGCTGCTGGCCGACCGCCGGGTACTGGTACTGCTCGACAACGCGGCCGGAGCGGCCCAGGTCCGGCCGATGCTGCCGGCCAGCGCCGGATGCCTGACCCTGGTCACCAGCCGGCACCAGCTCGCCGGCCTGGCAGCCCGCGACGGCGCGCGCCGGATGACCCTGGACGTCCTGGGCGCCGCCGAGGCCCAACTGCTGCTGGAGCGCGTCCTGGGCCGCGACCGGGTGGCCGCCGAACCCGAGGCCGCCACCGAGCTGGCGCGGATCTGTTCCTACCTGCCGCTCGCCCTGCGCATCGCCGCGGCCAGCCTGCTCGGGCGCCCGCGGCGGCGCATCGGGGATCTGGTCGCCGAGCTGCGCCGCGACG
The DNA here is from genome assembly GCF_027923225.1 of Phytohabitans aurantiacus. Lineage (GTDB taxonomy): Bacteria > Actinomycetota > Actinomycetes > Mycobacteriales > Micromonosporaceae > Phytohabitans > Phytohabitans aurantiacus. The sequence continues at coordinate 419,656 of NZ_BSDI01000007.1, forward strand.
CGCTGTCCACACTGGAGATCGATGACGAGGAACCCGGCGTACGGGCCGCCTTCGAGCTGTCGTACCGGGCGCTGCCCTCGGACGCGCGCCAGCTGTTCCGGCTCGCCGGTCACGCGCCCGTGCTTGACCTGACCCCGGACGCCGCCGCCGCGCTCGTCGATACGACGGTGCCAGCGGCCGGCCGCCTCCTGAGCCGGCTCGCCGGCGCCCATCTGTCCACTGAGCACAGTGATGGCCGGTACACCAGTCACGACCTGCTGCGGCAGTACGCGGCCGAGCGGGCTGGCGCGGAAGACACCGCCGAGGAGCGCCGGGAGGCGGTACGCCGGCTGACCGACTGGTACCTGAGCGGTGCCGACGCGGCGGCCACACTCGTCTATCCGGACCGGATGCGGCTGCCCGTGCCACCCGCCACGATCGCCGGGCCGGCCTTCGGCTCAGACGCTGACGCGCTCTCCTGGCTCGACGCCGAGCGCGCCAATCTGGTCGCCACCATCGCGTACACGGCGGAGCATGGCCCCCGGCCGGCGGCGTGGTTGCTGGCCGACACCCTGCGCAGCTACTTCCTGCTGCGCGAGCGGACGGTCGACCTGGCCCGGTCGGCCCGCTCGGCGCTGCGCGCGGCCGAGGCCGAGGACCACCCGCGCGCGCAGGCCATCACGCTGCTGAGCCTCAGCAACCTCGACCACCGCCAGCTGCGGTACCCGGAGGCCATCGCGCACTGCACGCGGGCGCTCGCCCTGGCCGAACGCGACGGCTGGGCGCAGGGGCAGGCCACCGCGCTGGGCATCCTGGCCACCGTGTACCGCGACGCCGGCCAGATCGAACAGGCCGCCGAGGTGTACGGCCGGGCGCTGGCCCTCTATCGCCGGGAGGGTTCGGGCAACGGCGAGGCGCTCACCCTCAACCACCTCGCCCGCACCTACTGGTACCTGGGCCGGTTCGACGAGGCCCTCGACGCGGCCGCCCGGGCGGTGACCCTGCGCCAGCGGGCCGGATCGCGCGAGGGCGAGGCGGCCGCGCTGGACACCCTCGGCGAGATCTGCCACGCGGCCGGCCGGCTCGACGAGGCGCTCGACCACTTCAGCAAGGCACTCACCGTCGCGCGGCAGGTCGGTGACCACGGTGTGGAGGCGTACACGCTGCGCGACCTGGCCGAGGTGCACCGCGATCGCGGCGAACCCCGGCAGGCGCTGGATCTGGCCCGCGCCGCCGTGGCCCAGGCCCGCCGGCTCGGCGCCATCCGGATCGAGCTGGACGCGTTGAACACCCTCGGCTCCGTCCACCACAGCCTCGGCCAGGACCGGGAGGCGATCGCGCTGCACCAGCAGGTACTCGACCTGGCCGGCGAGGGCGGCGACCGGTACCCGCAGATCGAGGCGTTCCTCGGGCTCGCCACCGCGCACCACGGCACCGGCGGCGCGGACCGGGCCGCCGAGTACGGCGAACGCGCGCTCACCGCGGCGGGCCGCACCGGCTTCCGGATCCTCGAAGACCGCGCGCGAGCCATCCTCGAGCACGTCGCGAGCGGCAAGGGCTGACGCCGCAACGCATCGATGGGACCCTGTGTCCATGTCTCTGCCCCGCCGCTGGTGGTCACCGGCGATCGCGCTGGCCGCTTTGGTTGGTTCCCTTGCCGGGCCCGGCACCGCGGCCGCCGCACCCGATCCGGCGCCCCTGCTGGCTGCCACCGGCCGCGTGGTGCCCGGCAGCTACGTCGTCGTCCTCAATGGAGCGCCCGGCACCGCGGCCGCCACGAAGGCCCGCGCCACCGCCGCCCGCGCCGCGAACCTCGGCGCGACGGTCGAGCACCGGTACGGCGCCGCGCTGAACGGCTTCTCCGCCCGGCTCACGAGCGCCCAGCTCGACGCGCTGCGCGCCGACCCGGCGGTGGCATACGTGATGCCCAACCAGCTGGCCGCGTTCCACACGGTGCAGAACCCGCCGAGCTGGGGGCTGGACCGGGTCGACCAGCGCCTGCGGCCGCTGGACAACATCTACGACTACAACCGGACGGGCGCGGGCGTCACCGCGTACATCATCGACACCGGGATCCGGATCGACCACGTGGAGTTCGGCGGCCGCGCCCTCGGCGGCTTCAGCTCCATCAACGACGGCTACGGCGCCACCGACTGCTACGGGCACGGCACGCACGTGGCCGGCACGGTCGGCTCCGGCGCGTACGGCGTCGCCAAGGGTGTCCAACTGCTGGCCGTACGGGTAGGCGACTGCTACGCGTCCACCGACGCGGCCAAGGTCATCGCTGGCGTCGACTGGGTCACCGGCCACCACACCGGCCCGTCCGGCGGCGGCCCGGCGGTGGCCAACATGAGCCTCGGCTTCCCGACGTACGCGCCGCTGGACACCGCCGTCGCCAACTCGATCGCCTCGGGCGTCACCTACGTCGCGTCGGCCGGCAACAGCAACTCCGACGCGTGCTTCGTGTCGCCGGCGCGCCTGCCGCAGGTCATCACCGTGGGCTCCAGCGACGTCACCGACGACCGCTCGATCTGGTCGAGCTGGGGCGGCTGCGTCGACCTGTTCGCGCCCGGCAGCAACATCACCTCCACCGGTATCGCGTCCACCACCGCGTCGCTGCCCGCCTCCGGCACCAGCATGGCCAGCCCGCATGTGGCCGGCGCGGCGGCCCTGTTCCTGGAGCGCAACCCGGCCGCCACACCCGCCGAGGTGGCCGCCTGGGTGACCGACAACGCCACCACGGGCATACTGACCAACCCCGGCCCCGGCTCGCCGAACCGCCTGCTCTACGCCAACGGCCCGGGCACGCACGCCGCGATGACATGGCGAGTCAAGGAGCAGCGCCCCGACGGAATCGTCCTGGCCGGCTCCGACGACCTGACCAACGCGTACCACGGCGACACCCCGGCGACCGCCTCGCTGCCGATACTGTGCCTGCAGGTCACCGAAGCCGGCGTGCCGGCCGGCATCACGCCCGACCAGTACGCGGGCTGGTCCCGCGGCAACCTGGCCCTGACACCGCCGGTGCCCGGCACCCAGCTGAGCAGCCTCACCGAAGCCAACCGGGTCTGCGCGACCGCGCTGGGCGGCGGATGGCGGATGGCCGAGTTCCACGACGGCTGGTACACGCGGGCGTGGCCCTTCCCCCGCCCGGTGCCCCCGATAACCCAACGCAGCGGCTGGAACCTCTGGGGCTACGGCACCCTCCCGTCGACCACCCGCTTCTGGGCCCACATCAACGACCAGCCCGCAAACCCCTGGTCCTAACACCCCCGTCCCCCACCCGCTCCCCGCGCGCTCCGCTCCCCCGCGCGCTCCCCGCTCCCTCTCCGCGCGCCTCCGCTCTCCGCGCGCCTCCGCTCCCCGCGCGCCTCCGCTCTCTCCGCCCGCCCGCTCTCCCCGCGCCTCCGCTCCCCCGCGCGCTCCGCGCGCCGCCCACTCTCCGCGCCGCGCCGGGCGTGGCGACACGCCGTGCCGGGCGCGCGGCGGCGTCGGGGAAGGGGACGGGCGCGGCAGGGGTGGCGGGCGACGGCGCGGGGACAGGTCGTGGGCCGCGTGGTGGATGGGTTTGGAGGGTTTCTACAAGTTTTGTTGTCTCGTGGTGGCGGTGTCGATAATTTCCTCACCGTACGGTGGCGACAAGGGTTATTGATCAGGACCCCGCCGCGTCACATCCGAGTACAACCTTGGAGGCCTGCTCCGTGTTCAGCCGCATCGCCATCGTCAACCGGGGTGAGGCCGCGATGCGGCTCATCCATGCCGTCCGCGAGCTGAACGCCGAGACCGGTGGCGCGCCCATCGAGACTATCGCGCTGTACACCGACGGCGAGCGCGCCGCCACCTTCGTCCGCGAGGCCGACGACAGCTACTGCCTCGGCCCCGCCTCCGCCCGCCCGTACCTTGACCACGCGGTCCTGGCCCGGGCGCTGGCCGAGACGCGCGCGGACGCCGCGTGGGTGGGTTGGGGGTTCGTCGCCGAAGACCCGGCCTTCGCCGAGCTGTGCGAGAAGAACGGTGTGACCTTCATCGGTCCCAGCGCCGACGCGATGCGCAAGCTCGGCGACAAGATCGGCGCGAAGCTGATCGCCGAGGAGGTCGGCGTGCCGGTCGCGCCGTGGAGCCGCGGCGCCGTCGACGACCTCGACGCGGCTCAGCGCGCCGCGGACGAGATCGGCTACCCGCTGATGCTCAAGGCGACCGCGGGCGGCGGCGGGCGGGGCATCCGGGTCGTGCGGAGCGCGGCGGAGCTCGCCGACGCGTACGAGCGCACCAGCCTGGAGGCGCAGCGCGCGTTCGGCAGCGGCGTCGTGTTCCTGGAGCGCCTGGTCACGGGCGCCAGGCACGTCGAGGTCCAGGTGATCGCGGACGGTCAGGGCACGGCGTGGGCTCTGGGGGTACGCGACTGCTCGATCCAGCGTCGCAACCAGAAGGTCATCGAGGAGTCCGCCTCACCGGTACTCGCACCGGAGCAGGTCCAGGAGCTGAAGGCGGCCGCCGAACGGCTGGCCCTGGCCGTCGACTACAAGGGCGCCGGCACGGTCGAGTTCCTGTACCACCCGGGCGAGCGCCTGTTCGCCTTCCTGGAGGTCAACACGCGCCTGCAGGTCGAGCACCCGATCACCGAGATCACCACCGACGTCGACCTGGTCAAGGCGCAGTTGCACGTGGCGTCGGGCGGGCGGCTCGGTGACGGTACGCCGGCCGAGGTCGGGCACGCCGTCGAGGCGCGGCTCAACGCCGAAGACCCCGACCGCGACTTCGCACCCGCACCCGGCAAGATCGTGCGCCTGGTACTGCCCAGCGGCCCCGGCATCCGGGTCGACACCGGCGTCGGCCAGGGCGACGTGATCCCGGCCGACTTCGACTCGATGATCGCCAAGATCATCGCGTACGGCCGCACCCGCGACGAGGCACTCGGCCGCCTGCGCCGCGCCGTCGCCGAGACCACCGTCATCATCGAGGGCGGCGCGACGAACAAGAGCTTCCTGCTCGACCTGCTGAGCGAACCCGCGGTGATCGACGCGACCGCCGACACCGGGTGGATCGACCGGATCCGCGAGCAGGGCGGCCTGGTCGCCACCAAGCACTCCGGCGTCGCGCTCGCCGCCGCCGCGATCGAGGCGTACGAGGACGAGGCGTTCGTCGAGCGCCAACGGCTGCTGTCGACCGCGCACGGCGGACGCCCGCAGGTGCAGCACGAGAGCGGCCGCCCGATCGACCTCAAGCTGCGCGGCGGGACCTATCAGGTACGCGTCGCCCAGGTCGGGCCGCACCGGTTCCGCATCGGGATCGGGCAGTCCTCCACTGTGGACGCCGAGCTCGACAGGTTCGACGAGCACACCGGCCAGCTGCTGATGCACGGCCAGCGGTTCCGGCTGGTCACCGACACGCACGGGCCGATCCACCTCGTCGAGGTCGACGGCATCACGCACCGCGTCGGGCGCGACGAGGGCGGCGTGGTCCGCTCCCCCGCGCCGGCCCTGGTCGTCGCGACCCCGATCCAGGTGGGCGACCAGGTCGAGGCCGGCGCGCCCGTGCTCGTACTGGAGAGCATGAAGATGGAGACCGTGCTGCGCGCACCGGTCAAGGCGCTGGTGCGCGAGTGCCTGGTCTCCGTCGGCAGCCAGGTGGCCACCGGCGCGCCGCTGCTGCGCCTGGAGCCGATCGGTGACGCGAGCGAGGTCGAGGCCGCCCAGACGCAGACCGTCGACCTGAGCCTGCCACCCGCGCCGGCCGACCAGTCCGCCGAGCAGCGGGTGGCGCGCGGCATCGCCGACCTGCGCAGCCTGCTGCTGGGGTACGACGTCGACCCGGCCGACGACGGCCGGGTGCTCGCGGACTACCTGGCCGCGCGCGCCGAGCTGGGCCGGCGCCCGCTCGACGAGGAGGTCGGGCTGCTGCAGGTGTTCGCCGATCTGGCCGAGCTGACCCGCAACCGTCCCGCCGGCGCGGAGACCAAGGCCGACAACCGGGTGCACAGCCCTCGCGAGTACCTCCACGCGTACCTGCAGAGCCTCGACGTCGACCGGGCCGCGCTGCCCGACACCTTCCGCACGCGGCTCGCCCGCGCCCTCGCCCACTACGGCGTCGACGACTTCGAGCGCACGCCCGCCCTCGAAGAGGCCGTCTTCCGCATCTACCTCGCGCAGCAGCGCGCCGCCTCGGACGCGTCGATCATCGTCACGCTGCTGCGGGAGTGGCTCGCCGAACCGCCACCGGCCACCAGCCTGCGCGAGACGGTCGGGCAGGCGCTGGAGCACCTCGTCTTCGCCACCCAGCTGCGGTACCCGGCCGTCGGCGACCTGGCCCGCAGCGTGGTCTTCCGCTGGGCCGCCCAGCCGTTGCTGCGCCGCAAGCGCGCCGAGGTGTACTCGAACGTGCGCGGCCACCTGCGCCACCTCGACGAAAACCCCACCGCGGCCGACCGTGCCGAACGGATCGCGACCATGGTCGCCTCGCCGGAGCCGCTGGTCCGCCTGATCGGCCAGCGCATCGGCCGGCCCGGCGTCGACCACGGACCGATGCTGGAGGTGCTCAGCCGCCGCTACTACGGCTACCGGGGCACCACCAACGCCCGCTGCGTCGAGGTCGACGGGCACTCGCTGTTCACCGCGGAGTACAACCGCGATGGCGAAAGGTTCCGGCTCATCGCGGCGGCCGCGCACATCAACGAGCTGCCGGCCGCACTGGCACAGGTCGCCGGTCTGTCCACTGCGGACGGTGTCGCTGACCTGTATCTGACGTGGCCGCACCAGCCCGACCCCGACACGATGGCCGCGACCCTGCACGAGAACCTCGACCAGGCCGGGCTCCTGACGGTACTGGCGCGGGTCACGATCTCGGTCGCCGGGCCCACCGGCACCGCGATACACCATCACTTCACGTTCCGCGCGGGCGTCGGCGAGGACCGGCTCATCCGCGGGCTGCACCCGCTCATCGCCCAGCGTCTACAGTTGCCGCGCCTGCGCGACTTCACCCTGACCCGCGTGCCGTCGGCCGACGAAGAGGTGTACGTCTTCAACTGCGTCGCACCGGACAACCCGGCCGACGAGCGGCTCGCCGCGATGGCCCAGGTACGCGACCTGACGCCGCTGCGCGACAGCGAAGGGCGCATCCTCGCGCTGCCCGCCATCGAGGGCGCCCTGGCCGCCTGCCTCGACGCGATCCGCGCCGCGCGGGCGCGACGCCCCAGCGAAAAGCGGTTCGACACCAACCGGATCACCATCTACGTCTGGCCGCTGAACGAGCTCAGCATCGAAGACCTGAACTCCGTCCTGCAACGACTGTTGCCGATGACCGCGGGCGCCGGCCTGGAAGAGGTACTGTTCCTCGGCCGGCAGCGCGACCGGGCCACCGGCAAACTCGTCGACATCGCGGTGCGGATCTCCTACGACGCCGGCGTGCGCGTGTCGATCACCGAACCGACCGACGAGGCGATCCAGCCGCTCGACGACTACCGCCAGAAGGTACTTGTCGCGCGCCGCCGCGGCGCCACCTACCCGTACGAGCTGACCGGGATGCTCGCCGGCTCGGGCGGCAGCTTCGTCGAACACGACCTGGCCGACGACGGCACGCTCGTGCCGGTACAGCGGCCCAAGGGCCAGAACCGGGCCGGCATCGTCGTGGGCGTGGTGAGCACCCCGACCGAACGCCACCCCGAGGGTGTCACCCGAGTGGTACTGCTCGGCGACCCCACCAAGTCGCTGGGCGCGCTCGCCGAGCCGGAGTGCGCGCGCGTGATCGCCGCACTCGACCTGGCCGAGAAGATGGGCGTACCGGTCGACTGGTTCGCCCTGTCGTCCGGCGCCCGCATCTCCATGACCTCCGGCACCGAGAACATGGACTGGGTCGCCGCCGCGCTCAAGCGGATCGTCGAGTTCACACAGGACGGCGGCGAAATCAACATCGTGGTCGCGGGAATCACCGTCGGCGCCCAGCCGTACTGGAACGCCGAAGCCACCATGCTCATGCATACCAAGGGCATCCTCGTGATGACACCGGACTCGGCGATGGTGCTCACCGGCAAGCAGTCGCTGGACTTCTCCGGTGGTGTGTCCGCTGAGGACAACTACGGGATCGGCGGCTACGACCGGGTGATGGGCCCCAACGGCCAGGCCCAGTACTGGGCACCGGACCTGCGCGCCGCCTGCGACCTGTTGCTGGCACACTACAACCACACGTACATCGCCCGCGGCGAGAGCCAACCACGCCGAGCGGCCACCACCGACCCGATCGACCGCGACGTACGCGACTTCCCGCACGCGGCACCCGATAGCGACTTCACGACCGTCGGCGAGATCTTCTCCAAGGAGCGCAACCCCGACCGCAAGAAGCCATTCGACATCCGGGCCGTGATGCGCGCCGTTGCCGACCAGGACCACCCGATCCTGGAACGCTGGGCCGGCATGGCCGACGCCGACACCGCGGTCGTGCAAGACGTCCACCTCGGCGGCTTCCCCGTGTGCCTGGTCGGCGTCGAGTCCCGATCGGTGCCCCGGCGCGGCTTCCCGCCCACCGACGGCCCCGACACGTACACCGCGGGCACCCTGTTCCCGCGCTCGTCGGCGAAGGTCGCCCGCGCCATCAACGCCGCCAGCGGCAACCGCCCCCTGGTCGTACTGGCCAACCTCTCCGGATTCGACGGCTCGCCCGAGTCGATGCGCCTGCTACAACTGGAGTACGGCGCCGAGATCGGCCGGGCGATCGTCAACTTCCGCGGCCCGATCGTGTTCTGCGTCATCTCGCGCTATCACGGCGGCGCCTTCGTGGTCTTCTCCAAGGCGCTCAACAAGTCCATGACCGTCCTCGCGGTGGAGGGCTCGTTCGCCTCCGTCATCGGCGGGGCGCCCGCCGCCGCGGTAGTGTTCGCCGGCGAGGTCAAGACCCGCACGGCAAAGGACCCGCGCGTAGCCGACCTGGAGACCCGCGCCGGCGCGGCCACCGGCGGCGAACGCGCCGCCCTCGTCCAGCGCCTCCAAGAGGTACGCGCCAGCGTGCGGGCCGAGAAACTCGGCGAGGTGGCCGCCGAATTCGACTCCGTACACAGCATCCAGCGCGCGGTCGAGGTCGGCTCCGTCGACGCCATCATCCGCTCCGAGCAACTCCGCCCGGAGATCATCGCCGCGATCGAGCGCGGCCTGGCCGCCTCACCTCGGGAGCACGGGCTTGGGTGAAACGCCCGGCGGCAGGGACGAGATCTCGTACCAGGCGTCCGTGAGGATGGCACCGCCCGCGCACTCATGCGTGGACCTCGCTCCGACGAGGACCCACGGACCCTTGCGCGGATTGCTGACCGGGTCCCTGCCGGGCGGGAAGATCGTGCACTCGACCACCACCCGCACCGACCCTTTGCCGGACGTGCACCATGCCTCCGCCTTGTCCCCGGGCAGTTCGGTATTCACATGGCAACCGGTGGGCGCGGCGCGTGCGGCGATGACATGGCCCAGGACGCCGGTCGCGACGATGGAGGCGCCCACCAGCAGCCTCGAAACGCTCTTTCTCATCGGCCCTCCACGCGGCTGGCGACCGGGAGCCTCCCGGCCCGTGCGTGTCGCGGCAAGTCTCGGTGCCGCTGTTCATCGAAACCGCACAGATCCGTCCCCGCGCCGCGATCCTGCTGTGTGGGCGGGGCGGCGCCCGCGTGCGTCGAGCACTAACCTGACTTGATGATCTACGCTGGCCTACCCACGATCGAGTCCGCTCACCCCTGGACCGGCGACGAGCCGCTCCGCCGCACGGGTGACCGGGGCGTGCTCGTCGACTCCGCCGGTGAGCCGCTCGCCATCGTCGAGGTCACCGACGAGACCGGCACCGCGGCCGACCGGCTCCGGACAGTGTCGCTCATTCCGGGCGCGACCGAGGTCGCCACGGCGTTCCGCGCCGAAGCCGCCGCGCTCAGCAAGGCACTGCGCGCGATACCGGACGAAGGCTGGGAAGCGCCGACATGCTGTCCACCATGGACTGTCAGGGACGAGTTCGCGCACACGGCCGTGGCGGTGTCCCGGACACTGGAAATGCTCGCCGAGCCCGCACCACCCGGTCCACCCGTCACCACCGCCGAATACTTCGTCGCGGACCAGCGCTTCGATAAGGCGGTTAACGCCGCACGGGTGGACAGCGCCCAGGAGTTCGCCGCCAGCCAGTCGACCGGCGCGCTGCTCGACTGGTACGACCAGCAATGGCAGGCCATCTCCACCGCCGTCGACGACATACCCGGCGACCGCCTGGTCATCACCCGCCACGGCGACCCGATGCGGCTCACCGACTTCCAAGTCACCCGCGTCTTCGAACTCGCCGTCCACGGCATCGACCTCGCCGACGCCCTCGGCACGCACCCGTGGCTGACCCCCGAAGCAGCCTCCATCGTGGACGGATTCCTGCTCGGCACGCGCGCACCGCAGGCCCGCGAAACACTCGACACCGACAACGCCGGCCTGATCCGCCACGCCACCGGCCGCACCCCGCTGACCGCCACCGACCGCGCCAACCTCGACCGACTCGGCCTCACCTGGCTGACACTGTCACCGTAAAGCTTCCAGTTCAGGATAAGAGCGAATTCCCGGGCTCCCGCGACGTCCGCCGCGGTCCAGGCCCGCTGCTCCCGCGGCCTCACCCCGCGCGACACACAACCAACCAACCCGCGACGTCCGCCCCCGCACCGCGCGAACCCCGCACCGCGCACGCCCCGCACCGCGCGGACCCCGGCACCGCGCGCACCGCGCGGACCCCATCACCGCGCGCACCGCGCGGACCCCGTCACCGCGCGCACCGCGCGGCGCGCCCCCCGCGCCGTCGATCAAGGGCGAATGCACGTGGTTGGATCTCTTTTCCGCGTGCATTTGCCCTCGATCGATGCGGATCTCCTTGATCGACGGCCGGGGCACATCGCCGCGGAAACAGCCCCCAGCCCAACCAAGCAGGCCAACTTTTTCGTCGACCGGCGTGTCGGCCGGCGTGTCGCCTGGCGGGGCAACGATCACCGCACAAACGTACGAGAATCAATGCGTGCGGGAAATGTTGGAGCAGCTCAGGGAGATCGCCGGCCACTGCGCCGGCACCCCGGTCTGGTCGCTGTCCAACCCCGACCTCGTCGACGCCCTCCACACCGCCCACGACGCGCAGCAGATGCTCGCCGCCGTCAAACTCCACCTCATCCGCGAAATCCAAGGCCGCAACCTGCCCATCGCCCAAGAGGCCGCCAACACCGCCGCCTGGCTCCGCGAACGCCTCCACATCAGCATCCACACCGCCCGACGCACCGTCGACCTGGCCCAGGCGTTGGATAGGCGGCCGGTGCTGGACACGGCACTATCGAGCGGCACTATCAACATGGAACAGGCCCACATCGTCGCCAAGACCGTCCACGATCTCGCCGACGAAGCGGCGGCGGATATGGTGGACTTGGCCGAGAAAGCCCTAATCGCAGAGTTCGCCGACTGGGAACCAGCCATCCTCCGCAAAGCCGCACAACGGATCCTCGCGCACGTGGCACCAGAAGTGGCCGACGAAGCCGACCGACGCGCCGCCGAACGAGACGAGAAACGCGCCCAACGGACACGGGCGTTCACGCTGACCAACAACGGCGACGGCCGCTTCCGGGTCACCGGCTGGCTCGACGCCGAGGCCGCCGCGATCGTCAACGCCGCCCTCGACCCGCTGTGCAAGCCCGACCTGGAACGCACACCCGCCCAACGCCGCGCCGACGCACTCGTCGAGGTATGCCGGCTGGCCCTACGCACCGAGCAGCTACCGGACAACGGCGGAGACCGGCCACAAGTTGCCGTCACCGTGCCGTACGACGTCGCGCGTAAAGAACTGGGCGTCGGGCAGCTCGACACCGGCGAACGACTCACCGCCGAGCAGGTGCGACGACTCGCCTGCGACGCCCACATCCTGCCCATCGTCCTCGGTGGGCAGGGACAGATCCTCGACGTCGGACAGCAACGACGCCTGTTCACCGGACCACTACGACGGGCGCTGGTCGTACGGGATGGTGGATGTGCCTTCCCCGGATGCGACCGACCACCGCAGTGGTGCGACGGCCACCACATTCGACACTGGACAGACGGCGGTGACACCGCCCTGCACAACGGCGTCCTGTTGTGCGGATACCATCACCGGCTCATCCACCGCGGAGAGTGGGAGGTGCGGATGGCCGACGACGGCCGGCCAGAGTTCATTCCACCACCCTATGTGGACAGCGAGCGGCGACCCCGGCGCAACATCTACCACAGGCGGACATAGTCCCGTCCCCCTCTGCAAATCACCGCGCGCGACCGGCCGCCGCACCAATCTGGCTGCCCGTGCGATGGTGCGCTGCCCCACGCAGGAGGACCGCCCGAGTGCGACTACCGTCCCAACGCGAGCACCGTCGGGCTGTGACCATCGCACGTACGACTGCGCTGGTTGACAGGCGCGGTGAAACGCGATCGCTGCCCCGACCCAGATCGGCTGGACGCCCGCCCGGCAGCGGCCCAGGTACTTCACCAGGGTCGCCGCCCGGAGCCCGAAAGCCGCCGCGTCGCCGGCCTCGTCCTCACGTACGCCCGGCGGCGTAGCGTCGACGAGGCAGTCGCTCCACGACGCCCTCGACGTCGTCGAAACCACCCACAGCAGCGGCGCCACGTAGGAGGACCGTGACCACCGCCGACGACCCGAAACAGCAGGTCCGCGAACGGATCTGGGCCGTGGTGGAACGCCACCAGCAGACCAGATCGCCTCTCACCAAGCCTTCGCCGCCTTCGCCGCCTTCGCCCCAACCGTCGCGATCGACGACATGCCGGCCATCGACCTCGTGATCTGCGGCAGCGTCGCGGTCAACGCCCAGATAGCCCGCATGGGTAAAGGCGCCGGCTACTCCGATATCGAACTCGAAGCCGGACTCAGCACCGCCGAGACCACCATCGTGCACGAGCTACAAGTCATCGTCGGACCGCGGCCCGAAACCGAGCACGACTTCCGCGTGACGCGATCGTCACAGCCGCGCGAATCATCCCATGCGCTGAGGCGAGACGGCCCGCAGGCGTGCTCTGGAATCAGCTCGACGAGAAGAAGATCGCCGCCAATCCAGAAGGGGGTCACGCACGGAGTCTCATCGGCGAAGCGGGTTTCACATCATGCCGGCGCCACCACGGCGTACGGCCCCAGGGCTTGACGACCGACAGGATGGTCGCGGCCCACAGTGCGGCGGTGAAGGCACCCAGGCAGGCGACCAGCGCGACACCCGTGGCACCGGGCTGGCCGGCCGGGTCGGCGGTGCGCAGGGCCAGTTCGTCGGCGAGCGCGCTTTCGACGGTGCCGGCGACGAGTGGGATGCTCACGGAGATGGCAAACTTTGCCAGTACCCACCAGTGTTTGACCAGACCCCACTTGGTTCTCAACGATATGACGAGTCCGGTGGTGATAGACAGTGCCATCGACGGGATCGCCACGGCCAGGTCGATGACGTGTAGCAGTTCGTAGGCGCCGTGCCGCATCGCGTGGGAGTCCGCGGTCCAGCCGATGATGGCGAGCACGGTCATTGTCAGGGCGACGCCGAGCCAGCCTACGCTGAACCCGACGTGTGCGGTCAGCCAGATCCGGCGTGCCCGCTGTGACAGGTGCGGGAATCGCGGCCGGCACTGGGCGAGAATCACCAGCGAGGCGATGATTCCCAGCAGCGCGACCGGTTCGGCGATGCCGAACAGGAACTGCGCCGGTGCCATGACCAGATGCAGCCGTATCGCCAGCCGGCGGCCGCCCTCATCCCAGCGCACGGCGGCGAGCACCGACATGACCGTCGCGAGGCTGTAGCCGACAACGCCCATGTCGCGGAAGACCGTGGATCCGGTGCCGGTCAGGAAGAGCCCGGCGTTCAGGGTCGCGAAGGCGGCGAAGGCCCACTGGAGCGGGCGAGCGAGGCTGCGGGGTCCGGGATCCATGCCCCGACGCTAGGTTCGACAGTACCGGCGAAGCATCCAGCGATGTGCTTTCAGCAGCACGACCAACGTCGACCGGCGCGGGCGCGGGGTGCGCCTTTCGATTGCATCCTTCGACGGGCGCGCCAGCGTCCGGAGCACGCCTACACTCGCGGGCATGGTGCGCTCGATCCGCGCCCTCGACGTGGTGCTGGCGGCTGTCTGTGTCGCCGCGGGCGTGTGGCGAGACCTGCAGTCGGGGCTGTTCGACGGCTCCCCCGTCGCCGGCCAGCGGGCGCCGCTGGTGGTCACCGCGGCGCTCGGCGTCGCGACCGGGCTGGCGGTGTTTGTGCGCCGTAGGCAACCCCTGCCGTTGTACGCCGGCGCGATGCTGTGCTGGCTCGTCGCGGGCGCGTGGCCGGCGCTGCCGATCGCGCAGTACGCGGTCGGCGCGCACGTCCGCTCGGCTCGGCGGCGGTTGCTGCTTGTGGTCGGGATGCTGGCCGCCGTGGGTGGGCCGTTGTGGCTCGCGTACGGCGCCGACGCCAGCCTGCCGATCAGCCTCGCGGTGTGCATCCTGCCGCCGTTCGCCGGCATGTACCTGACCTCGCGGCGCGAGCTCGAGGCTAGCCTGCGCGAACGGGCCGAGCACAACGAACGCGAGCAGCGGCTGCGCATCGACCAGGCACGTGCCCAGGAACGGGCGCAGATCGCCCGCGACATGCACGACGTCGTCACGCACCGGGTATCGCTCATGGTGTTGCACGCCACCGCGCTGGAGTCGTCGAAAGGACGAGACGCGGAGCAGATCGCCGGGCAGATCCAGATCATCGGCAGGACCGCGCTGGAGGAGCTGCGCACGCTCGTGGGGGTCCTGCGTGACGGTGCCGCGGCGCCGCTGCGGCCACAGCCGGGAATCGCCGACCTGGCCGAGCTCGTGGCCGATTCTCGCACTCTCGGGATGTCGGTCGAGTTGACGGTCGATCCCGGCGTGCGGGCGCCGTCCCTTGTGGAGCACGCGGTGTACCGGGTCGTCCAAGAAGCACTGACCAATGTGCACAGACACGCGCGGGACGCGCGGACGGCCGTCGTGGTGGCCTCCGGCAGCGACGGCATCCGCCTGGTCGTCCGCAACAGCGCCGGCGCCGCGACCGTCCCGGCCTCCGCCGGCGGGCACGGTCTCATGGGGATCGGTGAGCGGGTACGCCTCGTCGGCGGCACCCTGACCACGCGCCGGCTGCCGGACGGCGGTTTCGAGGTGGCCGCCCGCATTCCGGTGGCGGCAACGGCTCGGGAGGAGTTCGAGTGATCCGGTTGCTGGTCGTCGACGACGAGTGGATGGTCCGGGCGATGCTGCGAACCATCATGTCGGCGTACGAGGACATCGAGGTCGTCGGCGAGGCCGAAGACGGCGACCAGGCGCTGCGGGAGGTGCGAGCCCACCGTCCGGACGTGGTGCTGATGGACATCCGGATGCCGCGCGCCGACGGCCTCGGCGCCGTCGCCGCGCTCGCCCGCTTCCCGGACCCGCCGAAGGTGGTTGTCCTGACCACGTTCGACCTGGACGAGTACGTCGAGCGGGCGCTGCGGCACGGCGCGGTCGGGTTCCTGCTCAAGGACGCCACCGCGGAACAGATGGCCGCCGCGGTGCGCAGCGCCGCCGCCGGCGACGCGATGCTGTCGCCGCGGGTCACCCGCCGGCTGCTGCACCGGTTCGCGGAGCCGAGCAGCCCGAGGCGCCACGACGCGCTGCGTCGTATCGAGATCCTTACCGACAAGGAACGGGAGGTGCTCGCCGCGGTGGGCGAGGGCCTACCCAACGGTGACATCGGCAAGAGGCTGCACCTCAGCGAGGCCACCGTGAAAAGCCATGTGAGCCGGGTACTGGCCAAACTGCAACTGACGAACCGCGTGCAGGCGGCGATCCTGGCCCACCACGCCGGCCTCGTTTCCTGACCGTCCCTTTAGAACGGTGTGACGCCGAAGCGAACCGCCCGGGCGGAGACCGGCCCGCGCCCGGTCTCGTTTCCGTCGATGTCGAGCCCTCGCCACGTACCGGCACTGGTCAACGTGTCACCATCCACTGTGGCCTCGTGCTTCGCCTGGACCTCC
Organism: Phytohabitans aurantiacus; assembly: GCF_027923225.1. Classification (GTDB taxonomy): domain Bacteria; phylum Actinomycetota; class Actinomycetes; order Mycobacteriales; family Micromonosporaceae; genus Phytohabitans; species Phytohabitans aurantiacus. The sequence goes on from NZ_BSDI01000007.1 coordinate 435,642, forward strand.
CCGTTGTACCGGTGCGGAAGGCCCTTGAGGTCGTCCGGGAGCACCTGCCACAGCGCGAACCGCACGCGGTGCCGCCCGAGCGCCTCCCACCGGCCGGTCGCGATGTGGATGCCCTCGGCGAACGACAGGAAGAACCCGCTCGGCAGGAACGTGAACAGCGCGACCTCGTCCTCGTGCGGCAGCGTCACCACGCCCCGCCAGGTGCCCACCACCGGATGGTGAGCGCCCGAGGCGAGCGCCGGATCCGCGGTGCCCAACACCGCTCCAAAAGCCAATGCGCCGGCGGCGTTTCGCAGGACGCGCCTGCGGTCGACATCGTCATCGGTCATGACAGCGACGCTATGAGTCCGTGGCGCTCGACACATCGCGCGGAAGGCGCCAGCGGTAACAACCAACGTCGCTCCGTACGGCACCCGCATCCCCCATCCGGATGCGACACCCGTCTCGCCTTTACGGGGCGGTGGCGGTGTGGCGCAGCGCGGCGACGGTGGCCAGCGACAGGGCGGCCGTGCCGGCGATGACGGCGGCCATCGGCAGGGCGCTGCTGGTGCCGGCAAGGCCCACGAGCGGCGCGGCGACGGCGCCCACAGTGGACTGTACGGCGCCCATCGCCGCCGCGGCCGTGCCAGCGTGGCGGCCGTGACCGTCGAGGGCGAGCGCGACGCCGTTGGGCAGTACCATGCCGACGCTGGCGACGAAGACGAACAGCGCCAGCACGATCAGGGCGAGGCTGCCCAGGGCCGCCCCAACGAGCAGCACCACCGCGGCGCCCAGCCCGACCGCGAGGGCGATCCACAGCAGCCGCCGCGGCGGGTACCGGTCGACGAGGCGCGCGTTGAGCTGGCCGGCCGCCACGAGCCCGACCGCGTTGAGGCCGAACAGCAGGCTGAACACGCCGCCAGGCAGGCCGAAGACGTCCTGGAACACGAACGACGAGCCGGAGATGTACGCGAACAGGCCAGCGAACGCGAGCGACTGCGCCAGGGCGTACACGATGAAGGAGCGGTCGGAGGCCAGCAGCCGCACGGTGCTCAGCGTGGTCGTGAGCCCGCCCGCACTGCGCCGCTGAGCGGGCAGTGTCTCCGGGAGACGCCACGCCACGGCGGCGGCGAGCAGTGCGCCGATCAGGGCGAGCGCGACGAACACGCCTCGCCACGACGTGAACCGCAGCACCACGCTTCCCAACGCGGGCGCGGCGATCGGCGCCAGCCCGAAGACAAGGGTCAGCCGGGAGAAGTAGCGTGCGGCGGCGGCGCCGGAGTACATGTCGCGCACGACGGCCCGGGCGACGACCACGCCCACGCCACCGGCCAGGCCCTGCGCGAATCGCAGCGCGACGAGCGCGCCAGCCGACGGGGCGAAGGCGCACAGCAAAGACGCGACCGCGTACGCGGCCACACCCGCCACGACGGGCCGGCGCCGGCCCCAGCGGTCGCTGAGCGGGCCGGTCAGCAGCTGGCCGAGCGCCAATCCGAGCAGGCACGCGGTCAACGACAGCTGCACCCCCGCGTCGGACACCGCGAACCCGTCGGCGATCTGGGGCAACGCCGGCAGGTACATGTCGAGCGAAAGGGGGCCGATCGCGGTGAGCGCGCCGAGGAGGGCGAGCAGCACGGCGCCGTCGCGGCGCCGGGCTGGTGCCGGCGCGGTAACTTCCATCGGGAGTACGGCCACGCGGACGACAATAGCTCTGCAGTCAGAGATATTGCGATGTGAACCAGGTTACGGGGACGCATGCGAGACGACGAGATGCTGGCGCAGGAGCTGAGCTCGGCGCTGGGCCGGTTTCACCAGGTGCTGCGGCGCGCCGCCGTGCACCGCGCCGGCCGCGAGATGCTGCCGGGCGCCCAGATCGAGCTGCTGCGCCTGGTCGAGGAACGGCCCGGCGCCAACGTGAAGGAGGCCGCCGAGGCGCTGCGGATGGCCGCCAACACGGTGAGCACCCTGGTTGGCGAGTTGGTCGACGCCGGCCTGCTGGCGCGTACCCGAGCCCCCGAAGACCGGCGGACCGTCCGCCTCGACCTCACCCCGGCCGCCCGCGAACGCCTGGCCGAGTACGCCGCCAGCCGGCGCGCCCTCGTCGCCGACGCCCTCGCCACGCTCGACCCGGAGGCTCGCCGTGACCTGTCCCGTGCCGCTCCCCACCTACGCCACCTCGCTGCGCTGATCGCCGACGCAGGAATCGAGCGGTGATACGTTGGGCTTTTGGTGTTGTTGGCGTTTCTTGTTGGTGAGGTGGTTGTGGTGAGTGTCGGCAGGATTCTGCGGTTCGATGAGGTTCGCGGCTACGGTTTCATCGCCCCGTCCAACGGCGGCGAAGATGTGTTCTTCCACGCGAACGACTTCGGTGATCAGCGGCACCTCGTGCGTGCCGAGGCGCGCGTCGAATACGAGGCCGAAGAAGGCGAGCGCGGGCTGAAGGTGGTGAGTGTCCGCGTCATCGGCAGCCCAGCGCAGGCCGGCGGCGACGAAGTCGTCAAGCCGGCGTCCCGCGACGACGACGGCATGTGCGATGTGCTCGCACCTCGCCAGTTCGTCGCCGAAGTCACCGAATTGCTCGTCAATCACGTGCCGTCGCTGACGGGCGCGCAGATCACCCAGATCCGCCAGCACATGGCGGATCACGCGCGATCGCACGGCTGGATCGACGGCTGAACGCCGTTACCAGCCGAGCGTTCGGAATCTTCGAGCTACCGCGACGCCCGTCGTGGCTCAGACCGTCGCTCCCGCGGCCTCACCCTCCGCGTTTCCACGCCCCACCAAGCCCTCGCCGCTGACCACGGGCACGACGGCGAAGGCCAGCACCGCGGTGGCCAGAACGGCGGCGCTGAACGCGTTGAGAGCCGCGCCGAGACCGATGAGCGCCACGACCGCCGGACCGGCCACGGCGCCGGTGACCGCGGCGACCGAGTCACTCGTGTAGAAGGCCGCGGAGACCCGACCGAGCACCGCGTCCGGTGTGGACACCTGCAGCCGGTACCCGATGACGACCTGCGCCACGGCGCCGGGCACACCGCTGGCGGTGACCGCGACGAGCGCGATCGGGAGCGCGGTCGCGGTGAACATCACGAGGAAGCAGACCCCCACCGACGCGTACGCCGCCGTGAGAATGGCGCGTGTCGGGTACCGCGCGATGAGGGCTTTGCTGATCGCGGACCCGCACAGGTATCCGGCGCCGAGCCCCGCGACGAGATAACCCAACGCTCGGCCGGAGCTGTGCAACCGGGTGGCGACGAACGGGATCAGCAGAGCGGTGAGCGCGGCATTCGCGGTCCAATAGAGACAGTTGGTCGCCAGAAGCCCGCGCAGCAGCGGCGTACGCCCGATGTAGCGCAACCCGCGCGTGGCGGCGCCTGCGGTGGCGGTGCGGATCGGCGGGCGGGCGCGGTCGACGGCGACGCGCGTGATGAGCGCGGCGGCGACCAGATAACTGGTGACGTCCATCACGACGACGACCTCGAACCAGCCGCCCGCGACCAGAAACGTGCCCACGAGCGGACCGAGCATCCGGAAAGCACTACCGGTAAACGCGGACAGCGCGTTCGCGGCGGCGAGGTCGGTCCCGCGACCGACGACCGCCGGCGTCGCCGCCGCGACCGCGGGCCGCAGGAAGCAGATCGCGACATTCTCCACGACCAGCCCCACATAAATCACGGCGGCACGATCGGACGTGGTGGCCAGCAACATGAGCGCCACCGCGCACGCGGCCACGACGTTGGCCACCACGAGGACGTTCTTGCGTCGCCAGCGGTCAACCACCACGCCCGCCCACGGCCCGATCACCACGGTCGGCAGAGCCTGAACCGCGAGGGCGAGCCCGGTCGACATCGCCGACCCGGTCAGCGCGAAGACGTGCAGCGGCACCGCCATGACCAGCAGCCACGACCCGAACGAGTCGATCGTCGCGGCGACCCAGAGGCGGCGGAACTCCCGATTGCGCAGCACGCCGAGGCACATGATCCCGGACTGTATTCCCCCAGAAGAACCTATGGCAAGATATGTTCTGTGGAGATGGCGGAGCTCGGTGCCCGGCTACGAAACCGCCGCACGGCGGCTGGACGCACGATCGCTTCGGTCGCGGCCGGCGCCGGGCTGTCCGTGCCCTACATCGCCAACCTGGAGAACGGACGCGGCAACCCCACACTGTCCGCCGTAAGCAGCCTCGCCGCCGCGCTGGGCGCCCGCCTCGTCGTGGAACTGGCCGAGGAGGACGCGCCAGCCCGCGAAGCGCCGGCCGCGCTGCCCGACTCGCTGGTGCAGTTCTCCCGGTCGACGCGCTTCTCCACCGAGGCCGCGAGACTGGCCACGGCGACGAAGCTGACCGAGACCGTGACCCGCGAACGCCTGCTGCAAGCCATGGCCGGCCTGGGCGCCGTCGCGACGACCCGACCACTGTCAGAGCTGGACTGGCACCGCATCCTCGACACCATCGTCTTGACCGCGCGCGATTAGTCGGAGAGCAGGTCGGCGATCGCCAGCATCGTGCGCCAGTTTCGGGCCGTGCCACCAACCCCGAGGCGTTTGAGCAGCGCGGCGTGCTGCAACCGGCTGGCGTGCATGGTCGCCGAGTACAGGATGCACGCCTCCCACGCGCGGACCTCGAGCCGGTCCGGGCTCCAGTCTTCCGCGAGCGTCGCCGCGACCCGCGCCGCCGCCGGCTTGGTGTCGAAGTGCACCACCTGTACGGCGGTGGGGCGCGCGGCCGCTTCCTCGGGAAACGGACACCAGGCGACAATCTCGCGGATATCCCTCGGGGTACGCACCAGGACCGGCGTGTCCAGACCGAACTCCTCCTTGACCACCGACCGCACCGCTGCGGCGACCTTCCCCGCGGCGCGGTGCTCCGATTCGAGGACGACGTTGCCGCTCTGGACGTACGTGCGGACGTTTTCGAATCCCGCCGCGTCAAGTGCCTTGCGCAGCTGCGGCATTCCGACCTTGTTGCGGGCACCAAGATTGATCGCCCGCAAGAGACAAACCCACTCCCGCATACCACATGCTAAGACGAGGGAAGCCGCGTCGCGACGGCACGGCTGCGGCGCCGGTACTCGCTGGGCGTCAGCCCGACCAGCGCGCGAAAGCGGCGGGCAAAGTATGTCGGGTCGTCCCAGCCGACGGCGGCGCCCACCTGCGCGGCCGACATGGTGGATCGCGCCAGCAGCGAGGCGGCTCGCTCGGCCCGCACGCGCGCCAAAAAGTTCATCGGTGTCGACCCGATGTGCTGTCCGAACAGGCGACCGAGGTAGGCGGGATCCAAATTGACCGCCCGGGCGAGATCGTCGAGCCGCCACTGCCTCGCCGGATCAGCCTCGATCCGGGCGACGGTCGCCGCGACGGCGGGATGGATCGCGGAGTCGACGGTCGCGGGCGCGGGGTCACGGCCGTCGGCGAGGATGCCCAGCACGGCGACCAGCCGGCCCAGTACCCGGCCTGGACGCGCGCGAGTGGCCGCCAGATCCCGTTCGAGCTCGCCGATCTCCGCGATGGCCTCCTCGGCGGCGGACTCGTCGACGGCCGCCAGCGCGACCCCGTGCGTGCCGGGCGCTGTCGGATCGATCCACAGCAGCCGGCGCAGCATCGCGATGTCATGCAGCGCGGCCAACTCGGCCCGCAACGCCTGAGCCGATAGGCAGCAGTTGGCGACGGTAAGCTCGACGCAGTCCCGAAACCCGTGCCAGGCGCCGGGACGCAGGATGAAAACCTCACCGGGCCGCACCTCGCGCTCGCCGCGGCTGGTCACGTGCCGGCCACGACCGGTCCCGATCACCGCGATCTCGAGGAAGTCGTGCGCGTGCGACTCCACGTCGGCGCTCAGGCGGTGGACACCGCCCCAGATCGGTCCCCTGGCGAACAGCGCATGCTCGTGCAACGTCGAGAGCATGTCGGGATCGTACGACTACTGGCAGGGATCGGCCTAGCCCCGGGTCTCCCACCGCCACAACACTGTGAAAATGCAGAACAGTGATATCGATACCGCCGGCCGTGTGCCGGAAGACCTCGTCACCGCGTACCGTGAGAACGGTTTCGTCCGAGTGCGTGGCGTGCTGGAGCCAGACCAGGTCGAGCGCTTCCGGGCCAGCGCCGAGGCGTTCCTGGCGGCCCACCGCGCGGAGAGCCTGGAGAAGCAGGGGACATTCAGCCAACTCGTCAACGTCTGGCAGCGCGACGACGACCTCCGCGAGCTCACGCTCGGCACCCGCCTGGGCCGGATCGCCGAGCAGCTCGCCGGGTTCCCGCTCCGGCTCTGGCACGATCAGATGCTGGTCAAAGAGCCGCACAACAACATGGCCACCGAGTTTCACCAGGACCGTCCATACTGGCCACACGCCGGCGACCGGCTGCCGCTGTCGGCGTGGATAGCGCTGGTCGACGTTCCGCCCGAGCGCGGCTGCATGACGTTCCTGCCCGGCACCCAGCATCACACCGGCCTGCGCCCGCAGGATTTGCACCACGAGGAAGACCTCTTCGCGTTGGAGCCGTCGCTACGCTGGATCCCGCGCGTCACCGTGCCGCTACGGGCCGGCGACTGTACATTCCACAGTGGATACACCGGCCACATGGCCCTGCCCAACCGCACCGATCTGGCCCGGCTCGCGCACGTCGTCATCTACATGGACGAGGCGACAATCTACAACGGCGCCGAGCACGTCATCACCGACCCACTCGGGCTCGTCACCGGCGACCGGCTGGACGGCGCCACCTTCCCCCGCCCCTGGGCCTGACCAGTCCCGCCGCGGCGCCTGGCCGCCGCCGTCCCGCGGTGACCGACGCCGATCAGGGACGCGACGCCGTTGAGTTGAGCGCGTGGGTCCGATGGCAAGATCGCCGTGACATCGCCCGCGCGCCCACTCACCGCTGGGTGCCCACGTCGGACGGCCGTCAAGATCGAAGGATGCCGCAAGAACAGGGAAAACGCGGCCTCAACCTCGCCCTGACAGCGCGAAAACCCGGAAGATGCGGTATCCACGTGCCGAAAGGCGATGGGCCCCAGCGCGCCGTGCGAGCGGGGGCTGGGTGGGGTCGGTGCGGGCGCCGCAAGGGGCGCGGCCGGCGGAGGGGGCAGGAGGCTGGTTGAGGGGTCAATGATCTGCCGGTGCCGCGCATCCGTATACAAAAGTGCTGCTTAAGGAGGTGCCGGCGTGGAAACAGTCGAACATGACCAGGTGTGTCTGGTTTCGGCCGCCGAGGAGACGGTGGCCGCGCCGTCGCTGTCGATCGCGCTGGTCAGCCACGATGGCGCGCAACCGCCCAGCCTGACGCCGTTGCGTCCGCGCGTGACCGGCAACCTGTCCGCCGTGCGCGCCACCGATGACGTGGTCGTCTGCTACAGCGAGCATGGCGCCGACGACGTCAAGAGGCTGTACGGGCTGCTCGGGCGGGACATGCCCGCGGTGCTCGTGGCGGCGCGCGGCTTCGACGAGCGCGACGTCATCTCCGCCTTCGACCACGGGGCGACCAGCTATCTCGTACTCAGCCAGACGCCCGAAGTGTGCCTTCTCGGTGCGGCGATCACCACCGCCCGCGGCGAGAGCTGCCTGAGCCCGATCGCCGCGACCACCCTGCTCCGGCACGTGGCCCGGTCGCCCCTCACCACGCCGCCCGACCCGCTCCCCCACCACAATCTCACTCCGCGTGAGCGGCAGATCATGGAACTGCTGGTCACCGGCCACACCATCATGGAGATCGCCGAGCACCTGACGCTGACCGGCAAGACCGTGCGCAACAATCTCAGCACCATCTACGCCAAGCTCCAGGTACGCCGCCAGTCCGAGGCCATCCTGCTGTGGCTCGGCCGCCAACCCCAACCCACGACGTAGGGCCGCCCGCGACGGCGGACGGCCCTGATCGCCGGCTCAGCTGGTGACGCGGTACGTGGCGTCGCCGCGCGCTTGTGCGGTCGTGACGGGTTCGAGTTTGAGCAGGTAGTTGTAGTGCCGGATGTAGCGGTCCGGGTAGTTGTACGACTGGAACGACGACCACGCACCGTCGGCCAGCCCGGCCACCTGCCGGAACGTGGCGTCGGCGGCGAACGTCGTGGTGCCGTCGTTCGGTGCCAGTACGAAGTCGAAACCGTAGTGGCGCAGGTAGTAGCCCGGGTAGTTGACCGACTGGAACGACACGTAGCCGGAGCTGTTCGCGAGACCCGGTACCAAGCGGAACTGGGCGTCCGCCGCGGGGCTGACGTTCGGGTCGATGCGCACGTCGAGGTTGGCGTGGCGCACGTACCGGTCCTGGAAGTTGTACGACTGGAGGCGGTTGACGGGCGCGTTGAGGTTCCACTTGGCCAGTACGCGGCTCTGCTCGGCGGCCGTGATGTTCAGGATCGAGCCGTGCCGCTTGCGGTTGGTGCCCATGCTGTAGTCGGAGCGGGTGCGGAAGTTCTGGGTACTGCCCAGATTCGTCGACGAGATGGGCATGTACCCGCGCCCGGTGGCGAACTGGTCGAGCCACAGGTTCCACTCGTTGCGCCCGTTGAACTGTGCCCACATCGGACCCTCGACCACGTTGCCGCCGCCGGTGCCGTTGGAGATGCCCATGTGCGACAGGTTTCCGAGAGTCGTCCAGGAGCCGAGGATCGAGTTGCTGGCCTCGATCGTGATGTGACCGTCGGCCGAGGCGCGGTAGTAGCGGTACCCGCCGACGCTGTTGGGCACGTCGATGATCTGGGTGTCGATGAGACCCTGCGTGCCGGGGCGCTCGATGTAGAGCTGCGGCGCGGTGAACGTGCGGAAGTTGCTCGTACGCACGTACCAGATGCGGTGCTTGGTGACCCCGTTGCGGGCCGAGTTCGTCGCCCAGTACACGACGTAGTCACCGGTCGCCGGGTTGTAGATCGCCTCGGGCGCCCAGGCGTTGCCGGCGCCGGAGATGCCGCCCGCGACGTTGATGAGCCACGGAGCGGACCAGTTCACCAGGTCGGTCGACTCCCACACCACCAGCGACGTGCTGCCCCGGTTCGCCGCGTCGCTCCACGAGGTGCCGCTGGCGATGCGCAGGTCGGTGGCGATGATCCAGTACCGGTCGCCGGCCGGGGACCGGACGAGTGCCGGGTCGCGGACGCCGCGCGTGCCGATCGTGGAGTACAGGACCGGGCCGCCGTAGTTCAGGTCGGTCCAGTTGAGACCGTTGGTGCTGTGGGCGAGGTAGATCTGCTCACCGGCGGCGGTTTCCCCGGTGAAGTGTGCCATCAGGTATCCGGTGAACGGGTCGAGCGCGGCCGCCTCGCGCCGCGTCGTCACCGCCCACGACGCGAGTATCAGAACGACAGCGGTGAGCATCGCACCCATCCGCGTAGCGACTCTCGACATGCGACTCTCCTATGAGGACGGTTAGAGCGTGGGCACGATCGGCTGGATGGTGCCGTCGGCGTTGAACTGCATCCGGTCGATGGCGGTCTCCCGGTTGGTGCCGTTGCCGGCCGGCACGGCGAACCGGTGGTACGCCACATACCAGGTGTCGACTCCAGTCGCGCGGACGACGGAGTGGTGGCCCGGCCCGCGGATGCCCGCGTCCAGGCGCTTCTGGAGCACGATGCCGCGCTTGGTCCACGGCCCGAGCGGCGAGGTCCCGGTGGCGTACGCGACCCGGTAGTCCTCGCTGCGGGTGTCGTTCTCCGACCACATGAAGTAGTAGGTGCCGTTGCGTTTGAAGACGAACGACGCCTCGTTGTAGCCGGACGGCGTGATGGTGCGCACCTGGGCCGGGTCGAACGAGACCATGTCGGCGTTCAGCGGCACCACGCGCGCGACACCCTGCCCCCAGTACAGATAGGACTGTCCGTTGTCGTCGGTGAACACCATCGGGTCGATGGCCTGGCCGCCGGAGAACTGTCCACTTGTCACCAGCGGGCGGCCGAGCGCGTCGCGGAACGGCCCGGTCGGTGAGCTCGACACCGCGACACCCAGTTGCTTGGCCGTATTGCCGCTCGCGAGGCCACCGCTGAAGTACAGGTAGTACTGGCCGTTCTTCGCGGCGACGGCCGGCGCCCACGCGGAGTTGTCCGCCCAGGACACGTCGGGCCCGTGGTCGAGAATGACACCGTGGTCGGTCCAGTTGACGAGGTCGGTGGAGGAGAACGCCTTGTAGTACGTCCCGCTCCAGCTCGCGTACCCGTCGGTCGTCGGATACAGGTAGTAGCGCCCGCCGAAGTTCGCGATGTGCGGGTCGGCGAACAGGCCCGGGATCACCGGGTTCGCGGCGGTCTTGGGCGCCCACGGGGCGGTGAGCCGGAACGAGCTGTCCGCGCGGAAGGTGGCGGTGTCCTGGTACGCGTCCAGCCACAGCGCGAAGTCGCGGTGCCGGATCCGGCGGGCCGGGTAGTTGTGCGACACCAGCGAGACCGATCCGGCGACCGAGCCATCCACCGCGCAGAACGTGGCGTCGCCGCGGAACGTCGCGTCACCGGTGTTGGCGTCGACCCGCAGGCGGTAGTCGCGGTGCCGCAGGAACAGCCCGCCCTTGGTCTGGAACGAGTAGCAGGACGGCGACGCCAGCCCGTTCACGACGGTGAAGGTCGCATCCAGCTTGACCTGTGCGGCGCTGGCGGCGGCGACCGCCTCCAGCTGGCCGAGCGAATTGAGATGCCGCGCGTACCGGCCCGGATAGTTCACCGACTCCAGCGACGCCGCGCCGGCCGGCAGCGTCGCCGCGTGCGCCGGCGCACCTGTCACGATCACCACGAAGCCGGCCGCCAACGCGGACAGCACCAATCCCGCCCGGAAACGCATCGCAACCCTCCGATGTTAGCGTTCACAAGACCGCTATTACGTCCCCGTAGTGGCGTTTGGAGATTGTCGAAGTGTCGACGTTCATCGTTCGCTTGTCAAGGTCCTAGTACCGTCGTGGGGTGCGACTACAGCAGCTCACCGCCGAGCACCGGGACGCGATCCTGGCGTTCGAGACGCTCAACCGCGACTACTTCGCGGCCTCCGTGCCCGACCGCGGCGACGACTTCTTCGCCGACTACCCCGCGCGCCATGCCGCCCTGCTGGCGATGCAGGCCGCCGGCACCGACCACTTCCACGTTCTCGTCACCGAGGACGGCACGATCGCCGGCCGGGTCAACCTGGTCTGCGTCGAAGGCGGCGAGGCCGAACTCGGGTACCGCATCGGCCGCGACTTCGCGGGCCGTGGCCTCGCGACGGACGCCGTGCGCCAGGTCTGTGAACTGGCCTTCGCCGAGTATGGCCTGAAGCGGCTCCGCGCGGCTACCACAGTGGACAACCACGGCTCGCGTGCCGTCCTGCTGCGCAACGGCTTCACCGTCGTGGGAGAGACCACTTTGGACGGCCAACCCGCGCTCCTGTTCACGCGCGCCTAAGAACCAGGGTCGTCGTAGCCTTCGTCGGCGCGTTCGCTTCGCAGGTGCTCCTCGGCGCGCCGGGCGAGCGTGCCGTCCTCGGCCGCCAGGCCCGCGTACATGGGCTTGATCTTCTCGTACTCCTGCAGCGGCGGCAGCAACGGTACGGCCGGATCGACGACCGCGTCGATCAGTACCGGGCGGTCGGCGGCCAGCGCGGTGTCCCACGCCCGCTCCACCTCGTCGGGCGAGGTGACCCGGATGCCGCGCAGGCCAAGCGATTCAGCCCAGTCCACGTACGGCACCCGCGGCAGCCGCTGCGACGTGTCGAAGCGCGGCTCGCCCTCGGTCTCGCGCTGCTCCCAGCTCACCTCGGCCAGGTCGCCGTTGTCGAGCACGCACACCACGAACCGCGGGTCGGCCCAGTCCCGCCACCGCGCCGCCACGGTGATCAGCTCGGCGAGGCCGCTCATCTGCATGGCACCGTCGCCCGCGAGCGCGATCAGCGGCCGGTCCGGTGCGGCCAGCTTGGCGGCCAGCCCGTACGGCAGCGCCGATCCCATCGAGGCGAGCGTGCTGGACAGGTGGGCGGGCACCCCGCGCGGCAGCCGCAGATGCCGGGCGTACCAGTACGTGACCGAACCGACGTCGACGGACACCTGCGCGTCGGCCGGCATGCGCTCCGACAGGGACCGGATCATCCACTGTGGATTGACCGGGTCGGCCGGGCGGGCGGCGCGCTCCTCGGCGATCTCGTGCCATCGGCGTACCCAGGACTCCACCCGCTCCCGCCAGGCGTGGTTGTCGCGGTGCTTGACCACGGCGAGCAGCGCCCGCAGCGTCTCGCGGGCGTCGCCGAGCAGCATCGCCTCGACGGGATACCGCGCGCCGAGCCGCCGCCCGTCGATGTCGATCTGCACCGCCCGCGCCTGCCCCGGCGCCGGGTAGAACTCCGTCCACGGGTCGTTGCTGCCGACGATGAGCAGCGTGTCGCAGCCGCGCATCAGCTCCGCGCTCGCCGTCGTGCCCAGGTGCCCCATGACCCCCGTGTGGAACGGCAGGCGCTCGTGCAGCACCGGCTTGCCCAGCAGTGAGGCCGCCACACCGGCCCCGAGCCGGCCGGCGAGCTCGACGATCTCCTCGGCGGCGCCGTACGCTCCCTGCCCGACCAGGATCGCGACCCGCTCCCCAGTGGTCAGCACCTCGGCGGCCGTGAGAATGTCCTCCTCGTAGGGCACCAGCCGCGCCGGTCGCAGGCCGGGACTGGTCACCATCACCCCGTGGCCGTGGGCCCGCGGGTCGGGCGCCGGCGCCGTCTGCACGTCGTGCGGCAGCACCACGCACGTCGGGCTCCGCGTCGCGAGCGCGACGCGGAACGCCTTGTCCAGCAGCATCGGCACCTGCTCCGCCGTGTACGCGGTCTGCGTGAACTGCGCGCACACGTCGCCGAACAGCCGCACCAGGTCGATCTCCTGCTGGTACGCGCTACCGAGCACTGTGGACACCTGCTGCCCCACGATGGCCACCACCGGCTTGCTGTCGAGCTTCGCGTCGTACAACCCGGTGAGCAGGTGGGTCGCGCCCGGCCCCTGTGTCGACAGGCACACACCGACACCACCGGTGTACTTGGCATGCCCGACCGCCATGAACGCGGCCATCTCCTCGTGCCGCGCCTGCACGAACCGCGGCTCACCGGCCCGCCGCAGCGCGCCCATCACGCCGTCGATGCCGTCGCCGGAGTACCCGAACACCCGCTCGACACCCCATGCCGCCAGCCGCTCGACCACCAGGTCCGAGACCGTCCTCGTCACCGCGCGTCTCCTCCCGTGAGGCTGCCCAATCCCGGGGTACCCAGACGTGTTCCCTCAAACCCCCGCGCCGGTCGCGTTTCGACGGTCGCCGGGTCGGGCATTTCGGTCCTGGCGATGGAGGTGGCCGATGTCATGAGCTGGCCGATGTCATGAGCTGGGACGTGGAAGCCGGCGCCACCTGGCACGCGGTGATCGTGGACCTGCTGGCCCGCGTGAACTTCGCGCTCGGCGACGAACTCCCCGACGAGATCAACAAGGCCACCGCGCCGATCGGCCTCGATGTCACGATCTACCTGGTCGACCACGAACAGCAGCGGTTGTGGCCGCTACCCCGTCAGGGCAAGCCGCCCCCGCCACCGATGTCCGTCGACGGCTCGCTGGCCGGTCGGGCGTTCACCTCGGTGCGCACCCAGGTGCCAGACCCGGACACCGCCCCGTACCGGATGTGGGTGCCCCTGATCGACGGCGCCGAACGGCTCGGCGTGGCCGAGGTGCTCGTCGATCCGCCGCCGGCGGATCGCACCCGGTTCCAGCGGTGGTGCGAGTCGCTGGTGGGGCTGCTGGGGCACCTGGTGGCGGTGAAGATGCCGTACGGCGACAGCCTGCACCGGGCCCGGCGCACCCGCGCGATGTCGGCCGCCGGCGAGCTGCTCACGCAACTGCTGCCGCCGCTGACGTTCAGCGCGCACCGGCTGTCAATCAGCGCGGTGCTCGAACCCTGCTACGACGTCGGCGGCGACGCGTTCGACTACGCCGTCGACGGCCCGATCGCCCGGACGATGGTGCTCGACGCGATGGGGCGCGGCCTGCGGGCCGGCCTCACCGGTGCGACGGCGCTGGGCGCGCTGCGCGCCGCGCGGCGTGACGACCACGGCCTGTACGCCATGGCACGCGCCGCGGACGCCGCCCTGACCGAGCAGTTTCCCGACCTGCGGTTCGTCACCGGCGTACTGACCGAGCTCAACATGGACAGCGGGCTGCTGCGGTACATCAACGCCGGGCACCCGCCGCCGCTGCTGATGCGGGGCGCGAAAGCGGTCCGCGAACTGCCCGGTGGGCGCCGGCTGCCCCTGGGCATCGAGGACAGCAGGATCGTGGTAGGCGAGGAGATCCTCGAACCCGGTGACCGCCTGCTGCTCTACACCGACGGCGTCGTCGAGGCGTACGACCAGGGCGGTGACCGGTTCGGCGTGGAGCGCCTCGTCGACCTGGCCGAGCGGTGCGCCGCCGCCGGGATGCCCGGCCCCGAGACGCTGCGCCGGCTGGCACACTCCGTGCTGGCCCACCAGGACGGCCCGCCGACCGACGACGCGACGCTGCTGCTCCTGGAATGGTCACCGCAAGCCGCTGAACGGACGCAGTTATGAACGAGTACATACCGGTCCCCGGCCGGCGTCGCGAACCCGCCGCCGGCCCGCACGGCGAGCTGGGTCTCGCCGTCGACATCGACGAGCGCGAAGGCCACGTGCTGGTCAAGGTCCGCGGCGTCATCGACTTCTGGAGCGCCGGCCCGCTCCAGGAGCAGGTCAACTGGGCGCTACAGGATCGCCGGCCGCACCTGGTCTTCGACCTGCAGGAGGTCACGTTCGTCGACTCGACCGGCTTGGGCCTGCTGGTATCGGTGCACCGGCGGGCCGAGGCCGGCGGCGGTTGGCTGCACATCGCCCGTCCCGACCCGCTGGTGCGCCGCGTACTGGAGGCCACCAACCTGGACCGGCTCTTCCACCTGTATCCGGACGTGCCGGCCGCCGAGGCGGACGCCTGAGGTAAACCTTGGTACATGGAGTTCGGAGTCGGTTACTTCCCCACCTATGACGGCATGCGACCCGGCGAGGTCGCCAAGCTGGCCGAGGAGCGCGGCCACAGCGCCATCTACTTCGCCGAGCACACCCACATCCCGGCCACGGAGACGGACCGGGCCCCCGGCAAGCCGCTGCCGGCCAAGTACTGGCGCACCTACGACCTCTTCGTCGCCCTCACCGCGGCCGCCGCCGCGACCAACCACCTGCGCGTGGCCAGCGGCATCTGCCTCGTCATCGAGCGTGATCCCATCATCACCGCGAAGGAGGTCGCCAGCGTCGACCACCTGTCCGGCGGGCGGCTGGAGTTCGGCGTGGGCGCCGGCTGGAACCGCACCGAGATGCGCAACCACGGCACCGACCCTCGGGTGCGCATGGCCGTGCTGCGCGAGCGGGTCGAGGCGATGAAGGAGATCTGGACCCACGACGAGGCCAGCTACTCGGGAAAGTACGTCTCCTTCGAGCGGATCTGGTCGTGGCCCAAGCCCGCGCAGCGCCCGCACCCGCCGGTGCTCGTCGGCGGCGCCGGGCCCACGGTGCTCGACCGCGTGCTCGCCTTCGGCGACGCGTGGTTCCCCAACTACCACCCCGAGATCTACGACCGCGTCGCGGAGCTGCGGGCCCGCGCGGATCGGCACATCGAGGTACAGGTGATGAGCGTGCCCGCGGACCCGAAGGTGTTCGAACGCCTGCGTGCGGCGGGCGTCAGGCGGGTCTCGCAGTGGCTGCCGTCAGGGCCGCGCTGGCGCGTGGAGCGCGCGATGGACACCTGGGAGGCCGCGATCGCCGACTACAACCCGGAATGACGCGACTGCGCAGCGCTTTCCCTTGCCGCGCACGGCATCCGGGCGGGTCACCCACCACGGATCAACATCGCTAAACTCCCCCGAATGTCGTCAGGCTTCGAGCTCGCGGTGGACTTCGGCACGTCGAACACGGCCGCGGTCCTGCGGGGCCCGGACGGCCGCATCAGGTCCGTGCTGCACGACGGGTCACCGGTACTGCCGTCCGCGGTCTGCCTCGAGCCGTCGGGCCGGCTGCTGGTGGGCAAGGACGCGCTCGCCGCCGCCCGGATGTACCCGGGTGCGGCCGAACCACACCCCAAGCGCTGCGTCGACGACGGCGTGATCCTGCTCGGCGGCCACAGCGTGCCCGTCGACGCCGCCATCGCGGCGGTCCTGAGTCACGTCGTCGAAGAGGCTCGGCGCACCGGCGAACCGTCGCGCGCGGTGCTGACGTACCCGGCCGCGTGGGGCCCGCGCCGCAAGGCGGTACTGGCCGCCGCCGCGGCCCGAGCCGGCCTGCCCGCCCCCGTTCTCGTACCGGAACCGCTCGCCGCCGCCGCGCGCTTCGTCCACTCCTCGGTCCACTCTGGATCGGGCCATTTGCCGGTCGGCGCCTGCCTTCTGGTGTACGACTTCGGCGCCGGAACGTTCGACGTGTCCGTGGTACGCCGTACGGCCAACGGGTTCGACGTGCTCGGCTCGGCGGGCCTGCCAGACGCGGGCGGGCTCGACGTCGACGCGGCGGTCGTCGCCAACCTCGGCGCCACCTACGCCAATCGCGACCCGGGGCTGTGGCAGCGCCTCGCGGCACCCAGCGACGCCGCCGACCAGCGCGCCCGGCGCCAGCTGTGGGACGACGTACGCCTCGCGAAGGAGACGCTGTCGCGCGCCAGCTCGGCGGTCGTGCACGTACCGGGCATCGAGGTCGACGCGCCGATCGGGCGCGAGCAACTGGACCGCCTCGCGATGCCGGTACTCGAACGCACGATAACGTCGGCGCGCGCCACCATGCTCGACGCCGGCCTGACAGCGGGGCAGCTCGGCGGCGTGCTCCTGGTCGGCGGATCGAGCCGGATACCGCTGGTGGCGACGCTGCTGCACCGGACGTTCGGCGTCCCGCCAACGGTGTTCGAGCAGCCCGAACTCGTGGTGGCCGAAGGCGCCCTGGCCGCCGCCGACGCGGTACTCGCCGCGCCGCCCCCGGGGCCGCAGCCACAACCGAACCTCCACGCTGGGCCGGCGGCGCCGCGCGCCGCCACTGTCGCGCCGCCGAATTCACGCCCGACCGGACCGCTGGCGGCCGCACCGCCGCCAGACGCCGGCTGGGGGCCGGCCGCCGCTACGCCTGCCGGTGCGACGCCGCCAGATCCGCAGGCTGTACAGGGCGCGGCCGCCGCGTACACGACCGCGCCCCCGAACGGGAGCGCCGGCTCTGAGACGGCGTCCGCGGGTGCCCGTCGACGCCTGGTGACCAGCGCGCCGATCCTGATCGCGGCGGCCGTCGTGCTGGTACTCGCACTCGGCGCCGTAGCCGCCAAGGTCATCGGCATCGGCGACGGCGAGGACGGCAAGGGCTCCCGCATCGGAAGCGGACCGGGCGGCGGCGAGTGGGCCGGTGTCGGCGACGTGGTGTCCGGCTCGCCGGTACCGGGCACGAGCGGCACCGCCACCCCGTCGACCGCGGCGAGCGGCACCCCGAAGCCCAGCACCACCGTCACCGCGCCCTCCTCCGGAGGCGGCTCCACCGGCGGCGGTTCAACGGGCGGCGGCTCCACCGGCGGCGGCTCGACGACAGAGACCTCCGCACCGCCCAGCGGAGACGACACCAAGGAGTCGACCATCAAGTGCACGTCGTACCAGAAAATCACCCTCACCCGGGTCGAGGGATCGGGCACCAGGACACCGACGTTCGAGATCCGCGGATGCATCTGGAAGAACAACTCGCAGGTATCCTTCGCCCACGACTACCGCATGGACACGGCCCGGAAGACGGCATACACGTTCTACCCCGTGGGCATGTACAAGTGTGACGCCGAACTTCTCGAGAACCTCGGCCACCGCTCCGGGAGCGGCACCGTGGCGTACGACGACGGCGACATCACCGGCGGCGGCATCAAGCGCGGCCAGGCGGCCAGCTACCACGCCCAAGGCGAGTTCAGTGTGACGGTCACCGACGGCGACGGCACCAAATGGTCCACCAACGGCAAAACCGTAACCCTCCGCACCCTCTGCCTATCCGACTAACCCCCGCCTCCCCCGCACCCGCGCCGCCTTCCCACGCCGCTCGCGAGGCCTTCCCGCGCCGCTCGCGAGGCCTTCCCGCGCCGCTCGCGGGGCCTTCCGCGCCGCTCGCGGGGCCTTCCCACGCCGCTCGCGAGGCCTTCCCACGCCGCTCGCGAGGCCTTCCCACGCCGCTCGCGGGGCCTTGCCCCGCCGATCAAGGGCAAAAGCACGCGGTTCGATCTCAATTCCGCGTGTATTCGCCCTTGATCGATGCAAACCACCTTGATCGGCGAACCCGCGCCGATCAACAACCCAGCGCTCACCGGCGCGCCGCCATCGTCGGCGGGCTCGGCGCTCGTCGGCGGTCCAGCATCAGTCGACGGCCCGCCGTCCGCCGACGGCGTGGCGCTCCCCCGACTCGGCGCTACCCCGGCGGCCCCGCGCTCCCCCGGCCCGGCGCTCCCCGCGGCCTGGCGTCCGCCGGCGGCGCCGGGCTCGTGGCTGGCGGCGGGCTGTGCGCCGGCGGTCAGCTGGGCAGCGTGGAATGTGGTCCCCACCGAGCTCCGCGACCGGGTCGAGGTGTCGATCACACCGATACCCAAGGGCTGGGGCCACCGGCTAGCGTCGGGGACGTGACAGCGCCCGAGATCACCATCGCTACCGTCGCGCACCGTGACAGCGTCGTCGACTCCCTGGTCGCCGCGTTCGTCAAGGACCCGGTCCTGCGGTACCTCTTCCCGGACGCGGACACCTACCCGCGATACGCGGCGGCGTTCTTCGGGGGCCTTTTCGACAAGCGGGTGCACAAGCAGAGCATCTGGACGATCGCGGGCGGCGCTTCGGTGGCGATCTGGGAGCCGCCCGGCGCATCGGGGGGCGAGAGTCCGCGATTCCCCGAGGGCGAGCAGGCGCGCATCGACGCTTACAACGACGCTCTGCACAGCGCGCTGCCCACCACCCCATTCTGGTACCTCGGTGTGCTCGGGACACACCCTGACCACGCCGGCCAGGGCTGGGGCCGCTTGGTCATGGCGGAGGGTCTGCGCCGCGCCGCCGCCGACGGCCTGCCCGCGATCCTGGAGACCAGCAATCCGGGCAACGTCGAACTGTACCGGCGCGCCGGCTGGCAGGTCATCGGCACCGCCGAGTCCCCTCTCCCGATCTGGATCATGCAGCAGTAGGACTCTGGCGCGCCGGACGCTGTAGCCACGCGATCGCCCGCGACTGCCGGCGACATCCGCTGGTGGCGAGCGCGCCGTCGCGGCCAGGGCCGGCCGCCGGGTTTGAGGGGTTGGCGGCGGCCTGTCGCCGCGCCCCTGCGCGGTCCGCGCCGCGCCCTGCGCGTCGATCAAGGCCATTCGCATCGACCAAGGGCGAATACACGCGGAAAAAGATCCAACCACGTGCATACGCCCTTGATCGGCGGGCAGGGCGTGGCGACACGCCGTGCCGGGCCGACCTGGAGGCGGACGCACGCGGAAAAGAGATCCAACCACGTGCATACGCCCTTGATCGGCGGGACGATCGCGTGGACCGCGGCAGGACGACCGCGCGGGGCGTGGCGGGAGGACCGGGCGGACCGCGGCGGGACGACCGGGCGTGGGCTGCGCCGGGCGTGGGAGCCGGACGCTGACCGCGGGATGCGGATTTGTCAGAGCGGGGCGGCAACCCGGCGGTGGGGGCGTGGTGTTTAGGAGGCGTGGAGGATTTCCGCGCGTATGTGGCCAGCCGGCTCGACGGCCTGCGCCGCACGGCGTACCTGCTGTGTGGTGACTGGCATCGGGCCGACGACCTCGTCTCGACCGCACTCATGAAGATGTACCGCCACTGGCGTCGCGTGTCCATGATGGACAATATTGACGCGTACGCCCGGCGGACGTTGCTGCGCACGTGGCTGAATGAGCGGCGTCGTGGCTGGCGGCGGGAGGTGCCGGCCGGTGCGGAGCTGCCTGACGCGGCGCATGGCGGCCACGAGCGTGGTGTCACCGACCGCCTGACGGTGGTCGCGGCGCTCGCGGAGCTGTCGCCGAAGCGCCGGGCGGTGATCGTTCTCCGTTACTTCTCCGACCTGTCCGTGGAGCAGACCGCCGAGATCTTGGGCTGCAGCACGGGCACGGTCAAGAGCCAGACGGCCCGCGCGTTGGAGGCGTTGCGGGTGCGCCTGGCACAGGATGTGAGCGTGGGAGGGCAGGACAGATGAACCTCATCGACGAATTGCGTGCGGCCAGCGCCGACCCACCGCCGACCCGCATCGATCTCGACGGACTGATGTCGGCCGAGCGGCGCAACATGGCACGCCGCCGCTGGGTGGTCGCGTGCGCGGCCGTGTTCACGGTCGCCGCCAGTGTGGGCGTGGTGCGGCTGGCCTCGCCGCCCGACCTCGGCAACGCCCCGGTGACGACCCAGGTCCCGGACTTCGCCCACCTCAATCCGCCGGAGCGGGTGTGGCCAAACGCGATCCGTAGCCTTCCCGGCACGCTGCCCGACGGCCGCGCCTACCAGGTCGCCGCCGCCCTGGACGACGGCACGTACCTCGTACGCGCGGAGCCGGACCCTGCGAAGGAGACCACGGACTTCGAGGGACCGATGGTGTACGACCCGGTCCGCGCCACGACCCGGCATCTGTTCGACCCGGCGCTGCTCAACGGCATGACCGCGGGGATCTCGACGGGATTGCCCGTCAAGAGGGTGGGCGGCGAGGCTGTGTGGCTGCTCAGCGGGGTACGTGCCGGCAAGCCGGTGTGGGAGCTCTGGGCCGCGCCGCTCGACGGGGGCGCACCGGCCCGGCGCCTGGCCAGCCTGACCGAGGAGACCGGCGGTGGGATGGTGATGACGGCGTTCGACACGACCGGCGACGCCGTGTACTGGAGCATTCCGAGCGCTGACGGGAAGCCCGCGGGCATCCGTATCCAGCCGCTGTCAGGTGGCGCCCCCCGGTACGTTCCCGGGTACGACCTGACCGGGATCGACGGGTGGGTGAGCACCGCGCATACGGAAGCTCAGCACGAACAGCCGATCGCCGGCGAGTTGTGGAACATGGTGACCGACAAGCGCGTGAGCTGGCGGGTGAGCGGGGCGTCGGAGTCCCACATCTGCGACCCGACCGCCTGCTACGGCCCCGCGAAGGGCGGGTGGGTGACCCACGGGCTCGACGGGAGCGGCGTGACGCGCTTGGGCGCGACGTTCCGGACGCTGAGTGGCGCGGCGTTCGACGGCAGGTTCGCCATCGGCATAATCTCACCCGAGCTCCGCGACGGGGCCAGACGTGACACGACGATCACGCAGGTGCTCTGGGACCGGTCCACCGACAAGGCCGCGTCGCGCCCCATCGGCTTCGACGGGTCCGCGGTGGTCGGCACCGCGGAACGGCCGCTCTACACCTGGCGGGACGGCGACGTGTACAACGTGCTCGACCTCTCCGCGATTGGTTAGCAAGCCGCCAGGGCGGTGAGGTGGTGGGTGACCGGGCCGAGGGTGAGCATGCCACTGCCCGCACCCGCCAGCTCGCCCTCGGCGGGTGCCAGTGCGGCCCGGGCACGGGCCGCCAGCGGGCGGTCGCCGAGCGCGATGGCGGCCCGCCCAGTCAGGCACCACAGGGCCTCGAAGAGCAGGTCGTGCGGCGGTTCGGGGACGCGGCGCAGGGCGGCGGCGGCCTCCGCCGGGCGGTCGCGCGCCAGCAGTACCCAGGGAAGAGCCCACGGCGCGTAAGGGCCCCACTCGGCGTCCGGATCGGCGGCGGCCGGCTCTTCCCGCCCCACGCGCAGGCACAGCAGCGCGAGCGGCAGCAGTCCACGTTCGACACCCGGCATGCCGGCGCCGTCCAGTGTGGACGCCGCGTCGCGGTAGGCCGCCTCGGCGGCCAACAGCGGTGCGCCGGTCGCGGCAAGCCGCAGCGCCCGGTACCAGGTGGTGAACACGACGGCCAGCGGTCGTTCGTGGCGCGCGGCGAGCCGGTCGACGGCGGCCGCGTGCGTGTCGGCGCCGGCGAAGTCGCCGAGCGCGCTACGCGCCTGGAGGCGCACCAGATGGCCGAGGATCTTGTACGCGTGCAGTCCGTGCGAAGTGGACAGTCCGATGAGTTCGGTGCCGATGGAGTCGCGTGTGGACGCCAGGCCGGCCCGGTGGCATGACTGCATGAAGACCCCGTTGAGCGCGAACGCGAGCAGTGCCGGGTCGCCGAGCCGGCGGGCGATCCGTTCGGCTTCGCGGGCGGCCTCGGGACCGCGCGGCGCACGGGTGCCCCGCGACTCCAGCGCGATCGTGGCGAGCAACCGGGCGCGGGCCGCGTCGTGGACGCCCGCGGCCAGGGCCCGTTCGGCGGCGGCCACGACCCGCGCCGCCTGCTCGGGGTCGTCGGCGCGCGTCCAGATCGCCGGCACGTCGTACCCGCCGATGACCCGCGCGGTCAGCTCCGGGTCGCCCGCGCGCTCGGCCGCCGCGATGGCCGCGTAACGCTGCTCGCGCGCCGCCGCCAGCCCTCCCCCACCGGTCAGCGCGAGGCCGCGCAGCAGGTCGACGCTCGTCTCCAGCCGGGCGGCGGGCGCCACCGCCCGCTCGTACGCCGCCGCGGCCTCCACCCACACCCGGTCGGCGGCGCCGGCGTCGGCCTGGCGCAGGATGTCGGTCTCCAGCCGCCGCAGCCCCGGGCCCGGATCGACGCCCAGGTGGTCGCGGAGCAGCCCGCGCGCGCGGCGCAGGACCGCCAGGGCGTCGCCCTGGCGGTCGGTCAGGTACAGGGCCAGGGCCAGCAGCCGCCAGGCCTCCTCGCGCCACGGATGCTCGGTCGCGTGCGCATCCAGATCGGGTACCGCGTCCGCCGCGCGCCCGAGCGACAGCAGCACATCGGCGCGCCGCTCGACCGCGCCCAGCCGCAACTCTTCGAGGCGGGCCCGTTCCGCCTGTGCCCAGGGCTCCTCGGCGACGTCGGCGTACGCAGGCCCGCGCCACCAGCTCAACGCCTCGTCGAGCCGGTCCAGGTCGCCGGTAGCGATCGCCTGTTCGAACCGGTCCGCGTCGGTGGGCGCCCTGACCGCGTACCCGGGTCCCTCGGTCACCAGCACCGTGGCGGGCGTCCGGGGCGGCCGGTTGGGCTCCAGCGCCCGCCGCAGTGCCGCCACGAACGTGCGCAGCGCGCTCACGGCGCCCGGCGGCGGCTCGTCCCACAGGTCGTCGACGAGGCGGCCGACCGGCACGACCCGGCCGCGCGCGACGAGCAGCCGCGCCAGCACGGCCCGGTGCCGCGGCCCCTTGAGATCGACCGCCGCCCCGCTCCCGTCCCAGGCCACCACCGGTCCCAACACCCCGAACACCGCTCCAACCTAACGTGATCAGGGCGTCCCTCAAGTACCCCTAACGACTTGAGGGACGCCCTGATCACGGGACGGCGCTCATTGGTTGCTCATTCGCCGGCGGCAGGCTTCTTCGCGTGAAGATTTCTGGATTCGAGTACAAGCGCGTGACCGTCGACACGGGCATGACGCTGAATGTCGCGGTCGGCGGCACGGGCCGCCCGGTCGTGCTGCTGCACGGCTTCCCGCAGACGCACCTCATGTGGCGGCACGTCGCCGCCGACCTCGCCGCCGATCACACCGTCATCTGCCCCGACCTGCGCGGCTACGGCGCCAGCGACAAGCCGGCCGATGGCCCGTACGACAAGCGGACGATGGCCGCCGACATCGTCGGCCTGGCCCGGGCGCTCGGCCACGAGCGGTTCGCCCTCGCGGGCCACGACCGGGGCGCGCTGGTCGCGATCCGGGCCGGCCTCGACCATCCGGACGCCATCACGCACCTGGCCGCGCTGGACGTGCTGCCGACCCTGGACATGTGGGGCGTGCTGCGGGGCGCGAGCGCGGCGGTGGCCTTCCACCTGTACCTGATGGCCCAGCCGCCCGGCCTGCCCGAGCGGATGATCGCCGCGAGCGCGGACGACTTCTTCGGGTACTTCCTGGACGCCTGGACCCGCGACCCCGCCGCGATCCCCGCGGACGTACGGGCCGAATACCTGCGGGCGTCCCGCGAAGCGGTACCGTCCATTGTGGCCGATTACCGCGCGTCGGCCGGCATCGACGCCGAGCACGACCGCGCGGACCGCGAGGCTGGCCGCACGCTGGCGATGCCGGTGACCGTGATGCAGCAGGACTGGGGTGCGGCGCTCGGATACGACGCGGCCGCCGTGTGGCGGGCCTGGGCACCCGACCTCGACCACATCATCACGTCGGCCGGGCACTTCATGGCCGAGGAGGCACCCGGCGAGGTGGTGAAGGCCCTGCGTGCGCTACTCGGGCGGTAGCGCCGCGTCGACGGCGTCGGCGCCGGGCACCGGATACACGGCGACCACGGCGTCGCGCGGGAGCGTGCCGTAGATGTGCGGGTAGAGCCCGCCGTCCGACGCCTCCTCCCAGCGAACCGTGTCGCCGAGCGCGCCGGCGTCGGCGGCCGCCACGACGAGCGCCGGCTCGCCGGCGAACACCCGCTTGGCGACGCCCGCCACCTGGGCGCGGGACGAGCAGTGGATGAAGCCGCTCTCCTTGTCGAACGGGGTGCCGTCGAACCGGCCCGTGGAGTCGAGCACCGCCCACTCGGGCGGCAGCAGAATCTTGTAAATCAGCACCCGCCCACTGTGCCATAACAGCCAGGCACATGCGGCCCGGCAGTCCCAGAAAGCTGGCAACTGCGAGTCGGATACCCGAGTTCACATCGCGGATGCGAGACGCTACCCTCGGAGCTGTGACGCTGTTTCGGATCGGGGAGGCCGCCGAGCTGCTCGGGGTCAGCGCCGACACCGTGCGCCGCTGGGTCGACGCCGGCCGGCTCACCGCGGGGCGCGACGAGCACGGTCACCGGGTGATCGACGGTGTCGACCTGGCCGCGTTCGTCCGGTCGCAGGCCGCCGAGCCGGAAGACCGGTCAGACGCGTCGTCGGCCCGTAACCGGCTGCGGGGCATCGTCACCGCGGTCGTGAAGGACACGGTGATGGCGCAGGTCGACATCCAGGCCGGCCCGTTCCGGCTGGTGTCGCTCATGAGCCGCGAGGCGGTCGACGAGCTCGACCTCCAGGTCGGGTCGGTGGCCGTAGCGGTGATCAAGTCGACGACGGTGGTGGTGGAGCGGTCGACGGCCGCCCACCGAGGGAGGGGCGCTTCGTGAAGGCGAGAGCGATCGCGGCACTGTTCGCGGTGGCGGCGCTGGGGCTGTCCGGCTGCGGCGGCGACGACGCGGGCGCCACCGGCAGGGGCACGGTGACGGTGTTCGCGGCCGCGTCGCTGACCGAGTCGTTCACCACGATCGGCAAGGACTTCGAGGCGGCCAACCCGGGCGTGAAGGTGACGCTCAACTTCGCCGGCAGTTCCGCTCTCGCCACGCAGATCAGCCAGGGCGCCCCGGCAGACGTGTTCGCTTCGGCCTCCCCGGCCAACATGAAGTCGGTCGGCACCGACGGCACCCCCGCGACCTTCGTGAAAAACCAGCTCGTCATCGCCGTGCCCAAGGGAAACCCCAAGGGCGTGACCGGCCTCGCCGACCTCACCAAGCCGGGTGTCAAGGTGGCGCTGTGCGCGGAGCAGGTGCCGTGCGGCGCCGCCGCCAAGAAGGCGCTCGACGCCGCCGGTGTCAAGGTGACCCCGGTGACCCTGGAGCAGGACGTGAAGCAGGCACTGTCCAAAGTGAAGCTCGGCGAGGTCGACGCCGCGCTCGTGTACCGCACCGACGCCAAGGCCGCCGCGTCCGATGTGGACGGCGTCGAGTTCCCCGAGTCCGCCGGCGCCATCAACGACTATCCGATCGCGGTGTTGAAGGACGCTCCCAACAAGACCACCGCGCGGGCCTTCGTCGCGTACGTCCAGTCGGACAAGGGCATGGCGGTGCTCACAGCGGCCGGGTTCCAGGAGCCGTAGTGGCGGCCCGTGCCGGGCGCCGCGTGCCGGCAGCGCTGCTCATCCCCGCCGGCCTGGGGCTGCTGTTCCTCGTACTGCCCCTGGCCGGGCTGCTGATCCGGGCGCCGTGGACCACGCTGCCGCAGCGGCTGGCCGAGCCGGGTGTGCTCACCGCGTTGCGGCTGTCGCTGGTGACCGCCACGCTCGCCACCGCACTGTGCCTGGTGCTCGGCGTACCCCTGGCATGGCTGCTGGCCCGCGTGGAGTTCCGCGGCCGGCGGCTGGTCCGCGCCCTCGTCACCGTGCCGCTCGTGCTGCCACCTGTCGTCGGCGGCGTGGCCCTGCTGCTGGTCTTCGGGCGCCGCGGCCTGGTCGGTGAGTGGCTCGACTCGGCCTTCGGCGTCACGCTGCCGTTCACGACCGCCGGCGTGGTGCTCGCCGAGGCGTTCGTGGCCATGCCGTTCCTGGTCATCGCGGTCGAGGGCGCGCTGCGCGGTGCCGACACCCGCTACGAGGAGGCCGCCGCCACCCTGGGCGCCGGCCGCTGGACGACGTTCACCCACGTCACGCTGCCCCTCGTCGCGCCCGGCGTCGCCGCCGGCGCGGTGCTGTGCTGGGCGCGGGCGCTCGGCGAGTTCGGCGCCACCATCACCTTCGCCGGCAACTTCCCCGGCCGCACTCAGACCATGCCCCTGGCCGTTTACCTGGCCCTCGAAACCGACCTGCAGGCCGCCATCGTGCTCAGCCTCATCCTGCTCGCGGTCTCCGTCACCATCCTGGCCGCCCTGCGCGACAAATGGATCACCAGCCCATGAGCCTCGACGCCCACCTCGTCGTCGACCGTGGCGGGTTCCGCCTCGACGTGCGCCTGGCCATCGACAATGGCGAGGTCGTCGCGCTGCTCGGGCCCAACGGCGCCGGCAAGACCACCGCGCTGCGCGCCCTCGCCGGCCTGCAGGAGCTCTCCGCGGGCCACATCACCCTCGGTGGTGAGGCCCTGCATCAGACGCCACCCGAGCGGCGCCCGATCGGCGTCGTCTTCCAGGACTACCTGCTGTTCCCGCACCTGTCCGCATTGGACAACGTCGCGTTCGGGCCCCGGCGCCACGGCGTCGGCCGCCATGCCGCCCGCGAGCGGGCCGCCGGGTGGCTCGACCGGGTCGGGCTCTCCGGGTACACGAATCGCAAGCCACGGCAGCTGTCCGGCGGCCAGGCCCAGCGCGTCGCGCTGGCCCGCGCCCTCGCCGTCGAGCCCGCCCTGCTGCTGCTCGACGAGCCCCTCGCCGCCCTCGACGCCCGCACCCGCCTCGACACCCGCACCGAGCTGCACCGCCACCTCGCCGAGCACCCCGGCGCCACCCTGCTGGTCACCCACGACCCGCTCGACGCGCTCGTGCTCGCCGACCGCCTGGTCATCGTCGAAGACGGCCGCGTGGTCCAGGAAGGCGACGCGGCCACCATCACCGCCCAGCCCCGCACCGACTACGTCGCCCGCCTCGTCGGCCTCAACCTCTACCGCGGCCACGCCACCGGCCACACCGTCACGCTCCGCGACGGGTTCACCCTCACGGCCACCGACCGCCTCGACGGCGACGCGTTCGTCGCGTTTCCGCCCTCGGCCGTCGCGCTGCACCCCCACCAACCCGACGGCAGCCCCCGCAACACCTGGCCCGCCACCATCGCCGGCATCCAGCGCCACGGCGACAACCTGCGTGTGCAGCTCGACGGCCCGATCGTCGTCGCGGCCGACATCACCCCGGCCGCCGCCGCCCACCTGCACCTCGCCCCAGGCCAGACGGTGTGGGCGGCCGTCAAGGCGACCGAGACCCGCGCCTACCCCGCCGGGTGAACGAGCCCTGATCACCACGGGCGGCGATGTGTCACGATCGTGCCATGGTGGAGCTGTCGGTACGCCCGATGACGCAGGCCGAGTACGACGAGTGGATCGAGGGGCTCGCACGGTCGTTCGCGCGGTCGCAGGTCGCCGCCGGCAACTGGGCCGCGGATGACGCGATCACGCTGGCCCGGCAGGGCAACGCCGCACTGCTGCCCGACGGCCCGGCCACCGAGGGCATGCTGCTGCTCAAAGGGGTGCTGCCGGACGGCACCGCGGTCGGCGTCGCCTGGATCGGCCTCACCCATCCGCGCGGCAATCCCGGCTGCGCCTTCCTGTACGACATCGAGGTCGACGAGGCGCACCGCGGCTCCGGGTACGGGCGGGCGCTGCTCGCGGCGGCCGAGGAAGCGGCACGCGCGCACGGCAGCAAGGCCCTGGAACTGAACGTGTTCGGCGGCAACGCGCCCGCGATCCGGCTGTACGAGACCGCCGGCTACGACCTGGTGACCCAGCAGATGCGCAAGAATTTGACCAACACTTAGGCTTCCGCACCCTCGCGCCGGCCCGCCCACCTGTACGACGATGGCGAGCATGCGGGTGCTGCTCGTCGAAGACGACGCCCGGTTCGCGCGTGCGCTGACGGCCGCGCTGCGCCGCAGCGGGTACGAGGTCGACCATGCCCCCACCGCGGCCGCCGCGCTCGCGGCGCCGCCGGGCGACCTCGTGCTGCTCGACGTCGGCCTGCCCGACGGCGACGGTATGGACGTGTGCCGGCGGCTGCGCGCTCAGGGCGAGGTGGCGATCATCATGCTGACCGCGCGCGGCGAGGAGCGCGACCGGGTGGCCGGGCTGCGCGGCGGCGCCGACGACTACGTGGTCAAGCCGTTCGGATTCGCCGAGTTGCAGGCGCGCATCGAGGCCGTGCTGCGCCGTGCCCGCCCGCGCCCGGCCGGCCTCCGCGAGGTCGGCGACCTGAGCGTCGACCTCGACCGGCACGAGGCACGCGTGGGCGGCGCGCCGCTGACGCTGACCCGCAAGGAGTTCCACGTGCTGACGCTGCTGGTGACCGAGCCCGGCGCGGCGGTGCGCCGCGAGCGCCTGCTCACCGAGGTGTGGCACACCTCGTGGCGCGGCACGTCGCGCACATTGGACGTGCACATGGCGACGCTGCGCGGAAAGATCGGTGAGAGCGCGCAGATCGAGACGATCCGCGGTGTCGGCTACCGGATCGTGCCCGGCCCGACCCGCCCGTAGCAGCCGGGAGAACCGCCGTGCAGCGCCGACTCCTCATCACGTACCTGACCCTGCTCGCGGCGGTGCTCGCCGGCCTCAGCGTGCCGCTCGGTGTCGCGGTCGGGTCCCGCAACGCGCAGGAGATGTTCATCGACCGGCTCAACGACACCGCGCGGTTCGCCTCCCTCGCCGAACCCGCCCTGCGCACCGGCTACATCCAGACCCTCGAGGCCGAACTGCGCCAATACGACGAGATGTTCGGCATCGCCGCGGCCGTCACCGGGCGCGACGGCCGGCTCGTCCTCACCTCGCGCGACGACCTCGACCTGGCCGCCGAGCCGGTGCGGGCTCGCGTCGAGGCCGCGCTGTCGGGCGAGCGCGCGGGTTTCGGCGGCGGGCTGTGGCCGTGGCACGACGAACCGCTCGTCGTCGCCGAGCCGGTCGGCCGCGGCGGGGACGTCATCGGCGTCGCGGTCACACTGTCCCCTTCGGACACCCTGCACTCCCTCACCCTGCGCAACTGGGCACTGCTGCTCGGCCTCAGCCTGCTCGTGCTGCTGGTCGGCGCGGTCGCGGCCGTGCCGCTGACCCGGTGGATGCTGCGGCCCGTGCGCGACCTCGACGACGCCGCCCTCGCCTGGACCGAGGGCCGCTTCGGCGACCGCGTGCCCGCCGGCTCCGGACCGCCCGAACTGCGCCAGCTCACCGCCTCCTTCAACACCATGGCCGAGCGCATCGCCACGCTCGTCGAGCGCCAGCGCAGCTTCGTCTCGTACGCCAGCCACCAGCTGCGCACCCCGCTGGCCACCATGCGGCTGTCACTGGACAACCTTGGCCCTTCGGTGCGCGGCGAGGGCGCCGACGACTACCGGATGGTCGCCGAGGAGGTCGTCCACATGGGACGGATGTGCGACGCGCTGCTCACCTACGCCCGGGCCGAGGCCACCGCCGACGAGGTGGTCGAGGTCGACGCCGCCGCGGTCGCCGACGAACGGGTCGCGGTCTGGCGGCAGGCCGCCGGCCTGGCCGGCGTCGCGCTGTCGCGCGCCGGCGCCCACCGGGCACCCGCCCGCGCCGCGCCGGAAGCCCTCGACCAGGCGCTCGACGCGCTGCTCAGCAATGCCGTCAAGTTCGCCGGCCACGGCGCCACGGTCACCGTAACCGTCGAACCATCAGGGTCCGATGTAGACATCCACGTCGTCGACTCCGGGCCCGGCATGCCCGCCGACGACCTCGCCAAGGCCGCGCAACCGTTCTGGCGCCGCTCCACACACCAGAACATCGAAGGCTCCGGCCTGGGAGTCACCGTCGCCGACGCGCTCATCGCCGCCTCCGGCGGCAGGCTCGACCTCCTGCCAGCCGAACCACACGGCCTACACGCCCGCGTCCGCCTGAAGGCGGCCTCATGAGAGCGGCCCGGGCCGCCGTCGCGGTCCTGCTATTCCTTGGTACGCCCAGCGCCTGTGACGCGGCACCGGACGCCGCTCTGGATGGGCTGAAAATCGCGGCCGGCAGCCCGGGCGACGTCTACCACGCGCTCGGGCAAGCACTCGCGGGTGCCGCCCCCGGCGTGCAGGTACTGGAAAGCGGCGGCTCGCTCGACAACCTGCGCCTGGTAGCCGAGGGCGGCGCCGACGCCGGCTTCGCCACAGTGGACACCGTCACGATGGCCACCCACGGCGACCAGCCATTCCGCGCCGCCCGCCCCCTGGTGGCACTGGCCCGCCTCTACGACGACTACCTTCAGGTCGTCGTACCCGCCGGCAGCGACATCGACCGGGTCACCGACCTGGCTGGGCGTACGGTGTCGACCGGCCCGGCCGGCTCCGGCAACGCGGTCGTCGCGGCCCGCGTGCTGGGAACCGAGATGACGACCGTCCACCTCTCCCCCGCCGACTCCGCCGAAGCCCTGCACGCCGGCCGGATCGACGCGTTCGTGGTGACCGGCGGGCTGCCCGTGCCAGCGGTCCAGCGACTCTCGGAGCGGCGCCCGATCCGCCTGCTCAGCCTGCGCGCCGAGATCGCCGACATCCAGTCCCAGTACGGCGAGCAGTACCAGGCCCGCACGATCCCCGCCCGCACGTACGGCGTGCGGACGGAGGTGGAGACCCTGGGCGTGGCCAACGTGCTCGTCGTGCGCCCCGACCTACCCGACGACAAGGCGTACCAGCTCACCAAGCTCCTGTTCGACGCGAAGCCCGATCTCGTGCGTGCCCACGCCGAGGCCCGCCGCCTCGACCCCCGCCAAGCCCTCGCGACCTTCCCCGTCCCGTTGCACCCGGCCGCCTCGCGCTACTACCGCACCCACAAGACCTTCGCCTGACCCACGGTCAGATGCGTTGGAAGGTGAGCCAGTTCAGGTACCAGCCACCGCCGCCCTCCGGTACGGACAGGCGGATGGTCTGGCGGCCGGCCGGGAGGGTCACCGGATCGGCTGTGCGGACAGTACGCCACGTGCCGCCGGTGCTCACCGGGTCGACGTAACGGCTGCCGCCGGCCGTGAGCTCGATGCGCGCGCCCTTCGTGACCGCGAACGTCGCGACCCGGTAGCTGACCTGGTACTGGCCGGCCACCGGCACGTCGACCGTGTACTCGACCGAGCCGCCGAGCACGCCGAACCCCGAGTCGTCGCCGAGCACGAAGCCGTTGCCGGCCACCCCGTCGTATCCGCAGGTCGTGGCGCTGGGCCAGTCGAGGCAGGTGTGCACGTACGCCTGCGCGTCGACCTCCTGCGCGGCCCATCGGCCGGGCCGGATGCGGGTGCCCGCGGTGCGGGTGCGTTCGGCCTGGACGGTGACCGATCGGCCGGGCGTGTCGGGCAGGCGTACGGGCGCCGGTGCGAGCAGGTCGGCGACGTCGACCGAGTACAGCCACTGGTCGAGGAGCACGCCGGGCTGGCCGGGGCGGGCGTGCATGGCGGCCATCCACATCCGGCCCTCGGCGTCGACCGGCCCGAGGCGGTGGTCGTCGACGTTGCCCACGACCGTGGGCAGCAGCTTGCGGCCGAGGTCGACCGCGGTGCCTGTGCGGAAGACCAGATCAGCGCCGGCCCGATCAGCGCCAACTCGGTCGACGCGGATGGGCAGCACGGTGCCGCCGAACGACAGCGCGAGCACGGCCTTGGTACGCGGGTCCTGAGCCAGGTCTTCGATCGTGAGCACGTCGTCGGCCTGCACGATGTCGTAGTCGGGCCGGCAGGTCAGGCCCCACACGCTCTTGCCGTTGGCGGAGGTGCGGTACCGGTCCGGCGCCCACCCGGGCCGGTGCCGGCACTCCCCGCGCTCCAGCCGGCCGCGACCGCCGCGGGCGGAGTACACGGCGAGGCTCCCGCCCTGGAAGCCGTCCATCCTGGAGGCCCACAGGTTGCCGAGGTGGTCGTAGAGGAAGGGCCCGTACGCGTAGAAGGCGTCGTCTTCGGGGTTGCGGTCACCGGGCACGATCGGCGCCGAGATCGGGCGGATCGCGCCACTGCCGGCCTCGTACCTGAACTCCTGCACGACCATGTGCGGAAACTGGCCCTGTCCACGATAGACATCGAGGCCCACAGCGAACCGCCCGTCGCGGCTGGTCGGGTCGCCCTCGATGTCGCGCACCGAGACCCGCTCGCCGTCGAGCGCCGGGTACGGGTACTCCCCCGTCACCGCGACCGTGAAGCGGCCCTGCCGGTCTGGCCCGGTCAGTGCCAGCGCGAGGATGCTGCCGTTCGAGCCGTCGCGGCCGTAGCGGGCCACCAGGATGTCGCCCGAGTCCGGCAGGCGCGCCAGGTCGTACAGGTCTCCATGGTCGACGGTGCCGGCCGTGGGCGCGACCCGCCACCGGCCGGCTACTTTGGACAGTACGCCGAATCCCGGCCACGCACCGGGCGTGGCACTGTCCGCGCTCCGGGTGGTGAACGCGACGCCGCCTTCGACCGGCAGCAGCCCGGTCACCGACGGCGCGCCCGGCCCGACCGGGCCGATGCCGATCGTGCGGAACACGCCGGTCGCCGGCTGGTAGGCGCCCACCACCGTGCGATCGGCCGTGGGCGTGCTGAGGTCGGCGGTGTGGCTGAACCCGGCGATCAGCAGCGTGCCGTCGGCGGCGAGGGCGGTGCGATACGCCTGCACGCCGGGCGGGAACCGCCAGCCGGGCACCTCGACGCGCGCCACGTCCTGGCCGGACGGGGTGACCGTCTCGCCGGCCATCGCGCCGAACGAGCCGGCCCGGCCGTGCACCGTGACGGTGGCGTACTCCGGCGCCCACGGCGCACGTGGCGGCCGCTTGACGCTGTCGGGCGCGACGGTCAGCCCGACGGCTACCACCAGTCCGCACGCCGTGACTACCCGTCTGCCTCCCACGCAGGCACGGTACCGGCTCCCGAGGCGCCGGCACCGCCCCCGCCCGCGTCACCTTCTTGTCAGAGTCATCCAGTTCAGCTGCCAACCGCTGCCCACCAGCCGCAGCGTGTTGACGCCGGCCGCGAGCCGCACGGTCGGACCCGCGACAAGCCGCCACACCCCGCCGGTGTCCAGCGAGGTCGACCCGGTGGCGCCGCCCGTCGTGAGCTGGACGCCCGCTCCCGCACCCCCGCTGGCCCGGTACGCGATCTCGTAGTCGCCCGCTACGGGCGCGTAGACGGTGTATTCGGCTGAGCCACCGCGCAGCGCGAACCCGTCGCCCGGTACACCGTCGTCAGCGCACGCGCCGCGGCACAGCACCATGTGCGCGTCGCTTTCCACGGGAATGACCCCGCCGGGGCCCGGCGCCGCGCGCCAAGTGCTCGTCGTGCGGGTCCCCTCGGCCTGTACCCGGGCCTGCTGCCCGGCGGCCACCGGCAGCGCGACCGGTGCGGGTGCGAAGAGGCTCGCCAGGTCGACGGACGCGACCCAGTGGTCGATCCGCTGGGTGTGGCCCTCGCCCGGCGGCCAGATGTGGACGGTGAACCACGCCCTGCCGGTCTTGTCGAAGACCGGCGGCCGCTGCTCC
The DNA here is from genome assembly GCF_027923225.1 of Phytohabitans aurantiacus. Taxonomy (GTDB): domain Bacteria; phylum Actinomycetota; class Actinomycetes; order Mycobacteriales; family Micromonosporaceae; genus Phytohabitans; species Phytohabitans aurantiacus. Next base: position 469,465 of record NZ_BSDI01000007.1, read on the forward strand.
GGCGGGCCCTGCCGGGGCAGCAGGTTCCGTCCAGTGTCGACAAGGGTGCCGACCGTGAACGTCTTGTCCCGCCCCGATCCGGAGTGCCGCACGGCGAGCACGTTGCCGGTGTCCCAGGTGTCGACGCCCACGATCGTGCCGGTGGCCGGGTCCTCGGCGAGTTGGAGGAACCCGCCGAACAGGCCGCCACCGGCCGCGTCGGCGCCCTGCCGGAGCGCGTAGTCGGGTGCGCAGGTCTGCCCCCAGACCGTGCGGCCGCCCGCCGTGGTGGTGTAGCTCTCCGGCTGGCTCTCCCAGCGCACCGGGTCGAACGGGCACGCCGGCCCGCCCGCCCACACCTGTACGCCGTTGGACGCCGACCACAGGTTGCCCTGCCGGTCGTAGATTCCACCGTGGACGCCCAGGAACCGTGTCCCGTCGGTGCCCGCGATGAACGGCGCGGACACCGGGCGGATCGCGCCGGTCCGGGCGTCGTAGCTGAACTCCTGGGTGATGCTCGGGTCGAGCCCTGGCGGGACGGTGTCGGGGTTTGCGTCCGTGTCGGCGTGCCAGATGTCGGCCACCACGTTGAACCGCTCGTCTCCCAGCGGACTGGTCGGGTCGGTCTCCACCGTCTTGAGGGCGATGCCGAGGTTGCCGGGGCGCTGCGGGTTGGGCGGGTCGATGTCCGGCACCTCGGGGTACGCGTAGTAGCCGACGATCCGCGCCTGGAACAGCCCACCCGCGTCCGGGCCGGTGACACGCAACGCCATCAGCCCGCCGCTGGTGCGCCTTCCGTCGCCCGCGTACAGGGCGACGATCAGGTCGCGGGACTTCGGCGCGACGGCCATCTCGTTCGGCCCGCCGCACAGGCTCGTCGCGTCCGGCAGCCGGTCGTACGGCGCGCACGCCCGCTCGTCCACATCGGAGTCCGGATTGGAGCGTGCCAGCTCGGCCGCCGTCCACTGGTTGACGATCTGCCAGCGGCCACCCTGCTTGGCCATGACGCCGAAGCTCGGCCACACGCCCTCCGGCGGGATCCTGCGCCGGTTCAGGTACGGCGGCCACGGCACCCCGAACAGGTTGGTGAACGCGACCGCGTTGCCGTCACCGATCGGCAGCACGTCCCACGACGACGCGCCACCGTGAAGCGTCTTGCCGCCTTCCACGAATGGCGAGACCGTGCTGGTGCCGCTCGACGTGGTCGCGTTCAGCGTGCTCCACGCACTGGCCTTCGGGTCGTACACCCCGGCGGCGACGTAGTCGTCGGCGACGTCGGTGTTGCCGCCCTGAATCACGAGGGTGCCGTCAGCGGTCATCGCGTTGAAGATGCCGTTGTGGCCCGCCGGCCAGCCCCAGCCCGGTACCGCGCGGGTGGCCAGGGCATGGCCGGACGGGGTGGCCGGGCCGAGCAGATCGGTGCCGAAGCTGCCCTCCCGGCCGTGGATCGCCACCGTGCCCGGCTCGTACAGCGCCGGCGTCACACCGGTCGTGTCGAGCCGGAACACCATCTGGGTGCGCAGGTTGGAGGCGCCGCCCCAGTAGATGTGCGCGGTGGCGTACACCGGCTGCGGTGCGGGACCGGTCGGGTCCGGCACCGCCACCGACAGCCCGCCGAACCCGGGCAGGTCCGGGAAGGCGGTCAGCGGTGTGGCGTCCACATTGGGCACCGGCGCGGTGCGGGCCGACGACCCCCACCACGGCCGGTACCGGCTCGCCGGGTCAAACGAGTTGACCAGGCCGCACGCGCCGCCACTCGTGGGTGCCGACCGGCCGCACAGCGCCCAGCCGGTCGCGTAGTTGTTCGAGGCCCACGCGTTGGCGGCGAAGAACAGCCACAGCTCGCCGGAGTCGGCGCGTACCATCGTCGGGTTCTCGATCACCTGCTCGCGCTGCCCGCTCGCGTTGGTGAACTCGTCGAACCCGAGGTCCGGATGCGACTCCTGCAGCAGCGCCCGCACCGGACCGACCAGCGAGGCGGTCGCCGGGTCGAACCGCTGCACGTTGAGCGGTCCCGAGTCCCAGAGCAGGTACCAGGCGGACGTCTGCCGGTCGTAGAAGAGCTCCGGGTCGATCGCCCACCAGCCGTTCGACGGGCAGATCAGCGGCTGCGCGGGATGCAGCCAGTTCGGCCCGGTGGAGCGGTCACCGGCGGCGACGCCGATGCACTGCTGGCCGGTGCCCGCCTTGCGGGCCACGTAGAACAGCCACCACGCGTTGCCGATGCGCGCCATCGTCGGCGCCCACAGCCACATCCCCACGTTCGGCGGGCGGTCCGCCCACGGCCCGGGGCCGCCGGGCAGGGCGTCGCCCATCCAGCAGTCGCCGAGCTGGTCCGGCGCCGGGCCGGTCCGGTACGGGACGTAGGCGAAGCCCTTGCCCCACACCGGATCGGCCGGATCGCACGCCTTGGCGAACGGCGCTGACAGCGACTCGTTCGTGGACAGTGACACCCAGGTGTTTCCGTCCCGCACCAGGGTGGGATCGGCCGCCCGCAGGCTCCCCTGCGCCCGCGCCCGCGCCACCTCCGGCACCAGCAGCGCCACGGCCGCCAGCATGATGGTCACCGCTATCCAGGTCGTCCGCCTCATCGCTACCTCACCTCATCGTGCACGCGATGCCGCCGGCGGCACTGGCGGCCGCGACCCAGGGATTCGCCTTGGTCCACGCCAGAATGGTGTATGTGCCGCCGCCGACGCTGTTCATGTCGCAGACGAACGTCACGGGGTCGTAGATCTCGGCCAGCTCGGCGTAGTGGTCCGACAGGATGTCGAACACCATGCGCTGGCCCTCCATCCGCGCGGTCTCACCGGCCGTGGTCACCCGCATCATCGAGATGAGGTCGATGGTCTGGTCGACCTCGTCGCGGCTGTACCCGTCGGCGAGGTTGCTGTAGATGAGGTTGTACATCTCGTGTGGACGGATGCCCATGGCGTCGGAGACCCGGAGCCACTGGATCGCCCAGCCGGCCGTCTCCAGCTCACCGAGCAGATAGCCGATCGCGTCGCGCTGCAGGTTGATGACGCCGGCCTGGTAGCGGATGATCTGCTGCTGCCGCGCGACGACCCGGCGCAGTCGGCTGATCTCGCGCTGCTGGGCGACGACGACGCGTTCGAGGTACGCCACGCGCGCCTGGAGCTGGCGGATGATGCTCGCCTGCCGGGAGATCTCCGCTTCGAGAGCCTCCACATAGGTCACCAGCTTGTTGATCTGCTTCTGCTGCTTGCGGATGATGTCCTGCAGGTCCTCGATGTAGTTGCCCAGCTTCCTGATGTGCGCCAGCAGCTCCTTGTTCTGCGCCTTGAGCTGCGCGTTCTCCACCTCGATACCCCACGTGTACTGGGAGTACAGGCCGGTCGGGTCGGTGAACGTCGTCGGGTTGTTGGCGGCGTAGCCGTACGGGTTGAGCGACTTCACCTTCGACGTGTCGTAGACCGGGTCGGTGGAGGCGAACACTCCCGTGCTGGGGTCGTAGTAGCGGGCGTTCAGATAGGACAGTCCGGTTGACGAGTCCTCGACCTGGCCGATGAAGCCGCGGTCGGTGTCCTTGTCTCCCGAGCGCTCCCGCACCCGCCCGTACGGGGTGTAGAGCCGGGACGCGTCGGGCGTGCCGCCGGCGGGCACCGACTGCTCGACGGAGCCGGCCGGGTCGGAGACCAGGTAGTCGACGCCGGCCGGTGTCCGCGTCGCGATGAGCTGGCCGTCGAACTGGTACGCGCGCACCGCCGTCACCGACGTACCGTCCGCGTTCGCGGTCACCTCGTGGCCGGCCGCGTACAGCGTGACCCGCCCGTCGGGCGCGCGGCGCATCAGCCGCTGCCCGTTCGCGTCGTAGACGAACCCGGTCGTACCGGCCGGACCGGTCACCGAAGCCAGCGACCCGGCCACGTCCCACACGTACGTCTCGGTGCCGCCGCCGGCGCTGCGGGTGGCGAGGTTGCCGTTGGCGTCCCAGGTGTACGTGCCGGCGCCGATGGTGGTCGGCGCGTGCGGGCGGGCACCCGAGGACGGGTACTGGTAGCCGGTGCTCACGCCGTTCTCGACGCGCTCCAGCAGCCGCCCGTCCGGGCTGTACCGGTAGGTGTGTGCGTACGGCTTGTCGCCCGTGCCGGGCTGACCGTCCGCACAGGACGTCGACGACGGCACCGTGTGCGCCGACGTGAGCCGGCTGCGCGCGTCGTACCCGAAGCACTCCCGCCATGACTGCCCGTTGTGCCTGGTGACCTTCTCCTTGAGGTTGCCGGCCGGGTCGTACGCCAGGTCGTGCTGCGAGACGACGTTGCTCGCGCCCAGGTACGTCTGCCAGCCGCTGGGCCGCTGGTCGGCGTTGAACGTCCAGTTCCGCGCCATCCAGGTGCCGCCGCCAGGGCGCGGGCCGAGCCCCGCCGAGGTGCGGCGGCCGCGGTCGTCGTAGCCGGCGCCCCACACGTACTCGTTGAGCCCCGCCATCCGGGTCGGCAGCCCCATCGCGTTGTACTCGGTGACGACCTCCTCGCGCGGCAGGCCGCCGATCGCCGGGTACGTGGCGCTGGTGACGTGGCCCGACCGGTCGTACGTGAAGGACGCCTCGTACTGCCCGGACAGCCCCGGGATGCCGGCGGGCGCGGTGAGCCGGCTGCCGCTCGGGCGGCCCCGGTTGTCGTAGCCCGGCACCTCGGAGACCCAGTCGCCACTGGCCGTGTGCGTGATCTCGCGGTGCGCCCTGCCCTTGCCGCCGGGCGCGGTGTCGTACACCCACTCGGCCAGCAGCGGACCGGTCGACGATCCTGATCGGCGGGTCAGCTTGCGACCGGCCGCGTCGTAGCTGGTGTGGATCTGGTTGCCGGCCGCGTCGGTGGCGCTGGTCTGGTTGCCGGCACCGTCGTAGGTGAAGGTGGCGTTGCCGCGATCCGGATCGCGCTGGCTGACCCGCCAGCCAGCCTGGTTGACGGTGTAGTCGACGCGGTTGCCGCCCGGGTCGGTGACCGACAGCAGCCGGTCCGCCAGGTCGTACCGGTAGGCGCTGGAAGCCCAGCCCTGCCCGTCGTGCTCCTCGACGGCGACCGTGCGGCCGAGCCCGTCGACCCGCTCACGCACCTTGTGGCCGTCCGGACCGGTCACCGTGACGGTGTCCACTGTGTACGCCGTGGTGGTGGCGTGCGCGATGTCGTTGCCGTGGAACCACTCGCTGCGCACGTCGCGCCCCAGCTCGTCGTACTGGTGCCGGGTCCGGTTCTGCCAGATGGTGCCGCTGGGCAGCGTCAGGTACTTGCCAGGGGTGCCGGCGACCGCCTGCTCCACGGTCTGGTCGCGCAGCTGCCCGCGACCGTCGTACGTGGTCTCGGCCAGCAGCACCCGGCCGGACACCGGCGAGCGCCCCTGCACCTGCCGCTCCCGCCAGAACCCGTCGTACACCACCCAGGTGTCGTCGAACGTGGCACCCTCGCAGCAGCGCACCTGCGAGGTGAGCTGCCGGGAGCGGACGGTGCGGTTGGGGATGTCGTACGAGAACCGCAGCGACGGCTCGGCGAAGTCCACCGGCGCGTCCGGGAGCCACACGGTCTCCAGCCGCCCGAACTCGTCGTACCCGTACTCGGTCACGTTGCCGTTCGCGTCCTGCTCCCGGGACGGCACGCCGAACTCGGGGTGGAAGCTCGTAACGGTCTGGTGCCCGACCGGGTTGGTGACCGTGGTGCGGATCGGTATCTGCGTGGCCGGTGCCCCGGCGGTCACCCCGTACGACGTGGACGTGACGCCGCCGGTTGGCCCGGTCACCTTCACCGGCCGCCCGAGCGCGTCGTACTCGCTCGTCGTCTCGCTCCAGCGGCCGTTCTCCACCAGGGTCCGCTGGCGGATCGGGTTGCCGTTGTCGTTGTAGTACGTCTCGCTCCTGGTCAACACCTGAGTGCTGGCACAGTCGCCGGCGACCTTCGTGTTGCTGGCCGGATAGACGTACATGCCGCGGCTCGGGTCGTCGGCGTACGTGGTGATCGAGCAGCGCTCGTCACCGGTCTGGTCAAGCCAACCCTCTTCGAGTGTGGTGGTCGGCTGGAAGTGCGCGTTGTGCGTGGTCTGGCTGCGCCGCTGGCGGAAGACGCCCGGTGCCGTGGCCACACTCTCGGTGGTGCTGCGCGGCCCGACCCACTCGGCGTCGAAGAGGTAGTCGTCGCCGGGATCGTGGGTGATCCGCCGCTCGTACTCGTACCGCCGCGACTCCAGCACGCTGTCCGGCACGGCGTCGAGCGTGCCGAGCTGCCGCTCCTCCAGCGTGCGGCCGCCCAGCGACCGGTGGTCCACATAGGTCGCCGTACCGTCGAACGTCCTGACCGACTCGGCGCGCTTGCCCAGCGGCACCCAGTCTCCGCTGCCGTCCTGCACCAGCATCGGGTCCTGGTCGAGGCCGCGGAAGAGGCGCAGCTGCGTACGGCTGGTGCCCTTGGTGATCGTCACGGTGCCGTACCCGCGCCACACCGCCCAGCCCGTCTCGTCCTCGTCGCGGGCGAACGCGCCGGTGTCGAACGCCCACACCGGCTCCTCCTGGTACGCGTAACCGGTGGTCATGTCCGGTGAGCCGCCGCCCGGTGACTCGACGACCCTCTGCACCAGCCACTTGTTGAACACGCCGGTGCGCAGGTGCGCGCCGTCCTTGACGGACTGCGGGAAGCAGTCCTGCTCGTTGGTGTCCCAGCGGGGCCACGGGTTGTAGTCGTCGGCGCAGGCCCGGTTGCGGAAGTAGGTGACGGAGGTGGTGCCGCCGAACGGGTTCGTCACCCGGATGATCCGGTCGTGCTTCATCATCCTGGCGGTCGCTCCACCGTGGTCGACGCGGTTGTGCAGCACGCCGTAGGTGAAGCTGGTGTGCGGGTACGCGTTGAGCTTGCCGAACGCGATGGCGGCGTGCTGGATGGAGTCCAGCCGCAGCTTGTACGCCGTGCCCCTGCTCGTGTCGCCGAAGGAGTGGTACAGGTTGTGCTGCGCCACCGGCTTCCACACGGTGCCCACCTTCACGTCGGTGCGCACCGACGCGTACCGGCGGCCGGTGAAGAACGACGGCGCGTGCACGCTGCAGGCGGAGGTCGCCGTGCAGATCAGGTCGACCGGTACGTCCGGGAATCCGGTCGAGTCCGCTGTCGGCGCCGGGCACGCCTCGACGAGGAAGCCGCACCGCCACTGGAGGCCGAACGTCACGCGCGCCGAGTAGCTGTCGGCGTCCCAGCCGCGCCCGCCGTAGATGATCTCCTTGAGCAGGGCACCCCGATGGTACCCGTCGTTGCCGGCCAGGCCGCCGACCGCCGAGTAGTAGTTCGCCTCGCGCTCGTACAGCAACGACCGCACGTTGCCGTCCGGATCGGTCACGCGGTCCAGGTACCAGCGCCAGCCCTGGTCACAGCCGCCGACCGTGTCGTTCGCGCCCCGGCAGGGCTCGCCGGTGTTGTCCGCGATCACCGGCACGGCGAGAACCGAGTTGGTCTGCCGGCCGGGCATGTGCCCGAGCCCGAAGTCGTACGCCGTGCCGTCCGGACCGGTCACGCGCCAGCGCTGCTTCTGGTAGATGTTGGCGTACTGGGCGTCGTTCAGGCGTTCGGCCTTCCACCCTGGATCCGACTGCACCCGCCACTGCGTGCGTGCCGCGTCGACGGGGATCAGGGGTCCACTCAGGCCGTTGAGCGAGATCGTGGCGTTGTCGGACTTCCAGCACAGATCCGCCGTGCCGATGTTGCGGAAGCACGGCTCGTACCGCCGCTCGATGTACGCGTTCGCGAAGTCGCTCCAGCCGAGGCCGGCCGGAGACGCCTGCGTGTTGGTGGCAAGCGTCAGCCCGTCGACCGCTCCGGAGGAGTAGCCGAGACCGACGGAGGGCGCGCTGCCGCCACCCGGCGCCGGTACGTCCACGGGATACGAGTAGCTGAACTCGCCCGACCCCGGCGCCACCTGCCAGCTTCCCGACACCGACAGGGACGAGGCCGCGAACGTGCCCTCGTCGCCGCCCACGTCCGCGGTGACCGCGTACACGGCGGCGTCCGCACCGTCCACATTGATGTCGGCGGCCAGCTTGTTCGCCGTCCGGTCGTTGCGCGCCGCCAGCGGTACACCCGCGATGTCGCAGCCCGCCGGCACCGGATTCGCGATGGCGCAGTCGCGCAGCGCGACCACCCGCAGCCGGTCGGCGTAGCCCGCGCCGTAAGCGTTCGCGAACGCTCCATAGTCGACGGTCACACCGGCGGGAGACCGCCCGCCGCCCTGGCCCGTCACCGTGAACACGAACCCGGAGGCGCCGACACGCTTGGCGGCCGCCCGGTCCAGCACCTGGACCCGCGGTGCCGCCTTGCCACCGCGCGGCTTCACCGCCACGGTACCGTCGCCCGCTCCCGCCTTCGGGAAGGCGAACGCCGGCGGCGCCGTGGGCCTGCTACGGCCCAGCGGCGCCGACGACGAGCCCCGCCACGGCACGGGCTCCCCCGCCTTGGCACCCTTACCGCTCTCCAGATCCGTTACCCAGCCGGGCTTGCCGGGTTCGGCCGCCCGCACGGGCCCGGTCGCCGCCGCGACGGACCCGGTCCCTCCGATCACCAACGCCAGTAACGCGACCAAAGTCCGTCGCAGCCGCTCCCGTGCCATCATCAGCCCCCTGCCCGACTCATCAACTGGGATGCATGGATGTGCCAAGCGCCGAGATTAGGGGCCGGCGTCGCCGCCGGGCTACGCGTCTTTACGTTCTCTGAACGTCGGAGATTTCAGGCCCGTGCGGCAGGATGTGGCGATGGTGAACGCCCGGTACGACGGTCACGCGGACTGGTACGACTCGACCTTCCGCTCGTACGGCGACGGCGACGGCGGCGGCTCGGCGGGCCTGCTCGCCCGGCTCCTCGGCCCGGCCGATCCCGGCGATCCACTGTGCCTCGACGTCGGCTGCGGCACCGGCCTGCACTTCGGCGCGGTGGCCGCCGAGGGATACACAGTGGTCGGGGTGGACCTGTCCGCCGACCAGCTGCGCATCGCACGGTCCCGCAATCCCCGCGTGGCGCGGGCCGACGCCGGCCGGCTGCCGCTGCGTGACCGCTCGGTACCGGTGGTCGTGATGACGTTCACGCACACCGACGTCGACGACTTCGGCGCGGTCATCGCCGAGGCGGCCCGCGTGCTGCGCCCGGGCGGCCGCCTGGTGTACCTGGGCCTGCACCCCGCCTTCGTCGGCGCCTTCCTCGACCGCACCGGCGAGGTGGCCAGCGGCGAGGTGCGCGTCGCTTCCGGGTACGGCGACGAGCGGCTGCGGCGCGACGAGGCGGGACCGGTCCGCAGCCGGGTGGGATCGCGCAACCTGACGCTGAGCACGTTCCTCGCCGCGTTCCTGTCGCAGCCCTCGCTGCGCCTGGTATCGGTCGACGAGTTCGACACCCGAATGGCGCCGTGGCACCCGGCCCCCACCGACGGCCGCCTCCTCCCGTGGAACCTGGCGGTCACCGCCCACGCCGCCGCATGACCTACGGTTGGGCACCATGGACGCCGACCGCGCACGCGAGTTCATCAGCCGTAACCACCGGGCCGTACTGACGACGTATCACGCCGACGGGCGGGCCCAGGTCTCACCCGTGACCGTCGGCGTCGACGAGGCGGGGCACGTGGTGATCAGTACCCGCGAGACCGCCGCCAAGTTCCGCAACCTGGCCCGCGACCCCCGCGCGGTGATCTGCGTCCTCAACGACGGCTTCTTCGGCGAGTGGCTCTACGTCGAGGGCGAGACCGAGATCGTCCACCTGCCCGAGGCGATGGAGCCCCTGGTCGACTACTACCGCCGGATCTCCGGCGAGCACCCGGACTGGGACGACTACCGCGCCGCGATGGTCCGCGACCGCCGGGTGCTGCTGCGCGTCACCATCACCCGGGCAGGCCCGGACAGTCACGGCTGAGTATGCTGGCGCAGAAGTTACTTGCCAGTAGCCCACCCGGGAGGCGCCGTGCCGACGCTTGACCGCCACGATGACGTCTTCGTCCTCGACCTCGGCGACTCCGAAAACCGCTTCCACCCGGACTGGCTCGCCTCGGTCGGCGCCGCCCTCGACGAGGTCGAGAAGGCAGGCGGGCCCCGCGCGCTGGTGACCGCCGCGACCGGCAAGTTCTGGTCCAACGGGCTCGATCTGGACTGGCTGTCCGCCAACGGCGACCAGTTCGAGCGGTACGCGGCGGGCGTCCACGGCCTCTTCGCCCGGATGCTCACCCTGCCCGTCATCACGGTCGCCGCGCTGCAGGGGCACACGTTCGCCGCCGGCGCGATGCTCTCCCTGGCGCACGACGTCCGCGTGATGCGCGCCGACCGCGGCTTCTGGTGCCTGCCCGAGGTCGACATCAGCATCCCGTTCACCCCGGGCATGTCCGCGCTGATCCAGTCGCGGCTGACCCCCCGGACCGCGCACGAGGCCATGACCACCGGTCGCCGCTACGGCGGCGCCGACGCCCTCGCCGCCGGCATCGTCGACCACGCGGTGGCCGAGGAGGCGGTGCGCACGACCGCGATCGAGCTGGCCGGCTCGCTCGCCGGCAAGGCGGGCGACACCCTCGCCACCATCAAGACCCGCATGTACACGCCCGTCCTGGAAGCCCTTACGTAGGTGGGGGGAGGCAGTGGTCGTCGGGGTCAATGGCCGTGACGATGCGGTGGCCGATCTCGGCCAGCTGCTCGGCCTGCTCCGGCGTCAGGGCGTCGTAGACGTACTTGCGAACCGCGGCCACGTGCCCCGGCGCCGCGGCGACCACCTTGTCCCACCCCGAGTCGGTGAGCACCGCGAGGGTGAAGCGCCCATCCTCCGGGTCGGGAGTGCGATGGACCCAACCGCGCTTCTCCAGCCGGTTTACCACGTGCGAGAGCCGCGACAGCGACCCGTTGGCGAACCCGGCCAGGTGGCTCATGCGCAACGAGCGGCCCGGCCGCTCCGACAGCACGGCCATCACCTGGTACTCGAAGTGGCTGAGCCCCGCGTCCCGCTGAAGCTGGGCGTCGAGCGCGAACGGCAGCTTGATGATTACAGCGGTCAGGGCCAGCCAGCTGCGCCGTTCGTCGCTGGCCAGCCAGCGCGGCTCGGCCGGGGCGTCCATCACTCAAGGATAACGACAGTTGACGCTTCAAGTCCTCCGGTCTACGGTGCACTTGAACATTCAAGTGACTAGGACGGATACTCGATGAACGTCGTTTTGTGGATCATCGCCAGCCTGCTCGCCGCCGCGTTCCTCGCGGCCGGTCTGATGAAGTCGACCCAGCCCAAGGAGCAGCTCGCCGCGCGCGGCATGGGCTGGACGGAGGACTTCTCCCCGGGAGCGGTCAAGACCATCGGCGTACTGGAGGTACTCGCCGCCATCGGCCTGGTCCTGCCGGCCGTGCTCGACATCGCCCCGGTCTTCGTGCCGCTCGCCGCGCTCGGCCTCGTGCTGACCATGATCGGCGCCGCCGTGGTGCACGCCCGTCGCAAGGAGTACCAGGGCATCGTCGTCAACGCCGTCATCCTGATCCTCGCCGCGCTCGTCGTCTGGGGCCGCTTCGGCCCGTACTCGTTCACGTCCTGACCCCTCCAAACTGACCCCTCCAAACAGGGCACCGCGCGCGTGTACGTAATGTGCCACCCATACCTGCGGCTCCCGACTCGTTCCGCGACTACGTGCACGCACGCGGTGCGGCGCTCTCCCGCACCGCGCTGCTGCTGACGAGCGACCCGCACCTGGCCGAAGACCTGGTGCAGCAGACGCTCATCGCGGTCGCCTCCCGCTGGGAGCGGGTGATGGCGGGCGGCGACCCCGACGCGTACGTGCGGCGAGCGCTCTACCACCAGCACATCTCCTGGTGGCGGCGGTGGCGGCGGGAGCCGGTACCGGTCGAGCGGCTGCCCGAGCCGGCCGGGTTCGAGCCGCACGGTGGGCTCGACACGGCGATCGCGGTCCGCCAGGCACTGCGGCGGCTCACCCCGAAACAGCGGGCCGTGCTGGTGCTGCGCTACTTCGACGATCTCACCGAGGCGCAGACCGCGGCGGTGCTCGGCGTCGGCGTCGGCACGGTCAAGAGCCAGGTCCGCGACGCGCTCGCCCGCCTGCGGACCGTCGCCCCCGATCTCGTCGACCTGCAGGAGGTACCCCGATGAGCGGCCGGCTGGCGCAGGTACTCGCCGAAACAGCGGAACAGGCTCCACCGGTACCGTCGCCGGACGATCTGTGGCGGCGCGGGCGGCACAGGCGGCGACGGCGCCAGACCGCCGCGGCCCTTGCCTGCCTGTTGCTTGTCGCCGCGCTGGCCTGGTCGCCGGTACGGTCGCGGACCGCCCTCGAGTTCGCCGGGCCGGGCGCCGATGTGCTGCCTTCCGAGGTGCTGCCTTCCGAGGTGGCCGAACCGCACCTGTGGCAGCGCACGTTCCACGGTGACCCGAACGGGCCGGTCAAGCTGACCTTCACCACCGGCCACAGCCTGAACCTGGAGACCGCGCTGGTCCTGATCGGCGACGACGGCAGCTATCGGCTCGACTACCTGTCGCCCGGCGAGGAACCCGGTGTCCTCTCCCCCAACGGGCGGTGGCTGCTCGGGCAGAACATGACCGACCTCACCACCGGCGACACCCGCAAGCTCGACCGTGCGCTGAGCGGCATCACGCCCGCCGTGTGGGCGCCCGACAGCCGCACCGCGGTCGGCGTGATCGGCGATGACACCGGCACGTCCTACGGCCCCGACGGCCAGGAGATCGACGGGCCGGCCCCGGAGATCGTCCTCGTCGACGTGGCCAGCGGCTTCACCCGCACCATCCTCCGGTCTCCCGACACGTCCCGGTGGCGGGCGGCCTTCTCACCCGACGGCGGCAGGCTCGCCGTCTTCAGCGCCGCCCCCGGCCACGCCCCACGGGTGCTCATCATCGATACGCACGGCGGGGAGCAGCCGCGCGAGATCACCCTCACCGACCGGCAGCAGCTCGCCGGGCCGGCCGCGTGGACGCCCGACGGTTCGCGGATCCTGCTGACCGCGGGTGACACCTGCGCCTGGGCGGACCTTTGCCAGGAACAGACCTGGCACCCGCAGCGCCTCGACGCCGCCACCGGCACGATCGCCGATGACACCGCGCGGGGGCTGCGCGGGTACCCCACCGTCGTCGCGTGGCGCGACGGCGAGCCGATCGCGCAGCAGACGCGCGACGGTCACGACGGATGTGAGACCGTCACGGTGACGGCGACCGGCGCGCGGACGCTGCCGCTCGCGGTCGCGGGCGGCGGATGCGCCGACTACGCACGCGACCTGCTGGAGACGGGCGCGCTGGGCGGGCCCGGCATCGGGCCGTCGCCCTGGCAGGCCCAATGGTGGGCGTACCTGCCAGCCGCCGTCCTGCTTCTCGTGCTCGTCCAGGTCGTACGCGTGATCGTGCGCCGCCGTACGCAGGTGGGCGTACCCGGGATGCCGCCCGCGAACGGACGGCCGGAGCCCGCGGGGTCGCCAGAATCAGAGGCATGAGCATCCTGAAGAACCAGGTGGCGCTGGTCACCGGCAGTTCGCGCGGCATCGGCGCGGCCATCGCGGCGGCGTTCGCCCAGGCCGGCGCCCGGGTCGTGCTGCACGGCCGCGACGAGGCGGCGCTGGCCGCGGTACGGACCCGCATCGGCGGTGACATCCTCATCGTCACCGGAGATGTCACCGCCAGCGCCGACCTCGCCCGCGTGCGCGAGCGGATCCTGGACGCGTACGGCCAGGTCGACGTGCTCGTCACCAGCGCCGGCAGCACCACGAGCCGACCCGCGCCCATCGAGGACATCACCGAGGAGAGCTGGCGCGCCGACATCGAGCGCAACCTCACCAGTACGTTCCTGACCGTGAAGACGTTCCTGCCCGACATGAAGCGGCGGCGGGGCGGCAACATCATCACGCTGTCGTCGGCGGCCGGGCGCAAGCCGAGCGACCGCACGATCGTCGCGTACGCCGCCGCGAAGGCGGGCGTGCAGCTGTTCACGCAGGACCTGGCGGCGCAGGTCGGCCCGTACGGCATCCGCGCGAACTGCCTCGCCCCGGAGACCATCCTCACCGAGACGAACCAGGCGTGGATTCCCGAGGACGTCCAGCGGTCGCTCGCCGAGGCGCATCCGTTGCGCCGCCTGGGTACGCCGGAAGACGTGGCGCGGGCCGCGCTGTTCCTCGCTTCGGAGGAGTCGAGCTGGATCACCGGGGTCGTCGTCGACGTGGCCGGCGGCGCGGTCCTGACCTGAGTCAGTGCCTCGCGCGGGTGCGTAGCTGGTCGAGCGCGACGGCGAGGATCAGTACCACGCCCAGCACGGCCATCTGCCAGAACGACGAGATGTCCATGAGGACGAGGCCGTTGGTGAGCGTACCCATGATGAGGGCGCCGACGAGCGTCATCCACACTCGACCCTGGCCGCCGCTGAGGCTGGCGCCGCCGAGCACCGCCGCCGTGACCGCGCTCAACTCCAGGCCCTGGGCGGCCTGTGGTGAGCCGGCGATCAGCTGGCTGGCGATGACGAGCCCGGCCAGCCCGGCGGCGAGACCCGACGCGACGTACACGATGGAGCGCACCCGGTCGACCCGCACTCCGGCCAGGAAGGCCGCCTTCGGGTTGCCGCCGACCGCGAAGACGAACCGCCCGAACACCGTGTACCGCAGCACCGCCCACACCGCGACGAACGCCAGCAGCATGAACACAATGGACACCTGTACGCCGCCGATCCGCGCGCGGCCCAGATACGCGAGCTGGTCGGCCGGGTACACGACGGTGAGCGCGTCCGTCCACACCAGACCGGCACCGCGCACGATCGACATCATGCCGAGCGTGGCGATCAGTGGGTTGACGTTCAGCTTGGTGATGACGAGGGCGTTGCCGAGCCCGACGACCGCGCCCACCACGAGCGCGCCCGCGATGGCGAGGGGTGCGCCCGCGCCCGCCGAGAGCAACTCGGCCACCACCACGCTGGTGAACGCGGCGGTCGAGCCGACCGACAGGTCGAACCCGCCGCTGATGATGACCGCCGTCTGCACCGCGGCGACGATGCCGAGCGTCGCCACCGAAGCGGTGATGTTGAGCAGGTTGTCGCCGGTCAGGAACACCGGTGAGGCGATCGTGAAGGCGACCAGCAGGCCGGCGTAGATGACGACCAGCGCGGCGCCGGACCTCAGCGCACCCTCCAGGCTCAGGGCCGGACGGAGGCGAGCCGTCAGCGTCTGGGTCATGAGTGTCCTCCGATCGCGGCGTCGACGAGCTGCTGTTCGTCGACGGAAGCGGTGGAGTACATGCCGGCGAGCGCGCCGCGCGTGACCACACCGATCCGGTTGCACAGGCTCATCAGCTCGGGCAGCTCCGAGCTGACGACGAGAACCCCGGCGCCCTCTGCGGCGACGGTCGCGATCAGCTCGTACATCTGCGACTTCGCGCCGACGTCGACGCCCTTCGTGGGCTCGTCGAGCAGGAACACCTTGGGCCGGATGGCCAGCCAGCGCGCGAAGATGGACTTCTGCTGGTTGCCGCCGGACAGCGCGCTGACCGGGAGGTCAGGGTCGCGTGGGCGGATGTCGAGGCGCTCGGCCCAGTGGCGGCCCGCTTCCCGGTCCGACGCCCGCGTCACGAGGGCCGCGCCGCCGCGGTCCGCCATCGCGGACATGGCAATGTTCGTCCCGACGGACAGCAGCGGGAAGATGCCCTCCTCGCGGCGGTCGGACGGCACATGCGCCAGGCCCGCCCGGCGGCAGGCGGCCGGGGTACGCCGTTTCAGCCGCCGACCGTCCACAGTGACCTCACCGGTGGCGCGGACCGCACCGACCACCGCCTTGGCGACCAGCTCGACACCGGACCCGGCCAGCCCGTACAGGCCGACGATCTCGCCGGGCCGCACCCGCAGGTCAAGTGCGCGCAGGCGGCCCGGCACGGTCAGCCCGGTGACCTCCAGGCTGGCGCCCGCCTCCGTGACCTGCTCGGCGTGGTGCTCCCGCGTGAACGCGCCGAGCTGCCGGCCCACGATCTCGGCGACCAGGTCTTCGCGGGTCACCTCGCCGATCCGGTGGGTGCCCGCCACCGCACCGTCGCGCAGCACGACCGCCCGGTCGGCGACGCGCTGGATCTCGTCGAGGCGGTGCGAGATGTACAGGATGCCGACGCCCTGCCGGCGCAGCGCCTCGACGGCCGCGAACAGCTTGGCCACCTCGGCCGCCGTCAGCGCCGCCGTCGGCTCGTCCATGAGTACCGCCGCCGCCCCCGCGCCCACCGCGCGGGCGATCTCCACCAGTTGCCGGTCACCGACCCGCAGGTCCGACATGCGCGCCCGCACGTCGATGTCGGGCGCGATGGGCGCGAGCATCTCCCTGGCCCGCTCGACGAGCCGGCGCCGGTCGAGCAGGAACGGGAAGCGCCGGTGCCGGGGCAGCTGGGCCAGCAGCAGGTTCTCCGCCACCGAGGTCGGACCGACGTAGCTCAGCTCCTGGTGCACGACGGCGACGCCCCGATCGGCGAGCCAGACGTGACCGGCTTCCGGCGTGACCTCGCCGGCCACGCACCGGACCAGAGTGGACTTGCCGGCGCCGTTCTCGCCCAGCAGGGCCACGACCTCACCCGCGTCGACGTGCAGGCTCACGCCGCGTAGGGCCCGCGTCGCCCCGAAACTCTTGTGTACCCCGTCGCAGCGCAGCACCGCGGCGGCTTCAGCAGGTGGGGTAGTACTCTCGGATGTTGGCACTGCTCACCCACTGGTGTTCGATGTAGACGCTGTCGTCCGTGGACTCTCCGGTGTGGAGCTTGCGGGCGAGGTCCACGAGCGCCTGCCCGTACTTCTCCGGAAAGTAGCCGACGGTGCCGATGAACGTCTTCGAGTTGTTGCAGATCTCCTGCCGCGCCTCGATGGTGGCGTTCTGCCCGCCGATGAGAAACGCGTCCTGCCTTCCCGCGCTCTGGATGGCCCGGAACGCACCGACCGCGCTCGGGTCGTTGACGGCGCCCAGTAACAGGTGCTGGTCGCCGGCGAGCGTGGGCAACAGGTTCCGCATCGCGGTCAGCGACGGCTCCAGCGCGCCCTTGCCGTCGACCTTGACCACCTTGCTGTCCGGGAAGTCGGGGAACACCTTCCGGACACCGTCCACATAGCCGTCGGTGCGCGAGCGCACCAGCTCGCCGGACTGCGGCAGCTCCAGCAGCACCAGCTTGTCGACGCTTCCCCACTTCGCCTTCGCCGCCTTGGCCAGCTCCTCGCCGGCGATCTCACCGGCACGCCTGTTGTTGGCGCCGAAGAACACCGCGCACGGCTCGTGCGGAATGTCGATCGCGATGACCTTCTCGCCGAGGCCGGCGGCCTTGAACTTCTCGCACAGGGCCGGCGCGATCTGGGCGTCGGTCTGGAACTCGATGACGACGTCGGCCTTGCGCAGTACCAGGGTGTCCGCATTGGACAGCGCGGCCTGCGGGTCGTACTTGTTGTCCAAGACGATGAGCTCCAGGCCGGCCTGCTTGGCGGCGGACTCCAGGCCGCGGTTGACGTCGGCGACGAACGGGAACTCGCTGGAGAGGCCGGCGTACCCGATGGTGAACGAGTCGCTCTCGCTCGCGCTGCCCCGGTTGCAGGCGACGGCCAGCAGGGACAGCGCGGCCAGTACCGCCAGGGGCTTGTGCCGTCTCATGCGATCACCCCGTCCGGGTAGCGGTCGAAGACCTTCGGGTCGTACAGCGGCACGATGTGATCGGCGACCCGCCGGGTGCGCTCGTAGCAGGCCAGGCCCTCGTACATGTTCTCGTTGATGCCGAGCATCCGGCCGTCTTCGACGTTCTCGTAGTAGAAGAACGCGTCCGAGGCGACGACGGTGCCGGCGGTCGAGTCGGCCTCGACGGCGATGGAGGCCCGATGGTGGGTGCCGGCCCACCAGGTGCGCAGGCCGGGCACGATCTCGTCCTCGTCGTCGAGCAGCCGCACCCGGTCCCAGGCGTCGGTGACCAGGTGCACGAGCACATCACGGGACAGGGAGGTCCAGCGGTTGTCGTGCGGGTGCTGGTGCGTGGTGTGGAAGTGCACCCAGCCCTTCTTCGACAGGCAGATTAGCGCGTTGGTGAACAGCGGGATGCCGGCGGTGGTGTAGAGCTGGAACGGCGTCGCGATGACGTGCGTGACGTCCGCGGGGCGTACCCCGACGCGGTCCAGTTGCGCCTCGATGGTCTCGGTGGCGTCGCGCTCGTAGCGGGAGCGCTCGCCCAGGATCGAGGTCCAGATCTCGTTGAGCGGCGCGAGGTCTGCCGGTGCCCCCGTGTTGACCAGTGCGGTGACGCCGTCGCGCTGGAGCAGCAGGACGTGGAACGACAGCGGGAACCAGCGGTCCCACTCCCCCATCCAGAACAGCTCCGGCCCCGGAATCTCCGTACGGCCGACCGGTAGCGCCCGAACTGTGAAGCTCATGCCGACTCCGTTCGCATACCGAAACCTGGTTTCACGTCGGTGAACAGCACTTTATCGACCACGAGGGCCTTGTCAAGGCGACGAACCTCTGTTCACATATACGAATTACAAGCGACCTCGGGGGTGGAGCCTTGGCACGCGGCGAGTCGGAGGCCGTCAAGTCGGCGCTGCGTGGGCTGGAGATCCTCGACCTGCTGACGCGGCGCGAGACCCCGATGACCTTCACCGAGATCGCCGACGCGCTGGGCTATCCCCGCTCCAGCCTGCACAGCCTGCTGCGCACCCTGGTCCAGTCGGGCTGGGCCGAGCTCGACACCGATACCCGCCGCTACACCCTGGGTATCCGCGCCTGGGAGGCCGGCAACGCGTACCTGCGCGCGGTCGACCTGGCCGACCGCGCCCGCCCGTACATGCGGCGGGTCCGGGACGCGCTCGACGAGACCGTCCAGCTCGCCGTCCGGGACGGCCGGTACAACGTGTACGTGTCCAAGGTGGATGGCAGCCAGATGCTGGTGCTCGCGTCCGCGATCGGCCGGCGCCTGGAGGCACACGCCACGGGCGTTGGCAAGGTGCTGCTCGCCGACCTGCCCGAGGCCGAACGGCGGTCGCTGCTGGGCGGCCAGCCCCTCGAAAGGTTCACCGAAAGCACCATCACCGACCTCGACGCCCTCGAAGCCGAGCTTGCCCTCATCGACGAGCGCGGGCACAGCGTCGACAACGAGGAGTACACCCGGGGCGTGCGGTGCGTCGCGGTGCCGGTGCGCGACCACACCGGACGGGTCGTCGCCGGGATGAGCGTATCGGTGCCGACGATCCGCTTCGACGCCGAGCGCGCCGAGCAGGCCCGCGCTCTGCTGGTGGCCGCCGCGGCCGAGCTGTCCACCGCGCTGGGCTGGCGACCCTACTGACCGGCGCGCGCCATGATGCGGCCGATGTTGCCGGGACTCAGGTACTCCCCGATCGGCGTGCTGCCCTGCAACGCCCCGATGTACCGGGTGGACTCCGCCGGGTCGGCGGCGATCGCGGCGAGCAGCGCCACCTGCTCCGGCCGGGGCGGCTCCATCGCGGCCAGCCGGGTGGTCAGGTCGAGGTACGGCGTGAACCACGCGTCCCGGTGCGCCACGTATCCCGCCAGGGACTCGTCCATGTCACGCTCGCCCGAAAGTCCACTGTGGATCGCCACCGCGAGCGTCTCCGCGCACATGAACGCGTCCATGATGCCCGCCGCCAGGCACGGATCCTTGTGATAGCCCGCGTCGCCGACGAGCGCCCACCCCGGCCCGTGTGACGTGCGGAAGAAGTTGGGCAGGTCGGCGGTGGCCCGCATCCGCTCGACCCGCTCGCCGGCACGTACCCGCGCGGCCAGCTCGGGGACGCGGTCGATCGCCGCCGCGTACTGGCCTTCGACGTCGGTGCGGAACTCCGCGAAGTCTTTCGTCGGGCAGGAGACGAACACGCACGCCAATTCGTCGTTCGTCGGAAACACCACGACGGCGCGGTCGCCGCGGCTGTAGATCTCGCCACCGCCGGCGGCCACGCCCCGGTAGTACGCGTAGTAGGTCGCCGTCAGCGACGGTGTGGCACCGTAAGGCTCCGCGCCGACCTCGCGCGCGACCGTCGACCGCAACCCGTCGGCACCCACCACGATCCGTGCCCGCTCGACGACCTGAGCGCCCGTCCGGTCCCGACCGTGTATCCCGACCACCGCGCCGTCCTCGACGACCAGGCCGTCCACAGTGAACCCTTCACGCACCTCCGCGCTCGCCTCGGCGGCCGCGTCGACGAGAATCTTGTCCAGCACTGTGCGGCGCACGCAGCGCGGGTGCTGGACGCCGTCGACGGCCGGCGCCGGCGCGTGGATGGCGAATTCACCGAAGTCCATCCGGAAGTACTCGTACGGCGGCGTGCCGGACGCCAGCACCCGCTCCAGCAGGCCCCACCGGCGCAGAATCGCCACCGCCGGCACGTGCAGGAGATGCGTGGAAATCACGTCGCTCGGAAACCGCGCCCTGTCGACGACAAGCACCCGATGCCCCTGCCGCGCCAGCAGCATCGCGGTAGGCGAACCAGCGACCCGCGCTCCCACAACGATCACGTCAAACACCGATCCAGCTTGCTGCCCAACCAAGCCCCCGTCAAACCGCCCGCAGCGCCGGGTCAGCGGACGCCATAGGCGCGGATGATCTCCTGGTCGATGCGCCAGCCGGTCTTCGTGGCGGCGCTGGCGCGTACCGAGACGAAGCCCGCCTTCTTCGACGGCTTGAACGTGCCCGACCAGTGTCCGTCGCTGTCCTTGCGGAGGCTGACGGGCAGCCAGGTGGCGCCGTCGTCGTACGAGACGTCGAGCGTCACCGTGGTGACCCGGCCGGTGCCCGTGCCGCCCGGCTGCGGACCGGCGGTGAGCCCGATCCGCTGGGTGGCGCCGGCCCGTACGTCGCCGTGCAGGTCGGTCGGCACGTCGTAGTCGAGCTGGAGCAGCGCGAGCGGTACGAAGTCGTCGGCCTCGTTGGAGCCGGACACGAAGCGCCACTCGGTGTGGGTGCGGGTCGACAGCCGCCACTGCTCGGCCGGGCGGGACGCGTCGAGCACGAGCCGGTACGGCAGGGTGCCGGAGGGTACCTCGGTCCACTGTAGATCGGAGTAGTTCGGGTTCTCGTCGATCAGCTTGTCACCCTGGTACAGCTTGAGGTTGGTCGGTACCTCGCCCCAGTCGATGTCGCCGCCGTGCTCCAGCGGGACGCCGGACGGGCTCCACGTCTTGACGTTGATGGTGAGATAGTCCCGGTACCGTCCATTCTGGACCGCGAACGCGCGGCTGAACGCCGGCCGGGTGGCGGGTGCGAACCAGTTCAGCCGTGTCGTGGTGCCCGCCCGGTAGGTGTTGCGGTACGAGGAGTCGCTCCAGCTGCCCTGCTGGTGGGTCTCGAACCACTCCTGCCCCGGCGTGACCCACTCGGTGCGCGTGCCCGGGTGCCATTCGCGCTCGCGGAAGCCCACCGACGGCGTGAACGTCATGTCGTACCGGAACCCGGCACCCTCGGCGGGCCGCACGGCGTAGTAGTGGGCGTCGATCCGGGCGAGGTTGTCGTGGCTGGGCCGGTACGTGAGCGGGCGGTCCGGCACCTGCCCGGCGTAGTTGCGGGCCAGGTCGTAGACGTACCCGGCGCACGGGGTGCGGGTGAGGCCGAGTTGGGCACCGGAGCGTGCCAGCGAGACCAGGCGCGCGCCCTGATCCCGGTGCACGGTCGCGACCGGGATGGGTGCCTCGCCGACCCACTCGTTGAGCACGCCGATGCCGTCGTTGACGACGATCAGGGCCTTGGCGCCGGCGGCCACCGCGGCGGCGGCGCGCTCTTCGGCCGATACCGCGTCGCTGCGGGTCACGACCGCGATCCGCCCGGCGGCGGGCCGGCCGGCGTACTCGCTCGCGGCGCCGGTGCCCGCGTACACGCTCCGCAGCGTCGCCGAGCCGGCCGTGAACGTGCTGCCCGGCTGGACGACGGCGTCGAACGCCCGGCCGCCCCCGTTGAGGCTGAGTGCCGGCTCACCCTTGCGCCAGCGGGTCACGAGGTCGTAGGAGCCCGGCGACACGTAGAGGTCGTCGTACTTGACGGGAACCTGGTAGCCGCTGCGGTACCCGCCGGCGTTGAAGTCGATTTTGCGTTGGCGGTCCTCGGTGCGGCGCGGTGCCGTGGTCTGGAGCAGGCGCGCCCGGCGGGCGTCGAGCGTGATCGTCCTCGACCGGTCGAGCTTCACGCCGCTGGCGACGAGTACGGCGAGACCGAGCGCGTCCGGCCTCTCACCCGGAACGTCCAGATAGGACGACGCCGCGTAGGTGCCGGGCCGCAGTCGCAGCGTCGTCTCGCCCTCGACGCGGTACGCCGCCGGCTCGCCGGCTTCGCTCAGCACCACCCAGACGTTCGCCGGCTTGCCGGCGCGGTCCCGCACCCGGATGGTGAGGTCGTACCGCTCGTCCTCCTTGAGCAGGCCGAGGGTGGTGCGGGTGAGCGGGGTTCCGGTCGCGGCGTCGGTGCCGGTGAGCCAGCCGGTGAAGCGACCGACACCGTCCACTGTGGGGTCGCCGGTGACCTGGACGTCGGCGCTGCCGCCGGCCGGTACGGTGACCGACGGGCTGCCCACGGTGAACGGGCCACCCGTGACAGCCAGGTTCAGCGTCACCGGGGTCTTGCCGGAGTTGGTGAACGTGACCGGCTTCGTGACCGGGGCGTCTCCCGGCTCGTGCGGAAAGTCGTAGTTGCCGAAGAACGCGGATCCGGTGGCCTGCACGGTGTTCGAGACGGCGGCGGCCACGTCGAGGCGGCCGGTGCCCACCTCGTACCCGCTGTAGTGCCCGGCGAGCCCCTTGGCGCTGCTCATCAGGGCGGCCTTCAACCGTTCGCCGGTCCAGTCCGGGTGCCGCTGCGCGAGGATCGCGGCCGCGCCGGACACGTGCGGGGTGGCCATCGAGGTGCCGGAGAGGGTGGTGTATCCGCCCTCCTGGGCGCGCGCGGCGGTGATGTCGACACCGGGGGCGGTGAGGTCCGGCTTGAGGCCGCCGGTGCCGATGAGCGGGCCGGTGCTGGAGAAGTCGGCGAGCGCGTCGGACTTGTCGACCGCGCCAACGGTCAGCGCGGACGCGGCCGAGCCGGGCGCGCCGATCGTCTCCGGTCCCGCGTTGCCGGCGGCGATGACGAACAGCGTGCCGTACTGTGCCGACAGCGCGTCGACCGCCGCGGACAGCGGGTCGGTGCCGTCGGACGGCGTGTCGTCGCCGAGGCTCATGCTCACCACGTCGGCACCGGTACCGGCGGCCCACTCCATGCCGGCCAGTACCCACGAGTCGTTGCCGAAGCCGCTGTCGTCCAGTACTTTGCCGACGACGAGGTCAGCGCCGGGCGCTACTCCTTTGTAGACACCGCCGGACGCGGCGCCGGTGCCGGCGACCGTGGAGGCGACGTGGGTGCCGTGGCCGTTCGCGTCGCCCGCGTCGTCACCCGGTACGAAGCTCACCGCCTCGTCCACCTTGCCGGCCAGGTCGGGGTGGCCCGCGTCGACACCGGTGTCCAGTACCGCGACCGTGACGCCCGTGCCGTCGTATCCGGCGGCCCACGCCTGCGGGGCGCCCACCTGGGGCACGCTCTCCTTCAGGTTCGCCCGGACGCGGCCGTCGAGCCAGAGCTTGCCGGCAGCGCGTGCGACCGACGCACTCCAGAAGGTGCGAGCCTGCTTCTTGTCCACCCGCACCGCGCTCGCGCCGATGCTCGGCAGCCGCCGCACCACGGTCGCGCTCGGTAGCGTACCCGTCGCGATCAGCGGTATCCCGCCGGCTTTCGCGTCGTCGTAGCCCATCTCCACCAGGTCGGTGACGTTGAACAGCCGCCGATCGAGCCGGTCGGCGTTCACCAGCGGGACCGCCTCGTCCGGCAGCACGTACAGGTCACCGCCGCCGCTCTCGACGCGTACCCCACCGGTGGCGTTGTCGGGACGCTTGACGTCCGCGATCTGCTGGCCCCCGGCGAGCGTCTGGATGGTGACGACGTCACCGGTGATGAGCGTGACCGTGTGTGTCGCTGGCGTCGCGGTCGGCGCGGGCGTCCGCGCCGCGGACGCCGCCGCCGGAAGCACCGCGAGGCCGGCGGCGATCAGCGGCAGGGTCACCGCCGCGGCGACCAGTCGCCGTGTGGGGAAAGACATGATCAGGGTGTATCGCGGCCGCGCTGCCAGGGGAATGTCCGCGCTGTGGCGAGGTTGCGCCATGGCGCAAGCTCGCCAGACGCCGGTGCGGTGGCACGGGCGCGCGCGTACTTGATCGTGGACAGTAGACTCCCCGCCCGTGGCATGGTTGCGTGGTAAGGCACAGGACTCGGCCGGTCCTCGGGTGCTTCAGGTGGATGGCCGGCGGTACTCGACGGTCGAGGCGGCGCTACGCGCCGCCAGGGACGGCGACGTCATCGAGATCGCCGGTGGCACCTACATCGAAGAGCTGGTCGTCGACAAGGCCGTCGAGTTGCGCCCGATCGAGGGCACCGGCACGGTCGGGCTGGCGCACAACGACGGCCCGCTGACCCTGCGCGCCAACGCCACCGTGCGCAGCATCATGATCGCGGTCGGCGACGACGGCTGGGGCAGCGCGCTGGTCATCGACGGCGCGGCCCCGTTCCTCGAGGACTGCCTGATCGGCGCGGGCAGCGCGCCGGCCATCAAGGTCACCGGCGGTGCGGTCCCCACGCTTCGGGAATGCCGCGTCGAGGGCTCCCGGAACGCGCTGGCGGTCGAGGGCGCCGCGGGGCTGTTCGAGCGGTGCGAGTTCGTCGAGTCGAGGTTCACCACGATCGAGGTCTCCGCGGGCGCCACGCCGGAGCTGGTCGGGTGCACGGTGGCCAAGTCCCAGTTCGCCGGGGTGGCGGTGTCCGGCGCCAACTCCGTGGTGACCCTGCGCGACTGCCTGATCGACGAGACGGAGTTCTACGCCGTACAGGTCGAGGAAGGCGGCCGCGCCGTCGTGACGGGCACGACGATGCGGAACAACGAGAACGGCGGCCTGCAGGTGAGTGGCCGCGGCGCGAGCGCCGAGCTGGTGAACTGCACCGTCAGCGGCACGGACGGCACCGGCGTCGACGTCAACGCCCGCGCGACCGCGACGGTGACCGACTGCGTCATCACCGGTGTGGACTCCGGCGTCTCGGTGACCGGCAAGGAAGCGACGGCGACCGTCACCCGGCTGCGCGTGGAAGACGTCCGGTACGACGCGGTGAGGTCCTCGGACCGGGCACGGGTAACCGTCAGTGGCGCCACGATACTGCGTGGCGGAGGCCAACTCTCGGTCTCCGATCGCGCTTTCCTCACCGCCGAGGATGTCACGGTCGAAAGCCCGGAGAGTTCGGGGCTCTACGTCAGCGGTGGCGAGGGCCGGTTCACCCGGTGCCGCGTCACCGGTTCCGGTTCCGGACCGGCCGGGGTCTGGATCGAGGGGGGCCACTCCTTCATCGACCAGTGCGAGGTCAGCGGCAGCCACGGTGCCGGCTTCTACATCGACGACACGCCAAGCGAGACGGCGCTGACCGCCTGCGTGGCCCACCACAACGGCGCAGCCGGCTTCGAGCTGTACGGCGACGCCACACTGACCGCCTGCGCCTCCTACGCGAACGGCGAGCCCGACGACGTCGGTATCCAGGAGGGCGCACCGGTTTCGAGCGATGTCGCGGCCACCGCGGCGGCCGAAGCGGCGGCCGCGGACAGCCCGCCGTTCGATGCCATGGTCGACAACCTCGAAGACAGCCTGTGGACCGTGCGCGGCATCGTCGACGCCAAGCGCGATGACGAACTGTCCGATCCGGACGCCCAGGCCACCGCTGACCGGCTACTCAGCGAGCTGGACGACCGCATCACCGTCCTGCGCGAACTCGCGGACACCGTGCCCGGTAAGCCCCTGACCGACCCCGCCGACAAGGAGAAGGCGCTGGCGGTCGTGGCTGAGCTGAGGGTACGCCAGGAGGCGCTCGACGACCTGCTGGCCGGGCGCCCGATCGCGGCACCGCCGGACGCGGCCGAACCGGCCACAGTGGACGAGCTGCTCGGCGAACTGGAGCGGCTGATCGGCCTGGCCGCGGTCAAGGCCGAGGTGCGCACGCTCATCGACATCATCGTCGTCGGCCAGCGGCGCACGGCGGCCGGGCTCAAGACGCCGCCGCTGAGCCGTCACCTCGTCTTCACCGGCAACCCCGGCACCGGCAAGACCACCGTGGCCCGGCTGTACGGGCGGATCCTGACCGCGCTGGGCCTGCTCGCCAAGGGACACCTGGTCGAGGTGGCCCGCGTCGACCTGGTCGCCGAGCACGTCGGCGGCACCGCCGTGAAGACGAAGGCGGCGTTCGACAAGGCCCGCGGCGGCGTGCTGTTCATCGACGAGGCGTACGCACTGTCGCCTGAGGACAGTGGCCGCGACTTCGGGCGCGAGGCGATCGACACCCTGGTGAAGCTGATGGAGGACCACCGCGACGAGGTGGTCGTCATCGCCGCTGGTTACACCGGCGAGATGGCGCGGTTCACGGCGGTGAACCCGGGCCTGCGGTCACGGTTCGGCCAGGTCATCGAGTTTCCCGACTACAGCCCGCAGGAGCTGGTGCGGATCACCGAGGCGCAGGCGGCCGCGCACGACTACACGCTGCCAGACGATACCCTCGCCGAACTGCTGGACTACTACTCGGCCATGAGCCGGGGCCCCGGCTTCGGCAACGGCCGGATGGCGCGCCGCACCTTCGAGATCATGGTGGCGGAGCACGCGAACCGGCTGGCCCGCGAGGCCGCGCCGACCGCCGAGGATCTGACGACGCTGCGGCCCGAGGACCTGCCGGACGAGTGGACCGACCGCTAGCCGGCCGCGCGCTCGCAGGTGCCGGCCGGCGCCTCGGGCTGGCCCAGGTCGGCGAGGGCGATGTTCTTGTCGGTGAGGCGGGCGAGCTCCACGAAGTTCTTGCCCACGATCAGGTCGACCGCGGCGCCCTTCTTGTTCGGGTCGTACTCGCGGGTCGCCTCGCCGAACAGGTACGCCCGGACGACCTGGGCCGATCCCACGCCCTCGGGCCCGTAGCGCACCATCCCGACGCCGTCCACGTCGGCCTGGTTCGGGTCGTTCTTCTCGGCCTTGGCCTTGAAACCGCGGTCGCTCAGGTCGGCCGCCACGGCGGCCGCCACGCCAGCCCGGCCGGTTCCGTTGTACACGGAGACGGTGATCTTGTCTTCCTGCCGGATCTCGGTGTCGGCGTACGGCTGGCCCGCCTTGCACCCGGCCGACGCGCCGCCGCTGGCTTGATCGTCGGAGAAGACCGTCACCAGCGCGACGATCAAACCGACAACGGTCAGGGCACCGATGAGCACCATCGCACGGACGCGGGCGAAGGTCATACCCGCAGGACGCTCTCGTGGCCACATTGGTTGCACCGTCCCATCCTGCCACGCGGTCCACATCGGGCCTCGCGCGGTTCACTGGCTCCGACGGAGCACGCGACCGTCCGCGAGCGTCACGACCGCGTCGCAGTACGTGGCCACGAGGTCATGGTCGTGGCTGACGACGAGAAGGCTGAGGCCCTGATCCGCGCGGAGTTTGGCGAGCAGCCGCATGATCGATTCGGTGGTGCGGGCGTCGAGTGCGGAGGTCACCTCGTCGCAGACCAGCACGTCCGGCTCCGCCGCGAGCGCCCGCGCGATCGAGACGCGCTGCCGCTGCCCACCCGAGAGCTCGTGCGGGTACCGCTCGGCGAGGTCGGCGGCCAGGTTCACCATGTCCAGCAGCTCGTGGACCCGTCCGGAGACCTGGTCGCGGGTGCGGCGGCGGTGCAGGCGCAACGGTCGCGTGAGCGTGTCGCCGACCGTGCGGGCCGGGTTGAGCGCGCCGAGCGGGTCCTGCGGCACGAGCTGGACGCGGCGGCACTGCTCGCGACCGCGGCGTGCGGCGCTGAGCGGCAGGCGCTGGCCGTCCAGCGTGAGGGTGCCGCGCGTGGCCGGGTGCAGGCCCGTGACGACCCGGGCGAGGGTGGTCTTCCCGGCCGCCGACGGCCCGACGATCGCGATGGCCGCCCCGCGCGGCAGGTCGAGGCTCACGTCGCGCAGGATCGGGTGGCCGTGGCGCCCGGCGAACGCGGACACATCCCGCGCCGACAGCACCGATGAGGCGGCGGGAGCCGGCGCGGTGCCGGCGGGCCGGGGCGTCGCCGGCCGCGTGGGCTCGGACGTCGCGAGGGACGGCAGCTCGACCACGGTGTCGGCGATCTGGTCGACCAGCTCCAGGTCGTGGCAGGCGAAGACCACCGCCAGGCCGCGCTCGGTCGCCAGTTCGCGCAGCAGGGCGCCGATCTCGCGGCGCAGCTCCGGATCGAGCCCGGCCGTGGGCTCGTCGAGCAGCAGCAGGTCCGGGCGGCGGGCGAGGGCGCGGGCGAGGGCCACCCGCCGGGCCTGGCCGCCGGACAGCTCGCCGGGCCGCCGCCGCGCGAACTCCCTCGTCGCGGGCAGGCGGACCGAGGCGAGCACGCCGCCGACCTGTTCGCCGGGCGCGGCGACCTCGCCCACCAGGCGGTGCACCCGCATCCGCGGGTTGAGGCGGCTGGCCGGGTCCTGGCCGACCAGGCTGATCCGGGTACGCCGCAGCACGCGAAGGTCGCGGCTCGACAGCACGAACGGGTCCTGGTCGAGCACGCGCACGGTACCGCCGCGATGGGTGAACCCGGCCGGCAGCGCCCCGACGAGCGCGTGCAGCAGGGTCGTCTTGCCCGCGCCGGACGCCCCGACCAGCGCGGTCACCCCGCCCGCCGCGGCGGTCAGCGTGGCGCCGTCGAGCACGAGGCGACCGGCGGGAGCGGCGACGCCCAGCCCTCGAACGTCCACAATCGGCCCCGGACCGTCCACAATGGTCACCGTGGCACCACCGCCTGGCGGCGCGTGGCCACGGCCAGCGCGTCGGTGGCGAGGCTCACGGTGATGGCGAGCGCCGCGATGGCGAGGCTCGGCGCGATGACCGCCCAGGGGTTGAGCAGGATGCCGGGGCCGTTCTCGCGAACCATCAGCGCCCAGTTGGCCGCCGGGGGCTGCGGTCCGATCTGGAGGAACGCGGCGACGCTGACGACGTACACGGCCTCGATAAAGCGTAGGCCGAACACGGCGAGCATGGTGGCGCGCAGGTTCGGCAGGACCTCGCGGCAGGCCAGCCACCACAACCGTTCGCCGCCCGCGGCGGCCGCCTCGACGAACCCGGAAGCGGCCACCGGAGCCGCCGCCGCGGCCACCACGCGTACCGCGTACGGCAGGCCCACCACCACTGCCGCGACGATCAGGGCGCCGCGGCTGTCGCCCCGGTAGGCGAGCACCACCAGCAGCAGCGCCAGCACGGTCGGCAGCATCATGACGGTGTCGGCGACGCGTTCGATGATCCGGCCGAGCGCGGGCCGCAGCGCGGCCACCGTGCCGATCAGGGCGGCCAGCCCGGTCACGACGACCGCGATGACGAGCGCGGTGAGCAGCAGTTCCCGGCCACCGGCGAGCAGCCGGCTGGTCACGTCGAAGCCGAGCACGTCGCCGCCGAGCAGCGCGCCCCCGCCCGGCTCGGCGTACGGGGCGGTCACCGGCTCGTCGATGGGGTGCGGCGCGAGCCACGGTCCGAGCAGCGCGAGCGTGGCCACGAGCACGGCCGGGGCGAAGCGCAGTAGCCGTCTCATGCCCGCCGCCCCGTCGCCCAGGCGCGCACCAGGTCCGCCGACAGTAGTACCGCGCAGATGGCGGCGCCGGTCACCGCCGTGGTGCCGGCGACCACGGCGGTGTCGCGGTCGAGGACGGCACCGGCGAGTACCGTGCCCACGCCCGGGTAGTTGAAGATGGTCTCGACGACGACGGTGCCGCCGAGGAGCATGCCGACCGACGTGGCGGCGCCGGCCGCGATGGTCGGCAGCGCGCCCGGCAGGACGTGCCGCGTCAGCACCCGCCACGGAGACAGTCCATCGAGGACGGCGGCCTCGACGTGCGGGGCGCGTAGCTCGTCGGTCAGCGCGGCCCGGACGATGCGCGTGTTCCAGCCGATCTGCGGCAGCGCGAGGGCGAGCACGGGCAGCACGAGCATGCTCGCCGACGCCGGCCGGCCGCTGGTCGATGTGACGGTGACGGCGGGCAGCAGCCCCGTCCACAGCGCGAACACGAGCACCAGCAGGCTCGCCACCACGAACTCGGGGATCGCCACGACCACTGTGGACGCGCTCGACACGGCGCGGTCGAGCGGCCGCCCGGGGTGGAGTGCGGACAGGCCGCCCAGTGCCAGCGCCCCGAGCATCGTCACCAGGAACGCCAGTCCCGCCAGCAGCACCGTGTTGGGCAGGTGGCCGCCGAGGATCGCGGAGACCGGCTCACCACGCGCCGACACACCGAAGTCGCCGGTCGCCAGCCCGCCGATCCAGCGCGCGAACCGTACCGGCAAGGGGTCGTCGAGGCCGAGTTGCGCGCGGCGGGCGGCGAGCGCGTCCGCGGTCGCACCACGGTCCAAGGTGGAGCGGGCGGCGTCGCCGGGCAACAGGTCGACCGCCGCGAACACCAGCGTGAGGAGCACGACCAGCAGGGCCGCCCGCCGTGCGAGCAGCCCTGCCAGGTACGCCGATCGGCGCCGCGTCAGGCCGACAGCCATGTCCGCTCGAGCTGGACCCGGCCGTAGCCGCCGAGCTTCGGCAGGTCGCGGACCTTCGCGGCCGCCAGGTCGACACCGTCGGCCATGCCCCACAGCAGGTACCCGGACCGCTCGTACTCGATCTTCTGAAGCTCCTTGAGCCTGCCCGTGCGGACAGTCTGGTCGGCGGTGGCGACGGCGGACTGGTACGCGGCGTCGAAGGCCGGATCCTTCCAGGCGGCCTCGTTCTGCGCGGCGTCGGAGGCCATTGTCTTGCTGGCGAAGAAGACCAGCGAGTCGTTGGTGCCCCAGTACGTGGTGTAGAGGGGCGACTTGAGCCAGGTGCCGTCCCAGAACGCGCTCGACTCCTGCTTGACGACCTCGATTTTGACGTCGACGTCGCGCATCTGGGTGGCGAAGAGCGTCGCCGACTCGGCCAGCCCCGGGATGTCCTCGGTGGTGTAGAGCTGGTACGTCTTCGCGCGGTCGAAGCCGGCCTCGGTGAGCAGCCGCTTGGCCCGCTCCAGGTCGCGGGTGCGCTGCGGCAGCGCCTTGTCGTACGCCGGGTCGGCGGTGCCCAGCACGTCGTTGGCCACCGTGCCGTACCCGGACAGCACCTGCTTGACCATCGCCTCCCGGTCGACGGCCAGGCGCAGCGCCTCCCGCACCCGTACGTCGGCGAACGGCCCGTCCGCAACCCGCATCACGATGGGCATCGCCATGTCGTTGGGGCGCTTGACGATCTGCACGTCGCTCCGGCTCTCGGCGACCCGTGCGGCCACCGCGCCGACGTTCGAGGCGAGGTCGATCTGGCCGGCGAGCAACGCGTTCGCCATCGCCTGCGGGCTCTCGAACATCCGCACCTCGACCGCGTCGAGCAGCACGTCGCCGCCGTACCAGGCGTCGTTGCGCACGAGCCGCGCGTTACCGTCCTGAAAGGACTCCAGCTTGAACGGCCCGGTCCCCGGCGAGCCGGCGACGTCGGCGGTGTCCTTCTTGAGCGTGAACGTGGTCAGTCGCGCCAGCAGCGGCAGCTCGCTGTTGGCGTACGTGGAGGTGAGCGTGACCGCGTTGGTGCCGTCGGCCTGGATCGCGTCCGCCTCCACGCCGGGCAGGCGGGTCTTGCCGGCCGGGGTGTTGCGAAGCCGCTGCAGCGACCACACCACGTCGTCGGCGGTCACCGGGGTGCCGTCGTGGAAGGTGGCGCCCTCGGCGATGGTGAACCGCCACCGCTTCACATCGGCGCTCGGCTCCCAGGTCGCGGCCAGCCGGGGCGCGACGTTGCTGGTCACGCCGGGCACCGTCAGCGCGTCGTAGACCAGGCTGAGGATCAGGAAGTCGCTCTCGTTGTTCTGTACACCGTGCGGGTCCCGGGTGATGGCCGACGCCTTGCCGAGCGCGCCGACCCGCAGCACGCCACCCTTGCGCGGGGCGCCGGACGACGCCTGGCCGGCGGTACCCTGGGCGTCATCGCCACAAGCGGTGAGCAGCACGCCACCAGCGGTGGCCACCCCCACGCCGGCGCCGATACGAAGCAGCTGGCGCCTGGTCAGGTTCACGTTGTTTCCACCCCTCCACGTCATGATCCGTGCAGAGGATTGCCTAACCTAAGGGCCCTGTCAACGGGACGGGGCGGTAGCCACTGCCTGCGGTGATGAAGGAAACAGGTAAGGTCTCGAACCCGAGATGACGATTACCACCCCGACGTTCACCCGCGATAGCCGCCAACTGGCCGCCCTCGCGGTGCCGATCGCCGCCACCCAGCTCGCCCAGGCCGCGGTGACCACCACCGACACGGTGATGATGGGTGCGCTCGGTGCACAGGCACTCGCCGCGGGCGGCTTGGGGCTCGTGCTGTTCTCCCAGGTCCGCACCGTGGGCGTCGGCCTGGTCACCGCCGTGGGCAACCAGGTCGCCGCCGCGCACGCCCGCGAGCAGACCGACGAGCTGCGCGACCTGCTCCGCGCCGGCCTGCTGCTGGCCACTGTGGCCGGTGTCGCCGGCACCGCCGCCCTGGTGGCGATCGGCGCGGTGCTCGGCTGGCTCGGGCAGGACCCGGACGTGGCCGCGTCGACGCGGACCATGCTGGTGGCGCTCGCCCCGGGCCTGCTGCCGTGCCTGTGGTTCCAGGTGATCCGGCAGTACACCGTCGGGATGGCCCGCCCGAAGGCGCTGGTCTGGATCACGGTGGCGTCGGTCGGCGCGAACGTCCTGCTCAACTGGCTCCTCGGCTTCGGCGCTGGACCGCTCCCCCGGCTCGGGCTGGTCGGCATCGGCCTGTCCACCAGTACCGTGTTCCTGCTGACCTTCGTCGCCCTGTACGCGATGACCCGCCGCGACCCGGTGCTCGCGCCGATGCTCGCCCTGGACGCCTGGCGGGCCCGGCGCGCCACGGTCCGCCGGCTGCTCGTCCTCGGCCTGCCGTTGGCCGGGACGTACGGTTCCGAGGCCGGCTTCTTCTCCGTCGTGGCCCTGCTGATCGGCTCCTTCGGCGCCGCCGCCCTCGCCGCGCACGCCGCCGTCAACCAGCTCGTCTACATCGTGTTCCAGGTCAGCATCGGGCTCTCGCACGCCGCGTCCATCATCGTCAGCCGCGAGATGGCCCTCGGTCGCGCCGCCGGCGCGCTGCGCGTCGCGCGGACCGCGCTCGTCCACAGTGTCCTCGCGATGTCGGCGGTGGGTGTCGCGTACATCGCGGCACCAGACCTGGTGCTGCGCCCGTTCCTCGACCCCGGCGACCACGAGGCGTACGCCATCGCGGGCTCGCTGCTCGTCGTGGCGGCGATCCTGCAGTACGTGGACAGCGCGCAGAACCTCGGCGTGGGGCTGCTGCGGGGCCTCGACGACACCGGATCCGGGTTCCGGATGACGCTGATCGGGTACTGGCTCGTGGGTTTGCCCGCGGCCGCGCTGTTCGGCCCGGTACTGGACGGCGGCGCGCGCGGCGTGTGGTGGGGCCTGTTCGTGGGCCTGGCCGTGACGGCCGGGTTGCTACTGCGCCGCTTCCGGGTGAGCGTGCGGGCCCGGTAGCTCGCCGGAGCCGCGCGCGATCAGGCGCGTGGGGACGTGGTGGGTGGTGGGCGGCCACGTCTCGCCGTCCAGGCGCCGGAAGATGAGCGACGCCGCGAGCCGGCCCATCTCCGACGGGTCCTGCGCCACCACCGTCACCGGTGGCTGGAGCAGGTCGGCCAGCGGGAAGTCGTCGAACCCGACCAGCGCCACCCGCTCGTGCAGGCCCAGCGAGCGCAGGGCCCGCAGCGTGCCGATGGTCACCAGGTTCTGCGCGGTGAACAGCGCGGTCGGCGGCGCCTCGGCGGTCAGCATGCGGCGGGCGGCGGCCTCGGCGTCCACCTCGGCGTGCAGGTCGTGCACGATGTGCTCGGCCAAGGGCCGGATGCCGTGGTCACTGAGGGCCTCCTTGTAGCCCTGGAACCGCTGCCGCGCGGTCGCGATCGCGAGCAGGTCGCCCAGGTACGCGATGTCGCGGTGACCGTGGGTGACCAGGTGGTGGACGGCCTGGGCCGCGCCGGCGTGGTTGTCGACCAGTACGGCGTCGACGTCGATGCCGACCGGGGGCCGGTCGACGAAGACCACCGGGGTGCCCGCGTTGACCTCGCCCGCGAGATACCGCTGGTTGTCGCTGGCGGGCACGACCACGAGGGCGTCCGCCTGGCGGGTGGTGAACGCGTGTATGAGCGCCCGCTCGCGCGCCGGGTCTTCGTCGACGCTGCCCGCGAAGATCATGACGTCGCGGTCGCGGGCGACGTCTTCGAGCGCCCGGTGCAGGGCGGACGAGAACGGGTTGGAGACGTCTTCCAGTACCGCCGCTATCGCCGCCGTGCGGCCGTTGGCCCGGCGCAGGCTGCTCGCGGTGAAGTTCGGCCGGTAGCCGAGCTTGGCGACCGCGTCCTGGACGGCCGTGACCTTCGCGGCGGTGACGCCGCCCTCGCCGGTGACCACCCGCGAGGCGGTCTTCGTGCTGACCCCGGCGAGCAGCGCCACGTCACGCAACGTGGGGCGGCCCCTAGGCGCCACCGGCTCTTCGCTCATCTCATCCCTCCGCGGGCAGTCTGCGTCCGCCAGGTAACGATGTCAACCTACTCGACAACGTTGTCAGATTGCTATTGACACACGGCACGTAACAAGAGTTAACCTCCTCGACAACGTTGTCGAGATAGATACCCCCTGAAAGAAGGAGCGAACATGAGAGAGCGCACCCGCCGGGCCGCGCGCCTGTTCGCCGCCGCAGCGGCCCTCAGCCTCTTCGCCGCCGCGTGTGGCAGCGGCGACGACGCGGGCGGCGACAGCGTGGCGGTCTCACTGATCACCAAGAACTCGACGAACCCGTTCTTCGTCACCATGCAGGAGGGCGCCAAGAAGGCCGCGCAGGCCGACGGTGTCAAGCTCACCATCGCGGCCGGCAAGGAAGACGGTGACGAGGCGGGCCAGGTGCAGGCGATCGAAGACGCGATCGCCCGCGGCGACGACGGCATCCTCATCACCCCGAACGGGCCGGGCGTCAACCCGGCCATCAAGAAGGCACGCGAGGCCGGGCTGTACGTCATCGCGCTGGACACCCCGCCGGACCCGGCCGACACCGTCGACATCACGTTCGCGACCGACAACTTCAAGGCCGGTGAGCTGATCGGCAAGTGGACGGCCGGGCAGCTGGCCGGAAAGCCGGCGACGATCGCGCTGCTCGACCTGTTCAACGACAAGATCGTGTCGGTGGACTACAACCGCGACCAGGGATTCCTGACCGGCATGGGCATCAACACCGGCGACAGCAAGAAGAACGGCGACGAGGCGCCCACCGGCAACTACTCCGGCGGAACGTACACGATCGTGTGCAACGAGCCGACCAACGGCGCCGAAGACGGTGGGCGCACCGCCATGGAGCGCTGCCTGGCCAAGAACCCCAACGTCAACGTCGTCTACACCATCAACGAGCCCGCCGCGGTCGGCGCGCAGAAGGCGATGCAGGCCGCGGGCACGAAGGACGTGCTCGTCGTATCGGTCGACGGTGGCTGCAACGGCGTACAGCAGGTGAAGAACGGCGTCATCAACGCGACCTCGCAGCAGTACCCGATCAAGATGGCCGAGCTCGGCGTCAAGGCCATCAAGCAGATCGCCACCGGGGGCGCGAAGCCGGCCGTGACGAGCGGCCTGGACTTCTACGACACCGGCGTCGCGCTGGTCACCGACAAGGCGACCACCGGCGTCGACAGCATCGACAGCACCAAGGGCGCGACGCTCTGCTGGGGCACCGCCTGACTTTCCTCACCCGGCCGCGGCGCGCACCGGCGCCGCGGCCGGCCGTCCCGAAGGAGCGGCGTGTCCACCACACTCCAACCAGCCAGTACCGCCACCGAGCAGTTCGCGCTGCGCCAGCGCTCGCCCGTGCAGCGGGTGCAGCACCTGCTCCACTCCTACCCCGCGATCAGCCCGTTCCTGGTACTTGTCATCTCGTTCATCGTCTTTTCCACCATCAACCCGCGGTTCGCCTCGGCGAACTCGCTGTCGCTGGTGGTGCAACAGGTGGCGGTGATCGGCGCGCTGGCCGTCGGCCAGACGCTCATCATCCTCACCGCGGGCATCGACCTGTCGGTCGGCGCGATCACGATCCTGTCCATGATGGTCGCCGCGAAGCTCGCGGAGGGCGCGGGCCTGCCGGGCGTGCTCGCGGTCGCGGTCGGCATTATTCTTGGTATCGGGGCCGGCCTCTTCAATGGAGCGTTGGTGACCCGGATCAAGTTGCCACCGTTCATCGTCACCCTCGGCACGCTGAGCGTGTTCACCGCGATCGGCCTGCTGTACTCGCGCGGCCAGAGCGTCCAGTCCTCTGACCTGCCGTCGCTGCTGAACTGGACGGGTGAGTCGTTCCGCATCGGACAGTTCCGCATCACCACCGGTGTCGTACTGGTGGCCGCCCTCTACGTGGTGGTCGGGTTCGCGCTCGCCAACACCGCGTGGGGCCGGCACGTGTACGCGGTCGGCGACGACAAGGAAGCGGCGCGGCTGGCCGGCATCCGGGTCGACCGGGTGCTGCTCAGCGTGTACACAGTGGCCGGTGCCATCTACGGCCTCACCGCGTGGATCCTCATTGGACGCGCGGGCGCCGCCAGTCCCAACGCCATCACCGACGCCAACCTGGAGAGCATCACGGCTGTCGTCATCGGCGGCACGAGCCTGTTCGGCGGCCGCGGCGCGCTGCTCGGCACCCTGCTGGGCGCGCTCATCGTCGGGTTCTTCCGCAGTGGACTGTCGCTGGCCGGGGTGGACGACCAGTACCGCGTGCTCGCCGTCGGCCTGCTGGTGATCCTCGCCGTCGCCGTCGACCAGTGGATCAGGAAGGTCAAGGCATGACTACTCCCGTCCTTTCGGCTCGTGGCATGGTAAAAACCTTCGGGCGCGTGGTCGGGCTCGACGGCGTCGACCTCGACCTGTACCCGGGCGAGGTGCTGGCCATCATCGGCGACAACGGCGCCGGCAAGTCCACGCTCATCAAGTGCCTGACCGGTGCGCTCGTGCCCGACACCGGCCAGATGTTCATCGACGGGCAGCCGGTGCACTTCAAGCGCCCGCAGGACGCCCTCGACGCCGGCATCGAGACCGTGTACCAGACGCTCGCGGTCGCGCCCGCGCTCGACATCGCCAGCAACCTGTACCTGGGCCGGGAGCGGCGGCGCCCCGGCTTCCTCGGCAGCGCGCTCCGGATGATCGACAAGAAGGGCATGCGCCGCGACGCCGGCAAGGCCCTCGCCGACCTGGGCATCGGCACCCTGCAGAACATGGCCCAGCCGGTCGAGACGCTCTCCGGCGGCCAGCGCCAGGCGATCTCGGTGGCCCGCGCGGCGACGTTCGGCAGCAAAATCATCGTGCTGGACGAGCCCACGGCGGCGCTCGGCGTCAAGGAGTCGAACCAGGTGCTCAAGATGATCCGGGAGGTCCGCTCGCGCGGGCTGCCGGTCATCCTGATCAGCCACAACATGCCGCACGTGTTCGAGGTGGCCGACCGCATCCACATCCAGCGCCTGGGCCGCTGCGCCGGCGTGGTAACCCCGCAGACCCACACCATGTCGGAAGCGGTAGCCATAATGACCGGCGCCACCACCCTGGCCGACACCCCAGGCCACTAACCCACTCCCCCCTTTCGCGCGATCAAGGGCAAACGCACGTGCTTCGATCTCCGATCCGCGTGCATTCGCCCTTGATCCATGCGCTTTCCCTTGATCGGCGCTTCGCGTGGACGTGCCGCGAACCGCTGCCCGGCCACACTTTCGGGTGGACCGCCCGCGCGTGGTCTCTGGGAGACTGTCCGCCATGAATCGGCGCCATGTCTGGGCACTGGGCGGCACCGCCGTCGTCCTCGTCACCGCGATCATCGCGGCCACCAACCTGCGCGAGATCTACCTGTCGCAGAAGGACTTCGTGATCGGCTCGCTGCTGTCGCTGGCGGGTTTCTGCTTCGGCAAGGCCGTCAACCGGACCGCCGAGGAGCGCGCCCAGTGGCTTCAGGAGAGCGGCGCCTCCGACGACCTGTCCAAGCTGGAGAGCAACATCCACTCCACCGCCGAGCGGCTGTCGGAGTTCTACTGGCGCCTGGACGACCGGCCGGACCTGCTGCGGGTCGCGGTCGACGACCTCAACAAGGCCACCGCGTACCTGTCCAGCCTGCGCCACGAGCTGGGCGCCACCGTCAACCGACAGGAGTGGCAGATCCCCGCGACCGCCCAGGTCTCGCTCGACCGCATCCGCCGCGACCTGCACGAGGCGATCAACCGGCTGAACAGAACCCGGGAACGCCTCGGACCGGATCTCGCCGCCCCCGAGCATCAGACGGTCTGGGACGTGTTCGACGTCCTGGCGACCGACCTGCTCAAGGCGAACCGCAACCTCGACGCCACGCGCGGCGCCCACCTGCCCTTCCCGCCGAACATTCAGGTCGAGAACGCCGCCAACTACCTGAACGCCGCGTCGGAGCGCGCGGACGAACTCAGCGCGCTGCTGTCCGCGCGCGGCCTGGAGCCGCCTGAGACGTTCCGCATCATGTGCCGCGACCTCCGAGGCGCGATCGACGGCCTACGCACCGTCGACCTGGCCGCCGCGACCCGCTGACAGCGGTGAGGTCGGCGACTGTCAGCGCATGGGCTGCACGCGGGCGATGCGGATGGACGTGTTGGTGCTGCCGGCGGCCGGGTACGCGACGCTGCCGTCCGGGTACGCCTTGAACGCCTGGTAGTTGTGGTCCTTGACGTTGATGGTGAGCTTGCCGCCCACGGTCTTTCCGCTGCCCGCGTCGTACACCTGCGCGGCGATCGAGGAGCCCGACTGCCAGGCCAGCAGCATCCGGCCGGTGCCGTAGCTGACCAGGTGTGGATGGCTGGTACTGGCGCCGGTGCTGACGGTCTTGTCGGAGGCGCCGGTGGTGAAGTGTTCGAGGCGAGCCTTGCCGCCCTGGCTCCACGCGGTCCAGTATCCCTTGCCCTTGGCCAGCACGAGGTCGCCGCCGAACAGGGTGCCGTCGCACGTGCCGGCCGCCACGCTGCGGTACGGGTCGGGCTGCGCGATGCGGCAGTTGTTGTCGGTGGCGCAGACCATCGCGTAGTGCTTCGTGCGCGGGTCCCAGACGATGCGCGACGTCCAACTGTGGCTACAGCCCACTTCGAAGCTGTCGCGGTGGCCGGAAGCCAGTGATCCGTTGGCGTTGACGACCTGCATCCGGTCGCCCTCGTGGATGTCGACGCAGTTGCCGTTCTTGACGGTGATGGCGACACCGAAGTACGCCGCGTAGGTCTTGCCGTCGCTCGCGAGCCGCCCGTGGTGCTGGTACCACCAGACGAACCGGGCGCCGTCGTCGTATCCCTGTCGGCTGCCGCTCAGGTTGGTGACCTGGCGCTCCCAGACCTGCTTCCCCGAGTTGTCGAAGCGAATCATGTGCATGGTGTTGCACGGGCTGGAGGAGCCGCCGCACAACGGTCCGTCGCCGCAGTTGCCTCGCCGGGTCAGCAAAACCACGCCACCGTTGGCGTCGGCCTGCACGTCCTGGAGGTTGATTCCGGTGAAGCTGGTGGGGGTGCCGACGAGCTTGTCGTCGCAGCCGAGCTTGCCCAGATACACCTTGCCGTTGGTGCCGAGCCACGCCAGCCAGGAGCCACCATCGGGCCGGGCCGCGATCGCCATCGGCAGCGGGTCGGTGTCGCCCTCCTGCCCGTAGCCGGTCACGCGCACGCCGAGCTTCACCTCGGTGACCTTCGCGACCGGTGCCGCTCCCGCGGGGCGGCCGCATTTACCCACCGCCACGGCGGCTGTCGAGGTTGGACTCGGTGTCGCGCTCGCCGGCGCCCCTGGCGTACCCGTCGGGGTCGCTCCCGGAATCGGCGCGCCGCTGCCGTCGGTGCCGGACGTCGCGCTGATGCCGACCTGCCCCTCGGTGTCGCTTTTCGGCGCGGCCGCCGAGAGCGCGGCGGCGGTGCCGAGCGCCGTGGTGGCCGCGAGGCCGATGGCGACCCCGATGACGACGCGCCGCTTCACCGGTGTGCGGCCCGCGCCCTGCCCTGGCGCGGAATCCGGCGTTTCGCTCATGCCTTTTGCCTCTTTATTAATTCCACATTATGGAAAGCTTAAATTCATAGTTGTGAATGCAAGCGCATTCCCGCCCGAGGACTTTACAGCCTTCGCGTCCCTGGTCAAGGCCGGCATCCGCACGCCCCAACCTCAAGATGCGCTCAAGAGGCCGACGACCTCCACCGGATCCTATGTGGATGATCGCTAAGGTGGGCGCACCGATCATCGGACGACTACCGCAAGGGAGA
Organism: Phytohabitans aurantiacus; assembly: GCF_027923225.1. GTDB lineage: Bacteria > Actinomycetota > Actinomycetes > Mycobacteriales > Micromonosporaceae > Phytohabitans > Phytohabitans aurantiacus. The sequence continues at coordinate 509,770 of NZ_BSDI01000007.1, forward strand.
CCCAGTGCTGCGTATCCCCCGTCGAGGCAAGCTCGTGTTGGCCGCCGCGACCGGCATGATGGCCGTCATGCTGGCGCCCACCGCCGCCTCCGCCGCCTACTACGGCGCGGAAACGGACTACTCCTCCGAGTGGGCCCCCGGCTACCCCGACTACGACTCGTACGGCGTGTGCCGGTACGGGACCGGCGTCAACGCCTGTTTCCAGTCCAATGGCGACATCTTCTGGGTACGGGACACGCTGGTCAACGACAAGCCGGACGGATACTCGGCCGCGATCGAGTGGCGGGACGTGGACGGCACGAGGTCGGGTACCTGCGTCAACAACCACGGCTCAGGTGTGATGGGTGACTGCAACAAGAACTTCGTCGAAGGTCACCGCATCTTCTGGCGGTATGCGCGTTACAACTCCGGCGTCCAGGTCAACGCCGGTGCGTGGGTAGAGACCAAGGCCTAGCTTCTCCTGTTCAGGGCGTCCTTCAAGTGGCTCCAGCCGCTTGAAGGACGCCCTGAGCGTGAGAACTCCGTTGCGTGCGCGGATCCGCCCCTGTCTACTGTGAGCACGCTCGGGACGGGCGGCTTTTTCTTTGCACCACACCACTTTCTACAGTGGATTCGTGCTGCGCACGGGAGGCACATCATGGGATTCGAACTGCTCGCGGGCACCAAGGCACCGGTGCGGGTCTGGACCGACCCGTACGGCATCGAGCCGCAGGCGGCGCAGCAGCTGCGTAACATCGGCCAGCTGCCGTGGGTCGAGGGCGTAGCGGTCATGCCGGACGTCCACTTCGGAAAGGGCGCGACCGTCGGTTCAGTCATCGCCATGCGCCAGGCCGTTTCGCCGGCGGCTGTCGGAGTCGACATCGGCTGTGGCATGTCCGCGGTCCGCACCTCGTTGACCGCCGCGAGCCTGCCCGACGACCTCGGCACGCTGCGTACCGCGATCGAAGCCACCATCCCGGTCGGGTTCGCGCAGCGCGGCCGCGAGGTCGACACGCGCCGGGTGCGAGACCTGGACCAGAAGGGCTGGGACTGGTTCTGGAGCCGGTTCGCCACGCTGCACGACGGCGTGAGCGGCCTGGAGAGCCGGGCCCACCACCAGATGGGCACGCTCGGCGGCGGCAACCACTTCATCGAGGTGTGCGTCGAGCAGGGCGGCCCGGACGACGGGCAGGTGTGGTTGATGCTGCACTCAGGCTCGCGGAACATCGGCAAGGAACTCGCCGAGCGGCACATGGCTGTCGCCCGCAAGCTGCCGCACAACACCCACCTGCCCGACCGTGACCTGGCGGTGTTCCTGGCCGGTACGCCGGAGATGGAGGCGTACCGCCGGGACCTGTGGTGGGCGCAGGAGTACGCGCGTCGCAACCGCGAGGTCATGATGGCGCTGCTGTGCGACGTCGTGCGGCAGCACCTGCCTCAGGTCACGTACGGCCAGCCGATCAGCTGCCACCACAACTACGTCGCGGAGGAGACGTACGGCGGCGTGGAGGTGCTGGTGACCCGCAAGGGCGCGATCCGGGCCGGCGAGGGCGACCTCGGCATCATCCCGGGCTCGATGGGCACCGGCTCGTACATCGTGCGCGGCCGGGGCAACACCGAGGCGTACTGCTCGGCGTCGCACGGCGCGGGGCGGCGCATGTCACGGGCCAAGGCGAAGAAGACGTTCACGACCGAGGACCTGGTGGCGCAGACCGCCGGCGTCGAGTGCCGCAAGGACACCGGCGTGGTCGACGAGATCCCCGCCGCCTACAAGGACATCGACGAGGTCATGAAGCAGCAGGAAGACCTGGTCGAGGTCGTCGCGCACCTCAAGCAGGTCGTCTGCGTCAAGGGGTGACTCCTCCCCCTCGGGAGGGAGCCGGGCCGCTCCCCTGGGGGAGGACCGCCGCCGGGCGGTTTCCCTAGCGTCGAGGCATGGCTTACGGGCATCTGGTACACCCGGCGCGACCACGGGGCGCGTCGGGCTTCAGCGGTACCGCGGTCGCGGTGATCCAGGTCACCCGGCCGTGGTTCTGGCCACTGGGCTGGGCCGGCGCGTACCTCGGCGCGGTCCTGGCGACCCGCTCGTGGCTGCCGCCCCTGCACGCGGTTCCCGAGTCGCTGGCGGCGGCGTTCGTGCTCGGCCCGCTGGTGTGGGGTGCGGTGCTCACTCTCAACGACCGGTACGACCTGCCCAGTGACCGGCGCAACCCGCGCAAGGCGAACGCGCCGCTGGTCACCGGCGCGCTGTCCGAAAAGGACCTGGTGCACTGGTGCGGGCTGTTCTCGTTCACCGCGCTCGCCGTGGCCGCGGCGGCGGGAGCCGCGTTCACCGCGGGCACCGCGCTGGTACTGCTGCTCGGCTGGCTCTACAGCGTGCCGCCGATCCGGCTCAAGGCCCGTCCGGGCGCCGACGTGGTCGTCAACGCGGTCGCGGTGGGGGTACTGGGACCGCTGGCGGGCTGGTCGCTGCACCGCCCGATCGGCGACTACCCGCCCGTCATGGTGGTGCTCGGCCTGCTGCTGGCGGCCGCACTGTACCTGCCGACCACCGTCATGGACATGGACGCCGACAGCTACGCCGGCGACACCACGTCGGCGGTGCGCTGGAACCCGTCGCTGTGCTACGGGCTCGGCGTGACACTGTGGACGGCCGCGATCGCGCTGTGGCTGGCCTGCTGCCACCTCGGCGTGCTGGTCAGCCGCGACTCCTGGACGCTGCAGGATCTCATGGCACCGGTGCTGCTCGCGGTGTACGCGGTGATGGCCCACCGCCCTTCGATCCCGCGCATGGCGGTGGTGTCCCTGGTGTTCGCGATACCGGCGACGGACTTCCTCCCGGCCCTCACCTAACGATGTGATCAGGGCGTCCCTCAAGTCGCCCTAACGACTTGAGGGACGCCCTGATCACGGAGGACGGTTAGAGGTCGCGCACCCGGACGTCGCGGAACTCGACCAGGTCGTTGGTGCCGTGGTTCTGCAATCCGACGAATCCGCTCAGGAACTGGCGCATGTCGGTCGGCGGGTCACCCGCGCGGGAGGACTGCTTGCCGGGGGTGTTGTCGAACTCGGCCAGCGTCACACCGTTGCGGATGATCGTGTAGTGCTGCCCGACGACTCGAACCTCGTAGTCGCTCCACTGCTCCTTCGGCGTCGCACCGGCCTTGTCGAGCGTCAGCGGCGCGAAGTTGTATATCGAGCCGGTCTTCTGCGTCTCGCCGGTCTCGCCGTCGTAGATCTGGATCTCGTGTCCACAGTAGATCGCGACCCAGGCGGCCGAGGTGCGGGCCGAGCCGACCGTGCCGCAGCTGCCCGGCGGCCGCTGATCCAGCGGGACGCGCGGGTCGGGGAAGCGCGCGAACACCCCGCTGTTGCCGCGGGTGGTGCCCGCCGACACGTCCCGGAACCGCATCCGCAGCGAGAAGTCGCCCAGTTCCTTGCCGGCGTACCAGAGCATCCCCAGGCCGCCGGTGCTGCGGATGGAGCCGTCCCGCCGCAGCGAGAAGGACCCTCCGGGCGCCTGCCGCCAGTCCGCCAGCGAGGCCGCCGTACCGTCGAAGATGGGCACGTACCCCGGCACCTTCCCGACGTCGGAGGTGGCACCGGCCCGGCGAAGCGCGATCGCCTCCCGGTTGTCGATGACGTGCGCCGCGGTGAGCTCGGTGAGCACGTCTTCGAGGTGGCTGACGAAGGCGCCATGGTTCGGCCAGGCGGCCTCGTCGTCGATGAGGTCGTTGATGGTGCAGCCGCCGCCGGCGGTGCGGTTCGCCACACCGGTGTCGGTGTCGAGCAGCCACACCGACGAGCGAGCGTCGGCCACGGCACAGCCGGCGTTCACGGTGACCGTGCCGGTGACGACCTCGCCGTCGGCGTACGTCACCTTCAGCTTCGCCTGGAAGGTGCCGTAGCGCTTGTAGGTGTGCGTCGGGTTGGCCTGAGTGGACACCTTGCTGCCGTCGCCGAAGTCCCACTCCCAGGCCACGCCGCCGGCGGCGACGCCGGAGAACGCGACGGTGCGCGGCTGGCTCGCCGACACCGATCGGGCGGTGGCCAGGTTGGGGTTCGGGGTGGCCGGCCCGCCCTGGTACGCGATCCGGATCAGTTTCTGGTTGGCGTGCAGGCTGAAGAAGCCGCCTCCGTAGTCCAGCATGTACAGCGCGCCGTCCCGCCCGAACTTGGCGTCCATCCAGAACTGGAGCTGGGTGGCCCCACTGCCACCCTGGATGATCGGGCGCAGGTCTTCGGCGAAGGCGGGCGCGCCCTGGCTGGGCACGTTGGCCGGGTCGACGGTCACCGCGATCCGGTTGTTGGCGTTCGACTCGTCACCGATGAACCACTTGTCGTTCCAGTACTCCGGCCACGCCACGCCGCTACCAGTGTCCACGGTGGACCGCTGGTAGGTGGGACCGTCCATGATGGCCTGGCCGCCGCCACGCAGGTACGGCCGGGTGAACTTCTCCTGCCCGAGCACGTACGTGGGCAGCCCGCTGCCGTCGGCGCGCTCGGGATAGACCGGGCCGCCGCCCTGCGGGGAGTACCAGATCATGTTGTCGCGGGCCGGTGGGATGTCGACGAGGCCGGTGTTGCGCGGCGACTCGTTCTTGAGGTTGTCGCAGTCGTACCACCCGGTGAGCACGGTGGCGTCCGTGCTGCTGCGGTCCCGGTACGGCTGGCGGTTACCCATGCAGTACGGCCAGCCCTGGTTGCCCGCCGAGGTGATGATGGTGGCCGTCTCGTACTTGGCCGGCCCCAGCTCGGGATCGGGCGCACCGGCGTCGGGGCCCACCCACGCGGCCGTCAGCCAGTCGTTGACCGGATCCCAGGCGATCCGGGCGATGTTGCGCACGCCCATCACGTAGATCTCGGGCCGCGTCTTACCGCCGCCCTCCTCCTGGCCGGTGAACAGGTTCCCTTGTGGAATCGTGTACGTGCCGTCCGCCTCCGGGTGGATGCGCAGGATCTTGCCGTTGAGGTCGTTGGTGTTGCCGGAGGTGCGGCGAGCGTCCTGGAAGGACACGCCCGCGAACTCCTGCGTCCAGTTGTTGCCGGAGTAGCCGCTGGAGCCGCCGGAGGAGTTGCTGTCGCCGGTGCCGATGTAGAGGTTGCCGCCCTCATCGAACGTCATGCCACCGCCGGCGTGGCAGCAGCTGTGGATCTGGGTGTCCCAGTGCAGCAGGTCCTTGCGGGTGCCCTGGTCGATGGTCGCGGCGGCACGGTCGTACGTGAACCTGGATACGGTACGCTGCCCGATCCGCTTCTCGCGGTCGATCGACGCGTGCGGCATCCAGTACACGTAGACCCAGCCGTTCTGCGCGAACGCCGGGTCGAGCGTGATGCCGACCAGGCCCTCCTCGTTCTTGACCAGCTCGGTGCCGCTGCCCCGGTTACCCATCACCGCGAGCGTCGTGAGCAGCTTGACCTGCTTGGTGCGCGGATCCCACTGGTGGATGGTGCCGCAGCCGAGGCCGACGTTGGGGTTGGCCCAGTCGACGACGGGACCGGACGGGCAGGACGCCTTGCCGATGTAGAAGACGGTGCCGTCCGGTGCGACGGTCAGCCCATGCGGCTCGCCGATCTGGTCGAGCTGCCCGGTCTGGTTGGTGGTGGTGAGCCGCTCGGTGCGGTAGTTGGCCGCGATGGTGGCCTGGCAGTCGCCGCGCACCATGCCGGTCGTCCACTGGATCGCGCCGAGCAGATGCCCGTGGAACTGGGTGTCCTTGTTCCAGCTGGCCGGCGTGCGGCCCATGCCGGTGTAGAACGAACGGCCGCCGTCGTAGTCGCGGCACCAGGAGATCGGGTGGAACGGGCCGTTGCCGCTGAAGCCGGACGTGTACGTGCTCTCGTCCACCTGCGCGATCGTGTGGACGCGGCCGACCGGGTTCGGGTCCCAGTTCATCCACTGGTCGGCGCGGCTCACGGTGAGCGGCAGCCCTTTGTTGGCCGGGTGTTGGCGGTCGGTGAGCGCCACGGTGGCCTGCTGCACGGTGCTCTCCGGTGCCGGACCGGCGTTCGAGCCGACCAGCCACAGCTCGGCGAGCTGGGTCAGCGGTTCGCCGTTGTTGGCGGTGATGTTCAGCCGGTAGTACTGGTACGCCTGGCTGTTCTCGAACGTGTACTGCTTGGTCAGGAACCGCTGCGGGAAGGTCTCGCCCGTGCGGGTGTCCAATGTGGTCCACTCCAGGCCGTCTGCGGAGCCTTGCAGCGCCCAGTCTTTCGGGTCGCGGCCGGCCGAGTCGTTGGCCGAGGTCAGCGCGTACCGCCCGATCACCGTCGGTGCGGCGAGCTTGGCGACGATCCAGCCGGTGGGTTCGCGGGTCAGCCACTTCGTGCCGGTCGACCCGTCGACCACCTGCTGCACGGTCTCGTTGGGCGGGTTGTTGCCGCTGGCGGTCGCCTCGACGACCTTCTCCGCCGGCGGCAGGCTGGCCGCTGGGCGGGTGCCGATGAGGCCGGTGAACCATTCGGAGCCGCCCTGGGCGTACGCGGCGTCGTGCACGCCGACGAAGCCGCCGCCGCCCTTGACGTACGCCTGGAACGCGGCCTCCTGCGCGTCGTCGAGCGTGACGCCCCTGGCGGACAGGAACACCACGCCCCGGTACCGGTCGAGGTTCTCCGCTGTGAAGACGGCCGGATCCTCGGCCTCGTGAACGAAGAAGCCGTGCTGCTTGCCCAGGTTCTTGATGACGGCGGTGGCGCGGCCGACCGGGTCGTCCTGCTGGTCCTCCGGTCCGTGGAAGACCAGCACGTTGACCACCTTGCCGCCGGCGGCGCTGGCGGGCTTCTCAAAAGCCGGCACGGTCAGCGTGCCGAGGACGAGTACGGCGCAGGCCAGTGCGCGCGCGAGTCTGGTTGCCATGCCTACCCCTCGATGACGTGGAGCGTGGTGTACATGCCGGCGTCGGAGTGGAACTGCATGTGGCAGTGCAGCATCCAGTGACCCGGTCCCACCGAGTCGCCGGCGATGATCTGTACGCCGAACGAGTCGCCGGGCCCAAGGCTCTTGTTGTCGATGACGGGAATTGAGTCGACCAGCGGTTTGCTGTTGCCCTCGACCATGCCGGTGCGGGTGTCCGCCCATGAGTGCCCGTGGATGTGGAACGTGTGCAGCTCGTTGCCGAGCCCGATGACGATGAACTCGATCCGCTCACCCACCTTGGCCATCAGGCACGTAGGGCCGGGCTGCGGGTTCATGTGGTCGCACGTGTCGGCTTCGGGGCTGCGGCGCAGGTTGATGGTCTGGCGGTCGCCGAACGCGGTCACGTAGGTGCGGTCGGGGCGGGTGTCGCCCTGCCGCCGCACCACGAGCCCACCGAACAGGCCAGCACCCAGGCCCTGCGTGCCGTGCGGTCCGCCCACCACGTGGTCGTGGTACCACCAGTAGCCGGCCGTGCCCTGGGAGCCGGTGGCGGCGCTGCGCGGCTTGGCGTACCAGGTGTAGGTGCGGGACTGCCCGGGCGGCACGTACGAACCACTGTGGACCGTGCCGTCGGACAGCTGGGTGTACTTGACCCCGTGCACGTGCAGCGACACCCCGAGCGGGTGTTCGGGCGCGACCCGCAACTGCGCCAGGGTCGCCTCGGGCACCTGGTTGTGCAGGGTGATGGCGAGGCACTCGCCTTCGATCATCTCCATGGTCGGGCCGGGGTACGAGGCGGTGTCGGGTGTACTGCCGTAGCCGAGCCGGATCTGCCCGGTCACCGGGTCGCGGGGCAGCTCGACGGCGTACAGCTGGATGCGCCGGTCCGGCTGGGCGCAGCCGTCGGGTTTCTCGGCCGAGCGTTCACCGGCCTTGCCGGCGAGGGCCAGCCCTCCCGCGCCGACCGTTGTCACCACCAGGACGGCCGCGACCAGCAGCAGCCGACCGGCACTGGATTTTCTGTCCATTGCGGACTCCCTCCCCAGGGGTCAGAGCGTGAGCGGGGCGATGCGAATCGTGCGGAAGCTGCCGCCGGTCTCCTGGATCCCGATGTATCCGGCGGCGTGCTGCCCACCATGGTGCTCACCGACGAGCACGCCGCCGCGGAACACCGAGTAGTGCTGGCCGGTGGCCCGGATCTCGTAGTCGGTCCAGACGTCCTGCGAGCCGGCCAGGTCGACCCGGTGGCCGAACCGGACGGGAACCCATTCCGGGCGGGACTCGTCCGGATGGCTGTGCACGTCAGGGAAGCGCGTGAAGACACCACCGGCGTCACCGCGCCACTGGAGCTTGAGCGAGAAGTCGCCGTACTGCCGCACCGGAAACCACAGCACTCCCAGCCCGTCGAGGGGGCGGCCGGTGATGGACCCGTCGGCGTTGCGCGTGAATCCGCCGGCGCCGACCTGCTCCCACAGCGCGAACGAGGCACCTGAGCGGTCGAGCAGCGCCTGGTACCCGTTGCGCCCGTCCGGCTTGCCGACGCCGGACCGGCCGGCCGCGTCGACCAGCACCCCGTGCTCGGCGTGGCTGATCACGCCGAGGTGGTGCAGGTGCTCGGCGAGGTCGGTCAGGTGCCGGAGGAACTGGCCGTGATTGGCCCAGGCGCGGGCGTCGCCGGTGAGGTTGTTGATGGTGCATCCGGCGCGGACGACCCGGTTTGGTACGCCGGAGTCGACCGTGCCCAGCCATACCGTCGCGCGGGTGTCGGTGACCGGGCACTCCGGGTCGGGCCCGCCGGCCACGACGGTGAATGGCAGCGACTGCGGCGTCGAGGTGTTGCCGGCCCGGTCGGTCGCCCGGTACGCCACCGCGTGCTCGCCCGGATCGGTCACGGTCAGCGGGCCGGTGTAGGTGAGGTACGCGCCCCCGTCGAACGAATACTCCACCCGGTCCACACCGGACTCGGCGTCGGTGGCCGCCAGCGTCACCGTCGCGGCACCGACGTAGGCGCCGTTTTCATCGCGTGCCCCCGACACCGACCCCGTCACGGTGGGCGGTGTGGTGTCCGGCTCGGTGTCGTCGACGACGGTGAACGACACCGACCGCGGCACCGACGTGTTGCCCGCGTTGTCCGTCGCCCGGTACGAAACCGTGTGCGCGCCCGACTGGTTGACCGTCACCGGTGTCGCGTAGGTGGCGTACGGCTGCCCGTCGAGCGAATACTCCACCATGTCGACACCGGACTCGGTGTCGGTGGCGGACAGGGTAACGGTCGCGGCCCCGATGTAGGCACCGGTCTCGTCCCGGTCTCCGGAAACCGACGCCGTCACCGCGGGCGGGGTGGTGTCCGGGTCCGGCGGTTCGACGACGGTGAACGCCGCCGATTGCGGCGTCGAGGTGTTGCCCGCGTTGTCCGTCGCCCGGTACGAAACCGTGTGCTGGCCCAGCACGGTGACGGTCACCGGCCCGCCATAGGCGGTGTACGCGCCCCCATCGAGCGCGTACTCGACACTGTCCACACCAGACTGTGCATCGGTGGCCGACAGCGTAACGGTCGCGGCACCGATGTACGCGCCGGTCTCGTCGCGCTCCCCCGACACCGAGGCGGTCACGGCCGGCGGCGTCGTATCCGGGCCGCTCCCGGTGACAGTGAGCAGGCCGGTCATCTGGCCGTGCCCGGGGATGGCACAGAAGTACCGGTAGGTGCCTGGCGTCAGCACCACGTCGACCGTCCACCTGCCACGGTTGGCGTCGAACGGATCGGCCAGGATGTTGACGTCGACATCCCGGTTGTAGCGCGGATCCCCGGTGTCGAACGTCAGCGTGTGCTGCATCCCGGTGGTGTTGCCGGTGGCGGCACTGTTCTCGAACACCAGCGTCGCCGCACCGGCCACCGCCGTGGCCGGTGCGGACACGTACGAGGTGAAGCTGTCACCGGCCGTCCACGTCAGGATCTGGGCCGCCTGTGCCCGCGCCTGCCGCGGCACGACCGCGCCCGCGGGCACGGCGGCGGTCAACACCAGGAGAACAATAGTAAGGAAGGTTGGCAGTCTGAATGCATACGGGTGCGCGCGTTCGGAAGGGGGCATGTCCGGCGTACCTTTCGCGAGTGCACTGGCCGAGGGTGTCGGCTCGCGCGAGGGCACGCACGCTCTCGGTCAGAGCGGGGCGTGCCGGGCGAGGAAAGACGGATAGCGGTTACGGCGCGCACCATCGCGCCAGGATCGGGTGCTGCCGTGCAGGGCCGATCGGGAAGGTGCCAAATCCCCAGGTCAACGGTGTCGAGGTAACCGCGCCGCCGGTTACCTCGCCGAAACACTAGCGGAGTTCACATCGAAATGTCTACACCTTTTGTTGCCATGGCGTGGACTTTTATCGATACAGGCGAAAGTGCTGTCAGGCCGCGACGGTGACCGGGCAGGCAAGGCCGAGCGCCCACCGCATCCGGGCGGCGGAGGCCTCCGGCCGCTCGCCGAACTCGGTGGCCATGACGGCCGCGCAGCCGGGCACGCCGCCGCGGCGCAGCAGTGCCGCGCGGATCGCGAGCGCCACCTGGGCCGGCGTCGGCTCGTCGGAAGGCTGTAGGTCACTGACGAAGAGGGCCTCTGCCCTCGCGATCTCGGTCACCGTACTCACCCCGCCTGAAGACCGTTTCCCGGTATGACATAGAGAGTCCTCGTCACCCGGCGGCGATACATCCGGGGCTTCCCCAGACGGAACCCTGACATCCCCCCGACCACCCGTTCCAACGAGCCGCGCCAGGGCGCCGCACCAGCACACGCAAGGCCGCGGGCCGCGCGCGGGGCCGAAGGCCGCGCGCGCTGGCGCCAGCGGACGCCGATCAAGGGCGAGTGCACGTGGTTGGATCTCTTTTCCGCGTGCGTTCGCCCTTGATCGATGCGAATGCCCTTGATCGCGGCCGCTGGCCGCGCCCTTCGCGGCGCCCGCACCGCGCCCACCCCGCCCCTCGCTCGCACGGCACGCTAGGGCGCATCGCCTCCGGCGATGTGGATACAGCATCTTCCGGGTTTTCGTGCTGTCCGGAGGAGGGTGAGGCCGCTTTTTCCCTGTTTTCGCTGCATCCCTCGATCTTGACGGCCGTCCGACCCGGGCTGCGGGCGCTGGGTGCCCGCAGCCGGCCGTCGTCGCCGATCAACAGGACCACGTCGTTGGGTGGCCGCGGGCATGTCAAGGTCGTCGTCGGCGGGATCGCGTGCCACGGGTCGAACCGCCGTAAGGGTCCTCAGGGTCAGGTGGGCGGGATGTTTGGTTGAGGCGGAAGAGGTTGCTGGGGTCGTAGCGGCGCTTGACCGCCACCAGCCGCTCCCACGTCGCCCCCGGATAGGCCGCGCGGACGCCCGCCAGGTCCAGGACGATGCCGTCGTCGCACTCGCTGTGGTTGCCGTGGCCGCCGCTTCGGACGGCGAGCGGCAGACCGGTGTCGCGGGCGACCAGCACGACACGCGAGACCTCGGCCGCGTCGAGCGGCCGGGCGATGACCGCCGGGCGGCGGTCGATGGCGCCGGAGAAGACGGTGCGGGCCCGGTCGTATCCCTCGTCGCCGGGCGTGATGACCACACCTTTCAGCTCGGCACGCAGCCGATCGACGGCCAAAGAGGTGGGTGGCATGACAAAAACTCCCCGTGTACTCGATTGACCGCCCGACCGTAGCCCCCACCCCTGACATACCGTGTACTCGTGATCAGGCGGCACGACGAGCACCGTGACCGGCCGCTGCGCGCGTTTCGGGAGTGGCTGCGGGCCGGCCGCCCACCTCAGGCGCTCGCCGGCTGTCCGCATCTGCGGGCGGCACCCGCACGCGACGTCGGTGAGCCGGCCACCTGCGACGACCACCAGCCGGACGACGGCCCCATCGTGCACCTGCGTACGTGCCTGACCTGCGGACATGTCGGCTGCTGCGACTCGTCGGCGCCCCAGCACGCGACCGCGCACGCCACCAGCACCGGGCACCCGGTCATCCAGTCCGCCCAGCCGGGCGAGACCTGGCGCTGGTGCTACCCCGACCAGTTGCTCGGTTGAACGTCACATAGGCGTTTAGCCAGCGCCTCCGGTGGTAAATGACATGCCGACCGGAGGTGATCATGGAGTACCTGACGATCGACGAGATCGCCAAGCACTACTGGGTCAGGCGCGGATTCGCGCCCGAGCTGGCCGCTGCCGGCCATTGGCGGCAGCGGTACGACGCGGACGGCACCGTGCGGTACCGCCGCGACGATGTCGAAGCCGTGCTCGGGCGCCAGTTCCACGCGGCGGTCAGCGCGACCGCCGGCTGATCCACGGGGGCGGCCGCCGCGAGAGGACAAGCGCCGCCGCGACCGCGAGGTACGGCAGCGCGAACGCCGCGAAGGCCCACTCGTGACCGGTCGCCCCCGCCATCACCCCGTAACCGGCGAACACGGCGATCGTCGTGGAGTCGCTCAGGACACCCGCGAACGACGTCACCGTCGCCCGGGACGAGCCCGTGATCCGATGCTGGAGCCGCGCGTCCGCGGTCACCGACGCGAGCTGGAAGCCGCAGAACGCGATCGCGAGCAACACGAAGCCCGCCGGGCGCCCGCTGGCCGCGCCGGCGGCGAGCAGCCCGGCGGCGGCCACGAGCAGGACCGCGAGGCCCGTCGAGGACAGCCGCTCCCCCACGCCGCCGAGCAGGCCACCAGCGGTGGCACCAACCCAGATCAACAGCATGAACAGCGGCACGGTCGCGTCCGGCACTCCCGCATCGCGGGCCAGCAGCGGCGTGTACTCCTCCAGCGCGCCCCATACGACGGTGACCGCCGGCACGAGCAGGACGGCACCGCGTACCGCACGACTGTGTCGCGCCTCAGCGAAACCGGCGAGGAGCACGTCGAGGTATCCGGTGTCGGGTGCGGCTGTGGCCAGTACCGGCGTCTCCGGCGATGGCGGATGGGTGACCGCCACCGCGGCCTCGCCCACGGCGGCGGTCATCGAATGGCCGCGCGCGCTCGACGCGTGCGCCACCGACCTGGCGCGGTGCTCGGGAAGCTGGGCCGCGATGGCGGCGGCGACCAGGCACGCGACCACGCTCGCCGCGCCCACCGCGTGGTATCCGCCCGCGTCGAGCACCGGCGAAGCCAGCGCCATCGACAGCACGGCCGAGATCAGCCCGGCGGCCTGCGCGCGCCCGATCGTCCTGGCGTACCGGTCAGCGGCGCCCAAGCGGTCGAGTTCCTCGTAGACGAGCGCCTCGAACGCGCCGGATGCCAGCGCCTCCTTCGCGCCCCAGAGCACGAAACCGAGCGCGAACACCCAGTACGAGGGTGCGGCGACCCAGAGGCCGAACCCGACTGCGGACGAAAGTGGACCGGCCACGAGCAGGGCTCGCCGCGAAAACCTGTCGGCCCAAACGCCGGACGGGATCTCCAGCGCGATCGAACTGGCCGACCAGATGACGAACAGCGACGAGATCTGCCAGACGGACAGGCCGGTGTCACTGAACAGCAGCGTGTAGACCGGGTACAGCAGGACCAGGTTGTCGAAGAGGCAGTACAGGTAAAGGGTGGCATTGAGCCGCGAGGCAGTGGCGTTGAGCCGTGAGGTAGTCAGCATGGGCCTTCCTGAGGGGACGAATCGGACGCTGGGCGCACGACTCCCTCAGGAGGACCTCGGGTGCTAGTTGAGCATCAACATCGCCACGTCATACCCGCCATCCTACGGCGCGGGTCAGCCGGCGGCGGTGAAGGCGGCGCGGATGCCGTCGCGGTCGGTGCCGGCGGCCAGTAGGACACGCAACAGCACGCGCGCCTTGAAGGGGTCGAGGAATCCGGCCGGGATCAGGCCGCGGGCCACCAGGTCGCGCTCGGAGCCCGGAAACCCGTACGTGCCGGTCAGCACCGGGCCCGCGCCCGTCCGGGACGCGAGCACCACCGGCACCGCCTCGACGAGGTATTGCAGCGCGGGCACCATCGCCTGCGGCACGTGACCGGCGCCGAACGCCGCGAGAATCACACCGTCCACACGGGACCCGAGCCCATCCAGCACGGCGCCGTCGTCGTCGAGAGTCACCGTGACGACCGCGACCGTGGGCCGGGATCCGCCCGGCCGGAACGCTGGTGTGCGGCTCAGTCGCTCGATGAGCATTCGCGGCTGTCCCTCGACGACGTATCCCAGCGGGCCTCCGTTGGGGGACCTGAAGGTGGATCCGGCGGTCGAGTGTGTCTTGCGGACCCGGCGGGCGGCGTGGATCTCGTCTGCGAAAACCACCACACAACCCAGGTCGCGCGCGGCTGGACTGGCCGCCACCTGTACCGCGCCGAGCAGGTTGGCCGGGCCGTCCGCACCCGCCATAGCGGCATTGCGCATCGCGCCGGTGACCACGATGGGCTCGGGGCCGGAATGGTACAGATCAAGCAGGTAAGAGGTCTCCTCGATGGTGTCGGTGCCCTGAATGACCACGACACCGTCGACACCCGCCGCCAGGTTCCGCCGCACCAGATCTGCCAGACCCGCCACGTCGTCAAAACTGACGCTCGCACCGGGCAGTTGCCGGAAGTCCACCGCCTCCAGGTCGGCGTCGAGCTCGGCCAGCCCGGGCACGCCCGCGATGAGCTGGTCCACGGACAAGGCGGGCGCGACGCCACCGGTGGCGATCGGCGTCATCGTGATCGTGCCGCCCAGACTCACCACGAGCACTCTGGGTCGAAGCTTTCCCATCGGCGCAGACTATCCGCGCCTACGCTGACCCGCGGGACAGTTGCTCCCGCACCGCGTTGAGGGCCTGTTCCGGCGACGCGCCGAGACGCCAGATAGCCGCGGCATAGCGCCTGGCCTCCTCCCGGAGGCGCTCCTGAAGAGCGGGTTCGGCCGCAGCAGGCGCCAGCGCTGCGACCGTGGTGCCGTGCCGCACCCGACTGACGACGATGCCGTCGGCTTCGAGCTCCCGGTATGCCCTCGCCACGGTGCCGGGCGCGAGTCCCAGATCGTTGGCGAGCTGACGGATGCTGGGCAGCCGGTGGCCGACCGGTGCTGAGCATGGGCGATACTCGCTCCTCCAGCAGAGCGTTCGACCACACCGTGCGGTAGGACGTCCGCCAGCCGTACGGGTGGAAGAAAGCGGCACGGGGTGGGGCGGTGTCCGGAGTGTGACACCGGTAGCGTGGGGCGGCGTGCCGGCGGCACCCCCTTTCCCGCCGGCAAGGCGCTCGGCGACGTATGGAGGATGGCGCATGTCCCAGGGCGGGGAGCTGTACGCGGTGCGCGAGAGCATGAGTGCGCAGCCGGGCTTCGAGATCAAGCTGCGCGGCTACGACCAGCGGCAGGTCGACCGGTACCTCGCGCAGAGGGACAACGAGGTCGCCACGCTGCTGACCGAGCGCGACCACGCGTTGGGGCAGGTGCACGACCTGGCCGCCCAGCTCCAGCACACGCACACCGAGCTGACCGAGCTGCGGCAGCGGCCGGCGCAGGTCGACCGGGCGTCGTTCCGGCACCTGGGCCCGATGGTCGACCAGATCCTCGCCCTGTCCGAAAACCAGGCCGAGGCGATCACCAACAAGGCCGCCCAGCAGGCCAACGAGGTGCGCGCCGAGGCCGACAAGGTGCTGGCCGACGCTCGCGAGTACGCCGCGCAGACCCGCCACGACCTGGAGTCGGAGATCGCCGCCAGGCGCGCCGAGGAAGAGAAGATCACCGAGGAGCGGCGGGCGGCGATGCAGGCCGAGCTGGCCGAGGTCCGCGACCTGGCCGAGCGGCTGCGTGCCGAGGCGCAGCAGGAGATCGAGGCGGCCCGCGCGCAGACCGAGCAGGAGCTGGCGCAGTGGCGGTCCGAAGTGGAGCAGGAGATCGGCGAACAACGGGCCGCCGTCGAGGCCGAGCTGGCCGAGAAGCGCCGGCACGCCGATGAGCAGAGTGCGGTACACCAGCAGCAGCTCGGACTGGTACAGCAGGAGATCCGGGCGCGGCGGCAGGCGTTGACGCACCTTCAGGCCGAGATGGACAGTGCGCAGCAGCGGCTCACCCAGTGGCGCCAGGAGGGTGCCGCGGCCGAGCGCGAGGTCGCCCAGCTCCAGCAGCACATGGAAGAGATGCGCCACGACCTGGCCACCGAGACTGACCGCCTCGACGAGGTGCGCCGGTCGGCGGAGTCGGCGGAGCGGCACGCCAAGGAGGTCCGCGCCCGGGTCCAGCGGGAAGCCAAGCGGGTCGCCGACCTGGCCGCCGCCGCGGTGATGGCAGCGGCGGCGGGTGGCGTGCAGACCGGCGAGTACCCGATGGTGACGCACGCCCGGCCCGCCGCACCGCAGCCCGCGGAGCCGGCTGTGGAGCCGGCCGCCGAGCCGACCGTCGAGGCGGCACCGCGGGCCGAGGCGCCCGCGGAGGTGGCGCCGGAGGTGACCGAGGCGATGCCGCTGCCCGCCGCGCCGGCGCCCGCGGAGCACGAGGTGACGCACGTCTTCGAGGCCGCGCCCGCGCCGGTGCGCGGGATGTTCGAGCCGGCGCAGGTCCCGTTCAACGCGGCACCGACGTTCGAGGCGCCCACCGTGGTGCCGGCGCCGGTGGACCCCGCGCCGGTCACGGAGGCGCTGACCGTGCCGGTCGCCGACCTGGCCGAGCCACTCACCGAGCCGGCCGGCTGGGCGCCGGTCGTGGTGCACGGCGACAGCCCGCTCCAGCACGACACCGAGCTCACGCTCCCCGTCCAGCGCGCCCCGGAGGGCCACCCGATCCCCGCCGACACCGACCCGCGCTAGCGCTAGCGCTCACATGGTGATGGCCACCTTGGCGCGGGCGTGCTCCACCTGGAGGTAGCGCACCGCCGCCGGGGCCTCGGCCAGCTTGTACGTGCGGTCGATCACCGGTGTGACCTGGCCGGATTCGATCAGCTCGCGCAGGGCCTGCAACGTCTCGGCGCGCGGCGGCACGTTGTTGAGCAGGACCAACCGGTGCCGGACGAACCGCGCCGCCAGCTGGCCGGCGATCGTCAGGGTCATCGGCCCGAAGAGCTGCGGCCGCCGGCCGGACACGCCGCCGCCGGAGAAGATCAGGGTACCGGCGGGCGTGAGCACCCGGCGCAGGTCGGCCAGCGCCCGGTTGGCGACCAGGTCGAAAACGACGTCGTACCGCTCCGGCGCGCGGGCGAAGTCGTCACGCGTGTAGTCGACGACGTGGTCGGCGCCGAGCGACCGCACGAGGTCGGCGTTCCGGGTACTGCACACACCGGTGACCTCCGCGCCGAGCGCCTTGCCGATCTGCACCGCGAACGTGCCCACTCCCCCGGACGCGCCGTTGACGAGTACCCGCTGGCCGGGCTGGACGCGGGCCGCCTCGCGGAGCCCGACGAGCGCGGTGGCGCCCGCGAGCGGCACGGTGGCCGCCTGCTCGAACGTCAGGTTGGCCGGTTTGAACGCGAGCTGCCCCTCGGGCACGCACACGTACTCGGCGAAAGCACCGTCCAGTTCGCGCGCGTCGCCGTACACCTCGTCGCCGGGCTGGAACCTGGTCACCGACGGGCCGACCGCCTCGACCCGGCCCGCCAGGTCGCTGCCCCGAATCGTCCTCTTCGGACCGCGAGCCCCGAAGACCTCGCGGAACGCCAGCCGCGCCAGGTACGGGTCGCCGCGCATGACGTGCCATTCGCGGGCGTTGACGGACGACGCGTGTACCCGCACCAGCACCTCGCCTTCGGCGGGGACCGGCGTCTCGACCTCCCGCACCGACAGGGATTCAGCGGACCCGTACCGGTACTGGACGACAGCCTTCATCGAAATCTCCTTCTGATCAGCCACTCGACGAACGCGAGGTTGACGACCCAGGCGAGCGCGCTCAGCAGTGCCCGGGCAACGCCCACCGGCTGCTGTCCAAACGCGACGGCCCAGCCCCCGAGGGTGAGCACCTGCGTGCCGGCGCCCAGGCCGATGGCGTACCCGCGCAGCATCCACGCGCGGTGCCGGCGGATGTCCCGCCGCCGTACCGCCAACACTGCGGCCACTATGGACAGTGCCATCGCGGAGCCGAACACCAGCCGGAAGGCGGTCATCAGCACCCCATCCATAGACGGGTGCGGGTAGAACACGGTCATCCACAGACCGGACAGCGCGGCGGTGAGTCCACAGAGGACCAGTACCCGGCCGGCGGCGCGATGCCAGCCGAGCGAGCGCCGGCGCAGTCCGGTGGGGAACTGGAAGGCGCCCACCACGCAGAACAGGGTGGCTCCGACGATGTGCAGCACGATCGGCACCGGCGACTCGACGAACCGGGCGTTCTCCGGGGTGACCTCGGCACCGACCGACAACTCGGTCACGCGGACGGCACCGGCGATCACCGGCACCAGGCTGAGCGCGATCAGCGCGGTGGGTACCGGCCAGACCCGGCTGGCGCGGACAGCGGTGACACTCATGTATCGATCGTCGCGGCGGCGGCGTGCCGTTTCATCGGAACTTGAGCCGCTCGCGCACCGGTCTTTGGTGCGGCGAGGAAACCGTACTTTAGGCCGAGGGACGCACGCGGTCCGTCTCGTACGCCCACATGGCGATCTCGACGCGGTTGCGGGCGCCGAGCTTGGCCATCAGGCTCGCGATGTGCGTCTTTACGGTGCTCAGCGTGATGAACAGCTCGCTGGCGATCTCGCTGTTGGTGCGGCCGCGCGCGACAGCCGCCAGCACCTGTTCTTCGCGGTCGGTCAGGGCGTCGATCGGCTGTTTGGTGGGCGCGGCCGGTCCGGAGTCGGCGAACGCCTTGAGCAGCCGGGTGGTGACGCTCGGAGCGATCAGCGCCTCGCCGCTGGCCGCCGCGTGCACGGCCTGGGCGAGCAACGCGGGGCCGGCGTCCTTGAGCAGGAAGCCTTTCGCACCGGCCCGCAGCGCGGCGTACACGTACTCGTCGAGGTCGAAGGTGGTGATGACGACGACCGCGAGGGGGTCGGCGACGGCCGGGCCGGCGAGCGCGCGGGTGGCCTCGATGCCGTCGAGGCCCGGCATCCGGATGTCGAACAGGCACACGTCGGGGCGCAGCCGGCGAGCCACCTCGACCGCCCGCCACCCATCGGCGGCCTCACCGACCACCTCGATGCCGGGCTGCGCGTTGAGGATCATCGTGAGCCCGGTGCGCACGATCTCCTGGTCATCCGCGACCACGACGCTGACCATTATGAGGCGGCCCGGGGGAGGACGGCGGTCACAGTCCAGCCGCGGCCGGGCGCGGGGCCGGCCTCGCAGGTGCCGCCGAGGAGCCCGGCGCGCTCCATCATGCCGACCAGGCCGTATCCGCGCGAGCCGGCCGTGCGTGCGGCGGTCGCCTCACCGTCGTCGCTGACCCGCAGGCGCACCGCCGTGTCGTCGACATCGACCCGTACCTGGATGCGGGTGGCGTGCCGGGCGTGCCGGCGGGCGTTGGTGACCGACTCCTGAGCGAGCCGGAAGATCGCGGTGCCGACCGGCGGCGGCAGGGCGTCGACGTCGCCGACAAGCTCCACCTCGACGGCCGGGCCGGTGCGGGAAGAGCCGGCGAGCCGGTCGAGGTCGGACACCAGCGGGGCGGGCGCCCGCTCGGCGGGCTCGCCTCTGCGCAGTACCCGGACCATCGCCCGCATTTCGGCGAGCGCCTTGGTGGCCTCGGCCTCGATGAGCCGCAGCGCGTCGGTGGCGGCGGCCGGGTCGGACGCCGCGGTCGCGAGGCCGGCCTGTGCGCGGATGGCCATCGCCGACACGTGGTGGGCGACGGTGTCGTGCAGGTCGCGGGCCAGGCGCTCGCGTTCGAGGAGCTTGACCTGGTCGAGCTCGCGCTGCCGCGAGCCGACCCGGTAGCGCACGGCGGCGCCGAGGGTCATCGCGGCGAAAAGCACGACGAACCCGGCGCCGGCCTCGCCGAGGCTGATGTCGCCGAGCGCCGCGCTGAGGCCCACCTTGGCGAACATGATGCCGAGGCCGAGCACGGCCTCCCGCGCCGAACCCCAGCGGAAGAGCGCGTACGGCAGCAGCGTCACGTAGACCAGCGTGTTGAGCTCCGGCTCAGCACCGGTGACCAGCGGCGTCACGGCACAGGTGCCGAACACGATCGCGACCATCAGCAGCGGCCGGGTGCGCCGCCACAGCAGGGCCGGCACCAGCCCCGCGGTCACCACCAGCGAGACGGCCGGCGCGTGCAGGCCGGACCAGCGCACCGCCACTTCGAGCACGACGAGCGGTATGAGCACCGCGACGAGCGCCCAGTCGCGCCAGACCCGGGCGGGCGCGCCCGGGGGACGCGGCTCGTCCCATACGGAGCGCAACAGACCCTGCACAGCGCCAGGGTACTAGTCTCCCAGTCGCTCGCGCAGCCACCGGAGTTGGCGGCGTACGTGCACGGCCTCGCCGCCCTCGTGGTGGTTGAAGGGATACACGTGGATCGTGCGGTCGGTGCCCGCGTACCGGTTGAAGGCGGCGTAGACGGTGCTCGGCGGGCACACCGTGTCGCGCAGTCCCACCGCGAAGTGCGCGGGCGCCGTGGCGCGCCGGGCGAAGTTCGCACCGTCGATATAGGACAGTGTGTTTCGGGCGGCCGCCTCGGCCTCGCGGTGTATCGCCAGAAACGTCACGATCTCGCTGTACGGCGCCGCGTCGGTGATTTCGATGGCGCGCTGGATGTGGCACAGGAACGGCACGGTGGTCAGCACCGCCGCCAGGTCCGGCAGGAGTCCCGCGGCGGCGATCGCGAGCCCGCCACCCTGGCTGTTGCCGGCGGCCACCACCCGCGCCGGATCCACGCCGGGCAGTTCCCGCACCGCCTCGACGGCGCGCACCGCGTCGGTGATCAGGCGCCGGTAGTAGTAGTCGGGCGGCGACAGGATGCCACGGGTCATCGGTCCGGGGCCGCCGAGCGCGTTGCCGTGCGGGTCGGGGGTGTCGCCGCCGGTGCCGAACTGCCCACCCTGGCCGCGGCTGTCCATGAGCAGGTGCGCGTATCCGGCCGCGGCGAACGTGAGCCGCTCGTGCGGCAGGCCCCGCCCCCGCCCGTACCCGAGATACTCCACGACGGCGGGCAGCGGCTCGTCGACGCCGGCGGGCCGGGTGTACCAGGCGCGGACCGGGTCGCCGCCGAACCCGGCGAACGTGACGTCGTACGACTCGACCAGGCGCAGGTCGGTCGGTTCCGGCTGTACGTCGATCAGTACCTTGCCGGCGCGCGCCTCGTCCAGTGTGGACCGCCAGAACTCGTCGAAGTCGTCGGGCTCGGCGATGGTGGGTTCGTACTGCTCCAGCTGAGCGAGCGGCAGGTCGAAAAGCGCCATCAGTGTGCCTCCGCGGGGGGTGCGGTCGTTTCGCGAACGACGAGTTCGGTCACCAGGTCGATGCGGCTGGTGGACAGCTCGACGCCGCGCGCGATGTCGAGCAGCATCCGGGTGGCGGTGCCGGCCATGTCGCGCAGCGGCTGGTTGACGGTGGTGAGCGCGGGACCGATCCACGCGGCGACCGGCAGGTTGTCGTACCCGATGACCGAAAGGTCCCGCGGCACGTCGAGGCCGAGCTTGCGCGCGGCGCGCAGCACCCCCATCGCCTGCATGTCCGACCCGGCGAAGATGGCGGTGGGGCGGTCGGTGCGGCCGAGCAGTTCCAGCCCGTACTCGTAGCCGGCGTTGACATAGAAGTTGCCGTACCGCACGAGCTCGGGGTCGACCGGTACGCCCGCCTCGTCGTGTGCGGACCGGAAGCCGGCGACGCGGGCCCGGCTGCACAGCACGTCTTCCGGTCCCGAGATGATCGCGATCCGGCGGTGGCCGAGGTCGAGCAGGTGTCGGGCGGCGAGCAGGCCGCCGTTCCAGTTGTTGGAGCCGACGGTGGGCACCGAGGCGGTGGTCGCGCTGTCGGTGTCGACCACGACGAACGGGATCCGCTGGCGCTCCAGCTGCTGGCAGTGCGACTGCGACGGGTGGCAGAGCACGAAGACCGCGCCCAGCGGGCGGCGGCCGAGCACCCCGTCGAGCCACTGCTGCGGCGGCTCGTGCGCGCCGCCGAGCTGGGACAGCACGAGGTCGACCTTGGCGGCCGCCGTGACCGACTCGACCCCCCGGATGATCTCCATGGCCCACGCCGCGGCGAGCTCGTGGAAGACCAGGTCGACCTGCTCGCGGCCGGTCGAGCGCCGCTTGACGCGGCGCTGGTACCGGTGCCGCTCCAGGCTGGCCTCGACCCTTGCCCTGGTCGAGGCGGCAACGTCGGAGTGCCCGTTGAGGACCTTGGACACGGTCGTCACGGACACGCCGACCTCGTCGGCGATCGTCGCTATCGTTGCGGAACTCGTCATCGAAATCTCACCCAGCATCGCCGGAAGTTTCGGCGGTCACTGTAACACTGGATCAAGCACAAACCGATCAACGTCTCTGACTAACCCTTGACACACCTCTGACAAGGCGCCTAACTTGCCGTCAGATGTGACCGGCATGTTGCGGAAACTTTCGGCAAAGCCGGGTAAGGGGAGGCATGGGTAGCCAGGTGAACGACGACGCGCGTTGGCGCGACCAGGAGCGGTCCACGGCGGAGCGGGTCGAGGCGTTGATCCCGCTCATGACGCTGGAGGAGAAGGTCGCGCAGCTGGTCGGCGTGTGGGTCGGCGCGGACGCGTCCGGTGGCGGCGTCGCGCCCTACCAGTCCGACATGGTCGGCGGTGCCTCCTGGAGCACGCTGATCAGCCAGGGGCTCGGCCAGCTGACCCGGCCGTTCGGCACCGCGCCGGTCGATCCGGTGCGCGGCGCGCGGTCGCTCGCGGCCGCGCAGGACGAGATCGTCGCGGCCAGCCGGTTCGGGATACCCGCGCAGGTGCACGAGGAGTGCCTGACCGGGTTCGCGACCTGGCGGGCCACCGCGTTCCCCGCGCCGCTGTGCTGGGGCGCCGCCTTCGACCCGGACCTGGTCGGGCGGATGGCCGGGCACATCGGCCGCACGATGCGGGCGGCGGGCGTGCACCAGGGCCTGTCGCCGGTGCTCGACGTGACCCGCGACTACCGGTGGGGCCGCACGGAAGAGACGATCGGCGAGGACCCATACCTGGTCGGGACGGTGGGCGCCGCGTACGTGCGCGGGTTGGAAGACGCCGGCGTGGTCGCGACCCTCAAGCACTTCGCCGGGTACTCGGCCTCGCGCGGTGGCCGGAACCTGGCGCCCGTGCCGATGGGCCCGCGCGAACTGGCCGACGTGATCCTGCCGCCGTTCGAGATGGCGCTGCGCCTCGGCGGGGCGCGCTCGGTGATGAACTCCTACGCCGAGATCGACGGCGTCCCCGTCGCCGGCGACCCGGAGCTGCTGACCGCGCTGCTGCGCGACGAGTGGGGCTTCACCGGCACGGTGGTGTCCGACTACTTCGCGATCCGGTTCCTGCAAAGCCTGCACGGCGTCGCCGCCGACGGCGCGGAGGCCGCGGCGCTCGCGTTGCGCGCCGGCATCGACGTCGAACTGCCCAATGTGGATGCCTTCGGCACCCCACTGATCGAAGCCGTCAAGTCCGGCGCCGTCGATGAGTCGCTCATCGACCGGGCCCTTTCCCGGGTACTGGCGCAGAAGGTCGAACTCGGCCTGCTGGACGACGGCTGGCGGGCCCTACCCGACGGCGTCGACGACCTCGACCTCGACAGCCCCGGCAGCCAGGACGTGGCGCTGCGCCTGGCGCGACAGTCCATTGTGCTGCTTCGCAACACCGGCGGTGTCCTGCCGCTCGCGGCCGAGACGCGGGTCGCACTGGTGGGTCCGGTCGCCGACGACCCGATCGCGATGCTCGGCTGCTACTCGTTCCCCGCGCACGTGGGCGTGCGCCACCCCGAACACGGGCTCGGTCTCGACATCCCGTCGCTGCGCGAGGCGCTCGGGCGGGCGTACCCCGATCTGGCGTACGCGCCCGGCTGCGACATCACCGGCGACGACACGTCCGGCATCGCCGAGGCCGCCGCGCTGGCCGCCGGCAGTGACGTGTGCGTGCTGGTGGTCGGCGACCGTGCCGGGCTCTTCGGGCGCGGCACCTCCGGCGAGGGGTGCGACGCCACCGACCTGCACCTGCCGGGCGTGCAGCGCGACCTGGTGCGGGCGGTGCTCGCCACCGGTACCCCGGTCGTGCTGGTGCTTCTTGCCGGCCGCCCGTACGCGCTCGGTGACGCCTTCGACGGCGCGGCCGCGATCGTGCAGGCGTTCTTCCCAGGGCAGTCCGGCGGTCAGGCCCTCACCGAGGTGTTGACCGGCGCGGTGAACCCGTCGGGGCGGCTGCCGGTGAGCGTGCCGCGCGACGCCGGCGGTGTACCGGCCACCTACCTGGCGCCGCCGCTCGGCCGCCGCACCGAGGTGTCCTCTGTGGACCCGACACCGGCGTTCCCGTTCGGCCACGGCCTGAGCTACACGACGTTCGAGTACCGGGACGCCGGCGGGCCCACGGAGTGGCCGGTCGATGGTGACGTTCACGTGAACGTGACGGTCGCCAACACCGGGTCGCGGGCCGGCGCCGAGGTGGTGCAGCTCTACCTGCACGACCCGGTCGCCCAGGTCACCCGCCCCGTCGTGCGGCTCATCGGATACGCCCGGGTCCCGCTGGAAGCCGGCCAGAGCGCCCGGGTCACGTTCGCGGTACCGGCCGACGCGGCGTCGTTCACCGGTGTCGGCGGGCGCCGGATCGTCGAGCCCGGCGCCGTCGAGCTGCGCTTCGGCCGCTCGTTCTCGGACATCGAGGGCGTGGTGCCGCTGACCCTGGTCGGGGCGGAACGCGAGGTCGGCCACGGCCGGCAGCTGCTCACCTATTCCACAGTGGAGACGCTATGAGCACACCCACGGTGAACGCGCCACCACCCGGCGCGGTACGCCCCGAGCCAGAGGTCAGAGCGGCCACCCGCCGCGTCAAGCCACCCAAGCTCACCTGGCGGCGGGCGCTTCGGCGGGACTGGCAGCTGTACTCGCTGGCGATCCTGCCGCTGGTGTTCTTCCTCATCTTCCGGTACCTGCCGATGCTCGGAAACATCATCGCGTTCCGCCGGTTCCAGCCCGGCGGCAGCGTCTTCGGCGAGTACTGGGTCGGCCTGCGGTACGTGAAGATGTTCCTGAACGACCCGACGTTCTGGGAGGTCTTCACCAATACGCTGATCCTCGGTGGCCTCACGCTGATGATCTGCTTCCCGCTGCCGATCGTCCTGGCGCTGCTGCTCAACGAGGTGCGCACGCGCTACCTGAAGCGGTTCGTACAGTCGGTGTCGTACCTGCCGCACTTCCTGTCCATCGTGATCGTGGCCGGCATGGTCATGCAGATCCTGTCGGTCGACGGCATCGCCAACCAGGCTGTCAGGGCGTTCGGGGGTGATCCGGTCTCGTTCCTTCAGGAGGCCGGCTGGTTCCGCACCATCTACGTGTCCTCCGAGGCGTGGCAGACCGTCGGCTGGGGCACGATCCTCTACCTGGCGGCGCTCACCACCATCGACGAGGACCTGTACGAGGCGGCCCGGATCGACGGCGCCAGCCGCTGGCGCCAGACCTGGCACGTGACCCTTCCCGGCATCCGGCCGACCATGGTGACGCTGCTGATCCTCAACATCGGCACGTTCATGGCGGTCGGTTTCGAGAAGGTCCTGCTGCTGTACAACCCGCTGACCTATCCGACCGCTGACGTGATCTCCACGTACCTGTACCGGGTCGGCATCGTGTCCGGCAACTTCAGCTACGCCGCGGCGATCGGCCTCTTCGAGGCGCTGATCGGGCTGACGCTCGTGCTGTCGGCGAACTTCATCTCCAAGCGCACGGTGGGGGCGAGCCTGTGGTGAAGCGCCAGAAGGTCACGCGTGGCTACCGGATCTTCCAGGTGGTCAACGCCGTCGTGCTGACCGGTGTCGTCGTGGTCACGCTGTACCCCTTCCTCAACATCGTGGCCCGCTCGTTCAGCGACCAGGCCAACGTCGTCGCCGGAAAGGTGAACCTGCTCCCCAAGGGGTTCAACCTCAACGCGTACGAGGAGGTGCTGAGCGACTCGCTGTTCTGGACCAACTACCGCAACACCCTCTTCTACACCTTCACCGCCACGGTCATCGCGATCGTGCTCACCACCTGCTACGCGTACGTGCTCTCCAAGCCCCAACTCAAAGGCCGCGGCATCCTCGTCGGCGTCGCGGTGTTCACCATGTTCTTCAGCGGCGGCCTGATCCCCAACTACATCCTCGTCACCAGCCTCGGTTTGAAGAACAGCGTCTGGGCCATCGCACTGCCCAACGCGATCAGCGTCTTCAACCTGCTGGTGATGAAGGCCTTCTTCGAAAGCCTCCCCAGCGAGTTGGAGGAGGCCGCTTCCGTCGACGGCCTGTCCACGTACGGGATCCTGTGGCGGATCGTGCTGCCGCTGTCGAAGGCGATCGTCGCCACGATGGTGCTTTTCTACGCGGTGTCTTTCTGGAACTCCTGGTTCTCCGCTTTCCTCTACATGGACAAGCAGGAGTTGTGGCCGGTCACCGTCTACTTGCGCAACCTGATCGCGGGAGCCACCTCGACCGCGTTCGGCGGCAACGCCGTGACCGAGGGTGCGGAGGCGTTGCAGGTCGGCGCCACCGTCAAGGCGGTAGCGATCGTGCTCACCACCCTGCCCATCCTCCTGGTCTACCCGTTCATCCAGCGCTACTTCGTCTCCGGCGTCATGCTCGGCGCCGTCAAGGGATGACCCACCCACCCCGGAAAGGACCTCCCCCATGGCCTACCAACCGTCCCGGCGCCAGGTTCTCGCCGCCGCCGCGGGCCTCGTCGCACTCGGCCTCGCCGGCTGCGGCGGTGACGACTCCAACGAAACCAGCGACCTTGAGGGCAAGAAGGTCGGCGCGATGGAGAAGTACGGCGTCGGCGACCAGTTCAAGGCGACCGAGGCGCTCACCTTCTCCGTCCTGTACAACAACCACCCCAACTATCCACTGAAGACGGACTGGCTGTTCTGGTCGGAGCTGACCAAGCGCACGAACATCAAGCTGGACCCGGTCGCCGTGCCGCTGAGCGACTACGCGCAGAAGCGCAGTGTCCTCATCGGAGCCGGCGACGCCCCGCTGCTCATCCCGAAGACCTACCGCCCCGACGAGAACTCGTACGTCTCCTCCGGCGCCATCCTGCCGGTCAGCGACTACCTCGACCTGATGCCCAACTTCAAGGACAAGATCGAGAAGTGGAAGCTCCAGCCGGAGATCGACACGATGCGGCAGGCCGACGGCAAGTTCTACCTGCTGCCCGGCGTGCACGAGAAGCCGTGGGCCGACTACTCGCTGGCCGTGCGCACCGACATCCTCCAGCAGCTCAACCTTCAGATCCCGAAGACCTGGGACGAGGTCTACACGATGCTGAAGGCGATGAAGCAGGCGTACCCGGCCCTCTACCCGTTCTCCGACCGGTGGGGCAAGCCCACACCCGGCGGCGCGTTCTTCTCGAACCTCGGCGCGGCCTACGGCGCGCCCGGCGGCTGGACGTACCAGCACGCCACCTGGGACGCCAGCACGAAGAAGTACTTCTACACCGGTGCGAGCGACAAGTACAAGGGCTGGGTCGAGTTCGTCTCCAAGCTGGTCGCCGAGAAGCTGATGGACCCGGAGAGCTTCACGCAGGACGACGACATCGCGCGCCAGAAGCTGGCCAACAGCAAGTCGTTCGTCATCATGTGCAACGCGCAGACCCTCGTCAACGACCACCGCAAGGACCTCGCCGCCACGAACCCGAAGGCGACGATCGTCAAGATTCCGCTGCCGATCGGCCCGGAGGGTGAGATCAACCCGGCCAGCCGCCTGGAGAACGGCATGATGATCTCCACGAAGGCCAAAGACAGCAAGAACTTCGTGGCCATGATGCAGTTCGTCGACTGGCTCTGGTACTCCGACGAGGGCCAGGTGTTCGCCCGGCTCGGTGTGGAAGGGACCACCTGGGTCAAGGGCGCTTCGGGCCAGCCGGAGCTGTCGCCCAATGTGGACATGGTCGGCCTGCACCCCCAGGCGCCCAAGCACCTGCAGAAGGACTTCGGCTTCGGCAACGGCGTGTTCGCCTACGGCGGCAAGCCCGAACTCGTCCAGGCGTTCTTCTCCACCGAGGAGAAGGAGTTCCAGGCCGTGATGAACGCGCGCAAGCAGGGCCCGTGGGTCACGCCGCCGCCGGCTCCGTTCACCGACGAGGAGCGCGAGCAGGCCACGCTCTGGGAGTCGGGCCTCAAGGACTTCGTCTTCCAGCAGACCCTGAAGTTCATCCTCGGCCAGCGCCCGATCGCCGAATGGGACGCGTACAAGACCGAGCTGAAGAGCAAGAACATGGACGCCTACATGGAGCTGGTCCAGAAGGCGTACGACCGCTACCAGAAGGAGCACGGCTGACCGTGCGCGTCATCGTTCCGGAACACTCGACTGGCCGGTTGCCCGACGCCTGGCGCGCCTGCGTCGGCACCGGCCGGTTCGAACTCGGGCTGCGCAAGGACTACCAGGACTCCCTGGCGCTGATCCAGCGCGAGATCGGGTTCCGGCACATCCGGGGCCACGGGCTGCTCAGCGACGGCGTCGGCGTCCACCGGCCGTACGAGTACGGCGGGTCCCGCCATGTGCGGCACGCCTTCACGTACGTCGACCAGGTCGTCGACGCCTACCTGGAGCTGGGCATAGCGCCGTTCCTGGAGCTGGGCTTCATGCCCGAAGACCTGGCCTCCGGCGACCAGACCATCTTCTGGTGGCGGGGCAACGTCACGCCGCCGCGGTCGTGGACCGAGTGGGCAACGCTGGTGCGGTCGACGGTGGCGCACCTGGTCGACCGGTACGGGTTGGACCAGGTGCGCCAGTGGCCGATCGAGGTGTGGAACGAGCCGAACCTCAAGGACTTCTGGCAGGGCGCCGACGAAGACGCCTACCACCGCCTGTACGAGGTGACCGCCCATGCCGTCAAGGAGGTCGACGCGTCCCTCCACGTTGGAGGGCCGGCCATCTCACCCGGCGCCGACGAGTGGATGGACCGGTTCATCGAGTTCGTCACCGCCCGCTCGGTACCGGTCGACTTCGTCAGCCGGCACGCCTACACGTCCGGACCTTCGCAACACGTGCCGTTCGGCGTGTACCAGACTCTCGCGCCCGCCTCCGAACTGCTCGCTCAGTTCGCCCGGCCCCGCGAACAGCTGCGCGGCACGCCGCTCGCCGACCTGCCGGTGCACATCACCGAGTTCAACTCCTCCTACCGGCCCGACAACCCGGTGCACGACACGGCCTTCCACGCCGCGTACCTGGCGCCCGTGGTGGCGGCCGGCGGCGATTTCGTGGACTCGTTCTCGTACTGGACATTCAGCGACATGTTCGAAGAGGTGGGCGTCCCGACCACGCTGTTCCACGGCGGGTTCGGCCTGCTGACCCACCGCCAGATCAAGAAGCCCACCTTCCACCTGTACTCCTTCATGGCCCGCATGGGTGACCAGGTCCTGACGCGCGGCGACGACCACCTCGTCACCCGCGACCCCGCCGGCCGCGTCACCGTGCTCGCGTGGGCGCCCGTCCGCGAAGACGGGCAGACCCTCAAGCTGTCGCTGCCGATGCCCGGCGCGGTCTCCGCGTTCGCGCTGCGCTCATCGGTCAGCGAGGAGGCCGGCAACCCGTGGCGGGCCTGGTGCGAGATGGGCCGGCCGCCCTCGCCGCGCGAGCACCAGCTCGACGCGCTGCGCGCCGCCGCTGAGCCGGCGGTCAGCCACCACGCGCTGCCGGTCACGGCCGGCCGGGCCGACCTCGACCTCACCCTCGACCGCCATGAGGTCACACTGGTGGAGGTCACCCCGGTGGTCACCGACGAGACGCCGCCATGGTGGGACGAGTCGCGCCTCTTCCAGGAGCATTCATGAGCGCAGTCGCCGCGCGGCGTCACTTCGGTGATGGGCCGCTGTCCCGGATCGCCGCCTTCGTGTACACGGTGCTGGTGGTCGAGGTGATGCTGGTGGCCGCCTCGCTGCCCGGCCTCGTGCCCCTGCTGCTGCTCGACCGCCACCCCTCCAACGTGCCGCTCGCCGCGCTGTGCGCGCTGCCCCTCGCGCCCGCCGTCTCCGCCGCCGTCTACGCGATCCACCACCGCAGCGGCGACCTGACCGATCTGCACCCGGGTGCGCGGTTCTGGCGCGGGTACCGGCTCAACCTGGGCGCGGTGCTGAAGCTCTGGGTGCCGTGGCTGGCCTGGGTGGCGATCGTCGGCGTCAACCTCGCGTACTTCGGCTCGGCCGGCGTGCCCGGCTGGTGGGCGGCGCTGCTCGTCGTCATCGCGGTGGCGGCGACGCTCTGGCTCGCCAACGTGCTCGTCATCGCCTCCCTGTTCAGCTTCCGCACGGTCGACGCCGCGCGACTCGCCGCGTACTTCCTCGTCCGCACGCCAGGTGTCACTCTCGCCAACGCCTGCCTACTGTTGGTGGCGGCCGGCGTCACGGTCCTCGCGTCCGAAGCGGTGCTCGCACTGCTCGGTGCGGTGTTCGTGATGGCGTTCGTGCGCAACAGCCGGCCGATGATCACGCACGTCCAGGAGGAGTTCGCCGCATGAAGGTGCGCTTTGGGGGCGACTACAACCCCGAGCAGTGGCCCGAAGAGGTGTGGACCGACGACTACCGGCTCTTCGACACCGCCCGCATCGACACCGTCACTGTCGGCGTCTTTGACTGGGCGCTCACTCAGCCCAGTGAAGACGTGTACGACTTCTCGACGCTGGACCGGATCGTCGAGCGCGCCGCCGCCGAAGGCCGGCAGGTCTGCCTCGCCACCGGCACCGCCGCACACCCGGCGTGGCTCGCGCGGGCGCACCCGGAAATCACCCGCGTCGACTTCGAGGGCCGCAAGCACCGCTTCGGCGGGCGGCACAACTCCTGCCCCAGTTCCCCGGTGTTCCGCCGCCTCTCCGCCGAGATGGCGCGCCGCCGGGCCGCCCGGTACGCCGGCAACCCGGCCGTCGTCGCCTGGCACGTCGGAAACGAATACAGCGGCGCCTGCTACTGCGACCTGTGCGCGGCCGGATTCCGCGACTGGCTGCGCAAGAAGTACGAGGGCCTCGACGGGCTCAACGCGGCCTGGAACACCAGGTTCTGGTCGCACACGTTCTACGACTGGGACGAGATCGAGCCCCCCTCCGCGCTGACCGAGCACTGGCGCGGCCCCGACCACACCGCCTTCCAGGGCATCACGCTCGACTACACGCGCTACATGTCCGATGCCATGCTCACCAACTACCTGGACGAGAAGAACGCGATCCGCGAGTCCAGTGTGGACGTGCCGGTCACCACGAACTTCATGGGCATGTTCCGCGGGCTGGACTACCACAAGTGGGCGCCGCACCTCGACTTCGCGTCGTGGGACAACTACCCGCCCGACGACACCTCCCAGGCGCGCATGGCGTTCACCCACGACCTGATGCGCGGTCTCAAAGACGGCCAGCCGTTCTGGCTCATGGAGCAGACGCCGAGCTTCACCGCCTGCCGCGACGTCAACCCCCTCAAGCGCCCCGGCGTCATGCGACTGTGGAGCTGGCAGGCGGTCGCGCACGGCGCCGACGCGGTCCTGTTCTTCCAGATGCGTGCCTCCCGCGGTGCCAGCGAGAAGTACCACGGCGCTGTCATCGGCCACAGTGGACGCGACGACACCCGCGTCTTCCGTGAGGTCGCCGAGCTCGGCGCCGAGCTCGACACGCTCGGCGACGCGGTCCTAGGCGCCCGCACGCCGGCCCGGGTGGCGATCCTGTTCGACTGGGACAGCTGGTGGGCGCTGGAAATCTCCGACGGCCCGTCCCGGCACGTGAAGTACCAGTCGGTCGTGCTCGCGTACCACCAGGCACTGTGGGACGCCGGCGTCGACGTCGACGCTGTCTCCGTGACCGCCGACCTGTCCCGGTACGACGTTGTCGTCGCACCCGCACTGCACATGCTCAAGGGTGACATCGCGCAGCGGCTCGAAGCCGTGGCCGCGCGCGGCGGCACCGTCGTGACAACATTCCTCAGTGGACGCGTCGACGAGCACGACAACGCCTTCCTCATGGACGTGCCGGGCCCGCTCGGCACGCTGATGGGCGTACGCGTCGACGAGTGGGACGCTCGGGCCCCAGAGGTCATCAACCCGGTACGCCTCGGCGAACTGGTCGTCGAGTCACGACTGCTGTTCGAGCTCGTGATCCCGCAGGGCGCCGAGGTGGTCGGCGAGTACCAGTCCGACTTCTACGCCGGCACGCCCGCCGTGACCCGCAACGCGTACGGCGACGGCGAGGGCTGGTACGTCGCCGCCGGCCTCGACCAGGCGGGCGTATCCTGGGTGATGCGCCAGGTCCTCGACCGCCACGGCCTGTCCGGCCCGTACCCGGACGTGCCCGACCTGGAGACCGCCACCCGCGTCGCTCCCGACGGCACGCGCCTGCTGTTCCTGCTCAACCACAACGCGGTACCGGTCGAGGTGCCCGCCCGAGTGGGCGGCGTCGACCTGCTGACCGGCACCCGCGTCGAAGTCGGCCAGCCCCTGAGCCTGGCAGCCCGCAGCGTAATGATCCTCCGCCAGTAGCGCGCCGGCGAGCGCTGCGTCATCGGCTCAGGTTCAGGATCGGACTTTGAGCTACCGCGATGCCCGTCGCGGTCGATGCCCGTTGCTCCCGCGGCCTCACCCTCCGCGGCCACACAACCAGTTCGCCGGCCCAGCTTCGCCGCCGCCTGGTCAGCACCACCGCGCATCCGTCGTCGATATGGTCGCTCACCCTTGTGGGGCAACGGATGTCGGTGGGTTTCGATAGAATCGAATGTGTGATCGAGAGGCTGGTCATCCCTGAAGATCTGGCGGATATGCCGCCCGGTCCAGGGCTGTCAGCCATCCTCGCGGGCATCGACCGCTCCCGCGTCAACGGCCACGACATGGTCACCGTCATGCAAGCCCGCGCCCGTCAGGTCGCCCACGATCAGGCCGAGCTGTTGGCCGACATTGTGGAGGTGGCGCACTGCCCGCCCGGTGTTTTCAACAGCCCGGTCGAGCGGTTGAAGGGGTTGAGCCGGTATCCGGATGATGAGGTGCGGGTCGCGTTGTGCTGGACCCGCCGCGCCGCTGGCGAGCAACTTACCCTCGCTGTGGATGTGGTCGAACGGCTCCCCGACGTCTATGCCGCTTTGCGGGCTGGGCATATCGACATCCCTCGGGCTCGGGTGTTCTGCGACGTGCTTTCGGTGTTGCCGGAAGACACCGCACGCGAGGCGGCGGCGCGGCTGCTGCCGGTCGCTGATGGTCTGACGACGGGGCAGTTGCGGGTGCGGTTGCAGCGCCTGGTCATCACCATCGACCCCGACGCCGCCCGCAAACGCCGCGACAAGAGCGTCGTGGACCGGCGCCTGGACCATGGGCTGCTGCCGGAGGGCACCGCGTTCCTGGGCGGCACCAACCTGCCCACCGAACGCGCCGCGGCAGCCTCCGCGCGGATCGACGCGATCGCCCGCGCCGCCCGCCGCGGCGGCGACGAACGCACCCTGGACCAACTACGCGCCGACACCTTCCTGGACCTACTCCAAGGCCTCAACACCGCCACCGCGTCTTCCAACGCGGCGAATACTCCGACGATGGCCGCGCCCTTCGACCCCGGCCAAGCGAGCGGCATAGCGATGGCATCCGGCACCGGCCAGACGCGCGGCCTCACCGACCAGCCCAACACCGGCCAGGCACCCGGCACCGCCGACCCGCTCAGCCCCGGCCAGGCACCCGGCGTCACCGAACGGTCCGGCACAGCCAAGGCCGCCCACACGTCCGGCACAGCCACCGCCGCCCGCACTCCCGGCACGGCCGAAGCTGCCCACGCGCCTGGCGCGGCAGAGGCCGCCAGCCAGCCCGAGCCGGACGCAACAGCCTGCCGGGACACCGCGCCTGGCACCGCCGGCCCAGCCAGCACCACGACCGGCCCGGTGCGCGGCGGCGTCGAACTCACCGTGCCGCTGTCCATGCTCATGGGGCTCACCGAGCTACCCGGCGAGTTGGCCGGGTGGGGGCCGGTCATCGCCGACATCGCACGCCAAGTCGCCGAGCAGCAACGACGCGGACGATGGCGATTCACCGTCCACGACGGCAACACCCTCTACACCGGCGTCACCCGCCGCAGACCCACCACCGACCTAGCCGACCACATCACCGCCCGCGACCGCACATGCCGAGCACCCGGCTGCCGCGTACCCGCCCACCGCGCCGACATCGACCACATCAAAGACTGGGCACACGGCGGACCCACCATCGAAGAAAACCTCGGCACCCTCTGCCGCCACGACCACGGACTCAAACACCACGGCCACTGGGAATACCACCAAATCACACCCGGCCTCTTCCAATGGCACACCGCCCTCGGCCACACCTACCTCGTCCCACCCGAACCACGACCAGAAGACGTGTAGGTAAGCGGAAGCACCTGTCGTGCGAGAGCACCTTATGATTGCGACATCTACGGGTTCCTCTTCGAGAGGGGCACCTTCGGTGCGGTGCTACTGCGGGCGTTGGCCAATCGGGCAACCTGATCCGAGGCGGTCTCGGATGCGTTGCCCGACGTGGCTTCGGATCGGTGCATAGCTTGAGCACAGCGACCGATGCGAGAGTGGATACGCGGCCACGGTGCGGGGGCCGCAAGATCCGCATACTCGTCGCGGTTGCCACGGCCGGTGTGATCGCGGTGACCGCGATAGTCGTGTCGATCTACTACGCCGTGGGCGTAAGGCCGCCGGGCGACGAGCTCAAGACGGACCAAGCAGCGTACGGCTGGTACACCTCCAAAGACGTAGGCGTGACATTCACGGACGGGCTGAATCTGATCAGGGTCACGCCAGCGGCGCGCGGGCCGCTGCGTCTGATCTCGGCGAAGCCGCTCATGGACGATGGTGGAAGTGTGCGTGTCGTCGGCATCCTGGCGCGGGTCAACCCGGGCATGTTGCCGCCGGATTTCAAGGTCGGATCGTTTCAGCAGGCACCGGGATTTCCGCCTGACGCGCCCCACGCCGCGGGCGGTATGCCCGTCGAGGGCCTCATCGTCCAGCCTCCGATGCGGGGCGAGGACCGCTGGATCGAGCTTCAGATCGGGTACGAGGTCATCGCACCGGGGCGCTCCGCTCGCCGGGGCGTTGAGCTGGTTTACGAATATGAAGGTGGCCGGCACAAGGTCTTTATCCCGAGTTACGTGGCAGTTTGCGCTCCTTCCACCGCCATTTGCCCACCCGAGTACGACAAGTGACGGACACTGGCAGCAGTCTCCGAACGGAAGCTGTGACCGAGTTCGGCGCCCAGCCCGAAGTAGTGCCGGAAGCTGCAGATCAGCGGGTGCCACGCGGACGGATCGATGTGGTCGGTCCCCGGAATCACGATGCGGGCGTCGGCATGTACCGCCAGAACCGCTGCTTCGACGATGATGAACCCGCCGGTGGCATCGGGGGCGACGCGCGTCGCGCGGGCCTCGATCTGGAGCGGGCAGTCAGCGACGCGCGGCGGCCGGACGCGTTGGGACACCTGGGTTTGAAGGCCGGCGGCCGCGAACTTCGCCGGCTCGTGGCGGAAACGGTCGCGTTTGTGCGCGGGCACGGGATGGCGTCCGGTCAGCGGTGCGAGGCGTTCGACCGCCTCCCACTGGTGTGCGGCCGGTAGGTTGATTACCAGGTCGGGGCGGGATGCGAGGTTCTGAGCGGTCTGCCCCTCTGGGCCGAGCCCGAGGACGACGATCTGGCCGAGCGCCCAGGCCGACGACATCGGTGCGAGGTTGGCGCTTCCGTCATCACGCCCCGACCGTACGACGCGGACGTTTCGACGCTGACCGAAACACCGAAGCCAAGCTGCACCGATGCCCGCAACGCGCGGTCTCGCGCGGTGACGGCACGCCTTTCGTGTCAGTAGATGCGGCGGCCTTTGGCGTCGGGGACGCCGGACTTGCGATAGAAGTACGTGTTGATCTGGTCGCGCCACTCCGCGGCCGATCGCACCTGCTCGTCCAGGCGTTCCCGCATCCGGTCGTCCACATCGGACCCGACGAGGTGGCCGACGGCGGACCACGCGTCCCGGATCTGTGCCGCCTCGTCGGCTCCGGCGAAGTGCGTGTCGTAGATATGTTGGATGACGGTCGAGCCGCTGCGCAGCACATGCCCGTACGGGACGTGGTGGAAGAAGAGCAGCAGCTCGTCCGGGCACGTGTCGACCGACTCGTAGGTATCGGCCCACGGCTGCGGGTACTGGCCGGTGTAGCCGGTGCCGGTGGCGCGGGTGCGGTCGACGCCGACGCCGTCGCGGTCGGCGAAGTGGTATGTGCCCCAGGGCGAGTACTCGTAGCCGTCGACGTCGGGACCGTAGTGGCGGCCAGGGCGCACCATGAAGCCCACACCCAACGGCGCCGTGTATCGCTCGTAGGTGCGCCACGAGTCGTCCATCATGGCGTGCAGTGCCTGCCGCAGCTGCGGCGTGGCATCGGGAAACGTGAGACCGATCCACTCGTCGAGGATCGTGAGCGGGTCGGCGTCGGGCGCCCAGGCGAGACGCCCGAAGGCATACAGGTTGGCCTGAGCGAGCGGATGTCCTGTCCAGAATGGATCGTCACCCGCGTTGGAGACGGCCACCAGCCCGCCGCTCCCGGCGAGAGTGGCCACCGCGGGGCCACCGTCGCCGTGAGGCTGGAAGCGCAGCACCTCGCTCCACATCGGAGCGAGGTAGCAGACGTGCCGCTGCTGCCCGGTGTACTCCTGGGTGGCCTGCAGCTCCACCGCCAGGCGGGTGCCGGGCATGGCGGCGATGACGGGCGAGACGGGCTCACGGGTCTGGAAGTCCATCGGGCCGTGCTTGACCTGGAGGATCGCGTTGTCGCGGAACTGGCCGTCGAGCGGCGCGAAGTGGTCGTACGCGGCACGGGCGCGGTCGGTGGAGCGGTCACGCCAGTCCTGGCGGTGGTTGTAGACGAACGCCCGCCAGTGCACCACTCCCCCATGCGGCGCGAGCGCGTCGGCGAGCATGTTGGCGCCCTCGGCGTGGCTGCGCCCGTACGCGAACGGGCCGGACTGCCCCTCGGAGTCCGCCTTGACGACGTAGCCGCCGAAGTCGGGGATCGTCTCGTAGACACGGCGCGTGGTCACCTCCCACCACTGGCGGGCGGCGGGGTCGCGCGGGTCGGCGGTGGCCAGACCACCGAGCACGATGGGCGAGGCGAAGTTGACGGACAGGTGCGTGCGGATGCCGTACGGGCGCAGGTGGGCGGCGATCGCGGCGACCTCGCCGAGGCGGTCGGTGAGCAGGTGCGCCTCGGTGCGGTGCACGTTGACGTTGTTGATAGCCACGGCATTGATGCCGCAGGAGGCCAGCAGCCGCGCGTAATCGCGTACCCGACTCAGATCGGCGCGCAGAGCGCCGCGCTCCCAGAACAGTGACCCACCCGCGTAGCCGCGCTCGACCTGGCCCATGATCGGGTGGATGTCGACGTTGTCCCAGTGGTCGACCATGCGCCGCCGCAGCGCGGGCCGGTGCACCTCGACCGGGCGGTCGGCACCGAAGGCCGCTTCGCCGAGCCGCACCACGTGGAAGAAACCGTAGAGGAGGCCGGCGGGCGCTTCGGCCACTATCCTCGTGACGCCGTCAGCACGTTCGAGCGTGAACCCGTCGTCACCGAGGACGCCGCGCGAGCCCGGCGACGCCGCTAGGGAAAGCACCAACTCAGGAGATGACGACTCCGCCGCCGCGACCTCGGCCCGCACCGTGTCGACGAGGAGCCCTTCGCCGTGCACCGCGACGCGTCGCGAGTTGACCGCCCGGAATGCCTCCGCCGGCAGCCACGCCGGATGTACGCCAGTCACCTGATCAATCTACCGGAGCGTGCGACCACCCGCCCACGCTTGAGGACCAGCTCACGCGGCGGCCGGGTGACGACCGCCTCGGCGGGTGTGCGCGCGTCGACGACGACCAGGTCGGCCGGTGCGCCGGGCCGCAGCCCGTACTCCCCCAGCCCCAGCAGCGCCGCGCCGCCGTACGTGGCGGCCTCCAGCGCCAGCTCGATGTCTTCGTCGCGCCGGAACGTGTTGCGGTAGGCCAGATGCATGGCTCGTTCGAGCATGTCGCCGCTGCCGTACGGGCCCCACAGGTCGCGGATGCCATCGTGTCCACACGCGACGGTGACGCCGGCCGCGCGGAGCGTCTTCACCGGGGCGACCGGGAAGTCGTACACGGCGGCCGTCACGACGGCGACCCCGGCGGCGGCCAGCAGGTCCGCGACGCGCTGCTGGGTGGCGCTGTCGGCCCGGCCGAGCCCGTAGGCGTGGCTGACCGCGACCCGGCCACCCAGTGCGGTGGCGACCGTGCGCTCGGCGATGAGTTCGAGCTGCCACACGCCAAGGGTGCCACCGTCGTGCAGGTGGATGTCGATGGCGACGCCGTGCTCCTCAGCGAGGCCGAACACCACGTCGAGGTGGCGCACGGGGTCGCGGTCGAAACCGGCCGGATCGAGGCCACCGACGGCGGCCACACCGGCTTTGAGGGCCCGGTCGAGCAGGTCGGCGGTGCCGGGATTGACGAGGATCCCGTACTGCGGAAAGGCGACCTGCTCGACGGTGATGGCGCCGCCGAGACGCTCGACGGCGGCGTTGACCGCGTCTACACCGGACAGTCCGAGCGCCGGGTCGATGTCGGTGTGGCTGCGCACGTGCGTGGTGCCGGACACCACCATCCGCTCCAGCAGGGCCGCGATCCGGTCGACGTCGGGCACGCCGACCTCGCCACGGCGGCGGCGCTCGGTGGCGATCCGGTCGCTCAGCGCGTCGCCGGCCGTGTGCGGCACCCACGGACCGCCGTAGAGCGTCTTGTCGAGGTGGCAGTGCGACTCGACGAGCCCGGGCAGCACCAGCCGCCCGGACACGTCGAGCACGGCGGCGTCCGGCACGTCGACCCGTCGTTCGATCCGCTCGATGACTCCCGCTCGGATCAGTACGTCCATCGGGCCGTCGCTGCCCCAAGGCCGGCCGCCGCGCAGCACCACCTCATCCATGCCCTGCCCCTCCCCCGGTCGGTGCGTCGCCGGGGCCGGACGGGGTCAGGTGGTGCTGCCGGTCACGTTGCTGCCGGACTTGGTGACGTAGTAGGTGAGGGTCGTGCCGCTCCAGAAGTGGAACGTCAGCGCGACCCGCGCCCCGTCGTTGACCTCAGCGAAGAAAGCGGATGTCAGTGTAATCGTGTTGGCCGTGTAGTTGGGCGCGAAAGCGACGTCGAACTCCTTGAACGAGGTCCAGTTGTGCGGGCCGGCGTTGGTGCCGTCGGCGTACTTGGCTTCCATCGTGGCGAGCTGGTCGCCGCGGAACTGCGCCGGCAGCGCGAAAGCGCTCGTCGTACCGGTGGCGCCCGCGAGCACCGGTGGGTCGTACGTGATGACGCTGATCCGCCACGGCACGCCCGTCGAGAAGTGGGCCTGAATGTTCGCGTTGACGCCGTAGGCGCGGTTGCCGACGAGCCGGGTGACCGCCGAGGCGGTCAGCGTGAGCGTGCTGCCGGACACCGTGTAGTCGGTGCCGTTGGCGAGATTGGTGGTGCCCTGGCTCAGCCGCTGGAAGCTCGTGCCGTTCAGGTTGAGCGTCAGCGACTTGCTGGTGATGGAGCCGGTACGCGGCACGTACACCTGGTCGCTGGACGCGGTGCCGGAGCGGGTGGTCCAGCTCGACTTCATCTGCGCGGTCAGCTCGGGGTCGCTCCACTGGAACGAGGTGCGCCCGAAGTGCTGCCCGTTGTCCCACAGCATCGTGGTGAGCTGCCGGCTGCGCGCGTAGTAGCCGAAGAACTCGAAGAACTTGAGCTTCTCGCCCTGCTCGATGGTGCCGGTGTGGCGGTCGAAGCCGAGCAGGCCGTACTCGCCCACGATGACCGGGATGTTGCGCGAGACGAACGCGTTGTAGACCCGGTCGAAGGCGCCGGTCAGGTCACTTTGGACGGTGGCGTCGAAGCGGGTGCCGCCGGCCACGTTGACGCTGAAGGGCCAGTACCCGTAGTAATGCACCGTCGCGATGAGGTTCGCGTCGTTGGTCGAGGTGAACCACGACAGGGCCGGGTCGACCCGCGCCGCGTCGGCGGAGGTGTGCAGGGTCGGGATCACCAGCAGCCGCGAGGCGTTGCCGCCGCCGGACTGGCGCACGATATTCCGGAACGACGTGTTGAGCTCGTTCAGCAGACCGATGCTCTGCGCCTCGTCGGACGCGCCGGTGAACTGCGGCTCGTTGACGCTTTCGAGCACCAGCTTCGACGGCGAGTCACGGAAGGCGGCGGCGAGCTGGGTCCACAGCGCGTTGTACCGGTTGAGCACGTTGGCACGGTCGGTGGGCATCGTGTTGATCCACTGCCACGAGTCGTGGTGAATGTTGATCATCACGTAGAACCCGTCGGCGAGCGCCCAGTTGACCACCTCCTTGACCCGGGCCAGCCAGGCGGCGTCGATGGTGTAACTCGGCGCGGCGCCGTGGTGGTTGCTCCAGGTGACCGGGATCCGGATGCTGTTGAAGCCCTGCGCGCGGATGTTGTCCAGCAACGCTTCGGTGACGCGCGGGTTGCCCCACGCCGTCTCGTCGGCGCCCACCGCGTCGAACGAGTTGCCCAGGTTCCAGCCGGGCTGCATGGCGGCGACGGCGGCCATCGCGTTGCCCGCCGGCGGCGGCGTGGTGGGTGGGGCGCTAGTGGGCGGGACGCTGGTCGGTGGAGCGGACGTCGGCGTGCCGCCGACGTTACCCGTACACGCCACGCCGTTGAGCGTGAACGAGGTCGGCGCCGTGTTGCTTCCGGTCCATGACCCGTTGAAGCCGAACGAGACCGTCGCGTTGGTGGCGATCGCGGCGTTGTAACCGGCGTTGACCGCGGTGGCCTGGCTGCCCGACATGGTCACGGTGGCGTTCCACGCCTGCGTGACGCGCTGCCCATTGGAGAATGTCCACACCAGACTCCAGCCGCTGATCGGGTCGCCGAGGTTGGTGACGGCCACGTTTCCGGTGAAGCCGCCCGGCCACTGGCTGGCGGTCGAATACGCCACCCGGCAGCCGGCGGCCGCCTGGGCGTTCACCGCGACCGTGATGCCGAGGCCGACCAGCAGCGCCGTGACCGCGCCGGTGATCACCCCCACGCGGCGTAGTCGACCGATTCGCGAGCCAGCCATGACGCTCCCTCCAACCGCATGCCACCGGGCACGCAGAGTAAGTCGGGACGTCAAACTTTGTCAATCGACGGATGCCTCTTCCAGCGTGCGCAACAGATCGGTGACGCGGCGCAACGCGGTGCGCACCCGCGCGGCCCACTCGTCGTCACCGAGCAGGATCACCGCCTCGCCGCCGAGGAACGCCAGGCCGACAAGAGACGCCAGGTCCGCCGGGGAGAAGGGACCGAGGGACCCGAAGCGGGCCTCCGCCTCCCGGACCACCTCTTCCAGTACCACGAACCAGCCCCGCAGCATCGACAGCACCTGCTGCCCCACCTCGATGTCCGACCAGCCCGCCGCGATCATCTCCTGGAGCACGCGCACGTACCCGGAAGCGAGGTCGTCCTCCAGGAAATCACACGCCTGTTCGTACCGCTTCCACAGCGGCTCCGACGCGGCGTACATCTGCCGCTGCCGCCCGACGAGCAGCTGGTTCTCGTGGTCGAGCAGCGCGAGCACCAGGCCGCGCTTGCCCCCGAAGTGGTAGTGGATCTGGCTGAGCGGCATCCCGGCCTTGTCGGCGACCTTGCGGGTGGACAGGCTGGCATACCCGTCGGCGAGCAGGCACGCCCGCGCGGCCTCCATGATCCGTACCGCTGTCGTCATCCCGTCTCCCTCTTGTTCGGTCGGTCGACCGAATGATAGCGTGCAGAGGATTCGGTCGGTCGACCGAACGATCATGTCAAGGGGGATCGTCATGGCAAGGCGAATCCTGGTCCTGGGGTACGGAACACTCGCTTATCTGCTGTTTCTTCTCGTGTTCGCATACACGATCGGTTTCCTCGCCGGGGTCGGCGTCCCGAAAGACGTCGACGACGGCGCCAGCGGCCCGGCCTGGGTCGCGGTCCTGGTCGACGCGGCGCTGCTCACGCTCTTCGCGGTGCAGCACAGCGTGATGGCGCGGCCGTGGTTCAAGCGGCGCTGGACCCGGATTGTGCCGCCCGCGGCCGAGCGCAGCACGTATGTGCTGGCCGCGAGCCTCGTGGTGGCGCTGCTGCTGTGGCAGTGGCGGCCGCTGCCGGAGGAGATCTGGTCCGTGCAGGCCGGTTGGGCACGCGCCACGCTGTGGGTCCTGTATGCCGCCGGATGGGCGATTCTGGTGAGCAGCACGTTCCAGATCGGCCACTTTGACCTGTTCGGGCTGCGCCAGGCGATCGCCCGCGCCCGCCACCGCGCGTATGCGGAGCCCGGATTCCGGCAGCCGCTGTTCTACCGGCTGGTGCGGCACCCGATCATGGTCGGCTTCCTGATCGCGTTCTGGGCGGCACCCGACATGAGCGTGGGCCGGCTGCTGTTCGCCGCCACGGCCAGCGCCTACATCCTGGTCGCGGTCCGGTTCGAGGAGCACGACCTGCGGCGCGAGCTCGGCGAGCGGTACGAGCGATACGC
This sequence comes from Phytohabitans aurantiacus, assembly GCF_027923225.1. Lineage (GTDB taxonomy): Bacteria > Actinomycetota > Actinomycetes > Mycobacteriales > Micromonosporaceae > Phytohabitans > Phytohabitans aurantiacus. The sequence goes on from NZ_BSDI01000007.1 coordinate 552,100, forward strand.
CGACGAGGTGCCGCGGTTCGTGCCACGCGTGCCCACCGCCGCGGTCGAGCGCGCACACTGAGGATTCGGAGGCGCATCATGCGGGCACGGCTGCCGGACAGCGAAGGCTTCGTCGAGCACGGCGGAGTGAAAATCCACTATGAGGTACACGGCAGCGGCGGGCCGACGATCCTCCTGATGCCGACGTGGACGATCATCCACAAGCGATTCTGGAAGGGCCAGGTGCCATACCTGGCACGGCATTTCAGGGTGGTCACCTACGACGGCCCGGGCAACGGACGCTCGGATCGCCCGCTCGACCCGGCGGCCTACGCGCAGGAGTCGCAGGTGGCGTACGCGTTGGCGGTGCTCGACGCCACGCGGACCGATCGGGCGGTGCTCGTGGGGCTTTCGATGGCGGCGAACTGGGCGCTCGACATCGCCGCCAACCAACCGTCCAGAGTGCACGGCACCGTCCTCATCGGACCCACCGTGGCGCTGACACCACCTTCGCAGGAGCGGGACGCACGCATCTCCCTCGCCGGCCCGGCGCCCGACGTCGAGCCGTCGCGCGTGCCACGCGTCCAGCCGGACCCGGCGGAGCACTGGGCCAAGTACAACCGGGAGTACTGGGAGAAGGAGCACGAGGACTTCCTCTGGTTCTTTCTCGGCCAGTGCTTCCCCGAGCCGCACTCCACCAAGCAGATCGAAGACGGCGTCGGTTGGGGCCGCGACACGAGCGGTCAGGTGCTCGTGGCGAAGAGCAAGGCCCGCACGCCAGACGCGGACACCCTGGCCGCCTGGTGCCGGCGGCTGGCCTGTCCGGTACTGCTCATCCACGGCGACGACGACCGGATCAGCCCGGTGCGGCGCAGCGAGATCCTGCGCGAGCTGACCGGCGGCGAACTCGTCATTCTCGCCGGCGCCGGGCACGTGCCGCTCGCCCGCGACCCGGTACGCGTCAACATGCTGATCGGCGACTTCGCGGCGCGGTTCCGGACAGCCGCTCCCCCGCCACGCACCTGGACCCGCGGGCGGCACCGGCCCAAGCGGGTGCTCTATCTCAGCTCACCCATCGGGCTCGGTCACGCCCGGCGCGACGTCGCCATCGCGGCCGCCCTGCGCGAACGCCACCCCGACGTCCAGATCGACTGGCTGGCGCAGCACCCCGTCACCCGCGTGCTGGAAGCGGCCGGCGAACGCGTCCACCCCGCCAGCGCCTGGCTCGCCAACGAGTCGGCGCACATCGAAGACGAGGCCGGCGAGCACGACCTGCACTGCTTCGAGGCGCTGCGGCGCATGGACGAGGTACTGCTGTCGAACTTCATGGTGTTTCACGACGCCGTGCGGGCCGCTCCGTACGACCTGGTGGTCGGCGACGAGGCGTGGGAGGTCGACTACTTCCTGCACGAGAACCCGGAGCTGAAGCGCTTCGCGTACGCGTGGTTCACCGACTTCGTGGGGTACCTGCCGATGCCCGACGGTGGCGAGCGGGAAAGCCTCGTCACCGCCGACTACAACGCCGAGATGATCGAGCACATCGCCCGGTACCCCCGGATGCGCGACCGGGCCATCTTCGTCGGCGACCCTGACGACGTGGTCGATGACGCCTTCGGACCGGGCTTGCCACGCATCCGCGACTGGACCGAGAAGCACTACGACTTCGCCGGCTACGTGACGGGTTTCGACCCGGCCGGTGTGGCCGACCGCGCGGCACTGCGCGCCGAGTTGGGGTACGCCCCCGACGAGCGCGTCTGCGTCGTGACGGTCGGCGGCTCCGGTGTCGGCGAGCACCTGCTGCGCCGAGTGGTGGGTTCGTTCGACGCGGCCGCCGCACGGGTGCCCGGGCTACGCATGGTCGTCGTCACCGGCCCGCGCATCGACCCGTCGTCCTTCCGTCCAGCCGAACGCCTGGAGATCCGGCCTTTCGTGCCTGATCTGCACCGCCACCTCGCCGCCAGCGACCTCGCAATCGTCCAAGGTGGACTCACCACCTGCATGGAGCTGACCGCCGCCGGCCGGCCGTTCATCTACGTGCCGCTGCGGCACCACTTCGAGCAGCAGATCCACGTCGCGCACCGGCTCCGCCGGCACCGTGCCGGCCGCCGCCTCGACTATGACGACATCGACCCCGATACGCTCGCGGACGCCATCGCTTCCGAGATCGGCCGGGAGGTGCGGTACCGGCCCGTCGACGGCGACGGCGCGGCGCGCGCCGCGACCCTGCTGGCCGACCTGCTCTGATGATTAGCCGCGGAGCCGGTCGGGTACCGGGGCCACATGGATGATCGAACACAGCGGCGCGCCGACCACCTGCTCCCCGAGGAGCGGGCGGCCGGAAGCGACGACGCCGAAGCGCAGGCCGAGGCGATCCTCGACGACTCGGATGCCCGGGAGGCGTACGCCGAGCCCGCACCCGACCTGCGCATCGATCACAGAAGGTCCGCTGTGGACCCGATACCTGAATAGCCGGTCAGCCGACCAGGCGTGAGCGCAGAAGCTCCTTGCCCTTCTCGGCACCCTTCCGGCTCTCCTCCTGTGCCCGGCGGAAGAACTCGGCCAACTCGCGGTCACCATCGCGCTCGGCGTCCTGGATGTACGTCTCCAGGCGCAGCGTGTTGTCCAGGCATGCCTCGGTGAACCAGATGATGTTGTAGTCCTTGTCTTTGGTGCCGGTGACGTGACCGGTTTCCTGGGTACCCGTCATCGTTCCCTCCTTGATAGGTCCGATGCTGAAACCACTACCCAGGACTGCGTCAATTAGTCGCGCTGGTGCCTTCGGTCAGCCGCGGGAACGCTCGAAGGTGAGATCGTAGTCCTTCCGCCACGTCTTGCCCTGATCCTCGGACGCCTCCCAGCGCCCGAGGATCCGGTCCTTCTCGACGTCGGCGATGAACCGCTGGTACATGTCCGGGTCCTCGCGGTTCAGGATCCAGCGCGCGCCGTCGAAAGTCATCGCGTACTGCCGGCACACGCCGCGCTCATCCTCGTAGAGCGCGACGTAGATGTCGTTCGCATCGCTGCGTCCGATGACAAGATTCATCCCGGAATTGTGCGCACCGCCACCGAATTCGATCCGCACGACCAGAAACGACTCCCCGAGCCGCTCGATGGTGGTCGCGGCCGGCACCTCGGTGCCCGGCGGCTCGAGGAACCAGGCGTCTGACAGGGTCGTTTTCCACTCGCCAATGAGCCCGTCGAGCTTCGCGAGTTCGGCGTTTCGCATCGATTCCTCCGAATGGCCGGCCGGATTGGTCACACCCAGTCAACCAGGGACCTGTTTCACCCTGCACAAAAGGGCGATGAGTTTCCGGGGTTCCGGCAGTCTGACCGGTGACAGCCATGAAAGGGGCAGCACATGATCGAGCCGAAGACCCACACCCTGGACGTGCCGGGCGCCGTCCTGCGCTACGACCTACGCGAAGCCGGAGGCGGCGACGCTCCCACTCTGCTGATGATCGGCTCACCGATGGACGCCAGCGGCTTCACCAGCCTGGCCGGCCACTTCGCCGACCGCACCGTCGTCACCTACGACCCGCGCGGCATCAGCCGCAGCGAGCGCACCGACGGCGCCGCCGAATCCACTCCCGAGCAGCACGCCGACGACCTGCACCGCCTGATCGCCGCGCTGGGCGCCGGACCGGTGGATATCTTCGCCAGCAGTGGCGGCGCCGTCAACGGTTTGGCGCTCGTCGCGCGCCACCCCGACCAGGTGCGGACGCTCGTCGCGCACGAGCCGCCGGCCGCCGCCGTGCTCCCGGACCGCGAGCAGGCCAGCGCCGCCATCATGGACATCCACGGTACTTATCAACGCGGCGGCTTCGGCGCGGCGATGGCGAAGTTCATCGCGGTGAGTGGCCATCGTGGACCGGTACCGGCCGACCTTGGCGAGCTGCCCGCGCTGAACCCGGCCGACATGGGGATGCCGGCCGACGACGGTTCCCGTGACGATGTGCTGTTCGCGCAGAACCTCGTCAGTTGTACCCACCACGAGCACGACTTCGACGCCTTGCGCGCCGCCTCGACGCGGATCGTCGTCGGCGTGGGCGCCGAGTCGGAGGGCGAGATGGCACACCGGGCCGGCGAGGCGGTCGCGCGGCGGCTGGGCACGGAGCCGGTCACGTTCCCCAGCCACCATGGTGGCTTTCTCGGCGGCGAGTTCGGCATGAAGGGCGACCCCGACGCGTTCGCGGTCACCCTCCGCGAGGTGCTTGACGAAAAATCGTGAGGCGCTGGATGACAAAATGTGAGGCGTGAATCAACGAGAAATGGTCAAGCTGAGCAAACGGATGTCGCTGGCCCTGCGCCACGCGCCTGAGCGGTTCGGCCTGGCCTTGGACGAGGGCGGCTGGGTCCGGGTCGACGACCTCCTGGCCGCCCTCGACGGCGCGTGAGCGCATTTTTCTCGTCGTAGCCTTCAACCTTTTGGCACCCCGTCGCGCTCGTGATGGTTAGACGACCAGAGCGGGGACACAGTGGCATCCGACGACGACAGCTTCCGCGAGTTCGTGAACACGCGGTACACCGATCTGTTGCGCGTGGCCTACCACCTCACCGGCTCCGCCCACGAGGCGGAAGACCTGGTGCAGTCGGCGCTGGTCAAGGCGATGGGCCGGTGGCGTCGGATCGACGACCCGCTGGCCTACCTTCGCCGCATAATGATCAATCACCACACCAGCCTGTGGCACAGGTACCGGGCGCGCGAGGTCGTCACCGCCTTCTTCCCCGAGCGCCCGGCCCGCGACACGACCACCGCGGTCGACGAGCGGCAGACCGTGTACCGGGCGATGCGCGCCCTGCCGGCCCGCACCCGGGCGGTCATCGTGCTGCGATACCTGGCCGATCTGCCGGAAGCCGAGGTGGCGGCCGCGCTGGGTTGCTCGGTCGGAACGGTCAAGAGTCGCGCCTCGCGAGGGCTCGCGCGACTGCGTGACGCGCTGGCACCGCTGGCGACGGAGAGGAGCGTCCAATGACGCTGGACGAGCGGGTCATCAAGGTCCTCGGCGACATGGCCGACGACCTCACCCCCGAACCCGACCCCTACGACCGGGTGCGCGCACGCTGGCGCCGGCGCCGCCGGCAGCGCACGGCGGCCGCGTCGGTCGGCCTGGTCGCGCTGGTCGCCGCCGGTGCCATGACAGCCGTTCGGGTACAGGGAGACAATGCGCCGAATCTGGCGGACGAGTCCGACTCCAACTGGACCCACGTCCAAGCCTGGAGCGAGCGCCTCTACGAGTCACCGCCGCGCGGCGGGTTGGCGGGCGACAAGATGTACCTCCAAGCGCTCGCCTCCGCGGTGGCGCAGCAGCAGCCCGCAGGCAAGTACCGCGAGGTCAGGGTGCTGTTCCTCGACGACATCGGACCGTACCGGATCGCCCTTGTCGCGCTGGCCCGCACCGCTCCGACGCCGAACTTCTGGACCCACGCCTCGCGCTGGCTGGTCGCCGACCGTGGCGCCACAGTGGACAAGCTGGCCGCCGACGCGACCCGGGTCGGCGACGCGCTGGAGCCCTATGTGGAGATGGAACTGAGCAAGGGCGACGCCGGTGCCCCGGTCGTGCAGATCGCGCTCGCCGCCGGCGACTGCGACTTCGAGTCCGCGCCGTGGCCGGCGGTCAAGGACTGGCAGCCCGAAGCCACCGGCTCGTACCTGGCGCGCGCGCCGCAGGACGCCAAGCCGGAGTGGTGGCGGGTCACCTGCGACGGGGTGATGCGCGAAGAGGGGCCTGCCCCCGGGTGGCTCGCGCCGGAGGGCATCACGGAGGCCGAGTACGCCACGGCTCTGTCGGGGATACGCGGTGTACGCGACCCCGTTTCAGCCCGGGACGAGGTGATGAGCGCCAACGGCCATTGGGGCTACGAGGTGACCGGCCTGCCGAAGGTCATCTGGCAGGGCCGCATCAGCGGTGCCGGCGAGGACGCCAACGGGCAAATGTACGACGGGACGGGCACGATGGCGGCGGCGCCCGCGGTGGGCGGCGGCTGGCGGGGCGAGCTGTCCATCCGGTACGACGCGATCGATCCCGTGAGCAACGGCGTGGGCTCCAGCGTGTCCTTCGGCACCCGCACCGACCCCGGCGACCCGTCCTCGGTCGTGGTAGTGCGACTGCACGACACGGCCACGCTCGTGGTGACTCCGGCTAACGCCAACGGTGTCGAGGTCGTCCGGGGCGACACCGTGGTGGCGCAGGTGCCGGCCAAGGACGCCGCCGCGTTGCTCAGCATCGGCGTCAAGCCCGGCGACGTGGTGCGGGCCAGGGACGCCGCCGGCGCGGTGGTCGGCACGGTCACCGTCGACGACGACCCGCTGCCGGGCGTGTCCGCGTCCCGCTGGCACCTGGAGTAGACCCTCACAGCAGCACCAGGCTGAGGCCGACCAGGACGTCGAGGACCCCGCACCATTCGGCGTACGAGCGTGCGACCGTCTTGTCCCTCCGCAGGTGGACGAAGTCCCAGCCACCGTGCAGGAGCCAGCCGGCGCCGACGATGTACCGCCCGAGGTCGGGGTCCACGGCGAGCCCGACGAGCGCGAGCGCGCCGAACCCAAGCATGCCGAGCGACTGGATGCGAAACTCGCGAGACCCGCGCAGGTCGCCGCCGACCGCGCCCCACAGGAACACAAGCAGGGCCACAAGGACGAAGAACACGGCTGGCGACACCGCGTCGATCAGTTTGAGCCCAAACAGGACGACTGAGCCGCCGATCAGGATGGGCCAGGACGCGGCGCGTCGGCGGAGCTTGGTCGCGACGAGATACACCAGCGGCAGGAACGGCAGGACCTCGCCCATCGCCGTCACGGTACTGGCCGTCACGCTGCCACCGACGGTGAGCACAGCCAGCACGACGGCGACCAGGACCGGCCAGCGCCGCGGAATCCACCGGGTCATGTCACTCCTCCAATACCAGGTAGGGGTATCCAGACTCGCGGACCCGATGTGCGGCCGGTAGTGACGGATCCACACCTGGTCTTCTGACATTTGTCACGCGCGGACCGGGTCCCTGAGCTGCCAGAATGGCTGGATGCGGGTGCTGCGCTGGTACACCTGGTCGGCGGTGGCCGGCATGACGGTGGTCGTGCTCGTCCTCGTCACCGGCGGCTGGCTGCTCGACTCTGGGACGCCCGGGTGGGCGCGGGTGGCCGGCACCGCCGCGCTTGTGATGACGGTCGGCGCGACCGTGGTGCTCCTGAGCCGTCGCATAGCGGGCGCCGAGCCGGGCGCCGCGTGGCTCGGGACGGCGGGTGTCGGGGCCGCTGTGCTGGGTGCGGCCATGCTCGCCGACCGGAACGAGTTGTGGGCGGTCGCACCGTCCATCGTGGTATCGGTGGCGGCCACGTTTCTGCCGCCGCGACGCCAATGGGTCGCCATCGCCGTGGCGGCCGCCGCGCTGACGGTACCAGGGACGCTCGCCAGCCTGGCCACCGATGACGGTGAGTTGCCTTATGCGGCCGCGTTTCCCGCCGGTCTGCTGGTCTTCACGGCGTGGGTGACCCTCGGTCCACTGTGGGTGTGGGACGTCGCTGAGCGCCTGCACCGCGCGCGCCGCCTCGCGGCGGAGCTCGCGGTGGCTGACGAGCGGCTGCGGTTCGCCGCCGACCTGCACGACATCCAGGGGCACCACCTGCAGGTCATCGCGCTCAAGAGTGAGCTGGCGCAACGGCTGGTGGCGGCTGATCCGGCGCGGGCGGCCGCCGAGATGGCCGAGGTGCGGCGGCTCGCGGCCGACGCGCTGCGCGACACCCGCGCGCTGGTACAGGGGTACCGGCGCACGACGCTCGAAGACGAGATAGCCAACGCGACGCGCGTGCTCGCGGCGGCCGACATCGACGCCCGGATGGACGTGGCACCGGCCCAGGACCGGCTCTCCGACTCCGGGCGGCACCTGTTGGGACTGGTGATGCGCGAAGCGACCACGAACGTGCTGCGCCACAGCCGCGCGGCACACGCCACTGTGGAGTACCGGATCGAGGCCGACCGGGCGCGCCTGCGCGTGAGCAACGACGGCGCCGGACCACCCGGCACGCCCAGTGGTCTGGAAACCCTGGCGGCGCGGCTGGCGACCGCCGGCGGCGAACTGACCTGGAGCCACGACGGCGGCCGGTTCGTCGTCGCGGCGGCCCTCCCGGTGGGTGCGGCATGATCCGCCTGCTGCTCGCCGACGACGAAGACCTGATCCGGGGCGCGCTGGCGGCGTTGCTGGCACTGGAAGACGACGTCACCGTCGTGGCCGAGGCGTCGACGTCGACGGACGCCGTGCGGCTCGCCCTCGAGCACCGGCCCGACATCGCGGTGCTCGACCTGGAGATGCCACCGACCGACGGGCTGAGTGCCGCGACAGAAATCCGTGCCGCGCTCCCCACCCGGATCGTGCTGGTGACGCGGCACGCCCGTCCCGCGGTGCTGCGGCGCGCGCTGGCGGCAGGCGTCACCGGGTTCGTGCCGAAGACGACGCCCGCGAGCCGGCTCGCGGAGATCCTGCGGGATGTGGCCGCCGGAAACCGTTACGTGGACCCGGAAATCGCCGCGTCGGCGCTGACCGAGGGCGCCTGCCCGCTGACCGACCGGGAATTGGAGGTGCTGCGCGCCTCGCGAACTGGCGACTCGGTCAACGAGATAGCCGCGCGGGTTCACCTGGCTCCCGGCACGGTTCGCAACTACCTGTCCGCGGCGATGGGCAAGCTCGGCGTCAGCTCGCGGCACGCCGCCGCCCACCGCGCCTGGGAGGAAGGCTGGATCTGAGGGTGGCCGCTTTACAATAGTGTGCGCCACACAGTATCGTGTGATGCATGCCCGAAGATGAGCTGCTCGCCACGCACCTCCAGGAGCTGCGCCGGGGCACAGTCGTGCTCGCCTGCCTCCTCATCCTCCAGCAGCCGAATTACGGGTATGCCCTGCTCGACCTGCTCGAGAAGTACGGCTTCACTGTCGACGCCAACACCCTCTACCCGTTGCTGCGCCGCCTGGAGAAGCAGGGGCTGCTGACCAGCGACTGGAATACCGACGAGTCCCGCCCGCGCAAGTTCTACCGCACCAGCGCCGACGGCACGGCACTCGCACAGACCCTCAGCCACGACTGGGACGAGCTCGACGCCGCGTTCCGCAGCCTGAAAGGCGAGTCATGACCCTCACCGACCGGTACGTCGACGCGACCCTGCGCCGCCTGCCCGCCCGCCAGCGCCCCGACATCGAGCGTGAGCTGCGCGCCTCCATCGCCGACGCCGTCGACGACCGCGTGGACGGCGGCACCGACCCGAGCGCGGCCGAGCTGGCCGTGCTCACCGAGCTCGGCGACCCGCAGCGGCTCGCCGCCGGATACGCCGACCGGCCACTGCACCTCATCGGGCCGGCCCTGTTCCTCGACTACACGCGACTGCTCGCCACGCTTCTCGCGACGGTGCTTCCGGCGGTCGCGGCCATCGTCGCGCTGGTGCGCGCCATGGACGACGCGGACGCCGGCACGGTGGTGGCCGACGCGTTCGGCGCGACGTTCACCGCGGCCATCCACATCGGATTCTGGACCACACTGCTCTTCGCGTTCATCGAGCGCTTTCCGGGCCAGCACTGGGTGATCAACACTTGGACGCCCGACGCGCTCCCCGAGCCGCCGAGCCGCCGCCTCAGGTACACCGAACTGGTCCTCGAAACCGCCGCGACCGCGCTCTTCAGCGCGTTCATCCTCCTGACACCCGTGGTGAGCACGGAAAAGGACGCCGACGGCGACCCGATCGGCCTGCTGTCACCGTGGTTGTGGGACACCGGTGTCGTCTACGGCTTGATCGCGCTCGTCGTCGTGGCGCTCGGCTTCTCGTTCGCCCGGTACTACGGCCGTTGGAACGTGCCGATCGCCATCGGTGGGGCGCTCGCGACGATCGCGTGCTCGATCCTGCTGATCGCGCTCGGCGCCAACGACCGGATCCTGAACCCCGAGTTCATCGCCGCGGCCGGCTGGTCCGACGACGCGAACCGCTGGGTCTACATCGGAGTCATCGTCGCCGCTGTCAGCACGCTGGCGCACTCGGTCACCGAGGCCGTCAAGCAGGTCCGGAAGGGGTGACGGAGATGAAGGCGATCGTCTACAACGAGTACGGGTGCTCCGACGTGCTGCGGTACGCCGATGTGGACACCCCTTCGATCGGACCCGACGGCGTGCTCGTCCGGGTACGCGCCTCGTCCATCAACTTCGCCGACCACATCGTGATGCTGCACGGCTTCCCGAAGGTCGCCCGCCTCGCCACCGGCATCCGGCGCCCCCGGGTCAACATCCTCGGGCGTGACATCGCCGGCACCGTGGCCGCTGTCGGCGCCCGAGTCACCGGCCTGGCGGTGGGCGACCGGGTGCTCGGCGAGGTCAACCAGCGCGGTTTCGCCGAGTACGCCGCGACGCGGGCCACGCACCTGGGCCGGATACCCGACGGGACAACGTTCGAGCAGGCGGCCACGCTGCCGATCGCGGGCACCACGGCCCTCCAGGCGCTCCGCCTCGGCGGCACCGGCCCCGACAGCACCGTACTCGTCAACGGGGCGTCGGGCGGCGTCGGCACGTTCACGGTGCAGCTCGCCAAGGCACTCGGCGCCCACGTCACCGGCGTGTGCAGCACCCGCAACGCCGACCTGATCCGTTCCATCGGCGCCGACGAGGTCGTCGACTACACCCGCGACGACGTCACCAAACGCGCGGCCCGCTTCGACGTCATCGTCGACCTGGCCGGCGGATACCCGGTGGGAGCGCTGCGCCGGCTGCTCACCCCCGATGGCGTATTCGTGGCGTCCAGCGGCACGGGCGGCCGCGTGCTCGGCTCGCTGCCCAGGCTGGCCGCCATCGCCGCCACCGCACCGTTTTACCGGCGCCGCAAGGTGCGGGTCGCGGTCACCAAACGCAGCGTCGCCGACCTGGAGCGGCTGGCGGGAATGGTCGCGGACGGCACCCTGACGCCCGTCATCGAACGCACCTACCCCCTGAGCGAAACCGCCGACGCCATCCGCCACCTGGAAGCCAACCACGCCCAGGGCAAGATAGTCCTAATGATCTAACCCCACCCCGCGGGCGCCGCCCGCGCCGCTGGCGCCCGGGCCGCTGGCGCCCGCCTCGCCCGCCGATCAAGGGCAAATGCACGTAGTTGGATCTCATTTCCGCGTGCATACGCCCTTGATCCATGCGATTGCCCTTGATCGACGCGCGGCGTCCCTCCGGGCCGCACTCGCGACCGGCGTGTCCAAGGTGGAGTTGCGGACGTTCGCCGAGTTGTGCCGGCGGCGCGGTGGAACGCAGCACGGCGAACTCGTCCGGCGGGCGGGATCGGACCGATCGATCCGATATCGCAACACGCTCACTGGTACGCCGCCCACTCGCGCCAGACCACATAGGACCGAGTATCGTTGGCGTCCTGCGTCGTGAAATGTGCGGTGGTGACACACCTCACGCGCCGCCGGGAGTGCCGGATTAGACCCACATTTTGGCAGGCTTGCGGGCATGAGGATTCCATACATCGGTTCCGGGCCCTACTGCTACGCCAACTCCCTCGCGATGGTGATGGGCTCCCACGCGCCCGAGCCCTCGGCGATCGAGGTGCTCACCGGCTCTCCGTTCGGTGCCACATTCATCGCCGGCCTGCCGTACTTCAGCCCGGCCGGCTGGGATCCCGACATCGGGCTCACGCCCGCGATCACGGCGCTGGGCTGGACGTGCGATCGCACCGCCGGCGGGACCGCCACCGAGGCGATCGGCCGGCTACGCGAGGCGTGCGAGGCCGGCCCCGTGCTGGTCGGGCCGGTGGAATTCGGGCTGCTGCGCTACGTGCCGGGCATGGACGGGCCCATCGGTTCGGACCACTTCGTCGTGGTGCTCACTGTGGACGATGCGACGGTGACGCTTCACGACCCGCACGGCCATCCGTACGTGACGCTGCCACTGGAGGCGTTCGTGGCCGCGTGGCGGGCCGAGACCGTTCCCTATCCCTCGACGCCGTTCACCATGCGGGCCGGCTTCCGGCGGGTCGACGATGTCAACGCGGAAACGGCGCTGCGCGGCTCGCTGCCCGGCGCCGCGCGATGGCTGGACGCGTCTCCCGACGCGGGTGGCACGGTGGAGCGGATCGCGGATCTGGTCGCCGCCGGGCCCGATGCCCAGACGCACGGCCACCTCGTGCATTTCGCGGTGCGGGTGGGTGCCCGCCGGCTCGCCGACGCATCGGCCTGGTTGGGCCGGATCGGATACGACACCGCCGCCGAGATCACCGACGCGCAGGCGCGGCTGCTCGGCGGCGTCCAGTACGACCTGGTGGCGGGAGACCACCTCACCGCGGCCGCCGCGCTGCGCAAACTGGCGTCCACCTACGCCCAACTGAGAGCGGCGTTGGCACGTTAGAGAGGTCCAGGATGGAGGCGGCGTCGAGCAGCGGAACGAGTCGCCAGACAACTGCGTGACCGCTACGGCGTACACGTCGAAATGCTGGCGGCGGACCTGAGGGAACCGGCGGGCCGTGCCGTGGTCGCGGCGCGGTTGTCCGATTCTGATCCTGCTTTGGCCGTGCTGGGTCGACGGTCCGGCGCGCCGCTGGGGCGTAGGCTGACTCGCGTGGATCAAGAAGATCGCATCGCCCTGTTCCTGGACTACGAGAATCTCGCGCTCGGGGCGCGCGATCGGGGCGGCATGACGTTCGACTTCCGGCCGATCGCCGACGCGCTCGCCGAGCGGGGGCGGGTCGTGGTGCGCCGCGCCTACGCCGACTGGTCATTCTTCGACGAGGATCGCCGGATGCTGACCCGGTCGCACGTCGAGCTGATCGAGATGCCTCAACGGATGGGTGCTTCGCGCAAGAACGCCGCGGACATCAAGATGGCGGTCGACGCGGTGGAGTTGGCGTTCGAACGCGGCTACATCTCGACGTTCGTCATCTGCACGGGTGACAGTGACTTCACCCCGTTGGTCCACAAGCTACGCGAGCTCAACAAGCGCGTCATCGGCGTCGGTGTCGAGAAGTCCACATCGGCCTTGCTGCCGCCCGCGTGCGACGAGTTCCTTTACTACGACCGGTTGGAGGGCGTCGACCTCCCGGCCGCGCGCGTCCGGCGTGCCCGGCCGGCACGTCCGCCGGAGCCGGATCCGCGGCAGGTGGAAGAGCCCTCGGCTGAGGAGCCGGCTCGCGACGTCGACACGCTGTCCGTCCTGGTTGCCCAGACGGTGGCCGGCCTGCAGGGTAGTTCCGGCGGTGCGGTGACCGCTTCGACGCTCAAGCGCACACTGCTGCGCAAGGACCCGACGTTCAGCGAGTCCGACTACGGGTTCCGCACGTTCGGCGAGTTGCTCCGGCACCTTGCCGAGCACAATGTGATCGATCTTGGCGAGGGACCCGCCAAGGGCGACCCCGAGGTGTCACTGCCCGAACACGGCGATCGGGAGGTGGCGTTCGCGCTGTTACGCTCCGTGGTGGCCGACCTGACCAGCGGCAAGAGCGCGGTGGCGCTGTCGGGCCTCAAGAACCAGGTGCGCAGGGCGCGGCCGGACTTCAGCGAGAAGAAACTCGGCTACCGCAGCTTCCTTCAGTTCTGCAAGGCGGCCGCCACGAACGGGTCGGTGCGCCTGGAGTGGAGCCCCGAGGCCGACGACTATCTGGTCACGGCATAAGCTGGCCGCTGACCTGAGGAGTTCCGATGCCGCTTACTCCGGCCGATGTGCACAACGTCGCCTTCAAGAAGCCCCCGATCGGCAAGCGGGGGTTTGACGAGGAAGAGGTCGACGCCTTCCTCGACGAGGTCGAGCGCGAGCTCGCCCGCCTGATCGAGGAGAACAACCAGCTGCGCGCGCAGGTAGAGCGCGGCGGCTCATACGGTGGCCTGCCGGGCGGCTCGGACGACGAGCCGCGGATGGTCGCGGAGTTGAGCCGGATGAAGTCGCAGCTCGACCGCGCCCAGCGCGACGCGGCGGCCGCCGACCAGGCGGCGCGGGCCATGCAGTCCGAGCTCGACCAGGTGCGCGGCATGGGCGGTCCCGCCGGTGGCGGCGCCGACAGTGACCAGGCCGTGCGGGTGCTGATGATGGCGCAGCGCACCGCCGACGACCACGTCGTCGACGCCCGGCGCGAGGCCGAGGGTGTGCTGTCCGAGGCGCGGGCCCGGGCCGCCGAGGTCACCGGCGACGCGCGCGCCAAGGCCGACGCGCTGGAGCGCGACGCGCGCCAGCGGCACCAGGAGGCGATGGGCGGCCTCGACGCGAAGCGCAGCGCGACGCTCAAGCACATCGAGGAGCTCGAAAACTTCGAGCGCGAGTACCGCACGCGCCTGATGGCGTATCTGGAGAGCCAGCTGCGCGACCACGGCGCCCCGGGGCAGGCCCAGGAGCAGATCGGCTCCTGATCCCCCGGGTGTGCGGTGCGCGCCTTTCATCGACCTTTCAACGGATCGATACCTGGAACTCGTGGACCCACTTGCTGGGGTCGTCAGGGTCGAATTCCAGGCACACCTCGCGCGCGTAACCCTCCATCTTGTAACCGTTGTCGTCGATCCACTGGGCCAGAGTGTGCATGCTGCGGTCGGCCTCGTCCATCGCACCGTGATGCACGATCGTCGCCGCGTTGGGCAGCTCCGGCAGGTCGAGCACGGCGAAGTCGTAGCCCGGATCGGGCTCGACCGCCACCGCTACCGCCGCGTGCACGGTCACCGCCTCCGGCGACTCGGCGGGCGCCGCGGCGTAGTACGCGATGGGTGGTCCGGAGATCTTCACACCCGCCATCCCGAGGCGCCGGAAAAGCTCGTCGTACAGCGGCTGGATGACCGGCCCGATGTCGCTTCCCTCGTAGCTCGCCGCGACCGCCGCCAGCTCGGCAACCCGTGTCCGCGGCACCTGCTTGACCACCACGTCGTCCGTACTCATGCGTCCCTCCCTCTCGATGGTCCGGAGCCTCGCCTCGACGCTTGCCAACCGGGCCGCGTCGGCCGCCATCTGCTCCTGGAGCTGAGCCCGGCGCATCCGCAGCATGCCGCGCAACTCGTCGGCGCCGAGCTTCTCGTCGAGAATCGACTGAACCCGCTGGAGCGTGAACCCGAGATCCTTCAGCGCCAGGATGCGGTTGAGCCGGCGCAGCTGCTCGGCCCGGTAGGACCGGTATCCGCTGCCGGCGTCGACCTGCGCGGGGACGAGCAGCCCGATCGCGTCGTAGTGACGCAGCATCCGGACGGACACCCGGCCCAGCTTGGCGAAGTCTCCGATACTGAACACGCTCTACACGCTCCCCCCTGACACGGTGTCAGAGTCAAGCCGGGTGGCGGGCGGCGTTGACGAGGGCCCGGGTCGCGGGGGCTACCTCGGCGGCGTAGCGCTCTATGGTCGCGGTGTCGTCGGTGGCCAGGATGAAGGCGGATACGCCGTGTTCGAGGGTCAGCTCGGCCAACTCCTCGGCCCATTGGTCGGGCGGGCCGTCGAGCGGGCCGCGGCTGGTCGGGGCGAAGCGGCCGCCGATGTTCAGCAGCCGGCGTACCGCTGACGGGTCGCGGCCGGCGCTGGCCGCGGCGTCGTCGATGCGGGCGTTCAGGTCGCGCAGATCGTCGGGGCCGCCCTTCAGGTACCCCAATGACGGGAGCCAGCCATCGGCGACGCGCCCCGTCAGGGCGAGCATCTTCGGCTTGTACGCGCCGACCCACACGCCGATGTCGTGCGCCGGGGCGGGACCGCGCTTGGCGCCCTTCACCGTGTAGTACTCGCCGTCGACGCGTACGCCGCCGGGCTTGCCGGCCGCCCAGATCTCCCGGATGACCGCGATGGCCTCCTCCAGCGCGCCGACCGACTGGCCAGGAGTGAGGCGCCGCCCGCCCATCGACTCGATCGCGTCCCAGAAGCCGCCCGCGCCGATGCCCAGTTCGAAGCGTCCACCGGAGAGCAGGTCGAGGCTCGCCGCCGCGCGCGCCAGTACGGCCGGCTGCCGCAGCGGCAGGTTGAGCACGTTGCCGCTGACCCGTACCCGCTCGGTGCGAGAGGCCACATAGGACAGTAGCGTCCAGGTGTCGTGGAACCGGGGCTGATACGGGTGATCCTGGAACGTGACCAGGTCGATGCCGGCCCGATCGGCCACCACCGCCAGGTCGACGGCGTGCGTGACGGGTTGGACGGACGGCGTGACGAACGTGCCGAACAGCAGATCGTGCCCGTAGTCGGTCATTGTTTCCCCACCGGAATGTTGAAGTTGTCGCGGAAGACGTTGTCGGGGTCGTAGCGGGCCTTGAACTCGCGCAGCCGGGCCAGCGTCCGCGGCGGGAAGGCGTCCGCGATCCGCTCGGGCCGCTGGTCGGTTTCGAAGCTCAGGTACAGGCCATCGAAGTGCCCGCGTATCGAGTCCCACAGAACGTCAAGGCGCCGCCTGTCGGTGCCCATCGCGGTGACCTGGAAACCGGCGTCGCGGTGGGCGTACGCGGTGGCGTCGGGCTCGATGTCGGCGATCGCTCCGCCGACGGTGCGCAGCTGGTACCAGTACACGTCGCCACCCCGCAGCAGGTCGGCGGAGACGGCGGCGAACTCGGGTGTGATCTCGCGGATGAACGCCGACCGTGAGATCGGCTCGCCCCGCCCCTGGTGATCGCTGTCGGGCGCCATGCCCATCACGGCGGCGTAGGGCGCGATCACCACCTCCTGCTGGTACATGGGCGCGAGCTCCGCGAACGGCTGCAGCTGGGCGATCACCGTGTCCGGGTCGGCGGAGTCGACCATCCCGTACAGTTGCGCGACCGCCGGCTGACCGCGCCGGGGCGGGCTGACGAGCAGGAACGGCGTGGTGTCGCGGGGCGTGGCCGCGACGGTCTCGCCGAAGCGGCGCAGGAACCCGGCCACGTCGGCGACGGCGAACCCCAGTTGCGCCCAGCCGACCTCGCGCACCTCGTCCGCCTCGAACTCGAACGAGGTGACGATGCCGAAGTTGGCGCCCGCGCCGCGCAGCGCCCAGAACAGGTCTGGATGCTCGCTGGCGCTGGCCCGCACGGCGGTGCCGCCGGCGAGCACCACCTCGGCGGCGCGCAGGTGGTCGATGGTCAGCCCGTACTTGCGGCCGAGGAACCCGATGCCGCCCGCGGTGGCGAGCCCACCGACGCCCACGCCGCCGTAGTCGCCCGAGCTGATCGCCCAGCCGTACGGGTCGAGAGCCGCCGCGACCTGCTTCCACCGCGCGCCCGGCTCGACCCGGACCCGCCGCGTCGACTCGTCGAGCACCTCGACGCGGTCCAGTGTGGACAGGTCGATGACGATGCCACCGTCGTTGGTGGACCGTCCACTCATACCGTGGCCACCGCTGCGGATCCCCATCGGCAGCGCGGGATGCCGCCGGGCGAAGGAGAGCGCCTCGACCACCTGTGCGGTGTCACGCGGCCGCAGTACCAGGCCGGGCGTCCCGCCACGCATATAGGTGGAGCGCACGCGCGAGTACCCGATGTCACCCGGCTCGACGGCCGTGAGCGACGGTGGCACGCCGTCGTAGTCGATGCCCTGGCGCCGCTTGGCGCGGACGCGCGCGCTCCGCCCGCTGGCCGTGGTGCCGGGGGTTGCCGCGCGCAGCGCGGGCGCGACCTCGGAGGCGAACCGTTCGAGGGTGCCGGCGTCATCCGTCATGAGGATGAACGTGCCGACACTGTCCTCAGTGGCCAGTGGGAGCAGGTCTTCGACCCACTGCTCGGGCGGGCCGTCGAGGAAGCCGCCGCGACGGTCGGCGAAGCGCCCGGAGATGTTGACCAGCCGGCGGATCTCGGCCGGGTCGCGGCCCGCCTCGACCGCCGCCTCGTCGATTATCTTGTTGCCGGCACGCAGCTCGCCCGGGTCGAGGTAGCCGAGGGTGACAAGCCAGCCGTCCGCCTTCTGGCCGATCAGCCGGAGCATCCGGCGGCGGCGCGCGCCGAGCCAGATCGGGATGTCGTGCGCCGGTGGCGTGCCGTCCTCGAAGACGCCCCGGATGACGTCGATCGCCTCGCTGAGCGCGTCGACCGCCTGCCCTGGCGCGAGCCGCCGGCCACCCATCGCCTCGATCGCGTCCCAGAACGCGCCGGCGCCCAGGGCCAGCTCCAGCCGCCCGCCGGAGAGCAGGTCGAGGCTGGTGGCGGCGCGGGCGAGCACGGCGGGGTTGCGCAGCGGGACGTTGAGGACGTTGCCGGCGAGGCGGACCCGCTCGGTCTGGCCGGCGACCCAGGACATCAGCGTCCAGGTGTCGAGGAAGGCCGGCTGGTACGGGTGGTCCTGGAAGGTGACGAGGTCGAGGCCGAGCTCGTCGGCGCGGCGCGCGAGCGCCACGGGCACCTGCGGCGCCGCGTTCGTGGGAGTGATGAACGCCCCGAACTCGACCATCGAACACCTCCGAAAATGTGTTGTCAAACAGACCATATGTCAGATAGACGATCGGAACGATATGACGTGTGTCATGGAACGTGTGTCATGGAACAGGACCGGAAAATCGCTTGCTGGCGGGCGCGGCCGCTCGTAACGTCGCCGTCTTGGACCTGCCACGAATCTTCACGATCCGGGAGAGCACTCACCGGGTACTCAACCCGTTCACGCCGGAGAAGCTGGCCACCCTGGGTGCCGCGATCGGGCTGCGGCCCGGCGCCGCGCTGCTCGATCTCGCCTGCGGCAAGGGCGAGCTGCTGTGCACCTGGGCCCGCGACCACGGCACCACCGGCACGGGCGTCGACATCAGCACGGTGTTCCTGGCCGCGGCCCGCGACCGCGCGGCTGAGCTCGGCGTCGCCGACCGGGTCACCTTCGTCCACGGCGACGCCGGCTCGTACGTGTCCGAGCAACCGGTCGACGTCGCCGCCTGCATCGGGGCGACCTGGATCGGCGGCGGCGTCGCCGGCACGGTGGCGCTGCTCGAACGCAGCGTGCGCCCGGGCGGCACGATCCTCATCGGCGAGCCCTACTGGCGGGCCGAACCGCCCAGCCAGGAGGCCGTCGAGGCGTGCCACGCCACCTCGCGGGACGACTTCTCGTCGCTGGCCGGCCTCGTCGAGCAGGTGCACGGGATGGGGTACCACCTGGTCGAGATGGTGCTCGCCGACGAAGACAGCTGGGACCGGTACGCCGCCGCGCAGTGGTTCAACATGCGCACCTGGCTGGACGCGAACCCCGACGACGAGCTGGCCGGCGAGGTACGCGCCGAGCTGGTCGCCGATCCGCTGCGCCACGTCCGGTACCGGCGGTCGCTGCTCGGCTGGGGAGTCTTCGCGCTACGAAAGCGATAGCCGCTCGGCGAACTCGGACAGGTCGTCGGTCGAGCCGGCGTTCACCACTATCCGGGTGACGCCCTGGGCGGCGTACGCCTCGACGCGGTCCTTCGTCATCTCCGCCGACCCGAATCGCGTGTGCTCCAACGCGTCCGGGTCACGACCGGCCTCGGCGGCGGTCGTGCGGGCCAGGTCGCGCTGGATCGCGTACTCGTGCGGGGGCATCCCACCGGGGAAGTACCCGTCACCGCGGCGCCCGGCCCGGCGCGCCGCCGCCCGGCTCGATCCTCCAATGTGGATCGGCAGGGTGCTGGCCTGGTACGGCTTGGGGAAGCTGACCAGCCGCTCGAAGTCGAAGAACTCGCCGTGGAAGCTGACGCCTTCCTCGTCGCCGGCCCAGATCAGGCGCAACACGTCGATCGCCTCGTCAGTGCGGCGGCCGCGGGTGGTGAAGTCGACCCCGGCGGCCCGCGCCTCGCCGGGCAGCGCGCCGACCCCGACGGTGAGCAGCCGCATCCGGCCCTTGGACAGTACGTCGATGGTGGCGAGGCGCTTGGCGAGGATCACCGGGTGGTGGTACGGCAGCAGGAGCACGCCGGTGCCGAGCAGGATGCGGTTGGTGGCGGCCGCCACGAAGGCGAGGCAGTCGAGCGGGTCGCCGTACGGCAGCGTCGGCGGCATCTCCCAACCGCCGATGGTCGCGCCCGGGTACAGCGCGATGTGCTCGGGCATGTACAGCGCTTCGAAGCCGCATTCCTCCGCGTGCCGGGCGAACTCGACCATGCGGTCGGGGTCGACTCCGTGGAGGGGCGTGCTGTAGCTGACGGCGAACCTCATGGAGATCAACACTAGCGGTGGACACCGGTGCCTAGACTCGGCGCGTGTCCGAATTGCCGCAACCGCCGCCATCCCCGCAGCAGCCGCCGCCCTCGGCCAACAGTCGCAACCTCCTGATCGTGCTCGGCGCGTTGGGCGCGGCCGTCCTGGTCACGGTGGTGACGTGCGGCATCGTGGGGTTCGTGTTCCGCGACCGGATCTTCGACCTGGGTGATCCGGGTAACACCACGCTCACCGTCGAGGCGGTGACCGCCGGAGGCGGCGCACCCGACCGGGACGCGCTCGAGCGCACCCGCGACGTGCTGGCCGACCGGATCGAGGCGGCCGAGTTCGACCGGCGGTCGGTGGAGATCGACGGCGACCGCCGGCTGGTGCTCACGGTCGACGGCACGGGCAAGGAAGATGTGCTGCGGTCCCTGGCCGGCACCGGTGACCTGCGCGTGCGCCGGGTGCTCGGCACGGTGCCCGACCAGTCGACGGGCGGCGCGCCGGCGGTGCGGCCGGACACCGGCCCGGTGCCCAGTCGCGAGGAGGTTGCCGCGCGACTCGGCAGCGCGTACCAGATCGCCCAAGGGATCGCGGCGCCCGGCACGCTCGATCCGGCGACCACGGCGGCGCTCGCGCCCTTCGCCAGCCTGACGCCGGCGCAGGTGGCGGCCCTCCCGCCGGCCATGCAGTACGCGGTGCCGACCGTCACCTGTCCCCAGCTGGCCGCCCGGCCGGCCGGCTCGACCGCCGCCACCGACCAGCTCGTCGCGTGCGCCCTCGCCGAGCAGCCGACGAAGCACCTGCTGGACGTCGCCAAGGTCAGCGCCGAAGACATCGACGGCGCCGAGGCGACCCTCGACAAGTCCACCGGCGAGTGGATCATTATGATCAACTTCACCGGACCCGGCCAGCAGCGGTGGACCGACCTGACCAGGGAGGCGTTCACCGCCGGCCAGGGCAACAACCAGATCGCGATCGTGCTCGACGATGCCGTGATCTCCGCACCCGAAGTGCTCGACGTGCTCACCGGCAGCACCCAGATCAGCGGCTCGTTCACCCGTGACAGCGCGATGGCGCTGGCCGCCCAGCTCGACTCCGAACCCCTGCCGCTGGTTTTGCGTCCCGTCGACTGACGGCGTGCAACAGTTCGCCGCACCGGCGCGTCCAGTGTTCGTGGAGGTGGCCATGAACGGGGCGGACGGGCGCTTTGAGGACTTCGTCCGGGCGCGTTGGGCGGCGCTGGTGCGGTACGGATACGTGCTGAGCGGCAACCCGCACGACGCGGCCGATCTCGCGCAGGAGGCGCTGGCCCGGCTGGGCTCGGCGTGGACGCGCGTGCAACGGCGGGACGATCCGGAGCGGTACGTCCGCACGACCATGGCCCGGCTGCACATCAGCTGGTGGCGGCGACGACGCCGGGAACGGTTGGTCGGTGAGGTGCCGGAGTTCGGGTACGCCGACGGCGCGTTCACGGCGGTCGAGGGCGACACCGGGCTGTGGCGAGCGCTGGCCACGCTGCCGAGACGGCAGCGGGCGGTGCTGGTGCTGCGGTACTACGAGAACCGCACCGACGACGAGATCGCCACCCTGCTGGGCATCTCGCGCGGCACGGTGCGCAGCCAAGCCTCCCGTGGACTGGACAAACTGCGTGCGAGCTGGTCAGGCCGCACGGAGCACGCGATCGGGAGGCAATCATGAGTACGCATCTGGAGGACCGGCTGGCCAGTGTCCTCACCGACGCTGCCGAGGCGGCACCGGTGCCCGGGTACGACCCGGTGGAGGCGGTGCGCGGCCGGCAGCGGCGCCGCCGGAACAGGCACGCGGTCGTGGCGGCGGCCTGTGCGGTGGCGGTCGCCGCGGCTGGGTCGGTGGCAACCGTACGGCTGGCCGTGCCCACTGTGGACCATCGGGTCGGCTCGGTGGCGTCGCCGGACCGGATCCCGGACTTCGCCAACCTGGCCAGCCCGGAAAAGGTGTGGCCGCGCGCCGTGCACCGGCTGCCGGCGACGCTGCCGGACGGCTCCGCGTACACCGTCGCGCAGGTGCTCGGCGACGGCAGGTACCTGGTGCTGACGGGGGAGGACACGGTGGCGCCGTCGGTGTATGACCAGCGGGCCGGCACCGTGACCGCACTGGCCACCGCCGCGCCGTTCGACGGGCTCGCCAGGCCCGGAACGCGTATGGCCCGGGCGATCGGCGACCGTGCCGTGTGGTTCGTCAGCGGCTTCCGGAACAACAAGGGGGTGAGCGAGGCGTGGACGGCGCCGCTGCGAGGCGGCACGCCGGTCCGGCTGGTGTCCATGGCCGAGGGCGTGGGACCCCGTTTCATGGTCGCGGGCAACGGCATCGCCTGGGAGAAGCAGCTCTCCGACCCGAGCGCGCCCGGCGGCATCTCCAGCGTGATCCGAACGGTATCGCTGGATGGCGGCGGGGTGCGCGACGTCCCCGGCACCAAGGGCTTCACGCTGGCGCAGGTCGAGCCCTGGGTCACCTCGCAGCGGATCGCCACCGGGCTCTACCCGAAGACCAGCGGTGAAATGCTCAACGTGGTCACGGGCGAGCGACGGCGGTGGTCCGCGAACGACAAGGTCCAGTTCCTGCGGTGCGGGCCAACGTGGTGCTCCGGCGACGGGTCCGGCGGGGTCGTGCTCCAGAACCTCGACGGCACCGGGTACACCGAGCTGGGATACGGCGGCAGCCTGGAGCAACGGATGGGTGGCCGGCTGGCGGTCGGCACACTCGGCCTGCCGGACTGGCGTGGGGGGATGATCTGGGACCGGACGACCGGACGCGCCGCGCGGTACACGACGCCCAAGCCCGCGGGCCGGATAACTGTCGTGAACGCAGTGATCAACTCGGACTCCGAGCCGCCGGTGCAGATCTGGCTGCCGGATGACAAGACGATGATGGTGCTGGACCTGACCGCGATCCGCTAGGAGTGGGTGGGTGGGCCGCCGGTCAGGCGGCCCACCGCCACGCCCAGCTGGAACCGGTTGCCCACACCCAACCGGTCCATCAGGACCCGCAACATCGACGAGACGGTGCGCGGGCTCACGCCGAGCCCGCGCGCCGCGCCGGCGTCGGAGTGCCCGGCCGTCAGGAACGAGATCAGGGCCCGCTCCCGCGGCGTGAACCTCGGCGCCCCGGCGCCCGGCGGTGCCGGGCGCCGGGCGGGGTGCTGCCCCTCGCGGTCATTCAGCAGGGCAAGCAGCCTGTCCGGCGGCTCAGCCCGCCAGCCGGGCTGGCCGGCGTCCGGCGGCGCGACCGCCCCCCGGTAGGCCAGCTCCGCCAGCGCCTCGCCGACCTGCGCGACCGGCATGCCCAGGTCAGCCGCGACCGCCGCGACGCGCCCCCGTCCGCGCCGCAACAGACCGCGGTACACCCGGTCCGCCTCGACCGAAAACCCGTACCTGACCAGCGAGACAGCCGCCGGAGCCCGCATCATGACCGCCACTGCACCCCCAAGCGCCGAAGCTGACCCGAGGATCGCAGAGACCGCTTACAGATTCCTTTCACGGACCTCTCATCGCCCTCACAGGCGGGTGCGGACGTACCCCTGAAGCCCCTCGTTGCGGATCCCCTCGCCCTCGCAGTCGTTCATCACCGACGGGAAGTGCTCGCCTGAGCTGAGGATCAGGCAGCGGTAGATCGCCCGCGACGGCACGCCCGCCGGCGGCTGCGTCCAGATCCAGCCGAGCGGCCGGAGCACCTTCTGGCCCTCGCAGTTCGGGTCGAGCGACAGGAACTCGTCCCAGTTCAGCTGGCAGCTCATGAGGATGCGCGTGTTCGGCTCGTTGGTGAACGACAGGTATCCGAACACGCCCTCCATCCGGTAACCGGACGGCAACGCTCCGCTGCTGCCGCGGTGGTCCATGCCGCGAATGGTGCGGGCCAGCGGGGCACGGGACAGCAGATATCCGACCGGACCGCCGTCGATAGCTTCCTGTCCGTCGCAGTGGTGACCTGTGTACCGGTCACCACTGGAGGTGTACCGGCACCGGTAGACGGCCACCGTGACGAGGCCCTCGGGTTGGGCCTGCCAGATCCACCCGAGCCGGGCCACCCGCTGCTTGCCTTCGCAGGCGGCGTCCAGCGAGTTGAACTCGTCGGTGCCGTCGAGGCAGGAGTACAGGGGCACGGTGCCGGGCTGCTCGACGAGCGACACCTGACCGAGCGGCCACTGTGGACGGTACTCGGACGGCGGCGACAGCGTCGTGGTCCAGCTCTCCCAGTTCCCGTAAGCCTTCTGGTACCAGGTCAGGCCGGCGTACGGCTGCACGTGGCCGAGCAGCAGTTCCACCGTCTTGCCCTCGCAGGCCGCGTCGAGGGAGTCGAAGCGCTCGCCGGACGCCTCCTCGCACCGGTACAGCGGAGCGGTCACCTGCCCGGCCGGTGGTTCCTTGTAGATCCAGCCGAGCGTGGTCATCTTCGTCTTGCCCTCGCAGTCGGCCGCCGTCGAGCTGAACACGTCGGAGCCGTCGATGCACTGGTACAGCGCCGTCGTCCCCGTCTCGAAGGCCATCGGAAGGTGCCCGAGCGGCTGCTGCGGCCGGTACCCGGACCACACCGTCCCGTTGGTGGTGAGGTGCTCGCCGGCACCGTTGACGAACCGGGTCAGCTGCCCGTACGCCGGCCCTCGGTTGCTGACCGGGGTGGCCAGCGGCTCCACCGACGCCTGGTGCACGTCGATCGCCCGGTCGCACCCATCGGTGCCGGGGCACTGGCCGCGGTGGTCGATCTGCCCGTCCACCACCTCGTACAGGGTCTCGTTGGCGTACTCGCGGGCCCTGAGCAGCGTGCCGTGACGCGGCGCCTTCGGCGCGGCGTCGACAGAGGACTGGTACGTGGCGGTGGGCGCGCCGCACAGTCCCAGCGAGCACGGGCCGAGCGGCAGCGGGGCGCCACCGGCCATCTTGTACACGACCCGGCTGTCGGTGGCCCACACGGTGGCGCCGTCGGCGAGCGTGGTCAGGTCGGTGACGCGTACCGATCCGGCGCCCGCCTCGACGAACGTGGTGCCGACCGACTGGTGCACGCGCATCTGAGCGCCCGCGTCCGGCGCGTCGTAGAAGTGGTACACGTCGGCGCGACCGTCCAGGTTGGTGTCCGCCCCGAACAGTCGCATCCGTCCGAGGTCGGCCCAGCCACCCGCCTTGTACCACCACATCTGCGGCCCGCCGAACGACGGGCCGGTCGACGGGAACACCCACAGCCGGTACTCGCCACCGGCGTACATGTGCAGGTTGGCCACGTCGTCCTTGCCGTCACCGGTGAAGTCGCCGCTGACGAAGTCTCCGGCGTGCGAGCACCAGTTCCACTTGCCGCTGTCGAAGCGCTCCGCGAAGTCGCCGATGCGGCTGCCGTCCGACATGGCGACCCACATCCGGGTCTGGCAGTCGCCGTAGTCGTAGAAGTGGGCGACGTCGTCCTTGTTGTCGCCGTTGAAGTCACCCATCACCATCTTGATCTTGTTGGCGTCCGCCCAGCCCGCCGGGTGGTCGTGGGTGAGCTGGGCGCCGGCCATGGTGATTTTGCCGGGGTCGGAGACCGTCGTGCCGTTGCGGGTCACCGCCTGGCAGTGCGGCGCGGGAATGCCCGTGCCGGCGCCGGTCGTGTTCGAGAACCACGTGAAGATGTTGTACTTCGCGCCGCCGTAGTCGTAGATGGCGGTCAGGTCGTCTTTGCCGTCGCCGTTGACGTCGGCGCCGTGCAGGCTCAGGCTCCGTGCCACGTCCCAGTTCCACTCGCCGCTGTCCCAGCGCGGGGTGTTGATGGTGCAGTACCCGGTGCCGTAGGACGGGAATATCCACAGTGTCCCCCGCGCGTTCCCTTCGTTGCGCAGCACCGCGATGTCGTCGAGCCCGTCGCCGTTGAAGTCGCCGCGGGCGGATCGGATCTTGTTGACGGCCCAGGCGCTGTTCTGCCCGGTGCGGTGGGTCAGCGACGAACGGTAGAACACACCGTTGGCTCGCGCCTGGCTGATGGAGAAGCCGGTCTCGCCGTACCCGAGATCCTCCACGCTGACCGCGTCGGCGCGCCCGTCGCCGTCGACGTCGCCGCGCACCTTCTTGGGCGTGACGGTGGAGCGGCTGGTGCCGAAGGAACGCGACGTGGGCGTGCCCGGGTACCGGTTGCCGGCCCGGTCGACGCTACGCACGAAGAGGCGGTTGCTCTCGGCGGGCCCGTCCTGCCACACGGTGATGGGCACGGTCGCCTTGCCGGCCGCGTCGGCCTTCACGTAGTTGGTGGTGTTGGCGTCCCAGCCCCAGTAGTACCCGGCGACACCGGGCTCACCGTTGGGTTCGAACGTCACGTCCACCTTGGTGCCCACCGGCACGCAGCAGTCCGCCTCGCCGGGCAGGCCCGCGCCGGTGATCACCGGTGCGATCGCCGGTGGCACGGTGTCCACTTCGAACTCGCAGTACTCGCTCCACGGCCCGGTGTTCGTGCCGTCGTCGGCGAGTACCCGCCACTTGTACCCGCCGTCCGCCTTGATGTCCCAGGTCTTCACCGACGCCTGCGTACCGTTCGGGCCCCAGCCGGTCTGGTGGTGGATGATCGGGCCGGCGCCGTTCTGCGCCCACCACTCGAAGCGGCCGAACACGTTGGTGCCGTCCGGGTCCGACAGGTTGGCGCGCAGCGTGGGCGTGCGGGTGTTGATGACGGGCCGGCCGGCGCCGCGCACGCACGGCATGTTCGGCTCGGTCGCCAGGTTGTAGGCCGGGTTCGGGTAGCTGTTGTACTCGGTGATGAGCACCGGGTTGGGGTCGAACCGCTTCCACGAGTAGGTGGTGTCGCCCTCGTTTCCAGCCTTGATGCCGAAGTGGGTGTTGGGC
The DNA here is from genome assembly GCF_027923225.1 of Phytohabitans aurantiacus. Classification (GTDB taxonomy): domain Bacteria; phylum Actinomycetota; class Actinomycetes; order Mycobacteriales; family Micromonosporaceae; genus Phytohabitans; species Phytohabitans aurantiacus. The sequence continues at coordinate 578,927 of NZ_BSDI01000007.1, forward strand.
CAGCCGCCGGCCGCGGCCGACTGCGCGGCGGAGAGCGCGTTGAACTCGATGGCGCCGGCCGGGCAGTTGGAGTTGTAGCCCTTGGCCCAGTTGCGCCGGTCGGTGTAGCCGCCGTCGAACCAGGTGTGCGAGTTGCTCCACGTGGTGCCGGCGTCGAAGGGCGGGATCACGCGCAGCTCGACGGCGCCGCGGTCGCCACTGGTGTCACAGGAGGAGGCCCGGGTCTCCCAGATCTGGAAGGTCGCCTTGGTGACGTTCTTGCCGTACAGCGCGTGCGTGTCGACGCGGAACATGGCCCGGTACTTGACGTACTTGCCGAGGTACGAGTCGTAGACGTGGCCGGACTTGGCACCCTCGTCGCGCCCGTACGCCCAGTAGGACTGGCCGGGCCAGTGGTTGCCCTCGATCATCGTCCAGGCGAGGTTGCCGCCGGTCCACGGTGGATCGATGTAGACCGGGTACCGGGTGTCCTTCGCGGCGAGCAGCCCGCGGTCCGGCTTGAGTGTCAGCTTTTCCTTGGCGATGGTCATCGGCACCGCGACGCGCTTACGCCCCGGTCCGCCCTCCGGGTGAGAGTCCCACATGTAGGGGGAGCCGCCGGTGAACAGCACCTTGCCGCTCGCGTCGGTGGCGCGGGTGACGCCGCCCTTGTCGGTGGCGAACGTGACCCCGGTGCCGGTCAGTCCAAAGGAGACGGTGTGCAGTGCCGGGTTGGCGCCGGCCTCCCGGTTCTTCACGACCAGCGCGTGGTACACGCTGTCGGCTTCCGCCTTGACCTGGAGGTCGACGCCGGGCAGCACGTCGGGGTACGTGGCCGTGTGGCCGTCGAGCACCGGCTCGGGCAGCCGGCCGGGCCAGGTCAGCGCCAGCGAGGCACCGCCCTGTCGCAGGGTGAGCAGCGGCGTGCCCTCTCCCCCGGCGGAGAACGTGACCGCCAGCGGCGACGCGATAGGCGCCACCGTGCCGTTCGGGGCGCGGCGCAGCGTGGTGTCGACCGGCACCCACCCGCCGCCACGTCGGATCCGCACCGGCACGGCGTGCTGCTCCATCGTGAAGGTGCCGTTGGGGTTCGCGCGCACCTGGCGGGTCTCGGTGGTCAATGTGGACACCTCGACGGCACGCCGCTCGGCGCGGGCCTTGGCGGCCGCGGCGGGCTCGTCGAGGAGGGCAGCCGGCTCTTTCTTCAAGTCCGGCTGGCTTTTCGTGTCTGGCCCGCCGAGACCGGCCACGACGAGCGCGATGGCCAACGCCGCGCGTAGCTTCATCGGGTACCCCCAAGGTGCGCGCCGCCGGAGTGCACACCGCATCCAGCCAGCGCGCGGACGCTATGAGCAGGCGATCCGGCGGGGCAACCGGCACTCGGGCCCTTTGCCGTTCCTGTCCCCATTTTCTGCGTGTTACCGCAGCGTGAATACGCAATCACGGCTCGGATAGGCAGCGGCCGTGTCTACCGTACCGACGCCCGCGCCAGCGGGCTCGAGGGTTGCTAGGGGGACGCGGTGAGCGGCAGACGTCTTGGCATACAGCTTCTCTGCGCGGTGATGGCGGCGGGACTCCTCAACGCGGGACCGGCATCGGCCGAACCCGCGGACCGGGCATACCGGCCGGACGGTGTCAGGGCGGAGAAGCCCGTCGCGGTGAAGGCGCACACCGGCAGCAGCCGGCCGGCCGACACCACCGAGGTCATCACCGGCACGCCCGCGGTCACCTGGCCGGCACCGGCCACTGTGGAGGTCGCGCCCGGAGCCGCCGCCACCAAGGCCGTGCGGCTCGCCACAGCCCGCGCGGCACGCTCCACGCCCGGCAGGGTGCGCGTGCAGGTGTACGACCGCGCCACCGCCGTCAAGGCCAAGGTGGACGGTACGCTGATGCGCCTCGCCCGCGCCGACGGCGGCATGGCCGGTGGGAAGGTGGCCGTCGACCTGGACTACGCGGGCTTCCGGCACGCGTACGGCGGTGACTGGGCCTCCCGGCTGCACCTGGCGGTACTCCCGGAGTGCGCGCTGACGACGCCGCAGGCCCCCGCGTGCGCGCCAAAGCCGTTGAAGACCCGCAACGACGCGCGTACCGGCCGGCTGAGCGCGGAGGTCGACCTGCCCGGCGCCCCCAAGGGCGCTCTCGCCCGCAGCGCCGCCAGCGGCAGCACGCTCGTCGCGGCACTCGCCAGCCCCTCGGGCCCGAACGGAAGCTTCGCCGCCACCACGCTCTCGCCATCGGCGACGTGGAGCGCCGGCGGCTCGTCCGGCGACTTCTCCTGGTCGTATCCGCTGCGCCTGCCGCCGGCGGTGGGCGGCACCACGCCATCGCTCGGGCTCGGCTACTCCTCCGGCGGCGTCGACGGGCGCACCGCCTCGACGAACAACCAGCCGTCCTGGGTCGGCGAGGGCTTCGACCTGGCCTCCGGATACATCGAACGCCGTTACAAGTCCTGCGTGGACGACGTGCCGGGCGCGAACAACCCGAAGACCGGCGACCAGTGCTGGGGCACCGAGAACGCCACCATGTCGCTGTTCGGCTCCGGCAGCGAGCTCATCAAGGACGACGCCACCGGCGTGTGGCGGCCGAAGAACGACGACGGCTCGCGGATCGAGCTGCTGCCGGGTGCGCCCAACGGCGACGACAACGGCGAGCACTGGAAGGTGACGACCACCAACGGCGCCCAGTTCTTCTTCGGGCTGAACCAGTTGCCGGGCTGGGTTTCGGGCCAGCCGGAGACGAAGTCGACGTGGACGGTGCCGGTGTACGGCAACCACGCGGGCGAGCCGTGCCACAAGGCCACGTTCGCGGCGTCGTGGTGCCAGCAGGCGTACCGCTGGAACCTGGACTACGCCGTCGACCCGTCCGGCAACGTGGTGACGTACTACTACGACACCCAGCAGAACCACTACGGGCGCAACCTCAACGAGGCGGCCACCCCATACGTGCGCGCCGGTCACCTGATCCGCGTCGAGTACGGCCTGCGCGCGGGCGCCGCCTACGCGCCGGCACCGGCTCGGGTGCTGTTCACGCTCGCCGACCGGTGCATACCCGGCACCGTGTGCGACCCGGCCGTGCCGGCACGCTGGCCGGACGTGCCGTGGGACAAGCGCTGCGACGGCACCACCTGCCCCGACCGCACCTCCCCGACGTTCTGGACCATCAAGCGTCTGGCCCGCATCGCCACACAGACCTGGAACGGCAGCGCCCACACCGACCTGGACTCGTGGACGCTCAACCACACGTTCCCCGACCCGGGTGACAGCTCGTCGGCCGCGCTGTGGCTGGAGTCCATCGTGCACACCGGTCACGCGGGCGGCACGCTCAGCATGCCGGAGATCAACTTCGACCCGATCGGCCTGTCGAACCGCGTGGACGGCATCGAGGGCCTGGATCCCCTGTACCGGCAACGGATCGCGGCCATCCACAACGAGACCGGCGCCGGGATCGCGGTCACCTACTCGGCACGCGACTGCGAGCGCGACGGGCCGATGCCGGCGTCACCGGACACCAACACCCGGCGCTGCCAGCCGGTGCGGTGGGCGTCCGAGGGCGTGCCGGAGATGCTCGACTGGTTCCACAAGTACGTCGTCACCCAGGTGACCCAGCGCGACTACGTGACCGGCGCGCCCGACGCGGTCACCTCGTACGAGTACGTGGGCGATCCCGCGTGGCACTACGACGACGAGGACGGGCTCGTCAACGCCGAGCAGAAGTCCTGGGGCCAGTGGCGCGGGTACTCGCGGGTGCGCACCCGGGCCGGTTGGGCACCGGACAACCGGGTCCTCAGCGAGGCCCTGTACTTCCGCGGCATGGACGACGACAAGCTCGCGAACGGCACCCGCCGGGACGTCTGGGTCACCGACTCGCAGGGCGGCCGGGTCGAGGACCACGACCGGCTCGCCGGCGTCGTGCGGGAGAGCATCGGGTACGCCAGCGACGGCGGCGCGGCGCTGTCCCGCACCATCAACGACCCTTGGATGAGCGCGCCCACCGCGACCCGGGTGCGGCCGTGGGGCACCCACCACGCCACCATGCTCGACACCGGTGCCGTCAACACCTACGCCCAGGTGTCGGGCGGCTGGCGGCGGCAGCGGGTCGAGAAGTCGTTCGACGGCCACGGCATCGTCACCAGCGTCAACGACCTCGGCGACATGTCCACAGCGGACGACGACCAGTGCTCGACGTTCCAGTACGCCCGGGACACGGGACGCTGGCTGCTCAACCTTGCCAGCGAGGTGAAGACCGTCACCAAGGCGTGCGGTCAGCCCGTGTCGCTCCCCGACGACCTGCTCTCCCAGGCCCGCACGTACTACGACGGCAGCAGCACGCTCGGGGCCGTGCCCGGCGCTGGCAACCCGACGAAGGTCGAGGAGCTGGCCGAGCAGACCGCCACCGGCACCCGGTACGCCACCGTGAACCGCGTCGTACACGACGAGTACGGCCGAGCCACCGAGACGTACGACGCCGACGGCAACAAGACGACCATCGAGTTCACGCCGCGCACCGGCGGCCCGCTGACCAAGGTGGCCACCACCAACCCGCTCGGCCACGTCAGCATCGTCGAGGTCAACCCGAGCGGCCTGCCCACCCGCACCATCGACTCCAACAGCCAGGTGGCGACGTTCGAGTACGACCCGCTCGGGCGGCAGCGCAAGGTGTGGCACCCGGGACGGGCCACGTCCCTGACACCGACCGCCGAATACTCGTACCTGGTGCGCAACAACGCCCCGACGGTGGTCACCACGAAGGCGATCAACGCCAAGGGCCTCTACACCACCAGCCACTCCATCTACGACGGCTCCCTGCGGCTGCGCCAGACACAGGTGCCCTCGCCCGGCGGCGGTCGCATCCTCGCGGACGTCTTCTACAACACCCGCGGCGAGCCGTGGAAGCGCAACGGCGCCTACTACAACCAGTTCCCGCCGGACACCACGCTCGTCGCGCCGACCAACGACGCGGACGTCCCCGGACAGACGCGGTCCTATTTCGACGGTGCTGGACGCCTGACCGCCGAGGTGCTCTACACGTTCGGCGCGGAGCGCAGGCGCACCACCACCTCCTACGAGGGCGACCGGGTGCACGTCACTCCCCCGGCCGGCGGTGTGGCCACCACCACCATCTCCGACGCCAAGAGCCGCACCGTCGAACTGCGCGAGTACGCCAGCGGCAAGCCGACCGGCGCGTACGACGCCACCCGCTACACCTACGACAAGCGCGGTGCGCTGGCCGCCGTCACCGACCCCGCCGGCAACACCTGGCGGTACGAGCACGACCTGCGCGGGCGGGCGGTGCGGGTCGAGGACCCCGATCGGGGGCCCAGCACAGCGGCGTACGACGACGCCGGCCAGCTGAAGTCCACAACGGACTCGCGCGGTGCCACGCTCGCGTACGCGTACGACGCGCTCGGGCGCACCACCGCCGTGCACGAGGGCTCGCTCACCGGCCGCAAGCGCGTCGAGTACAAGTACGACACCGTGGCCAAGGGCGAGCTGAGCTGGGCCGCCCGGTGGGAGGGTGACAACGCCTACACGACCGAGGTCACCGGGTACACATCGGACTACCAGCCGACGGCCAGCAAGGTGACGATCCCGGCCAGCGAAGGGGCGCTCGGCAAGACGTACCTGTTCTCCTACACCTACAACCCCGACGGCTCGCCGGCCACGGTGACGATGCCGGCCGCCGGCGGGCTCGCCGAGGAGACCATCACCTACGGTTACAACGACCTCGGCATGCCCACGACGCTGACCGGGCTCACCGGGTACGTCGAGTCCACCGTCTACACGAAGTTCTCCGAGGTCGAGCAGCTCGCCCTGTCGACCGGTGGCCCTCGCCTCTGGCAGACCTACCGGTACGAGGACGGCACTCGGCGCCTCACCGAGTCGATCACGCAGCGGGAGGCTTCCGGGCAGACGCAGGCGCGCGTGAAGTACGGGTACGACGCGGCCGGCAACATCACGCGGATCGCCGACGTGCCCGAGCACGCCACCGCCGACGTGCAGTGCTTCGCGTACGACCACCTGCGCCGGCTCAAGGACGCCTGGACCACGACGTCCACAGCGGACACCAGCTGCGCCGCCGGGCCCTCGTCCACCACCGTGGGCGGCACCCAGGCGTACTGGCACACCTACGCCTACGACAAGGCCGGCAACCGCACCAGCGAGGTCCGGCACGCCACCACCGCCGGCGGCACCGACACCACCAGCCAGTACACGACACCCGGCGCCGGCGACGCCCGGCCGCACACGCTCAGCTCCATGACGCGCAGCGGCGGATCCGGTGCCAGGCTCGACGAGTACCGGTACGACGCGGCGGGCAACACCGTCACCCGGAAGATCGGTGGCACCAGCCAGACGCTCGCGTGGGACCCGGAGGGGCGCCTCTCCTCGGTGACCGCCGAGGGTGCGGGCACCACGTCGTTCCTGTACGACGCCGACGGCAACCGGATGATCCGGCGCGAGCCGGCGTCCACCACCCTGTACCTGGGCCCGATGGAGCTGACCCTCAAGTCAGGTTCGGTGCAGGCCACCCGGTACTACGGGTTCGCCGGCCAGACCATCGCGGTCCGCGCCGGTGGCACGCTGCGCTGGCTCACCGGCGACCACAACGGCACCGCGCAACTCTCGGTCGACCCGAACAGTCTCGCGGTCACCCGCCGGCGGTTCCTGCCCTTCGGTGAGGAGCGCTCCACCGTCCCGTGGGTCGGTGACAAGGGTTTCGTCGGCGGCACCAAGGACCCGACCACCGGGCTCACGCACCTCGGCGCCCGCGAGTACGACCCGGTCACCGGCCGCTTCCTGTCCCTCGACCCGTTGATGGACAAGGCAACCCCGCAACAGATGCACGGGTACGCCTACGCCAGCAACAATCCGGTCACCTTCAGCGACCCTACCGGCCTGTGCAACTCGGACCTGTCCTGCGCGTACGAGATGTACCGCCAGAATCCGGCGGCGTGGGACTGCTCGCTGGACCCCCGGCCCTGCCCGAAGCAGTCGCCCGGCGCGCCGCCGCCACCGAAGAAGCCGACCGGACCCGACACCCGAGACGTCGAGGACGCCAAGAAGACCCAGAAGAAGTCGAAGGCCCAGGTGTTCTTCGAGGCCGCCGGCGACATCGTCAAGGAGCTCATCGGCTACGACGACATCCGCGACTGCATCGGCAACCTGAGCCTCGGCTCATGCTTCTCGGTACTGGTCAACATCGTCCCCTGGGGAAAGATATTCAAGCTCAAGAAGATCTGGAACGCGGTCGAACGCGGCATCAACGCGATCCAGGAGTTCGGCAAGAAGCTGGACTGGGCCAAGGGTGTCCTCAAGCGAGCCGACGAGTTCGCCGACGCGATGCGCAAGTACGAGGACGACTTCGCCGACTGGACCGAACGCATGAAGCGGTTCGAGGAGAACGTCGCGAAGGTCGACAACGCGCTGGAGAAGGCCGACGCCGCGGCCACCACGGCGGCCGCCGTCACGAGCTGCCTGGGTAACAGTTTCACCGCGGACACCCGCGTGGTACTCGCCGACGGGTCCACCAAACCCATCGGGGAGGTGAGACTCGGCGACGTCGTACTGGCGACCAACCCGAAGACCGGCCGCACCGCCGCGCGGAAGGTGACCCGCCTGATCGTCGGCGAGGGTTACAAGGACCTCGTGGACGTCACGCTGGACGCCGGCGACGGGCGGGTGTCCACTGTGACCGCCACCGACGGGCACCCGTTCTGGGCCGCGGACCTCGCGCAGTGGGTCGACGCGGGCGACCTGGCGGTCGGCGCGATGCTGCGCACGTCCGCCGGCACGCATGTCCAGGTCTCCTCCGTCCACGCGTACAGCAAGCCGCAGCGCGTGCACAACCTCACCGTCGAGGGCCTGCACACGTACTACGTGGTGGCCGGAAACACGCCCGTACTCGTCCACAACAGCTCGTCGTGCCCGATCCACGGTCCCGGCGGCAATCCCGGCGGCGATCCGGACCGGTGCACCTGCCCGAAGGGCGGGCCCAAACCGCCGAAGCGCGGCGGCCGCAGCGCCGAGGACACTCATGCGACCAACAACAACATCGAGTTCAAGACGATGGAGGGTTACCGGGTCGAGCGGGAAAAGCTCACCTCCAGTGCCACCCAGAACGTCACCAACTTCATGAAGGGCACCTCGAAGCCGGGGCAGGACGCCACCGACATCTTCAGCGGCACGCTGATCCTCGCCGGCGTGGCCTGGGCGGGTGCCCGCAACTGGTGGAAGCGGCGCAAGGGCAAGGGCTGACGCCTCCGCCGGCGCGGCCGTGAAATGCGGTTGCCTCCCAGGCTGGAACCGGCCTACGGTCGGCCCGGTCTGGGAGGTATCGCATGTCCGATCCGAGCGGCACCATCGACCGGCTCTACGCGTCGCTCGAATCGCGGCTGCGCCCCGAAGACGTGGTCGCGCTCATCCTCGCCAGCGGCCAGGACTTCACCCCGGCCGAAGAGTCCGCGCTACGGCGGGCCGCGCGGCGCGGCAACCCGTCCGCTGTGGACGATCCACCAACGGCGGTGTCGCTCGCCGCACTGCGACGCCGCGACCCCGCCGAGCTCTCCGAAGCCATCACCGACCCTGACGCGCTACGGCTCATCGGGTACGGCGTAGGCGAAACCATCTTCTGGACGGCGACCGGCAACGCGGACGGCCGTCTCGGGCGCCTCGACCGCGAAGCGCGCGGCATCAAGCTTTCCCGCCGCCAGTACAATCGCGGCTGGCGAGTACTGACCAAAGTGGACGCCCGGATCGACCGCATAGAGACGGAACTACGCTCGCGCGGCCTGCCGCTCGCCGGACGGGCCGGGCTGGCGGCCGACATCACCGCCGACCGATTCCGCCAAGACCCGGCCGCCGGCTCCCTCGCCGCCTATCTCGCCGCGCGGCGCCGCCGCCGGTTCGGCGCGAACAGCCCGGTCGACGCGATCGCCCGGCTATTGTCGGAACGGCTCCACGACGCCTCGGACTGGTGGCTGGTGGCCCGGGTGCACTGCACCCCCGAGATCGCCGACCACCTCACGCCAGCCGACCGTGCCGAGCTGCTGATCCGCTGGTCAGACCTGACGACCGCGACGGCGGCGATACTGCGGCGAGTATGGGACCCGGCGGTCGACCGGGCAACCATGCACGTCCTACCCGGCGCCGCCTCATCCACCTGGAACATCGTCGCCCAGGCCTACAACGCCGCCAGATCCGGTTGGATGGCAGCTGTGGCGGCGCTGGGCGGCACAGAGCCGGTCGCATACCCGGGCAAGGCAACCCTGATGACCGCCAAAGCCCCCACGCCCGAAACAGCCGCCCCTCCCACCCCTCCGGCCCCTCCCACCCCTCCCGCCGCTTCCGCCGCTTCCGCCGCTTCCGCCGATCAAGGGCAAATGCACGTGATTTGATCGCATTTCCGCGTGCATTTGGCCTTGATCCACGCAAAGGCCCTTGATCGGCGGCCTCCGCCGGGCGTCGGACGTCCCTACGGCTGCGTCCTCTCCGCACCCGGCACCGCACCCCGGTTCGGGTCGACCCCCGGCGCTCGAACCTTCAACCCGACGGCCAGCCTCCCCCATCTGAGCCCTACACCCGCGTCTTCGAACTCGCCGTCCACGGCATCGACCTCGCCCACGCGCTCGGCACGCACCCGTGGCTGATCCCCGAAGCAACCACCATCATGGACGGATTCCTGTTCGGCACGCGCACCACAGGCGCGCGAAACACCCGACGCCGACAACGCCGGCCGCGCCAACCTCGACCGACTCGGCCACACCTGGCTGACACTGTCACCGTAAGGCTTCCGGTTCAGGATCAGAACCAATCCTCGGGCTCCCGCGACGTCCGCCGCGGTCCACGCCCGCTGCTCCCGCGGCCTCACCCCGCGCGATACACAACCAACCAGGCCGCAACGGCTTGGCCCTCGACGGCCCCCGCAGCCATATCCGGCCGATCAATTTCTGCGGTATCGGCGTGTCGGCCGGCGTGTCGGCTGGCGGGGCAACGATCACTGCACACACGTACGAGAATCAATGTGTGCGGGAAATGTTGGAGCAGCTCAGGGAGATCGCCGGCCACTGCGCCGGCACCCCGGTCTGGTCGCTGCCCGACACCGACCTCATCGACGCGATCCACACAGTGCACGACGCCGAACAGATGCTCACCGCCGTCAAACTCCACCTGATCCGCGAGATAGACGGCCGCAACCTGCCCATCACGCAGGAGGCCGCCAGCACCGCCGTCTGGCTCCGCGAACAGCTACATGTCAGCATCAATGCCGCCCGCCGCACGGTCGACCTGGCCAAGACACTGGACCAACGGCCGACGCTGGATGCAGCGCTATCCACGGCGGCGGTCACCGTCGAGCAGGCCCACATCGTCGCCAAGACCGTTCACGATCTGGCCGACGAGAACTCGGCGGATGTGGTGGACCTGGCCGAGAAAACATTGATCGCGGACTTCACCGACTGGGAGCCAGCCACCTTCCGCAAAGCCGCGGAACGGATCCTGGCACATGTGGCACCAGAAGTGGCCGACGAAGCCGACCGGCGCGCCGCCGAACGCGACGAGAAACGCGCCCAACGGACACGGGCGTTCACGCTGACCAACAACGGCGACGGCCGCTACCGGGTCACCGGCTGGCTCGACGCTGAGGCCGCAGCGATCGTCAACGCCGCCCTCGACCCGCTGTGCAAACCCGACCTCGAACGCACACCCGCCCAACGCCGCGCCGACGCACTCGTCGAGGTATGCCGGCTAGCGCTACACACCGAACAGCTGCCGGACAACGGCGGAGACCGGCCACAGGTCGCGGTCACCGTGCCATACGACGTCGTGCGTAAAGAACTGGGCGTCGGGCAGCTCGACAGCGGGGAACGGTTGACCGCCGAGCAGGTGCGACGGCTGGCCTGCGACGCCCACATCCTGCCAATCGTGCTCGGTGGGCAGGGGCAGATCCTCGACGTCGGACAGCAACGACGGCTGTTCACCGGACCACTACGACGAGCACTCGTCGCACGGGACGGCGGATGTGCCTTCCCCGGATGTGATCGACCCCCACAATGGTGCGACGGCCACCACATTCGACACTGGACAGACGGCGGCGATACCGCGCTGCACAACGGCGTCCTGTTGTGTGGATATCACCATCGGCTCATCCACCGCGGAGAGTGGGAAGTGCGGATGGCCGACGACGGCCGGCCAGAGTTCATCCCACCGCCCTATGTGGATAGTGAGCGCAAACCTCGCCGCAACATCTACCACCGGCGAACGTAAACAGGCTGTTCGACCGTGCCGCCGACCACTACGACGAAGTGGCGCCCTTCTTCCCGGAGTATGGGGCGGTCATCGTGGCTGCCTTGGATCCGCCCCCAGGCTGTCGCTTTCTCGACCTGGGCGCCGGAGGCGGTGCGCTGACCGGCCCGCCTCTTGAGCGCGGGTGCGTCGTGACAGCGCCACGCGACGGTGAAAATGGCTCGCTGCGGACTACCCAGTGCGACAGCTGACGTTCCGGTCCGGGAGCTTCGACCTGGTCGCGGCGTCGTTCGTCATCCACATCCTCGACGAGCCCGCAGCCGGCGTCGCCGAGGCGTACCGGGTGTTGGCGCGGATGGGCGGTTCGCGCTTACGGGTGGCAGTGCTCGCAGCAGCAGCCTTCCTGCCCGGCCGACCACGCTCTGCTGCCGGCTCGACGCGTTGTTCGGGGAGTTCACCGCGTACCTGTCGTCGGATGGCGGTATGGGCAAGCCAATCGACTGCGCCGACCTGTTGGAGGCGGTGGGGTTCGTGGAACTCCAGGAGGATCTCGCCGAGGTCGCCATCCCGTTCGCGGACCAGGCGATGCTGTGGCGTTGGGCGATGACGCACGGATACCGGGCGTTCATCGAAGACCCGCCCGTTACGAGTTTCACCAGCGGACGCCGAACCTCCGGACGACGACCTGGTTCTGCGACGGGTCTCGGGCGTCTGGTTGGGCCGCAAGCCCGATCAGCCACGCCGATCAAGGGTGTTCGCATCGATCAAGGCCGAATACACGCGGTTTTGAGATCGAACCACGTGCGTTTGCCCTTGATCGGCGGAAGGGGGCGAGCGGCGCGGTCGCACGGCGCGAGGGAAGGCGGCGGAGCGCGCAGAGAGCGGGCAGCGCGCAGAGCCGGGAGCGGGCGGAGCGGACGGCGGACGGAGCGGAGCGGGCGGGGAGTGGCCAGTGCACACGCAGCGCGGACGACGTGCGGCGCGTCGGCGCGGCGGGTATGGGGCGCGGATGTGTGGTTATGTCGCTAGGCAGAGGCAGAACGGGTGGCCGGCGGGGTCGGCGAAGACGCGGAAGACTTCGGCGCCGCCTGGCAGGCGGCGTGCGCCGAGGGCCAGGACCGCACTCTCGGCCTCATCGAGGTTGGGGACCATCAGGTCGAAGTGCATCTGCTGCTGGACCTCGGGTGCCGGCCAGGTGGGTGGCGTGAAGTCGGCGGCGCGTGCGAAGGCTAGGCCGGGCTGGTCGGCGGAGATTCCGATGACGACCCAGTCGCCTTCGTCCTGGACGCGGACCATGCCGAGCAGCCTCTCGTAAAACGAAGCTAGCGCCGACGGGTCTGGGCAGTCGATCACGATGCCGTGCAGTCGTCCGATCATAGGAGCATCGTGCCCCGCGGCACCCGGTCCCGCCGCTGGGCAGTCGGCGGGACCGGGTGGGCATGGGGCGGAATCGATCCGCTGAAACATTGCGTAGTATCCATGGAAACAGATCCGTAGACAAGCGTCGCGGTACACGGTGGACCGGACCGGCCGGCTAAAGTTCCGGCATGCGTGCGGTTGGGGTCTTGTGTGCCTGGGGTGGGGCGCTTTTGTGGGCGATCGGGCTGGCGGTGCTGCAGCCGCGCTACGAGTCGCACGGCGAGCTCGTTGGCAACAACGCCTACTGGATGCGAGACGTTCGCTGGATGGCCGTCGTTGCGGCGGTCGCGGCGGTGATCTTGGTGTTTCGCGGCGAGCGGCTGCGCACCCGGCTGGCCCTGCTCGGCAGCGGTGCGTGGCTGGCCGCTGACGTCTGGCTGGATCGCCTCGGCGTCTCCGGTTGGGCGGCCGCCGCCGCGCTCGCCGTGGTCACGGGCGGGCTGCTGTCGGCCGCGATGTACACGGGCACGCGCGCCCCGATCAAGGCTGGCCGGCACGCGCTTCTGGTGGCAGCCTCGGTCGCCGCCGCGACGGCCGCGCTCGCCGGTGCGCTGGAGTCACCGACCGACACCGAGCCTAGCCTCACCCCGTCCGCGCTGGTGGCGGGTGTGTTGCTCGCGATGGTCGCCGCCGCCTGCGCGCTGGCCGCCGCGCCAGCGGTCGGCGCGATCCGGTTCCGGGTCGCCCTCGCCACCGCCGCGGTCGGTGTCGCCGGCGTGGTCGTGCTGCGCGCGATGCCGCCGCAGTCGGACCGCCTGCTGGTGGCTGTCCTGGTCAGCGCCGCGCTGCTCAGCGGCGTAGCGGTGACGGCGTGGCCGAGACCCGCGGGGCGCGGCCTGCTGGCGTACGCCGTGCTGGCGGCCGGGACGCTGCTGGGATACCCGCTGCTGCTCATGTCCACGGTGCTCGTTACCGGCTTCGTGGTGCCGGTAGCGGCGGCTCTCACCGCGCTCGCCGGGAGCCCGGCGATCAACAGCGCGGACACCGATCTGCTCTTCACCCTTCTGGGTGTGCTGCCCGGCCTCGTCTTCGGCGCGGTCTTCACGATGCGTGCCGCCCCGGCACCGGCACCGGCACCGGCCCTGCCGGTCCCCGCGCCATGACGGACATGTGGGACGAGGGCGCCGCCGGGGTGCTGCGGCTGCCATCCGGGCGGCTGGTACGCGGGCGCGGCCTGCGCTATCCGCTGCCGTCCGGCCAGACGCCCACCTTCGGCGTGTACCTGCTCGGCAAGCCACCGCCCACAGTGGACTGGGAGAGTCGCTGGCTGCGCTGGCCCGACTTCTGGTTGCCCAGCGATCGCGGTGACGCGCGCGGCGTACTCGATGAAGCGTGGCAGCGGACCGCGACCGAACGTGTGGAGCTTGCCTGCGGCGGCGGCCGTGGCCGCACCGGCACCGCCCTGGCGTGCCTCGCGATCCTCGACGGCGTCCCGCCCGCGGAGGCCGTCGCTTACGTCCGCCGCCACTACCACCACGGCGCCGTCGAGACCCCATGGCAGCGCCGCTATGTGGCGCGCTTCAAAGCCAGCCTCGACTAAGGCCTGTTCATAAGGGCGTGGCCGGCCTGCGGCGGACCCAGACGACGACCGGCGGCGCCGGCCGACCCTTATGAAACAGGCCTTGACGCACCGCCTCGTCCGATCACCGCCAGAACATGTCGGTCGGGCGCCGCATGATGTGCGGGTGTTCGACTTCGAGACGGCTTACCTCGCGATGGCGAGCCGCGACGCCCGCTTCGACGGCCGGTTCGTCGTCGCGGTGACCAGCACGCGGGTGTACTGCCGTCCCAGCTGTCCCTCGCGCACCCCCAAGCCCGAAAACACGCGGTTCTTCGGGCTTCCGGCGGCCGCGGAGTCTGCCGGGTTCCGGGCATGCCGGCGCTGCCGGCCCGACGCGGCCCCGGCGTCCCCGGAGTGGAATGTGCGTGGTGATCTTGCCGCGCGGGCGCTGCGGCTGATCGCCGGTGGTGCGGTCGACGACGAGGGCGTCGCCGGGTTGGCGCGCCGGCTGGCGGTCAGCGAGCGCCACCTGCACCGGCAGTTGGTCGCCGAGGTGGGCGCCGGCCCGCAGGCGCTAGCCATCCACCGCCGCGCCCGCACCGCGCGGCTGCTGATCGAGTCGAGCGGCCTGCCGCTGGCCGACGTGGCGTTCGCCGCCGGATACGCCAGCGTGCGGCAGTTCAACGAGGGCGTGCGCGCGGCCTTCGGCTGCCCGCCGGGCGACCTGCGGCGTGGCCGCACGGCGGCCGTGCTGGACGCGGGCGGGGTGCTCGAGCTCCGCCTGCCCTACCGCGCGCCGCTGGCGGCGGGAGCGATGCTTGACCTGCTGGCGGCCGACGCGCTGCCGGGCGTCGAGGAGGTCACCGGCCGGACCTACCGGCGAGCGCTCGGCGCGGGCGAGGTTGTGGTCGCGTTCCCCGACCCGCCGGACTCGCCCGCGGCCACGCTCCGGCTGTCGCTCGACGACCTTCGAGACGTGACCGCCGCGGTCCAGCGTTGCCGGGAGCTGTTCGACCTGGACGCCGATCCCGAAACCATCGACGCCGCGCTCGGGCCGCTGGCGCGCGCCCGGCCCGGGCTGCGGGTGCCCGGCTGCGCTGACGGATTCGAGATGGCGGTGCGGGCGATCCTGGGCCGCGAGCGGTCCGCGGAGCTCGCCGCCCGCGAGGGCGGCATCCCCGGCGCGGCAGCGCTTCGCACTCACAGCGACGCGACCGTCCGAGCGCTCGCGCGCGCCGTCAACGACGGCTCGCTGCCGCTCGACCGCGGCGCCGACCGCGAGGCCACCATCGCCGCCCTCCGCGCGCTGCCCGGCATCACACCCTGGTCGGTATCCATTATCGCCATGCGCGTGCTGGGCGACCCCGACGCCTTCCCGGGCGACGACCCCCGGTTGCTGCGGGCCGCGCGCCGGCTCGGCATCGCCGGAGACAAGAAGGCCCTGCTCGGGTACGCCGAGCGATGGCGACCCTGGCGTTCCTACGCCACCATGCACCTGTGGGCGGAGAGCGAATAGATGCGGCAGTACCTTCGCGTCCTCGGCCACGGCGACTTCCGTCGACTGTGGACCGGTTCCATCGTGTCCACATTGGGCGACGGCATGACGTTCGTGGCGCTGTCGTGGTTGGTCCTCTCGGCTCCGGACGGCGCCGCCCGGCTCGGCCTGCTCGGCGTCTGCTACACCGCGCCCGTGCTGCTGGGCGGGGTCGCCGTCGGGCCGCTGCTGGACCGGTTCGACAAGCGCGCGATGCTGGCCACCGACAGCCTGCTGCGCGCCGCAGCGGTCGCCTCGATCCCACTCACCGCCGCGCTCGGCACCACGCCCGGGTGGCTGCCGTTCCTCGTGGCGGCCGCCTACGGCCTGCTCAAGATGGTGCCCCTGGCCGGCTTCCCCGCCGCGATCCCCCAGCTCGTCGACGAGTCCGAATTGGACACCGCCAACGCGCTGGAGTCGCTGAGCTTCAGCGTCGCCGGTGTCGTCGGGCCGGCCGCCGCCGGGCTGCTCGTTGGCTGGGTCGGCGCGGCCAACGTGCTTCTCGTCGACTGCGCGTCGTTTCTGGTTTTCGCGGTCGCGGCGGCTCGCGTGCGCCGGCCGCTGCGCCCACCGGCGACCCACGGCGGCACCCGCACCGGCGCCCCAAGCGGCACGAGCGCGCTCCGGGCGGTCCTGCGGGACCCGGTGATCGTCGCCACCACGCTCGCGTTCATGGCGTTCAACGTCGCCGAGGGCATGCTCATGGTGACCGCGCCCTGGCTGGCCCGAAACCACCTGTCCGGCGGCGCCACGGCGCTCGGCGTGCTGCTGTCGGCGCTGGCCGCCGGCGAGATCGTCGGCGCGACCTTCGCGGGGCAGCGGCAGCCGCGCGGGTCCCGGGTCGTCGCCATCGGCCTGATGCAGGCGGCCGCTGCGGCGGCGTTCCTCTCGCTGCTGGCCGCGCCGCACCAGCTGCCGGTGATCGCGGGGTTCTTCGCGGTCGGCGCGCTGAGCGCGCCGATGACGGTGTGGGCACAGTCGCTGCGGATGCGCCGCATCCCGCCCGAGCTGCACGGCCGCGGGTTCGCCGCGCTGCGCACGCTGATGCAGGCGACGCCGCCGGTCGGCTCGGCGCTCGTGACGCCGCTGCTGGTCGGCGGGCACCTCGCGGCCGCCGCGATCACGATGACGGCGATCGCCGGCCTCCCCGCGCTGTACCTGGTCATGGGCGTGCCCGATGGGGATCCGGTGACCGGGGCGCGGGGGTAGGGTGCGTCCATGGCGACGCTCGACGACGTGGCGCGGATGGCGGCGGACCTTCCCGAGGTCGCCGAGGTCGACCGGCGCGGCCAGCGCGCCTGGTCGGTCGGCGGCAAGGTGTTCGCGTGGGAGCGGACGTTCAGCAAGGCCGACATCAAGCGGTATGGCGACGAGGAGCCGCCCGGCGGGCCGATCCTCGCGACGCGGGTGGCCGACCTCGGTGAGAAGGAGGCGGTGCTCGCCGAGGGCCGGGCCGGCTTCTTCACGATCCCGCATTTCGACGGGTACGCGGCGGTATTGATCCAGCTGAGTGCCGCCGAGGGTGAGAAGCTCCGCGAGGCGGTCGTCGACGGTTGGCTGGCCCTGGCTTCTCCGGCGCTGACCCGGCAGTACCTTGAAACGCTCGACGGCACGTAAACTGCGCGCGTGACGGCGAACGGCGCGGATGCGGCACGACGGGGTCGGCGCCGGGGCGAGCTGACGGTCGCCGCGATCGCCCGGCTCGCGGGTGTCTCGGCGCCCACCGTCTCGCGGGTGCTCAACGGCCGGTCCGGCGTGGCGATGGAGACCCGCCGGCAGGTCGAGGCGCTGCTGCGCGAGCATGGATACCGCCGGCCGGACTCCATCGCACCATCCGCCGCCATCGAGGTGGTCTTCTACGGCCTCGAGGGTCACCTGGCCATCGCGATCATGCGCGGTGTGGAGCAGGTCGTTCGGGAGCACGAGCTCGCGGTCGGGTTCACCGACGTGGTCGGCCGGGCGGCGGCCGGGCGCTCGTGGGCCGAGCAGCTGCTGGCGCGCCGTCCCGTCGGGGTGATCGCCGTGCACTCGGCCTTCACGATGGAGCAGCACGCGCTGCTCGCGGCGAGCCGGATCCCGCTGGTGGCGCTCGATCCGACCGGGGAGCCGCAGCACACCACCCCGTCGGTCGGCGCGGCAAACTGGAACGGTGGCGTCGCTGCCACCCGCCACCTCTTGGACCTGGGTCATCGGCGCATCGCGGTGATCAGCGGCCCGGCCCGGTACCTGTGCGCCCGCGCTCGCCTGGAAGCGGCCCGCGCGGTCATGGACACCACTGGCGTGCCGCTCGACGAGCGCCTCGTGCGCACCGGGCGGTTCTTCTTCGAAGACGGCCTCGAGCTGGGCCGCGAGCTGCTCAGCCTGCCCGACCGCCCGACCGCGATCCTGTGCGGCGACGACCTGCAGGCGCTCGGCGTGTACGAGGCGGCCCGCCAGCTCGGGCTCACGATCCCCGACGACCTGAGCGTGATCGGCTTCGACGACATGGAGTGCACCCGCTGGTGCGGGCCGCCGATGACCACGGTGCGGCAGCCGTTCGACGAGATGGGCGCGGCGGCGGCCCGGCTGGTGCTGTCGCTCGCGGCGGGCGACGCGCACGAGCAGGCCCGGATCGAGCTGGCGACCACGCTGGTCGTACGCGGGAGCACGGCACCGCCGCGCAAAAACTGACTCCGAAACGTTTCATTGGCATTTCCGCAGGTAGAGCCGCACCCTACCGGCACCATGTAGCTAAATGTTTCGACGATTGCTTGCCATCGTTCCGGTCCTTTGAGATCCTGTGCGATACCGATGGACATCCGTCGATACGGTCGGGCGACGGGCCGCCGCGATCACACTTCCGTCCACGTGTCACGTTTCGGAGGACCCACCCCTCATGAGAACGAAGTTGAAACTGCTGTGTGCCGCTTTCGCGGCCGCGGCGATCGCCGTCCTCGCGGCGGTGACGTTCGCGCCACCGGCGTCGGCGGCGTCGCTGGTCGAGGTGACCGGCTTCGGCACGAACCCCACCAACCTGCGCATGCACCTGTACGTGCCGGACCGGGTACAGGCCCGCCCGCCGATCCTGCTGGCCATCCACTACTGCTCGGGCTCGGGACCGGCGTTCTACTCCGGTACGCAGTACGCGCAGCAGGCCGACCGGTACGGCTTCATCGTGATCTACCCGTCGGTGACCCGCAGCAGCCTGTGCTGGGACGTCTCGTCGGCATCGGCACTGCGCCGCGGTGGCGGCAGCGACCCGGTCGGTCTCATGTCGATGGTCACGTACGTGCAGCAGCGCTACAACGCCGACCCCGCCCGCATCTACGCCACCGGCACCTCGTCCGGGGCGATGATGACCAACGTCATGCTCGGCGTGTACCCGGACGTGTTCAAGGCGGGCGCCTCCTTCGCGGGCGTACCGTTCGCGTGCTTCGCCACCACCAACGGCTCGGAGTGGAACAGCGAGTGCGCCAACGGGACCATCATCCGCACCCCGCAGGCATGGGGTGACCTGGTTCGCAACGCGTACCCCGGCTACACGGGCGCGCGGCCGCGGATGCAGATCTGGCACGGCACCAACGACGAGATCCTGCGGTACCCGAACTTCGGCGAGCAGGTCAAGCAGTGGACGAACGTGCACGGGCTCAGCCAGACCCCGTCGTTCACGGACACCCCGCAGTCCGGCTACACCCGCACCCGTTACGGCGGCACGGGCGGCCAGGCACCGGTCGAGGCGATCAGCATGCAGGGCGTCTCGCACAACCTGCCGGTCGACGCGGCCCAGGTGATCCGCTTCTTCGGCCTCGACGGCACCGTGACACCGGGACCGACCACGCCGGGCCCCACGACACCCGGCCCCACGACACCCGGCCCCACGACACCCGGCCCCACGACACCCGGACCGACCACGCCCGGACCCACGACACCGCCGCCCACGGGCGCGTGCCGGGTCGGCTACACCGTCAACGCGTGGAACACCGGCCTGACGGCCAGCGTCACCATCGCGAACACCAGCACCACGGCGGTCAACGGCTGGACGCTCGGGTTCACGCTCCCCAGTGGACAGACAATCACCAACGGCTGGAACGCCACCTACTCCCCGAACAGCGGAGCGGTGACGGCGCGCAACGTGTCCTACAACGGTTCCATCGCGCCGAACGCCTCGGTGAGCATCGGCTTCCAAGCCACGCACAGCGGTAACACCGCCAAACCGACCTCGTTCACCCTCAACGGGACCGCCTGCACGGTCGCCTGAGCACCTCCGGTAGGGGCGCCGCTCGCGGTGCCCCTACCTCCCACTTCGATACACAGAACCTAAGACCGAGATCTGGGCTACCGCGACGCCCGCCGCGCGCAAGACCGCCGCTCCCGCGGCCTCGCCCTCCGCGGCCACAAGACCCGCAGCTCAGGCCCCCGCGCCACGGCCGGTGCCGGTATGGTCGGCCTGTGCACGATGTGTGGGCGGTTGGTGACGCATACGAGATCTACGTCGGGCGGTGGAGCCGTCTCGTCGCGAGCGACTTCGTGCGGTGGCTGGGCGTGCCGGCGGGCCGCCGGTGGCTCGACGTCGGCTGCGGCACCGGAGCGCTGACCGAGTCGATCCTCGCCGGGGCCGATCCGGCCCGCGTGACCGGCGTGGATCCATCCGACGGGTTCCTGGCAGAGGCGCGCAAGCGCGTCGGCGACCCGCGGGTCGAGTTGCGGGCGGGCGACGCCCAGCGGCTGCCGGTGCCCGACGGCTCCCAAGACGCCGTGGTCAGTGGTCTGGCCATCAACTTCGTGCCGGACCCGGGCGCCGCGCTCGCGGAGTTCGTCCGCTCGGCCGCCCCCGGCGGCGTGGTCGCCGGATACGTGTGGGACTACGGCGGCGGCATGGCGATGATCCGCCAGTTCTGGGACGCGGCCAAGCTGCTCAACCCGGCGGCCGCCGAACTCGACGAGGCACGGCGCTTCCCGCTGTGCCGCCCCGAGCCGCTGCGCGCCCTGTGGACCGCGGCCGGCCTGGACGACGTGGCGGTCGAGCCGATCGACGTGCCGAGCCGGTTCGGCAGCTTCGACGACTACTGGACGCCGTTCCTGGGCGGCCAGGGGCCGGCGCCGACGTACGTGGCGTCGCTGACCGATCGCCAGCGCCGCTCGCTGCGCGAGCTGCTGGCCACCCGGCTGGCCGAGGAGCCGGACGGCAGCATCGCGCTGACCGCCCGGGCCTGGGCGGTACGCGGAACCGTCAGCCCTTGATCGCGCCCTGCGTGATGCCGCTGACGAAGTTCCGCTGGAAGATCAGGTAGAGCACGACGATCGGCCCGATGACGATGAGGCTGGCCGCCGACAGCAGCGGGATGTTCGTCGAGTACTGGCCGACGAAGAAGCCCAGGCCGCTGGGCGCCGTGCGCATGTCAGGATCCTGCATGAGCACGATGACCAGCAGGAACTGGTTCCACGACCACATGAAGTAGAGCAGCCCCAGCGTGGTGACCGCGGGCCAGGAGATCGGCATGAGCACCCGGGCCAGGATCGTGAAGCTGCGCGCCCCGTCGACCCGCGCCGCCTCCAGCAGCTCGCCGGGGATCGACGCGAAGTGGGTCTGCATCCAGTACACGCCGAACGGCATGAACAGGGCCGTCTCGGCGAGGATCACGCCCAGGTACGAGTTGGTGAGCCCGAGTTGCCGCAGGTCGAAGTAGAGCGGGATGACGACCAGCTCGATCGGGAGCGTCAGCCCCAGCACGAAGCCGATCGAGATCGCGCGGCCGCCGAGCGGGTTGAGCGTGGCCAGCGAGTACGCCGCGAGGGTGGCCAGTACGAGCGCCAGCGGCACCACACCGGCGGCGATGATCAGGCTCGACATGACGAGGTTGCTGAAGTTGGCGGCGCGCCACGCGTCGGCGAAGTTCGACCACGTCCAGGACTCCGGAAGGCTGAGCCCGGAGATCTGCGAGCCGGACGGGTGCAAGGCGGCCAGCACGATGCTGACGAACGGCAGCAGTACGGCGACCGCCATGCCCGTGAGGACGAGGTAGCGCGCGGTGGCCGCCGTGCGGGTGGTGTTCACGGCTTCTCCCGGGTCAGCCGGCGGATGGCGGTGACGAACACGATGACGACCAGGGTCAGCACCACCGCGAGGGCGGCGGCACCGCCGATGTTGCTTTCGTTGAAGGCCAGCCGGTACACGAGCAGACCCGGCACCGTGGTCTGGTTGGCCGGACCGCCGTTGGTGGTGACGAAGACAAGGTCGAAGCTGGCGAGCGCGGCGATCGTGGTGATGACGCTCGCGATGGCGATTTCGCCGCGCAGTGCCGGCAGCGTGACCACGAAGAACCGGCGCACCGGCCCGCCGCCGTCGATCGCCACCGCCTCGTACAGCGAGGTGTCGATCTTCTGGGCACCGGCCAGGAAAAGCACCATGCACAGGCCGCTCATCGCCCAGGTGCCGATGAACCCGAGGGCGATCAGCGCGAGGTTGTAGTCGCCGAGCCACGCCCGCGTGACGCCGCCCAGCCCGACCGCGCGCAGCCCCTGGTTGACGAGGCCCTCGTCGTTGTACAGCCAGCGCCAGGTGATCCCGACCGCGACCAGCGGGAGCACCTGGGGCAGGAAGAAGATGACCCGGAACGTGGTCATGCCGCGTGTCGTGCCCTGCAGCAGGGCGGTCATGAACAGGCCGAGCGCGCACGGTATGACCGCGAAGAACAGGATCAGGACGATCGCGTGCCACAACGAGGGCCCGAGCATCGAGTCGGTGAAGATGGCCCGGTAGTTGTCGAGGCCCGCCCAGGTCGCCGGGAGGATGCCGTCCCAGTCCAAAAAGGACAGGTACACGGTGTGTATCGCCGGCCAGATCGCGAATCCGATGTAGACGAGCGCGGCGGGCGCGATGTAGGCGAGGGCGATCAGCCGGCGCCGGTCAGCCATGGTACTGGGTCCACGACTCCTGAAGTGAGGTGAGGAACGCGTCGGGCGTGCTCTGCTTGCTCAGGAGGCCCTGCGTGCCGGAGGTCAACCGGTCGATCATGTTGGGCGAGGCGAAGTCGGGGAACGGCACGATGCCGTTGTCACCGACCACCTTCTTGAACTCGCCCGCGATGTCGCCGCGCAGGCCGCTCGCCTGGATCGGCGCCTCGTTGTTGACCGGCATGAACCCGGTGTCGAACTGGATGGTCGCCGCCTTGGCCGAGCGCATGAAGTCCAGGAACGCGGCCGCCTCGTTCGGGTGCTTGGTCTTCGACGAGATGGAGAACGCGACGCTCGCACCGGAGGCCACTGTGGACTCGCCGGCCTTGGCCTGCGGCAGCAGGAAGAAGCCGACGTTGGCGCCCATCCCCTTCTCGATGACCGAGGCCGCCCAGTTGCCGGTGATGAGATACGCGCTCTTGCCATTGACGAAGTTGGCCTGCGCGTCGGCATCGGCCGTGGCGTTGGCGGACGCCGGAATGTAGCCCGCACCGACCCAGTCGACGACGGTCTGGGCGGCCTGCTTCGCGGCGTCGGTCTGGATCGTCGAGCCCGGCTTGCCGTACACCCAGTCACGGTACTGCTGCTCGTCGCCGAGCGAGTTGGTGAGCGCGTTCCAGAGCTGGAATCCACCCACCTCCAGGCCGCCGAGGCTGAACGGCGTGGTGCCCTTGCCCTTGACCGCCGCCAGGTTGGCCTTGAACTCGTCCAGCGTGGACGGTGGCTTGGTGACGCCGGCCGCCTGCACCAGCTGCTTGTTGTAGAACACGCCCAGCACCGACAGCGCGCCCGGCACCGCGTACAGGCCACCGGTGCCGTACTCCTTGGCCTCCTTGTTGGAGCGCAGCACCTCCAGGCTCGCCGCCGGGAAGCCGTCGTTCCAGCCGTACAGCTTCTCGTAGGCCGTCAGGTCGTAGATGAGCCCGGCGGGCACCAGCGACCGCATCGCGCCCGGGTTGTACTCGGCGATGTCCGGCGGGGTGTCGGCGGCCATGGAGAGCTTGATGGACTTGACGTAGTCCGAGAACGGCGTCTGCTGGGCGTCGATCTTGATGTTCGGGTGCTCGGCCTCGAACGCGGAGATGAGCGCCTTGCTGGGCGGGTCGTCGGTGTACGCCAGCTTCAGCGTGATGTTCTCCTTGGTCAGCTCCTTGGAGACGTCGCTGGGCGCGGCGGACTCGCCACCGCCGCTCTCCGCACACGCGGTTAGCGCCAACGCGAGCGCGAGAACGGCTGCCAATGGCCTGGTTCGCATGTATGTCTCCTTGCTTTTGTCGGGGGGAAGGCAAATGTCGGGGAGGAGGGCCGGCGGGTCAGACCCGGCGGATGGCGGAAACGTCGAACCGTTCGCGTTCGACCCAGGACAGCGAATGGCGTATGGCGCCATGGATGATCGCGTCGGCGCCGAGGGCGGAAATCTCCAGCCGGGGCTGGGCGAGCTGCTCCGCACGCAGCGCGTCCGTTACCGCGTCAAGCAAACCGGTGCCGAGCTGCGTGATGTCTCCCCCGATGACGATGACGTCGGGGTCGAGCAGGGCCCGGATGGCGGCCACGCCCTTGGCGAAGCGCGCGCCGACGGTACCGATGGCGGAAACCGCCCAGTCTTCGCCGCGGCCGGCGGCGGCGGCCAGCTCGGGCAGCGTGACCGCCCGGCCCGTGAGGCGCAGCAGCTCACGCGTGCCCACCCAGCGCTCGAACGGCCCTAAATCCTCGTCCCCTTCGGACGCCGGCGGTGCGCAGAGGTCGAGGTAGCCGATGTCGCCGGCGTCGTTGGAGGCGCCCCGGAAAAGCTGGCCGTGCAGCACGATTCCGGCGCCGATGCGCTCGCCCCAGTCGATGAAGACCAGCGCGTCCTCGGCGTGCGGGGTGCCGCGCCAGCGCTCCCCCGTGGTGGCGAGCTTGACGTCGTTGTCCACATAGACCGGTGCTTCGACGGCGGCCCGCAGCCCCGCGAGGATGGTGTCACCGACCACCTCGGGCATGCTGACGCTGAGCGTGAAGTGGCCGGTTGCCGGGTCGACGATGCCGGGAGCGGCGGCCGAGACGTGCCAGATGTCGCCCGGTCGCAGGCCGGCCTCATCCAGTACGCGCCCGACAGCCGCGGTGAGTGCGCGGCTCAATCCCTTGCGTGGCAACGATACCGTGGCCTCGGAGGTGATGTCGCCGGCCAGGTCGGCGACCACGATCCGGGCGTGGCCGGGCTGCATGTCGACGCCGAGCACGTGGCCGGCTTCGGCGCGGAAGCGCACCATCTGCGGCGGCCGGCCGGTCGGCGTGGCGGCGCGGTCGGGCGCGGAGATTTCGACCAGGCCCATCGATTCGAGCACGGCCAGCGACCGTGAGACCGCCTGCCGGGAGAGCCCGGCCTGCTTGGCGAGCGCAGAGACGCTGGCGCGGCCGGCGGAGCGCAGGTGGGTAAGGATCGCGGAGGCGTTCACCTCCAGCATGAACTTCGTGCCGACCGCGACGGTGCGTTCCATGATCGGGACGCTAACATACTTACGGACCGTACGGAAGTAATAGGATGGCCGCCATGACACCTCCCTGGGCACCGGCCGTGAACGGCCTCTGGAGCAGGGTGACCGGCGGCTCGGAGCCGCTGCGGCTGGCCGCGCTGGCCGAGCCCCGGACGTTCGAGGTGCGCGCGCGGGGCGGTGGGCTGGAGGTCGCCGCGGGCGACGCGCTGTCCGCGTGCGTCGGCATCCACCGGTACCTGCGGGAGGCGTGCGGCGTGCGGGTCACGTGGGACACCCAGTTGCCGCTGGCCCTTGGACATCTTCCTGACGCCTCGTTCACCGGACGGGCGCGGGTGCGCGAGTTCTACTACCTCAACTTCTGCACGTTCAGCTATTCGACCGCGTACTGGGGCTGGGACGAGTGGCAGCGCGAAATCGACTGGATGGCGCTGCACGGCGTGACGATGCCGCTCAACCTCGTCGGGCACGAGGCCGCGCTGGCGCTCGCGTACGGGCGGCTCGGCATGACGGACGAGCGGATCAGGGGGTTCCTGGGCGGGCCGGGCTACCTGCCGTTCCTCTACCTGGGCTGCCTCGACTCGTTCGCCGGGCCGCTGCCGGACCACTGGATACCCCAGCGTCTCGCCCTGGCCCGGCGGATCCTGGCGCGGCAGCGGTCCTTCGGCATGAGGCCGGTGCTGCCGGCGTTCACCGGGCACGTGCCGGCCTCCTTCGGCGGCCGGACGCGGTACTGGCAGGGCATGCCGACCACCGTCGTCGACCCCGGCGATCCGCTCTTCGGCCGCTTCTCCACGGGCATCGCGCGGGCCCAGGCGGAACTGTTCGGCACCGACCACCTGTACGCGGCCGACCCGTTCATCGAGATGCCACCGGACGAAGTGGACGGTGACACGGGATACCCGACCGCCGTCGCCAGCGCCATCATCGACGGGCTGCGCGCCGCCGATCCGGACGCCACCTGGGTACTGCAGTCGTGGCCGTTCTCGTACCAGTCCGGGTACTGGACCAGGGAGCGGGTCTCCGCCTTCCTCGACGGCATCCCCGCCGACCGCCTGCTGATCCTCGACCTCTGGGGCGAGGCCGATCCACAATGGCCTCGGTTTGACGGCTTCGGCGGGCGGCCGTGGGTGTGGAACGGCCTGCTCAACTTCGGTGGCCGCGCCGAACCGGTCGCCGACCTCCGCTCCGCCGACCGCAACATCGAGGCCGCGCTCGGATCCGACCGGCCACCGGTGGGACTCGGCCTGACGATGGAGGCCATTCACACCACACCGGCGTTCTACGAGCTGATCGCCGACCGCGCGTGGTCCGCCGAGCCGCCGCTGGAAGACTGGGTACGCGAGTTCGGGCGCCAGCGGTACGGCTCGACAGCACCCGCCGTCGACGAGGCGTGGCAAGCGCTGCGGGTGTCCGTTCTGGACGGTGACGCGAAAGCCATCTTCCCGGAGCGGTTCATCTCGCTCGCCGTCACCCGGCCGCACTACGGCCTGCTGGACTCTTCGGTCGGCGACGACGTGCGACAGGCGCTGTTCTACCGGCCGATCGACCTCCTCACCGCGTGCCGCGCACTCCTCGCGGCTCCACCGTCCCCAGCCGCCGGCGACGACCTCGCGCTGGCGTGCGCCGCCCTGCTCCTGCGCGTCATCGACCACCGGTTCGGCCGGTGGGACGCCTTCCTGGCGCCGTTCGACGATCTGGACGACCTCGTCGGGACGCGGCCCACGCTGCGCCTGTCCACATGGGTCGACGCCGCGCGCCGGTGGGCCGGGGACGAGGAAGGCGAATGGGTACTGGAAGACAACTCCCGCCGCATGCTGACCGTCTGGAACACCGCTGAGAACGAACGGCTCCACGACTACTCGGCGCGGCTGTGGAGCGGGCTCGTGCGCGGGTACTACAAGCGGCGCTGGGAGCTGTTCGTCCGGCACCTGCCGCAGGCGCTCGAACCGGGCGGGCGCGAGGCCGCACAGTCCACACTCGACGCCTCTCTTCACGAGCTGGCGGCCGACTTCATCGCACACGGACCCGCCGCGGACGCTCACGATGGCGACGTCCGCACCGTCGCCGCCCGCGTGCTCGACCGTTACGGCGACGAGTTTTCCGCCCTCTAACTCGAAGCCCTCAAACTCGAAGCCCTCTGACCCGACCGGAAGGACACCCCGCGTGCCGCCCCTCACCCGCTCGACCGAACAGCGCAACCCGCGCACCGTCGACATCGACCTGTGGCCGAGTACCGAGGTCGTGGCGGCGCTGCTCGCCGAGGACGCGTCGGCGATCCAGGCGGCGCGTGGCGCGGCACCGAGGCTCGCCGAGGCGGTCGACCGGGCGCTTGACCGCCTCGCCAAGGGTGGGCGCGTCCACTACTTCGGCGCGGGCGCGTCGGGCCGGCTCGCCGTGCTCGACGCAACCGAGGTGACGCCCACCTTCGGGGCGGCGCCCGGCCTGTTCACCGCGCACTTCCCCGGCGGCGCGGAGGCACTCGTCGACCCGTCGATCGACCATGAGGACGCCTACGGTCTGGCGTACGACGACGCGAGCGTGCTGACCGCAGACGACGTGGCGGTCGGTGTCACCGCCTCGGGCACGACCCAGTACGTCGCCGGGGCGCTCGACCGGGCGCGCTCGGCCGGCGCGCTGAGCGTGCTGCTCACCTGCGAGGGCGGTTCACCGCTCGCCGCCGACGTCACCGTCGTGGCGGCCACCGGCCCGGAGGCGGTCACCGGCTCCACCCGTCTCAAGGCGGGCACGGCGACCAAGGTACTGCTCAACGCGTTCTCCACGGCGCTGATGGTGCGCTCCGGACGGACGTACTCGAACCTGATGGTCAACGTCGTCACCACCAACGAGAAGCTGAACGCACGGGCGGTGACCATCGTCGCGATGGCCACCGGGCTCGACGACGCCGGAGCGGCGGCCGCGCTGTCGGAGGCGAGTGGCGAGGTGCCGGTCGCGGTGCTGCGCGCGCTGTCCGCCCGGCCCGCACGAGAATGCCGCGAGGCGCTGCGCGACGGTGGCAGCGTGCGGGCCGCCCTCGCGACCCTGGGTACCGCCGATGCTCGCTGACACGCACATCGGCGTCGACGTGGGCGGCACGGGCATCCGGGTACGGGCCGTGCTGGCCGGGGCGCCGGCGGCGACCCGTGACCGTGGCCCGGTCCCGCGCACCGCTGGCAAGATCGACGCGGCCACGCTGGCCGCGCGCATCGCCGGTCTGGTGTCCACACTGGACCCGGCCGTGCGGGCGTCGCGGGTGGCCGTCGGCCTGACCGGCATGCCAGGGTTGCTGGAGAGCCCCGCCGAGCTGGCCGGCCACCTGCACCGGCATGTCAGCACCGGCACCGTCATCGTGGCCAGCGACGCGCTGACCACCCATCTCGGTGCTCTGGAGGGCCGGGCCGGCTGCGTGGTGGCCGCCGGCACCGGCGTCATCGTCCTCGGCACCGACCACAAGGGAACGTGGCACCGCGCCGACGGTTGGGGTCACCTGCTCGGCGACGACGGCAGCGGCGCGTGGATCGGTGCCGAGGGCCTGCGGGCGGCACTGCGCCACCACGACGGGCGCGACTCCGGCTCCGCCGCGCTGTACGCCAGGCTGGCGGAGCGCTTCGGCGACATCGAGGCCGCCCTGCGGGCCGTCTACGGCTCGGCGTCGCCCGCGCACGAGTTGGGCGCGTTCGCTCCCGAGGTGGCCGCCGCGGCACACGAGGGTGACGCGGTCGCACGCGACATCTGGCGGC
This sequence comes from Phytohabitans aurantiacus, assembly GCF_027923225.1. Taxonomy (GTDB): domain Bacteria; phylum Actinomycetota; class Actinomycetes; order Mycobacteriales; family Micromonosporaceae; genus Phytohabitans; species Phytohabitans aurantiacus. Next base: position 607,744 of record NZ_BSDI01000007.1, read on the forward strand.
GTGCGGGTGCGCACCTGGCGGAGGCGGCCCACGCCGCCGGACGTGACATGTCACCGGAGTTCTCCTGGGGCGGCCGCCTCTTCGACGCCGGCCCGCTCCTCCTGGACCCGTTCCGCGCCGAGCTCACGCGCCGAGTACCCGAGGCGCGCCTCACCGCCCCCCAAGGCCAAGCGGCCGACGGTGCGCTACTGCTCGCCCAGCGTGGCCTCCCGGAGGCCCCACCCGCCTACGCCTCCGAATTCCCACCCCCGCCCTCCTCCCCGTGATCAGGGCGTCCCTGAAGTCGTTAGAGCGACTTGAGGGACGCCCTGATCACGGAGCGGCGGGGGTGGTCGTCAGGGCGCGGTCGAGTATCTCCAGCGCTAGGTCGATCTCGTCTTCCGTGACGGTCAACGGCGGGGCGATGCGCAGGACGCTGCCGAAACCGGGGAACTTCACGATGTTGACGTTCAGGCCCAGGCTCAGGCAGCGCTCGGTCACGGCGGTCGAGTACTCCGGCGCGGGCTCACGGGTCTCCCGGTCCGCAACGAGGTCCACGCCCAGCAGCAGGCCCTGACCGCGCACGTCTCCCACCGCCTCGTGACGGCGCTGCAGCTCGACGAGCCCGTCACGCAGCCGCTGCCCCAGCACCGCCGCCCGCGCGGGCAGGTCGTCGCCGAGCACGGTCTGGAGCACCGCCCGGCCGACCGCCGCTGGCAACGGGTCGGACACGTGCGACGTGAAGTGCAGGAAGCCCTTGGCGACCGCGTCCTCCTCGATCGCCGCGCTGGTGACGGTCGCCGACAGCGGCAGCCCGCCGCCGAGGGTCTTCGACAGCGTCAGGATGTCGGGGACGACGTCGTGCTGCGCGAACGCGTACATCGCGCCAACCCGGCCCAGCGCGGTCTGCGCCTCGTCGACGATCAGCAGCATGCCGCGGGCCTCGCACGCCGCCTTGAGGCGTGCCAGGTAGCCGGGCGGCAGCGGCACGATGCCGCCGGAGCTGAGGATCGGCTCAGCGATGACCGCGGCGGGCGCCCCGACGGACTGCACGTCGGCCAGGGACATGCCCACGTCGAGGCAGGTGAAATCGCAGCGGTCACGGCAGTGGCGGATCGGGCAGCGGTACGCGTTGGGCGTCGGCAGCACCATCGCGCCCGGCATCCCGGGGCCGTATCCGCGCCGCCCCGCGCTGTAGGTGCTCGACGAGGCGCCCGCTGTCATGCCGTGCCACGAGCCCGCGAACGCCAGCACCTCGTGCCCGCCGGTGTGCAGTTTGGCCAGGCGCAGCGCCGCCTCGTTGGCCTCTCCCCCGGTCGACAGGAACATCGCGCGTGCGAGGGGCGGCGGGAGCGTCGCCATCAGTTCGCGGGCGAGCTCGGTGACGTCGCGGGAGAGGAAGCCGCTGAACAGGTGCACGACTCGCCCGCTGGCCTCGGTGAGCGCCTTGATGATCGCCGGGTGGCCGTGGCCGAGGGTGGCGCACATCTGCCCGGACGTGAAGTCGAGGATGCGCCGGCCGCCTTCGGTGGTCAGCCAGGCACCCTCGGCGCGCGCGATCAGCTCCGCGGAGAACTCCCCGCCGTACCGGATGAGGTGTTCCATGCTGACATGTCAGCACCGCTGCCTTGACCTGTCAATAGACTGGGCTCGTGAGCACCCCGACCGCGACCACCGCGGCCACCGAGCGGCTGCGCCGCGCGATCATCCGCGCGGAACTGCCGCCGTCGGCCGCGATGTCCGAACAGCAGCTCACCGACCGCTTCGGGCTCAGCAAGGCGGCGGTACGCGCGGCGCTGGCCCGCCTGCGCGGTGAGGGGCTCGTGCACGCGGAACCCCGGCGCGGCCACGTCGTCGCGCCGCTCACGCTTCGTGACGTGCGTGAGGTGTACGACCTGCGCCTGCTCGTGGAGCCCGGTGGCGCGGCGGCGGCCACCGGTCACGTCGACACCGCCGCACTGGAGCGCCTGGTCGACACGATCGCCGCACCGGTCGACGTCGACGATCCGGACGCGGTCGACCGGTTCCTGGCCGCCAACCGCCAGGTACACGTGACGATCGCGGAGGCGGCCGGCAACCGGCGGCTGGCGTCCCTTGTGGAGCGACTGCTCGACGAGAGCGAACGCGCCCTCGTGGTGGGCCTGCACACCGGCATCGCGGCGGGCGGCCTGCGGGTACACCACGAGCACCTCACGATCGTCGGCGCGCTGCGCCTGGGTGACCCCGCCGGGGCGGCACGGGCGATGGAGAACGCGATCCGTCGCTTCCGGGCCGACCTGCTCGACAAGCTGGCCGCCACACCCGCGATCCTCGACGCCACCTTGACGACGGGGCCACGATGAATCAGTCGGGATGGTTTCTGCTGGGTGCGCCGTGGGACTGCTCCGGCACCGGCCGGGGCGAGCAGGCGGCACCGGCGGCGCTACGTCGCGCTGGACTGTCCACCCTGGTCGCCCACGACCTCGGCGACGCCGCCGCGGTCATCGACAGCCGGCGCCGCGACCCGGATACCGGGATTCTGGCGCTGCCGGAGACGGTACGGGCCGCCGAGGCGCTCGGCGAGGCTCTCGCTGCGGGGCTGCGCGACCACCCCGGGCGGCGACCACTGGTGGTGGGCGGTGACTGCAGCATCCTGCTCGGGATCGTGCCGGCGCTGCGTCACCGGTCGGATCGCGTTGGACTGTGGTTTGTGGACGGTCACCCAGACTACATCGACGCGCTGGCTTCCAGTACCGGCGAAACAGCCGACCTCGACCTGGCCGCGCTGACGGGCGACGGCCCCGCTCCGCTCGTCGCGTTGGCGGGCGCGGCGCCAGCGGTACCGGCGGAGCTGGCCGTCCTGATCGGACACCGCACCCGGGATCTCGACCCCGACTCGGCCGCGGAGCTGGCCCGTGTGCCCGCCGCCCTGAGATCGCTCGACGCGGACGCCGTGCGACGCGACCCGGCCGGCGCCGGCGAGCGCGCCGCGAAGTGGCTCGCGGCGCACCCGGCATGGCTTCACGTCGACCTGGATGTGCTCGACCCCAAGGCCCAGCCCGCGGTCACGTACCCGCAGCCCGGTGGCCCCGACTGGGACGACCTGACCGCGCTTCTCAGGCCGCTGGCGCGTTCCCCGCGCCTGCTCGGCGCCAGCGTCGCCGACTTCCGGCCCGACCTGGATCCCACCGGAGCGCTCGCCGCTCGCATCGTGGCCCTGCTCCGGGACGTACTGCCGTAGCCGCCCGTACGCTGCCGGGCGTACGCCGAGATGAGTGCCGTGACGGACGTCCGGCGGGCGGTCACGCCGAAGCATGGACGGCATGGCAATCCGGCTTGGCGGGCGCGCCCGCAAATGGTTTCTGCTGGGGCACATCGTCTCCGCGGCGCTGTGGTTCGGCGTCGACATCGCGCTCGGTGTACTCGTGCTGACCGCGATCCTCACCGACGACCCGCAGACCGCCGGCACGGCTCTGCAGGCGGTGCGGATGTTCGCGATCTGGCCGATGTTCGTCGCGAGCGTCGCCACCCTCGCGACCGGCGTCGTACTGGGAATCGGCAGCAAGTACGGCCTCGTGCGGTACTGGTGGGTCGCCGTCAAGCTGGCGGCCAACCTGCTGATGTCGTTCCTGATCGCGGCGTCGCTGCGGCCCGGCGTCGACGAGGCGGCACGGATCGGTCGCGACCTGGTGGCCGGCGGCGTGAGCGAGGTGCCCACCGACCTGCTGTACCCGGTGGTCGTCGCACCGACCCTCCTGGTGATCGCGTTCGTACTGTCAGTGTTCAAGCCCCGCACCCGCCTCGCGGCACGGCGGTCCTGAAGATCTACAGTCGGGTGGCGCCCCGCCCCTCGGGGCGCTGCCCAACGGGCATCGCCACCCGGAAAGAGTCACATGCGACGCACCCTCGTTCTCGCCGTTGTCACCCTGTTCTCGGTCAGCGCCTGCGGCGGGACGGACGACACGGCGGCGACACCGACGGCCTCCCCGAGCACGACCGCGACCGTCGCCCCCAGCGGCCCCGCCACGTACCCGGGCGGAGAGTTCGAGGGCGGCGAGAACCCCGAAGGCGGGTACACGGTCGCGCAGGCGTGCGAGATGACGGACCTCGGGTACCCGCTCGGCGAGAGCGCGCAGGCCGACGTGCGAGCCGGGTACGAGGCGGAGCGACGGGGTGACAAGGCCGGCGTCCGGAAGGCGCTCGACGCGCTCCAGCCGGTCTTCACCAGTACCGCCGCCACCTTCGCGGACACCGCGAGCAAGGTGGCCGACCCCGCGCTGAAGACCGCGCTGAACAGCCTTTCCGAGGCGGCCGCGAAGGCCACGACGTTCACGACGTTCGCCGAGTTCGACACTATGGAGCAGCTCACCGCGTCGGGTGAGGCCATCCTGAAGATCGAGTGCCCGAAGGCCGGGTACCAGCTGAAGAACATCAAGTAGGCGGCATGAGGATCTCGCGCGGCTGGGCCGCCTTCCTGGTCGGCGTCGGCGTGTGGACGTGGGTGATCTGGCCACGGTTCGCGCTCGCGATCTGGAAGGACGGCCGCTCGTGGTCCACCGGACGGGTGGCCGATGGCACGCCGACGAGCTTCCTGTGGGTACACGCGCTGCTCATCGCGGCGTCACTGGCCATCGGCACCACCGTCGGCGTACTCGGCGTCCGCGCCTGGCTGGCGGCCCGCCGGCTACGCGAGCGCCTCCCGGAACCAGGAGAGGAGTAGCTCCAGCGGCCGGCGCCGCCCGGCGAACATGGCGGCCGCCTCGCGGGCGTCGTAGCTCTGGCTGATCGGTGCCGGCCCTGCCGCGACCCGGTTCAGCATCATCGGCGCGAGCCAGAAATACTTGGCCGCGCCGGTGAGGCGGATCGCGCGGTGCACCGCCGCGTCGCCGCGTGCGTACGCGGACGTGACGACCTCGGCCACGTCGTCGAGCAACGCCACGTCGACCAGGCCGTCGAAGAACGTGTCGAGCACGAGGTTCGCCGCGTCCTCACCCATCGGGCCGGGGCCCACGAAGCTCCAGTCGAGCAGCACCGGCCCGCTGCCGTCGAAGACCAGGTTCATGGGCCACACGTCGTGGTGGCACAGGGTGTGGGGCAGCGCGTCGGTGGCGCGCAGCACCTCGTGCCGACGCGCCCACAGCTCCCGCAGGCCGGCCCGCAGGTCGTCGGGCCACGCGGCGACCGCGACGGGATGGTCCCACGGGATCGGCTCGCTGACCGGCCGGCTGGTGGTGTACGCCCGCAGCCAGTCCCGCGACAGCCACGGCTCCGATGTGGACCGTCCACGCCAGACGGCGTGCGCGGCACCGAGGCGCTCCGCGAAATCACCCAGCATCGCGGGCGTCGCGGCAGTGCCCGGCTGGCCGTCGACGTACTCCAGCCACAGCGCGACCGACCCGTCTCCGTGCTCCTCATAGTCCACAAGGGAGGGCGCTCGGATGCCGGCGTACACGCTTCCCGCGAGGCCGTCGCCGTACGCCAGCGCCTCGCGCCGCCAGTAGTTCCAGTGCGCCGGGTCGGTGCTGGTCTCCCAGTGCGCCGGCACACCGGGACGGCCGGGCGGCGTCGCGACCTTCAGGACCGCGGGCCGGCCGCCGCGCTCCACTCGCCAGATGCCGCCGGTCGCGCCCCATTGAGCGGATTGTGGGCCAACATCTCACCAAGATCCACCAAACCAACGTACGGCCCGCACCAGATCTATTCAAAGAGACATTGGGCTACCGCGACGCCCGCCGTGCTCCATACCGCTGCTCCCGCGGCCGCACCCTCCCCGTACCCAAAGCCCATCGTCCGCAGGATGCCGGACGCGGGCGGTCCCAGGCCGCGTCGATCAAGGTCATTCGCATGGATCAAGGACGAACGCACGCGGAAAAGAGATCCAACCACGTGCATTCGCCCTTGATCGGCGGGCCGGGTGGGGTTAGGAGCGGGTGGGGAGGATTAACGCTAGGAGGGTGGCTGCCGCGGTGAAGAGGATTGACCACCAGAACGCCACGTCGTACGCCGCCGCCAGGCCTGCCGTGCCGTGGCCCGCGTGCTCCACGATGGACCATTGCAGGATGACGGCCAGTACCGCCGTGCCGAACGAGCCGCCGATCTGCTGTGCCGTCCGGGTGATGATGCTGGCGTGCGGGATCGCCGACCGCTCCAGCCCCTCGTACGAGCTGGCCATCACCGGGATCGTCACCGCGCCGAGCCCGATCCCGCGCGCTACCAGGGCCGCGACCAGCCACTTCTCGTCCGTACCAGCCCCGGCCAGCGCGAACGGCACCGTCGTCAGCGCCACCACCACCAGACCGGTGAACGCGATCCACCGCGCGCCGAAGCGGTCGGTCAGCTTGCCGGCGATGCCGCGGCTGGCCAGTACACCGACACCCTGCGCGGCGATGAGCATGCCGGCCGTGAGCGGGCTCTGCCCGCGGACCTGCTGGAAATAGAGTGGCACGAGCAGCATGGCGCCGTAGAGGGCGAAGCCGGACAGGAAGAGCAGCCCGGTCGCGGCGCTGAACGAGGGCACCCGGAACAGGCGCACGTCCACGAGGGCGCGGTCGCCGGCGCGCCGGGCCCGGATCGTGAACGCGGCGATCAGCACCAGGCCGGCGGCCAGCGGCACGAGCACCGACGGGTGACCGAACCCGCCGTCCGTGTCGAGCCGGGCGAGCCCGTACACGACGGCGGCGATGCCGGGCGACAGGAGCGCGAGGCCGGCGGCGTCGAGACGCGCCTTGCCGGTTCCGGGGAACCGCGGCATCAGCCGCCACGCGAGGATCAACCCGGCGACGCAGAACGGCACGTTGACCCAGAAGATCCAGCGCCAGCTCAGGTGCTGCACGATCAGGCCGCCCAGGAACGGGCCGAAGATCGGCCCGAGCAGTACCGGAAAGGTGATCAGCGCCGTCACGCTGCCGAGCGAGCGCCCACCGGCGGCCTGCACGAGCAGGGTGGTCAGTACCGGCAGCATGAGCCCGCCGCCGATGCCCTGCAGCACCCGGCAGGCGATGAGGCTCGACGCGTCCCAGGCCAGGCTCGCCCCGATCGAGCCGGCGAGGAAGAGCCCGAGCGCGGACATCCACACGACCTTGCCGCCGTACCGGTCGACGAGCCAGCCGGTGACCGGTACGGCCATGCCGAGCGCGAGCAGGTAGGCGGTGGTGACCCACTGGATGGTGGTGACGCCGACGCGCAGGTCGCGGGCGAGGGTGTCGATGGCGACGTTGACGATGGTGGTGTCGAAGACGACGGCGAGTACGCCGGTCAGGAGCACCAGCGCGAGCCGGACGAACGCCGGGTCGAGCCGCTGGCTGGCCGGTGCTGGTGCCGCGGGCGTGGTCATGGCGGCCTCCTTGCGAGCAGTAAGATACACTCCTGCATCTAGCTCTACGCCTCACGGGTCGCGCCGTCAATAAGATACAGGAGTGCATCCTATGAGCCCCGACACACCGAGCCGCCGGCGCGGGCAGGAGCTGGAAGACGCCCTGCTCACCGCCGCGTGGAGCGAGCTCATGGAGGTCGGGTACGGGCGGTTCACCATCGACGCCGTGGCCACCCGGGCGGGCACCAGCCGGCCGGTGATCTACCGCCGCTGGCCCGACCGCGCCGAGCTGGCGATCGCGGCGGTGCGCCACCACGGCAGCCAGCTACCGGTCGTCACACCCGACACCGGCTCGGTACGGGAGGACCTGCTGGAGCTGCTGCACAGCGCCGCCACCAACCGCGCCGACGTGGGTGTGCTCTTCGGTGTCCAGATGGGGCAGTACTTCGCCGAGACCGGCCGCACGCCCGCCGACCTGCGCGCCGAGCTGCTGAGCGGACGGCAGCAGCCGTTCGGCATCGACGAGGTGCTGCGGCGCGGCGTCGACCGGGGCGAGATCGACCCCGCCCGCCTGACACCGCGCATCGCCAATCTGCCGATGGACCTGCTCCGCCACGACCTGCTCATGACGCTGCGACCGGTGCCCGACGAGACCATCGCGGAGATCGTCGACGACATTTTTCTGCCGTTGGTGCGGCCGGCACCGATGAGTTCGCCTCGGTAGCGTCGTCATACCCGCGTAACCCCAACGACGAGACGCGAGGAGCAACCACCATGAGCGCGACCGGCAACTACGCCCAGGTCAACGGCCTCAACATGTACTACGAGACGCACGGCGAGGGTCGGCCGCTGATCCTGATCCACGGCGGGCTGATGTCCGGCGAGGCGTTCGGCGCGACGATCACCGCGCTGGCCGAGAAGCGCCAGGTCATCCTCCCCGACCTGCAGGGCCACGGCCGCACCGGCGACATCGACCGGCCGATCGACCCCGACCTGATGTGCGACGACATCGCCGCGCTGATCGACCACCTGGGCCTGGACCGGCCCGACCTGATCGGCTACTCGCTCGGCGGCGCCGTGGCCCTGCGTACCGCGATCAAGTACCCGGAGAAGGTCGGCAAGCTCGTCTCCGCCTCGGCCAACATCCGGCGCGACGCGACCTACCCGGACATGCTCGTCCAGCAGAGCCAGGTCAACGCGGCGGCCGCCGAGTTCATGAAGGACACCCCGATGTACGAGCTGTACGCGCGGGTCGCGCCCCGTCCCGAGGACTTCCCGCAGTTGCTGCAGAAGCTCGGTGACCTGATGGCGAAGGACTTCGACCTGACCGAAGAGGTGCGTGGCCTCCAGGTGCCGACGCTGGTCATGGCCGCCGACGCCGACATGCAGCCGCCGAGCCACTACGTCGAGGTGTTCAAGCTGCTCGACGGCGGCCTGCGCGACGGTGGCTGGATGGGCGAGGGCCGGCCCAAGGGCGGTCACGCGCTGGCGATCGTGCCCGGTACGACGCACTACAACCTGGCCGACTCACCGCTGTTCACCATTATCTCGCTGGGGTTCCTCGACGAGCCGGCCGCCTGACAGGTGCAGCTGCCGCCCGGGCCAGCGGGCGCGCAACCAGCGGTCGTGGCTGGCCACCACGACCGCACCCGGCCCGGTGCCGAGAGCGTCTTCCAGTTCGTCGCACAGGCGCGGCGAGAGGTGGTTGGTGGGCTCGTCGAGCAGCAGCAGCTCCGGCGGGTCCGCCACCAGCATGGCCAGGGCCAGTCGCCGCCGCTGGCCCACCGACAGCTCGCCGACCGGCCGTCCCAGGTCACGCGGAGCGACGAGGCCGAGCGACGCCAGCGGTACCAGATCGGCACGCTCGACCCCGACGGCGCGTTCGTAGATCTGCCGGGCCGTGTGGTCCGGACGCTCGAAGGTCGTGTCCTGCGTCAGCAGGCCGACCTTCAACCCGCGCCGGCGGTTCACCCGACCGGCGGCGGCCAGCCGGCCGGCCAGCACCGCGAGCAGCGTCGACTTGCCGGACCCGTTGGGACCGGTCACGACCAGCCGGTCGGTGACGGGCACGTCGAGGTGGTCGAGGGCGAGCCGCCCGGGTACCCGGATCTCGCGCAACGACACCAGAAGCCCGTCGGCGGCGGCCGTGCTGGCGACGGCGCCGGCCTGGAAGCGCAGCGGCTCCGGCGGCTTGCGCACCTGGCTCTGCTCCAGCTCTTCCAGGCGCCGGGCCGCGTTGCGGACCCGCCGGGAGATCTGGCTCTGCACCCGGCCGCCCTTGTAGTCGTACCCCATCTTCTCGTTGTCGCGCCGCGGCCGGCCCGGCGCGACGCGGTGGGCGGTCACCGCCACCGCGCGGCGCAGCTCCGCGAGCTCGTCCTGCTCCTCCTCGTACCGTCGCTGCCAGCGCTCCCGTTCGGCGCGCTTCTGTTCCTGGTACGCGGTGTAGTTGCCGCCGTAGCGGGTGGGCCCGTCGACGGCCGGGTCGAGGTCGATGAGGTCGGTGCACACGGCGTCGAGAAACGCCCGGTCGTGGCTGGCGAGCACGACCACCCCGGGCAGCGCGCGCAGCTGCTCCTCCAGGAACGCGGCCGCGCCGTCGTCGAGGTGGTTGGTGGGCTCATCGAGCAGCAATGCGCTGGGGCGCCGGATCAGCAGCGCGGCGAGCGCGAGCCGGCCCCGCTGTCCACCTGAGAGCGTCCCCAGTGGACGATCCAGCGCGATCCCGGCGAGGTCAAGGCCGGCGAGGACGATCCCGGCGCGCCGGTCGGCGTCCCAGGCGTCCGTCTCTTGTGCACGGTCGAGCCGCTCGCCGTACTCGGCCAGCAGTTCATCCGTCGGGGTGACGGCGAGCGCGGCGGTGAGCCGGTCGAGCGCGGCAAGGTCGTCGCGCGCCTCGCGCAGCGCGTCATCGACCACATCGGACACCGTGGCGTCCGGCGAGAACGGCACCTCCTGGTGGAGGATGCCGATGTTGGCCGGGCGCACGACCGTGCCGGCGTCGGGCTCGTCGGCCCCGGCGAGCAGCCGGAGCAGCGTGGTCTTGCCGGTGCCGTTCTCGCCGATCAGGCCGATGCGATGGCCGGGCGCGGCGGTGAGGGAGACGCCGTCGAGCACCCGGCGGGTGCCGAGAGTGCGAACGAGGTCATGGGCGAGCAGAGCGGATGCGGGCATGCGACACCACCATCGGAGAAAGGAGTCTCCGCCCGCCGGGCAGTGCCTCGGGCGCGGGCGCGGATGGCGTCAACGAATCACATCCCCGCCACCGTAGCGCTGAACCGTTCGGGGGCGCCAACCGTTTTCTTGACAAAGGACGATCGAGAAGGAAGTCTGGGAGCGCTCCCATTTATAGATGTCGATTCAGGAGGGTTCATGAAACGCTCCGCCGCCGCCATCCTCGCGGCCGGCGCGGTGGCCATCGGTTCCGCGGCACTCGTCCTGCCGCAGGCGTTCGCCGCCGCCGAGGGATGCCGGGTCCAGTACACCGTCGCCAGCCAGTGGCAGGGCGGCTTCCAGGCCAACGTGCAGATCACCAACCTGGGCGACGCCATCAGCAACTGGTCGCTGGGCTTCGCGTTCCCGAACTCCGCGCAGCGGCTCACCCAGGGGTGGAACGCGACGTGGAGCCAGTCCGGCGCGAACGTGACCGCCACCAACGTGAACTGGAATGGCAACCTCGCGACCAACGCCTCGGCGAGCATCGGCTTCACGGGCTCGTGGAGCGGCAGCAACCCGTCACCGGCGTCGTTCACGCTCAACGGCGTGGCGTGTACGGGTGGCGTGACCAACCCGACCACCGGGCCGACCACCGGTGCGCCGCCGACCTCGCCCGCCGTGACCACGCCTCCCCCGCCCACCGGCACCACACCGGTCGCGATCAACGGCCAGCTGCGGGTGTGCGGCGTCAACCTGTGCAACCAGTACAACCGGCCGATCCAGCTGCGCGGCATGAGCACGCACGGCATCCAGTGGTTCGGCAGCTGCTACAACAACAACTCGCTCAACGCGCTGGCGGGCGACTGGAAGGCCGACCTGTTCCGCGTCTCGATGTACGTGCAGGAGCAGGGATACGAGACCAACCCGACCGCGTTCACCAACCAGGTCAACAACCTGGTCGACATGGCGACCGCGCGCGGCATGTACGTCCTGATCGACTTCCACATCCTGACCCCGGGTGACCCCAACTACAACCTGGATCGGGCCAAGACGTTCTTCGCCGCCGTGTCGTCCCGGCACGCCAACAAGAACAACGTGATCTACGAGATCGCCAACGAGCCCAACGGCGTGAGCTGGGGTTCCATCAAGAGCTACGCCGAGCAGGTCATCCCGGTGATCCGCGGCAACGACCCCGACGGCATCGTCATCGTCGGCACGCGCGGCTGGTCGTCGCTGGGCGTCTCCGAGGGCGGCAACGAGACCGAGGTCATCAACAACCCGGTCAACGCGCAGAACGTCATGTACGCGTTCCACTTCTACGCCGCGTCGCACCAGGGCAACTACCGGGACGCGGTCAGCCGGGCGGCGAGCCGCATCCCGCTGTTCGTCACCGAGTTCGGCACCGTCGACTACACCGGCAGCGGCCCGTTCGACCAGGCCAGCAGCACGACGTGGCTCAACCTGCTCGACTCACTGAAGATCAGTTACGCGAACTGGACGTTCTCCGACCACACGGAGAGCAGCGCCGCGCTGCTGCCCGGCACCTGCAACGGCAGCAACTACACCGGCACCGGCGTGCTCAAGGCGTCCGGCCAGTTCATCCGCAGCCGCATCATGACCCCCGACAACTTCCCGACCAGCTAGACCCGGCCCACCGCTGGCGGTGCTCACGTGCCTAGGTACGCGAGCACCGCCAGTACCCGTCTGTGGTCGTCGTCGGACGGCGGCAGGTCGAGCTTGGTCAGGATGTTGTTGATGTGCTTGCTGACCGCCTTCTCCGTGATGACGAGGCGGTCGGCGATCGCCGCGTTCGAACGCCCCTCGGCCATCACGGCCAGTACCTCCCGCTCGCGCGGGGTCAGCGTGGCGAGCTGTGAACGCCGCCGCCCGCCGCCGAGCAGCTGCGCCACCACGTCCGGGTCCATCACGGTGCCTCCCTCGGCCACCTGGCGTACCGCCTTGACGAAGTCACCCACCTCGCCGACCCGGTCCTTGAGCAGGTACCCCACCGCACCCGCGCCATCGGAGAGCAGCTCCTTGGCGTACACCGGCTCGACGTACTGGGAAAGGATCAGGACCGGCAGCGCGGGCACCGCGCGCCGGGCGGCGATCGCGGCCCGCAGCCCCTCGTCCGTGAAGGTCGGCGGCAACCGCACGTCGAGCACCGCGACGTCCGGGCGCAGCGCGGCCAGCGTCTCGGCGAGCCCATCGCCGCTCTCCACGGCCGCGATCACGTCAAACTGGTACGCGGACAGCATGCGCACCATCCCGTCGCGCAGCAGCACGAGGTCTTCGGCGATCACGACGCGCACGGCAACTCCATCTCGATCAGTGTGGGACCGCCGACCGGGCTGCTGACCCGCACCGTCCCGTCGAACGCGGCCAGCCGCCGCTCGATGCCGCGCAAACCGGTGCCGCGGCTGGGATCGGCGCCGCCCCGCCCATCGTCGCGCACCCGAAGCACCACAGTGGACCCACTGTCCGTTATGGACAGCGCGATCCGCTCGGCGCGGCTGTGCTTGATGGCGTTGGCCACCACCTCCGACAGCACGAAGTACGCCGCCGACTCGACCGGCGCGGGCAGCCGCCGCTCCAGCCGCACGTCCAGGTCGATCGGGATGGAGCTGGCCATCGCCAGGGCCTGCATCGCGCCCGGCAGCCCGCGGTCGGCGAGCATCGGCGGGTGGATGCCGCGTACCAGGTCGCGCAGCTCACCCATCGCCTCGCGCGCACCGGCACGGGCGTCGGCCAGCATGGCGCGCGCGGTGTCCGGGTCGGTCTCGAACAGGTCCTCGGCCATCCCCAGGTTCATGGTCAGGGCGACCAGCCGCGCCTGCGCGCCGTCGTGCAGGTCGCGCTCGATGCGGCGCAGTTCGGCGGCGGACGCGTCGACCACGGCGGCCCGCGTCTCGGCGAGCCGCTCGACGCGGGCGGCCAGCCGGGTGGCCGCGGTCGGCGCCAGCAGCCACCGGGCCAGCCACGCCTCACCGGCCAGGTACCAGCGGGGCACCCCGTACGCCGCCAGGCCGATGAGGATGCCGAGCGGGATCACCAGCCAGGCGGTGCGCTGGTCGTCGACCTGGATGCCCTGGTACGACAGGTCGTCGACGCTCGGCGGCAGCACCCACCGCACCAGCGGCATCAGTACGCCCTGCACCGCCGCCGGCCACAGCCCGAACACCATCATGCCGATCAGCGCCACCGGCAGCTGGACGACCAGCCAGGCCAGGTCACGCCAGGTCGCCGGCTCGGTCAGGATGGTGCGCACCTTGCGCAGCAGGCCGTCCGGCAGCGGCGCGTACGGCGCGGGGACCGCCGGGGTGGCGCGGCGGCGCTGCACACCGGCCAGCCGGCGGGTCAGGCCGACCACCTCGACGAACACGGGCAGCCCGATCCAGACCAGGCTGAACATGAGCGACGCGACGGTCGCGAAGAGCAGCAGGAAGCCGGCCAGCCCGATGCCCGCGCTGACCAGCACCTGCCGGAACTCGCGCCACGCCCGCTCCCTGATCCCCTTCACCACCGCTAATCCTCCCTGATCACGCGGAGGGGGTGGCGACCAGTTCGCGCTCCGGGGCGGGCTCGGGTGCCGGACGGACGCGCGCCGGCCAGAACGCGGCACGGCCGAGCAGCGCCGTCAGGGCTGGCACCAACAGCCAGGACAGGACGAACGTGGAGACCACAATGCCTACCGCGACCGCGAAGCCCACCTGGGCCAGCGCCGGCGACACCACCAGCGCCCCGAACGACGCCGCCAGGATCACACCGGCCGCGGCGACCGGCGGGCCCGCGTGGCGCAGGGCACGCGCCGCCGCCTCCCGGGCGTTGTATCCGGCCCGCATCTCCTCACGGATCCGCGCGATCATCAGGATGTTGTAGTCGGTGCCGATCGACGCCACGAACATGTACACGATCAGCGGGAGCGTGAACGCCAGGCCCGGTTCGCCCGCCAGCCCCTGGAAGATCACCACTGAGGCGCCCAGCGTGGCCAGGAACCCGCCCACCACAGCGGCCATCAGGTATGCCGGTGCGAAGACCCCGCGCAGCATCAGCAGCAGTACCACCCCGATCAGCGCTCCCGCCGCCGGGAAGATGACGCGCATGTCGGCGCTGACCACGTCACGCACGTCCGCGAACGTCGACGTCTCCCCGCCCACGTACGCGCTCACGCCCTCCGGAGCCGCCGCGTCGGCGGCCGGCCGCAGGTCGCGTACCACCTCGTCGAGCGCCTTCTCGCTCAGCGGGTCCGCCGACAGCAGCAGGTCGACGCGGGCCACGTCGCCGTTGACGGCCACGCCGCCGACTCCGCCGACGATCGGCACCTCCGTCAGCTTCCGCGCGTACGCCGCCACACCCTCCTCGGTCAGGCCCGGCCCGGTCAGGTACACCGAGGTCGGGCTCAGCGTGCCGGCCGGGAAGCCGGACTCGAGCCGCTCCAGCGCGCGAGCCGACTCGGTGCCGCCGGGCATCGAGCCCATGTCGTAACTGGCCTTGTAGTTCAGCGCGCCGAGGCTCAGCACCGCCAGGATGCCGGTCGCCACCAGCGCCACCAGCGCGGGGCGCCGGCTCACCAGCCGCCCGGTCCGCGCCGCGAGGCCCTCGCGCGGCTCCCGCCGCCACGCCTTCGACGGCCAGAATGCCCGGTGTCCGAGCAGCGCGAACACCGCCGGGATCAGGGTCAGACCCGCGAGAACCATCACGAGTACCGCTACCGCGAGCGCCGGACCCAGTACCTGGAACGAGCCGAACCCGGACAGCAGCAGCGCGCCGAACGACACCGCCACGGCCAGCGCGGACACCGCGATCGCCTCGCCGACCCGGCTCATCGCCGCCACCATCGCGACCTTGCGGTCCTCGCCCAGGCGGAGGCGTTCGCGGTACCGGAACAGTAGGAACACGACGTAGTCCGTGCCCACCCCGAACAGCACCACCGGTAGCAGGCCGGTCACCGACGAGTCGAGCTGCGTACCGGTCACCTTCGCACCGAGGGCCAGCAGCGCCACCACGCCCTGCCCGACCAGGGCGATGATGAAGATGTTGAGCAGGGCCACCCACGGGCTGCGGAAGATCACCACGAGTAGCACCACGATCATGACGAGCATCCCGGCGCTCACCAAGATGTCGAGAATCATGGTGTCCTTGGCGGCGGCCGCCTCACCGGTGTACCCGAACCGCAGCTCGCTGCCCAGTACCAGAGCCCTGGTCCTCTCGCGCAGCTCCCCGACGGCGCGCAAGGTATCCTCGTGGCTGGCACTTTCGGTAAACGCGACCTCCGCGAGCTGCACCTTGCCATTCGGCGACACCAGCTCCGGTGAGGTCGCGAGGCCCTCGACACCGGCGACGCGGGCGCCGTCGAGCGCGGCCACGACATTCCCCGCCTTCTCGCGGTCCGCGGCTCCGAGCGCCGCACCGTCCACTCTGGACAGCACGAGTACCGCGGTCGCGCCAACCTCATCCGGCTGCGGAAACGCCTTGTCGGCAAGCTTCTGCGCCTGCGCCGACTCGTAGCCGTCCGGCAGGAAATCGGCCTCGTCGCTGCCCTCCACGGCCGCCGGCCCGTCCGGCCCGAGCACGGCGAAGCTCAGCCCACCCAGGGCGATCACCGCCACGACCCACACCAGGATCACCCGCACCGGGTGCCGTACCACGGCTCCCCCGAGTCTTTCGAACACGTCCCGCTCCCTTCACATCGACAAGATCGACGCTATGGGTCGGGACGACCGCCATCGATGGTGCGCGAACGCCTCTTGATGGTGGTGCCAGCACCCCTGTTTTCTTGGAGGAACCCGTGTCACACAACCTGATCGTCATCGCCGGAGGTCCCGGCGCCGGCAAGACCACGCTGATCGAGGCGCTGCGCGCGGCCGGGTACGCCACCGCGCCCGAGGCTGGCCGCGCGATCATCCAGGACCAGGTCGCCATCGGTGGCCCCGCGCTGCCCTGGAAAGACCCGGCGCTGTTCGCCGAGCTGATGCTCTCCTGGGACCTGCGCTCGTACCGGTGGGCGGCGCGGCGGGACGAGCCGGTGTTCTTCGACCACGCGCTGGCGGGGCTGGCCGGGTACTACCGACTGATCGGGCGGGAGGTGCCGGAGCACGTGTACGCCGCGGTGGCGGCGTTCCGGTACAGCGGGCGGGTCTTCGTGGCACCGCCGTGGCCCGAGATCTACCGCACCGACGCGGAACGGCGGCAGAGCTGGGCGGAGGCGGTGCGGACGTACGAGGTGGTGACGGGCGCCTATGCCGAGGCCGGGTACGAATTGGTGGAACTGCCGCGCGTACCGGTTGGCCAGCGGCTGGAGTTCATACTCCGTGAGTCTTTCGATGTTGGTCAAAATCGGGCGCAGACAAGGCGGCTCGCGTAAGGCAGACTGTCGCGAGTGGAGGCTCAGCAACTGTTGAATGGCCGATACCGGTTGGAGGCTCGGATCGGCCAGGGTGGCATGTCGATCGTTTGGCGAGCCACTGACGAGGTGTTGCGCCGGCACGTAGCGGTAAAGGTGCTGGCAGGGGCGCTCTTGGCCGACCCCGCCGCCCGGTTGCGCATCCAGGCCGAGGCGCGTGCGGCCGCCCGCCTGGCACACCCGCACGTGGCGAGCGTCTACGACTACGGCGTCTCGGCCGGCGACGACGGCGAGCCCGAACCGTTCGTGGTGATGGAGCTGCTGCGCGGGCCCACGCTGGGCAAACGCCTCGCCGGCGGGCCGATCCCGGTGCCGGAGGCGCTGCGCATCTGTGCCGAGGTCGCCAGTGGCCTCGCCGCGGCGCACGAGGAAGGCCTGGTACACCGCGACATCAAGCCGTCCAACGTTGTACTAGCGCCTTCCGGCGCCAAGGTCGTCGACTTCGGCATCGCGGCCGCCGCCGGGCCCCTGGAAGACCTCGACGAGGGCAGCCGCATGGTCGGCACCCCGGCCTACCTGGCTCCCGAGCGCGTGGTCGGCGGCGACGTCATGCCCGCCTCCGACGTGTACGCCGTCGGCCTGCTCCTGCACGCGGTGCTCACCGGCCGGCTGCCGTGGCGCGTCGAGACCACGACCCAAATGCTCAAGGCGCACGTGTACGTCCAGCCGGAGCCTATGCAGCCCGTCCCCGGCGTGCCACGACACGTCATCGAACTGTGCGAGCAGTGCCTGGCCAAGGAGCCCGCCAGACGCCCATCGGCGGCCGAGGTCGCGGCGGTACTGGCCCAAGCGGCCGGAATCCCGCTGCCCGGTGCCGGCGTCGGCAGCGTTCCCCCGGCGCTCCCGCCTCTCCCGCCCAACGCGAGCCCCGACGAGCAGGAACGGCGCGGCGCCCACCGCCGCGACACCGGCAGCGGCCTCGGCCCAGACGCCAGCGGCAGCCCGCTCGGCGCGGGCGCCGCCCGCGCGGCCGGATCCGTCACGCCCGACGGCGCCAGCGGTGCCGCCTTTGGCACCGGCGCCTCGGCTAGCTCCGCCGCCCACGGCATGGGCGGCCCCGGCGCAGGCAGCGTGAGCGGGTCCGGCGCGGCCGGACCTGGCGCGGCCGGCGTCGGCGGGCCCAGCGCGGGCATGGGCGGCTCCGGCGCAGTTGGCGTGGGCGGACCCGGCGCGGCCGGCGCGGCCGGCGTGAGCGGCGTGAGCGGCGTGAGCGGCGTGAGCGGCGTGAGCGGCGTGAGCGGCGTGAGCGGCGTGAGCGGCGTGAGCGGCGTGAGCGGCGTGAGCGGCGTGAGCGGGTCCGGCGCGAGCGGCGTCGGCGGACCCGGCGTCGGCGGGCCTGGTGCTGGCGGCTTGGGCGGACCCGGCGTGGGCGGGCCCGGCGCGGCCGGGAACCAGCGGGGCGGGGCGCGGCGCGGCGGCAACCAGCGCTTCCCGGGCGGAGCCGGCGCGGCCGCCGCAGGCGCCGACGGACACGGCACGGGCGACCCCGGCGGCGCGGACGGCCATGGCGAAGCGGACGGACTCGGCGGCGCGGACGGATCCGGCCACGACAGCGGTGCGCGCCGGTCCACCGACGGCGGTTCGGGCGGCCGCGGCGGCGCGGGGTCCGCGAGCGGGGGCGGCTCGGGGCGGCGCGGCGACAGCTGGCCGGGCGCCGGTGGGGATGGGTCTGACCAGCGCGGCCGGCTGGCGTCGGGCGGTGTCGGGGATGGGCCGTCTGGTGACAGGGGCGGTTACGGCGCTGGCGACCGCGGCACGGGTGAGCGCGGTGCCGGGCTCACCACGGACGAGCGGGCGCTGAGGCGCGCTGCCGCGGCGGGTTCCGGCGGTGGGGACGGGCCCGAGGCGGCGCGCGGCGCGGCCAACGAGCGCGCCATTGGCGCGGTGAGCGGCGGCAACCAGCGTCAGCCCGGCGGTGCTGGGCGCGGCGGCAACCGTGGAAAGCGGTGGCGGCTCGGTGCCGTGGCCGGGGTCGTGGCTTTCCTGCTCATCACGGTGATCGCCGTCCTCACGTTCGCCGACCCGGCTGGCAATGGCCGCGGCGCGGAGGCGCAGACACAGATCTCGGCCACCGCACAGGGCGACGCCTCGCAGGATCCGGGCGATCCGGGCGGCTCACCGCCCAAGGCGCCGCGCCCCGGCACGTCACCGATCCCCGGCACGAATGGCGCCACTCGGCCGGGTTCGGGCGCGACCGCGGCCAGCCCGCCCCCTAACGGCGGCGGCGTCACGACCAAGCCGTCACCGGCCACCTCGGTCGAGGAGACGGCCCAGCCCACAGCGCAGCGGCGCACCATCACCTCCGAGGGCGGCAACGTCGTAGCCGAGTGCACCGGCACCATCGCGCGCATCGTCAGCACGGCCCCCGCCGACGGCTGGACGGTACGGAAGATCGACGCGGGCCCCGCGTCGAAGGTGCGGGTGTGGTTCAAGGCGAAGAACCAGGTGAAGGTCCAGATCGGCTGCGTCGGCGGCGTACCAACGCAGGAGTGAGAGACACCCGCGCCAGCCCGCCGCGACCGAGCATCGACCGTGCGGGCATCGTGCAGGGCGGGCTGCCGGCCGGGTGGCGGTCGTCCGGCGAGAGCACTCGGTCACGTACACGCCGCTGTGCGCCAGCCGCCACCGTCCGCTGGCCAGGCGATGCCGGATCGCCTTCTCGGACAGGAAGCGCAGTGCCAGCCGGCGGCTCACCATGCCATCCTTGGCGAAACAGGAGGAAGTCGAAGTCGCCCGCCATGTCGGGTCGAAAGCGGCGAATGTCGTCGATGCTCCGCAGCGCTGCCATGGCACGCAGTGTGGCGCCCAGGTACGACAGCGGGCAGCCAGTCGCCACGGACCGAATGGACATTGTCTCGCGTCGATGTGTCGGCCTATCGTGAGGCGCATGGGGCGTCGGATTCTCGCTGCGTTGATCGTCAGCTTCGTGCTCGTTGGAGGGCCGGCGGTGCCGGCTGCCGCGAGCGTCGTGTTCACCGAGGACTTCGAGAGTGGGAGCACCGCCGCGTGGCAGTTCGCGGGCGGGCGGTGGGGGCTGGCGAGCGACGGCTCGCGGGTGCTGCGCCAGACACTTCTCGGTATCGAGCACGCCCGCGCCACCGCCGGTGACGCCGCCTGGACCGGATACACCGTGGCGGCGCGGGTCAAGCCGACCTCGATCAGCTTCGGGCGCTCGGCCACGGGCATCGTGGCGCGCGCCGGCACCGGCGACCAGGGGTACCTGCTCGCGCTGCGCCCCGGCAACCGGGTCGAGCTGATCCGCAGCCGGGGCGGGCTGCGCACCGTGCTCGCCACCGCCGCCCTGACCGTGCGCGCGGGTACCTGGTACGGGTTGCGGCTGCGGGTGGACGGCGACCAGCTACAAGGGACGGTCAGCGGCGCCACCGGCACGGCGACCCTCACCGCGACCGACGCGGGACTGGCGGCTGGGCCGGTCGCGCTGTTCACCGACCGTGCCGCCGCGACGTTCGACGACGTCGTCGTCGACTCGATCCCGCCGCCGCGCGACACGCAGCCACCGTCGACTCCCGGTGTGCCGCGACTGCTGGAGGTGACGCCGACGACGGCGACCATCACCTGGCCCGCCTCGACCGACAACGTCGGCGTGACCGCGTACTGGGTCTACTTTGGAACGCAGTTCTACGAGGACTACCCGGTGCGGCAGGTGCCGAGCAACGCCCCGGTGACGCTGCCGATCGGCGGCACCACCGGGTACTCGCTGCACTTCTCGGTACGGGCGGTCGACGCGGCCGGCAACCAGTCGCCGCTGGGACAGCGGGTCACGTTCCCGCAGCCACCGACCGTCCCGCGCACGGGGCAGGACACCGTGCCGCCCACCGCACCCGGCACGCCCGTCGTCACCGGCATGGAAGGCGGCAGCGCGGTCATCACCTGGGCACCGGCCACCGACAACGAGGGCATCGTGGAGTACCACGTGGTGCACGCGTTCAACTTCGACGAGGTGCGCGTACGGGCCAAGGTGCCGGGCACGGTCACGTCGGCCGTGGTGACGCCGGCCTCGATACCCAATCAGGTCTGGGTCATCGCGTACGACGCCTCGTGGAACAGTTCACGGAGCGCGGCCATCACGCTGACGCCGACCACGACACCGCCCACGCCGTCACCCAATTGACCGCTAGTCTTTCGGACATGCGGGAACTCGTCGAGCGCAGTGTCGCTCGGGTACGCCGGGAGGAGTCGGACGCGGTCGCGATGTTCCTATGTGGAAGTCGCGTGCGCGGTGAGGCCGGCCTGTTCAGTGACTTCGACTTCGACGTGCTGGTACCGAAAGGACCACGCGACCGCGCGATGGAGTGGTTCGACGGGCCGGTACGGGTGTCGGCGTGGGTCCGCGACATCGACCTGTGGCTGGCCGAGCGAGACGTGCCGCAGGAGTGGGCGTTTCACCTGCCCTGCGAAGACCTGCTCCGGCTGTGCTGGAGCGCCAGCGACGAGTGGCGGGAACGGTTGGACCGCAAGGCACTGCCCCATCGCGCCGGCACGCCGGAGCTCGACCACCTCATCGGCGACGCCGCCAAGGTGGCCAACGCCCGCCGTGCCGGTGACGAGTTGGGACTGCGGCTGGCCGCGCAGGACCTCGCACGCTCCTGCCCCGCGCTGCTGCACCCGGTCAACAAGGTGTCCCCGGTGCACAGCCGGCGCGCCGCGCTGCGGGCGGCCACCGAGATGGCGGTGGCTCCCCCCACGTACCAGGAAGACCTGCTCGCGTGCCTGGGCCTGACCGCGGGGCCGACCACGGCGGCGCAGGTCTATACCGCCGCCGGGCGCCTCGCGCTCGGCGTCCTCGACATCCTGGCCGCCCACGACGCGACCTACGCGCCGCTGCTGCCCGCGGACCTGCTGGCCGACCTACGAGCCGGCGTCCTGCGCTCCTTTGTGGAGCGTGCCTTCGGTTAGCCGGTCGCGCACCGCGAGATAGACGGCGCGGACGGCGAGGGTGCGTTCGACCTCGTCGATGACCGGTGCGAAGAACTGGCGCCGGTGCTCGGCGTCGCTCATCGAGGTGACCGCGAAGTACATGCTGCCGAAGCCGGCCAGCAGCGTGGCGTTGCGCAGCAGGGCGACCGGGACCCCGGGCAGCAGCACCGAGCGTGCGGGCTCCTCGCCGATCCACTGCTTAGCCGTCTCCGGCGTCACCACGAGCAGGCCCAGCACGAAAAAGACCACGAACAGCGCGAGGCCGACGACCGCCGCCTGCACCAGCTGGCGGGTAGCGAGCATCAGGAGCAGGTTGCGAGCCTGCCGCCCGTTCAGCGGCACGGCCTCGACCGAGCCACCGGGCGCGATGTCGTCGACCGGCAGGTCGGCGAGCGGGGTGCGCTCGCAGGCGGTGGTCAGCCGGGGCGCGCTGAGGTCCTGCTCGACACGGCCGATCTCGTCGCGCAGCCGGGCGGCCGCCGCCAGGATCGTCACCGCCGCGAACAGACCCACCACGAGCCCGAGCCGCCACCAGTCGAGGCGGTTCATGGCCTGCCACAGCTCGCCGGTGAAGAACAGGAACGTGGTCACGAACAGCAACGCCGGCAGCGCCCGCCCGAACAGCCGCACGCTGTTGCTCAGGTCCACAAAGGCGTGTCCGATCGCGCGGCGCAGCAGGGCGCCCAGGCCGTACGTGGTCGCGAGCCACGTCGCGACGAACGCACCAGCGAAGAAGATGACGAAGCCCAGGAAGCCGACCACGTTGCCGCCCGGCGGCGTGATACCGCCGTCGACCGCCAGCTGGAGCAGCGGTACCGCCAGCGGCATGAACGCGTACGCGCCGAGGATGGGGACGGTGGCGCCGCGGGGGAACCGGGGCAGCCGCCGGACGAACCGGCCGATCAGGAACCGGACGAGGAGTACCGCCGCTACGATCCCGGCCAGCAGCAGCCAGCGAGACCGGCCGGCGGCGCGAAGCGGTAGGAGCCAGGCCAGGCTGGCGACCGCCACGACGGCCAGCGCCGGCAGCATCCGGGGCAGCACGTGCGTCCCGAACGCGTACCCCTCGATCATCGTGGGGGTGCCGCGCCGGACGAACCAGCGCTCGGTCCGGCGCACGACGGTGCGCGTCGCGGTGAGTGCCACCTGCCGATCATGCCGGTTTCGCGGCGGAAGCGGGTGTTCAACGCGGAGGTAATCTGCTGGGTATGCTGCCCGCCGCCACCCCTGAAGAGCACGGCGTCCCCTCCTCGGCCCTGATGGCCTTTCTCGACGCGGTCGAGGAGCGGATCGACGCGTTGCACAGCGTCGTGCTGGTGCGGCACGGCCACACGCTCGCGCGGGGCTGGTGGGCACCGTATCGGGCCGACCGGCCGCACGCCCTGTTCTCGGTCAGCAAGAGCTTCACCGCCACGGCGGTCGGGCTGGCCGTCGAGGACGGGCTGCTGTCGGTCGACGACCTGGTGGCACCGCTGTTCCCAGACGCGCTGCCGGCACGGGTCGACGACCACCTGGCCGCCCTGCGGGTACGCCACCTGCTGACGATGACCGCCGGCCACGCCACCGACACCACCGACGAACTGTGGAGGGAGCCCGACGGTGACTGGGCGCGCGCGTTCCTCGCCCAGCCGTTCACGCACGAGCCGGGCACCACGTTCGTCTACGACACGCCGGCCACCTACATGCTCTCCGCTATCGTGCAGCGGCTGACCGGCGAGACAGTCCTGGACTATCTACGCCCGCGCCTCTTCGAGCCGCTCGGCATCACCGAGCCCGCGTGGGAGACCTGCCCGCGCGGCGTAACTGTTGGTGGGTGGGGCCTCAGCCTCCGTACCGACGAGGTGGCGCGCTTCGGCGAGCTGTACCTGCGGGACGGGGTCTGGCGAGGGCGGCAGCTCGTGCCCGCGTCGTGGTTACGCGCGGCGACCGCCTCACAGGTGGCCACCGGCGCACTGGACACTGTGGACTGGCAGCAGGGCTACGGGTACCAGTTCTGGCGATCCCGCAACGGATACCGGGCCGACGGCGCGTTCGGCCAGTTCTGCCTCGTGCTGCCGGAGCATGACGCGGTGGTGGCCATCACGTCCGGCACCCCCGACACGCAGGCCGCGCTCGGCCTCGTGTGGGAGCACCTGCTGCCGGCCGTCGCCGACGGGCCGCTGCCCGCGGACGACAGCGCGGTCAAGGCACTCGCCGGCCGGCTCGACGGCCTGCGCCTGCCGACCGTGGCCGGCCGCGCCTCCACACCGTTGGCACCACGGGTGTCCGGCCGCCAGTACCACGTGGACGGTGAGTCGGGCACGATCACGTTCTCCGCGGAGCCTGGCGGGGCGGCACGGCTGGTCCTGAAAGATGAACGCGGCGCGCATGACCTGGCGATCGGATACGGGGAGTGGCTGCCCGGCACGGCGACCGTCGCGACGGGGCAGACGGTGGCGGTCGCGACGAGCGGAGCGTGGACGGCCGACGACACCTACGTCGCGCACGGGTACGCGGTCGAGACGGCGTACCGGCGCACGTTGACCTGCACCTTTGATGGCGACCGCCTGACCGTGGAGTCCCGCGACAACGTCTCGTTCGGCCCGACCGAACACCCACCCATCATCGCGACCTGCCGTTCACAGCCCTGATCACGAAGTGGGGTGTTAGGCGTACCAGCCTTGGACGTCGACCAGCAGGTGCAGGGTGCCGGTGCTGCCGTTGACTATGCGAATCTTGCCGTCGGTGCCGGGGACCAGCTTCAGGGCGTTCGCCCGCCACACGCCCGCATTGAAGTCCATGATGGACACCGCCGGCTCGGTCGCGCCGACCGGCCACGCCTTCAGGTAGCCGGACTGCTCCTGCCTGGTAACCGTCACGTTGATCGCGACGGCCGTCGCGCCCGCGGGGATACCGTTGGCGCCGGCGACCACCACGTCCACTGTGCCACCCGCCGGTACCGGCGTGCCCGTCCCGGCCGTGCGGGTGTCGAGGACGCGCACCGCCGCCGGATTGAGCTCGGCGCCCGTCGCCGCGCTGCCGGTGTAGTACCCCTGCACCGCCACCGTCAGGTGCACCGCCGAGCCGCCCTTGTTGTAGAAGGTGGCCTGGCCGTTCGCCGCCAGCTTGACCGTCGCGCCCGACTGCGTCGACCCGGTCGCATAGTTCAGGATGCCCTTGCCGCTGGCCGTACCGGCCGGTGCGGCCGCCAGCCAGCCCGCCGCGGGGGCGCCCGGCACCAGCAGGTTGACGGCGACGGCCGCAGCACCGGCCGGCACTCCGCCGCCGGTCAGCGTGACGGTGCGGGTGCCGCCGGCCGGGATCGTGCCCACGGTGGTGCTGAGGCCGCTGCGGGTGTCGACGACCCGGGTGTGCGCCACCGGCACGAAGCCACCGCCGGTCGTCGCCGAGTAGTAGCCGAGCACGTCGACGACGATGTTGGTGTCGCCCGCGCTGTTGTACGCCACCAGTTTGCCGCTGGCGCCCACCGGCACGACGGCGACGTTGGAGATGTTCTCGCCGGCGCCCACGTTGATAAGGGACAGGCCGTTGTGTGGCCGCCCCTCCGGCCATACCTCCAGGAAGGTGGCGGCGGTCGGCGCGTTGGGTGCCACGCGGACCTGCACGGCACGGACCCCGGAGGTCGGGATGCCGCCCACGCCGAGCACCGGGAACGCGGTCATGCTGCCGGGTCCGCGCTTGCCGGTGGTGCCGCCGGTACCGTCCCTTGTGTCCAGTACACCGGCGGGTGTGGCCAGCGGCACGAAGTCCAGGGGCGCGGGTGCCGGCTCGGTCCGCGGCGCGGTGATGAGGTACTGGCTGTTGGCGACGTTCCAGTGGTTGGCGAGCCAGCTACCCGGGACCGGGTTGGTGCTGAAGTAGTCGTCGTGGTTGCAGTCGAGCAGGTTCTCCGGCGCGTCCGCGCACACCTTGACGATGCCGCCCGGCGGGTCTGGGATGCCGCCGTCGTCGTAGCACATGATGTCTTCGTCGTCCCAGCAGTGCCCGTGCGCGCTGGCGTTCGGGGCGCCCGGGAGCACCGCGCCAAGGGTGTGCAGCAGCTCGTGGCCGGTGGTGGCCCAGCTCCAGCAGTTGGTGCCCATGGTGGCCAGATCGGGCCCGGAGTTGTACCGGTTCTCGGCTCCCGGCCGGTCGTCCTTGGCGCCCGGACCACCGCCGCCGAGGCCGCACCACGCGGTGGTCTCCGCGTACGCGACGTACTTGCGGTTGGTGCTGTTGTAACCGGCGTTCTTCAACGCGGTGAACGTCGTGCCGAAGTTGGCCAGCGTGCCGTTGGCCACGACCACGCCGGTGACGGTGGGCTTGCAGGCCCGGTCGTGCGCCCAGCGCACCCGCCGGTACCCGCCGGTCTCGGCCGCGCTGTCGATGAAGGCCTGGTCCACCTGGGTCGCCCACTGCTGGAACGTGGGTCGCAGCGTCGCCAGCCGGTCGGTCTGCGCCGTCTCACGCACGTACAGGATCTGTACCCGCTTGCCGCTGGTGCCGTCGCCGTCGCAGGCCACTTCGCCAGGCGCCGCCGCGAGCGTGGTCGGGCTCACCGGGTCGGAGCTGATCCAGCGCTCAGCGGGACCGGGGTCCTCGATCGGAGCGCTGAGGACGGTTGACGCGGCCGAACCGCCGACGGGCGTACCCAGTACCAGGCATGTCACCGCCGCGACCACCGCGGGCAGCGTGCTTCGCCGCATTCCCATGTGCTGTGCCTCCCCAGGCGGTGATGTCACCGGCATGGAGGCTGCCAGGCGGCGCCATCGCGCCGCCACCGCGCGAGCATCACAGGTCGACCGGCGTGGGCTCTCCCAGCGGCAGCCAGCGGATCGCGTCGCGGATCTGGGCCGGTGCGGCGGCGAACTCGCGTTCGGCCGCCTCGCGGCCCTGGCGGAAATGCAGCCAGCCCTCGTAGTGCACGGGGACGACGGTGCGCGGCTGGACCAGTCCGCACAGCGTGACGGCCTCGCGTGCCGTCATCGTGTACCGGACCGGGCCGGTCAGCGGAAACTGGACGCCGCCCAGGTGGAGCAGCATCACGCCCACCCGCAGCCGCCCGGCGACCGCTCGCACACCGCCGTACAGGACGGTGTCGCCGGTGACCCACAGGTCGCCGTCCCGCTGTCCGGGCCAGCGCAGCGGCGGCCGGGCGCGTCGAACGTCGGGTCGGTCAGGATCCGCCACCCGCCGACCTCGATGAGCGCGGTCGGCCCTCCGATATGCGTGACGCGGACGCTATCGGGCATGAGCGAGTGCCCATTCCAGTACGTGGTCGGCGATCTGCTCCCAGCCCTTCTGGGCGGGCAGCAGGTGCGCGTACCCCTCGTACTCCTCGACCTCGGTGACGGTGTTCGACTTGTAGTGCTTGGCGTTGGAGCGTTGGACGGACGGCGGCATGATGTGGTCCTCGGAGCCGGAGACGAACAGCAGCGGCGCGCGGGCGTCGTTGTGGTAATCGACCCAGGTGTCCTGGTGGCCGGGCTGGAAGTTGGCCAGCACCCCGCCCCACAGGATGCCACCGCTCGCCGGGATGTGGTACCGCTCGTACAGCGCGCGCCCCTCCTCCTCGCTGAACGTGTTGGTGAACGCGTACTGCCACTGCTCGAACGTCAGCCCGACCGCCTTGTGCCGGTTGGCCGGGCTCTTCAGCACCGGAAACGTCGACTTCACCTGAGACAGTGGCACGACCCGTACGCCTTCGGTGGGCGCGGAGTTCAGTGCCACGCCGGACACGCCGAGGCCCTGGTCGAGCAGGATCTGGGTGAAGGCACCGCCGGCGGAGTGGCCGATGATGACCGGCGGCGTCGCCAGCTCGCTGATGACCGACTTGAAGTGGTCGATGATCTGCGGGACGGTCACCTCGACGATGGGCGTGGGGTCGGCGTTGAGCGCCTCGACCTCCACCTCGAAGCCCGGGTACGCCGGTGCCAGTACCCGGAAGCCCTTGTTTTCGTAGTGCGCTATCCAGTGCTCCCAGCTGCGCGGCGTCACCCAGAAGCCGTGAACCAGGACGATCGTGTCGGGTTGCGGAGATGCCATGGGAAACGATAGGCCCCGGAAACATTTCCCGAGCAGACTGTGCGTGCACCGCTGCCGACTCAGGGTGCACGAATGGGGTGCGTGAATGGGATACGTGCTGGACACGGCGGACCTTCCGGTCGTAGACCGGGCCGAAGCGGTCCACGCGGCGATGATGTACGCCTCGGCGCCGTGCCACGTCATCCACGAGCACCCCGACCGGCCGATCCACACCCGCCTGGAGGTCCGGGAGCTCGGCCGCGCCAACATCTTCACCACCCGGTCCACCGGCATCCGCCTGCTGCGCACCGCCAAGCAGGCAAGGCATGACGCGGCGCCGGTGATCGCGCTGTCGGTGCAGCAGCTCGCCGACGGGCGGCACGAGCAGCTGTCCCGGCGGCAGCTCGTCTCGCCCGGCGAGCTGATGGCCGTCGACCTGTCGGCGCCGTACGACTTCGCCTGGTCGGGTGACGGCGCCGCGGGCTGCGTCCAGATCCCGTTCGAGCAGTTCGGCCTGCCGGTCGACGTGATACGGCGCGCGCTTGGCAACCTGCGCGCCAGCCCGCTGTACGACCTCGTCACCGACCACGTCGCATACCTGGCGCGCCACGCCGACCGGCTCGCCACGGACCCGGGCGCCCCCGCGCTCGCCACGGCCACCGTCGAGCTGGCCCGGGCGCTGCTGGCGTCCGCCGGCTATCCGGACCGGCGCTCTCCCGAGGTGCTGGCCGAGACGCTGCTGAGCCAGGTCCGCGCCTACGTCCGCCAGCATCTGGCCGATCCGGATCTCACGCCGGCCCGGATCGCCGCCGCGCACAACATCTCGCTCCGCCAGCTGTACAAGGTCTGCGCCGCCGCCGACCTCAGCCTGGAACAGTGGATCATCGGCGAGCGGTTGCACGGCGCCCGCGAGGAGCTGAGCCTGCCCGAGCACCGCCAGCGCCCCATCGCGGTGATCGCCCGCCGGTGGGGATTCCGCGACCCGACGCACTTCGCCCGCCGCTTCCGGGCGGCATACGGCCTCCCGCCCCGCGAATGGCGCCGCCTCTCCACCGACGGGTAAAAACAAGATTTCGAGCTGCCGCGACGCCCGTCGCGGGCGAGACCGTCGCTCCCGCGGCCTCACCCTCCGCGTCCACCAAGCCCCCATCGGGGTGGGATTGCCCGTTCGCCCGCGAGCGGCCCTGAGCTGGGCAGATACTGGCCGCATGAGCGCCGAAGAACTCAGGAAAGCGAACGCACACTTCTACGACGAGGTATTCCGGCGGCGGAACGTCGACGCGATCGACGACCTGCTCTCGGACGACTTCGTGGAGCACATTCCCGGTCCGGGCCAGCAGACGGACCGGCAGGGCACCAAGGAGTTCATAAAGAACGTCCTGGACGCGTTCCCGGACATGGACCTCGAGATCGAACACGACGTCGTAGAGGGCGACACGATCGCCTCGGTGGTGCGGTTCACCGGCACGCACGAGGGCGAGTTCGCCGGCGTGCCCGCGACCGGCCGGCGCGTAACCGTCTACGTCACCGACTTCGGGCGCATGCGCGACGGCAGGTGGACCGACCACTGGGGCCTGGTCGACGTCGGCGGCCTCATGGCGCAGCTCGGCGCGGGTCCGGGCGGCACTCGCTAGCCGTCGCAAGACCGGCGTTTCGCCGAGGCGCTAGACCGGCCCTGGCGACGCCGGTACCGTACGTGTGCTGGCGGCAACGTGTCTTAGTACATAGTCACCACGCGCACTTCTCGGTTTCATTCCGCTATGGGTTCCAAGTCCAAGCCGAGGTATTCCTCCCCAGCGTCCGATCTCGATGTAGCCCTTCACTGCGTGGCCGAATTCGGCCAGTGGATCAGGAGCGCAGACTCCAAGGCCGCCGCGTTGGCTGCCATTCAGGGTCTCCTGCTCACCGCGCTGACCGATCGGCTGACGTCGGTTGCGAAGACGCTGCCGCCGAATACCTTCGTGGCTTGGGCCATACTCCTGGCGTTAGCAGGTTTCGTGGGATCCATGATCTTTGCCTTCATCTGTCTTCTCGGTGCACAGCTACCGCGCCTGACCTCTCCGGCAGAGCGCGCTTCGCGCATCGCGTTCCCGACTGTTGCCCGGGTCGGCACCGCACCGGTCAGGATGGAAGAGACGGAGCAGCGTATACACGCATGGCGCCAAGCCACCACGCTAGCTGGCATCGCGACTGCGAAGTACCGCTGGCTACGACACGCCGTCATCGCCAGTGCCTTCACCGTCGGCGCTTTCCTCGCACTACTAGGGCTTACCGCGACGCAGGTCCCGCCGCGGTAGGCCAGCATCGTCAATGTCCGGACTTCATCTCGTCTGACGGCGCTTCGGGTTCCCATCGGGCACCCGAAGCGCTCAGAGCCTCCCACAGCCGGCGCAGCGCATGATCTCGAATCGGATCTAGGTCGGCTGGGTTGTAGAGGTCGGCGCCCATGAGGTCGCTGATCACCTTACGCGCCTTCTCGAAGGAGTTGTCGTTGCGACGCTCGAGCATTGAAATGACGGCACTGATGTCTTCAGGGTGCTCGATCAACTGTAGAATCACGAAGCCAACACCGTCGCGCTCTAGAGCTTTTACGTAGAAGTCCATCCGTTGCTGCTTCAAATTCAGCCGGTGCGCGGCATCCAGTTGTTCCAGTTGCCGACGCAGATCGGCCAGTTCGGCATCGTGTCGATCTTGCAGAAGCCTAAGATCGTGATCGAGCAGCGCCTGTTCCCGAGCGCGGCGGGACTCGGTTCGCCGGGCGAGATGCTCCTGCGCTCGATCATCCAAACTCAGATCCACCGCACATGACGACAACACAATACCTTGATCAAGCATAAATGGCGCGGCCTTGAGATCGCTGTTGAGTTCGTCTTCGGCCATCGCGCAAGACTCAATCGCATGCTGACGGCTTAGGGGACGGAGCCTCTGATCCAGGAATGGCCAGAAGATCGCCTTGACATCTCGGATACCGAGTCGAGCAATGTCATCCGGACCGTGAACCGCCCAGGTTAGATACATGGTCACCCGGAACCTGAATGCCTCCTCGGCGGATGGAAGTTCGAACTTTAATGTGATCGGATGATGTGCCGTATCGATCTCAAACAACCGATACGACTTGCGTAGTCGTTCACGGAGGGACGGCAACCTGCCACCTGATTCCGATAGTCCGCCATCGTGTATATACACGATCCTGGTGTTGCCACGAGAGTGATTACTGAGCGCACGAAAACCAAAGAAGGGAACGGCGGAGTCTCTAATAATCGGATTGAGGTCAGGCTGCGTCATCGCGCATCCTCTCGGCTCGTAGTGCATTCAGCAGGATGTGGGCGGTCGCTGGGCTCGCATTGGGTTCGCTCGACCACTTCCGAAGGTTGAAACGGAGCGAACGCAAATCTCGTTCAGATTCTGGAATCGCCGCTACCTGAACACTCAGCGGCTCCCGCACGTGCGGGTAACGCTCTGCCAGGCACACCCAATGATGAAGTACACCCATGGCGGCTTCGTCGAAGTTGGGCCTATTAATCGCCTTGCGCCACAATCCGGCTACAACTCCTCGATATGCCGGCACGTCTCTGACACGCCACAAGAGTCTCGGCCACAATGCACCAGTCTCTGGATCTGTGTATTCGCGGTCAAGTGCGATTTGAAGGAACGTCGCCAGCGATGTTCGAATACGCTCGATATTGCGATCGGTCGCCCAACGGTTAACGCTATCCAACACAAGGTATGCCTGGGCAGGGTCGGACGACGCAAAGAGATCGGTGGCGGCCTGGCAGATCGTCTGCTTAAGCCTGTAACTAACGGAGTCTGCCTGCTTTTCGAGAATCCTGAGCGCGCGACGAGTGTCGCTGGCCCCCACGCTGCCCCCCAGCGCCGCAGCTGCGGTCAACTGCAAAGGCAACGGTCGTTCCTCGTCCACCCAGTCCTCGACAAGGTTCCAAATCACCGCCGCTTGATCGGGCCGAAGAGCGGGCACCCGCAGCGCCGAAACCGCAGCTTGTCGGTCCTCCCGCCGCCAACTCCCCGCCCATCCCAACAACACCTGCTCGTACGTCCGGTAGAAGTCCAGCGCGGCCACCATCCCGACTGCTGTAGCGGCGCTTGCCCGCACTCGGGCGTCGTTGCCCATCGCCAACTCTCGCAGCCAAGCGAGCAGAATCGGATGCAGACCGGGATAGTCTTCCCATAGGAGCTGCAATAGTCGCCTTGGATACGCGTTGAGATCCGATAGAACAACCCGCGCGGACACTTCGCCGTAGCCCGTGTCCTCACGGCCCTCGGCCACTCGTGCGCGGACCGCCGCCAGAAGATCCTGCGTCGTACGCGCGAACGCACGAACGCGCGGCGGCTTATGTGGACGCCGAGCACGCTGGATGTGGCTATGCAAGAGCCCTCCAGCCTCCGCGACGGTGGCGAACGGAAGTCCGTTTAGGACCGCCAGCGCGATCGCGAAGGTCTGGTCCTCCGCTTCGGGCAACGCTCGAAACCAGGCCGTGAATCGCTCCTTCGAGGGATCGGCGGCACAGACCGTTTCGACGTCGACCTCGCCCAGTACAGCCGGCCGCAGTCTTACTGCGAGCCGGTACACCTCGTCGAGGCCGCACCTCTCGGCAGCCAGATCCGCGAGCACAGCGCCAACAGCAGGCTTCGCCACCACATCGCATGCAGCCGCGTAATGTTCCTCACCGACCTCTGCGAACAATTGACTTTTCAGCACGTCGGCCGCGACCGGCGGGGCATCCAACTCCTGCGCGAACGACGCCAGCCCCGGACTCAACGCTGGGAGGTCGAGAGCCGTGACGACCACGACTCGGGACCGTCTGCGCCGCAGACGACCGACAAACGATTCAAGGTCGATAGCATGAGCATCTGCGGCTGCCACGATCTCAACGAGATACCCCGTCTGATCGTGCAAGCTGTCATCATCGACCTGGACAAGATCAGCCAGTCTTCCAACCCTGCGGACGCCACCCTCACACATCGCGTCCAACAGGTGCAGCGCCGTCCATGCCTTTCCATAGCCTGCCGGACCAGCAATTACCAGCGCCGCCTTCTCCACAAGCTTCCGCCATAGCACGGTGTGCCCTGGACGACGAACGAATCTTTGGCGTACCTTCGCCAGTACCTCAGGTGGGACCGGCTCGAAGCGCTCACCACCCGACAGCGAGGGTGAGGCGTAGATGTAGTTGTATTGATGAGCCACCTGCTGATGGCCGGCAAGGGCACCGAGATTCCGGAAGGCCGCCTCCTGCGCCAGCGCTTCGAGATTGCGCGACCTCCGACTGGACTCGTCGGTCACCGCTGCCATCAGGCCGGTAAGGGTTCCGACGTCCTCTGCGTCGGCCTTGTCCGAATCGCCTTCGCCAGACTCCGCCTTGGTGGAAGCGGGCTCCATCGCGGCTTTGTCGGCAGTCTCGCGCTCATTTATCTTTGACGATCCTGGGCTTGCCTGATCGCCGTCCTTCTTGGTCTCCCTCACTCTTCGTTCGTCGTCCATCGCAGTCACCCGCGGCCGCTTGAGCCGCTGTTGGTCACGATGTGCCCGCTGTTGATGGTGCCACTGTTGGTGTTCTGCCTGCCTCCCACCATGCCACCGGAGACACCACCGTTAATGAAGAGGACATCGCCGGACGGGGTATCCCGCTGCGAGCCGGCGACCGTGTCGGTCTTCGACGGTTCGTCGGGTTCGATGACCGGAGGGTGCCGAAGTCCGGGCACGCCTACCCAGGCCAGCATGCGGCCGCGCTTGAGATCAAGATCGACACACCGAAACCATGTGGGATCGTCGGCCGGGTCGCTACAGAACGCGCCGCGATAGAATTCGTCCGAAACGACGACTACCATGCGCGCTCGTGGCGCTGCGGCCAGCATTTGCCGAACACGATCGTTGTTCACCATGCCAAAGGCACGATCAACTTCAGCGCCGCTTGAACCACGTTTGTCCCGGGTGACCTCTCCGCAGTGCAGGACGAGGCGCAGGCGCATCGGGGCGTCGCCAACCTTACGGTCACCGAGCGCCCGGTCAAGCTCCGCGACAAAAGGTGGCCCGAGCCGCCTCTTGGCAATGGCGCCGGGCACAAGCAGGTAAACCCCATCGCCTCGATCCTCTATCAGGTCCTCGCTCCACTCGACCCCACTGAGGTGAAGGCTGTTGCGCACGATGCTGTGGAGGACCTCACGTACGACTGGCTTCTCCTTGTCCGACAGCGATCCGCTGCCCTCGACGTCTACGACAATGATCGAGAAGTGGTGTGTGTCAAGCATCTGGACGACTCCCTCAAGATGGGTCTGTCGCCCGTGTCTATACTTCAGCTCCATCGCAGTCTGTGGATTTTTACTCACTCATGCTCGGAATGACCGATCAGCCGATCCATCCTCTTGATCACGATTCGACGTCGCCCTGTGAGGACCGTGCCCTCCTCCCGCAGCCGGCGTAGCGCCTTCGCCACAGCCTCGCGGGACGCGCCGGTAGCTTCGGCGATCTCCTCCTGCGACAAAGCCAGCGAGATCGTCACGACGCCATCCACCCCCGGCTGGCCGTGTGTCTGCGCCAACTCGACGAGTAAGAGCGACACCCGCTGCGGAACGTCGAAGCCGCTGAACTCCAGCCGACGACGATCGGACTCCCGTAACCGCGTCACGACGGCGGCGAGGACGGCAAGCAGGGCATCGGGATTGCTTCGCAGGTGTTGGCGGAACGTCGACGTCGCGATGAGCCGGGCACGAACATCATCCAAGGCACGCACCGTGGCGGAGTGCGGCTGCCCATCAAGGGCAGCAAGCTCGCCAACGACCTCTCCGGCGCCGCGCAGTCCGAGCAGCGCCTCACGCCCATTGCTGACCGAGGCCGTAATCTTGACTACGCCAGATGTAATGATCGCAATATGTCCGGAGCGGTCGCCTTGCGCGAGAAGCTTTTGTCCGACTCCGAATCGAACTGGACGCCCAGCCGGAAGTAGCTCCGCCAATCGCTGACGAAGGTCGGGGGGCAGAAGAGACGAAGTTAGCCCAGATACTGCCATTCGTCGCCCCTTCCGCCAGGGACCACCCAGTACCACCGTCGAGGTGAATGTAGTCCTACATCGACGGTGCAGGCTATTTCTGGAGCAGTGCCAGCTTGGCGTAGAAGTCTTGGAGCATGAGGCGGACGTCGAGGTGGGTGTAGACCCGGATCGGGCGGCCGTCCGGGCGCTCCTCGTAGCCGCCGTCGCCGGTGATCCGGGGCGCGGGGCGCACCACGTGCCGGCTCGACGAGGTGTCCGGGTGGAAGTTGGACTGGAGCGTCGAGAGCAGCACGAGCGGGCTGTCGCCCATGATGTACGTCTCGCCGAGGCCCCGGCCTGCCTCGGCCAAGTACTCGCCGACCGCGCACAGCCTGTCGTACAGGTGCTCGCCGATCCGGCCCGCCGGCCGCACGTACGCCTCGATCTCCGCCATGCCCGCGATGGTCTGGCGGTACGCGTCGCGGGGCACCTGCCACAGCGGTATCGGTGAGTCGAAGACGACCTGGGCGGCCGCGATGTCGATGCTCAGGTTGTACTCGGGCCCGGGCGTGTCCGGTGGCGGCGACGCCAGGTCGGGGTACTCGGGGCCACCGATCCAGATCGCGGTCAGCCGCTCGGCGATGCGCGGCTCCATCAGGTAGGCGCTGGCCAGTTCGGTGAGCCCGGCGCCAAAGGTCGCGTACAGCGGCAGGTCGGTGTCGGTGCGCATCGCCTCCGCGACGATGGCCTCGGCACCCGCGGAGGGGCGGGGCGTAAGGGTATCGGCGAGGGCCACATTGGACCCCGGGTACGCCGGCACCATCCGCTCCATGATGGACAGTACCTCGACGACCCGCTCGTACGACTCGTCCGCCGACCGCCGCGCCGGGTTCGCCGGGTCGGCGGGAAGGTGCGAGCCGATGATCGCGCGCAGGTCGGCGGCGGGCGAGAGCAGTTGGTGTACCAGTTGGGCGAGCCCGTCCGGGTCGCCGCAGTAGTCGTTGTCGGTGACGACGCGGCAGCGCGGGCCGCCGTACGGCTGGAATCGCACCGCCGTCACGCGCCCGCGATGATCCGGTTGGCGCAGCTCCCGAGCCCGTCCACGGTCGTGACGAGGCGCTGGCCGGCCCGCAGGTACCGGGGCGGCTTGCGCGCGTGCCCGACGCCGCCCGGAGTACCGGTCGCGATCACGTCACCGGGCTGAAGGGTGACCATCGTCGAGATGTACTCGACCAGGGCGACCGGGTCGAACAGCAGGTCACCGGTGTTGTCGCGCTGCACGGTCTCGCCGTCGAGCGCGGTGCTGATCTCGACCTTCGGCCGTACGCCGCCGGGCACCTCGTCCGGGGTGACCAGGTACGGGCCGAGCGGCGTGGTGGCCTCCCAGGTCTTGCCCTGCAGCCACTCCTTGGTGCGGTACTGCCAGTCGCGGCAGGTCACGTCGTTGAGCACCGCGAAGCCCGCGATCGCGTCTTCGGCCGCGGTGCCCCGGGCCCGGCGCACCGGCGTGCCGATGATGACGGCGAGCTCGCACTCCCAGTCGAACGCGGCGGTCTCGGGCGGGAGCACGATGTCGTCGCCGGCGCCGACGAGCGCCTCGGCGTACTTGGCGAACAGCGTCGGGTACTCCGGCAGGTCGCGGCCCATCTCCAGGATGTGGTTGCGGTAGTTGAGGCCCACGCAGACGATCTTGCTGGGGCGCGGCACCACGGGCGCGTACTCGGCACCGTCGAGCGGGTACGCCGGCCCGCCGGCGACGGCCCGCCCCGGGCTCGCCAGGTACTCCCCCACATCGGCGGCGCCGAGGTCGACCAGGTGATCGTCCTCGACCCGTACCGCTCGGGTGGCGCCATCGGCGGTGCGGATGGTGGCCAGTCTCATCGGTGCGGTCCTTCCACGCGGCAGGCGAACAGCATCCTCCCGAGAGGGCTCCGGGAACACAGAGTTCTGCTCTGAAGAACCACCGCGGTTTGTGTCCAGCACGTTTCAAAAATCTCGCCACGAGCTCTCGACAACCTACCGAGTGGTCGGTAAGTTACCGCAACCAAGGAGGTCGCCAAATGACCGAATCCCCTGGTCGTCGCCGTCTCAAGCCCGGCGCACGCCGGCGTCAGATCCTCGATGTCGCCACCCGCGAGATCGCCGCCTCGGGCTTCCGGGGCGCCTCGCTGGCCGAGATCGCGGAGAGTGTCGGCGTCTCGCAGCCGGGGCTGCTGCACCACTACCCGAGCAAGGCCGCCCTGCTGCTGGCGGTGCTGGAGCAGAAGAGCGCGGAGGACACCAAGCTCGTCGACGAGGTCTTCGCCGACGCCGAGGGCACCGTCGGGCAGGCGATCACGGCCCTCGTGGAGATGAACCAGCGCGACCCGGAACGGATACGGCTCTACACGGTCATCGCGGCCGAGAGCATCGACGCCAACCACCCGGCGCACGACTTCTACCTCCAGCGGTACCGCAGCATCCGCAGGCGGCTCGCCGGCCGCCTCACCGAGGACATCAAGCGCGGCCGGCTGCCCGAGAGCCTCGACCCCGTCGACGTGGCGACCGCGATCCTCGCCCTGATGGACGGCCTGCAGTTTCAGTGGTTGCTCGACCCGTCGATCGACATGGTCCAGCCCATCAGGGCGTACTTCGCTCGACTCTACGGAAAGGCATGACCGACGTGCACACCCTGAGCCTCGCCCAGAAGGTAGGGCTGCTCGCCGGCGCGACGTTCTGGACCACGCCCGCCTGCCCCCCGATCGGGCTGCGGTCGATGGCACTCGCCGACGGTCCCGCCGGCGTGCGCGGGATCCGGTGGGACGCCGCGGACCCCTCGGTGTGCTTCCCGTCGCCCACCGCGCTGGGCGCGAGCTGGGACGTCGAGACGGCTCGGGCGTACGGCCGGGCACTGGGCGCCGAGGCGCGGCGCAAGGGCGTACACGTCGTGCTCGCACCGACCCTCAACGTAATCCGTACGCCGTTCGGCGGGCGCGCGTTCGAGTGCTACTCCGAGGATCCGATGCTGATCGGCGCGATCGGCGCCGCCGTGGTCGCGGGGATGCAGGAGCTGGGGGTGGCGGCCACCGTCAAGCACTACGTGGCCAACGACTCCGAGACCGAGCGGTACACAGTGGACGTCCGGATGGACGAGCGCACGCTGCGCGAGGTTTACCTCGCTCCCTTCGAGACGGTCGTTCGCGAATCCCGTCCCTGGGCGGTGATGGCCGCCTACAACGCCGTCGACGGCACCACGCTGACCGAGCACCCGTTGCTGGAGGCCCCGCTGCGCACCGAATGGGGCTTCGACGGGCTCATCATGAGCGACTGGCGCGCCACTCGGTCCACAGTGGAGTCCGCTCGCGCCGGTCTCGACCTGGCCATGCCGGGCCCGATCGGTCCCTGGGGCGACGCGCTCGTCGCGGCCGTCGAGCGGGGCGAGGTCGACGAGGCCGCCATCGACCGGAAGGTCACCCATCTGCTGGAGCTGGCCGAGCGGGTCGGCGCGCTCGGTACAGCTGCCGAGAAACCACCCGCGGACCTGACGCCGGCCGGCTATGCCGCGGACGTCGCGGCCT
Organism: Phytohabitans aurantiacus; assembly: GCF_027923225.1. Classification (GTDB taxonomy): domain Bacteria; phylum Actinomycetota; class Actinomycetes; order Mycobacteriales; family Micromonosporaceae; genus Phytohabitans; species Phytohabitans aurantiacus. The sequence goes on from NZ_BSDI01000007.1 coordinate 646,054, forward strand.
ACGCCGCCGTGAGCGGCACCGTCCTGCTCACCAACGACGGCACCCTGCCGCTGGCGGCTCCCGCGCTGCGCCGCGTCCTCGTCGTCGGCGAGGCGGCCGCGGCACCGCGCTTCCAGGGCGGTGGCAGCGCCGAGGTCATGCCGGCCGGTGTCGTGTCTCCTGTGGACGCGATCCGCGCCGCCCTTCCGGAGGAGTGCGAGGTGGTCTACGTCCCCGGCACGCACGGGGACACCGACCTCGAACCGCTGCCGCTGGAGTTGGCCGGCGGGACCGACGCGATCGAGCTGACCTGGCTCGACCAGGCGGGCGCCGAGGTGCACCGCGAGCGGCGCTCGTCGACGAAGCTCGTCTACCTCGGCCCCGACGTGCCGGCCGGCGCCACGTCGTGCCGCGTCGAGTGGGACTTCACCGCGGACGAGGCGGGGGCGTGGCAGCTCGGCTTCATCGGCTGCGGCTACTTCGAGCTGTCCATCGACGGCACGCGGGTGCTGGCGGAGCGGGCCAGCGCCGCGCACGAAGGGCCGGGCGCCGAGCTGTTCAACGGACCCAGCCGGGCCGTCACGCACGAGGTCCGCGAGGGCGAGCCGGTACGCATGCGCCTGGACCACACGTTCGGGCAGCTGGGCGTGTCCGTGACGCTAGGCGCGCGCCGGCCCCGGATGGACGTGGAGGAGGAGCGCGACCTGCTGCGCCGCGAGGCGGAGGCGTGCGACGTGGCCATCGTGGTCGTCTCGACCGACCGGGCCAGCGAGTCCGAGGGCGTCGACCGCGGCACCCTCGCGCTACCGGGCGACCAGGACGGCGTGGTGTCCCTTGTGGCCGGTCACGCACCGTCCACTGTGGCTGTCGTCTGCTCCGGAGCCCCGGTGGCGCTGCCCTGGCGGGACGAGGTCTCCGCGATCCTGGTCGCCTGGTTCGGCGGTCAGGCGGTCGGCCCGGCCCTCGCCGACATCGTCGTCGGCCATCGCGAGCCTCGCGGCCGGCTCCCGATGTCGTGGCCCGCCGGCGACAGCGTCCCCGTCCACCAGGTCGCCCCGACCGGCGGCCGCCTCGAATACGCCGAAGGACTGCACGTCGGGTACCGCGCGTGGCTGAAGGAGGGCCGCGATCCGGCCTGGCCGTTCGGCCACGGGCTTGGCTACACCACCTGGGACCTGACCGGCGTCGAGGTCGACGGCGCCAACGTCTTCGTCACCGCCCGCAACACCGGGGACCGTCCCGGTCGCACCGTCATCCAGGTCTACCTGGCCCGGCCGGACTCCGCACACGACCGACCCGTGCGGTGGCTGGCCGGATTCGCCGCGGTCGACCAGGACGCCGGCGCGACCGCCACCCACCACATCCGGCTACCAGCTCGCGCGTTCCAGCACTGGTCGCAGGCGACACAGAGCTGGGAGTTGGAGCCCGGCCAGTTCGAGGTCCAGGTCGGTACCTCCGCGACTGCCATCCATCACCGGCGGATCGTCGCCGTCCACGAAGCAAACAACGCACTCCAGCCCGACTAGGAGTCTCCCCATGAGAAGAAAGCTCACCGGCGCCGTCGTTCTCACTGTCGCACTGCTCAGCCCCGCCGCCTGCACGTCGGCCGTCGACCAGGCAAACCAGGCGTCGACCGCGACCAACGAGGCCTCCTGCCAGCCGGGTGGCACGCTCACCGCCGCGCTGGCCAGCCCCGCCGATCCCAGCGCCGTCCTCAGTGGACGACCGGGCAACATCTTCTGGGTACGCAACATCGTCGAACCGCTCTGGTACATCACCAAGGACTCCCCGGAGCCCAAGCCGCTGCTGGCCAAGTCCTGGAAGTACGAGAACGACAACAAGACGCTCGTGCTGACCCTCCAGGACGGCGTGAAGTTCCACACTGGACGCGCGTTCACGGCCGACGACGTGGTCTACACCTTCAGCCAGGTCACCAAGGCGGGCAGCCCGTCGAACTTCGGACCGATCGTCTCCACCTGGCAGGTCGCGGCCACCGCGCCGAACACGGTGACCATCACCGCGCCGACCGCGCTGGACCAGTCGGCGCCGAGCATCCTGGACGTCACGCCGATCATCGACAAGGACACCTACGCCGGCATCGCCTCCGGCAAGCAGATCGTCGGCACCGGACCGTTCACTCTGGACACCTACACGCCGGGCGCCGCGATGACGCTGAAGAAGAACCCGAACTACTGGCAGGCCGACCTGCCCAAGCTCGACAAGATCGACATCCCGGTCATCGCCGACTCGACCGCACAGCTCGCGGCGTTGCAGTCCGGCCGCTTGCAGCTCGCCTCCGGGCTCACCGTCCGGGACGCGACGACCGCCGGCGACGGCACGAAGTTCACGCTGGAGAAGAGCGGTGGCATCTTCTACCTGCTCGGCATGGACATCACCAAGGCGCCGCTGAACAACAAGCAGGTGCGGCAGGCCATCGCGTACGCCATCGACCGGGAGCGGATCAACCAGCAGGTCTTCGTGGGCATCGGCACCACCAGCGACCTGATGTGGCCGGAGTCCAGCCCGGGCTACCCGAAGGACCTGGCCACCAAGTACACGTACGATCCGGAGAAGGCCAAGCAGCTCATCGCCAGCGCCGGCGCCACCGGGGCCACAGTGGACCTCACCTACGCGCAGCAGCCGATCCTCGCCTCGATGTACAGCATCATCGCCAACAACCTGGAGGCGATCGGCCTCAAGCCCAAGGGCGAGGCGCTCTCCATCGGCGACTACCAGCAGCGGGTCGCCACGGCCAGCTTCAAGATGTCGTACCTGAACAACGCGGCGAGCGTCGGCCAGTCGGCACCGGTCCTGCTCGCCACGCTGCCGCAGATCCGCCTGAAGAACAACTCGTTGGGGTACGACGACCCGCGGTTCGCCGAGCTGTCCAACGCGGTCACCACGGCGACGAGCGCCACCAGCGCCGACGCGCTACGCAAGCTCACCGAGTACATGCTCGACGAGGCGAACGTCCAGTTGATCGTGGCCGCACCCACCACCGCCGTACAGGCCAAGAACCTCACCGGGGTGGAGCGCACCCTGACCGGCAGCCTGTTCCGGAACGCCTGCCTCACCAAGCCATGATTCGCTTCCTGGTCCGGCGCCTGCCGGTCATCGCGCTCGTGCTCGTCGCCGCGAGCATGATCGCCTTCCTCCTGCCACGGCTGATGCCGGGCGACCCGGCCGCGGCCGTGGCAGGACCGGACGCGACACCGGAGCAGATCACCCAGGTCCGCCACGACCTGGGGCTGGACCGGCCGGTCGTCGAGCAGTACGTGGTGTGGATCAAGGGACTGTTCACCGGCGACCTCGGCCAGTCCCTCCAGTACCGCAGGCCGGTCGCCGAACTCGTCGGTACCCGGCTCGAAAGCACCGTCGAGCTGGCGATCGCGGCCCTGATCTTCATGGTGATCATCGGGGTGGGGATCGGGCTGATCGCCGGCAGCACCCGCGCCGCCTGGCTCCGGTCGGCCATCGACAGCGTGAACACGCTCCTGCTGGCGATGCCCGGGTTCCTGGTCGGCCTGCTGATGGTGCTGCTGTTCGGCATCTACTTCCGGGTGCTGCCGACCAGCGGCGAGGTGCCGCTGTCCGAGAATCCCGAGATCGGCGTGCAGTACCTGATCCTGCCCGCCCTGGCCCTGGCGCTCGCCCCCGCCTCCGGTATCGCCCGCCTCGTGCAGACCTCGATGCGGGCGGTACGCCAGCAGGACTTCGTGGACCTCGCGATGGCCAAAGGCGTGCCGCCCCGGCGGATCGCCACCCGCCACGTCCTGCGCAACAGCCTCGGGCCGGCGCTGGTCGCCATCGGCATCCGCTTCGGCGACCTGCTCGCCGGGGCCGTGGTGATCGAAGCGATCTTCGCGCGCAACGGCCTCGGTCAGCTCGCCGTCTCGTCGGCGCAGACCGCCGACTACCCGGTCGTACAGGTGCTGATCGTGGGCGCCGTACTGATCGCCGTCGCCGCCCAACTGCTCACCGAGATCGGGCTGGCGCGCCTCGACCCACGAGTGAGGTTGGAATGAGTACTCCCCCAACCGCCAAGCGGAGGAACCAGACCCTTCTGCGGTACGCGCGCGCCTTTCGCAGCCCGCGCGGGATCATCGGCGCCGGCACGCTGCTCGCCCTCGTCGTGGTCGCGCTGGCCGCGCCGCTGATCGGACCCGGCGGGTACGACCAGCAGACGTCGCAGACCCTGGTCGGTGCGAGCGGCCAGCACCTGTTCGGCACCGACGAGCTGGGGCGCGACATCCTGGTCCGGACCGTGTACGGTCTGCGGACCGACCTGAGCCTCATCCTCACCGCCGTACCGGTCAGCCTCGTCATCGGTACCCTCATGGGCCTGTCCGGTGCGGTGTCGAAGGCGCTCGGCGCGCTCACGCAGCGGCTGCTCGACATCATCCTCGGCTTCCCCGGCCTCGTCCTCGGCGTGATCATCGTAATGATCATCGGCCAGGGCTGGTGGGCGCTGTTCTTCGCGCTGGTCTTCGCGGGACTCCCCGGCTTCGGCCGGATGGCCCGGGCGGGTCTGCTGTCCGAACAGGACAGGGACTACGTGCTCGCCGCCCGCGTGCTCGGTGTGTCGACCGGCCGGCGGATCCGGCGGCACATCCTGCCGAACATCGTCGACCCGCTACTGGTACAGACCGCCATCTTCATGGTGGTCGCCATCTTCATCGAGGCGGGCCTGAGCATCGTCGGGCTCGGCATCGAGCCGCCCGCGCCGTCGCTGGGCGCGATGCTCAACGTCGGCGCCCGGTACGCCACCACGCACCCCAGCTACGTGCTCGGACCGGGCATGGTGCTGCTGCTCCTGGCGCTGTCGTTCACGCTCCTGTCGGACGCTCTCAACGAGGCGGCGATCAAACGATGACTGCCGAGGCACCCCTGCTGCGCGTCGCCGGGCTGCGCACCGAATTCCACACCGCGGAAGGCGTCGTCCGCGCCGTCGACGACGTCTCGTTCGACATCGCTCCCGGCGAGATCCTCGGGATCGTCGGCGAATCCGGATCGGGCAAGTCGGTGACGGCCCGCTCGATCCTCGGCATGGTCCACGAACCCGGTCGCGTCGTCGCGGGGCAGATCAGCTACCGGGGACGCGACCTGCGGACCCTGCCTCCCAAGGCGATGCGTCCGATCCGGGGCCGGGAGATCGGGCTGGTCTTCCAGGATCCACAGTCGGCACTCAACCCCGTCATGACGGTGCGCGACCAGATCAGCGAGGCGCTGACAGTACACGGGATGGGCCGTGCGGCGGCGCGCGAGCGCGCCCTCGAACTGCTGGAGCAGGTCGGCATTCCCGACGCGCGGCGCCGGGCCGACGACTACCCGCACCAGTTCTCCGGTGGCATGCGCCAGCGGGTCGTCATCGCGATCGCCTTGGCCAACAACCCTTCCCTGCTGATCGCCGACGAGCCCACGACGGCGCTCGACGTGACCATCCAGGCGCAGATCCTGCGCCTGCTCGGGCGCCTGCGCCACGAGCTCGGCGTGGCCGTACTCATGATCACGCACGACATGGGCGTGGTGGCCGAGACCTGCGACCGCCTCGTCGTCATGTACGGCGGCCGGGTGCTCGAACGCGGCACAGTGGAGGATGTCTTCCGGGCGCCGAAGTCCCCGTACACGCACGACCTGCTCGCCGCCATGCCGCGCCTCTCCTCCGATTCCGCTGGCGCGCGCCGGCTGCCGTCGATCCCCGGCGCGCCTCCCGATCCGGCGCACCTGCCACCCGGATGCCCTTTCGAGCCCCGGTGCCGGCTCGCCGTCGACGCCTGCGCCGAGAAGATGCCGAGCCTGACGGTGTTCAGTGTGGACCACGCGGCCGCGTGCCACGTCACCGCCGGCGGTGCGTCGATCCCCGTGCTGGACTCACCGCCCGCGCCGCCGCGCCGCCGCGCCGAGGGCGACCGCCGCCCGATCCTGGAGGTCACCGACCTGCGGATCAACGTCGCCAACGGCCGCCGGGGGCTGTGGGGCAGGCAGGATCCGGTGTACGCCGTCGACGGGGTGTCGCTGCAGGTCCATCCTGGAGAGACGCTGGGCCTGGTCGGCGAGTCAGGATGCGGCAAGTCGACCCTCGCGCGGGCGATCGTCGGCATCAACGAGCCCGCCTCCGGTGCCATCACCGTGCGCACCGGCGGTGCCGTGCAGTACGTCTTCCAGGACCCCAGCGCCTCCCTCAACCCCCGGCGCACGATCCGCGAGTCGATCGACGAGGGCCTGGAGGCCATCGGCGTGCCGGCGGCGGAGCGCTACGACGAGTCGGTGCGGCTGCTGGAGCGCGTGGGCCTGAACGCTCGGCACCTCGAACGGCTGCCGTACGCGTTCTCCGGGGGCCAGCGCCAGCGGGTAGGCATCGCACGGGCACTCGCGGCGAAGCCCGAACTGCTCGTGCTCGACGAGCCGGTGTCAGCGTTGGACGTCTCCATCCAGGCGCAGATCATCAACCTACTGGAGTCGCTGCGCGACGAGCTGGACCTCGGGTACCTGTTCATCGCGCACGACCTGTCGGTGGTGCGGCACCTCAGCGACCGGATCGCCGTGATGTACCTGGGCGGCATCGTCGAGACCGGCGAGGTCGCCACCGTGTACGGCGACCCGCGGCACCCGTACACGGCCGCGCTGCTCGCCTCGTCACCGCATCCCGACCCGGCCGCCAAGCACCGCGAGCGCATCGTGCTGACCGGCGACCTGCCCAGCCCCAAGAACCCACCGAGCGGCTGCCGGTTCCGCACCCGCTGCCCGATCGGCCCGATCGTCCACAGTGACCGGACGATCTGTATCGAGCAGCGGCCGGCACTGCGGCCCGCCCCGAACGGCGCCCACGTCGCCTGCCATTTCCCAGGAGAACTGCGAAACGGGGAGGCCTGACGATGCGGGTCATCTACGTCGACGTCGACACGCTCCGGGCCGACCACACGACCGCGTACGGCTACCACCGCGACACCACACCCAACCTGGCGGCCCTGGCGGAGAAGTCGGTGGTGTTCGAGCGCTACTACTGCTCGGACTCGCCCTGCCTGCCCTCGCGTACCGCGCTGACGAGCGGTCAGTTCGGCATCACCAACGGGGTCATCGGGCACTTCGGCGAGGCCGCCCGGTTTCGGCTCGACAGTGGGCACGGGCCGCATCCGCAGCGCCCGCTGCTCGGCCAGCGCCTGCAGCAGGGCGGCTACTACACGGCCGCGGTGTCGATGTTCGCCGAGCGGCACCGGGCCTATCACTTCCTGGGCAACTTCCGGGAGTCGATTCGCGCCACCGACCAGCTCAACGACGAGCAGGCCGGCGAGGTCAACGCCGTGGCGCTGGACTGGATCCGCCGCCACGCCGGCGAAGACGACTGGTACCTGCACCTGACGTACTGGGATCCGCACACCCCGTACCTCGCCCCCACCGAGTACGCCGAGCGGGCCGCCGCGCTGGGACCAGCGCCGGCCTGGCCCGACCAAGCCACCATCGAGGCGCACGCCGAGGTCTACGGCCCGCGCAGCGCGCTCGACCTGCACTACTTCGTCGGCCCGCGCGACTCGTCCACACCGGACACCATGCCCGACGCGATCCGTGACCGCGCCGACTTCGAAAAGCTCATCAACGGCTTCGACGGCGCCATCCTGTACTGGGACGAGCACTTCGGCCACCTGCTGCGCACCCTCGAAGAGCTGGGTATCGCGGATCAGACCGCCATCATCGTCAGCGCCGACCACGGCGAGGCGTTCGGCGAGAACGGCCAGTACGCCGAGCACGGGCTGGCCAGCGAGCCGATCCAGCGGGTGCCACTCGTCGTCTACTGGCCCGGTCTGACCGATCGGTTGCCGGAGGCGGCCCGCCGCGACAACAGCCTGCTCTACCACATCGACCTCGCCCCGACGATCTGCGACCTGCTCGACATCCCGGTGCCGGAGGGCTGGCAGGGCACGTCGTTCGCCGACGCCATCCGCGGCGAGGAGATCGCCTCCCGCGAGTACCTCGTGCTCGGCCACGGCGCCCACTCGTACCAGCGAGCCGTGCGCACCCGCGACCACCTATATATCCGCACCTTCCACCCCGGTGCCTTCCGCGCCGAGTGGGAGCAGTGCTTCGACGTCACCAACGACCCGCACCTGACGCACGACCTGCTGCCCGAGTCGCCCGAACTCGGTGCCCGGATGCGCTCGCTGCTGGCAGAATGGACCTGGACCTACACGGGTGGGCCCGGGGCGCTGCCCGACCCGATGATGACGACGCTCCACATCGGACCGACGTACTACAACGACCCGGCCCGGTACGTCGCGCACCTGCGCGCCACCGGTCGCGAACACCTGGCCGACGACCTCGAAGCGCGCCTCCGCGCCGTGCCCGGCGCCACCCGGGTCTCGTGGCACGCGCCCGACGATCCGTGGCCACCCGGCCGGCACGCCGCCCTCGCCCGCCGGTTCACGGTGAAGGAGCCGCACACGTGAGAGCCATCGTCGTCATGTACGACAGTCTCAACCGGCGCAGCCTGCCGCCGTACGGCGCGAGCGGGGTGCACGCGCCCAACTTCGAGCGGCTGGCGGCGCGGGCGCAGACCTTCGACAACTGCTACGCCGGCAGCATGCCGTGCATACCGGCCCGCAAGGAGATGCACACCGGCCGGCACAACTTCCTGCACCGCAGCTGGGGCCCGCTGGAGCCGTACGACGACTCGATGCCCGAGTTGTTGCGCCACCACGGCGTCTACACCCACCTGGTCACCGACCACCAGCACTACTGGGAAGACGGCGGCGCCACCTTCCACAACCGGTACTCCAGCTACGAGCTGTTTCGCGGCCAGGAGGGTGACCGCTGGAAGGGACAGGTCGCCGACCCGCCGATGCCCGAAGACCTCAAACGGCGCCGGCACGCCACCTACCGCCAGGACTGGGTCAACCGGCAGTACCTGGAGAACGAAGACCTGCACCCGCAGACGCAGACCTTCGACGCCGGTGTCGAGTTCATCCGCACCAACGCCGCGGCCGACCGGTGGATGGTGCAGATCGAGACCTTCGACCCGCACGAGCCGTTCTTCAGCTACGAGCGCTGGCACAAGCTGTACCCGGAGGACTACGACGGCCCGCACTTCGACTGGCCCGACTACAAGCAAGTACTGGAGAGCCGTGCCGAGGTCGAGCACGCCCGCAACCGGTACCACGCCCTACTGTCCATGTGCGACAACTCGCTCGGCCGCGTCCTGGACCTGATGGACGAGCTGGATCTGTGGCGCGACACCATGCTGATGGTGGTCACCGACCACGGGTTCCTGCTCGGCGAGCACGGCTGGTGGGGCAAGAACGCGGCACCCTGGTACGACGAAACGATCCACACGCCCTTGTTCGTCTGGGATCCGCGCGCGGATGCGAGTGGCGAGCGGCGCGACGACCTCGTGCAGACCATCGACTTCGCACCCACCCTGCTCGACTTCTTCGGCGTGCCGATCCCGGGCGACATGCAGGGCACGCCACTGCGCGACACGGCCCGCGATGCCGCACTGTTCGGCTCCTTCGGCGGGCACGTCAGCGTCACCGACGGCCGCTATGTCTACATGCGAGCCCCGGCCACGCCCGACAACGCCCCGCTGCTCGAACACACGCTGATGCCGACGCACATGCACCACCCGTTCCGGCCCGAGGAGCTGCGCGGCGCCGAGCTCGTCCCGCCGTTCACCTTCACCAAGGGCGTGCCAGTGCTGCGCGTGCCCGGCTACACCATGGCCAACGCGTACGCGTTCGGCACGTTGCTGTACGACCTGGCGGACGACCCGGGCCAGGAGCGCCCACTCGTCGACGACGGGATCGAACTGCGGATGATGGGGCTGCTCGTGGAGCTGATGCGCGCCAACGACGCACCGCCCAGCCAGTACGAACGGATCGGGTTGCCGCCCACCGGGCCGGTCGGCGCCGCGCACCTCCAGGTCCGCCGGCAGTGGGCGCAGGTGGAGCAGGGCCAGGCTCGGATCGTTCCCGATGACTATCCGCGCGGGCCGGTGAGCGTACACACTCCGCTGTGTGACCTGCTCGCGAACCCGGACGCGGCGGCGGTGCTCGCCGCGCACGCGCCCGGCCTGACCCGCGAGCCGATGCGGTCGATATCGGGGCACCTGACGGTGGTCGAGATCGCCGCGTTCGCCATCGGTGTGGTCCCTCAGCCGGTGCTGCGGCTGCTCTCCGAGAGGCTGTCATGAGACCCAACGTCGTCGTCTTCGTACCCGACCAGTTGCGGGCCGACGCGGTCGGTGCCTTCGGCAACACGGTCGTGTCCACACCGCACATCGACGCCCTCGCCGCCCGGGGTGCCCGCTTCGACAACGCGTACGCCCAGCACCCGGTCTGCTCCCCCAGCCGGGCGTCGTTTCTGACCGGCTGGTACCCCCACGTGCGTGGGCACCGGTCGCTCACGTACCTCCTCGAAGCCGGGGAGCCCAACTTCCTCAAGACGTTCAAGGACAACGGATATCACGTCGCGTGGGTCGGCGAGCGCGGCGACACGTTCGCGCCGGGCGCCACCGAGCGGAGCGTGCACGAGTACGGGTTCTCGGTACAGCCATCGGGGATGAAGTGGGCGAAGGACATCGCGTACCGCGACGAGACGGCGGCCCGGCTGTTCCTCGTCGGTAAGGTCGACTCCTCGCTCGACTTCGACGAGGCCGCGGTTCAGACCGCCGAACGGTGGCTCGCCGCCCGGCCACCACAGCCGTGGGTACTGTTCGTGCCGCTGCTCGCCCCGCACGTACCGTTCCGGTCCCAGGAGCCGTGGCATTCCCTGTACGACCCGGCCGCGATGCCCGATCCCGCGCCCATCCCTTCCTCTTCTGAACCGGCCTTTCACCAAGCGATCCGGGAGGCGTACGGGATCCAAGATGTCACCGCGGAGACCTGGCGGGAGATCACGGCGATCTACTACGCGATGGTCAGCCGGATGGACCACCACCTGGGCCGGGTACTCGCCGCCGTCGACGCGATCGGCGCGGCGGATGACACGGTCACCGCGTTCTTCGCCGACCACGGCGAATATCTCGGCGACTACGGGCTCGTCGAGAAGTGGCCCACCTCCATGACCGGCAACATCCTGCGAAACCCGCTCATCCTCGCCGGCCCCGGGATACCCGAAGGCGGCGTCGACGGTGGCATGGTCGAGCTGATCGACGTGTTTCCGACCCTGCTGGAGCTGGCCGGCGTACCCGACGACACCCACCGCCACTACGGCCGCAGCCTCGTGCCACGGCTGCGGGGCGAAGTCGACGAACACCGGGCGTTCGCCTTCAGCGAGGGCGGCTTCACGATCGAGGAGGAGCCGCAGTACGAGCACGCGCCGTTCCCGTACGACGCGAAGACCGACCTTCAGCACGCGCGGCCGTCGCTGGTGGGTAAGGCGGTCGCGGTCCGCGACCGGCGCTGGACGTACGTACACCGGCTCTACGACCCGCCGGAGCTCTACGACCGCGAAGCCGACCCGAGTGAACTGGTCAACCTCGCCGGCCGCCCCGAGCTGGCCGACACCGAACGCCGCTTCCGCGACGAGGTCCTGCGCTGGCTCCTGGCAACCACCGACGCGTTCCCCTACACCCGCGACCCCCGCCGCCCGGACGTAGCCCTCCCCCACCCGTCCCCATGAGCGAGCACCGATGCTGTGCCCCGGCGCGGGGTGAGCCGGCGGCGCCGCACGGCGCGGCGCCGGTCGCCACTCCCGGTGCCAGGCCGGACCCTGACCTGGTATCGCTCGACGGCGGCACGTTCCTCATGGGCACCACCGACGCCGACCGCAACCGTTCCGACGGCGAGACGCCCGTGCGCCAGGTGACCCTCTCGCCGTTCCGGATCGCGCGCCGGGCGGTCACCAACACCGAGTTCGCCGCGTTCGTCGCGGACACCGGCCACCTCACGGGCGCCGAACGGTACGGCTGGTCGTTCGTCTTCGACGGCCTGCTGCCCGACGACGTGCGCCGCACCGCGCGGCGCCCGCGGTCCGCGCCCTGGTGGTGCGGCGTGGAGGGCGCCACCTGGCGACGGCCCGAGGGCGGCGCCAGCTCCATCGACGAGCGCATGGACCACCCCGTCATCCACGTCGACCACGGCGACGCGCTGGCGTACTGCGCGTGGGCGGGGCTGCGGCTGCCGACCGAGGCCGAATGGGAGTACGCCGCGCGTGGCGGCCTGGTGCAGGCACGCTACCCGTGGGGCGACGACCTGACCCCGGACGGCGTGCAGCGATGCAACATCTGGCAGGGCCGTTTTCCCACACTCAACACGATGGACGACGGCTACCTGGGCACCGCGCCAGCGGACAGCTTCGCGCCCAACGGATACGGGCTGCACAACATGGCCGGCAACGTCTGGGAATGGTGCGCCGACTGGTGGACCACCGCACACGACGCGTCACCGTCCACCGACCCGACCGGTCCAGCCACCGGGACGGCACGCGTGATGCGTGGCGGCTCCTACCTGTGCCACGACTCCTACTGCAACCGGTACCGCGTGGCCGCCCGCACCAGCAACGACCCGGGCAGCTCCGCCGGCAACCTGGGCTTCCGGTGCGCCGCCACCCCTTGACAGCGCCGCCTGTCCTGCCGTTTCAGCGTGTTTTCAGATCGAGAATTTCTCACATTGATCGAACACCTTAACGTCCACTATGGATAAATCAAACACATGCACAAGGGTAGATAGATGCCCTGGATATGTTGTGTAGCAGGGCATCCAGGGACACATCGACCATTGCAAGATCGCGGGTTGCCGCACGCATTGATGGCTGTTATCTTCCTCGCAAGCCACGGGGGAACGGCGACTTGACGCAGTGCAGCGCCCGTCGCCGTCCTCGTCCCGGGTGTCGAGGAGGATCCTGTCTTCATGTTCTACAATAGACAGACTGAGAGCGCTCTCTCGGTCCAATTCGGACTCCGCCCGAGCGCGCCCCGATGAGCACGCCCACCGGGGCCGAGACCGTGGTCAAGCAGTACGTCGACGATCTCACCTTGGCTCTCGCCCAGCTCGAGACCGGCGCGATGACCGACGTGCTGGAGACGCTGGTCCTGGCGCTGCGCGCCGGCGACCGGGTCTTCGTGGCCGGCAACGGCGGCAGCAGCACCGCGGCCATCCACATCGCCAGCGACCTGACCGCGGCCTCCGACCGGCTCAGCAGCGCACCGCAGGCAGTCGCGCTGACGGAAAACATCGCGCGGGTCACGGCCATCGCCAACGACTTCTCGTACGACGAGATCTTCTCGCGCCAACTCGTCGGCTGGGGCAGGCCGCGCGACGTGGTGCTGCTGTTGAGCGTCAGCGGCCACTCGACCAACCTGGTGCGGGCGGCCAACACCGGTCGTGAGCTGGGCATGACCGTGCTGGCGGCGCTCGGCAACGCCGGCGAGATCGCGCGGCTCGCTGACCGGTCGGTCATCTTCGGCCAGGCCGACTACGGCCTCACCGAGGATCTGCACGTGGCTCTCGGCCACATGGCGGTGCGGGTGCTGCGCGGCGGCGACGCCTGCCGATACACGGATGGGCGAACCCGGTGAATCGCAAGGGTTCCAGGATCTTCCTCACGATCCGGTACCTCATCGGGCTTTTCGGACTGACCCTCACGCGCACCTCGCCGAAGCTCACCAGCTACCGGATCCACTCCGGCAAGGGTCGCCACGACGATTCGCGGCCGCTACCGCCGGGCATGGCCGCCGTGCTCGACGATCGCCACCCCGACCTCGTGGCGCTGCGCGGGCGATACAGCCAGCTCGCCTCGCCGTTCAAGGCCGGCAGCTTCTGGCGGCGCAGCCGCCGCCTGCGTGACCTGAACCTCGCGTACTTCCGCGGTGACAACGCGTACGTCTGGCAGCTACGCCAGCTCGGCGAGAACGCGCGCCTGAAGTTCTTCCTGTTCGCCCGCTACGTCAGCGCGCTCGACACCCACAAGCTCCTGGAGCGCACGGGCGAAGACGGCGCCTTCGGCTGCTGGGCGTTCGACTTCCAGACCATGCCGACCGCCAGCCGAGACCTGCTCGACTCCGTCAACGAGATGTACTTCCTGGACCGGCACTGGGGGCTGCTGTCCAAGATGGACTTCACCGTCGTCGACATCGGCGCCGGCTACGGCCGCCTCGCGCACCGCATGGTGGAGAGCGTTCCCGACCTGAAGCGGTACCTGTGCGTCGACGCGATCCCGGAGTCGACGTTCCTCAGCGAGCAGTACCTCAGGTACCGCAAGGTGGACCACAAGGCGACCGTGCTGCGGCTCGACGAGGTGGCCGACCGGCTGCCGGCGGAGCGTCCTGACCTGGCGGTCAACATCCACAGCTTCTCCGAGATGCCGATCGCCGTCATCGAGGCCTGGATCGAGCTGCTGGCGCGCTCCGGCGTGCCCACCCTCATGATCGTGCCCAACGAGGGCGACCAGCTGCTCAGCCTGGAAGACGACTACGTGCGGCTGGACTTCGGGCCGGTGCTGGAGCGCCACGGATACGTGCTCGCCGCGCGCGAGCCGACCATCACCGACCCGGACGTGCGCGACCTGGTCGGGATCGGCGACTGGTTCATGCTCTACCGCCGAGCCGCACCATGAACGAGCTGACCTGGGGGCAGCGGTTCGTCTGGGACATCCTGCAGTCACTGGCCCCGGCCAACCACTACATCAGCCTCCGGTTCCGGGTGCACGTGCCGACCGGCGCCACGCTCGACGGCGTACGCGATGCCCTGCACACCCTGGTGCGGCGGCACGAGTCACTGCGTACCCGATTCACCGTCGGCGCGGACGGCGAGCCACGGCAGCGGGCCGATCCCGCGGACGCCGTGCCCATGGAGGTCCACGAGACCGAGCCTGGCGGCGTACGCCGGCTCGCCGAGCAGGAGGAGGAACGGCTCTGGCGAGAGCCGTTCCGCCACGACACCGAGTGGCCACTGCGGGTGAGCGTCGTCGTCGCCGGCGGCCGTCCCCGGCAGGTGGTGTTCGTGTTCTCGCATCTCGCCGTCGACGCCTGGGGATGCGTGGTGCTGCGCAAGGAATTCCTCGACCTGCTGCGCGACGGCGACGCCGGGCATACGCAGGTCGGTTGGCAGGAGCAGGCCGGCTGGCAGCCGCGCGACCGGGCCGCGTTCGAGGCGTCGGTCGAGGGGCGCAACGCCAGCGACCTGTCCCTCGCGCACTGGCGCCGGGTGCTGGAGACCGCGCCGCAGACCGCCTTCCCCGCCCTGCCCGAGGCCGGCGAGACCCCGCTGTTTCCCGGCGTCGGCGTTCACTCGGTGGCGCTGGCGGCGGCCGCGCAGGCACTGGCCACACGGCACCGCGTCGGGCCGGCCGCAGTCCTGCTGGCCGCGCTGTCGACGGTCGTGGGCATCAGGACCGGCACGGAGGCCGTGCCCGTGTTGCTCGCGACCGGCAACCGGTTCACGCCGGTCGACGCCGCGTCGGTGGGCACGTTCTATCAGGCGGCGCCGGCGCTGATACGGCTCGACGCCGGGTCGCTGGCCGGCACCATCCGCAACGCGCACAAGGCGTCGACGGTGGCCTACCTGCGCGGCCAGAGCGACCCCCGCGACGTGGCGCGGCTGCTGGCCTCGGTGAAGCATCGGCGAGGCGTCGATTTCGAGCTTCAGACCACGGTCAATGTGGTGCCCGAGCCGGGCAGCGTGCGGATGCCGCCGGCCGTTCACGACGTCGCCGCGCTGCGCGAGATGACCGCGTCGACGCTCGTGTCCGATCTGGAGGGCCGCGACAACGAACGGCTGAAGCTGTACGTGCACGTCAAGGCCCTGCGCTCGCGCGCCGTCATCGAGTTGTTCTGCGACAGCCGCTACCTGACCGCCTCCGGAGCGCGGAAGGTGCTGGCCGGGCTGGAGCTGGTGCTGATCGAGATGCTCGACAGCGGCGACCTGACCCTCGAACGCGTCGCCGACCTGGTCGGGATCGCGCCGCTCGGCCGGTCCCCCGGTTGGGCTCACGTCGACAACTGCTGGGTCGACGTCGAGGCGGTGCGCGCACTCGTCGCCGGCCTGCCAGACGTCGTCGCTTCCGGGGTGTTCGTGGAGGCGCCGGCCCAGCTGGTCGCGTACGTCGTGGCGGCCGGTCCCAGTACGCCCGAGGGGCTGCACACCGCTGTGACGGGCCGGCTCGACGGGCACCTGAGCATGGCGCCGCACCGGTACGTCGTGTGCGGCGCGGCGCCCGCCCGGCCGGAGCTCCACGACGAGTGGCTGCGGCAACCGGTGCTCGCGCAGGGCAGTGGTCGAGCCGGCGAGGGAGGCTAGCGTGCTGTCGGTCATCATGCCCACGTACAACCAGGCCAGGTGCCTGGAGCTGACTCTCGGGTCACTCGCACGCCAGACCGCCGGCCGCGACCAGTTCGAGGTGGTCGTGGTCGACGACGCATCCACACAGGACATCCGCGCGGTGGTGGACCGGTTCGAGCCGGAGCTGCGGCTGCGATACGTGCGGCACGACACCAACCGGGGCCGGTCGGCGGCGCGGAACTTCGGAGTGGCCCAGTCCCGGGCCGACTGGCTGCTGCTCATGGACGCCGACTCCTACGCCGCACCGGACCTCGTCGAGCGGCACCTGCGGCGCCCCGGCGACACCCGTCCCGCGGTCGTGTACGGCCGGCGCGTCGAGCCCAGCTGGGGCACCTTCTCGGCGCTGCTGGAGGCGATGCCCGACGAGGCTGACCTGCTGCCGATGGAGGGCGACCACCGCGACCGGCCCCTGCGGGATGGCGACGCCGGCTTCGACGTGTACCGGCGCACCGCGTGGATGTTCGGCTTCACGCACAACCTCTCGCTCCCCCGCGACCTCTACCTGCGCATCGGCGGGTTCGACGAGTCGTTCGTCCAATGGGGATACGAGGACACCGACTTCACCTACCGGATCTACCGGCACTTCGGGCGTGACAACAGCCGCTTCCGGTACGACCCCGACGCCGTCTGCTACCACACGCCACACTTCCGCGACTGGTACACGGAGTGGGAGAACACCAAGCCGGTCCTGCCCTACCTGGTCCGCAAGTACCGGCACTACGACATCGAGTTCTTCACGCATCCGTCCGGCGACCACCGCCGGGTCGCCCGCACCCTGCCGTTCTACGAGGACTGCCGGGAGTTCATCCGCGACCACCCGGCCCGGGTCGCCGGCGACGCCGTCCGCAAGGCCGTCGCCCTGCCGGACTCGGCGAGCAGCCTCTGGATCGGGTTCGACGTCGACTCGGTGATGTCGACCGGCCGGGCGACAAGCATCGACCACGCGCTGCCGTTCGGGCCGGACAACCCGCACCTGTTCGGTGTCCGCACCCCGTACCCGGACGGCTCGTTCGACTACGCCGTGCACATCGACCTGTGGCGCATGCTCACGCCGATCGACCTGTCCGCGCTCATCATCGACAGCCTCCGGGTGGCCGGCGTAGCGGTGCTCGTGCTGTCGAAGGGCCTGCGCCGGGATCCCGCCGACGGCATCGGGATGATCGACGACCTGGAGTACCTGCTGTCCATCGTCGAGCCCCGGTACGACGCCCGCATCTCCTATGAGGACGACGAGATGGCCGTCGTCAGGCTGGGGCGGCGGTGACCGGCGGGCAGATCCTCGCCGTCGCGTTCGATCTCGACGGCACGCTGGTGGACCTGGAACGGTTCCACCACGACTCCCTGCTGCGGGCCGCCCGGGAGGTCGGGATCGAGCTGACCTGGGAGCAGGCGAGGCGGAGCGTGCCCAACTTCATCGGCGGCCCCGACGCCGTGGTGGCGGCCGGGATCGCGGCGCTGTCTCCGGCCGGTGCCGCGCCGGCCGAGATACTCGCGGCGAAGCAGCGCTACTTCACGACCGCGATCGGCGCCGTGAGCCAGATCGTGCCGCGAGACGGGGTCGGCGAGATACTCGACCAGCTCGGCCGCCAGGGCCTACCAGTAGCCGTGGGCACCGTCACCGAGCGCGAGATCGCGGTGGGCATCCTGGATCGGGCGGGACTGCTGCCGATGTTCGGCGAGGACCGCGTGGTGACGCTGGAAGACGTCCCGCGGCCGAAG
The DNA here is from genome assembly GCF_027923225.1 of Phytohabitans aurantiacus. GTDB lineage: Bacteria > Actinomycetota > Actinomycetes > Mycobacteriales > Micromonosporaceae > Phytohabitans > Phytohabitans aurantiacus. The sequence continues at coordinate 664,020 of NZ_BSDI01000007.1, forward strand.
CCGGCGCCCGACATCTATCTGGAGACGGCTCGACGGCTCGACGTGGAGCCCGTCGCCCAGCTGGTCTTCGAAGACTCGCTCACCGGCATGGCGGCCGCGCGGTCGGCCGGCAGCCCGTTCGTCGCCATGCCCACCGTGCGCGCCCCGGACTACCTGGCATCGGTCGGCGCGGCCGGCGCCTCGGCGGTATTTCGCGACTGGCGCGACCCCGGCCTGCTGTCATTGCTCGCACACCTGCTGGCCACACCGGGACGTGTCTACTATGGATGAACGCGATCGCGGCCCGCTGACCGCCGCGCAACGCCGCCTGTGGTTCCTCGACCGGCTCGAACCGGGCGACGCCGCCTACCACATCTCACTCACGGTCCTGCTGCGCGGCGACCTCGACACCGGCCGGCTGATCCACGCGTTCGACGCCGTCACGGCCCGGCACGAGAGCCTGCGCACCCGGTTCGTCGAGTCCGGCGGCGACCCGGTGCAGGAGGTGCTCCCCGCACGGCAGACCCGGGTCGAGCGGGCCGACGTGACCAGCGAGGCCGAGGCGCGGCGCGCCGTCGAGGAGCTGATCGCCCGCCCGTTCGACCTGGCCGAGGGGCATTTGCTCCGGGTCGGCCTGTATCGCCTCGGCCCGCGCGAGCACGTCCTCTGCGTCGTCACGCACCACATCGTCGGCGACGGCTGGTCGATGAACCTGCTCTACGTCCAGCTCGCCGAGGCGTACCGTGGCGTGGCTTCCACCGAGCCGGGCCTGCGCCCGCTCGACCACGCCCACGCCCGGCAGGGCACCGACGAGGCCGCACGCGAGTACTGGCGGGCGGCGCTGGCCGAGCCGCCGGTGCTGGAGCTGCCGCTCGACCGTCCACGCCCGCCGGTGCGCACCTCGGCCGGAGTCTCGACGACCCGGGTGTTCGACGGGGCACTGTGGACAGCGGTGCGCCAGGCGGCCCAGAAGCTGCGCTGCACACCGTTCATGCTGCTGATGACGGTCTACCAGCTGACGCTGGGGCAGGCCAGCGGGCAGGACGACATCGTCGTCGGTACCCCGGTCGCGGGACGCGACGAGGTGGCGGCGGAGTCGGTCTTCGGCTACTTCACCAGGATGCTGCTGCTGCGCGCCGACCTCTCCGGCGACATCACCTTCCGCGACCTGGTGCTGCGAACGCGAAAGAGCTGCATGGGCGCCTTCGCCCACCAGGAGATCCCGTTCGAGGGGCTCATCGCCGACCTGGACCTGCCCCGCGACCCGAGCCGCAACCCGCTGTTCCAGGCGGCATTCACGCTGCACTCCACGATGGACGTGTCGGCGACCGGGTTCCAGGGCTTCGAGGGCGTCGGCGTCGAGGAGTTCGGCGAAGGGATACGGCGCACGATCACCGACGTGGCGATGGACGTGTTCGTCAGCTCGACCGTGATCGACACGTGGCACAACGAGGCCCGGATGGACGTCCAGCTCACCTGCAGCGCCGACCTGTTCGACCCGGCGACCACCGAGGCGCTCGTCGACCGGTTCGCCACCGTGCTGCACGCCGCACTGGCCGATGTGGACACCCCGGTACGGTCGCTGCCGCTCGTCGACGAGCCCGCCCGAGCCGAGCTGCTGCGCATCGGCACCGGACCGGCCATCCCCGAAGGGCCGCCGCTGCTCGACCGCATCGAGAGCGCTGCCACCGGTACGCCTGAAGCTGTCGCCGTGGTCAGCGGCGCCGACCGGGTCAGCTATCGCGAGCTGTGGGCGCGCGCCGGCGCGCTGGCCGGCGCGTTGCGCGACGCAGGGGTCCGGCCCGGCCAGCTCGTGGGTGTGAGCGTGCCGCGCGGCCCGGACATGGTCGTCGCCCTGCTCGCGACGTGGCGTGCCGGCGCCGGCTACGTCCCGGTTGACCCGCGCCTGCCCGAGCGGCGCCGCGCGACGCTCGTCGAGCACGCCTCCGTCGCCGCCGTGATCACCGCCGATGGCGTCCATCGTGTACCGGCAGCGCCAGCGTCCACATGCGATCCCGCCTACGTGCTGTTCACGTCTGGCTCCACGGGTACCCCGAAACCGGTGCTCGTTGGCCGGGATGCTCTCGACGGCCGGGTCGCGTGGATGGTCGACGCCTACCGGCTCACCAACGCCGACCGGGTCGTGCAGTTCGCCGAGCTGAGTTTCGACACGCACGCCGAGGAGATCTGGCCCACCCTCGCGAGCGGCGGCACGCTGGTGCTGCTGCCGGACGGGCCGCAGTCGCTGCCGGAGGTACTGGCCGCCGACCCGGCCATCACCGTGCTCGACCTGCCGACCGCGTACTGGCAGGCGCTGCTCGACGTCGTGCCGGACTGGCCGGCCGCGCTGCGGCTGGTGATCCTGGGCGGCGAGCAGGTCGACGCGGCGGCGGTCGCCCGCTGGCGTGCCCGGCACGGCGACCGGATCCGGCTCACCAACACGTACGGGCCGACCGAGGCGACCATCATCGCCACCGCGGTCGACCTGGGCGCCGCCGACACCGGCCGGCGGCCACCGATCGGGCGCCCGCTCGGTGGGGTACGCGCCTACGTGCTCGACACGGCCGGACGGCTCGTGCCGCGTGGCGCGGCCGGCGAGCTGTGCCTGGCCGGTACTGGGCTCGCCGACGGCTACCTGGGCCTGCCGGAGCTGACCGTCGAGCGGTTCCGTCCCGACCCGTACAGCGGCGGTCTGCTCTACCGCACCGGCGATCGGGCGCGGTGGCGCGCAAACGAGCCGGTGCTGGAGTTCCTCGGCCGCCTTGACCGGCAGCTCAAGGTGCGGGGCGTGCGGATCGAGCCGGGCGAGGTCGAGTCCGTCCTCACTGGACACCCCGGCGTGGGCCAGGCGGCGGTAACGGCACACGCGGACACTCTCGTCGCCTACGTGACCGGCACAGCCAGCGTCGACGACGTGCGCGCGTACGCCGCCGAGCGGCTGCCCACGCTGCTCGTACCGAGCGTCGTCGTGCCGCTGCCGGCGCTGCCGTTGACCCCGCACGGAAAGGTCGATATCGCCGCGCTTCCGGCGCCGACGGTCGCTGACGAGGTCCGCACCGTCTACGAGGCGCCGCGCACCGACGCGGAGGAGTTGGTCGCCGACATCTTCGCCGAGCTGCTGCGCGTCGAGCGCGTCGGCGCGCACGACGACTTCTTCGTCCTCGGTGGACACTCGCTGCTCGCGCTCCGGGTCATCGCCCGCCTCCGGGCCGCGGTGAGCCTCGATCTGCCCGTCCGGCTGCTGTTCAAGTACCCCACGGTCGCCGGGTTCGCTGAGGCGGTGGAGACCGCGCTGATCGCCGAGATCGACCGGCTCACCGACGAAGAGGCCGCCGCCCAGCTAGCCGCCGCCGAGGCACAACCGTGACGGATCAACTCTCTGCCGCCAAGCGGTCGTTGCTTACCGCGCGGCTCAAGCGGACCACCGCACCGGTCGAGACGATCGCGCCCCGGCCGCCGGGGACGGCGGTGCCGCTTTCGCTGGCGCAGGAGCGGCTGTGGTTCATGGAGCAGTACGCGCCGGGCACGGCGGCGTACACGGTGCCGGTCGTGCTGCGGCTGGGCGGGGCGCTGGACACGACCGCGCTCGCCGCCGCCCTGGACACGGTCGCGGCCCGGCACGAGAGCCTGCGGATGCGCTTCGACGCCACCCTCGACGGCCAGCCGGTGCTGCACATCGACGACACCATGCCGATCGGGCTCGACGTCATCGAGGCGGAAGGCACGAGCACCGCGGCTCGCGAGGAGTGGGTGCGCGAGGCGGTCCGGGCCCGGCTCGCCACACCGTTCGACCTGACCCGGGGTCCGCTGCTGCGTGCCGCCCTGTACGCCATCGGGCCCGACGACCACGTGCTCGCGCTCACCGCGCACCACATCGTCTGCGACGGCTGGTCGGTCGACCTGCTCGTCGGCGAGCTCCTCACCCTGCTGGCCGGCGACTCCCTGCCGCCGCTGGGAAGGCAGTACGGCGACTTCGCGGTGTGGCAGCGCGACCGCCAGCGACAGCGGCTCGCCGATGGCAGCCGGGATCGCGACGTCGCGTACTGGCGCGAGCGGCTCGGCGGCGTACCCCCGCTGGACCTGCCCACGGACCGGCCGCGCCCCGCGGAGCTGACGTTTCGCGGCGCTCCGGCTGGTGTGCGCCTCGACGGCGAGACGGCGCAGGCGCTCAAGCGCCTCGCGCTCGCGCACGGCGCCACGCTCTACATGGTGGTGCTCGCCGCCTACGCGGCGGTCCTGGCCCGGTTTGCCCGGCAGGAGGATTTCGCGATCGGGTCGCCGCAGGCCGGGCGCACGCACGCGGAGCTCGAACCGATGGTCGGCATGTTCGTCGACATGCTGATAAACCGGATCGACACGGCTGGCGACCCCACCTTCACCGAGCTCGTGCGCCGGGTGCGAGACACCACTGTGGACGGGTACGCCCACCAGGAACTGCCGTTCGAGGAGCTGGTCGCCGCGCTGGACGTGCCGCGCGACCTCGGCCGCTCCGCCGTCTTCCAGGCGGCCCTGTCGATGCGCACCTACGCGAGCCAGGCCCTCGGCACGGCGCTCCGCGTGGAGCCGTTCGTCGTCGAGGCGGTCGCGACCCGCTTCGACCTCGAGCTCGATCTGGTCGACGGCGACGGCCTCGCCGGCGCGTTCATCTACAACCGCGACCTGTTCACCGGCGAGACGGTGCGGCGGATCGCCGACACGTTCGTCGACTTCGCGCGCGAGGCGGCGCGCGACCCTGACCGGCCACTCAGCCGCCTGCTCATCGCCGGCGGCCCGCCCGCTTCGTGGAACGACACGGCGGCCGAGTTTCCGGACGGCGCGACGCTACACGGGCTCATCCAGGCCCGGGTGGCCGCCACCCCCGACGCGCCCGCGGTCACGTTCGAGGGCACCACGCTGACGTATCGCGAACTGGCCGCGCGCGCCAACCAGATCGCCCACCGGCTGCGCGAGCACGGTGCCGGCCCCGGACGGCTCGTCGCGGTGTGCACGCACCGGAGCCCCGACCTCGTCGCCGCCCTGCTCGGCGTACTGGTCTCCGGCGCGGCGTACCTGCCACTGGACCCGGACCACCCGGCCGAGCGGCTCGGGTTCATGCTCGCCGACGCCGACGCGGTGGCCGTACTGACCGCCGGGTCAGCGCGAGACGCGTTGCCGCCCGCCGACCGCCCGGTACTGGCCCTCGACGACCCGGCCGTGTGGGCGGGCGCCGCCACGACCGCGCCGGAGCCGCTTGCCGGCCCCGGTGACGCCGCCTACGCCATCTACACCTCCGGCTCGACCGGGCAGCCCAAGGGAGTCGTCAACGGGCATCGCGGCATCGTCAACCGGCTACACTGGATGCAGCGCCGCTACGGCCTGACCGCGGCCGACACCGTGCTGCAGAAGACCCCGGTCGGGTTCGACGTGTCGGTCTGGGAGTTCTTCTGGCCGCTGCTCGCCGGCGCCCGCATGGTGCTGGCCCGGCCGGACGGGCACAAGGACGCCGCCTACCTGCGCGACCTGATCGTCGCCGAGCGTGTCACGACCGTCCACTTCGTACCGTCCATGTTGGGTATCTTCCTGACTGAAGACGGGATCACGAGCTGCACCTCGCTGCGCCGCGTCATCTGCAGCGGTGAGGAGCTGCCCGTCGACCTGGCACTGCGCACGCTCACCGCACTGCCCGGCGCCGAGTTGCACAACCTGTACGGGCCGACCGAGGCCGCCATCGACGTGACCGCCTACCGCTGCACGGTCGAGAACCTGACCGGGGTGGCCCGGGTGCCGATCGGCGCCCCGATCGACAACACGCGGGTCTACGTGCTCGACGAGCACGGCCAGCCGCTGCCGGTGGGCGTACCGGGCGAGCTGCACCTGGCCGGCGTGGGGCTGGCGCACGGATACCTCAACCGGCCCGAGCTGACCGCCGAGAAGTTCGTCACCGGCCTCGACGGCCAGCGCCTGTACCGCACCGGCGACCTCGCCCGCTGGCGCCCCGACGGCACGGTGGACTTCCTCGGCCGGATCGACGGGCAGGTGAAGCTGCGCGGCCTGCGGATCGAGCTGGGCGAGATCGAGGTGGCGCTGCGCGAGCGGCCCGGCGTGCGCGAGGCCGCCGTGGTCGTGCGCGAAGACACCCCCGGCGACAAGCGGCTCGTGGCGTACCTCGTCGTGACCGCCCCGGTCGACGTCGCCGCGCTCCGCCTCGCCCTCAAACGGCGGCTGCCCGACTACATGGTGCCGGGCGCCTTCGTCGAGCTGCCTGAGCTGCCGCTGAGCCCGAGCGGCAAGCTCGACCGGCGCCGGCTGCCCGTGCCGCAGCGCGGCCGCGACGCGGGTTCTCCCTACGCGGCGCCGGAAACGCCGACCGAGATCATGGTGGCGGGCGTCTGGGCCGAGGTGCTCGACGTGGAGCGGGTCGGCCTCGACGACGACTTCTTCGACCTCGGCGGGCATTCGCTGCTCGCCATCCAGGTCGTCGCGAAGCTGCGCCGCGCCGCCGGAGCCGGCCTGTCCATCATGGACCTGTTCAAGCACCGCACGGTTCGCGAGCTGGCCCAGCTCATCGACGTACCGCCCGACCAGCGCGGCCCCCGATCGCTGCTACATGAGCTGACCCGCCCGGTACCGGTCAGCCAACGGATACGCAGTCTCGTCTGCGTGCCGTACGGCGGCGGCAGTGCCGTGGTGTACCAGCCGCTCGCCGACGCAATGCCGGCCGGGCACCGGCTGTTCTCCGTCGCCATTCCCGGCCACGACATCGGCCTGGACGAAGAGGCGCTGTCCTTCGACACTCTCGCGGAGCGCTGCGTCACCGAGATCCTGGAGAAGGTCGACGGGCCCATCGCGCTCTACGGCCACTGTGGCGTCGGCTCAGCGCTCATCGTCGAGATCGCCCGCCGCCTGGAGCAGCGCGGCCGCGAGCTCGACGCCGTCTACATCGGAGCGATCTTCCCCTTCGCCCGGCCCAGGAGCCGGGTGTGGTCGGCGCTGTCCCGGCTGACCCGCATGGAGCCGCTGCGCTCCGACAAGGTCTACAGCAACTGGCTGACCTCCATGGGTGTCGACATGAGCGACATCGAGCCCGGCCAGGCCCGCCAGATCATCCGCAACATGCGCCGCGACTCCGACAGCGCCGAGGCGTACTTCACCGAGCTGATGCACGGCGACACCGAGCGGCTGCGCGCCCCGATCATCACCGTGGCCGGCGAGCGCGACCCGGCGACCGAGTTCTACTCGGAACGCTTCCGGGAGTGGCACTTCCTGACCGATCAGACAGCCGTCGTCGTGCTCGACGAGGCCGGCCACTTCTATCTGAAGTGGCGCGCCGAGGAGCTCGCCGCGATCGTCACCACCGTCGACAAGGCACAGGAGCCCTCTCCGCGCGGACCGCGGGCCACCTGGTGGCTGCACGACACCTCCCGGTCCACCGGAAGAGTCGCGCCCAGCGGGCCGCAGCCGAGCATGGGTCGCTTCCTGCTCGTCGCGCTCGCACAGCTCATCTCCCTGCTCGGCTCCACCCTGACCGACGTGGCGCTACCGCTGTGGGTGCTCAAGGAGACCGGGTCGCTGCTGAACTTCGCGCTGATCGCCGTCGCCGGGCTCGTCCCGGGCCTGCTGGTGCTGCCGGTCGCGGGCGCCATCGTCGACCGGCACAGCAGGCGCGCCGTCATGCTCTGCGGCGACGTCGGTGCAGGCGGCACGCAACTACTGCTCGGCGTCCTACTGTGGACCGGCTCGCTGCAGACGTGGCACATCTACCCGCTGATCGCGCTGCTGTCGGTGTCGCTACAGTTCCAGCGGCTCGCGTACGCGTCGGCCATCCCGCAACTGGTGCCCAAGCAGTACCTCGGCCACGCCAACGGCGTCGTGCAGATGGTCGGCGGCATCGCCACCACCATGATGCCGCTGCTGTCGGTGGCGCTGCTGGCCGTCATCGACCTCGGCGGCATCCTGATCATCGACGTGCTCAGCTACGCCGTCGCCATTACCATCGTGCTGCTGGTGCGCTTCCCCCGCACGCTGGCGTGGCGCTCGAAGGAGAGCCTGGCCACCGAGATCCGCGAGGGCTTCCGGTTCTCGTGGGGGCACCGTGGTTTCCGCGCGATGCTGCTGTTCTTCATGGGCCTCAACGTGTTCCTGTCACCGCTTTTCCTGATGGTCACGCCTCTGGTACTGGCCTTCGCCGGCCTCGACCAGGTCGCGCAGGTGTCGGTCGCGGGCGGCGTCGGTGCGTTCCTCGGCGGCCTGGCGATGAGCATCTGGGGTGGGCCGCGGCACCGGCGCCTGCACACGTTGCTCTGCTGCACGCTGGTGCTGGCGGCCTTCTGCCTCCTCATCGGCCTGCGGCCGGCCCTGTGGCTGATCGCCGCCGGCGCCTTCGGCATGTCGATGTGGCTGGTACTGCTCAACGGCGTCTACACCACCATCGTGCAGGTCAAGGTGCCGCAACGGTTCCACGGTCGGGTGTTCGCCATCAACACCGTCATCGCCTGGTCCACATTGCCTATTGGCTGGACGCTGGTCGGCCCGTTCGGCTCCAGCCTCCTCGAACCCTTGATGGCACCGGACGGGGCGCTCGCCGGCACGGTCGGGCGGGTCATCGGGGTCGGCGAGGGCCGCGGCATCGGCCTGCTGTACCTGGTGTTGGCGTGCGCCATCGGGGCCCTGGTACTGGTGTCGATGCGGGTGCCGCGCATCGCCCGGTTCGACGACGAGGTGCCCGACGCACAACCCGACGACCAGGCCGGGCTGGAGGCGCTGCGCGCCAGGGGGTCACTGTGAACGCCACGACCGTGCCGCAGCTGCTCGCCGCACGCGCCGCCGCCGAGCCGGCACACGTCGCCGTCAGCCAGGGAAACAACACCCTCGACCTGGGCACCTGGCAGGCCCGCACCCAGGCCATCGCCGCCGGGCTGCGGGCGGCTGGAGTACAGGCCGGGGAGCGGGTCGGACTGCTGTTTGGTGCTCAGGACTGGGTCGCGTACGCGTGTGCGTACACCGGAGTGCTCGCCGCCGGTGCGGTCGCTGTTCCACTGTCGACTCGCAGCGCCGTCGCCGAGCTGGTGTACATGCTGGAGCACAGCGGCGCGACCGGCCTGCTGTACGGTCCGACCGCGCAGCCGCCCGACGTGAAGACACGGCTGTGCTGGGATTCCTACGCGGTCGCGGCGCTGCCCGACGCGGAGCCGTTGCCGGGGCCCGGGCCGGCCGACGCGGCGCAGATCCTCTACACCTCCGGCACGACCGGGCGCCCCAAGGGCGTCACCGCCGCGCACGCCAACCTGACCCACGGTTTCCGGCTCCGCCCGCCACTGCGGCCACTGGCCCACTCGCGGCAGTTCCTGCACGCGTTCCCGATCGGCACCAACGCCGGCCAGACGATGCTGTTCAACGCGCTCTACGCGCACGCCGGAATGCTGGTGACCGCCCGGTTCGGCCCCGACCACTTCGCGCGGCTGATCGAGCGGCAGGCGGTCGGCAGCGTCTTCGTGGTGCCGGCGATGGCGATCGAGCTGCTGCGCTCCGGGGCGCTGGAACGCCACGACATGACGAGCGTGGCGCTGCTCGGCTCGACCGCCGCGGCCCTGCCACCCACCGTGGCCGCCGGGCTCGCGGCGGCGCTGCCCCGCGCCACCATCGTCAATTACTACACCTCCACCGAGGCGGCGCCCACACAGTCCACAGTGGTCTTCGAGCCGGATCGGCCGGGCGCGTTGGGCAAGGTCGTCGCCGGTGGCGCGCTGCGCGTGTACGACGACGCGGGCCAGCCGTGTCCCGCCGGGGTGACCGGCGAGGTGTGGATGCGCTGCGCGGGCACCGCACGGTCCTATCACGACGATCCGGCCGCCACCCGCCACGTGTTCCGCGACGGCTGGACCCGGATGGGCGACCTCGGCTACTTCGACCCCGACGGCTACCTCTACCTCGTCGACCGGGAAAGCGACGTCATCAAGAGCGGCGCCGACAAGGTGTCGACGGTCGCGGTCGAGGCGGCCCTGCACGAGCACCCCGAGATCGTCGAAGCCGCGGTGTTCGGCCTGCCCGATCCGGTACTGGGCATGGCGCCCGCCGCAGCGCTCGTGGCCACCCGCCCGCTGAGCCTCGGTGAGGTGCGCCGGTTCCTCGCCACCCGGCTGGCCGGTCACGAGCAGCCGAGCCGGATCACCCACGTCGACGAACTGCCGCGCAACGCCGGCGGCAAGGTCGTCAAACACCGACTGCGCGCACTCTTCGACCGAGAGGCGAACTCATGACTGGCATCCCGATGACCCTTGCCCAGCAGGGCATCTGGTTCACCGAACGGGCCGGCGGCGCCTCGACGGCGTACACGCTGGCCGTGTCGCTGACCGTGCCGGGCCCGGTGTCCGTGGATGAGGCGTGGGCCGCGGTCACCAAGCGGCACCCGCTGCTCGCGTCCACTGTGGTCGAGACGGACGGCGTACCGCTGCTGGTGCCCACCGATCCCGCGACTGTCCACCACGGCGAGGCCGGCGCGGCGGCCATCGCCGCCGAGATCGCCGCCGGCTTCGACCTCACCGCCGGCCCGCTCGCCCGCTGCGCGGCGCTGCGAGCGGGCGACGGCAGCACAGTCCTGCTCATCGTCGCCCACCATCTGGTCTTCGACGGGGGCGGCAAGGACGTGCTCGTCGCCGACTTGGCCAGGGCCATCGCCGGCGAGGCGCTCGACGCGGGCTCACCCACCGCGCTGGCGGCGGCTGTACAGGCACAGGCCAGCCGCATCGCCGGGGCGCTCCCGGCGGCGCGCGACTTCTGGTCCCAGCGCCCGGCACCGTCCACAGAGGTCGTCCTGCCCGGCCTGTCGGGTACACCCACCGCCGCCGAACCCGCCACTCAGCTCGACATCGAGTGGACCCGGGAGTTGGACACCGCCCTGACAGCCGGGGCGGCCGCGCTCGGGGCGACCCGGTTCGAGCTGCTGCTCGCGGGCCTGCACGCCGTGCTCGCCCGCTACGGCAACGGCGTCCCCTCGGTGGCCGTCGACCTGTCCACGCGCCGCCCCGAGACGGCTGGCGAGCTCGGCATGTGGGTCAACGAGCTGCCCGTCACCGTCGAGGTCGACCCGGCGGCGTCCTTCGCCGACCTGGTGCGCGCGGTGCGGGCCGAGGCGCGCGCCGTCTACGAGTACCGCGAGGTGCCGCTCGGGCGCGCGCTTCCCGGCCTGCCACCACGCCCCGCCCTCGCTCCCGTCTCCATCAGCTACCGCCGACTGACCACTCAGTCAGCCACTGTGGACTGGCTGCTCGCACCGGCAGCCGTCCGCAGCGCACTGCACCTGCACCTGGTCGACGCACCGGATGGCCTCAGCGGGCGGATCCATGTACCCGAGCGGCTGCTGGCGGCCGACGACGCCGCGCGGATCGCCGGGCACCTGCGTGTCCTGCTCGCCGCGGCTCTTGCCGATCCTGATCGGCCGCTCGGCGGCCTCGACCTGCTGGTCCCGGCCGAGCTGGCGCTGCTCGACCGGCTGAACGCCACCGCGCGGCCCCGACCGGCCACCACCGTGCTCGACCTGGTCCGCGCGGCCGCACAGTCCACTCCGGACGCGACCGCCGCGGTCGGCGACAGCGGCACGATGACGTACCGGGAGCTGGTCGCCGCCGCACACCGCATCGGGCACGGGCTGCGCCGGCGCGGCGTCGGCTCCGGCGACGTCGTGGGGCTCTGCGCCCAGCGGGGCGTCGAGCTCGTCGCGGGCGTACTCGGCATCCTCGCCGCGGGCGCCGCCTACCTGCCGCTGGATCCGACGTATCCGGTGGGCCGGCTCGACTACATCGCCACCGACGCCGGCATCAAGCTGATCCTCGGCCACGTCTCGGCCGCCCCTGCCGGGCTCCCCGCCGAGTTGCTCCCGCTCGACGGCCTGGCCGCCTTCGCGGACGAGCCCGACACCGAGCCGACCGCCACCGATCCGGACGGGCTCGCCTACGTCATCTACACGTCCGGCTCGACCGGCCGGCCCAAGGGCGTCGAGATCGGCCATGCCGCGCTGGCCAACCTCATCGCCGCGATGGGAGAGCTGATCGGCGCCGCCCCCACTGACCGGTGGCTCAACCTGACCACCCTCTCCTTCGACATCAGCGGCCTCGAACTGTTCGCGCCGCTCACCACCGGCGGCCGCGTCGTGGTGGCCGCCGACGCCGCCGTCCGCGAGGGCGCCACGCTCGCCCGCCTCATCCGCGACGCCGGCATCACCCACGTGCAGGCCACGCCCTCCAGCTGGCAGATGCTCCTCGACGCCGGCTGGACCGGTGCGCCGATCACCGCGCTCAGCGGCGGCGAGGCGCTCCCGCTGCCGCTCGCCCGCCGGTTGCGTCCGCTCGTCGACCGGCTGATCAACGTGTACGGGCCGACGGAGACGACGATCTGGTCCACGGCGGCCTCGATTCCGGCCGCCCCGACGCGCGTCACCATCGGTCAGCCGCTCGCCAACACCACCCTGCACGTCCTGGACTCCCGCCTGCGACCGGCCCCGGTCGGCGTACCCGGTGAGCTGTGCATCGGCGGCGCCGGACTGGCCCGCGCCTACCGGGGACGGCCGGAGCTGACCGCCGAGCGGTTCGTGACCGGCGCCGGCGGGCAGCGGATCTACCGCACCGGCGACCAGGTGCGGCTCGGCGCCGACGGCGAGATCGAGTTCCTCGGTCGGGCCGACAACCAGGTCAAGCTGCGCGGGCACCGCATCGAGCTCGGCGAGATCGAGCAGGCGCTGCTCGGCGCGCCCGGGGTGGTGCAGGCTGCGGTGGCGGTCCGGGTGTCGGAACTCGTGGCCTACCTGGTCGGCGCGGGCGACCTACCGCCGATCCGGGCGCACGTCGCGCAGACCCTGCCCCGGTACATGATCCCGATGCACTACGTCCGGCTAGACCGGCTCCCTCAGACGCTCAACGGCAAGCTCGACCGGGCCGCCCTGCCCGCACCGGATCGCACCGAGGCCGCGCCCGTGACCGCCGCCCCGGACCTGACCCAGATCGTCACCGGCATCTGGTGCGAGGTGCTCCGCGTCGACGAGATCGCCCCCGACGACACCCTCTTCGACCTGGGCGGCCACTCGTTGACGATCATGCAGATCACCGCGCGGGTCCGGAAGGCGCTCGGCGTCGAGGTGCCGTTCGACGTCTTCTTCGACACCCCGACGATCGACGGCGTGGTCAGCGCCATCGACGAGTTGCGACAGGAGCAGCCCGAGTGACCGACATCCATCAGGAACTCGCCACCTTGGTCGCCGAGGCCAGCGACGGGCAGATCAGCGTCGCGGAGGCGCTGGCGGAGTCGGAGTCGCTGGGGCTGCTGGGGTTGACGTCGATGGGCTACGTCCGCCTGATCCAGGCCGTAGAGCGCCGCTACGGCGTGGCCGTGGAAGTAGACGACGACCTCTCCACCCTCGACACCGTGCCCGCCCTCGCCGCCTACCTGCGGACTTCCGCTCCCCCCACGTCGTGATCAGGGCGTCCCTGGCGGGGGTTTGACGCCGGCTCGGATGGCTCTTGGCGATGCGTGCAGGACCTGCCTGCACGCCTTGTTGAACGCCTGGAGGTCGCGGATGCCAACGCTGGCGGCGACCGCGGCGATGGGCAGTGTCGAGGAGCGCAACAGGTGTTCGGCGCGGGCGAGGCGCCGGGCCCGGATGTAGGCGACCACGGTGCTGCCCAGCTCCGCGCGGAAGAGGCGGGTCAGGTGGTTGTGCGAGATGCCCGCCGCCCGCGCGATGGCCGGTACCTCGAGCGGTCCGGCGAGATTCGACTCGATGTACGCGACAGCGGCGCCGATCGCGGCGTGCGTGCCTCTGTCCTCAGTAGACTCGGCCAGGTGGGCGACCCGCCAGAGGGCGGCCCAGATCTGCGCGACCGCCTGTGCGGGGCTGCGTGCGAACACGTCGATGGCGTGTTGCATCAGGTCGGACAGCACCGGCACCTGCGCACCCGCGTCCTGCATGACCGGCACGTCGACGGCCCGGCCCGAAGCGGGCAGGCGCAGGTGCGCGTACAGGTGCTCGGAGCGCCCCTGGTACTGGTACCGGACCACCACGCGCGGCGGGACGAGGCTGACGTTTCCCGGCAGGATCGCGTGGGCGACGCCGTCGACGACGATGTCGGCGTGGTAGCGGTACAGGTGCAGCTGCCACAGGTCGGGTAGCTGGAAGACATCCTGCCGTCTGGTGGTGCCGTGCACTCCCACCCCCACGTTGACCACGTCGGGCGGTGCGTCGAGGTAGACGCGGACAAGATGACGACCCATGGTGAGAATTTACCAGTAATGGTGATCCTGACCGACGCGCATACAGCACGGCCCTTCGTAGCCTCGTTGAATGACTACCAGTTCGAGACCACGCCTACTGACGTCCGTCCAGATGGCGCGGTTCGTCGCGTACGGGTCGGTGCGGCTGGACGCCGTCGTCCCGGCCGGCATGAACGACGAGGCCGTGAAGGTGCTGACCGAGGGCATCCCGCCGGTGCCCTACGGCACGCCGGTGGCGGAGGCGTTCCCGGAGGGCTCGTTCGCCCGGCGGCTCGTCGATCTGCCCGAGGTCGCCGGGGCGCTGCGCAGCCTCGTCGGGCCTGGCCCGACCGTCGACCACCACGCCGTCCACGTCCGCGACCCGCGCGGCGGGGAGGCGCAGCCGCTGCACGGCGACGCCATCATCGACACCCGCGTCGACGCGTTCGACGTGCAGCTCATGTACTACCCGCACGACGTGACGCTCGAAATGGGCGGCACGCTGAGCGTCCCCGGCAGCCACTTCCGCCGCACCAACGAGAGCGACACCGGGCGGTACCAGAACCTGCGCGGCCAGACCCGGCTGGTGTGCCCGGCCGGCACCGTCGTGCTGCTCCATCATGGACTGTGGCACGGCGGCCGGCGCAACGACAGCGACACCGCCCGGTACATGTTCAAGATCCGGTTCAACCCGACGGTGCGCCAGGTGCGGCTCTGGGACACCGGCGACCTGGCCGATCCGGAGGTGGCCGAGATCCTGTCGACCCGGTTCCCGTGGTACGAGGCGGCCACCGCCCGGCTGGAGTACTACAACCGGATCCGGATGTGGCGGGCGCTCACCGGCGACGACACGTTCGACATCGAGTACTGGATGACCCGCGTGTCCAACCGCCCGCGGCGGGTGGCGTCATGAGCGCCCCGGTCGTACGCCAGCAGGTTCTTGTCCTCTACCTGTCGACGTCCGCATTGGACAGTGAGGTCGTCGGCTGGGCGCGGTACGACGGCACCGGCCGCACCTCACCCACGACCGGCGACAGCGACGAGCCTCCATACCGGACCGGCGTCGCCGCGCTGTGCGATGGCTGGCGCCTCATCCAGGCGTCCCCGCTGATCCCGCCGTACCCCGGGCACGAGTACGACGTCTCGTTCCTCAAGCACGAGTTCTTCTTCGAGCGCCTGGTGAACGTGTCATAGCGGGCCTCATGCGTGCTTCACGGTGCGCAGGTCCAGACCACGGGCTGGATGACGCCCTTGGCGTCATCGGCCTGGCCGGCGACGATACGGCCATCTTCGCTCACCGTGGACGCGATGTTGGCCGTGGACGAGTGGTGGTTGTTCAGGTCCGGCAACGTGATCATGCCGTTGCCGGTGGACAGCGCACCCTGGCCCTTCTCGGTCGAGCCGACCAGCCACCCGGAGCCGTTGGCGTCGCTCGGACTCATCGACACGGCCGGCAGCCTGGTGTACTGGCCGGTGGTCAGGTCGAGCCGCACGGGCGTGACGCGGCGGTCCGATCCACCCTTGACGAAGGTCTCGTCGCTGGACACCACCCCGTAGGCGACGTTCCGCTGGATCGAGTACGGCCGGAAGTACTCGCCTTCCGACGGCTTGGGCAGTGTGCGCCCCTTCCCGTCGGGGCCCCACAGGTACGCCTGGGGCGTCCTCTTTCCCGTGGAGCGCAGGAGCGCCAGCACGCTGCCGTCCTCGCCGACGGCGACCACGTTGCCGGTCCACCCGGAGGGCATCGGCAGGTACGTGGCGGGGGCCGTGGCGGAGCGCCAGACCACCGGCACCGAGTCCGGGGTGCCGCCGCCCTGGCCGACGATCACGCCGGCCTCGTTGATGGCGATCGCCTCGCCCGTCCTGACACCCGCCAGCCTGCTCACCTTTCCGTCGCGGTAGACGTACGGCACCGGCCCGGCGTCGCTCCACCCGGATCCGACCGCGACACCGGCGGTGTTGGCGTCTCGAAGCGACTGGTCGTCGCCCGGCACGTCGACGGTGCGAGTGGTGCCGTTGTCCCAGATCACCACCGGGTACCTGCCCTTGTGCCCCTTGGGATACGCCCGGCCCAGCAGCAACCGGCCGGTCGGGTCCGCACCGGTGACCAGGGCCATCGGGTGACCGCCCGGAATGGGCAGCCGCGAGACCGTACAGGACGTGGGAGGGGTCACGGCCGGCGACTCGGTCGGTGGCGGCGGCGTCGCGGCGATCGAGCCGCCCACCGCCGGCTCCTCGCGGCTCAGCGCGTCCGTCACCAGCGGCACGCTGGCGACCGCCACCGCGGTGACCGCCGCGCAGGCACCCATCCGGGTCCAGCGCCTGATCAGGCGCCGGCGCCGCCCATCGCTGACGGCCCGGGACACGTCGACCTTGGAGGCCGTCGTGGGCTCCACATCGAGGACTCGCAGCACCGCGACCCCGTAGCGCTCCTCAGACTCCACCGACCCTCACTCCGTCCATGCCAGTGCGTTCGACCGATCACCCAACACCTGCCGCAAGGTCGCCAACCCGTGGTGGGTCTGGCTCTTGACGGTGCCCTCGGAACAGCCCAGGATCTCGCTCACCTCGGCGACCCGCAGGTCATACAGGAACCTCAGGACCAGCACCGCCTGCTGGCGGGCTGGGAGCCCCGAGAGGGCGGCCCGCACGGCGGTGCGGTCGTCCACACCCATGTCGGCCGTGTTCGGACGGTCGGGCGCGCTCGCGAACAGCCGCACCCGGGACCATGCCAGGCGCTTCTCGTCCACGAACGTGCGCACCAGGATGGTGCGCGCGTAGGCGTCGAGGTTCGTCGCCGCCCGCGCCTTGTCCCAGTGCACGTAAAGCTTCGTGATCGCGTCCTGGACGATGTCGTCGGCGCGGTGCTCGTCGCCGCACAACAGGCACGCCAGCCTACGCAGCGCGGGCAGCCGCGCCGTGACGTACTCGACGTACTCCTGCTCCCAGGCGTCCTTCATCGAAAGTTCCCTCCCGCGAGGTTCCCATCTCAGACGGGGTCACCGGCCGGATCGGTTGTATGGGATCTTCACGGGAATGGACGCCACACAGTTCACCACGCTGTTTCACGCTTATGGTCGCGCCACCGATACTCCCGGTCACCTGGCGGCTCTGGTGGGTGACGACACCGTCGCCAGGAGCGCGGCCTTGGAGCACCTGTGGTCGGCCGTGATCCACCAGGGTACGCCGTGGACCGCGACGCCACCGGTGGCCGTGGCGGTCGCCGCGCTGGTACACGATCCCCGCCTCACCGACGCGGACCTGCGCGCCAACCTGCTCGGTTTTCTCGCCGCCGTCGCCAAGGCGGGCCGGTCGGCCGACGACCTCGACGATCTCGCCGCGCCGGACGGCTTCGACGTGGACGCCGCCCTGGCCGCTGTGCTCGGCACCGACGCCGAAGACGAGATCTGGGCCGACGAGGTGCTGGGCCAGGCCCTGTACGCCCGCGCGCTGCTGGGCTGCCACGCGGTCGTCCCGACGCTGCTCGGCGCCGCCACGTCGGCGCTGTCCGACCCCGAGCCGGCGGTCCGCACGGCGGCCGCGCACGCGGTCGGCGCCTGCCTCGCCGTCTCGACCGAGGCGGCGGCGCTCGCGGAGCGCCTTCACGCACTCGCAGCGACGGCCGGTCCTGACGAAAGAGCCGCTCTGGTACTGGCCATCGGCGAACTCGGACTCGACACGAGCGGCTACCTCGACGACCCGCATCCGGGTGTACGTGCCTGCGCCGCGCTGGCACCCGCACTGGCCGACGACCCGGCCGCCACCGGCGAAATCCTCGCCGCCCTCGCCGATCCCGCCGCCACCGACACCTGGTTCACGCACCGCCCGCCACAACTGCGTACCCGGACCCGGTTCACGCTCGTCGCCGCCGCCATCGCCCGCGTCGACGACCCCGATCGGCTGCTGCCGGTGGCACTGGCCATCGCCCCGATCGCCAGCCGCTACACGATCAGCGAGGAATGGGGGCCGCTGCTGCGCGCCCTCTTCGCCGGCCGCGCCTCCGGCCCTCTCACCGAGCCCCAGCGGCGGTACCTGGGCGCGCTCGTGGCCAACGCCGACCTGTGGGATCCCAGCCACGGCAACGCCCGCGTGCTCTTCCGCGAGACCGGCCTCCCGTACGACCGCGCCACCTGCGAGACCCTGGCTCGCGAGCCCGCCTAGGCGTCCTGCCGGACCGCTATCCGGGCAACTGCCACAGCCGCACGGTGCCGTCGCGGCTGCCGCTGGCGAGCGTCTGCCCGTCCGGCGAGAACGCGACGCACATCGTGTTGTCGGTGTGGCCGTCGAACACGGTCTCCGGCCCGTCCGGCGCCGCCCACAGATGTACCTTCCGGTCGAATCCGCTGGCGAAGGCCACATGCCGGCCGTCCGGGCTGAACTCCGCCTCGTACAGGTCCGGGCCCTCACCGGGCGTCGACAGGTACGTGAGGGTGGGCGGGTTGGCCGCCACGCTCCAGAGCCGGACCGCGCCGTCGCTGCCGGCGGTCAGGACGCGGGAGCCGTCGCTTGGGTCGAAGGCGACGCTGTACACCCGCGGGACGGAGCCGTTCTGGTAGGCGGATATCCGGGCGACCTCCTTGCCGGCGGCCAGGTCCCACAGGAGCAGGTCGCCTTCGCTGCCCACCGCGAGCAGCTTGCCGCTCGGGTCGTACGCGACCGCGTCGTCGTCGGCGTCGTTGTTCTGCAGGATCGTGGTGGCGGTGCTCTTCTCGAGGTCGTACAGCGTGACCTGGGGGCCGGCGATGGCGAGCGTCCGGCCGTCGGGACTGAGCGCGAGCTGGCCGGTGCCGCGCTCCACCAGCGTCGCCAGGTGTTCCCCGGTCGCGACCCGCCACCGGTGGACGCCGCCGCTGTAGCTGCTGGTGAAGACCTCGTCGCTGTCCCGGTCGAAGGCGACCTCGGTCTCGCTGGACGTGGTGCCGCCGAGCGTCGCGATCTTGCGCCCGGTCGCCGTTTCCCACAGCTCCACGCGGTACGGGCCCCACCACGCCCTCGTGGCCGTCACGATCGCGACGACCTTCCCGTCGGGGCTGTACCGCACCCGCGCCACGGGTCCGCCGGCGTCGATGACCCGGCTGGCGAACGCGGGTGTGGCCTGGATCGCGACGATCACGCCCGCGACGGCCACCACCAGCGCCGCGCCCGCCGCCACCAGCGCCCGCGGTCGCGACAGTGGCCGGCCCGGCTCGCCAGCGGGCCGGCTCGGCACCGTGGCCAGCGCCACCCCGAGCCCGAGCGCCGCGGCCACGGTCAGCCAGCCGGTGGTCGGCGGCACGAGCGCGGGCCAGCCGGCGAGGTGCTGCCAGCGGTCCCAGCCGTACGCCAGGACGTTGGCGACGGCGGCGGCGCCCAGGACCAGCGGGGCGTGCCGCCGCCAGCCGGGCAGCGGGTGCCGGCGGGCGCACAGGAGGCCGGCGACCACGGCCAGGATCGCGGCCAGGGCGTCGACCGGAGACACCTCAAGGGGGCGCCAGTCGTACACGTTTCCCACGAGACCGGCGAACGGGTTGGTGCCGTGGCCGGTGTCGACAAGCGCGGGCCGGGCGAGCAGCAGCAGCGTCAAGGGCAGCAGCGCCCACCACGCCCGGCGGCCGCCGGTGCCCGCCTGGAGCAGGCCGCCCGCCAGCGCGACGAACCCGACGCCGGTGGCGAGCAGGTCGATCCGGACGGCCCCGGCGGCGTGCGCGGCGACGGCGGCCGCGAAGCCCACCACGGCCACCACCCCGGCGATCCGAACCGGCACATGCGGCGTCCGCACCGGCTCATCGTGTACTGGCTCATCGTGTACTGGCTCAGCCTGTGGCGGCTCAGCCTGTGGCGGCTCGATGTGGGGCGCCTCGACGGGTGCCGGCTCGACGGCCGCCGCCGCCACGGCGTGCAGGCTGCCCTCGGCGACCACCAGTTCGGGCACCTCGGTGGCGATCGGCGCGATCCGCAGCGCCCGGTGCAGCAGGGTCGCCACGAGCGGGACCCGGCTCGCCCCTCCCACCAGGAACAACCCGTCGACCTGCTCCGGCGGTACGCCCGAACCGCGCAGCACCCGCACGGTCAGCTCGACGGTGCGCCCCAACGGCTCCCGTGCGGCCTTGTCGAACTCCTCCCGCGTCAGGTGCAGGTCGGCGCCGACCAGCGGCACGTGCAGCGGTGCGGTGGCGTGCCGCGACAGCTGCTCCTTCGCCGCCCGAGCGCCGCGCCACAGCTGGTGCCGCGCCTGCTGGTCGGTGGAGGTCCGCGGCCAGTCGAGCCGGCTCCAGGCGTCGGCGGCGCTGGCGGTCAGCGTGCGGGCGTGACCGACCACCGCCGCGTCCAGGTCGAGCCCGCCGACGTCGTCGAGGCCGCCGCTCGCCACGACCTCGAACCCGCCCGGCGTACGCCGTACCACGCTCACGTCGAACGTGCCCGCCCCCAGGTCGTACACGATCAGGCAGTGCCCGGTGCGGACCTGGCGGCCGAGCACGGCCGTGAGGTACGCGGCGGCGGCGACCGGCTCGGCGACCAGCCGGACGCCGGCGAGCCCCGCCCGGGTGGCGGCGCCGGCGAGCACGTCGAGCCGGCTGCGGCCCCACGCGACCGGATGGGTGAGCACCACATCACCGGGCACGGTGCCGGCGACGCGCCGCGCCTCGGTCGCCACCCGGTCGAAGACCGCGCCGACGAGGTCGGGCACCGGCACCTCGCGGTCACCGAGCCACACGACGTTGTCGTCGACACGGCGCTTCGGGTTGGCCTCGAAGGCGCCCGGGTCGGCGAGCGCGGCCCGTTCCGCGTCGCCGCCGGTCAACAGTGGACGGTCGACATCGGATAGCGCGGGATCCGCCGGCACCGCAACGGCTGAGGACAGCAGCGGCGACGAGTCGAACAGCAGCGGCACGACCGGCCGCCCGGCTATCGCGAGGACTGCGACGGTGCTCGAGGTGCCGAAGTCGATCCCGAGCCGATAGCCTCCCGCCGCCACCACGCCACTCTAAGCCCCGCCCTCCACCCCGGAGATCAGGTCTTCGGGCGCTGGTTGATCCGGATCTGGTTGCCGGCCGGGTCGCGGAATGCGCAATCGCGCACACCGAAAGGCTGGTCGATCGGCTCCTGCATGACCTCGGCCCCGGTCGCCCGGATCGACTCGAAGGTCGCGTCGACGTCGTCGGTCTCCAGTACCAGACCGCCCAGGGATCCCTTGGCCAGCAGCTCCTTGAGCGCCTGCGCGTCTTCGCTCGGCCGGCCCACGCCCACGGTCTGCAGGACGATGCCGAGCTCGGGCTGCGCCGCGGGCCCGACGGTCAGCCAGCGCGCGTCTTCCATGGCGACATCCTGGCGCACCTCGAAGCCGAGCGCGTCGCGGTAGAACGCGAGCGCGGCCTCGTGGTCGTCGACTTCCAGAAAGGTGTATCCAACGGCGATATCCATGCCTAGAACGCTACGAGCCCGGGCTGGCCCGCGCTTCTCGATTCCTGCTTGGCCTTGTCACGACTTTTGTCCAGCAGCCGGGGACGGCGGCCATGGCCGCGTGGTTGCGTGCCCGGTAGGCGCTTGGGCTCTCCCCGACCAGCTCGGTGAAGCGGGAGCTGAACGAGCCGAGGGAGGTACAGCCGACGGCCATGCAGACCTCGGTGACGCTCAGGTCGCCCCGGCGCAGCAGCAGCTTGGCGCGCTCGATCCGCCGGGTCATCAGGTAGCTGTACGGCGTCTCGCCGTATGCCGCGCGGAACTGGCGGGAGAAGTGTGCCGGTGACATGAGCGCGGTGCGGGCCATCGCCGGCACGTCGAGCGGCCGCGCGTACTCCCGGTCCATCAGGTCGCGGGCGCGCCGGAGGTGCTTGAGCTCGTCGGGCCTCACCTGGCCAGCATAGACGCGGTGCGGAGAGCCCGGCCCCGTTCCGGGCTCTCCGCGGGCGCTAGCGGGCGTACGGAGTGACGCCGATCTTGTCGATGATCGGCGCGTACCGGGAGCGCAGCAACTCGGTGTACCGGTCGCTGATGTAGGTGGTGCCGTCGAAGTCGGGCAGTTCCTCCGACGAGAACCGGATGGTGTTGTGCCCGGCCTTGAGCTGGACCGGGATGGTCAGGTACCAGAAGTTGTTCGCGTGGAACGTGTGCGGAAACAGCGTCCGGGTCGCCGCCGCCCCGTTGACCGAGATGTCGGCGGGCCGGGCGAGCGGGTCGGGGTTGTAGTGCGAGGCCGGCGACTGCTCCGGGTTCGAGTACCGGACGGTCAGGGCGTACGTGCCGGCCGCCGGTGCCTGGACGTCGAAGGTGAGCGTGTTGGCGTTGCCCGGCTCGCCGCCGACACCGGTGACCGCCGCTCCGCTGACGGTGGCCGTGCCGGCCAGGGTGGCCGCCTCCGCCTCGTACCACGCGGTGTGCAGCGTGCCCGACGTGGCCGAGACCCGCAGCCGGTCCAGGTACCGCTTGCCGCCGGCGCCCGTCACCGTGACCTTGTTGACGCCGCCGTTCAGGAAGACCTTCACCTCGCTGGTCTTCCGGAGGTCGGCGACCTGTTGGCCGTTCACGGTCACGGCGGCTCGGCTGCTGCCCTCGCTGTCGAACCTGAGGGTGTGCTCGCCGTCGCCGGCCGCGTACACCCAGAAGGTCGCCGACCGCTCCCCCGCCAGGTT
Source organism: Phytohabitans aurantiacus (assembly GCF_027923225.1). Classification (GTDB taxonomy): domain Bacteria; phylum Actinomycetota; class Actinomycetes; order Mycobacteriales; family Micromonosporaceae; genus Phytohabitans; species Phytohabitans aurantiacus. Next base: position 686,825 of record NZ_BSDI01000007.1, read on the forward strand.
GAACCGGCCGGAGCCCGAGACCCCCGGTTGGCTGTAGTCGATACGCCCGTCGCTGAGCGTGGCGTACTCGGCCTCGTAGATGGCCTCGGCGGCGGCCGGGTTGGGCAGCGCGAGGGTGATGCGGTCGACGATCGCGTCGCCCTTGGTGGCCTTCATGCCGTCGAGGCTGCGCGCGGCCAGGCTGATCACGTGGTCGCCCTTGGTGAGCGGCACCGTGGTGTCGGCATGGTCCCACACCACCCACTTGTAGCCCAGCGGCAGCCGCATCTCCTGCTCGGCTCCCCCGTCGACGCGCAGGAAGACGTTGGTCGGGCCCTGCTCGGCGACCGCGTCGAAGGTGTTGAGGCTGTTGGCGAAGACGCTCAGGTCGTAGACGCCGGTCTCCGGCACCGAGACGTGGAAATCCAGCGTGAGGCTCGATCCGGTGCGCAGCCCGCCGACGTTGTACGTGCCGGACGTGTAGAACTTGGACACATCGGAGGGTGAGCCCTCCGGTCCGTTGCGGTAGTAGGGAGAGCCGGTGTGCGCGGCGCCTTCGGCCTCGTAGCTGGCGCTCCAGAGCTTCGGCGGGACGGCCTGCGAGGTCGCGTTGCGGCCCGGGGTCAGGATTATCTGGTACGCCGAAGACTCCTTGAGCTTCGGCAGCACACCCCCGAAGTCAACGGTGACCGTGCCATCCGAGACCCGCTGGTCGAACTCGGCGACAACCTCCGGCTGTGGTGAGTCGCCGATCTGCCCGGTCCACGGGATCTCCTGCACGATGACGTGCGCCGTGGTGCCGAACATGCCGGCGTTCTGGAACGTGACCACGCCCTCGCCGGACGCGCCGCCGAACAGCGCTCGCGCCTGCCGTTTCGCCTCGTCCACTGTGGCCACGCCCTGCATGGTGTAGCTGACGTTGGGGAACTGCGGTGTCACCTTGACGGTGTGGCCGCTCATCTGGGCGTACGCGTGCAGCAGCCACCACTGGCCGTTGCCGCGGTTGGCCTGTACGGCGGAGTCGCTGAGGTTGCCGTCGATGTTCCAGTACGCGATGTCGGCGTCCACCTTGGACTCCTCGATGGCCGATACCCACTGGATCATCTGGCCGGGCACCGACGTGTGGTAGTTGAAGGCGTACTCGTTGATGTTGATGGGCAGGTGCCGGCCGAGGAGCTCGTCTTCCCAGGCGCGGTACCTGGCGACGCTGGTGCGGATCCGCGCCGGATCGCTGAGCTCGTGCCAGGTCATGACGTCGGGCACGGTGCCGGCTTCGATGGTGTGCGACAGGAACCGCCTTACCTGGTCGTAGAGGACGCTGGTGTTGGGTCCGGCGATCCGGGCGTCGGGCATCTTGCCCTTGATGAGCGCGTACACCTCGTCCCAGGCGGCGAAGTAGTACCGCGGGTCGGAGAGCCAGCTGACCCGGTTGTAGCTCCACTCGCCGGTGCCGAACATGTTGCCTTCGGGCTCGTTGAACGGCACGAAGACGATGTTGTCCTGGTACTTCGGGTCCAGCGTGAGCACCTGGTCGACCTGCTTGGCGATCTTGGCCTTGAAGTCGTCGAGGCGGGCCTGCGGGGTGTCGCCGGGCCACTGGTAGGGGAAGCCGCGGTAGATGTCGGTCATGTAGATGTAGACATCGCCGTCGGTGCTGTCGGCGAGCGGCTTGACGACTTCGAGCGCGTCGGCGCCGGGGTGCTGCGGCCCGTCCTGTGCCTTGGTCGAGACGGTGCGCAGCCTCATACCCTCGATGAGGTTGCGCGAGGGCACGCCTTCCCCGTAGAGGCCGTACAGCGTGCCGGACGCCCCGCCGTGGAAGGCGCCGGTGTTCGTGCCGAGGTCGATGGTGAGGTCACCCGGTGCCACGACCCGAACGTTAGCGGTCACCGTGATGCCCGCGGCGACCCCGGTGACGGTGAACGTGCCGCGCCGGGCGTAGGAGTCGGGGTCGACGGCGTTCCAGGTGACCGGCACCTCGCGGTCGATGCCGTCCGTGTACGCCCCGGTCACGGCGGGCAGGACCGGTGCCGTACCGACGGTGGTGCTCACGTCCACCGTGGTCTGTTTGACCGAGGTCAGCGTGGCGAGGTGGTCTCCGGCGAGCCCGGCCACCTGCGCGGCGCTGAACGCCGTGTCGTAGACCCGGAAATCGTCCAGCGCACCGGCCAGAAACGGGTGCCCGTTCCAGAACGGCTTGCCCAGGTACCCGGACGTGGTGTTGGACGCCGAGTGCATGGTGGCGGCGAGGTCGAGGCTGGCGGCGGTGGCGCCCACCTTCGCGCCGTTGATGTAGTACGTGATCGTGCGCCCGTCGATGGTGGTGACGAGGTTGACCCAGCGGTCGGTGGGCAGCTTCTGGGTGGCGGTCACGCCGACCTCGGAGCTTCCGTTGACCGGCTTGATGGACGAGCGGGTCCTGCCCACCCCGCTGTACGACGGGGTGATGAACGTGGCGGTGTTGAGGTCCTTGCCCATGCAGTAGACCCACTGGAAGTCCTCGCCGCCGGTCCACTTGACCCAGGTGGAGATCGTGGTGGCGGTCAGTCCGGCGAACAGTCCATTAGGGATCGACACGTATGGCGCCGTGCCGTCGCCCGCGCCACCGCCGCGCAACTGCAGCGCCTGCGACCCGTCGGCGCCGGCCGCCACCGTCGCGGAGCCCGGGTTGACGAGCGTACCGGTAAGGCCCGACCCGGACCGGTCGGCGATGACGCCGGTCGACAGGTCGCCCTCGAAGTCGTAGTGCAGCACGAGCCGGGCGGACTCCTCCGCCGCGGCCGGTGCCGGGTGTCCAAAAAGGAGGGCGGCGGCGAGCGCGGCCGCTACTGGCTTTCTTGTCATTGCGAGCTCCGTTGTGCGTAGGCGGCGGCGAGGATGAGGTAGCTGCTGGCGGTCCAGGTGTAGGCGCGGTCGCGCAGTCCGGTGCCGGTTTCGGCGTCGAAGTTCTCGGCGAAGCCCGACTTCTCGCACAGCGCGCGAAACCGGTGACTGATCTCGTCGGCGAGGCCGGTGTGGCCGGCGCGGCGCAGCCCGTCTTCGATGAGTACCGTGGACGGCGCCCAGATCGGGCCGCGCCAGTAGCCATCCGCGGAGTAGTGCGGCGAGTCGACCGGTTCGGTGGCCAGGCCGTGCGCGGTCAGGTGGGCTTCGATGCGGCGGGCGAGCGCCGCGGCGACATCCGTGGGCAGGTCGGCGCCGAGGACGATGGGCATGAGGTCGAGCAGGCTGGTACTGGCCTGTGGCTGGCCGGTTTCGGCGCGGCGGGCGGTGAAGCGCTCGCCGTCCCACAGCTGGTCGAGCATGGCGGCCTGGATGCGGTCGGCGGTGCTCGCCCAGGTGGCCGCCGGCACGCCGAGTTCGCCGGCCAGGTCGGCGAGGCAGCGCAGTTGCAGGACGAGGAAGGCGGCCAGGTCGGCGGTCTCGATGACGCGGTCACCGTCGAATGTGGTCGCGTTGTCCCAGCCGCTGTCGTTGCCGTGCTGGTAGTGCGGCAGGTCGTGACCTGGTACGCGGCGTGACTCCAGCCAGAACCCGGTCCAGTCGGCCAGCCGCGCGTAGGTCTCGGCCAGCCGCGCGCGATCGACCGGCCCGTCGAGCAGGCGCCGCAGTGCCCAGCCGTGGATCGGCGGCTTGACGTAGTTGTAGAGGACCTCCGAGTGGGTGACGGAGTCCGGCAGGGCGCCGGCCGGGTCCTGGTGGTCGAACGGGAGCTGGAACTGGTCCCACGCCAGCTCCGGCTCTCCGGCGGCGAGCGCGATGGCGTTGAAGCAGTGGTCCCAGCTCCACACCTTGTCCATCCAGTGCTTGGACATCAGCACGGCGGGCCGGGCGAGGAAGCCGGCGGGACTGACGGTCGCCGACCACAGCACGTACGCGGCGAGCTCGGCGGCGGGGGTACGCGGGCCGCGCCACGGTGCCACCGCGTCGACGAACTCGGCGAACGTGACCGCCGCGGCGTTCACGATGCGGTCGAAGGGGACGGTGGAGGCGTACGGGCGCCGGGCGGTCTCGTACTCCTCGATGGCGACCTCCCACGGCTGCCCCGCCGGCAGCGTGAGGTGACGGTCGGCGGCGGCGAGGGCCTGGGCTCCCTCGACCTCGACTGGTTCGCCACTCAACACGGTGAGGCGGTAGCGGCGGCCGGTCTCGTAGGAGGTGAACACGTAGGAGCCGTCGACCGGGTCGCGGTAGAGGTACGTGCCGCTGAACGGGGTCAGGGCCGGCGCGGCCGCCGCGATCCGCATGCCGAGGCCGTCGCCGCGCATCCGGATGGTGTCCGGGCTCTCGTAGGCGAGCTCGACCCGGCCGGTCTCATGCCGCCACGTCAGCAGCGCCGGTGTCGCGACGACAGTACTGTCCACAACGGATGGCGTGAAGCGGAGCACGGGATGCAGGCCGGTCTGGTGCGAGATCAGGTGCAGGTCTTCCGCGTATGTGTGCTTGGCCACCACCGGTGAGACGTTGAGCCAGGATCCGCGGTAGCTGAACGGGATGTCCTGGATAGAGAACATAGGTGGCAGCTCACTCTCAGTCTTTGATGGCGCCGGCCGTCACGCCGGCCGCGACGTACCGCTGGGCGATGATCAGCAGGATGGTGGCCGGGATGGAGGCGACCACGGCGGTGGCCATGATGGCGTTCCACTGCTGGTTGTTGTTTCCGATGTACTGGTAGATGCCGAGGGTGATCGGCCGGTGGTCTCCGCCACCGTCCAGGGTGGACGCGAAGATGAAGTCGGACCACGCCCAGAGGAAGGCGAACAGCGACACGGTGACGATGGAGTTGCGGCTGACCGGTAGCACCACCGACCAGAACGTGCGCAGCCGGCCGGCCCCGTCGACCACGGCCGCCTGTGTCAGCTCGTCCGGTATCCCGGACATGAACGCGGTGAAGATGAGTACCCCGAACGGCACCGCGATCGTCGAGTCGGCCAGGATCAGGCCGGGTATCGAGTTGAGCACGCCGAGGTTGAGGTAGATGGCGTAGAAGCCCATCGCCATGATGATTCCGGGGATCATCTGGGCGATCAGCAGTACGAAGCTGAGCGCCCCGCCCCCGACCGGACGCAGCTTGGCCAGTGCGTACCCCGCCGGCGCGGCCAGCACGACGGTCAGCGCGACGGTGCCGAGCCCGACCAGCAGGCTGGTTCCGAGGTACGGCAACTGCTGGTCCAGCACCGCCCGGTACCCCTCCAGCGTGCCGTCGACGGGGAACAGGTGCGGCGGGTCGGCCCGCATGTCCTGGTCGCGGGTGAACGACACGTTGATCATCCAGTACACCGGGAAGAGCATGACGGCCGTCAGCACCAGCCCGATCACCGTCTTGATGGGACTCCTCATGCCTGCTGCCTCCGCTGGATCCGGATGTAGATAAGCCCGAAGATGAGGGCCATCACGATCAGCAGGTTGCCGACCGCCGCGCCGGGCCCGAAGGCGGGCAGCAGGTTGCCGAACCCGAGCCGGTACGACCAGGTGGCGAACGTCGTGGAGGAGTCGGTCGGCCCACCCCTCGTCATGATCCAGATGATGTCGAAGACCTTCAGCGTGTAGATCAGGCCGAGCAGCAGCGTGATGGCCGATACCGGGCGCAGCATCGGAAACGTGATCCGCCAGAACCGCTGCCAGCCGGTCGCGCCGTCCAGCGACGCCGCCTCGTAGAGGGTGCCGGGTATCCCCTGCAGGCCGCTGTAGAGCACGACCAGGTTGAACGGGATGCCGATCCAGACGTTCGCGATGATCACCGACACCAGCGACCACTGCGGCGAGGTGAGCCAGTTGACGGGCTCGACGCCGACCACGCCGAGCGCCGCGTTGACCACGCCGGCCTCGCTGTTGAGCATCCACGACCAGGTCGACGCCGACACGATCAGGGGCAGCAGCCACGGCACGAGAAACAGCGCCCGCAGCGTGCCCGACAGCGGGAAGTGCTGGTGGAAGAAGACCGCCAGCGCCATGCCGATGGTGAACTGGAAGGCCAGCGACGCGCCGGTGAAGACCACGGTGTGCAGCAGCGCCGGTCCGAAGGTCGGGTCGGACAGGATCTTGCCGTAGTTGTCCAGCCCGGCGAACGGCGCTCCACCTTGGACGAACGAGCGGACCGTGTAGGTACGCAGGCTCAGCTCGATGTTGCGATAGAGGGGGTAGGCGTAGAACGCCAGCAGGTACAGCGTCACCGGCGCGAGAAACGCCCACCCCGCCCAATCGCGCGTCTTACTTTGTCGCACTTGCGGCCGTGGTCTGTGCGGCGGACAGTGCGTCCTTGGGCGACTTCGATCCGCTGAGCGCGGCCTGCGTCGCGGTCCACAGTGGTTCGGAGATCTTCGGGTACTTGGTGCCCAGGTTGTCACCGGTGCGCCCCTTGGCGGCCTTGACCGCCTCTACCCAGACCTTGAGCTTGGCGTCGGCGGCGACCTGCTTGTCCTGTACGGCCGCGACCGGAGCGATGTACGACAGGGTGGTGTCGGTGGTGAGCAGGTTGTCCGGGCTCGTCAGGCAGGACACCAGCTTCTGCGAGGTGGCGTACCGGCCGGTGTCGCTCTGCACCGGGATCGAGACGAACTCGCCACCGGTGGGAGCCGGTGCCGTGCCGCCACCGCTGGCCGGGATCGGGATGATCCCGTACTCGAAACCGAGCTTTTCCGCGTTGCCCAGCTGCCACGTGCCGTTCTCGCTGAACGCGTAGTCGCCGCTGGCGAACTCCTGCCAGCTCGTGGTCTGGGTGTTGTTGATGACCGAGTTCGGCGCGTATCCCTGCTTGAGCCAGTCCGTCCACAGTGTCAGCGCGGAGACCGCCTGCGAGGAGTCCAATGCGGTCAGTTGCGCGCCGGAGCCCCAGAACCACGGCAGGAACTGGAAGCTGCCCTCCTCGGTGCCGATCGCGGAGAAGGTGATGCCCTTCTTCCCGGCGCCCTTCACCTTTGCCAGCGCGGCGGTCAGCGACGGCCAGTCCTTCACGGAGGCGACGTCGACGCCCGCCGCGGTCAACACGTCCTTGTTGTAGTAAAGAGCGAGCGTGTTCGCCCCGATCGGGACGCCGTACGTCTTGCCGCCGCTCTGGCCGGCGCCGAGCAGGTTCGGCTCCATCGCCGACGTGTCGAGCTTCGTCTCCTCGGTCGTGGTCAGCGCGCCCGCCTCGGCGAGCGTCGAGATCACCGGGTTGTCGATGATCAGTACGTCGGGCGAGTTGTCCTGCTGCGCGGCGAGCAGCGCCTTGTTGGTCAGGTCGGTGGTGTCGTAGCCGGTCCGCTCGACGGTCACGCCGGCGGAGGTGCCGCAGCTCTTGAGCAGCTTGACCCACTCGGAGTCGTCGTTGAACTGCGGGTACGGGTCCCAGATGGCGTACGAGCCGCCACCGTCCGAGGAGCCGTCGGAGGAGGACGAGGACGAGCAGGCGGTCGCGGCGCCGGCGAGCGAGACGGCGACCAACGCGGCGCCCACGGCGCGCCACCTGCGGGCGGGGGTCTTCATATCGATGCTCCTAGAGGTAGCGAATCGGTTCGCGGAATCGGTTCGACAGAAGATAGGCCCGTATCCGAGCGTCGGTCAATAGCCCTTGACATCATTTCGTAACAGCTTCTACGCTCCCAGCGAACCGATTCGCTAGCTCAGCCTGTGCTCTAAGCTGCACGTCGTGAGGTGTACGAGATGAACATCGGTGAGATCGCGCGCCGAGCCGGCGTGTCCCGCAGCACCGTCTCGTACGCGCTCAGCGGCAAACGGGTCGTCTCCGAGGAGACCCGGCAGCGCATCCAGGCCGTCATCGACGAGCTGGACTACCGGCCCAACGCCGCGGCCCGGGCCCTGAAAGAGGGGCGCACCCGCACCCTCGGCCTGGTCATACCCCCGGCCAGCCTGCGCCTCACCGACATGCAGCTCGGCTTCGTCGCCAGCGTCGTCGAGGCGGCCGCCCGCGTCGACCTCGACGTGCTCCTGTCCCCCTCCGGCGGCGACCACGACCGCTCCTTCGAGCGGATCGTCAGCGGCCGGCGCGTCGACGGCGTCATCCTCATGGAGATCCGCCTGGAAGACGAGCGGGTGACCCGGCTGCAGCAGACCGGGCTGCCGTTCGTCACCATCGGGCACACCGCCCACCCGCAGGGCACCTGCTGGGTCGACGTCGACTACGCCACCCTGATCGCCCGGTGCGTGCACCACCTGGCCGACCTCGGCCACCGGCACATCGCCCTGATCAACCGCTCAGCCGAGCTGGTCGCCGCCGGCTACGGGCCGGCACAGCGCGCCCTGACCGGGTTCACCGAGGCCGTCGCCCAGCGCGGGCTGACCGGCGTCGACATGTGCTGCGCCGACGACGCCCCCGGCGGCGAGTCCTGCCTCGAACAGCTGCGCGAACAACACCCCGAGGTCACCGCCATCGCCACCATCAACGAGGCCGCGCTGCCCGGGATCCAGCGCGCCCTCGAACGTGCCGGCGTCGCCGTACCCCGCGACATGTCCATCGCCGGCGTCGCCGCCCGGCACTGGGCCGAAGACTTCCGCCCGCCCCTGACCGCCGCCGACGTGCCGACCGAGATGGGCAACCACGCCGTCGACCTCCTCCTCGAGCGCATCGCCACCCCCGACGCGCCACCCCGACACCTCCTCCTCACCCCACCCATCTCCCTCCGCTCCACCACCGGACCGGCCCCCACCCGGTAACCCCCATCCGGTAACCCCCACTCCGGTAATCCCCGGGACGAGCCACGCGCTCGCCCCGCGATCCCCCCTACGCAAGGAGTCCCTGTGAACAGACCCAGGCTGCTCAGCGTGCTCACCGCCGCCCTGGTAGCCGCCGCCTCCCTCACGGCCGCCAGCCCCGCACAAGCGGCGGACGAGTCCATCACCGTCAACTTCTCCGTCGCCGGCGGCAACCCGACGTACCGCGCCTCAGGCTGGATCTACGGCATGACCGAGAACGCCTCCGGGCCCGCGGACCACTTCTACCGCGACGTCAAGTTCCGCTACATGCGCGCAGGCGGCGCGCAGCTCGGCCAACCCGGTGGCTGGGTCGCCGGTACCTATCAACGGCGCTGGGACTCGACACTGGCCCAGGCCCGCCGCACCATCGCGCTCGGCGGCCAGTTCGTCATCCTCCCCCACGATCTGTGGGGCGCCGACGGGTACCCGATCTCGCGTTTCCCCGGCGACAACGGCAACTGGACCGACTACGACGCGTTCCTCACCCGCCTGATCAGCGACGTACGCGCGGCCGGTATCGCCGTGCAGTGGGACATCTGGAACGAGCCGAACCTCGGCCTGTTCTGGAACCGCTCGCAGGCGCAGTACTTCGAGCTGTGGCGCCGCACCTACCAGCGGCTGCGCGCCGAGTTCCCCAGCCACCTGCTCGTCGGGCCGAGCTGTGCGTGCGTGCCGTCGACCGGTGGCTGGTGGGTCCAGTACCTCGACTTCATCCGCGCCAACAACCTGGTGCCGGACATCATCAGCTGGCACAGCCTGCCCGGCGACCCGGTCGCCAACGTCAACACCGCCAACACGACACTCAACGCGCGTGGCATCCCGCACCCGCGCCCGTATCAGATCAACGAGTACGGGTCGCCGAGCGAGCAGAATCCCGGTGACGGTTCCTGGTACATCGCGCGCCTCGAACGAGCCGGCGCCGATGGCCTGCGCGCCAACTGGGCCAGTACCGCGAACCTGCACAACGACCTCGGCAACCTGCTCGTGCGCAACTCGACCGGCGTACACATGCCCAAGGGCGAGTGGTGGGTCTACCGTTACTACGGCTCGCAGACCGGCCTGATCTCCTCCGTCACACCCAGCCCGGCGTACGACGCTTTCGCCACAAAGGACAGTGGTGTCGCCAGGATCCTGGTCGGCGGTGGCGGCACCACCGGCAACATCGCCGTCAACCTGCAACGCCTCGATACGACCAGCGGCATCGTGCAGAACAACCAGGTGCGCGTGGTCGCACAGCGCATCCCCTACAACGGCGGCGCCGCCGTGCAGGGCCCGATCACCATCGCGAACTCGGTCGTGACGCTGTCGGGCAACGCCACCACGGTGAACCTGCCACACAGCAACGCCGACGACACCTTTACCATCACGCTCCTGCCACCCTCCGAGGGCGGCTTCCAGACCGTGGCGGTCGCGCAGCACTCCCAGCAGTGCCTGGACAACACCAACCTGAGTACGGCCAACGGCAACCAACAGCAGCAGTTCCACTGCGAGGGCGGCGACCAGCAGCTGTGGAACTTCCGCCCCGTGGCGGGTGTCGCGGGTGCCTACACCGTCGTGAACCAGCAGAGCGGCAAGTGCCTCGACGTCAACGGTGCGTCCACAGCGGACGGTGCCGCGGTGCAGCAGTGGACCTGCGGCAGCGGCACCAACCAGCAGTTCACCCTGCGAAAGGTCACGTACGGCGGCAACGACTCCCACGACTACCAGCTCGTCGCCCGCCACAGCGGCAAGTGCGTAGACGTCAGCGGCATCTCCACAGCGCCTCGCGCCGCCGTCCACCAATGGACCTGCAACCCAGCAACCCAAGCCACCCCGTCCAACCAAACCTGGCGCCTCTGGTCCCGCTAGCCCCCCGCTCCCCCGCGCGCCGCCCGGCTCGCGCTCCCCGCGCCGCTCCCGCTCCACGGCGCCCCCTTTTCCCGCCGATCAAGGGCGAATGCACGTGGTTTGATCTCAGATCCGCGTGCGTTCGCCCTTGATCCATGCAGATGCCCTTGATCGGCGCGCCTAGCGCGCCGCAGCCGGCTTGATCGGCGCGCGCCTAGCGCCGCAGCCAGCCTGATCGGTGCGCGCCGCACCGCCGTGTCCACCTTGAGTCGCTCGCGAGCCGGCATCGCGTGCCATGAGCGTAGGGAGGCGAACTACGCGGGTGGGGTGAGCAGGTAGCGGCCGAGGGGGCGGGCCAGCTCGACGAGGCGGTCGGTTTCGGTGGGCGTGCACGCAGTCAGGGGTGGGGCGGCGTGGGGTGGGCACAGGCCCCAGCGGGCCAGCAATGCTTTGACGGTGGGCACCCCAGGGCGCACGGCGTGCAGGGCGGCCAGGCGGGTGTTCAGCTCCTGCAGGCGGTCGAGTTCGGTGTCGTCGCCGACGGCGTGCGCGTCGACCATCGCGAGGGCGAGTCGCGGAGCGAGGTTGGCGGTGCCGGGCACGATGCCGCCGGCTCCGGCCCGCAGTGCCGCGGCGAGTTGGCGTTCGTCGCCCTGGCTGACCGTGAAGTCGGGCCGGTGGCGTGCCGCGGCGATCAGGGCTGCCAGCATGGCCGGGTCGCCGGACGAGTCCTTGACGCCCACCACGTGTGGCAGCGCCACGATACCGTCCACACTGGACTGTTCCAGAGGAGTCGCGTACTTGGGAGCGTTGTAGGCGACCACCGGCAGGCCGCAAGCGCTCAGGGCCGCGTAGTGGGCGACGACCTCGTCGGGGCGGTGCCGGAAGTACGTGGGTGGGCTGAGCACGAGGGCGTCCGGCTCGCCCGCGACGGCTTGCTCGGCGCGCAGCAGCGCCTCGGCGGTGCCGGGGGCGGTGACGTTCACCAGGATCACCCCGCCCGGTACGAGGTCTCGCCATCGCGCCACCACCCCGGCCACGTACTCGCCGGTCCGGTCCGCGGGCACCAGCGGCCCTTCGCCGTTGCTGCCAAGCAGCATGAGCCGCCGCACGCCGGCGCCCGCCATCGCGCGCAACAGCGGCTCGGCCGCCGGCGCGGAGGGCGCGCCGGGGCACTCCATGGCCGTCACGAGCGGGACCACCACACCGCCGAGCAGGTCGCCGCTCATGACTCGGTGTTGAGTTCGAGGGCGGCGCCGACCAGCGCCTGCGTGTACTCGTGCCGCGGCGCGACGAGCACCTCGCCGGCCGGACCCTGCTCGACCAGGACGCCGCTTCGCATGACCGCGATCCGGTCGGCGATCTGGTGCACCACGCCGAGGTCGTGGGAGATGAACAGCATCGACAGCCGGTGGCTGGCCCGCAGGTCCACGAGGAGCCGCAGGATCTGCGCCTGTACCGACACGTCCAGCGCGGACACCGCCTCGTCGCAGACGAGCAGCCGCGGCTTGACGGCGAGGGCGCGGGCGATGCTGACCCGCTGGCACTGCCCGCCGGACAGTTCGCCGGCGTGTTGGCGGGCCACGCTGGCGTCCAGTCCGACGTCGTCGAGCAGGCGGTGCAGCGCGGCGGTACGGTCGCCGGCCGGAGCGGACACGGGATGGGTACGCCACGCCTCGCCGACGATCGCCGCGACAGTCATCCGCGGGTTGAGCGACGAGCGCGGGTCCTGGAACACCATCTGCACCGCGCGTTGCAGTGCGGCGGGGCGCTGGCCGACCGGCCCGAGGCGGTGTCCGTCCACTGTGACCGTGCCGGAGTCCGGCCGCACCAGCCCGACGACGGCGCGCGCCACGGTGGTCTTGCCCGATCCTGACTCGCCGACCAGGCCGACCGTCTCGTCCGGCCCGACGTCGAGACTCACCCCGTCGACCGCGACGAACTCTCGCGTGGTGGCACGCCGCCACGGCGGTCCGGGCCGCCGGCCGAAGCTGACCCGCAGGTCGCGCACCTTGAGCAGGGTTTCAGACACGATCGGCGATCTCCTCCGCGAAGTGGCACGCGGTCCAGTGGTCGGGCGCCACCGACCGGACGGCCGGCTGCTCGGTGCGGCACCGCTCGCGGGCCAGCGGGCAGCGCGGATGGAAGGCGCACCCGGCCGGGCGGTTGGCCGGAGTGGCCGGCGTACCGGGCAGGGGGTGCGCGAGCGCGGTCCGCGTCCGGATCGCCGGCACGCTGTCGACCAGGGCGCGCGTGTACGGGTGGGCCGGGCGGCGCAGCACGGTGGCGGTCGGCCCGCGCTCGGCGACCCGCCCGGCGTACATGACCACCACCTGGTGTGCCACGTGCGCCACCACGCGCAGGTCGTGGCTGACCAGCAGCATGGCCAGCCCTTCGCTCTCCTGGATGGTGCGCAGCAGCCGCAGGATGCGGGCCTGCACGGTCACGTCGAGCGCGGTGGTCGGTTCGTCGGCGAGCAGCAGCGCGGGGTTGCCCGCCAGCGCGAGCGCGATCATGGCGCGCTGCCGCATCCCGCCGGAGAACTCGTGCGGGTAGTTGTTCAAGCGGCGGGCCGGTTCGGGGATACCGGCACGGTCGAGCAGGTCGACCACCCGCCGCCGCACCTCGTCGCGGTCCAGGCCGTCGCGCCGCAGGATCTCGCCGACCTGCCGGGCGATCGTCTGTGTCGGGTTGAGCGCCGCCAGCGGGTCCTGGAAGATCATCGCGATCTCGCGGCCCCGTACCCGCCGGCGCCGGCGGCGGTCGACCCGCAGCAGGTCGTCGCCGCGCCAGCACAGCGCGCCGCCGGTCGTGGCGCCGTCGGGAAGCAGGCCGATGATGGCGTTCGCCGTCATCGTCTTGCCGCTGCCTGACTCCCCGATCAGTCCAACGGTGGTGGCCGGCGGGATGTCGAACGACACCCCGTCGACCACCCGGACAGCGCCGCCGGGGCCGGGCAGGTCGACGACCAGCCCGACCAATTCCAGCATGTCGCTCATGAGCCGCGGACCTGCGCGGTGGAGAAGTCGGGCAGGCCGTTGGGGTCGGGCGTGAAGCCTTCGAGGCGCTTGTTCCAGGCGTACGCGTACTTGACCGCCATCGGGAACATGCCAACCGCGTCCTGCCAGATGATCTGGCTCGCCTGGCCGTACAGCTTGACCCGCTCGGCCTGGTCGGGGCTCGACCCGGCCGCGCTCAGCAACTGGTCGAGCTGGGGGTTGCAGTACCCGTTCCGCTTGGCCGCGCACGGGTACAGGCGGCCAAGCGTGTTCGCCGCGTCGAACGTCGGGTTCGACAGCTGCTGGAAGTTGATGTCCCAGTTGAGGGCCAGCAGGTCCTTGGTGAACACCGCCTGTTCCTTCTCCAGCAAATCGACCTGTACCCCGATCTTCGCAAGGTCGGAGACCACCGCCTGGTTGAACTGCCGGAACTCGGCGTTCGCGAACTGGAGCCGCAGCTTCTTGGAGAAGTCGAAACCAGCCGCGGTGAGGGCCGCCTTCGCCGCGTTGGGGTCGTAGGTGACCGGCTGCTGGGCGACGTAGCCGAGCGTGATGGGCGATACCGGCGCGTCGGCCAGGCCGCCGGTCTGCGGGTACAGCTGCTTGACGATCGTCTGGAAGTCGACGGCCTGCCACAGCGCGCGCCGCACCGCGGCCTCGCGCAGCGCGGGCGTCGAGGAGTTGAACCACATCGTGAACACCGCCGTGCTCGGCACGGTCTCGACGGTGAGCTTGGAGTCGCTCTGCATCTGGCCGAGCTGGTCGTCGGGGATGCCCCAGACGACGTCCGCCTCGCCGGTGCGCAGCGCGGTCAGGCGGGCGGCGAGCTCGGGCATCTTGCGGATCGTCACGCGCGTGACCTTCGGCGCCCCGGCGTAGTAGTTCTTGTTGGGCACGAGCGTGAGGGTCTGTGACGGCGTGAACTTCTCCACGGTGAACGGCCCGGACCCGACCGGCTTCTGGAAGAACGCCGCGTCGGTGGTCGCCACGCTCGCCGGCACCACGTAGAAGGTCGCGAGCTTGCCGGGCACGGCGGCGTCCGGCTTCGTGGCCTTCAGGACCACCTCGCTGTCCGAGGTGGCTGTCATCGTGTACCCGGGGAAGTTCGCGGCGTTCGTGCCCTTGTTGTCGATGAGGCGCTTGAACGAGGCGGCGACGTCGGCGCCGGTGACCGCCTTGCCGTCGCTGAACTTCACGCCCTCGCGGAGGGTGAACGTCCACTGTGTAGCGGTCGCGTCCGGCTTCCACGCCGTGGCGAGGTCGCCTTCGAGCGTGCCGTCGGCCTTCGGCCGTACCAGCCGGCTGAAGAGCTCCCGCGCCGCGAGCTGGGTACCGGTGCCGCCGCCCTGCGGGCCGTGGGGGTCGAGGCTCTCGATGGGGTACGTGCCAGCGACGGTGATCTCGCCGGAGCCCGAGCCGGACCCGCTGCCGGTTGAGGCGTCGGTGCACCCCGCGAGCGCGGCCGGCGCGAGGATGATCATGGCCGTCAGCGCGCGTGATCTCAGTGCCCTGAACATATGTCGTGCTCCTGTCGCTCGTGAGGAGGAGAGTTAGCGCAGGTGACCTCGGCCGTACCGGGCGGTGAGCTGGTCGCCGAGGATGCCGATGTTGACGATCAGCACCGAGAGCGCGATGCCCGGCAGCGCCGAGATCCACCACGCGGTTTCCAGGTACTGCTTGCCGTTCGCGATCGTCTGGCCCCACGACACCGCGGAGTTGGGCAGGCCGATGCCCAGGAAGCTGAGCCCGGCCTCGGCCAGCACGACGAGCGCGAACTCCAGGGTCGCGAGGGCGACCACCGGACCGATGGTGAAGGGAAGGATGTGCCGCACCAGGATGGCCGGGCGCGGCACGCCGAGGACGCGGGCGGCGTCCACCCAGGGACGTTCCCGCAGCGAGAGTGCGATGCCGCGGGTGACGCGGGCGAAGGAGATCCAGGCGGTCGCGGACAGCGCGGTCACGACCAGCAGGACGCTGCGCTCGAACGCACCCGCGATCACGATGGTCAGCAGGATCGCCGGGAAGGCGAGCAGGATGTCGATGCCGCGGGCGAGGACGGTGTCGAGCCAGCCCCGGAAGTAGCCGGCCGCGGTGCCGACCGCCACACCGATCAGGCAGGCGAGGGCGACGGTACAGATGCCGATGATCACGGAGGTGCGGGCGCCGTAGACGACCTGGGCGAGCACGTCGCGGCCGAGGGCGTCGGTGCCCAGCCACGCGGTTCCGTACGACACGTCGGACCCCGGCGGGCGCAGCCGGTCCGGCAGCGAGGTGGGCACCGGGTCGTACTCGATCAGCAGCGGACCGAGGCCGCCGACCAGGGCGTAGAGCGCCAGCACCAGATACGGGATGCGCCTCATGAGACGGTGTCCAGCTTGATCCGCGGGTCGAGCCGCGAGTACAGCAGGTCGGCGACCAGGTTGAAGAGCATGACGATGCCGGCGATCAGGAAGGTGGCCGCCTGCACCACCTCGTAGTCCCGGCCCGCGACGGCGTCGACGATCAGCGAGCCGAGACCGGGCCAGGCGAAGACGTTCTCGACGATGACCGCGCCGCCCATGAGGCCGCCCATGTGCAGGCCCACGATCGTGACGACCGGGATGAGTGAGTTGCGCAGCGCGTGGCCGAGCAGCACCTGCGGCTCGGTGAGGCCCTTGGAGCGGGCGGTCTGGATGTACGGCTCGCGCATCGTCTCCGCGACGCTGGTGCGGGTCAGGCGGGCGACCGTGGCGGTGAACGGCAGCGCCAGCGTGACGGCGGGCAGTACCAGGTGGGCGGGCGTGCCGGCGTCGGCGCTGGGCAGCACCCCCAGCCACAGCGCGAAGACGAGGATCAGCATGATGCCGACCCAGAAGGTGGGGAACGACTGGAGCGCGATCGTGCTCGCGGAGACCACCCGGTCGACCATCCGGCCGGGACGCGCGCCGGCCAGCAGCCCGAGGGTGACGCCGAAGACGACGGCGATCGCGGTGGAGGTGAGCATCAGCTCGGCGGTGGCGGGCAGGCGCGTCAGCACCTCCGACATCGCCGGGCGGCCCAACCGGTACGACTCGCCGAAGTCGAACCGGGCCACGTCGGCGAGGAAGTGGACGTACTGCGTCAGCTTGGGCTGGTCGAGGCCGAGCCGCGTGGTCAGCTCGGCGATCTGCGCGGGGTCCGCGTCCGGTCCTAACAGGATCGTCGCCGGGTCGCCGGGTGCGACCCGGACGATCAGGAAGATGAGCGACGCCGCGCCCCACATGACGAGTACGCCCACGAGCAGCCGTTTCACGATCACCCGGATCATGACGGCCCCGCCGATGGTGCCGGCCCGATCGAGTCACCGGGCACGAAGCTGCACGGCAAGCTGCGGTGTCGCGGCGCGTCCTGGCGGTCCTCGAGCAGGTCGATGAGCATGCGGGCGGCCTCGCGCCCCATCTCGATCCGCGGCAGCGAGAAGCGCGTCCAGTCCCGCTGGTCCGGGCTCCACGTTGGAGGGTCGCCGAGGAGGGCGACCGAGCAGTCGTGCGGGAACCTGATCCGCGCGGTGGCGGCGATGGCGTCCAGCGCCGTGGTGAGCCGGGTGTCCTCTGTGGGTTCTATGAGGACGGCGGTGGCGCCGTACCGGCCGATCCAGTGCTCCAGGTGCTCGGCGGTGAGCTCCGCGGGGTCGGCGAGCGCCTGGATCAGCGACTCGTCGACCGCCAGGCCCGCGGCGGCGAGCCCCTGCCGGTAGCCGGCCTCGCGGTCGAGGGTGGGCTCGGTGTCCTCGATGGCGCGCAGGTAGAGGATGCGCTCGTGGCCGTACCCGGCGAGGGTCGTCACCATGTCGCTGGTGGCGGTCACGTAGTCGGCGGCGACGTATGACAGCTCGCCGTCGGGCAACTCCCGGCGGCCGAGGAAGACGAAAGGAAAGTCTTCCCGCACGAGCGCGGCCAGTTCGTCGCGGCGCACGTTGCGGCCCAGTAGCACGCACCCGTCGGCGATCCGCAGGCGGTTGACCCCACCGGCGTAGATGGAGCGGTCGGCGGCCGAGGTGACCGAGCTGAACAGCAGCAGGTCGTAGCCCAGGGCCGCGGTCGTCTCTTCGACACCGACCAGGAACGGGTAGTAGAAGTCGCGCTGGTCGACGGGGAAGACCGGCTCGAACGTGTAGACGCCGAGCAGGTGGTTTCGCTTGCCGCGCAGGCGGCGCGCCGCGACGTTGGCCGTGTAGCCCAGCTCGGCGGCGGCCGCCAGGACGGCCTGCCGCGTCGACTCGGCGACCTGGTCGCTGACCGCGCCGCCGCTGATCACCAGCGAGACCGTGGCCTGCGAGACGCCGGCACGGCGCGCGATGTCGACCTGGGTGGGTCGGCCTTTACGCGGGGGCAGGGACACTGCGCGGCTCCAATTAATACGTATTAGAAGATCCAGTGGGAGCGACCATACTCGCGATCTCCGGCACCCGTCAACGGGCCATTTCGGCGGCGTTTCCGCCCGTTGACGTGCCCGAAGCGGTTCCAGTACTGTCCCAAGGAGTTGATCTTAATACGTATTAATAAACTCGCGCCGATCAGGAGCTCGCATGACCAACCCCATCAGCAGGCGGGCGTTCACGCTCGGCCTCGCGGCGGGCGCCGCCGCGACCGCGCTCCCGTCCGCCGCCCTCGCCGCCGGATCACGACCCTCCCCCGCCGAGCCGTTCTTCGCCGAGACGACGTTGTGGGACAACACCGTCGACCCGCTGGCCAGTTACCACGTGCACGCCCTGACCGCGCTGCCCGACGACAGCATCCTGGCCTGCACGGAGGGCCGGTACGAGAACTGCGACGCCGGCCCGCACGACCTGCTGCTGCGCCGCAGCACCGACCGCGGCGCCACGTGGACACCGTCGCAGACGCTGGTCGCCGCCACCGAGGGCCAGTGCTGGGCCAACCCCACCTTCGTCGTCGACCGGGCGACCAACGAGGTGTTTTTGTTCTACAACCACTGTGTGCGGCTGCCGGAGAACACGAGCTGCTCGGCCGACTTCAGCACCATGTACGTCATCTCCAGCACCGACGGCGGCGTCACCTGGGGCGAGCCCCGCGAGCTCACGTCGCTGTTCGAGCACTTCCCCTTCAACTGGGCGATGCACGGTCCCGGTCCCGGCCACGGCATCCAGCTCGCCAGCGGCCGGCTGCTGCTGACCGTCTCGCACCGGACCATCATCAGCGGGGTACCCACCAGCGAGCGCAACTACGGCGTCTGCACGCTGTACAGCGACGACCACGGCCGCACCTGGCACGCCGGTGAGGCGGTGCCGATGGGTGCCGAGTACCCCACGGTCGGCGAGGCGCGGCTGGTGGAGCGCGCCGACGGCACCGTGCTCATGAACAGCCGAGCGGGCTCCGGCGCCAACTGGCCGCGCAGCGTCACGGTCAGCGAGGACGGCGGCGTGACCTGGTCGGTGCCCCGGATGGACGAGGCCGCCTGGCTGTTCAACGGCGTGGACGCCGGACTGCTGCGGTTCACCGGCGGACCGCGTGGCGGCGGCGTCGACCGCATCCTGCTCAGCCGCCCGGACGCGCCGATGCGGTGGAACATGACGGTCTCGGTCAGCTACGACGAGGGCTACTCGTTCCGGTACAGCCGGGTGGTCAACCCCGACCGCTCCTTCTACTCCGATCTGGCGCGCCTGTCCGACGGCACGATCGTGCTGCTGTACGGCTGCGACGGCGACCTCGACGGCACCCCGCAACGGGTGGCGGTCGCGCGGTTCAACCTGGAATGGGTCACCGAGGGGCGGGACAGCCTGGCCAACGGACCGGGCATCAGCGAGTACACACAGGACCTCGGCCGCCTCGCGCCGCTCGCGCGCCGCTCCGGCGGCACGGTCGCGGTGGTGCGCGAGGGCACCGCGCGTGAGGGCGCCCGCGCCGCCTACAGCCCGGGAGCGGTCGGGGACTTCATCGAGTACCCCTTCGTCGTCGGCCGGCCCGGCGAGTACGAGCTGTGGCTGCGCTTCTTCCGCTCACCGGACGGCGGCGTCGTGCGGGTCACAGTGGACGGCGCGGAGCCGGTGAACTCCACAATAGACCTGACCTCGTGGCGGACCGCCGGGTACGACGTGCTGCGGCTGGACCGGACCCGGCTGCGGTCGGGCCCGCACAAGCTCCGGTTCACGCTCGCCGGCCCTGGTCGCGGCGGCGGCACGGCGATCTCGGTCGACGAGCTGAGCCTGGTGCGGGCGGCCGCCCCGGCCGACGTACGCGACGACGTGACCGTCGACAATGGAGAGCTTGGCTTCCAGGTGGTGTCCGGATCGTGGCCGAGCAGCCGCGGCGTCCCGGGGTACTACGGCTTCAACTACCTCTCGCACGGGCCCGGCACCGGTGCCAGCGCGGTGAGCTGGCGTCCGGCCCTGCCCGGCGACGGCCGGTACGAGGTGCTGGTCTCGTACTCGGCGGGCACCAACCGGGCGACGAACGCCACCTACACGGTGCACCACGACGGCGGCAGCACACCGGTCGTGGTCAACCAGCAGGTCGCCGGGGCGCCCGAACCGCGTAGCGGCGAATGGGCCTCGCTCGGCGTGTTCCCCTTCCGGGGCGGCATCGACGGCCACGTCATCCTGACCGACGCCGCCGACAAGACGGTCATCGCCGACGCCGTGCGCTTCCGGCGGATTCGTTGATGGCTCCCGTCGTACCCCGTCCGGAGGCCGCCGTCGCGCTGCGCCCACTGTCCGCCAATCGCATCACCAGCGGGCTGTGGGCGCGGCGGATGGCCGGCAACCGGGCCGCCATCCCGGTCGTCTACGAGCGGCTCGTCGAGGCCGGACACATCCACAACCTGCGCGTCGCGGCGGGCGAGGAGACCGGCGCCGCCGAGGGAGCCGCTTTCCGCGACTCCGACGTCTACAAGTGGCTGGAGGCGGTCGCCTGGGACGGTGCGGGTCATCCCGAGACGCCGGCGCTGACCCGCGCCATCCGCGCCGCCCAGCGCGACGACGGCTATCTCAACTCGGTCATCCAGGTCAGCGGCGAGCAGCCGTACGCGCGACTGTGGAGCAGCCACGAGCACTACGCCGCCGGGCACCTGTTTCAGGCGGCGGTGGCGACGGCACGGGCGAGCGGCGACACCGAGCTGCTGGATGTCGCGACGCGGCTGGCCGATCACCTCGCCGCCACCTTCGGCCCGCACGCCCGTACCGACCTGGATGGGCACCCGCTGGTCGAGATGGCGCTGGTCGAGCTGTACCGCCAGACCGGCACACCGTCCTATCTGGAGCTGGCCCGGCACTTCGTCGACACCCGCGGGTACGGGCGGGCCACCAAACCCGGCTTCGACCCGTCGCACTACGGCGACCCGGCGCACTACTCCGACGCGCAGCCGGTCCGCGAGGCCGAAACGCTGTCGGGGCACGCGGTCCGCGCGGTGTACCTCGCCACCGGCGCCACCGACGTCGCGATCGAGACCGGCGACGCTGAGCTGCTGGCCGCGGTGCGCCGCCAGTTCGACGCGGTACGCCGGCGGAAGCAGCACGTCACCGGTGGCGTCGGGTCGCGCTGGGACGGCGAGGCGTTCGGGGAGCCGTACGAGTTGCCGCCCGACCGCGCGTACGCCGAGACGTGCGCCGCGATCGGCATGCTGCAGTGGGCGTGGCGGCTGCACCTGGCGACCGGCGAGGCACAGTACGCCGACCAGGTCGAGCTGCTGCTCTACAACGCGGTGCTCCCCGCGGTGTCGTCGACCGGCACGGAGTTCTTCTACGTCAACACGCTCCACCGGCGTACCGGCGCGCGCGGCGACCTGCAGCGCTCCCCCAACAACGGCAGGCGGCCCTGGTTCAACTGCGCCTGCTGCCCGCCCAATGTGCTGCGCACCCTGGCCAGCCTGCCGGCGTACCTGGCCACCGGCACCGGCGACGGGCTCCAGATACACCAGTACGCGGCCGGTTCGGTGCGGGCCGGCGAGTTCGCCGTGGACGTCGACACGGAGTACCCGTGGGACGGCCGGGTCGCGGTGACGGTGCGGGCCGCGCCGAGGCGGGAGGTGGAGCTGGCCCTGCGGGTACCGGCCTGGGCCGAGGGCGCCACGGTCGACGGCGAGCCCGTGCCACCAGGCGGGTACGCCCGGCTGCGGCGCGCGTTCCACACCGGAGACCGGGTGCTGATGGAGCTTCCCCTGCACGCGCGGCGGATCGTGCCCGACGATCGGGTCGACGCCCTGCGCGGCTGCCTCGCCGTGGCGCGCGGCCCGCTGGTGTACGCGATCGAACAGCCCGACCAGCCGGCCGGCGTCACCCTGGAGGACATCCGCATCGACCCGGCGGCACCCGTGAAGGCCGAACACCGGCCGGATCTGCTCGGCGGCGTGACCGTGCTGCACACCGCCGGCATGACGCTCATCCCGTACTTCGCCTGGGCCAACCGAGGACCGCACGCGATGCGGGTCTGGATACCGAAGGTATAGATCATGTCTTATGAGGACGCTCAGCGGCGGCTCGCCCGCGGCTGGAACACCTGGGACACGCACAGCCTGCTGACCCAGGTGCTGCTGCCGGACGGGCTCGCGGTCGCGCTCGGCCTCAAGGAGTACTACCGCGGCAACACGCTGCACCGCGTCCACATCGGACGCCGCGACGCGGAGGCGGAGGAGGTGACCCTCGGCCCGCACGCGATCGACGGCTCCTACACCGCCGTCACCGTGCGCTGGCGCGGCGTCGAGGTGCTCGTCGAGACCGCGCACGCCGACGCCGACCTGGTGGTACTGGCCACCCCGCTGGCGAACCAGGCGCAGCCGGCGACGCTCACCGTCTCGGTGGGCCTGCTGTGGAACCGCCCCGGAAGCGTCCGGCACGACGGCGACGCGATCGCCGCCGACCTGCCCAGGCGCGACCCGATCGCCGTGCACGGGACAGCGCCGCGCTACCACGACCCGTACGTCGACCTCGCCGGCCCGTACCTGGCGATGCGGCTGTCCCAGCCGGTGGGCGTGTCGACCGGGCGGCCCCGCGACCTGGCCCAGATCCAGGCGCTGGTCGCCGCCGCCCGGATCGCGCCGCCGGAGAGCGTGGAGGGGCGGCACCGGGAGCTGGTGCGGGACGCGATCGCCTGGAACACCGTGTACGAGCCGGCGGGCGAGCGCGTGGTGACCACGGTGAGTCGACTGTGGAATGTCGGCAAGCGTGGCGGGTACGCGCTGTTCTGCTGGGACAACTACTTCAACGCGCTGCTGGCCGGGGTGTTCAGCGCCGACCTGGCGTACGCCAACGCGGTCGAGATGACCCGCGAGCTGACCCCGGACGGTTTCGTGCCCAACGTGGCGCAGGGCACCGGCCGGCGCACCTACGACGGCTCCCAGCCACCGGTCGGCGCGATGGCGGCGTGGCAGCTCTTCCGGCGCTTCGGCGACCGCTGGTTCCTGGCCGAGGTCTTCGACGGATTACTGCGCTGGAACCGCTGGTGGTGGCGGGTACGCCGCCACGGCGACCTGCTGTGCCTTGGCTCGACCGCGTTCACCCCCGAGTGGCCGTCCCCTCAGGACATCCCGCGCATCGACCAGCACTTCGGCGCCACCTGCGAGAGCGGCTGCGACGACCATCCCGTGTTCGCGGGCATCCCGTACGACCCTTCGGTCGGCCTGCTCCTGGCCCATGACGTCGGCCTCAACAGCGAGTACGTGATGGACTGCCAGGCGCTGGCGGAGATCGCCGGCGTACTGGAAAGGGACGCCGAACGGGACGAGTTGCGCGAGCGCGGCGCGGCCGTGGCCGAAGCCGTCGAGCGCCGCCTCTGGTCGGAACAGACCGCCTCGTACCGCAGCCGCCGCCTCGACACCGATGAATTCACATCGGACATCTCGCCGATGAGCTTCTACCCGTTGCTGGCCGGGCTCGGCGCGGACGGCCGCGCGCGCCTCATGGTGGACCGGTACCTGCGCGACGAGACCTCCTTCGGCGGCCGGTGGGCGATCCCGTCGACACCGCGCACCGACGTCGAGTCCGCCTCGCGCAGCTACTACTGGCGCGGCCGGGTGTGGCCGCCGATGAATTTCCTGGTGTACCTCGGGCTCCGGCGGCTCGGCCTGGCCGACGAGCGGCGGTGGCTGGCCGAGCGCAGCGGCGAGCTGGCGATGAAGGAGTGGGACGAGGCGCGCCACGTGCACGAGAACTACTCCGCGAACACCGGCGAGGGCTGCGACAAGGCCAACAGCGAGCCGTTCCACTCCTGGGGCGCCCTGCTCAGCCTGATCCCGCTGATCGAAAACGGTCTGGAACCCTATTTCACCGAGGAAGGAACGCGATGAACCGGGCGGACGTGCTCGTCGTCGGTGGCGGTCTGGGCGGCGTCGCGGCGGCTCTCGCGGCGTTGCGGCGCGGCCGGACCGTGCTTCTCACCGAGGAGACCGACTGGCTGGGCGGTCAGCTCACCACCCAGGCGGTGCCGCCCGACGAGCACCCGTGGATCGAGCAATTCGGCTGCACCGCGAGCTACCGGACACTGCGCGACGGGATCCGGGACTACTACCGGCGCTGGTACCCGCTCAGCGAGAGGGCCCGGTCCGCGCGGTATCTCAACCCGGGCGAGGGCACCGTCAGCCCGCTGTGCCACGAGCCGCGCGTCGCGGCGGCCGTGATCGACGCGATGCTGGCGCCGTGGACGGCGGCGGGCCGGCTGCGGGTGCTCATCCGGCACCGGCCGGTCGCCGCCGACGTCGATGGCGATCGGGTGCACGCGGTGGTCGTCGAAGGGCCGGACGGCGACCGCGTCGAGCTGGCCGCGCCGTACGTGCTGGACGCCACCGAGCTGGGCGACCTGCTCGCGCTCACCGGCACCGAGCACGTCACCGGGTTCGAGTCGCGCGCCGAGACCGGGGAGCCGCACGCTCCCGCCGAGGCCCAGCCGGACAACATGCAGGCGTTCTCGTGGTGCTTCGCGCTGGAGCACCTGGCCGGCGAGGACCACACCATCGACAAGCCGGCCGAGTACGACTTCTGGAGCGGTTTCAGCCCCGAGTTCTGGGGCGGAAACCTGGTATCGCTGGACGCTCCCGATCCGCGCACGCTGCGCCGGTACCCGCGCACCTTCGTCCCGAACCCGGTCGCCGACGGTGATGTCGTCGCCGACCAGAGCCTCAGCGCCGGCGACAGCGACCTGTGGGTCTTCCGGCGGATCGTGTCGCGACGGACCCTCTCCCCCGGCCTGGTGGGCAGCGACGTCACGCTGGTCAACTGGCCGATGATCGACTACTTCCTCGGGCCGCTGATCGGCGTCAGCGATGAGGAGAAGGCCAAGCACCTCGCCTCGTCCCGGCAGCTCAGCCTCAGCATGCTCTACTGGCTGCAGACCGAGGTGCCCCGGCCCGACGGCGGCACCGGCTGGCCGGGCCTGCGCCCGCGCGGCGACGTGCTGGGCACCGCCGACGGCTTCGCCAAGGCGCCCTACATCCGCGAGTCCCGGCGGATCCGCGCCGAGTACACGGTGGTCGAGCAGGACCTCTCGCTGGAGGTGCGTGGCGAGCGCGGTTCGGTCGCCTACCCGGACAGCGTGGGCGTCGGCGCGTACCGGATCGACCTGCACCCGTCGACCGGCCTGGACACGTACATCGACGTGGGCGCGACGCCGTACCACCTGCCGCTGGGCGCCCTGCTGCCGGTGCGGATGGAGAACCTGCTGCCGGCGGGGAAGAACATCGGCACCACCCACATCACCAACGGCTGCTACCGCATGCACCCCACGGAGTGGAACATCGGCGAGGTGGCCGGCGCGCTGGCCGCGCACTGCCTCGACCGGGGCGTCGCGCCCCGGCAGGTACGGGCCCAGCAGAGCCGGCTGGAAGACTTCCGGGCCAGCCTCGTCGCCGACGGTGTCGAGGTGGTGTGGCCAAAGCTGAGCGGCTACTAGACCCCAGCGTCCCTATCGGGAGAGGTTGAGGGTCGCGATGAGGTCCTCGTGGAGTTCGAACCAGACCCGGTGGCACGAGTCGACCTCGATAGCGGTTAGCCACGCCGGATCGTCGATCGACTTGGCCAGCGCGATGGCGAACCGGTCGTGGTAACCAGAAAACCGCGTCAGCCGCGCGGTCAGGCGCCGTTCCAGGTCGCGAAGCGCGTCGGCGATGTCCGCGAGCTGGCCGTGGATGTCGCCGGCGCTGCCGAGCTGGGCCGCGGTGAAGAGGCGGGACGCCTGGGCGTTGAAGGGCAGGAAGTCTTCGTGCACGGCGTCGACCGTGCCGCGGGCGTCGATGCCGTCGAGCTCGTCGCGGAGCTGGGACTCGTTGCGCTGGCGGCCGGTGCCGGTCAGTGACCACCCGGTCAGGTCGGCGAAGGAGGCTTTGGCGACCCAGCCGTGTGCCTGCGCGTCGAGCAGGTACTCGTGCGTGTCATGGGCATCGAGGCCGAACCGGGCCGCGACGGCGGCGGAGTCGGCGTGGCCCTTGAGCCGCACCGCGTGGAGCACCAGCAGTTCGGTGGGCGACGGGTGGGTCATCGGGGGTGCCTTTCGAGATGGGCGACGGTGCCGAGCGTGCCGTCGATGGTGACGTGTTCGCCGTCCGGTACGCGGGTCATCGCGCCGGTCGCCCCGACGACTGCGGGGATCCGGTACTCCCGGGCGACGATCGCGGCGTGGCTGAGGATCCCGCCGGTCTCGGTGACGACGCCGGCGGCGACCCGGAACAACGGTGTCCAGGCCGGGTCGGTCGTCCGGCACACGAGTACGTCGCCGCGCTGGACGCGGGCGAAGTCGTCGACCGTACGCACCAGGCGCGCCGGTCCGCTCGCCCGGCCGGGGCTGCTGGGCACGCCCGTGACAAGTGCCGGGCCAGCAGCCGGTGCGGGCTGGCCGGCAGGAGTGGTGAGGGTGGTGATGGGTCGCGATTGGACTATCCACACGCGACCGTCGCGGATCGCCCACTCGACGTCCTGAGGCTCGCCGAAGAGGTCCTCGCAGCGCCGGCCGAGTGCGACGAGTTCGGCGGTCTGGCCGGGGGTCAGGCAGCCGCGCGCACGCTCCGGCTCCGGTACGGCGGTGCGGACCAGGCCGCCGTCGCCGAGGTCGAGCCGGGTCTGCTTGGTGCCGACGGTCATCTGGACGGTGTCGGCCGGCGGGGTCACGATGAGCTCGTCGGGCGTGACCAGACCGGAGACGACGGACTCCCCGAGGCCCCAGGACGCGTTGATCACGAGCCGATCGGCGCCGCCGCGGGGGTCGCGGGTGAACAGCGCTCCCGCGTGGTCGGCCTCGATCAGCTCCTGCACGATCACGGGTGCGCTGGCCTCGCCGTCGAGGTCCAGGTGCGTGCGGTACGACCGGGCCCGCTGGGCACCCGTCGAGGCGGCGCAGCTCCGGATGGCGGCCAGCACCTCGTCGAGACCTCGGGCGCCCAGTACCGTCGCGAGCTGTCCCGCGAACGACGCCGTCTCGGTATCTTCCGCTACGGCTGACGATCGCACCGCGACCGCCCGCGCGCGCAGGCGCCGCAGGTGTGCCGCGACGAGGTCCGGATCGGTGGCCGGGTCGGTGACGACGAACCCGTCCGGCACGGGGACGCCGGCCCGCATCAGGACGGCGAGCGCGGAGGCCTTCCGGCCGCAGGAGCGGTCCGCGTCCGCCAGCGGTACGACGCTCACGGCAGCCGGGCCACCACGCGCTCGTGCCGCTGCTGCGCCGCCTGCGCGGTGCGCAGCCCCAGCGCCTCGGCGATCTGCGCCCACGTCAGCCCCTCCGCCCGGGCGACGAACAGCAGGCCCGCCTCCATCTGGTCCAGCTCGCCGCGCGCGGCGGCCAGCAACGCGACCGCCGCCAGCAGGTCTTCCGGTAGCTGGAGGGAGTCGCGATCGGTGTTGGCGCGCCACAGCGCTTGGCGGATCAGCGTGACGGCGTCGTGTGGCTGGCCGTCGATCAGCCACGGAAGGCGGGGCAGATCCTCGCCCCCGCGGTCCATCAAGCGTCGCCGCGCCTGCCGCTCGACATCGGCGGCGGCCTCGTCTCCTGACCCCCTACTCATGCCGCCCAGCGTCCACTTCAACAACTTGTTTGTCAACAACCTGTTGATATACGGTCGGCCCGTGCCCACCGCCCTCGTCCTCGACGTCGACGGCGTCCTGTGCCCGGCGTCGGGGTTCAGCCCGTTCGGCGCGACCATCGAGGTGGGGGTCGCGCTTCGGCCGGTACACGTGCCGCTGCCGCTGTGCGCCGCGCTGGCCGACCTGGCGGGGTCGCCCGATGTGACGCCGGTCTGGCTCACCAGCTGGCTGCCGCGGACGCGGCGCGCGATGCGACCGCCGTTTCCCGGCCCCGAGTGGGAGCAGATCGAGCCGGAGCCCGGCGACGGATGGCCGAAGTGGTCGGCGCTGAACGCGTGGCTCGCGCGCCACCCCGAGATCACCCGGCTCGCCTGGGTCGACGACGACCTGGCCGACCGAGCCCCGCGCTACACCGAGGAGCTGGCCGATCGCGGCCTCGACGCCCTACTGATCAGCCCCGCGACCGACCACGGCATGACCCCCGATCACCTCGCCCACCTGACCCACTGGCTGACCCAGGACCTTTAGATGCCCATGTCCTGGCGGAGGGCGGCGACCATCTTGACGTTGCGGATGTACTCGTCGGCGGACGTTGCCTCGCTGGCCTGATTGAGGCCGTGCGGCCAGAAGTGCGCACCGTCGGCGTAGAGGATCGCGGCGGAGTTGTTGTCGAGCGTGCGGAGCTGGTTGATCGCGTTGGTGCCGGTCCACCGGCCGCCGGAGACGCGCGAGGCCCAGTTGCCGTGGGTGCCGACGCCGAGGGTGTGCGCGATCTCGTGCATGGCGGTGGCCTGCTGCATGGTCGACTTGGCGCCGAAGCGGATGGTGCCGTTGAAGTTGCCGTCGGCGGTCGGCACGCTGGGCTCGTAGTAGATGTTCAACGCCTTGCTGACACCCAGGTAGCAGTTGTACACGGTCAGGGCCAGGTTCATGGCGTCGGTGATGCGGTTGTACGAGTCGAGCTGGTCGGCGGACGGCGCCGAGGCCCGGTGCAGCGTGTACGTGATGCCGCCGGACGCCGGGCAGCCGGGGCCGCCGGTGGTGCTGTTCCACCGCTGGTTCGCGCCGCCGTTGCAGGTCCACAGGACGATCGCGGTGCCGTTGGCGGTGCCGCCGCCGCTGGCGTCGAGGCAGAGCCCCGACAGCGCGCTGGTGATGGTGCCGTTGCTGTTGACGTTCCACACCTGGTTGGTGCCGCCCGTGCAGTCCCAGATGACCACCTGGGTGCCGGCCGTCGTGCCGTTGTTGTAGGCGTCGAGGCACTTGGTGCCCGCGTACGCCCGCAGTTGCCGGGCGGAGGTGAGGTTCCACTGCTGGTTGCTGCCGCCGTTGCAGTCGTACAGCTTCACCTGCGTGCCGTTGGTCTTGCTCGCGCTGGGCACGTCGACGCAGCGACCGGACGGGGCGCCGCGGATCGCGCCGACCGCGGCCGAGGCGGGGGCGGCGACGGCGAGAAGGGAGCAGGCCAGAGCCGCGGTGGTGACGGCGGCGAGGAGGCGGAGGTTCGGCATGCTCGGACTCCTCGTTGCCAGGGGGAACCGCTTTCCGGAGAAAGTACACATTCAGATCTTTGGATGCAAGGGGTCGTCCGATCGTACCGCTCGGCTCATCCGAACGGCCACCCGGCGCCTGGTAGCGACCATTTGCTGCGCACCCCGGGCGCGGGCACTAGGTTGCGGGCAACACAGGGAGGTGCACCCTTGTCGATCCTGTCAGCACTCGACCACCGGCACACCGTCGCGCCACCCGGGTACAGCCGGTGGCTGATCCCGCCCGCCGCCCTGTCGGTGCACCTCTGCATCGGGCAGGCGTACGCCACGAGCGTCTACAAGAACTCGTTCATCGCGCACTTCGACACCAGCCAGACGGCGATCGGCATCATCTTCAGCATCGCCATCGTGATGCTTGGCCTGTCCGCCGCGGTCGGCGGCACCTGGGTCGAGGCGAACGGGCCGCGCAAGGCGATGTTCGTGTCCGCGTGCTTCTGGGCGACCGGCTTCCTGGTCAGCGCGGTGGGCATCGCGACGGAGCAGCTGTGGCTGGTCTACCTGGGATACGGCGTGCTGGGCGGCATCGGGCTCGGCATCGGGTACATCTCACCGGTGTCCACATTGATCAAATGGTTCCCCGACCGGCCAGGTCTCGCCACCGGGCTCGCCATCATGGGATTCGGCGGCGGCGCAATGGTCGCCAGCCCGCTGTCGCGCCAACTGCTGTCGTTCTACGACTCCGGCTACGACTCGGGCAACGCCAGCTCGGTGGCGTCGGGCGGGGCGCTGGTCGCGCTCTTCGTCACGCTGGGCATCGGGTACTTCGTCATCATGATGTTCGGTGTCGTCAACGTCCGGGTACCACCGCCGGGCTGGTCCCCCGCCGGCTTCGACCTCGCCACGGTCGCGAGCCGGCCACTTGTCACCACCGCACAGGTCGCCGCGTCCAACGCGATCCGCACCCGCTCGTTCTGGCTACTGTGGATAGTGTTGTTCTGCAACGTGACCGCCGGCATCGGCATCCTCGAACAGGCCAGCCCGATGATCCAGGACTTCTTCCGGGAAGACGGCGTGTCGAGCGTCGCGGTGGCGGCCGCGGCCGGCTTCGTCGGGTTACTGTCGCTGTTCAACATGGCTGGCCGATTCGTGTGGTCGTCCACATCGGACATCATCGGGCGCAAGCCGATGTACGTGGTATACCTGGGCGTGGGCATGGTGCTGTACGCGCTGCTCGCCTCCTTCGGGCACGCCGCGACCGCGCTCTTCGTCCTGCTGGCCGGGCTGATCCTGTCCTTCTACGGCGGCGGCTTCGCGACGATACCGGCGTACCTTCGTGACCTGTTCGGCACGTACCAGGTGGGCGCCATCCACGGGCGCCTCCTGACCGCCTGGTCAGCGGCCGGCATCGCGGGACCGCTCATCATCAACGGGTTCCTCGACGCGCAGGGCAAACCCGGCACGCTCACCTCATCGGCGTACCAGCCCGCGCTTTTCACCATGGTCGGCGTACTGGCCATCGGATTCGTCGCCAACCTGCTGATCAGGCCGGTGCCGGAGCGCTTCCACGAAACAGCCGATGAGGTCGCCGTCGAAGGGAGCGCCGCGCGATGAGTCAACAGACCCGGCTCTGGGTGTCGTGGCTGCTGGTCGCGATTCTGCTCGGATACGGCGTGACCCAGACCATCATCACCGCCGCGAAACTCTTCACGAACTGACCGGCCCCGCGATTGTGGGTGGGAGAGCGTCGAACCAGCCCAGCATCGCGCGCTCGTAGGCGATACCGAATCGCAGCGTGGCTATCGCGTACGGTTCCGCCTCGGCGGCCCCGGGTGGCAGCGCCGCGTCCATCCGCTCGTACGTGGCCAGGCGGTCGGCGTGCGTCTGCCGGTGTTTGGCCACGATCGCGGCCAGCCGTTCGGCGGGGACGTGCCGGCCGAACATGACCGTCAGCAGCAGCGGGAACCGGATCGTCTCCGGGTCGGGTTCCCGCGCGACCCATTCGGCGAACGCCTCCCGGCCGGCGTCGGTGATGGCGTACGGGCGCCGGTCGCGCCGGCCGCGTTCCTGCGCCTCGACGAGCCCGTCGGCTGCCATGGCGGCGAGCTCGCGGTACACCTGGCTCTGCGTGAGCGACCAGAAGTCGCCGATGCGGGACTGGGCGGTCGCGACGAGGTCCCAGCCCGACATCGGCTCCTCGTGCAGGAAGCCGAGCAGCGAGGCGGCGGTCGCGTTCAGCGGCCGAGCGGTCATCCATACCTCCTTGACATGTCATTGTGTCAGGTACGTGACACGCGTCGGGGCTGTGGTGGGGGACACGAAGGTGACATACGGGCGATACGCGCCGTTGAGCTGCGATAGCGTGGACGGCTGGCCGCGCGCTCGGTGCGTGCCCAGAGAGGTGCGCTGTGACCCTGACGCCCGTCCTGCCGACCGCTCCTGCCGTCTTCCGGTCCGACACCGCACCGGCCAGCCGGACTCTCCTGGACATTCTGGACGACACGGTCGCACGGCACCCGGACGCCCCGGCGATCGACGACGGCACCCGGGTGTACGACTATCGCCGGCTGGCCGCCGAGGTCGACACCGTCCGGCAGAAGCTGGCCGCGGCCGGGATCGGCGCGGGCGACCGGGTCGGCATCCGGATCTCCTCGGGCACCGCTGACCTGTACGTCGCGATCCTGGGGATCCTCGCCGCCGGCGCGGCGTACGTGCCGGTGGACGCCGACGACCCGGACGAGCGGGCGGAGCTGGTGTTCGCGGAGGCGGGCGTGTGCGCGGCCCTCGGCGACGGGCTGGCGATGACGTCGCTGGCCCCGCCGGGCTCGTCGGCACCGGGACGGCCGGGGCTCGACGACGACGCCTGGATCATCTTCACCTCCGGCTCGACCGGCAAGCCGAAGGGCGTCGCGGTGAGCCACGCGTCGGCGGCCGCGTTCGTCGACGCCGAGGCGGAGCTGTTCCTGACCGGCGAGCCGATCGGGCCGGACGACCGCGTACTGGCCGGGCTGTCGGTGGCGTTCGACGCCTCCTGCGAGGAGATGTGGCTGGCCTGGCGGCACGGCGCGTGCCTGGTGCCGGCCGCGCGTTCCCTGGTACGCAGCGGCGTCGACCTCGGCCCGTGGCTGGCTGACCGGAGCATCACCGTGGTGTCGACGGTGCCGACGCTCGCCGCGCTGTGGCCCGCGGAGGCGCTCGACGGCGTACGGCTGCTGATCTTCGGGGGCGAGGCGTGCCCGCCCGAGCTCGCCGAGCGCCTGGCCGTGCCGGGTCGCGAGGTCTGGAACACGTACGGCCCGACGGAGGCGACCGTGGTGGCGTGCGCCGCCCAGCTCACCGGCGAGGGACCGGTACGCATCGGGCTGCCGCTGGCGGGGTGGCGGCTCGCGGTCGTCGACCAGTACGGCGAGCCGGTGCCGATGGGTGACACCGGTGAGCTGGTGATCGGCGGTGTGGGCCTGGCCCGCTACCTCGACGCGGCCAAAGACGCGGAGCGGTTCGCGCCGCTGCCCTCGCTCGGCTGGGAGCGCGCCTACCGCAGCGGTGACATAGTGCGCGCCGAGCCGGAAGGGCTCGTCTTCATCGGCCGCAACGACGAGCAGATCAAGCTCGGCGGCCGCCGGATCGAGCTGGGCGAGGTCGACGCCGCGCTCCAGGCGCTGCCCGACGTGGCCGGCGCGGCCGCGGCGGTGCGGCGCACCAAGGCCGGCAACCAGGTCCTGGTCGGATACGTGACCGTCCCTTCGGGCGCGGAGTTCGACGCCGACGCGGCGGCCCAGCGGCTGCGCGAACACCTGCCCGCCGCCCTGGTGCCGCTGCTCGCCGTCGTCGAGACGCTGCCGACGCGCACGTCCGGAAAGGTGGACCGGGCGGCGCTGCCCTGGCCGCTGCCCACAGTGGACACCCGCGCGACGGCGCTGTCGGAGACCGAGGCGTGGCTCGCCGAGGGCTGGGCGGAGATCCTCGGCGTACGGGTCACCGAGGCGGGCGCCGACTTCTTCCGCAACGGCGGCAGCAGCCTCGCCGCGGCGCAGCTGATCGCCTGGATCCGCACCCGCCACCCCCAGGTATCGGTCGGCGACCTGTACCAGCACCCGCGCCTGGCTGACCTCGCGGCGGTACTCGACGGGCTCGGCGCGAGCACCACGACGAGGCGGGAGGTCGCTCCCACGCCACGGCGCGCGGGCGCCATCCAGACGCTGCTCATGGTGCCGCTGCTGACGATCGTCGGGCTGCGCTGGCTGACCGTCCTCGCCCTGGCCGCCAAGCTCCTCGGCGCGTCGTGGGCGCCGGCCGCCTCGTGGTGGTGGATCGCGCTCGGCTGGTTCCTGCTGTTCAGCCCCGTCGGACGGATCGCCATCTCGGCGGGCGGGGCACGGCTGCTGCTGCGCGGCGTGCGCCCGGGGCGCTACCCGCGTGGCGGATCGGTCCACTTGCGACTGTGGACCGCGGAACGGCTGGCCGACCTGAGCGGTGCGACAAGTGTCGCGGGCGCGTCGTGGATGACCCGGTACGCCCGGGCGCTCGGCGCCGAGGTCGGCCGCGACGTCGACCTGCACTCGGCACCGCCGGTCACCGGGCTGCTGAAGCTGGGCCGGGGCGCGGCCGTCGAACCAGAGGTCGACCTGAGCGGGTACTGGGTCGACGGCGATGTCGTCCACATCGGACAGATTCGGGTCGGCGCGGACGCGCGGATCGGCGCGCGCAGCACGCTGTTGCCGGGCGTGCGGGTCGGCAAGAGCGCGGAGGTCGGCGCCGGCTCGACGGTACGCGGGACGGTGCCGGCGGGCCAGCGATGGGTCGGCGCACCGGCCACCCGGGCCGGCAAGAGCGGTCACACCTGGCCGGCGGAGCGGCCGGACCGGTCCCGGGTGTGGGCCACGGCGTACGGCGTGACCTCGCTGCTGCTCGGCATGCTGCCCGCCGTGGCCGCCCTGCCGGGGATTGCGGTCCTGGCGCGCGCGGCCTCCGGCGCCGGCACGCTCGGCGGCGCGGCCACGGCGGCGCTGCTCGCCATGCCGGTCGCCGCACTGATGTACGTCGCCACCTACGCGGTGCTGGTGCTGGCCGCGGTCCGCGCGCTGAGCGTCGGACTGCGCGAGGGCTACCACCCGGTGCACAGCCGGGTCGCGTGGCAG
This sequence comes from Phytohabitans aurantiacus, assembly GCF_027923225.1. GTDB lineage: Bacteria > Actinomycetota > Actinomycetes > Mycobacteriales > Micromonosporaceae > Phytohabitans > Phytohabitans aurantiacus. The sequence continues at coordinate 720,924 of NZ_BSDI01000007.1, forward strand.
GTGTGGGCGACCGAACGCCTGATGGGCATGGCCCGCGTCGGGCTCTTCCCGCTGTACGCCAGCGTGCTGACCCCGGCGTGGCTGCGGCTGCTCGGCGCGAAGGTGGGCCGGGGCGTGGAGGCGTCCACCGTGCTCGCGCTGCCCAAGATGACCACCGTCGCCGACGGCGCGTTCCTCGCCGACGACACGATGGTCGCCACGTACGAGCTGCGAAACGGCTGGCTGCACGTGGCGCCCACCCGGATCGGAAAGCAGGCGTTCCTCGGTAACTCCGGGATGGCCGCGCCGGGACACTCCGTGCCGAAGCGGGGCCTGGTCGGGGTGCTGTCGTCGGCGCCGCGCAAGGCCAAGAAGGGCTCGTCGTGGCTCGGCATGCCACCGATGCCGCTGCGCCGGTCGCCGGAGGAGGCGGACAGCAGCCGCACCTACGCCCCGCCGGCCCGGCTGAAGGCGGCCCGCGCCGTGGTCGAGCTGTTCCGCCTGGTTCCGGTGGCGTGCGGCGGCGCGCTGGCGGTACTGGTGCTGGCCGCCCTCGCGGCGCTCTGGAACGCGTTCGGGCCGGTGGCCGCCGGTGCGCTGTCGGGTGTCGTGCTGCTGGGCGCCGGCGTCCTGGCCGCCGCCACCGCCACCGCGATGAAGTGGCTGCTGGTGGGGCGGTTCCGGGCCGGCGATCGTCCACTGTGGGACTCGTTCGTGTGGCGCAACGAGCTCGCCGACACCTTCGTCGAGGTCCTCGCGGTGCCGTGGCTCGTGCCCACCGCCACCGGCACTCCCGTGCTCACCGGCTGGTTGCGTACGATGGGCGCGAAGATCGGCCGCGGGGTGTGGCTGGAGACGTACTGGCTGCCGGAGTTCGACCTCATCCGTCTCGGTGACGGGGCGACGGTCAACCGGGGCTGCGTCGTGCAGACACACCTGTTCCATGATCGGATCATGAGTATGGACGAGGTGACGTTGGCGGCGGGCGCCACGCTGGGCCCGCACGGGATCGTGCTGCCCGGCGCGACGATCGGCGCGCGGACCACGGTCGGGCCCGGCTCGCTGGTGACCCGCGGCGACACGGTGCCGGCCGACTCGCGCTGGCTCGGCAACCCGATCGCGGCGTGGCCGAGCCACCGGGAATGACCGAGACCGCGCAACCCGGTGCGGAGCATTCCGCCGACTCGTACCTGCCGGAACACGGCAACGGCGGTTACCGGACCCGCCACTACGACCTCGACCTGGACTACCGGATCGCCACGAACCGCCTCACCGGCCGGGCGACGATCACGGCGGTGGCCACCCAGGGGCTGTCGCGGTTCAGCCTCGACCTGGCCGGGTTGCAGGTCAAGCAGGTGCTCGTCGATGGCGCGGCCGCGAGGTTCACCCACGCGGGCCACAAGCTGCACGTGCGACCGGCGAGTCCGGTACCCGTCGACGCCGTGTTCCAGGTCGACGTCCGGTACGCCGGGCGGCCCCGACCGATCGCCGGGCGCTGGGGCGACCTCGGGTGGGACGAGCTGACCGACGGCGTCCTCGTCGCCAGCCAGCCGGTGGGCGCGCCGTCCTGGTTTCCGTGCAACGACCACCCGGCCGACAAGGCGAGTTATCGGATCGCGGTGACGGCGGCGACGCCGTACACGGTGATCGCGACCGGAAAGCTGACGGCTCGCCGGCGGGGCGCGAGCACGACGGCCTGGGTCTACGACCTTCCCGAGCCGACGCCCGCCTACCTGGTCAGTGTCCAGATAGGACGGTACGAGCGGATCGACCTCTCCGCCCGCTGGCCGGTGCAGCGGGCGGCGGTGCCGGGGCGGCTGCGGCGGCAGTTCGCGCACGACTTCGGGCGCCAGGGCGAGATGATGCGGGCGCTGCAACGGTTTTTCGGGCCGTACCCGTTCGGCGAGTACGCCGTCGTCGTCACCGACGACGACCTGGACGACCCGATCGAGGCGCAGGGCATGTCCATCTTCGGCGCCAACCATGTGGACGGGCGGCGGACCCACGAGCGGCTGGTGGCGCACGAGCTCGCCCACCAGTGGTTCGGCAACAGCCTGACGGTCGCCGACTGGCAGCACATCTGGCTCAACGAGGGGTTCGCCACGTACGCGGAGTGGCTCTGGTCGGAAGCCTCGGGTGGCGGGTCCGTGAACGCGCTCGCCCGGCTGTGGCACACGCGGCTGGTGCTCCGTCCCATGGACCTGCGGGTCGCCGATCCGGGCGTGGACCGGATGTTCGACGAGCGGCTCTACAAGCGCGGCGCGCTGACCCTGCACGCGTTGCGTCGCGCCGTGGGCGACGAGCGGTTCTTCCGCCTCCTGCGCGCCTGGGTCGCCGAAAACCACCACGGCACCGTGACCACGCGGGCCTTCATCGCGCTCGCCGAACGGCACGCGGGCCGGCCGCTGACGAACCTGTTCGACGCCTGGCTCTACGCCGCTCCCCTGCCGGATCCACCCCTGACTTGACCCTATGTAGATCAGCGATATAGTCGGGCGGTGAGGATGACCGTCCCGACCGCGCGTGTACTGGCCGCGCTACTCGCCAATCCCGAGGCCGACCGCTACGGCCTCGACCTGATGCAGGCCACCGCTCTCGCCAGCGGCACCCTGTACCCGATCCTGCGCCGGCTCGTCGAGGCCGGCTGGCTCACCACCCGGTGGGAAGAGGTCGACCCGACCGCGCAGGGCCGGCCGGCCCGCCGCTACTACCGGCTCACGCCCGAGGGCGTGGCCCAGGCACGGCACGCCCTGGCCGAGATGCGGGCGTCCACTGTGGTGCCCGACCCGAGCCGCCCCGAGTCGGCACCCGCTGTGCGGCCGGCGTGGTGAGCCTGCGGATCGCCCGGGTCCTGCTGGCCGCCGCCGCCCGGCGCTGGCCCGGCGACCTGCGCGAAGAGCTGCACCAGGAGTGGTCGGCCGAGCTGCACGTGCTCGCCGAGCAGCGGCGTCACGCGCGGATGCTGCGCTACGCGGCGAGCCTCGCGGTCGCCCGCCCCGTGCGACGGGCCGATCCGGTGGCGGCACCACTCACGGGCGCGGCACGCGTGGCTCGGCTCGTACTGGTGGCGCCCGTGCTGGCCGTACTGCTGCTCATCGCCTGCCTCATCGCGATGAACCTGGTCGTCGGGCTGATCGCGCCCGAGGATCCACTGGGGATAGACCCGCAGCTTCCGGTGCTGACGCTGTTTGCCCTGTGCACCGCGGTGCTGCTGGCCCGGCTCGGGCGCAAGTGGACAGTGGCGGCCGCGCCGGTACCGCTGGTGCTCGCGGTGACGGTGCCGGGCTTCGCGTTCGGTGTGATGGCACAGGCCGTCGTCGGCATGGAGAAGGTCACTCAGCACGCCCCCTCGTACGCGGTGTTCTTCCTCGGGCTCGGCGCGGCGCTGATCTTCGTCGCGCGTCTCGCGGCCGCGGGCCGCCGCCGCGCGGCGTGGTCGGTGGGCATTCTCGGCGCGACACTCGCGGCCGACGTCGCGGTCATCCTAACGGTACTGGGTGACAACGCGATGGCGGAGGAGAGTCCTCACCCGTTGTCGGCTCCGGTCTGGCTGTTCACCGCGCTCACCGACAGCGGCTTCGGCCTGAGCCCCATGCAGGTCTTCCTCATCGGCGACGTCGTCGAGCTGGACGCCTTGCTGTACCTGGTTTTAGCCGCCCTCGCCCTCGGCGCGGTGATCGCCGGTTCGGCGGCACGGTCTACCGCGCTGGATCCGGCGGCATCGCCAATTGCACCGGCTCCATCTGGTGGTCTATCCCGATGAACCCGCGCCCGGGCGGCGCGCTGAACAGCTGATCGGCCTCGAACGTGAACCCGTGCTCGCGCCCGATGGCCACACTGGACGGCGCGAGCAGGATCCGGGTACCGGTGGTGACGGCGTCCATGACGGGCTGGCGCAGGGACGGCCGCTGTCCATTCAGGACAGGCAGGGCGTCCCCGCACAGCACGAGCGCGGCCCGGCCGAGCCAGGCGGGATCGGCGATCTGGTGTGGCAGCGTGGGGAGTTCGGTACCGGACTCCACCGCCGCGTTGATGGACAGCCGGTCGATGTCGTCGACGACCATCGCGTACGGGCGCTCCCCGAACTGCGCGGCGACGGCACGAAGGTCGCGGTCCTCGAAGCCGCTGCCCACCAGTACCCGGACGAGCCGGTCGGGTGGCAGCAGGCCGGGCAGCGCCGAGCGGGCCGGTGCCAGCGCGAGTACGGCCACGCCACATCGGTGAAGCGCGTGGGCGATCGTCGCGGCGGCGGTACTGCGGCCACTGCCGGCCGGTCCGGAAACCAGCAACACGTGTGGTCCCGCACCGAACATGTCGAGCCGAAACGGGGTCACCCGGGGTCCCCCGACACCGACCGCGACACCGCGGCCCGGCACCGCCGCGGGCAGGTCGTCCAGCCGCACGACGGTCGGCAGCACCGGAGAAACCCGCGGACGGGGTTCGCCGGCCGCGAGCCAACTGGCGTGCCGCACCGATATCGCACTGGTTGGGGTCGTCGCCGCGTGGTCAGCCAACGCCTCCCGCATCGGCGCGAGCGACCGGGCGATGCCTTCCGCCCGCTCTCGACTCAGGAGGTCCGCCCGGCCCGTGACCGCGTCGGCACCGTCGCGGCTCACGCGCAACCGGCCGGCGTCCACCTCGCAGCACACGCCGCGGTCGCTCGGTGCGGTGTCGCCGGCACAGATCGCGTACATCCCCAGCGACGGCCCGTCCCTGAGGAGCTCGGGCACGCCCGGCAGGTCCCGCAACGCCGGGGCGCCGTCGAGCAGTACCACGATCTCGGGCAGGTGTGCCTCGCCGGCGGACCCGTCACGGCGCGCGGCGAGCAGCTCGCCCAACTCAGCCAACCGGTCCGCCCGGCTCCGGGGCGTGTTGCCCACCCGGCAGGCGGGCCCGCCGCCGGCGGCGTCCACGCTCACGTGTGGCAGCCACGCCGTCCAGGCCAGATCGTCGCCGTCCGAGGCCGTCAGCACGACAAGCCGAAGGTCCGCCGGGCTGCGCAGCGTCGCCAACTGCACCAGCATCCACCGCACGGCGGCGGCGACCTCGCCTGACTGACCGGTCAATCCGACCACCCCGGCCTCGCGGAGGTCGACCGTGGCCGGTACGCCGCGCAGCACCGGCGGTGCGAAGCCCTCCCACGGTTCGCCACGCAACGCCAGGCTCGCCGGGCTCTGTGTCGACCCCATCCGCAGCGTCAACCCATGCGGCGCCGCCGGGTCTCGCGACCACAGCCGCTCGCTGGCGCCGGACGCGGCGAAGACGACGTCGATCTCGTCCGGCGCCAGCTCGCGGCGCGCCCGTTCCTCGCGCGCCACGTGCCGCGCGATCTCCTGGGTGGCAGCGTCGCGGGCCGCTTGGAGATCCCGGCGGCGCCGTGACCGCGTCAGCAACCCGAGTACTGGGTTCGCGGCGACCGGCGCCGGCAGCGCCACCTCGGCCGGTTCCACGGTCGGGGCGGCCGCGGACCGGCGTTCGAACACCAGCCGCCCGTCCTCGCCGCGAACGGCGTCCAGCGGCACCTCGGGGCGGCCGACCAGCTCGATGCGGCTGCCGCCCACCTCCACCATCGCCCCGGGCTCCAGCTGCACGGGTGTACCGGTCGACAGCTCCGTCGCGCGGACCGTCCCGTCGATGCCGACCTCCAGCGCCAGGTGCCGCTCGGCCACGTCGGGGTCGGACATCCTCGGCAGGCACCCTTCCTCGCGCCCCAGGACGTGCTGGCCCGGCGGCAGCCAGGTCACCGCGCCCATGTCCGGGCCGGCGACGGCTCGCAACGCCGCTACCGCGCCATCGGGCAGCCCCGACGGGTCACCCAGCTCGCCCACGCGGATGACGCAGCCCTGCACCAGCGGGCTGTCGGCGACGGTCTTGCCCGGATCGAGGCGCGTATCGCCGGCGAAGCACGGCTGATCACCGACCGGTACCGGCAGCGCGTCGAGCACCTGCCCGACCGCCGCACCGGGATCCACTTGGATGATCAGATCCATCCGGTTCTCGGGCGTCGAATGGCTCACGGTGCAACGCAGCTCCACGGACAGATGATATGGATCATTCGTCCGGAATGTCCCGTTAATCGGGTGGTGGCCGCATCGGCGTGGCCGCCAGCGCCCGGGCGACCGTGACCAGGTTCTGCGCCATGGCCCGGCCGGTCTTGGCGGCCCAGTCGTGGCCGCGCTGGTCGTCGAGGTAGTCGGGGCCGGCACCCGGCCCGAGATGCCAGTACGTCCACGCCTGCCCGGGAATGGTGAAGCCGATGTCGCCGAGCGCGCCGTTGATCTCGCCGATCACGTGGTGGGCACCGTCCTCGTTGCCGGTGTTGACCACGCCGGCCACCCGGTTGTACGCGACCGGCCGGCCTTCGTCGTCGGTCTCCGAGATCAGCGCGTCCAGCCGCTCGATGACCCGCTGGGCGACCGAGGACGGCCGGCCCACCCAGGTCGGCGTCGCAATGATCAGGATCTCGCTGGCGAGGAGCTTCTCGAGGATCGGCGGCCACTCGTCACCGGGGCCCTCGTCGCTGCGCACGCCGGGCTTGATGTCGTGGTCGACCGCGCGCACCCAGTCCACCGATACCCCGTCCTTCTTCAGAGCCTCGGCGACGACGCCGGCGAGCGCCTCGGTGTTGGACGGCTCGGGAGACGGCTTCAACGTGCAGTTGATGATGAGTGCCCGCATGGCGGGTGGGATACCCACTCAGCCGGGATTCACGCTCGCCTGCCTGTCACCGAGAGTCGCCCCGACGGTGGCACCGAACACCGCGAACGGGAAGCCGATCATGGGGACAGCGACGGAAACAAGGAGAGTGAAGCCGAGGCTGAACCCCGCGGACGTCACGTCGCCCGCGAAGGTCGGCACGCCATCGGCGGCGTACTGGCGCAACGCCTCGAACACTCCCGTGGCCAGGGTGAGCGGCACGACCGCGATCACGGTCCAGACACCGGCCCGCACGCCCGCCCGGAACGACCGTTCCGCCGCCGCGGCGACGCACGCCGAAGCGGCGAAGGTCAGCATCGGCCCGAAGAGCGCCCACAGGGCGGGCAGCCCTTCCCAGCCGGCATAGGCGCAGCCCAGTCCTCCGAGGGTGAACGCGACGGCGGCGGCCACGCCAAGGTGTGGTGCCAGGCGGCCACCCCCCAGCGCGGGAGGCGGTGCCACCGCCAACCAGAGGCAACCGGCGAGTATGACGGCGCTTCCGGGCACGAGTCCGTCGGTGACGACCGGATGCCGGGTCAGGAAGGTCGCGATCGCGCCCACGCATGCCACCACGGCGCCGATCACCAGGGCGGTCGCCGCGGGAGCCGACCACCGCCTGGATACCGGCAGCAACAGCACCGCCCGGGCACAGCTGAGCGCGAACCGCCAGCGCGCCGACCGCTCCCGCACCTGCTCCAGCTCGCCGAGCATGGCCTCCCCCCAGCGCCGCCGGGCCGCGGGCAGGGTGGCGACCGCCGCGGCGAGCACCTGGCCCGGCGGGTCCATCGTGGACATCCGGACGCCGGCACCCTGCCACCAGTGCTGGACCAGCAGCGACGACGTGATCAGCCAGAGGGACGTCGGGATCAGGAACAGCACCCCGAGCCAGAACATGTCCGCGGCCCCGTTCTGGCCATCGGTCGGGACAGCCCAGGCGTACAGGGCGGCGAAGGCAACGATGACAGGCACCGCCGCGGCGATCTCATAGCGGCGCTGGGGCCGGCTCACGCTCCCTGCCATCTCGGCTCCGATTGTCGCGGTGGCGTCGCTGGTCGCGGTTGTGCGTGCGCCAACTCGGCCGCGAACGCGCGACCGGAGCCGGTCAGCCGATACAGGTGGCGGGGCGGCCGGCCGCCCGGCGCGGCGGACTCCCAGGAGGTTTCGAGCAGGCCGCGGTCCGCGAGGCGGACAAGGATCGGGTACAGCGAGCCGGGCTTGAGATCGAGCTGCTTACACAAGTCGTAACCGTGCCGCCACTGCGAGGGCTCCTCCGCCAGCGCGAGGACGACCGCGATGGTCTGTGCGGATGGGCGGCGAGTCTTGGTCACGCCATAACTCTACATATTCAGAGTTGACCCGCCAAGAGGCCGCTTGTGTCGATCTTGCACAATCGTCGGATGCGCTCGACACCAGTCGCCCGTCTCGTCGCGGCATCCGCCACACTGGCCCTGCTGGCGGCCTGTACCGCCGAGGGGCCCAAACCGGACCCGACGCCCCCGGCGCCGTGCCCGCCGTCGGGGGTAACGCTCCGCACCGGCGATGTCGAGGCCGCCTCGGGACTGCGGGCGATGCGCGTCAAGCTGGTCAACTGCGGCAGCCAGCCCTACACCGCCAACGGCTACCCGACGCTCACGGTGCTCGACGCCGACCGCAAGCCCCTCGACATCGACGTCCTTCAGGGTACGGCCCAGATCTCGACGATCACGGGCTTCGACGGCCCACCGCAGCCCGTGACGCTGGCACCGGGCACGGAAGCGTCGGCGGTCGTGGTGTGGCGCAACACCGTCACCGAGGCCACCGTGCCGGCGGCCACCGGCACGTACCTGGAAATGGCCCCGGCGACGGGCCAGCCAACCCAGACGCTCAGCCCGGACGGCGGCGTCGACCTTGGGACCACCGGCAAAATCGCCACGAGCCCCTGGGTCGCCACCCCCTGACGCGTGTCATTGGTAACTCGGAGCCCTTCACCGTCGTTGCTCTCCAGCACTCCATGTTGGACAGCGCGCGGAAAGGGAACGACGAAGATGATTCAACCGCTTCGGCCAGCGGACTGCCGGTACTGCGGTGGCGGGATCGTGTGGGGCACTCTGCAGAACGGCAGGGATCGCTGTTTCGACAAGCAGCCGATACCCATTGTGGAGGTGTTGCCGCGCGACCGGTACGCCTACAGCCGCCGGCTTCGGGCCGTGGTGTGTCTGGATGGCGAGAAGCGGCCGCCGGCTCTGGTGCTGCGCGCGCACCGGTGCCGCGAGTAGCGGCACCGGCCGGTCAGTCTCGCGGTGCCGGGCGCTGGTTCGCCAGCCAGCCGGCCACCTGGGTGCGGGAGGTGAAGCCGAGCTTGCTCAGGATGTTCTCCACGTGTCCCTCGGCCGTGCGTTGCGCGACCACGAGCCGGGCCGCGATCTCGCGGTTGGTGAGGCCCTCGGCGATGAGCGCCGCGACCTCGCGCTCGCGCCTCGTGAGCCCGTGGTCGGCGGACGGGTCGGCCGGCTGTCCGGGCGCCGGCGTGGCTGGCTTGCGTTCGAGCGCCGCCGCGACCGCGTCGGCGGCGGACATGCCGGAGCCGCGCCGGATGGCAGCCGAGAACGCGGTCGCGCCCAGGCGCGACCGCACCTCGGCGACGACCTCGTCGTGCCAGTCCTGGAGCGTCCGGAACGGGGCCAGGGACGTGTGCATGCCCTGCCACATCCGTTTGGAGGCGCCGAGCAGCTCGGCGGAGCGCTGGTCGCGCCGTTCGCTGCCGGCGATCCAGGCGAGCGACTCCATGGCGAGCCCGACGGTGAACTGCTCGTCTTCCACGACCTTGCGGATGACCAGACTCTCCTTGGCCGCCGCGGTCGCCGCGGCGTGGTCGCCCTCTCGCCAGCGCAGTACGCTCAGCGCCCACAGCGCGAACGACTGCCACCACGCCTCACCGCTGGCCGCTCCCAGGTCCCTGGCGGTGTTCAGGTCCGGGTAGCCGCTGGATGGCCGCTCGGCGAGACCCCGGCTCAGGCCCAGCACGATGAGTGTCCACATTTCACCGTTGCGGTTGTTCATCGCGCGGAACGCGGCCAGCGCCTGTTCGAGCTTCGGCAACGCCTCGGCGTGCTCACCCGGCCACATCAGGAAGATGCCCTGGATCAGCGGCAGGTACGCGCGTTCGGGCGACGGCGGCAACGTCTCGGCGAGGGCGGCCGCTTCGGCCAGCAGTGCGCCGGCCCGGTCGTCGCCCTGGATACCGGCGATCCAGGCGGCGACGCGCAGGGCCTTGACCCGTGTCCAATGTGGGGGGCCGTCCATCGCCAGGGCGCGATCGAGCCAGTGCCGCCCTTCGGACAGGAACCCCCGGATGAACCAGTGGTTCTGCAGGTCGGCCGCGAACTGCAACGCGGTCTCGGGCGGGCCCGCCGTTATCGCGTACTCCAGGGCCGCCCGCAGGTTGGCGCGCTCGTGCCGCAGCCGCCGCATGACCGCCACCTGTTGCGGGCTGACCCAGTTCCGGTCGGCGTGCGCGGCCAGGTCGGCGAACCAGCGGCAGTGGCGGCCCGCCACGACCTCCTGCTCCCGCGCGGCGAGCAGCTTGAGCGCGCCGTACTCCCGGGTGACGTCGAGCATGTGGTACCGCGCGACGCCGTTGCCGGCCCGGATCAGCACTGACTTGTCCACAAGAGAGGCGATCAGGTCGAGGATCGTGTCGGCGGGCAGCTTGTCGTCGGCGCAGACCGCTTCGGCGGCGTCCAGCTCGAAGCCGCCGGAGAAGACCGATACCCGCGACCACAGCACGCGTTCGGCGTCGGAGCAGAGGTCCCAGCTCCAGTCGATCAGGGCGCGCAGCGTCTGCTGCCGGGGCGGCGCGTTGCGGGCACCGTCGGTCAGCAGCCGGTACCGGTCGGTCAGCCGGTCGAGGATCTGGTCGAGGGAGAGCACCCTGAGCCGCGCCACAGCCAGCTCGATCGCCAGCGGCATGCCTTCGAGCGCCTGGCACAGCCGCACGATCGTGGCGCAGTTCGCGTCGGTGACCTTGAAGTCCGGGCACACCGCCGAGGCGCGCTCGACGAGCAGGCTCGCCGACTCGTACTTGTGCAGATCAGCGGCGGTGCACGCGGCGGCCGGACCCGGCACTGACAGCGGTCGCACCGGCAGGTTGGCCTCGCTGTCGAGCCGCAACGCCTGCCGGCTCGTGACCAGTAGCCGCAGGTCGGGGCAGGCCCGCAGGAGGGTCTCGGCGAGCTCGGCGCAGGCGTCGACGAGGTGCTCGCAGTTGTCCAGGATGAGCAGCGCCTGCTGGTCGGCCAGGAACGCCGCCAGGCCGCGCGCGTCGGGGCTGACCTCGTCTTCACGGATGCCGAGCGTCTCACCGATGGTGACCGCGACCAGGCCGGGGTCGTGCAACTCGGCGAGGCCGACGAACCACACCCCGTCGGGGAAGCTGCGGCGCAGCTCGGCGCCGACCCGCTGGGCCAGCCGGGTCTTGCCGACGCCGCCCGGGCCGGTGAGCGTGACGAGCCGACTGTTGGAGAGCATCCGCCGGACCCCGGTCACCTCGTGGCGGCGGCCGACGAAGCTCGTCACCTCGGCCGGCAGGTTGCCGAGGGAGCCGCGCGTGGTCGTGGCGGTAGCCATAGAGGCACGGTAGTGGGTCAGGCGGTCCGGGTAGGAATCCAGGTACTTTCCCCGTGTCCGTTCCGGGCCCGGTGATCAAGGATTGGAGTCCACAGAGAACGATCGGAACGAGAGGGGTACCCGGCATGGGCCGCCACGCCGCCGATGGCACGGCGCCCGGCTCGCCAGGCCCGGACGACCGGGGCAAAGCCGCAGGCCCGCGGCTTCCACGGCACGCCGACCTGTTCATGCCGACACCCACCACAGCCGACGCCCAGGCCAGTGCGGAGCGTGCCGCGGAGACCTTCCAACGGCTGGTCGAGCCGCACACCACGGGCCTGCGGGCGTACGTGTTGAAGCTCACCGACGGTGACGAGGCCGCCGCTGACTCGATACTCAAGGAAACGCTCTACCGGCTGGCGCAGGATCCCCGGCAGTACCCCCGCCGGCCATCCGCGGTGCGGCCCTGGCTGGTACTGGCCGCCCGCAAGGTGCTGCGCGACGGTGAACGGTACGCGCCGGCTGGCCGCGACGACCGGCCATACCCGCTGCTCCAGGAGGTGCGCACCGCCGAGTCGGGCTCACCGGTACCGGCCAGCGGGATCGTCGGGATGATGAACGACCTGCCGGCAGCGGATCGTGAGCTGCTCGTCGAGCTGGTCTATCGCGGGGTCTCTCTCGAAGCCGCGGCGGCTGAGCGGGGCGTCCCGGTGGAGACGGTCAAGTCGCGGCTGTACTTCGCGCTGCGGGGCCTGCGTGGGGTACTCGACCAGCATCTAAGTGATTGACACCTCCCAGTACGGTATCGGCTGATGATGTCGTCGCTGGCTGCGCGTCGCCTGGGCGCGGGAGTGCTGATCGCCGCGTTTGTCGCTCTTGCCGGTTGTGCGGCCGAGGGTTCGGCGCTGCGCGAGGTGGCTGTGGCGACCGGCGCCCCGCGTCCGGGCGGCGTCGAAGATCCGGCGCGGCCTGTCGCGGCGGAGGCCGGCGGGTCCTGCGATCCCCGCGCGAGCCTGCGACCCACCGATCTCGGCGGCCGGACCATCGCCAAGATCCGCAAGCGTGGCCGGCTGATCGCCGGCGTCAGCCAGAACGCGTACCAGGTGGGGTTCCGCGATCCCGCCACCGGCCAGCTGGCCGGCTTCGAGATCGACCTGGTCCGGGAGATCGCCCGTGACCTGCTCGGCAGCCCGGATCGGGTGCAGTTCGTGGCGCTCGGTGCCGCCGACCGGGTCCCCAGCCTGGCCAGCGGCCGGGTCGACCTGGTGATGCGCACGATGACCATGACGTGCCGGGACTGGCAGCAGGTCGCGTTCTCGACCGAGTACTTCAGCGCCGCGCAGCGGCTGCTCGTGCCGCTCGGCTCCCCCGTCGCCAGCATGGCCGACCTGACCGGGGCGAAGGTGTGCGCCGCCGCCGGCAGCACGTCGATCAGCAACATCGCCGCCCATCCCGGCGTGATCCCGGTCTCCGCGGTCGAGGTGATCGACTGCCTGATCCTGCTGCAACAACGCCAGGTCGCGGCGGTGTCGACCTCCGACATCCTGCTGGCCGGCCTGGCCGCGCAGGACCCCACCACCGTCGTGGTCGGCCCGCCGATCAAGCGGCAGCCGTACGGCGTCGCCGTCGCACCCGCCGCGACCGACCTCGTCCGGTTCGTCAACTCGGTGCTGGAGCGCCTGCGCCGCGACGGCACCTGGCAGGCCGCCTACCGGCGCTGGCTGTCGAACCTGGGCCCGACACCCGCACCACCCCCCGCCCGCTACCGCCCCTGACCTGGACGGCGCCGGTCCGCCGCCGCGATGCGGCGACGGTCCGAGAGCAGCCCCGCCCTCACGTCGATCAAGGGCAATCGCATCGATCAAGGGCAAAAACACGCGGAAAAGAGATCCAACCACGTGCAAACGCCCTTGATCGACATGCCAGGCGTGGCGACATGCCAGGCGTGGCGACACGCCGCCACGGGCGGCTCAGGCGTCGGTCCTCATCATCCGGTACGCCGCACCGGCGAGCGCCAGAGCGACCCAGCCGGCGAAGACGGCCAGTCCGGCCCAGGGGCCGAGCGAGTCGCCGGTCTGGGTCAGGGTCATCACCGCGCTGCCGGCGTTGCTGGGCAGGTACGGGCTGATGGTGTCGGACCACGAGTCGGGCAGCAGCGAGGTCAGCCCGGGCACGATGAGCAGGACGCCGGCCAGGAGGGTGATGGCGCCCGCGCTGGAACGCAGCAGCGCGCCGAGGGCCACGCCGAGCACGCCGACCAGGCCGAGGTAGAGGCCGGCGCCGAGCAGGCTACGCAGTACGCCGCTGTCGCCGATGCCCAGCGCGAGGCTGCTGTCGAGCAGCGGGTTGCCCAACGCGAACGCGGCGAGCGCGCCGACGCCGGTGGCGACCAGGGCGATGACCCCGAACACGAGGCTCTTGGACCACAGCACCGGCAGCCGTGAGGGCACCGCGGCCAGGGTCGAGCGGATCGAGCCGGTGGTGTACTCCCCCGCCGACATCAGGACCCCGAGCACGCCGATGGCCAGCGAGGCGAACGTGACACCGGTGAGCACGATGCTGATCGCGTCGGAGGCCGCCGATTGGCCCGGTGGGCCGTCACCGAAGCCTCCCGCGGGATCATAGGTCAGTGCCGCGATCACGCCGAACGCGATCAGCAGCAGCAGCGACACCGCGAGCGTGATCCAGCTGGAGCGCAGCGACCAGAACTTGGTCCACTCGGCCCGCAGGACGCCCTTGGCGGTGAGCCGGTACCGGGGGCGGGTGATCGTCATGGTGGTCATGTCAGCGGGCCTTTCCGGACGACGGGGCGGTGGCGGCGTACTCGATGGAGTCGCGGGTCAGTTCCATGAACGCCTCTTCGAGGGAGACCGACTGAGCGCTCAATTCGTACAGCGGTACGTCGTGCTTGTTGGCGATCTCGCCGATCTCGCGGGCGGACAGGCCGGTCACCGTCAGCTCCTCCGCGGTGGTCGAGGAGACGGTCACCTTCGGCCCGGCCAGGAGTGCCCGGAGCCGGTCCGCCTCGTCGCTGGCGACCCGCACACCGGCGTCGTTCTGCTGGATCAGCGCCTCGACGCTGGTATCGGCCAGCAAGCGGCCGCGGCCGACGATGACCAGATGGTCGGCGATCAGCGAGGTCTCGCTCATCAGGTGCGAGGACAGCATCACCGTGCGCCCCTCGGCGGCGAGGCCGGCCAGCAGGTTGCGCACCCACAGCACGCCTTCGGGGTCGAGGCCGTTGACCGGCTCGTCGAGCATGACCACGCCCGGATCGCCCAGCAGCGCCGACGCGATACCGAGGCGTTGCCCCATGCCCAGGGAGAACCCGCCGACCCGCTTGCCGGCCACCGCGCCCAGTCCGGCCATGTCGATGACCTCGTCGATTCGCGTGCGCGGTATCCCGTGCGTCCGCGCCAGGCCCAGCAGGTGGTTGTACGCCGTGCGGCCGGGATGTACGGCGCGCGCCTCCAGCAGCGCGCCGATCTCCTGCAAGGGCGCGCTGTGCTCGGCGTACCGGCGGCCGTTGACGGTGGCCGTACCGGACGTCGGCCGGTCCAGCCCGATGATCATCCGCATCGTGGTGGACTTGCCGGCCCCGTTCGGGCCCAGGAAGCCCGTGACCTGTCCCGGCAGGGCGGTGAAATCGAGCCCGTCGACCGCTGTCTTCGGCCCGTACCGCTTCGTCAACTGCCGTACCTCGATCATGGCGTGGTATCCCTTCGTTGCCGTGGACCCCGCCCATGCGGGATCCCGTGCACACCACGCTATGAAGATCCGGCCGGCCGATCGTGGTACCGGCGGAGGCACTTCCCGAGCCCAGTGGTACCGCGGTACCACTGGGCTCTCAGGGGACACCCGGAGGGCTGATCAGGCGGTCAGGTGCTTCTCCAGGTCGTCGAGGATCTTGCCGGCGGCGGTCACCCCGATGCCGGTCATCCACGTCTCGTCGGTCACCGGGTACGCCTTGCCCGCCTTCACCGCGGACAGGCCGCGCCACAGGTTGCCGGCGGTCACCGTGGCCTGCTGCGCCTCGGCCTTCTGACCGTACGCGCAGAAGAAGATGACATCACCGTCCACTTCGGAGATCCGCTCCGGGCTGAGCTTGTCGAACCGCTTGTCGTCCTTGTTGGCCAGCAACTGCCGCTCGGTGCGGCCCAACCCGACGTCGCCGACGACGATCCCGGAGAACGACTCCGGCCCGTACACGCGGATCTCGGCGGGCATGAACCGCACGATCGAGATCTTCCGCTCGGCGGGGTTACCGATCTTGGTGCCGACCTCCTTGGCCCGCTTCTCGTACCCGGCGAGCAAATCCTTCGCCTGCTGCTCCTTGCCGAGCGCCACGCCGTCGAGCAGGAAGTTCTCCTTCCAGGTGATGCCGACCCGCTCGG
Source organism: Phytohabitans aurantiacus (assembly GCF_027923225.1). Classification (GTDB taxonomy): domain Bacteria; phylum Actinomycetota; class Actinomycetes; order Mycobacteriales; family Micromonosporaceae; genus Phytohabitans; species Phytohabitans aurantiacus. Next base: position 736,577 of record NZ_BSDI01000007.1, read on the forward strand.
TGAAGACGGTCGGCGCGATCGCCTTCAGCTCGTCGTAGAACTTCTCCTGGCGGAACTTGCTGCCGAGAATCAGGTCCGGCTTCAGCGCGGCGATCGCCTCCAGGTCCGGCTCGGCGAGGACTCCGACCTCCTTCATCGACGACACCTTGTCGCCGAGATACGTGGGCCAGCCGTCGGCTTCGGTCGCGCGGGCGGCGCCCACCGGCACGATACCGAGCGAGAGCGCGGTGTCGACCTTGTCGGTGTCGAGCACGACGACGCGCTGCGGGTTGGCCGGTACGTCGGTGGTGCCCATCGCGTGGGTGATCGTCCTGGTCTCGGCGCCCTCGCTCTGCGTGCCCGGCGCGGGATCGCTGGAGCAGCCGGTCACGCCGATCGCAAGTGCTACCACGGCAACCGCCGCGGTACGTAGAGCACGCATCAGATGTCCTTTCAGGATGGTGAGGTTGGCCAGGCGGGCAGGACCAGCGGTGCGCCCGAGACCGGGCACGGTACGACGACGCAGTCCAGCCCGAAGACGTCGCGGACCAGGTCCGCGGTGAGGATCTCGCGTGGCGGGCCGGCTGCGACCACCGCGCCGCCGCGCATCGCGACGAGGTGGTCGGCGTAGCGGGCCGCCTGGTTGAGGTCGTGCAGCACCGCGACGACCGTGCGGCCCCGCTCCGAACGCAGCCGGTGCACCAGGTTCAGCACCTCCACCTGGTGGGGCAGGTCCAGGAAGGTGGTGGGCTCGTCCAGCAGCAGGATGCCGGTGTCCTGGGCCAGGGTCATGGCGATCCAGACACGCTGCCGCTGCCCGCCGGACAGCGTGTCGACCGACCGGTCCGCGAGAGACTCCACGTCGGCGAGCGCCATCGCCTCCTGTACCGCGACACCGTCCTGCGTGGACCATTGGTGCCACCAGCGCTGGTACGGCTGGCGTCCGCGCGCCACCAGTTCCGCGACCGTGACACCCTCGGGGACCAGTGGGCTCTGCGGCAGTACTGCCAACCGCCGCGCCACCTCGCGGGTCGGCAGCTCGGTCAGCGCGGCGCCGTCGAGCAGTACCGCGCCGTCGCGGGGCTTGAGCAGCCGGGCAAGCGTGCGCAGCAGGGTGGATTTTCCGCAGGCGTTCGGGCCGACGATGGCGGTGAACGCCCCGGCGGGCAGGTCCAGGTCGAGGCCGTCGAGGACGACCCGTTCCTCGTACCCGGCGACGAGCGCGCGTGTGGACAGCATCACGAGACCTTCCGACGCCCGCGTATCAGCAGGAACAACAGGTACGGGCCACCGATCGCCGCGGTGAGCACACCGGCGGGCAACTGGGTGGGTGCGAACAGGCGCCGGCCGAGCAGGTCGGCCAGTACCACGAGAATGGCGCCGACGAGCGCCGCGCACAGCAGCGGCGGCCGTTCCGCGCGGACCAGGCGCCTGGCGACCTGGGGCGCGACCAGCGCGACGAAGTCGACCGCACCGACCTGTGCGGTCGCCATCGCGGCGGCGACGACACCGGTCGCGGCGAGCCCGATCCGGCGAGCCACCGGCCGAATCCCGATGCCGCGCGCGGTGTCGTCGTCCAGGGCGGTACTGTCCAGCGCCCAGCCCGCCCACAGCAGTACCGGCAGCAGCACGGCGAGCGTGACCGCCACGTACGCCGCCTCGCTCCAGCCGCGGCCGGCGAGCGTGCCGATCAGCCAGATCTGGGCGCGGAGCCCGTCGATCGGGTCGGCGGAGAGCATGACGACCTCGGTCAGCGCGCGCAGGGCCACGGCGACCGCCACGCCCGCGAGGACGAAGCGCCGCGCCGCCAGCCCGTGCCGCGATCCGAGCACCATCACAGCGGTCGCGGCGAGCAGCCCACCGGCAAGCGCCGCCGGTGCCACCACCGCCGCGGCGGCGCCCGTGGTCAGGGCGACCGTGGCCGCCAGGCCGGCGCCCTGCGTGATGCCGATGATGTCGGGACTGGCCAGCGGATTGCGGCTGACGCTCTGGATGAGCGTCCCGGCGACACCGAACGCCGCCCCGACGATCACGGCGAGCACCGTGCGGGGCAGCCGCAGCTCCCGCACCACCAAGTCGTACGGGGTGCCGCCGCGCAGGGCGCGCAGCACGTCGAGCGGCGCGACATACTGAGTGCCGACGCAGAGGCTCGCCACCACCACGGCCGCCAGCACCACGACCAGCAGCGCGGCGACCACAATGGAGCGTCGTCGCACGAGGAAGCTCGCCCCGCCCGCGCGCAACAGCGACCGGCCCATCGCCACGGCGGTCACGAGGCGGCCAACCGGACGCGGCGGACCAGGATCACGAGCAGCGGCGCGCCGATCAGCGCGGTCACGATGCCGGCCGGTATCTCGCCCGGCGGTGCCACCAGCCGGCCGACCACGTCCGCGCCGACCAGCAGCGCCGGTCCGAGCAGCGCGGCCACGAGCAGCGTCCAGCGGTGGTCGGTGCCGACGAGCGCCCGTGCCAGGTGCGGCACGGCCAGCCCGACGAACGCGATCGGGCCGGCGGCGGCCACGGCGGCGCCGGTGAGCAGTACCGCCGCGGCTCCCCCGGTCATCCGCACGAGCCCGACCCGATGGCCGAGACCGCGCGCGACATCGTCGCCGAGCGCGAGCGCGTCGAGTCCACGTGCGACAGACGCGGCCAGCAGCACGCCGACCGCGACGAAAGGCAGCACCCACAAGGCGACCGAGACATCCCGGCCCGCGAGTCCGCCCACCACCCAGAACCGGTACTCCTCGAACGTGCGGGCGTCGGCGGCCAGCAGCGCGACCACGACCGCGCCGAGGCTCGCGTCCAGGGCGGCGCCGACGAGCGCGAGCGTGACCGGGCTACCGCCGTCGGGCGTACCCGCGGCCAGCCCGAGCACCACGACGCCGGCGAGCAACGCACCGGCGATGCCGAACCAGACGTACCCGGCCAGGGTGCCCACCCCGAAGACGGCGATCGCCAGGACCACGCCCACCGAAGCGCCGGCGCTGATGCCCAGGATCCGCGGGTCGGCGAGCGGGTTGCGGGTGAGCGCCTGCATGAGTACGCCCGCGACCGCCAGCGCGAGGCCGACCGCCAGCCCCAGCACGGTACGCGGCAGGCGCAGCTCCCGCACGATGATGCTGGCCTCGCCACCGTCGGGCGCGACCAGAGCCCGCCACACCTCGCCCGGCGGCAGGGACTTGCTGCCCAGCGCGAAACCCGCGAGCACGACGACGGCCAGCAGCACGACCAGTGCGGCGACGACCCACGCGCGATGCTTGCGGCGCGCGGGACGGGAGCGCGCGGGCGCCACGGCAGTCGTCATCGAGTTCCCCAGGACAGGCGTTTAGGTTCGCCTTACCTTACTGCCCACAACCCCCAGTCGATCAAGCCGCCCCCGCCCCCTTCCCCGCACGCGCCTCCTCGCGCCGCACTCACGCGCCGCACCCCCGCCCAGCGCCGCACCCTCTCGCACCGCGCCCGTCGGCGCCGCACCCCCGCCCAGCGCGGCACCCTCTCGCACCGCGCCCGTCGGCGCCGCGCCCTCGCCCGCGATCAAGGGCAAATGCACGCGCTTTGATCTCCGATCCACGCGCGGGCGCCGCGCGGCGAGCGCGGCACGACGTGTCGCCACGCCGGTTGCGCCGATCAAGGGCGAATGCACGCGGTTGGATCTCTTTTCCACGTGCATTTGCCCTTGATCCATCGAGATGCCCTTGATCGATGCGTCAGGGGGAAGCCGCGCGGCCTCACCAAGGCCGCAGCAGACGCGCATTCAAGGCCGCGGAACCAGCGCAACCGGACAGCGCCCGCCAGCGCGGGCCGACGCAGGCAGACGCAGCCACCCGCCGGCGCAGACACCCGCCCGACGCCGCGGGCCGCCGCCGGCAGCCGCCGCCGCTGGCCGCACGGAGGCACGACCCAGGGATAGGAAATCACGAATATATACCGCAAACCGGGCCAGGATCTTGCCACACGAATCGATGCCGTCCTATCCTCGCGGCGGAAAGCGCTTTCCTTCACGTGACAGGTCGGCAGCCTCCGGCGGCCGTCGAAATGACCCACGCATTTTTTCGGGGACCCACGTTTCTCGAAGACCCCAGAGTGAGGCGAAAGATGAGACGACCAGTCGCATTGCGACTCTGCGCGGCACTGGGCACCACGGCCCTCGCGGTCGCGACCGGCGTGGTGCTGTCGATACCCGAGGCGTCGGCGGCTACCGGCGGCGTCACCGGCTACGCGACGCAGAACGGTGGCACCACCGGCGGCGCGGGCGGCCAGACCGTGCGGGCCACCACCGGCACCGCGATCCACACGGCCCTGTGCGGCCGCGCCAGCAGCAGCACCCCGATCATCATCCAGGTCGAGGGGACCATCAACCACGGCAACACCACCAAGGTGTCGGGCGCCAGTTGCAACACCGCCGCCGACGTGATCGAGCTCAAGGAGATCAGTAACGTCACGATCATCGGGGTCGGCAGCGGAGCGGTGTTCGACCAGTTGGGCATCCACATTAGAGACTCCAGCAACATCATTATCCAGAACGTGACCGTCCGGAACGTCAAGAAGTCGGGCTCGCCCCTGTCGAACGGCGGAGACGCCATCGGCATGGAAAGCACCGTGCGCAACGTCTGGGTCGACCATGTCACGCTGGAGGCGTCAGGCGGGGAGGCGGAAGGGTTCGACGGCCTCTTCGACATGAAAAACAACACCCAGTACGTGACGCTTTCGTACAGCATCCTGCGCAACTCCGGGCGCGGCGGCCTCGTCGGGTCGAGCGAGAGCGACCTCGGAAACGGCTTCCTCACCTACCACCACAACCTGTACGAGAATATCGACTCTCGCACGCCGCTGCTGCGTGGCGGGATCGCCCACATCTACAACAACTACTACGTGAGCCTCAACGAATCCGGCATCAACTCACGGGCCGGGGCTCGCGCCAAAGTGGACAACAACTACTTCAAGAACTCCAAGGACGTCCTGGGCACGTTCTACACCGACGCGGCCGGTTACTGGCAGGCGAGCGGCAACATCCTGGACAACGTGACGTGGTCGAGCCCGGGCAGCGACACCAACCCCGCCGGCCCCAGCATGCCGTCCAACACCACGGTCAGCGTCCCGTATGCGTACAGCCTCGACGGTGCCAGCTGCGTGCCGAACCTCGTCGCCCAGACGGCGGGCGCCAACAAGGGCCTGCAAGTGTCCAACGGTAACTGCGCGGCGCAGACACCCACCACGGGACCGACCACCGCCGGGCCGCAGCCGACGACACCCGCACCCACCACACCGGCGCCTACCCAGCCCAGCGGCACCAATCTCAGCATCGGTGCCGGCGCCGACGGCTCCAGCAAGGCCAGCGGCACCAGCTACGGCAACGTGGTGGACGCGAACATGAGCACCTACTGGTCGCCGAACGGTTCGACCGGCTCGATCTCGGTCAAGTGGGGCTCCGCGACGACTGTCTCGCGAGTCAGCATCCGGGAGGCGTCCGGCGCCACCGGTGCCATCGGGTCGTGGCGGGTCATCAACCACGATACTGGCGCGGTGCTGACCTCCGGCAGCGGCGCGGGCGTCATCAGCTTCGCCCGTACCTCGCTGAAGAAAATCACCTTCGAAATCACCAGCTCGAGCGCCGCTCCGAGGATCGCCGAGTTCGAAACCTACGCCAGCTAGACCGTTTCTAAGGACCAGGATCGAGTTTTGGGCTACCGCGGCGCCCGTCGTGGTCCATACCGTTGCTCCCGCGGCCTCACTCCGCGCGGTTCACAATCCACCCCCGTGGGTTGTGGAAACGCGCACGGTGAGGCCGCGGGAGCGGCGGTAACGACCGCGACGAGCGTCGCGGTAGCTCAAATCCTTTGCTTCGCTGGTTGTCGCGCCATGTGGACGTCGATCGGATCCTGACCCTCCACAGTGAACCCGTGGCGCTCGTAGAGTCGACGGGCGGCGCTGCCCTGCAGGACATGCAGGCGCACGGCCTGGCCGGCGGCGTCGCTGCGGTCGAGCAGCGCCCGCAGGACGGCCGAGCCGAGTCCGCGGCCCTGGATGCCGGGGGCCAGATAGAAATGCTCCAACCAGAGCCCGCCGTCCACCGGGCGCATGGTGACGCAGCCGGCGAAGGCACCATCCGCCTCGATAACCGACGTGTATCGCGTGGAGAACGAGTCTCGCAGCCGCTGCCGGACGCGGTGCTCGTCGAACCGGCCCAACCGTTCCAGGTCGGGCCGCATCACCGCCGCCCGCAGTTCCGCGATCGCCTCGACATCGGCCGCCTCCGCGGACCGCAGTCCCCATTCCACAGGTGCAGTATCGCAGTGCCCGCTCGCGCCCATGCCCGCCAACGGCTTGGGCGAGACGGGGGACACACCGGCAGGTCAGCGCAGCGGTGGGAGCCGCTGCGGCCGGCTGAGCACGTCGCGGAAGAGGTCACCCTTCGCGGCCACGCGCTCCAGGACGTTTCTGATCGTGTACCCGTCTGGCGTGAGCCGCGGATCGTCGAGCTCGTCCCAGTCGATCGGCGCCGAAACCGGTGCGCCCGGGGCGGGCCGAGGACTGTACGGGGCGACCAGCGTCTTGTTGACCGCGTTCTGCGTGTAGTCGAGGCGCGCCTTGCCGCCGCGCTCGTCCACCTGCCATTTCCAGCTCACCAGTTCCGGGACGAGCGCGCCGACGGTACGCGAGAGCTTCTCCACCCAGGCGCGGGTGGCGCCGAAGTCCGGGCCGGGAGCCACCGGTACCCAGATCTGGATGCCCCTGCGGCCGGTGAGCTTGGGCCGCGCGCAGACGCCGAGGTGGTCGAAAGCCGTGCGGTGCAAGCGCGCCAGCGTGAGCACCTCGTCGAAGCTCGTCGTCGCACCGGGATCGAGGTCGACCAGCGCGTACGTGGGCTTGTCCGGGGCGTCGATCCGCGACGTCCACGCGTGCCATTCGAGCGCGCCGAAGTTGGCGGCCCAGACGAGCGCGGCGGGCTCGTCGACGACCAGATACGTTTGCGTCTCGCCCGGGTCAGCGTCAGGATTGTTCCAGCGGGGCAGCCAGTCAGGCGCGTGGTCGGGCAGTTCCTTGTGCCAGAACCCTTTCGTGTGCGCGCCGTTCGGGTACCGGTGCATGTTGAGCGCGCGGCGGGCCAGATAGGGCAAGGCGATGGGTGCGATCTGTGCGGTGTACCGGAGGAACTCCCGCTTCGTGATCGGTGCCTCTCCGTCCTTTGGCGGGAAGAGAACCTTGTCGAGGTTCGTGACCCGTAAGTCTCGCCCGAAGATGTGCCACGTGCCCCCGGCCCGCAACACGTCGAGTCCACTAGTGTCCACAGTAGACTTGAGAGGCACCGCCGCTTGCGCGGCCGGCAGGTCTGAGCGCCACATCAGCTCAGGGTCCGCTTTGACCTCATCGTTTGTGCGGCCACTCAGCACGGAACGCGGATGCTCCTCCGGGTTCCAACCGTCCACAGCGGACTCGTCACGCTTGTGCAGCAGCAGCCAGTCCTTGTCCTTTGTGCGCACCAGCACGAACCGGCCCCGCAGCTTCTCACCGTGCAGGTCCACGTGCAGTTCGCCGGCGTCCAGCGCCGCCAGCGGGTCGTCCGTGTCGTGCGGCTCCCACGTGCCGGCATCCCACACGATCACATCGCCGCCCCCGTACTCCCCCGCCGGGATGACGCCCTCGAAGTCGATGTACTCGATGGGGTGATCCTCCACCCGGAACGCGGCCCGGCGCACCTTCGGATCCAGGGTCGGCCCTTTCGGCACCGCCCAGCTCACCAGTACCCCGGCGATCTCCAGCCGGAAGTCGTAGTGCAGCCTGCGGGCCCGGTGCCGCTGCACGACGAACCGCTCCGCGTTCCTTGTCGACGTGGCACCGCCGTTGGTTGTGGCACCGCCGTTTGTTGTGGCATCGTCCTTTGTTGATGTGGCACCCGACGGCTCCGGCGTCCGCCCGAAGTCCCTCTTCCGCCGGTACTGGTCAAGCCGCTCCATGAGTCCGTATTACCCCGCAGGCCCGGTTATGAGTCTGTATCACCGCGGAGCCTCGTGCCAGTAGACCCCGTCGGGTGCCTTGTCCGGGCGCAGGCCGCGCCAGCTCGGGTGCCGGAGCCGGCCGTCGGGCGTGAGCGTCCGGTACACCACCTCGGCCACCAGTACCGGCTCGATCCACCTCGCGTCGCGGCTGTGCTCCCGCGGCGCGGGCACGTCCAGCGGCGACGCGTCGATGGCCAGCGGCTCCAGCAGAGCCGCCAGTTCGCGCAGCGCCGCCTCGGTGAAACCGGTGCCCACGTGCCCGACGTAAACGAGCCGCCCCTGCTCGTCGTACGCGCCCAGCATCACCGAGCCGATCATGCCGAGGCGCCGGCCCGCGCCGGGCTTCCACCCGCACACGATCACCTCCGCGGACCGCTCCAGCGCCGTCTTGATCCAGTCCTGCGAGCGCTGGCCCGGCCGGTACGTCGAGGTCAGGCGCTTCGCGACCACGCCCTCCAACCCGCTCTCGCGGGCGGCCACGAGCATGTCCGCGCCCGTGATGCGGTCGGCGGTAAACGAAGGCGGCGCGTACACCAGGCCGCCGCTGAGCCCGAGCTGATCGAGCAGCTCACGGCGGCGCGTGTACGGCTCGCCGATCAGCGGGTGCCCGTCGAGTTCCAGCAGATCGAAGAGGTACAAATGGACGGGCGTCGACACGACGAGCATGCTCGACGGCCGGGCGACGTGCATCCGATGCTGCAGCCGCGCGAACGACGGCGCGCCCCGCTCGTCCAGAGCGACAATCTCCCCGTCGAGCACGGCACGCAGTCCGCCGAGCGCGCCGTTCGCCTCGGCGATCTCCGGGTACGAGTTCGTGATGTCCCGCAGGTTCCGGCTGGTGAGCCGCGTCCGGCCGCCACTCGGCTCGACGATCGCCCGGACCCCGTCCCACTTGAACTCGTACGCCCACGCCCCGACCGGCACCTGACCAGCCACCGCGAGCATCGGCGCGACAGGCCGATGTAACCCCCCGCCCACCCCTAGATCATGACCGCCAACCCCCAACAATAGGGTCATTTCCCCTAAAACCCACCCACTGCTCGGCTCCGATTCCCCGCTTGCTCACTCCGCGCCGCTACCCCGCCCCCGACCGCGCACCGCGCCGGGCCGCGCGCCCCTCTCGCGCGCCCTCTCCGCGCACCCCCTCTCCGCGCGCACCGCGCCGCGTGCCCTCTCCGCGCGCCGCGCGCACCGCGCCGCGTGCCTCTCCGCGCGCCGCGCGCACCGCGCCGCGTGCCCTCTCCGCGCGCCGCGCGCCCTCTCCGCGCGCCGCGCGCCCTCTCCGCGCGCCGCGCGCCCTCTCCGCGCGCCGCGCGCCCTCTCCGCGCGCCGCGCGCACCGCGCCGCGCGCCCCTCCTTCCGCCGATCAAGGGCAAATGCACGTGGTTGGATCTCTTTCCGCGTGCATTCGCCCTTGATCCATGCAGATCTCCTTGATCGACGCGCCGACACCCCGCGGCCCCCGCGCGCTACACGACAACACCGCACGACCGCACCGCGCACCCCGCCGCCTTCCGCCGATCAAGGGCGAACGCGCGCGATTCGATCTCTTTCAGCGTGCGTTCGTCCTGAGTCCCCGGGGTGAGAGGCGGCGCGCCGTCGTCGCCGGGGCTGGCCGCCGGGTTTGAGAGGTTGGCGGCGGCGTATCGGCGCACCCTGCGCGCCGATCAAGGCCATTCGCATGGATCAAGGGCGAATGCACGCGGTTAGCGATCCAACCACGTGCGTTCGCCCTTGATCGGCGCGACCGGCGTGGCGACACGCCGTGCCGTGCCCGCCGGGCGGCGCCTGCGCGTGGAATCGGAGATCAAAGCACGTGCGTTCGCCCTTGATCGGCGGGAGCGGCGTGGCGACACGCCGTGCCAGGCCGGCCTGGGGGCGGACGCGCGCGGAAAGGAGATCCAACCACGTGCGTTCGCCCTTGATCGGCGGGCGGCGGAAGGCGGGGAGGCGGGAGGCGAGCAGGGCGCGGCGACACGCCGTCACGGGCGGGCGGCAGCGCCGAGGGAAAGGGCGAGCGCGGGCTGGATCGCCCCTCATTCACCGACCTGTGGGTGGCCCGGAGGGTCAGAGCTTCTTGATCCACGCAAACCACCTTGATCGACGAGCGGGCGGCGGCGCGCGCCCGTACCGGAGCGACATGCGCGGCTTCGGGAACCCGCAGCCGCGCGAAGCCCCCGAGGGCGGCCGCCCATAACCCCCGCGAACCCGCCGCACGCATGCGACTGTGGCGATCCACTGCCCCATCAAAGGCAGCGAATCGCCACAGTCGCATGCGTGCGGTTGAGAGTCTGGGTCAAGGGCGACGGTCGGGGGCGGAATCCTTCAGCTTGCGCCAGCCGCCCGCGCGGTTGTTCGCGATGATCTGCTTGAACATCGCCCCCAACGCCCGCGTGTTGAGCTTCTCGCCCTCGTACACCGATACCATGCGGGCGGTCTTGTTGTCGTGACCGGCTGTGATGATGCCCTCCGGATCGGGGACGATCGTGCCGTCGTAGAGGAAGACGTTCACGTGGTCCTTCGTGCCCATCAGCGCGCAGATGTTGCCTTTGAGCACGAAGTAGGGCTGGACCCGCCGTTTGACGGTCTCCTCCACCTCAGGGTCGCAGCCGTGCACCAGGTCGCGCACCTGCTGGCAGATCTCCCGCTGCCAGTCTGGCAGCCCGTCGATGTACGCGTCGACCCGCGGGTCCTTGACGTAAGCCACGTCAAGAATGCTAGGCGTTCCAGACGCCGGTCGCGGCCGCGTCCCTGACGAAGGTCACGAAGTCGCGGGCCGAGCGTCCGGTGACCGCGGTGACGTCGTTGGTGACATGGGCGTTGCGGCCATCGAGAATCCGCGTGAAGAGCAGGGTCAGCTCCTCGGCCTCCTCGACGGGTACGCCGTCGGCGACCATCCGCTCGGTACACACGGCTGGCGTCACCTTCTCGAACCGCACGGGCCGGCCGGACGCCTCAGAAATCAAGGCGGCCGCCTCCGCGAACGTCACCAGTTGCGGGCCGGTCAGCTCGTACGTCCGTCCATTGTGGCCATCCTCGGTCAGCGCGGCCACCGCGACGTCGGCGACGTCCTCCAGGTCGACGAACGGCTCCGGCACGTCGGTCGGCAGCGAGATGACGCCGCTGAGTACCGGCGGGAGCAGGAAGTGTTCGGTGAAGTCCTGCGCGAACCAGGTGCTCCGGACGACCGTCCACTCCAGACCAACGCCTTTGATCATCTCTTCGCTGGCCGCGGCGTCCTCTTCGCCGCGCCCGGACAGGAGTACGAGGCGGCGCACGCCCGCCTCGGCGGCGACCTCGGCGAGCGCGCGGATCGCCGGCGCGGCACCGGGAATGCCCAGGTCGGGGTAGTACGTGACGTACGCGGCGGTCACGCCCCTCATCAGCGGTGCCCAGGTCGCCGGGTCGGCGTGCCAGTCGAAGGCGGGCTGCCCGGAGCGGGAGCCGATGCGTACAGGCAGGTTGCGCGCGGTGAGACGGTCGGCCACGCGGCGTCCGGTCTTGCCGTTGCCGCCGATCAGCAGGTAGGTCGCGTTATCAGTCATGTGAATATTGCACGGCATCACGGTGAGACGATCCATTGTGCAGAAGCTCAACGACATACGCCGTCGTCTAAACTGAGCCTATGGATGCTCTCGCCGGTCTCCTTGACGGCCCGCGTGCCCGCGGCGCGTTCCTGCTGCGGGTCGTCCTCGACCCGCCGTGGTCCATGCGGATCGAGGATCAGGCCCCGCTGGCGCTCGTGTCGGTCGTGCGCGGATCCGCGTGGCTGCTTCGCGGTCGGGAAGACGCGGTGGAGATACAGGCGGGCGACGTGCTCGTCATCCGCGGCCCGGAGCCGTACCTGGTGGCCGACCACCCCACCACCCCAGCGCAGGTGATTATCCACCCGGACGAGCGCTGCACGACCGTCTACGGCGAAGACCTGGCCATCGCCATGGACCGCGGCGTGCGCACGTGGGGAAACAGCGATGACGGCCAGACCATGATGCTCGTCGGCACCTATCAGGACGCCGGCGAGATCAGCCACTCCCTGCTACGGGCCCTGCCGCCGATCCTCGTGCTGACCAAAGAGGATTGGGACAACCCGCTGGTGCCGCTTCTCGCCGCCGAAATCGGCAAAGACGACCAGGGGCAGTCGGCCGTCCTCGACCGCATCCTCGATCTGATGCTGATCGCGGTACTGCGCACGTGGTTCGCGCGCGGTGACACGGCTCCCGGCTGGTTCCGCGCTCAGTCCGATCCCGTTGTCGGTCGCGCCCTGCGGATGATGCACAACCATCCCGCGCACCCGTGGACCGTGGCCGAGCTCGCCACCCGGCTCGGGGTATCGCGGGCGACGCTCGCGCGGCGCTTCACCGACCTGGTCGGCGAGCCACCGATGTCGTATCTGACCGGCTGGCGCCTGGCCCTCGCCGCCGACCTGCTGCGCGAGCCCCGCGCGACGCTCGCGGCCGTCGCCCGCAAGGTAGGCTACAGCAGCGCTTTCGCGCTGAGCTCCGCGTTCAAGCGCGTCCGCGGCGTGAGCCCGCAGGACCATCGGGCCGCGCTGAGCGCCGACTCCGCGTAAAGCTGGGCGACCGACTCGGCATCAATTTTGGTACTTTCCAACGCCGCCCGCCATCATCCGCAACCGCGACGGCGGATTCCGCTCTACTGTGGACGAGTAACCGCCGCGACCACCCGTCAGCGGGCGTCACTGAAGCGATGCAGGGTCCAGCGCGGCGGCGGCATCTCGGTGGGGTCGCCGTCGGTCGTCCACTCGGTGACCGAGGCCGGCGCCACCTTCAGGTCGAACGCCCGATAGAGCGGCTGGGCCGCCAACGCGTGGAACGAACTGGAGACAGTCTCGCTGTGCCCGACCAATACCACGGTTCCGCCGCGGTGCCGATACACGATGTCCATAATAGACTCGCTGACGCGGACGACGAGCCGTGCCCACGTCTCGTTGTCGTGCTCGAACGGTCGGAATACGCCGCCACCCGGCGCCGCGTGCTTGGTCTGGAAGTCGGCCACCGGCATGCCGTCGGCGTAGGGTGGTGAGTGCCATGTGCACAGTCCACAGTGCTCGATAGGGGTCGCGCCGAGCGCGTCGGCGATCGGCCGCGCGGTCTCGACCGCGCGCCGTAACACCGAGCTGTACACCGCGACGTGCGCACCAGCCAACTCCCGCGCGAGCCGCTCGGCCAGCCGGCGCGCCTGCTCGTGCCCCGCCTCCGTCAGCCCCTTGCAACCCCGCGCCCCACCCACCACGGATTCGACCGAGTGCACCGACTCCCCGTGCCGCACCAGCAACAACCGCGTCCGCATCCGACCGAACCTACCGGGCTACCGCCGCGAGCCGCGCCCCACGGCAACCGGTGGCCGGCCGATACTGCCCGCCGGAGGGCGGCGAGCCGCGCCGCGCCGCCTGCCATCGGCCCTGGACCTGGCCGCGGGACAGGAGCGGCCTCGGCCGCACCCATGGGCCTTGCAGCCAAGGCCGCGCCCACGACGCCACGCCCACAAGACCGTGCCCTACACCGGCCGCGCCGCCGTCCCGCGCCGCGCCCTGCGCGCCGATCAAGGGCAACCGCATGGATCAAGGGCAACTGCACGCGGAAAAGAGATCCAACCGCGCGCATTCGCCCTTGATCGGCGCGCAGGGCGTGGCGACACGCCGTGCCGGGCCCGCCTTGGCGGCGGACGCACGCGGAAAGAGATCAAACCACGTGCATACGCCCTTGATCGGCGGAAGGGGGCGGCACGGACGCCGATGGGGCGCGCCGCGGACGCCGCACGCCGCACGCGGGGGCGCGCCGCAGGCGCCGCACGCCGCGGGGGCACGCCGCGGAGCGCGCCGCAGACGCCGCGGAGCGCGCCGCGGACGCCGCGCGCCGCGCGGGCGGCGGGGTGCCGCGCGGAGGTGCGCGGGGCTAGGGCGCGGAAGAGAGTGGCGCGGCGGACGGGGTGCGGGTGGGCGGCGCGGCGGCGCTGGCGGTTAGGGAGCGCGTGGGGAGGGTGGGGCGGGTCCACCAGGCGGACAGGGCTAGGGCGGTCAGGAGGAGGGCGGCGCCGGCCAGGGCGAACCACACCGTCACCTCCACGTCCTCGCGCTGGGTGACGATCGAGCCGGGCAGGTCGGACAGGACGTCGGTGAGTTCCTCGGCGTCTTTGGCCTGGTAGTACTCGCCGCCGGTCATGTCGGCGACCTGTGTCAGGGTCTCCTCGTCGATCTGCCGGAATCGTCCGCCGCGCGCGAATCCGCCGCCGGGCGGGCCCTGCGGGTCGCCGCGGAACGCCGCGTCGCCGCTGATCTGGTCGGGTGTGCAGACGGAGGTGGCGGGCTCGGTGGTGCCGAAGCCGATCGTGTAGACGCGCACGCGGCGGGCGGCGGCCTCGGTGGCGGCGGTGAGGGGGTCGACGCCCTGGGTGTTGCGGCCGTCGGTGAGCACCACCACGGTGTCGGGTACGAAGTCGCCGGTGGGCTCGGCGGGCGGCACCTCGACGCCGGTGGGCGGTACGTCGTGGTTGGTCGCGGCGATCGCGTCGACCGAGGTCAGGATGGCCTGGCCGATGGCGGTGCCGCGAGCCGTGCGCAGCGAGTCGATGGCCTCGACAAGTTTCTTCTTGTCGGTGGTGGGCTCGACGAGCAGCCCGGCGATACCGGAGAACGTGACCAGCCCGATGCGGGTGCCGTCGTCTTGCTCCTCGACGAAGTCGCGGGCGGCGTCCTGGGCGGCGGTCAGCCTGTTCGGCGACACGTCGGTCGAGCACATCGACGCGGACACGTCCATGGCGAGCAGGATCGACGTGCCGTTAAGCGGTACGGGCACCGACGCCTGCGGGCGCGCGGCGCCGGTGCCGAGCGCGACGAGACCGGCGGCGAACAGCCAGATCGGGATCCGGCGCCGCCACAGCGAACGCCCGGGCAGGGCGGCCCGGATCAGCGCGACGCTCGGCACCCGCACGGTCTCGCGCCGCCGGCGCCGGCGGGTCCACCACCGGTACGCGAGCAGCAGGGGGAAGGCGAACAGCGCGGTGAGGGCCCACGGCCAGGTCAGCGACATCAGAGTATCCGTCCGAACCAGGTGATCATCAGCAGCGCGCCGATCGTAAGGAGCAGCACCGAGGCGGCGACGACACCGCCGGTCAGCTCGACGAACTCGTCTTCGACCGTGATCCGCAGGTCGAGCGACTCGTAGACGGCGTCGAGGGCCTGCGCGTCCTGGGCGCGGTGGTAGGCGGCACCGGTCGCCTCGGCGACCTGGGTGAGCAGGTCCTCGTTCAGCGCGGTCGCTATCTGGTACCCGTCGACCTCGATCGTGTCGCCCTGGAGCGTGCCGATGCCGACGGTCTCGATGTGCACGCCCGCGGCGGCGGCGAGTTCGGCGGCCGCGATGGCGTCTGGACCGCCGGTGTCTTCGCCGTCGGAGAGCAGCACGATGGTGGCCGAGCGCCAGTACCCGAGATCCGGCAGCGGCTGCCCCTCTTCGGGCAGGCTGACCGACTCGCCGGTGATGGCCGACAGCGACGCCAGGATGGCCTGCCCGAGCGAGGTGCCGCCGGCGATGGTGAGCCGGTTGATGGCGCCGATCGTGCCGTCGGTGTCGTTCGACGGGAGCTGGGTGGTCTGGGCGCCCTGTCCAAAGGCGACCACACCAACGTCCACTGTGTCTGGTTGCTCCTTGACGAACCCGGTCGCGGCGGCCTGCGCGGCGGCGAGCCGGCTGGGCGCGATGTCGTCGGCGGCCATGCTGTTGGAGACGTCGAAGGCGAGGATCACCGTGCCGGAGGCGCGCGGAACCGGTACCGTCGCTTGTGGACGGGCGAGTCCCGTGAGAAGCAGGATCAGCGCAACCAGAAACAACGCCGGCGGGATGTGCCTTCGAAGACCTTTGTCCGCGGGCCGCAGGCCCGCGGACACCAACACAGACGTCCGCCGCCGGTGCATCCACCTGTACGCCAGCACGAGCGCCACGGCACCGATGGCGGCGACCACGAGCATGGCGGGGTTCTGGAAGCTCACCTCCGCCTCGCCTTCGACCGGCGCGCCATCCCGACGAGCGCGGCGACGAGGTCGTCGCCGGTGCCGACGCGGTGCGCGGTCACGCCGGAGCGGCCCATGGCGCCGCTGACGGCGGCCTCGCGGGCGTCGACCTCGGCGCGCAGTCGCTGGCGGAAGAGCGGATCGCTGGTGTCGGCGAGCAGTTGCTCGCCGGTCTCGGCGTCTTCGACCAGGACCAGCCCCAGGTCGGGCAGGTCCAGCTCCATCGGGTCGACGACGCGGATCGCGATCACCTCGTGCCGGTAACTCAGCCGGGTCAGCGCCGGCTCCCAGTCGACCTCGGCGATGAAGTCCGAGATGACGAACACCAGGCTACGCCTGCGTATCGTGCCGGCGGCCAGCCGAAGCATCGCGGCGAGGTCGGTGGTGCCGCGCATCGGTGGCGCCGCAACGGGTTTGGTGAGTTCGTGCGTCAGGTGCAACACGTGGTTGCGGCCGGTGCGCGCCGGGATGACCCGCTGCGCGTGGTTGTCGTACAGGATCGCGCCGACCCGGTTGCCGCCCTGTGTGAACAGGCGCGCGAGGCAGACGGCGAGCTCGGCGAGGCGCGAGTCCTTGCCCCGGTCGGGCGGGCCGAACCGCATCGAGGCCGACTGGTCGAGCACCAGCCACGCGGTGAGGTCGCGGTCTTCGGTGTACTGGCGGACGTACGGCTCGTCGAGGCGGGCGGTGACGTTCCAGTCGATGTGCCGCACGTCGTCTTCGGGCGTGTACTCGCGCAGATCGGCGAAGTCGATCCCGGTACCGCGAAAGACCGTGCGGTACGCGCCCAGCAGCCGCCCGTCGAGTCGACGGACGACCTGCCAGTCGAGGCGCCGCAGCAGCCGGTCGGGTGGGCTTGTCACACAGCGGCCTTACGCATGGGCGCGTCCGGCACCGGCAGCGCGCCCAGCACCTGGGTGAGGATCGTGTCGGCGGTGACGTCGTCGGACAGCGCCTCATAGGTGAGTACGAGCCGGTGCCGCAGCACGTCGAGGGCCAGTTCGGTGACGTCCTGCGGCACCACGTAGTCCCGCCCGCGGATGTAGGCGAGGGCGCGCGCGGCGAGAATCAGGTTGATCGACGCGCGGGGGCTGGCGCCGAAGTCGACGTACCGGGTCAGCCCGCCGAGCCCCACGCTGGCCGGCTCGCGGGTGGCGGTGGCGAGGCGCACCGAGTACTCGATCAGGGCCGGGTCGACGTACACGTCGTCGACCTGCGCCTGCATCTCGATGAGCCGGTCGGGGTCGACGACCGCCTGGGTCATCGGGTCGGGCGAGATCGCCCGTTCGACGATCACGAACTCCTCGGTGGCGCTCGGGTAGCCGACCAGCACCTTCATCATGAACCGGTCGACCTGCGCCTCGGGCAGCTGGTAGGTGCCCTCGGACTCGATCGGGTTCTGCGTCGCCATGACGAGGAAGGGCCGTGGCACCTTGTGCGTCTCGCGCCCGATCGTGACCTGCTGCTCCTGCATGACCTCCA
Source organism: Phytohabitans aurantiacus (assembly GCF_027923225.1). Lineage (GTDB taxonomy): Bacteria > Actinomycetota > Actinomycetes > Mycobacteriales > Micromonosporaceae > Phytohabitans > Phytohabitans aurantiacus. The sequence continues at coordinate 754,064 of NZ_BSDI01000007.1, forward strand.
GCAGCGCGCTCTGCACCTTCGCGGGCGCCCGGTTGATCTCGTCGGCGAGCAGCAGGTTGGTGAACACCGGCCCGAGCGACACCTCGAACTCCCCGCTGCGCTGGTGGTACACCCGGGTGCCCACGATGTCGGCGGGCACCAGGTCGGGCGTGAACTGCACGCGGTGGAACTGCCCGCCGATCGCTCCCGCGAGCGCCTTGACGGCCAGCGTCTTGGCGAGGCCCGGCACGCCCTCGACGAGGATGTGACCGCGTGCCAGCAACCCGATGAGGAGCCGTTCGAGCAAAGCGTCCTGCCCCACGATGGTCTTCTTGACCTCGTACAGGATCTGCTCCACCGGTGCGTCCATGCGTGTTTCCCTCAGCTCTTGGTCGGTCACTGTTGGGGTCCGTCGCCGCCGCCCGCGGCGGCGGCCGCGCCGATGGGCACGGCGAAGCCGATGCCGATGAAGGTGCCGGCGGACGTCGGGTTGGCCAGCGCCACCACGATCCCCACCGTCTCGCCGCGCAGGTTGACCAGCGGCCCGCCCGAGCTGCCCGGGTTGACCGCCGCGTCGAACTGGATCAGGCCGTTCAGTCGCGGGCCCTCCGTGCCGGCCGCGGACCGGTCGAGGCCGGAGACCACACCGGTGGTCGCGCTGCGGACCATGCCGAGCTGGTTGCCGACGGCGACGACGCCATCGCCGACGGCGAGGCCACCACCCAGTACCGCCGGGACCAGGATCTGGGGCAGGGTCGCGGCCGCGAGCATCGCGATGTCGATCTCCTCGTCCGCCGCGCTGACCGCGGCGGCCGATTGGGTACCGTCGGCGAACGTCACCCGCACCCCGCCGGCACCCTTCACGACGTGCAGCGCGGTGAGGATCACGCCCTGCGCGCTGGCGACCACCCCCGTGCCGGTGGCGGTGGTCTTGCCGCCCTTGTCGAGCGCCTCGACGATCACCACCGAGGGTGCCACGGTGTCGTAGACCTCTTTGGCGCTGAGCTCCTCGACCGCGGTGGGCTCGGGTGTCGGCGTCGGCACGGCGACGGGTTGATCGGCGGCGCCCCAGCGGAACGACGCGAACGCGACCAGCGCGAGCACAGCGATCGCCGCACCGGTGATCAACAGACGGCGCGAGCGCGCGGGTTTCTGGACCGGGGGGTCGCCCGCGTCGGGTTGGCCCATGCCTCAACATAACCGGGCAGCCTGTGAATCACTTATGAATCCGTCGCCCCCCGCGAACCGCCGCCATCGAGTAGTGTCACGCGCCGTGCTGTGCCAGACCTGTGGAACCGAACTGCGCCCCCGCGCCCGCAAATGCTCGCGCTGCCTGCGGCCGGCGCCGCAGTCCCTCATACCCGGGTACCCGCTGCGTGGCCTCGGCCTCGCGACGGTGATCGCGATCGGTGTCGCCAGCGTCGCGTCCTTGTTGTTCGCCTTCTGGCCGGTCGCGGGCGCCGCGCTCGCGCGCAAGGCCGCGCGGACCGAGGACGCCGACCTGCTCGACACGACGGCCCTCGTCGAGGGCCTGCTCGGCGTGAGCACGCTCTTCATAATGATCACAACGGCGGTACTGCTGATCGTGTGGCTGTACCGGGCTCGGCAGAACCTCGACAAGCTGGGTACGGCCGAGGGCGCCATGGGGCCGGGCTGGGCGATCGGCGGCTGGTTCATCCCGTTCGCCAACCTCGTGATCCCGTTCCGTGTGATGGCGGCGGTTGCGCGTGGCAGCCTGCCACGGTCCGGCCGGCTGACCGCGCTGCTGTGGGGCTGGTGGCTGACGTACCTGGCCGCGACCAGCCTCGAACAGGTCATGAGCACGATCGACACCGCCGCCTACGACAAGCTGCCCTATCCGGTGGTGAACGCCTCCAACTTCGCCGACTACGTCGCGTACTACGAGGACCAGTTGCTGCGGTTGCTGCCCAGCGGCTTGCTGTACGTGATCGCCGGCGTATTCTTGATCATGCTGATGCTGCGCGTGAGTCGCGGCCAGGAGGAGCGGCTGAGTGCCGTGCCGGCCGAGCCGATCATGCCAGGAATGGCCGTCTCTGGCCCGCCGACCGCCTGAAGCCGGCCGGCATTTCGGGAGTATCCGATTTGGACGCTAGGCCGTCCGAAACTGTCTGCTCACTGACGGTTGTCCATGACACAGCGTTCGCATAGCCTCCTCACGTTCGCTCAGTGATGCGCGAGAAGGGGGAGAAAGTGCGCGGCAAGAAGATACGGGCACTGGTGTCGGTACCCGTCCTGGTCATCGCGTCGGCGGGCTTATCCGTCGCCAGCGCGGGGCCGGCGGCCGGCAAGCCCGCCCGGTTCGTTCCGACGGACCGTGATTACTACATCAACTACGTGGAGCCGAAGGTCGAGCGGCCCACCGACGGCCGCGAGGTGGTCGCCGAGGGCGCCAAGGGCAAGCTGAAGCAGGAGAGCCCCGACCCGGTCAGCGAGTATGGGCGCAAGTTCGCCGAAGGCAACCCGGTGGCCGCCCGCGGGCTGGCCAGGACCGAGGCCGAGGCGGTGCGCACGGGCAAGAACCCGAGGCACATCCGATACAAGCAGGCCGACGAGACCCAGGTCGCCAAGCTGCTCACGATCCTGGTGGAGTTCAACCCCAACGCAAACGACGACTTCACCGGCGTCATGGTGCCGCAGGCGACGTTCGACGACGCCACCACGCCGCAGAACGAGCGGTCCTGCGTGCCGGGCAACACGCAGAACGGCCCGCTGCACAACAACATCCCCAACCCGGCCGAGGCGTCGCACCCCGACAACAACTCGATGTGGGTGCCCGACTTCTCGTCCGAGTTCTTCAACAAGCTGCTCTACAGCAAGGAGGGCGTCACCGAGCGGGTGCGGCCCGACCTGCGCGGCCCGGACGGCAAGAAGGGCATCAGCCTGCGCGGCCTGACGATGGCCAACATGTACACCGAGATGTCCAAGGGCGCCTACACGGTCGACGGTGAGGCGACCCCGTGGGTGACCGTGCCGCACTCCGAGGCGTGGTACGGCGCCGACACCTGCACGCTGGTCGACGGCGTGTGGGAAGCCGGCGCGAGCCAGGACATGAACGGCCACCCCGACAACCCGGCCGGCCCGGCGGCGCTCGGCGCCGACGCGGTCGACGTGCTGGCGGCGCAGAACCCGAACTTCCCGTGGGCCGACTACGACATCGAAGACGTCGCGGACGCCGACGGTGACGGCAACGTGCTGGAGCCGGATGGCGTGGTCGACCACCTCGTGCTGGTACACGCCGGTGAAGACAAGTCCGGTGGCGGCGGCGCCCAGGGCCCGTACGCGATCTGGGCGCACTCCTCCGCGATCGTTCCGGGCCACACCGTCCCGGGCACCGACATCGCGATCAGCAACTACATCGTCCAGCCGGAAGACTCCGGCGTCGGCGTCTTCGCCCACGAGTACGGGCACGACCTCGGCCTGCCGGACCTGTACGACACCGGCTCCGGCGGCGACTCGGACGTCGACTTCTGGGACCTCATGTCGTCCGGCTCGCACACCGGCCCGATCTTCCAGAGCATGCCCACGCACATGGGCCTGTGGGACAAGTTCGTGCTCGGCTGGGCCGACCCGCTGATCCTCAACCCAGGTGACGCCGCGCAGCGGGTCAAGCTCGGGCAGACCTCCCGCACCCCGGTCGGCACCGAAGACGGCATCCGCGTCAACCTGCCGCCCAAGCAGGTCACGCTGTCGACACCGCACAGCGGCGCCAACCAGTGGTGGTCGAACAACGACCAGTCCTGGGCCGACGTGCGCCTCACCCGGTCGATCGCCGTACCGGCCGGCGGCGACGTGCGGTTCTGGATGTGGGACAACTACTCGATCGAGGAAGACTGGGACTTCGGCTTCGTCGAGGTGTCCACCGACGGCGGCGCCACGTGGGCCGAGCAGAAGATCTTCGACGCGGCCGGCACGCTGGTGTCCACCGACGACGGATACGCCGACCCCAACAACCGGATGCGCGACTACGGCAACAAGAAGTACGGCCTCACCGGCACCACGGGTGGCCAGTGGCGGCACGACTACGTCAGCCTGACGCCGTTCGCGGGCCAGAGCATCCAGCTCCGGCTGCGGTACGCCACGGACGCCGCGTTCGAGGACACCGGCTGGTTCGGCGACGACTTCTCGGTGACCGCTGACGGCGCCACCGTGTGGTCCGACGACGTCGAGGGCGGCAACAACGGCTGGACGCCGACGGTCACGACCTTCACCAACACGACCGGCGCGGGCTGGAACATCTCGCCCGGGGCGTTCTCGTTCGCGCACTACTACCTCGCGGAGTGGCGTAACCACGACGGCTTCGACGAGGGCCTGAAGTACGCGTACTCCACGAACTACCTGCGCGACGGTGCGTGGAAGGTCGAGCGGGTGCCGTACAACGCGCCCGGCATGCTGGTGTGGTACCGCGACACCAGCTACGGCACCCTCAACCACGTCCTCAACAACCTCTTCGACCCCCCGAGCATCGGGGCGAAGGGCGGACTGCTGATCGTCGACTCGCACTTCGACCCGCTGCGCCGCAAGGGCGTGGCGGCAGACAAGGACCCGTCGGCTCTGAACAACCTGCCCTCGCGTCCGCAGTCGTCGAACGCGGCGTTCGGCTTCCGCTCGACGTACCCGTTCACCGAGTGCTTCGAGGCGCCGAACGAGCCGTTTAGCTCGTACTGCTCGAAGTTCGGGCCCAAGCCCGGCAAGCTGTCGTTCACCGACGCCAAGGGCTGGTACCCGGGTGTCGAGTACCGGCCGGATCTCAACCCCAACAACCCGCTGTTCTTCCGCGACTCCGACGCGTCGGTCGTGGTGCCCTCCGAGGGCAACGCGCCCTACACGGTGCGGATCGTGGACGCGAACGGCAACCCGGCCACCGACGTCTACGGTGTCGACCTGGGCGGCGGTGTGCTCACCGGCACGGGCAACCCGGGTGACGCCGGGGTGGACTTCGGCGTGAAGTTCGTCCTTCTGGAAGAGGGGCAACGCAACCAGTGGGCGACCGTCCGGGTCGTCCCGCCCGCGGCGCCGTAACCGCTCGACACACAGTGTTGGGGGCCGCCCACGGGCGGCCCCCTTCCCTTGTCGGGATCAACTACCGTCGGCGTCATGGATCTGCGCGTCCCGTTCACCGGCACCCTCTACCTGCCCGACAAGGAGTTCCTCGCCGCGGGCACGCCGGTGCTCCTGGCCGACGGGCAGCCGGTGGCCTCGATCCGGTGGCACACCTGGACGCAGCGGTTCGAGGTGCTCGACAACGCCGGGGCGGTCGTGGCGGAGTGCCGGCCGGAGGGGCTGTTTCGGCGGCGGTACCCCGTGCACGCCCCGGATGGGCGGGTCCTGGTCGACCTGAAGCCGGGCACGTGGCGCGCCTTCAACGGCGCCGAGCTCACCGTCGCGAGTGGTCGCCGGCTCACGATCCGCCAGCCGAGCATGTGGTCCAGCCGGAACTTCGAGTTTCACTCGCCGGAAGGGCTGGTGGGCCGGATCTCGCCGACCACCGGCACGTTCACGTTCCGGCCCGATTCATACGCCTTCGAGCTGCTCCGGCCGGTGCTGTCGGCGCTGGAGGCCATCTCCCTCGCGCAGGTGCTCCGGCTCGTCGCGCGCGGCCAACGGGCGGCCGCCGGGTCTGCCAGCAGCTGACCCCTCCCGCGTGATCAGGGCGTCCCTCAAGTCGCCCTAACGGCTTGAGGGACGCCCTGATCACGGGATGGCTAGCCGTGCCAGGAGCGCCAGAGGGCGGCGTACGTGCCGCCGGCGGCGACCAGCTCGTGGTGGCTGCCCAGCTCGGCGATCCGGCCGTCTTCGAGTACCGCCACCCGGTCGGCGTCGTGCGCGGTGTTGAGCCGGTGGGCGATCGCGATCACGGTACGCCCGGCCACGACCGCGCCGAGGGACCGCTCGGTACGCCGTGCGGTGGTCGGGTCGAGCGCGGCGGTGGCCTCGTCGAGGATGAGCGTGTGCGGGTCGGCGAGGACGAGCCGGGCCAGCGCGATCTGCTGCGCGTCAGCCGCGCTGAGGTCGAGGGCACCGTCGCCGAGCTGGGTGTCGAGCCCTTCGGGCAGGTCGGTGTGCCAGTCCGCGCCGACCGCCGCCAGCGCCTCGCGCATCTGCTCGTCTGACGCACCGGGCGCGGCGAAAGCCAGGTTGTCGCGGAGCGAGCCGATGAAGACGTGGTGCTCCTGGGTGACGAGGGCGATCCGGCGGCGGCGCTCGGCCGGGTCGAGGTCGGTCACCGGGCAGCCGCCGACGCTGACCGTACCCTCGCGTGGCGCGTCGATGCCGGCGAGCAACCGGGCCAGCGTCGACTTGCCGGCGCCGGACGGGCCGACGATCGCCAGCCGCTCACCCGGTTGTACCTCCAGGTCGATGCCGTGCAGCACGTCATGCCCCTCGGGGTACGCGAACCGGGCACCGCGCACGACGAGCCGCTCGCCCCGGGGCGTGGACGACTCGCCGCGCGGCTCGGGCGGCACCATGCCGACGCCGAGCACCCGGGCGAACGAGGCCATGCCCCGCTGTGCCTGCTCGATCCACTGCAGCATCTGGTCGAGCGGCCCGATCGCGCGTTGCAGGTACAGCGCGGCGGCGACCACCTCGCCGAGCGTGAACCAGCCTTTGTCGAGGAAGAACCCGCCGAACAGCAGCACCGCGGCGATGGGCAGCGCGTAGCTGCCCTCGGCCACCGGGAAGAAGACCGACCGCAGCGCGAGCGTGGCGCGCCGGGTCGCCCACATGTGGCCGATGCGCTCGGTGCCGTACCGGATGCGCTCGTCGGCGAGGCCGAGCGCCTCGACGGTGCGCGCGCCCTCGGCGGTGGTGGTCAGCGCGTCGGTGAGCTCGGCGGTGGCGGCGCCCTCGGCGAGGTACGCGGCGCCGGCCCGGCGCAGGTACCACCGGGTGCCCGCGTAGATGGTCGGGAAGCCGACCAGCGCGACCAGGCCCAGCAGGGGGTGCAGGAGGAAGATCGCGCCGATCAGCAGGGCCAGCTCGGCCAGCGACAGCATGATGACCGGCAGCACGTCCCGGACCATGGTGCCCACAGTGGACACATCGACCGAGCTGCGGGTGGCCAGGTCTCCGGTGCCGGCGTGCTCGACGACCGACACGGGTAGCTGGAGCGCCTGCCGGACGAAGCGTTCGCGCAGCCGCGCGACGGCCCGCTCGCCGAACCGGTGGCCGGCGTACTGGGCGTACCGGGTCAGCAGCGCCTGCGCCAGCACGCACCCGCCGATGGCCAGCGCCAGGCGGTCGACGGTGCCGATGCCGGCGCCGCCGCTGACCTCGTCGATGATGCGGCCGAGCAGCCACGGTGTGGCGAGCCCGGCGATCGCCGCGGCGCTGTGCAGGGCCAGTACCACCGCGGCGGCGCGCCGGTCCCGGGCGATGAGGTCGAGCGTGGCGCGGCGTACGGCGGCGCGGTCGGCCACCGGGAGCCGCCTCACCGCCGGACCCCGCCGCGTTCCGCGGCGTCGTCGTCGATGTCGGCGTCCCGGGCCACCAGCGCCCGGTAGCTCGGGTCGTCGTCGAGCAGCTCGGCGTGGCGGCCGGTCGCGACCACGCGGCCGTCGCGCACGTGCGCCACGAGATCGGCCTCGCCGAGCAGCAGCGGCGACGTGGAGACGAGGACCGTGGTGCGGCCGGCGCGCGCCGAACGCAGCCGCCGCGCGACGCGTGCCTCGGTGTGCGCGTCGACGGCGGAGGTGGGGTCGATCAGGATCAGCACATCGGGCTCGGCGAGCAGGGCACGGGCGAGGCGTATCCGCTGGCGCTGGCCGCCGGAGATCGTGCGGGCGCGGGCCACGAGGTGGGTGGAAAGCCCGTCGGGCAGCGCGTCGACGACGTCTTCGGCGGACGCGGCGCGCAGCGCGGTCCAGATCTCGGCGTCGCTGGCGCTCTCCCGGATCCGCAGCGTCTCGCGTACCGTGCCCGCGAACAGATACGAGTCGTGGTCGGCGACGAGGATCCGGGCGCGCACCTCGTCGAGTGCCATCTTGGCGAGCGGTATCCCGCCCCAGGTGGCCTCGCCGGGTGCGAACCGCCCGAGCCGGTCGCCGAGCGCCACCGCCTCGGCGGGCTCGTCGACGGCCACGCCGACCAGCAGACCGTCGGGCACCACCAGCCCGGTGTCGGGATCGTAGAGGTCGGCGGGGCGCTCCGGCCCGGGCTGATCTCCTCGGCCACCGGTGCCGTCCGGGATCACGCTCAGCACGGCGATGATCCGGCGGGCGGCGACCCGGCCACGGATCATCTGGTAGGCGGCTTCCAGGAGGAACCAGACCGGCACGATCAGCACCGACACGTACCCGTACACGGCGACCATCTCACCGATCGTGATGTCGCCGCTCGCGGCGGTGCGCGCCGCGAGCCACACCACGGTGGCGAGGAAGATGCCCGGTATCACCACCGTCAGCGCGTCGATCCAGCTCCGGGCGGCGCCGACCCGGTACCCCTGTGCCAGCAGGTCCTGCGACTGGGTCGAGAAGCGGCGCGCGAACAGGCCACGCCCGCCGACACCGGCGAGCACGCGCAGCCCGGCGACGATGTCGCTGGCGCGGGCGGTGAGCGCGCCCTGCTGGTGGCGGTACACGTGCTCGGCGCTCTCCAGGCGGCGCAGCAGCGGGCCGGCGATGAGGGTCATCACCGGTACGCCGAGCAGCACGAAGAGCGCCAGGAACGGAGAAGCCGACCACAGCAGGACGGCCACGACCCCGTACGCGATGACCGCGCCCACGCCCGGCCCGGTGACCGTCAGCACCGCCGACACGTTTCCGATGTCGGCGCCGCCCACCGTGGCGGCCTCGCCGGCGGCCAGCCTGCGCGGCAACACGGCGCCGACCCGGGAGACGTGCCGCACCAGGACACCGGCGGACCGGGCGGTCGCGTCCTCCCGGACGAATGTCATCGTGCGGTGGCGCATGATGCCCAGGTACGCGAGCACGAACCCGGCGACGGCGATCGCGCCGACCCACAGGGCCAGCGCCCGGCGGTCGTGCGCGCGCAGCCCGTCGTCGATGGCGCGGGAGATAAGGTACGGCCGGACGGCCAAGCCGATCATCCAGACCGTGCCGATCAGGCTGCCCCGGAGCACGCGCACCGGCTGGCTGCGCACCAGCCACCACATGTACCGCATCGGCCCCCTCGTGTCCGGAACGCCAGGGTCCGGGTGAGGGATTCGCGGCATGAACCACACGCTACCGACGCGGCCGGCGATTGTTGAATCGATTTTCGCCTGGTCCGCCCGTCAGCGCAGAGCGGCCGCGACCGCCTCGTCGAAGCCCGCGTGGAAGGTCGCGTCCTCGGACTCGACCTCCCACAGCTTGTTCTGGAGCACCCGCGCCAGCGTCCACGCCACCGCCCGCTCCCGGTCGAGGCCGAGCACCTCGGTCATCAGGTCGAACCGGCGGCGGACCGCGCGCGGCACGTCGCCGGTCGCGACCACGTCGTCCCAGCGGTTGTGCAGGCCGGCGAGCAGCTCGAACCCCGGGTCACCGGCGAGCGGCTTGGGGTCGATGGCGAGCCACGGCTCCCGCTCCCCCGCGAGCACGTTGTCGAAGTGCAGGTCCCAGTGCAGGAGCCGGTCGCCCGGCTCGGGCAGCACCTCCCGGAGCGCGGCCGCGCAGTCGCGGATCAGCCGCCGCCGGTCCTGGTTCGCGTCCGTGGCCAGCGCGACTGGCACCCGGTCGAGCATGGCGGCGCCCACGTCGACCATGCGCCGCACGTCATCGGGCGCGGGCCGGGCGTTGAGGCGCAGCAGCAGCTCGCTGATGATCCGGAGCGCGTCCAGGTCGCTGGGCACGTCCGCCAGCGTGCGATCGCCGAGCCGCTCCAGGAGCAGCGAGCCGCTCTCCGCCTCGTACTCCAGCAGCCGCACCGCGCCGGCGCCGTTCCAGGCGCGGAGCGCGACCGGTTCCCCGACCGTCTCGTCGTCGACGGGCTGGATCTTCAACATCGCCGGCGTACCGTCGGCACGCACCACCGGCACGATCAGCGCGACCGCCCCGCAGATCGGCGTCCCGTCGCGGCGCAGCTCCCATCGCTCGATCAGGTCCGCCGCGAGCCCCGGCAGGTTGTCCAGCCACACCCGCCCGGCGTCGCCGAAGTACTTGCTGTGCGTGGCGACCAGCTCATCGGGCACGCGAAGCTCGCTCGTCATGCGCCCAAGCATGGCTTCACAGCTCTTCGAGATCCAGGAGGCAGGCCCTAGACTGGCTCGGCTCTCAAGGGAAAGGACATCGATGCGAAGACGGCCGACCGTCTACGACGTCGCGGCGCGGGCGGGCGTGTCGATCGCCACGGTCTCGTTCGCCTTCACCCAGCCGGGCCGGGTCCGCAAATCCACGCTCGACGCGGTGCTCGCGGCCGCCGACGACCTCGGCTACGTCCCCAGCGCCAACGCCCGCGGCCTCGCCACCGGCCGCACCGGCGCCATCGGACTCTACTCCTTCGACTATCTACTGGACTCGGTCGACTACCTGCTCGACTCGGTGCCGCGCCAGACCACTCAGACCGACATCCGCACCTTTCCCCTCTACATGGACGAGGTCCAGCGCGGCGTACAGCTCGAATGCCGCCAGCGCGGCTGGGCCCTCATGCTCGGCGCCGGCCACACCCACGGCCACCTGCCCGACGTCATCGACGTCGCCGGCCGCGTCGACGGCCTCATCGCCTTCGCCGGCTCCGCGACGCCGGAGGCCATCATCCAGGTGGCGAAACGCATCCCGGTGGTCGAGCTGGGAGGCACGGCACGGCACGAGGGCGTTCACACGGTACTGGTCGACAACCGCACCGGCATGCGCGAGCTCACCCGGCACCTGGTCACCACGCACGGCTGCCGCGACCTGGTCTACCTGGGCGGCCTCGGCCTGGCCGAGTTCGACGCGCGCTACGAGGGCTTCGGCCACGCGCTGGCGGCCGCTGGGCTGCCCGTGCCGAGCCCCACGCCCAGCAAGCCCGGCCACGACCACACCACCACAGCCGCCGTCGAGGAGCTCATCCGGGCAGCGAAGCTGCCCGACGCGATCGTCTGCGCCACCGACCAGGAGGCGCTGGTCGCGATGGACACGCTGGTCGCGGCGGATATCGCGGTACCGGCCAACGTGATCGTCACGGGCTTCGACGGTACCGTCGCCGGCCGCTTCGCCACCCCACGCCTGACGACCGTGCGCCAGCCGATGGAAGAGATCGGCCGCACGGCGGTACGGATCCTCGCCGGCCTGCTGGACAGCTCCGGCGGCTACCCGAACGAGTACGACTACCTGCCGTCCACGTTCGTGATCGGCGCCAGCTGCGGCTGCTGACCCCACTGTCCATAGCGGAACGCGCTACCAGATGGGGATGGCGCGGGCGGGCGGCACAGGGTAGAAACATCTCGGAGAGCGCTCTCACGACGAGAGGACCACCTCATGCCCGCACGCACACGTACCAGCCGCGCGGTCACGCTCGGCCTGATACTGGCGACCGTCGCCGCCGCCAGCCCGGCCGCCAGCCCGGCCGCCAGCGCCGCCGCCGCGCCTTCGCACGGCGGCGCCCAGTCCCTCGGACCGAACGTCACGGTCTTCGACCCCGGCATGCCGGTCGGGCAGATCCAGGCGGCGCTCGACGCCGCCCACACGTCGCAGGTCGACGCCGAGATGGGCACCAGCCGGTACGCGTTCCTGTTCAAGCCGGGGACGTATGGGAGCGCCGAGCAGCCGCTTCAGATCAAGGTCGGGTACTACACGGAGATCGCCGGGCTCGGTGGCTCGCCGACCGACGTGGTCATCAACGGCAAGGTCGAGGTGTACAACCGCTGCCTCGCGGACGGCGGCACCGGCAACTGCCTGGCGCTGGTGAACTTCTGGCGCACGCTGTCGAACCTGTCGCTCACCGTCAACGCGTCCGGCCAGGACTCCTGCCGCGCCTCGGCGAACTTCTGGGCGGTCTCGCAGGCCGTCTCGATGCGCCGCCTCAACGTGTCCGGCGCCAACCTGTCCCTTATGGACTACTGCACCGCCGGACCGCAGTACGCCAGCGGCGGCTTCATCGCCGACTCGCGGCTGCCGTTCGTCATCAACGGATCGCAGCAGCAGTGGCTGACCCGCAACAGCGAGGTGGCCGGCTGGTCCAACGCGGTGTGGAACCAGGTGTTCGCGGGCGTCACAGGCGCCCCTGACGACGCCGCGTTCCCCGACCCTCCATACACGACACTCGCCACGACGCCGGTGAGCCGCGAGAAACCATACCTTTTCGTCGACGCCAAGGGCCGGTACCAGGTGCGCGTGCCCTCCGCGCGGCGAAACAGCAGCGGCATCACGTGGGCGGCGGGGCTGACGCCGGGCCGCACGATCCCGCTGTCCGACTTCCACGTCGCGACGCCCCGAGACTCCGTGCGCACCATCAACACCCAACTGGCGCGCGGCAAGCACCTGCTGCTCACCCCGGGCGTGTACGACATCGGGCGGAGCATCGAGGTGCGCCGGCCGAACACCGTGGTGCTGGGCATCGGGCACGCGACCCTGACCGCGGTCGGCGGCGCGACACCGCTGGGGGTCGCGGGCGTGCCAGGCGTGGTGATCGCGGGCGTGACGATCGACGCGGGCCTCACCGAGTCGCCGGTGCTGCTGCGGGTCGGCCGCAAGCACGGCTTCGAATTCACCATGCCGAACAACCCGACCACACTGTCCGATGTGTACTTCCGGGTGGGCGGGCCGCACGTGGGCAAGGCAGACACCGCGCTCGAAGTCAACAGCGACCACGTACTCATCGACCACACGTGGGTGTGGCGCGGCGACCACGGCGTCGAAGGCTTCACCGACACTGAGCGCTGGAACACCAACACCGGCCGGTACGGCGCGGTCATCAACGGCGACGACGTGACCGCGACCGGACTCTTCGTCGAGCACTTCCAGCGGTACAACACAGTCTGGAACGGTGAACGCGGCACCACGATCCTGTACCAGAACGAGCTCCCGTACGACCCGCCAACGCAGGCAGACTGGATGAACGGCGACGTCGAGGGGTACGCCGGCTACAAGGTCGGCGACCGCGTCCGCAAGCACACCTTGTACGGCGGCGGCGTGTACGTTTTCAACCAGAACAACCCGTCGATCCATACTGAGAACGGCTTCGAGGTCCCGAACCGCCCGGGTGTCACCCTGCACCACGTGATGACCGTCAACCTGAGCGCCGGCACCATCGACCACGTCGTCAACGGCACCGGCGAAGCCGCCGACACCACCCGCATCGGCGCCCCGGTCTACCTCCCCCACTACCCCAAGTCCCCCTAACCCTCCCACGCGCCCCGGCACGCCCCCGCACGCCCGCACAACCGCACGAGGTCGCAACCGCACAACCGCGCCGGCGGGCGCGGCTTCGCGGCGCGCCCTCTCCGCCGATCAAGGACGAATGCACGTGCTTTGATCTCCGATCCACGCGCAGGCGCCGCGCGGGCGCCGCGGGGCCAACGCGGCACGGCGCGCCGCCGCGCCCTCTCCGCCGATCAAGGGCGAACGCACGTGCTTTGATCTCCGATCCACGTGCGGGCGCCGCGCGGCGAGCGCGGCACGGCGTGTCGCCACGCCGGCTACGCCGATCAAGGGCGAACGCACGTGGTTGGATCTCTTTTCGCGTGCATTCGCCCTTGATCCATGCAAACGCCCTTGATCGGCGGGGCGCTGCCGGCCGTGAGAGCCGTGCCGCCGGATGGCGATGAGGCAGAGCAAGGAGATTTGAGCTACCGCGACGGCCGCCGCGGTCCGAGCCGTCGCTCCCGCGGCCTCGCCCGCCGCCGTCCCACGGGCCAACCCGGACCGGCGTTGATTGTGCAACGCGGAGGGTGAGGCCGCGCTGGCCGCGATCAAGGGAGATCGCGTTGATCGAGGGCAAACGCACGCGGAAAAGAGATCCAACCGCGTGCATTCGCCCTTGATCGGCGAAAAGAGGGGCGCGCGCCGCGAAGCCGCGCCCGCCGGCGCGGGCGAAGGCGCGCGCAGCGGGCGAAGGCGCGGGGGCAGGGGGATGGGGGTGAGGGGGGTTCATCCTTCGGGGGTGACAACGCGTCATCCCGGTTGGCGGCACGATGGCGCGCGATGGTCGCCTTTCGGAGGAGAGAGAATGACGCCCGCAACGATCACCCGCCCCGATGAGCATGTTCAGCGGGACATTCTTACCGAGCTTGAGTGGGATGCCCGGGTACAGCCGAACGAGATCGGCGTGGCCGTGCGCAACGGGGTGGTGGTTTTGACCGGCTGGGTGGAGAGCTTCGCCAAGAGGTGGGCGGCCGAGCGGGCGGCGCAGCGGGTACGCGGTGTGCAGGCGATCGCCAACGATGTCGAAGTACGGCTGCCGGCCACCGCGGACCGGACCGACGCGGATATCGCCTCGGCGGTACGGCTGGCGTTGGACTGGGACGCGATGGTGCCCGCCGAGCGGATCGCGGTGTCGGTGTCCCGGGGTGCGGTGACGATGCGCGGCGAGGTCGAGTGGGAGTACCAGAAGCGCGAAGCGGAGCGCACGGTGCACCGCCTGACCGGGGTCCGCAGCGTGACGAATCTGCTGGTCGTCAGGCCCAGGCGGCAGCCGGAGCCGAGCGCGCTCCACGGGCGGATCGCGGCGGCTCTGGTGCGCAGCGCCGAGACCGACGCGGAGCGTATCCAGGTGGAGTTGGACGGCGACCGGGTGATCCTGCACGGCAAGGTGCGGTCCTGGGCTGAGCGGCGCGAGGCCGAGCGGGTCGCGTGGTCGGCGCCGGGCGTCTCGTCGGTCGAGAACGACATCATGATCGCGCCGTAAACCCAAACGCGAAGCGCCCCGGCCCCCGACGGAGACCGCACACAATAGCCGCAACCCGCGCGCAGTAGGACGAACGAGATGCTAGGTTCGGTCGGGTTTGTCGGCTCGCCATGTACGGCATCGCTTCCGCGGTGGCCCCAACCGTGTCATGGCACGACTCGTTCGTCGTTCCGGGGGTGGGACGGATGCGCGAGCACCGGCGCCACGACAGCTTGTTGATGGGGCGCGGCTCGTTCAGGGAACCGCTACACAGCGGTGTCCCCTTGTTGGGATCGAAGGTCGCGGCACCGCCGCCGCCGGAGATCATGTTGGCGCGGGAGCGGCTGTTCGCGCTGCTCGACGCCGGTGCGGCCGGTCCGGTGACGGTGGTCGCCGCGCCGCCGGGCTGGGGCAAGACGGCCCTGCTCAGCGCGTGGGCCCACGAGCGAAAACCGGCCTGGTTCACCGTCGAGAGCGACGACGGCGTGAGCGGCAAAAGCCGCGGGAGCGACGACGGCGTGAGCGGCGACGGAGGCGCCCGCTTCTGGTCGTACCTACGCGCGGCCGTAACCAGCGTGACGGCCCACGATGAGCTCGACATACCGGCACCGCCACGCCAGCGGGACGACACGTTTCTGGTGCGGTTCGCGCACGCGCTGGCCAGGCTGCCGCGGCCGGTCGTGGTGGTACTCGACGACCTGCACCAGGTCACCGACCCCGCCGTACTGGACGGCCTGGACTTCCTGCTGCGGCATGCCGGCGAGCGGCTGCGCCTGGTCGTCGGCACCCGTACCGAACCCGCGCTCGGCCTGCACCGGTGGCGCCTCGGCGGCGGGTTGACCGAGATCGGGGCGGCCGAACTGGCGTTCACGCCCGACGAGGCGAGCGCGCTGCTGGCCCGCCATGGCGTACACGCGACTCCCCGCCAGGTCGACGACCTGCACTTTCGCACCGAAGGCTGGCCCGCCGGCCTGCGGTTGGCGGCGCGCGGGCTGCGCGGGCATCCCGATCCGGACCGCTTCATCGGCGAGTTCGGCGGGGATCATCCGAGCGTCTCGGCGTACCTGAGCGAAGAGGCCCTGAACGGTCAGCCGGCCGAGGCGCGGGACCTGCTGATGCGCACGTCGATCGTGGAGCGGGTGTCGGGCGAGCTGGCGGAGGCGCTCACCGGACGCGACGACGCGGCCAGCATCCTCGCCGACCTGGAGGGCACCAGCGCGTTCGTCATCCGGCTCAGCGCGCGGCCGGCCGCGTACCGCTATCACCGGATGTTCGCGGACCTGTTACGGGCCGAACTGCGCCGGCACGCGCCGGACCAGATCGTCGACCTGCACCGGCGGGCCGCGGCCTGGCACGCGGCGCAGGGCCTTCCGCAGGACGCGCTGCGGCACGCCCTGCGCGGCCGGGACTGGGGCCGCGCCACCGGCCTGCTCGCCGGCCACTGGCCGGAACTGGTGCCGTTCGCGCCCGGACGGGCGAGCGGCGGCAGCGTGCCCGCGCCGCCGCCCGACGCGGTGCGCGCCGACCCGGAGCTGGCGCTCGCGTACGCGGCCGAGCTGCTCAACCTGCCGGACCTGTCCACGGCCGACATGTACCTGCGCACCGCCCACCAGCACCGCGACCGCCTGCCGGACGACCGCAAGGAAAGGTTCGCGCTGGTCGCCGCCGCGCTCCGGCTCGCGCACGCGCAGTTGGGCGGCGATCGTACCCAGGTGCTGCCGGCCGCCCAGCGACTGCTCGAACTGACGCGGTCCCCCGAAAGCGACCTGCGCACCCGTGCGGTCGCCCGCACCGCCGTCGGCGTCGCCGAGTTGGACGCCGGCGACCTGCTCGCGGCCGAGTCCACCCTGGTCAAGGGGTTGGCCGACGCTCGGCGGGCCGACCTGTCCCGGCCCCGGCTGACGTGCGCCAGCCGCCTCGCGGCGATCCGGGCGGTACGCGGTGAGCTGCGCCGTGCCGAGCGCACCGCCCGGAGCGCGCTGACGCTGTCGGCGTACCCGGGACAACCGACCGCGGACCGCTGCTTCGCGCACTTGGCCATGGCGGTCGTGGCTCTGTACCGCGACCGGCTCGACGACGCCGAGGCGCACCTCGCGCTGGCCGCGCCGCCGCGCGTGCCGGCACCGGCTCCGGCGCTGGTCGCGCTCGTCGCGACCACGCGGGCGCGGCTGCTGCAGAGCCGCGGCGACCTGGCCGCCAGCTACGCGGCGCTGGCCGCCGCCCGCCGCGAGCTGCCGCCGCTCCCCCAGGTGCAGGGGTGGCTGGTCGCCGCCGAGGCCGACCTGCGCACCGCGCACGGCGACACCGGTACCGCGCGCGAGCTGCTGCCAGACCCGGCGGCGGACGACGCGATGGCGGTGGCGCTGGCCCGCGCCCACCTTCGAGACGGTGACCCGGGTGCGGCGGCTCGCGCGCTGCCCGCGTGGCAGCGGGCCGACAGCGGCTGCGCGGCGGGCGTCCGCGTGGAGGCGGGGCTGCTCGACGCCCTCGCCGCGCGCCGCGCGGGCGATCGGCACCGCGCGGCCCGCGCGCTCGAGCTGGCGCTCGACCTCGCCGAACCGGAGGGAAACCGGCGGGCGTTCGTGCAGGCCGGCGCCGACGCCCGCGCACTGCTCGCGGAGCATCTTGAGGCGGGTACCGCGCACTGGCCGCTGATCACCGAGCTGATCGCGGCCAGCGACCGCGGCCGTCCCGCGATACCGGAGGCGCCGCGGGCGACCAGCGACGCGCTGACCGAGCGGGAGTTGACGGTGCTGCGGTACCTCCAGAGCATGCTGTCCAATGTGGAGATTGCCCGCGAGATGTCGTTGTCGGTCAACACCGTCAAGACGCACGTGCGCAACATCTATCGCAAGCTCGACGCCACCCGCCGCCGCGAAGCCGTCCGCCGCGGCCGGGAGCTGCGCCTGCTCTAGAAATCACCCGGGCTGGGTGATCTGCCGTCACCTGCCGGGCCGCGAAGGTGTGCGCATGACACACGCGCACACGTCGGTGCTGGACCGGCGTACCACCGTCACGGTCGCGGCGTACGACAGCTATCCTGCCGCCCAGCGTGCCGTGGATCTGCTGTCTGACCGACGGTTTCCGGTCGATCGGGTAGCCATCGTCGGCAACGACGTGCACCTGGTCGAGCAGGTCGTCCGCCGGCTGACCGTCGCCCGCGCGGCGCTGGCCGGAGCCGGTACCGGTGCCTGGATCGGCCTGCTCATCGGCCTGCTCGTGGGCGCCTTCGCCGTCGACGGCTGGTTGCCGGTCATCGCCAGCGGCGTCGTGCTGGGTGCCGTCTGGGGCGCGGTGTTCGGCGCGATCGCGCACGCCACGACCGGTGGCCGCCGCGACTTCGCCTCGGTGAGCGGCCTGCGCGCGAGCGAGTACGCGGTCGTGGTCGACGCGGCACACGCGGAACACGCCATCCGCATCCTGGAAAGCGCGCGCCACGACCGGCCCAACGGCCGGGAACGCGAACGCTGGCGCAATGAACGGTAGACGGACGCACGTGGTCGTGGGCGGCACCAGCGGGTTGGGCCTGGAGGTCGCGCGGCTGCTGGCCGCCGAGCACCGGGTGGTGGTGCTGGGCGACGTGGAGCGCGAGGTCGCGGCGGCCAGTGACTACCTCGCCTGCGACGGCATCGTGTGCGACGTCTCCGACTACGACGACGTGCGGCAGGCGATGCGCGAGGTCGCCACTAGGCACGGCGGCATCGACGGGCTGGCCCACTGCGCGGCCATGTGGGCCGGCGGCGCGCTGGACGAGCTGACCCCGGCGCGGCTGCGCCGGGTCGTCGAGGTCAACGTGCTCGGCACGGCGTACGTCATGCGGGAGGCGCTCACCTGGATGAAGGCGGCCTCCCGGGGCAACATCGTGTACGTCGGCGCGATGGCGGTCGACGTGCCGCGCCCGGGAATACCCGTGTACCGGGCCACGAAGAGCTTCGGCAAGAGCCTGGTCGAGTCGCTCGCCCAGGCGATGGGCACCGACGGCATCAAGGTGATGCAGATCCACCCGGGGCCGATGCCGACCCGGTTGCAGGAGCGGGCCGGCGCCCACTTCCTCGACCAGGTGTACGCCCAGCCGGCGCAGGTGGCCCGCGAGGTGGTCCGGCTGCTGTCGCTGGGGCCCGAGGACCTGTACGTCTCGGACCAGAAGGTCCTGCGCGCCGACGGCCGGTGGTGACAGCCGAGGCGTCCGCCTGGGCTCCGTTGCGCATCGCCGCGTACCGGAACCTCTGGCTGGCGCTGCTCGCCGCGAACGTCGGCACCTGGATGCAGACCGTCGGCGCGCAGTGGCTGCTCGTGGACGCGCCGAACGCGGCGCTGCTGGTGGCGCTGGTGCAGACGGCGGCGACGGCGCCGGTGCTGCTGCTCGCCCTGCCCGCCGGCGTACTGGCCGACGCGTTCGACCGGCGCCACCTGCTCGTCGCCGTACAGGCCTTCCTGTCGGCGGTCGGCCTGGTGATGACGTGCCTGACCGCCACCGGCGGGATGCGGCCGCCGCTGCTGCTCACACTGACGTTCGCGCTCGGTGTGGGGCACGCGCTGACCCTTCCCGCGTGGGCCGCCACGATCCCGGAGCTGGTGCCGCGCGAGCAGTTGCGGGCCGCGTCCGCGCTCGGCTCGATCAGCGTCAACGTGGCCCGCTCGGTGGGCCCAGCGATCGCCGGCCTGCTCGTCGCCCGTACCGGTGCCAGCGTCGTGTTCGCGGTCAACACCGCCACGTACCTGGTCTTCGGCGCGGTGCTGCTGCTCTGGCGGCCGGGAAGCCCGCGCGCCGACGACGTACCCGAGCGGCTGCGGTCGGCGCTGCGCGCCGGTGGCCGGTTCGTGCGCCACTCGCCGGTGTTGCAGCGGATGCTGCTGCGGGTGGTGCTGTTCATCCTGCCGGGCAGCGCGGTGTGGGCGTTGCTGCCGCTGGTAGCCAGCGACCTGCTGCACCTGGACTCCAACGGGTACGGGCTGCTGCTGGCCGCCCTCGGCGCGGGCGCGATCGGCAGCGGTCTCCTGCTGCCCTGGGTGCGCTCGCGCGTGTCGTCGGGCCCGCTGCTGGTCATGGCGGGGGTGCCCTTCGCGGCGGTGCTGTTCGTGGTGGCCGCGGTGCGGGAGCCGTGGGCCGTCGCGGCGGCACTCGTCGTGGCCGGCGGCGCCTGGGCGATAGTACTGGCGAATCTCAACGCGGAGATCCAGCTGTTCCTGCCGCGCTGGGTGCGTGGCCGCGGCCTGGCCGTGTACCAGTTGGTGTTCGGCGGCGGGCAGGCGCTCGGTGGCCTGGCCTGGGGAGCGGTGGCCGAGATCTTCGGCGTGGTGGCCGCCTACCTGGCCGCCACCGGGCTGATGCTGGCGAACGCCGGGACGATGTGGCTGTGGCCGCTGCCGGACCTGCGCGGCGTCAGCCAGCAGCCGGTCGACTTCTGGCCGGAACCGCGGCTGGCGGTCGAGCCGGACCGCCGCGCCGGACCGGTGCTGGTGGTGGGGCTCTACGAGGTGCCGTCCGAACGCGAGGACGCCTTCGTCGAGGCCATGCGCCGGGTACGCGGCTCCCGCCAGCGCACCGGTGCGGTCCGCTGGGGCCTGTTCCGGGTCGGCGAGGAGGCCCACCTGTTCGTCGAGATCTACGAACTGCTCTCCTGGGACGAGCACCTGCGCCAGCACGAGGGCCGGATGACGGTGACGGACCAGCAGGCGGAGCAGTACGCGCACGCGCTGACCGACGGCGTACCGAGGGTGTGGCACCTTCTACCGGCGGTCTCACTCGACCGGTGGCGGTGACGCGTCGGGCGGGAAGGGCGGTTGCGAGGCTTCGCCGGGGTTCCGGGAGAGCCGATTCTCCTCCACTATGGACCGGATCACCCGGCGCCGGCGGTCCCGCCAGTACCACAGGGTGATCACCAGGATCGCCGCGCCGGAGAGCATGAGGATGACGCCCATCGCGTCGAGGTCTATCCACCATGGATCGACCTGGAGGGCGTACGCGAGCACGGCTCCCACCGCGATGAGGAAGATACCGCCGCCGATGCCCATCTACTGTGGTCCCTTGCTCGTGGAGACGCCGGCCCGCCCGGGTGCTGGGTTGGATGAATCCCGGGCGGGCCGGCTGGGAGGGGCCGGCCGGGACGCACGCCCCATGAACACGTCCCGACCGGCGGATCACCGGGCACCGCTCAAGAGCCGGTGATCCCCGGTGCGCGGGGGCCACCCCGCGCACCGCTTTCGCGGGAGCCGCTCACTCCGCCATCGCGGAGTGTTTCCCGCCACCCGTGACGGCTCCCGCATACGCACCGCTCGTGTACGTGGTTCCCGGACGTACCAGGGCGGTGCGGGTTTCGTTGGCGGCTCGGATCGCTGAGGTGGCGGCTACCTGCGCCTCGCGGCGGCGGCGGTTCCAGCCCGCCCGATCCCCGTCGAAGTAGCCCTGCCGATACCCGAGCCGGTAGTTGAGCTGTCCATGGATCCGGCCGACCGCGTAGCTGGACGACCCCACCAGCAGGAGGCAGAAGAGCACCATGAACGCGGTCATGGGCGCCCCTCGTCGTCCAGTAGCCGGCCGATGTCCGTCATGCTCACCTCCTCGATGAGTTCGACGCTGATCCGGCAGCCCCGGAGCACGACCTCGGCTATCGAGGAGCGCCGGATGTCGCCTCCCGCGTCGTAGACCCGCACGCTGAGATCGGGGCAGCCGAGGTGGCTCCGCCAGGACTCCCACTCCCTCCGATCGGCCACGCTGAGCGAGACGTAGCGGGTGCCGCGTGCCAGGAAGACACGCCACGGCACGTTGAGGCCCGCCGAGACCCCGTCAGCAATGAGAGCGAACGCTTCGGCCCGCGTCGCCACATCTGTCATCTGCTGATCCTCGTCAGTTTCCGATATCTGTCACGTGCATGTGACAGACCGTAGGTGTAACACACATGAGACAGCATCGTACTTTCGGCTGACATGTGATCGACGAAAGGCTAGGTATGGTTTGGAGGTGCTACCCCTCTTACGTAAGCGAAATAGCGCGATCAAACCCGGCGAACCTCCGTCCCAGCGACGTGACATGGATGTACCGTCTGAGGGTGAGTCGGAGAACTCGTCGTACCGTCACGGCGTGTCGGAAAGCCCCGGACGGAAGCTGGCGTTCGCCGCCTTTGTGCGCAAGGCCCTCGAAGACGCGCGCGCGACGCGCGCGTGGACGGGGTCGGAGGTCGCGCGCCGCACCGGCGTATCGCGCCAGACGATCAACCGGTGGGTACGCGGTGACTGGACCAGCGACCCGGAGGCCGAGCGCGTCGTCGCCTTCTGCGCCGGCCTCGGCATCGACCCGACTGTCGCTTTCGGACTTCTCGGTTGGGCCGAGCACACGCCCGTGCGGTCAGCGCCGGCGCCGCCGCCCATGGATCCTGATGTCGAGGCGTTGCTGCGCCGCCTGGTCGACCCGAACGTGTCGGACGCGGAGAAGTTCCACATTCGAGAGACGATCCGGTATCTCGCCTACCGGCCGCCCGTTCGCGAGGAACCGCGCAAAGGCCGCAGAAGGGTCAGCTAGGCCGTTCCAGTCTCCATATGGCGAAAGAACCACGGCGGTACCGGCGATGTACCCCGTGCAATGTCGCTTTTCGGACTACGGTCCCTCTTCGTACTGCTTGGGCTCGTCGTCGGCGGGGAGACGGGACAAGGCCGGACACAGCCCTGCGGGACAAGAGGAGGGGTCTGCCCGATGACCCTGAAATGGAGCGCGGTCGTCATAGCGGCCGTCGCCGTAAGCCTGTGCGTGACAGCCAACATCCTCGTCGAGGCGCTCACCGTCAACCAGGTGCCGCTGGTGGTCAACCTGTTCGCGGTCGCCAGCGCCGCCGTGGCCACGGTGCTCGCCGTCCTGGCCGAGTACCAGCACCGGCTCGAGGAACGGTTAGGCACGCTCTCCGACTACCTGGTCAAGCAGCTCAACGACATCGACAACCGCACCGGTGACCACAACGCCGGTTTCGTCGAGGGGTACATGCTCGGCCAGGCCCACGACGGCACGGTCGTGCAGCTGGCGCCCCGCGTCTCCGGCCGCCGCGACTAGGGCTTTTTTATAAGGGTCGCTTGACTGGCACGACTCTCTGCTTGACAGCGCGTACTATCCGTTGCTGCACTGGTGCGCGGCGTAGAAGTTGCACGAATGGATTTCGCACGGCACGGCTCCCCGCCATGACCCGCCGATGCCGGAAACGACGCCGTCCGTGCCCGTGACCATCCGCACGCGTGGTCCCGGGGCTGGTGACGCCTGGACTGACCGACGCGCCGACAAAGTCGTGGCGCGGCGCGAGGGAAGGCGCTGCCTCCAAGGCCCCGGGCCATGCTCCGCTCACGCGGGGCGCTGCCCCTTTTCACCCCGCGGGTGTGACCCCTGATCACCCGCCCGCCGCCCAGGATCGGTCGGCAAGGTAGAAGAGGGGGCAGCATGAGTAACCCATTCCGGATCACGACCAGCCGCCTGCGCGGGCCGGTCACCGACGAAGACCACATCCTGGGCAGTACCCGCGCGCCGGTGACGCTCGTCGAGTACGGCGACTACCAGTGCCGGCAATCCGCATCGGTACACGCGATCGTGCAGGAGGTGATGTGGCAGCGCCCCACCACCGTCGCCTTCGTGTACCGGCACTTTCCGCTGACCGACCTGCACCCGTACGCGGAACTGGCCGCCGAGACCGCGGAGGCGGCGGGCGCCCGCGGCCACTTCTGGCAGATGCACGATTGGCTGTACGCCCACCAGGACCAGCTCAAGCCGCTGAACCTGGCGCTGGCCGTGGACCGGATCGGGCTGGACGTCGAGCACGTGGGCCGCGCCCTGAACGGCCGCCACTACCTGTCAAGGGTGCGGCGAGACTTCAGCAGCGGCGTGCGCAGCGGCATCGTCGGCACGCCGGCGTTCTTCCTCAACGGCGTACGGTACGACGGAAACTACGCGCTCACCGACCTGCTCACCGCGATCGACCGGGCCGCGATAACGTAGCTCTGCGCTCACTCCCCTGACTCGGTCAAAGGCGACACGACCACCGCGGTGCCGTACGCGCACAGCTCCATCCACGTCGTACCGACCTCGCGGTGGTCGAATCGCATCCCGATGACCGCGTTGGCGCCACGCTGACGGGCGGCGGCACGCAGGTACTCGATGGCCTCCGTCCGCCAGCGCAGCAGATGCTGGCTCGCCGCGGGGTCGAACCGACCCCCTCGCAACGACTTCACGCCCTCGGCGAACGCATTGCGAGTACGCGGCAACGAAATGACCACCTCGCCCAGCACCGCGTGGATCCGGTACCCAGGAAGGCCATCCGTCGTCACCACCAACATTCCCCCAAACTAGGACCCGTCACAATCGTCCACAGCGGAATCCACGAAGTTTCCGCGTTCTGCGAAACGGCACTCCCGGTCGCACTCGCCGCGCCGCACATCCAGCGTCCGATGTAGACACTAACCTCGTGTCGTCGAGCAAGGAGCCAGCAACGGCGACGCGGCTCACGATGCCGGGCAGCACGCGGCGGGCATCGGGGTAGCCCGATATCCCTTGGAATAGATCGTTTGGACGCCGCTCACCGACCAGATTGTCCCAATCCGCGCGGCGGGCCTGCCGTCGTGACGTTGCCGCAATATCCGCGAAAACGCGGCCTCCGGAAGGCGGCGACGCCGCAAAATCCCCGAAAATGTCCCCTCCACCCACCGCCGCAAGACCGGCACGCCCGGACAGGCTCCACCAGCGCGGCGGCGCCGCGCCGGCCAAGGTCCGCGGGTGCGGAGCACGGCCAGGCCGCGCCGATCAAGGGCATTCGCATCGATCAAGGGCAAACACACGCGGAAAGAGATCCAACCGCGTGCATTCGCCCTTGATCGGCGGAAGAGGGCGGGCGGCGCGGTGCGCGCGCCGAACGCGGCAGCGCCGCGCGGGACGGGCGGTGGCGGGGCGGAAGAGGGGGTACTCAGGTAACGCTGCGTTGCCGCACAGGTTGCGTTCAGGAATCCGGCATACCGTGCGCAGCGTGAAGCGTCGCGCTCTGGTTATCACGCTGGCAGTGGTGTTTTTGCTGGCCGGCGGGGGTCTGGGGGCCGCGTGGGCGTACGGGCGGTCGCTCGACCACCACCTCGCACGCACCAACGCGTTTGCCGGGCTGCCCAGTGAGCGGCCTACCGAGACCGTCACCGGAGCGCTCAACATTCTCGTGCTCGGCAGCGACTCTCGCGACCCGGACAGCACGACCGACTCGCGCACCGACACGATCATGCTGGTGCACGTCGACGCCGACCATCAGCATGCCTACTCGATCTCCATACCGCGCGACACGTGGGTGTACGTGCCGGAGTCGGCGGACGGCAGGAACGGCGGGACCAAGGCGAAGATCAACGCCGCCTACGCGTGGGGCGGGACGCCGCTGGTGGTGCAGACGGTGGAGAGGTACACCGGGGTGCGGATCGACCATGTGGTGCTGGTGGACTTCGCCGGGTTCGCGCGGATCACCGACGCGCTCGGCGGCGTCGACATGTACGTCGATCAGAGCATCACCTCCATCCACCCGCCGTACCGGAAGTTCACCAAGGGCGAGCACCATTTCACCGGTGCCGAGGCGCTCGACTACGTGCGGCAGCGGTACCAGTTCAAGGATGGCGACTTTACCCGCGAGAAGCACCAGCAGGCGTTCCTGAAAGCCTTGATGGACAAGGCGGCCAGCACCGGGACGCTCACGGACCCGGTGCGGCTCAACGCTTTCCTTCAGGCGGTCACGAGGTCGGTGACCGTGGATGAGGACTTCGACCTGGTCGACACCGCACTCGCCCTGCGCGACCTGCGCGCCAACGACATCACGTTTCTCACCAGCCCCAGCACCGGCACGGCCACTGTAGACGGTCAGAGCGTCGTCGAGCCCGACACGGTCAAGGCGAAGGCGCTGTACGCCGCGGTTCGCGACGATACCGTGGCGCAGTGGGTGGCCGCTCAGGCGTCGCGCTGACGCAGGACCGCGTATCCGCCGAGGAGCGCGGCCGCCACCCACAGCACGAGCAGCCCCATGCCGCTCCACGCCCCGTAGTCCCGCGCCCACCGGTCCTCGTCCTGCGGGCCGGCCAGGTGCAGCATGACCCACGCGGTCTGGTCCGGCAGGAATTGGGTCACCTCGCGCACCTTCGGGATGTTGCCGAGCCCCTGCGAGCCGAGAAACAGCACCGGCAGCAGGATGCCCATGGCGAGCGGGCTGCTGCGCAGCATCGTCGCCACGCCCAGCGCGAACGCGGTCATCAACGGCAGGTACAGGCACGCGCCGAGGACCGCCTGCGTCCAGCCGTCGACGGTGAGCGACCTGCCCAGCCCGGCCTGCGCCGTGAGGAACGTGACCGGCACGGCCACCACCGCGACCGCCGCGGCCACGAGCGTCGTGGCGGCCACCTTCGCGGCGAAGAACCGGGCCCGGTCCGGAATCGCGGCGAGCGAGGCCCGGATCGTGCCGGTGGAGTACTCGCTGGTCATCGCGAGCACGCCGAACACCACCAGCGGCAACTGCCCGAGCGTCAGCGGCAGGAAGGCGATCATCAGCGGGTCCTTCTCGAACGCCTGGCCGCCGCCTGATCGGACGCTCAGCGCCAGCAGGTACCCGAGCGCGCCACTGAGCACGACGGTGAGCGGCAGTGTCCACAAGCTGGACCGGACGGACCTGATTTTTGTCCACTCCGCGGCGATCATCGGGCGCCTCCCGCGGTGAGCCGCAGGAACGCGGCCTCCAGGGAGTCGGTGCCGCTCTCAGCTACGAACTCGGAGACGGTGGTATCGGCCAGCAACCGCCCCCGCGACACCACCACGAGGTGGTCGGCGGTCATCGCCATCTCGGTCATCAGGTGACTGGAGACGAACACGGTGCGCCCCTCGGCGGCCAAGCCGCGGAACAGTTCGCGGGCCCACACGACGCCCTCGGGGTCCAGCCCGTTGACTGGCTCGTCAAACAGGAGCACCGGCGGGTCACCGAGCAGCGCGGCCGCGATGCCCAGCCGCTGTCCCATGCCCAGTGACAGCGCCTTCGCACGCCGGCCGGCCACGTCGGCGATGCCCACCTGTTCCAGCACGGTGCGGACCCGCGACCGCGCGATCCCGTTCGTCTGCGCCAGCCACAGCAGGTGGTTCAACCCGCTGCGGCCGCCGTGCACCGACTTCGCCTCCAGCAGAGCGCCCACGCGCCGTAACGGATGGCGCATGTCCCGGTACCGCTCGCCGTCGATGCGCACGTCGCCACCGCTCGGGCGGTCGAGCCCGAGCATCATGCGCATCGTCGTGGACTTACCGGCGCCGTTCGGCCCGAGAAACCCTGTCACCACACCGGGACGCACCGTGAACGACAGCCCATCGACCGCCACCACCCGCCCATACCTCTTGCTGAGGTCACACACTTCGATCACCCACACCACGCTAGGAACGCGGACGGCCGCCGGCAGTCCACGAAAGTCGCGATCCGCGCCGACGAAGGTTGACGCACGTACCCTTCAGGCGTGAGCCGACACATCCTCGCCGCCGCCGTGGTCGCCGTCGACACCGCGCTGCTCGTGGCCGTACACGGCATCGGCCACCTGTGGGTGGTGGCGCTGTTCGCCGCGACGGTGATTCTCGGGTACCGGCAGCGGCTCGCCGGGTTCGGTGGCGCGCTGCTGCTCGGCGCGGCCACCGCTGGCGGGTACGCCGTCCTGGTCTGGACCGCCTACCGCGCAGGGCGCGGCTCGTCAAAGCGCGCGCTGGTCGCTGTCGGCGCGGTTGGCCTCGCGGCGCATCTCGCGATACGCCCGGCGGATCCGCGCGCGGTCCCCCAGACCATCGTCGTCTACCTGGTGTTCGTCGCGCTGCCGGCGGTCGTCGGCCGGTACGTCACGCAGCAGGAGCGGCTGATGTCCGCGCTCAGTGACCAGGCCCGCCTGGCCGAGCGGCTGCGCATCGCGCGCGACATGCACGACTCGCTCGGTCGCCGGCTCAGCCTGGTGTCGATACAGGCGGCGGCGCTCGAGGTGACACCGCTGCCGGCGGAGCAGCGGCGCGCCGTCCATCAGCTCGGCACCGCCGCACGCGAGGCCATGACGGAGCTGTACGGCGTGATCGGTGCTCTGCGCGGTCCACATGACACTGTCGACATTGGTGTGTTGGTGACTCAGTTTCGTGACGCCGGAGTGCCCGTGACGGTCGAACCCGAGCAGCCGCCCGCCGTCAGCGAAACCGCCTACCGCGTGGTCGAGGAAGGACTGACCAACGCCGCGAAGCACGCACCCGGCCAGCCGGTGTCGGTAAGCCTGCGCGGCGAGGGCGACACGCTCCTCGTCACCGTCGCGAACCCAGCGCCGTCGAGCTCGGCCGCCGCGGGCGGCAGGCGCGGCCTTCCCGGTCTGGATGAGCGGGTACGCCTCGCGGGCGGGCTGCTGCGTCACGGGTACGCCGACGGCCGGTTCCGGCTGACCGCGATGCTGCCCGCCACGCCGGCCGCGCCAAAAGCGTCCCCGGTTCGCCCGGCGTTGCTCGGCACCGCCGCGGCGGTACTCGTCCTCGTGGTCCTGCCCGCCAGCCTGATGCTGGGGGTCAAGGGGTGATCCGGGTGCTTGTCGTCGACGACGAACCACTGATCACGGCGGGCATCCGCACGGTGCTGGAGTCGGCGGGCGACATCGCGGTCGTGGCGGAGGCGTCCGATGGCCGTTCCGCCGTGACGCAAGCCCTGCGGCACCACCTCGACGTCGCGCTCATCGACATCCAGATGCCGGTACTAGATGGACTGTCCACAGCGGAGGAACTGCGCCGCGTCAAGCCGGATCTGCGCACGGTCATGCTGACCTCGTACGGCGCGGAGCCAAACGTGTTGCGTGCCCTGGAGGGTGGCGTCGCCGGCTTCGTGCTGAAGAACTGCGCTCCCGACGAACTGATCGGCGCGGTCCGGGCGGCGCACCGCGGCGACGCGTACCTGTCCCCCGAGGTGACCCGGATGGTGCTCGGCATGGTCGGCCCGTCCGCCGCCGGGCGCCGCCGCGCGGCCACCGACCGCTTGGCGGGGCTCGCACCACGCGAGGCGGATGTGCTTTCGTTGGTCGCCGAGGGCCTGTCGAACGCCGAGATCGGCCGGCGCCTGGGCATGAGCGAGCCAACCGTGAAAACCTACGTCAGCCGGGTACTCGTGAAGCTCGACTGCGAAAACCGTGTACAGGCGGCGCTTCTTGCCCGCGACGCCGGCCTGTCCCGCCCGTCGTAGGGTGTTGCGGTGACTCTCGCTCATGACGTGGCCGGCGACGGCTCAGCACTGCTCCTGCTGCACTCCACGGTGTGCGACCGGCGGATGTGGGACCCACAGCTACCCGCGCTGGCCGGCGCCGGATTCCGTGCGGTGCGCTGCGACCTGCGCGGCTACGGCGACTCCCCGGTGCCCGCCGAGCCGTACAGCGACGCGGAGGACGTCGCCGAGCTGCTCGACACGCTCGGTGCCGACCGGGTGGCGCTGGTGGCCGCGTCCGGCGGCGGGCGGGTGGCGCTGGAGGTGGCCGCGCGCTGGCCGTCGCGGGTGTCCGCGCTGGCGCTGCTGTGCACCGCGATGGCCGGGCACGAGCCGAGCGCGGAGCTGCGGGCGTTCGGCGAGCGGGAAGACGCGCTCCTGGAGGCCGGCGACGCCGACGCGGCCACCGAGCTGAACGTGCGAACCTGGCTGACGCCGGACGCCACCGAGCAGACCCGCGAGGCGGTCCGCGCGATGCAGCGGCACGCGTTCATGGTGCAGCTGGCCGCGCCCGACGTGGCACCGATCCGGGCCGAGTACGACCTCGGCGCGATCACGGCACCCACGCTGCTGGTCTCGGGCGCCCGGGACCTCGTCGACTTCGGCCAGATCGCCACCCGGCTGGCGGCCGAACTGCCCGACGCCCGCCACATCGAGCTGCCCTGGGCGGGCCACCTGCCGAGCATCGAGCGCCCGGACGAGGTAAACGAGATTCTGCTCGACTTCCTGCGCGTTGACAGCTGACTACGCGAGCCCTATGGTCACAGGAAAGCGCTTTCCTGAGCTGAAGGGACACCTCAGATGGGCACCCGCTCCGGCCACGGCCACATCGCGAACGCGCCGGCGGCGGCCCGCACGACTCCGCACCCACGCGGCACCCCGTTTCCACCACCGAGGGGCACCCGCCGCCCCATCATCCCCGCCCGCGACAAGCCCGGCTAGAGGCTCAGGACCACGATCGAGAGTTGAGCTGCCGCGATGCCCGCCGCGCTCCAGACCGTAGCTCCCGCGGCCTCGCCCGCCGCGGCTGGTCACGCTCACCGGGTTGTGTAGCCGCGAAGGGCGAGGCCGCGGGAGCAGCGGTCTCGCGCACGACGAACGCCGCGGTAGCTCAAGAGCGCTTTGGGCGGGATGGGCGCGCCGCGCGGGCGGCCGGCATCGAGGGGGGATCGACGCCAGCCGCCCGCGGCGAATTCGCCGGTCAGCGGAAGCCGAACCGGCGCCTGCGCTTGCGCCCGCCAAGGCGCTGCAGGGTGTCCGCACCGCGATGCAGCATGCGCGTGGCCCGCGACGAGCCGCGCCGCTGCTCGACGGCGTGTCCGATCTGCCGCGCACCCGCTGCCACCAGCGGCACGGCGATCGCGATCAGTGCCCAACGTCCAAGGGCCTTGCCGATCATGTCAACCTCCAAGGGGGTGCTCCCTTGGGCTTACCCACACGCCCCTCCGATCATGTACGCCCGCCCTCCCTGCGCGCCGCCTCCCGCCGATCAAGGGCGAACGCACATGGTTAGATCTCTTCTCCGCGCGCGTCCGCCCCCAGGCCAGCCCGGCACGGCGTGTCGCCACGCCGCACCCGCCGATCAAGGGCAAACGCACGTGGTTGGATCGCTAAACCGCGTGCATTCGCCCTTGATCCATGCGAGTGCCCTTGATCGGCGGCGGAAGCGCGCGTGCGCCGCTGCTCGTTGCGGGCCGGGGTTGCTCGCTGCTCCGGTCGCGGCCACCGCAAGGCGCGTCGAGCGAAGGCATCGCCCGGGTCGATCGTGGATCGCGGAGGGTGAGGCTGCGGGAGCGACGGTCTGGCGCGCGACGCGCATCGCGGTAGCCCAAAGCTCGATCCTGGTCTTGAACATGACGTCTGGATCCACAGCAAGCGTCGCGCGACGGCGTTACGACAAGTTCGGGGATGTTGCGGCCTCAGAGCGACCAGGATGCCGCATCTTCGCCGAAGATGCGGCATCCACCCCCGCGCGATGCGGTCGCGCGGCGGTCATCGCCGTCGCGAAGGGCCGTCGATCAAGGGCGATCGCATGGATCAAGGGCGAATACACGCGAAAGGAGATCGAACCACGTGCATTCGCCCTTGATCGACGAGAAGCGGAGCGGGGCGGGGTTAGGCGGGGGTTATGGAAACTAGGGTTACGGTGTTTGGGGCGCGGCGGGGCATGGGGAGGCCTCGGGCGGATAGGACCTCGGCGTCCACTGCCGCCTCGCCCGCGGGGCCCACCGGGTCGATGTCGCCGGGGTAGGCGCCGCCTCGGGTCACCGGCCTGAGCCAGCGCGCCTCGTACCGGCCCGGCGCCAGTCCCGGCACGCGTAGGTACGGCAGGCGCTCCGACTCGGACTCGTCCATCTGTACATGGGCCATCAGCGCCCGCCGCCCGTCCGCCGCGATCACGCCGTGCGCCCACACCGCCGGGTCGGGCGAGTCCAGGCGGACCACGCGCCCGCTGTGCAGCAGGTCACGGTGGGTCTTGTAGATGTCGATCCACTCGGCCAGCGCGGCGCGCTCGTCGACGTCGGTACTGGTCAGGTCCCATTCGATGCCGAAGTGGCCGAAGAGGGCGGTCGCGGCCCGGAAGTCCAGCGGGAACACCCGGTGGGTCTGGTGCGACTCGGGCGACGCGATGTGCGCGCCCAGGTACTCAGGGGCCGCGAGCTGGACGGTCCAGCGCTGGATGGCCTGCCGGGACTTGGCGTCGGTCATGTCGGAGGTCCACACCCGCTGGACGCGTTCCAGTACGCCGATGTCGACCCGCCCGCCACCGGACGCGCACGACTCCCACTCGACGCCGGGGTGGCGGGCGCGCAGCTCGTCGAGGAGCCGGTAGAAGCCGAGGGTGTGTCCGTGTACCGCTGGGGCGCCGCCGCGGGCCGCCGAGCCGGCCTCCAGCAGGTCGCGGTTGTGGTCCCATTTCACGTACGAGATGTCGTATGTGGACAGTACGGCGTCGATGCGCTCGATCAGGTAGTCGACGACCTCGGGGCGCGACAGGTCCAGCACGTACTG
The DNA here is from genome assembly GCF_027923225.1 of Phytohabitans aurantiacus. Taxonomy (GTDB): domain Bacteria; phylum Actinomycetota; class Actinomycetes; order Mycobacteriales; family Micromonosporaceae; genus Phytohabitans; species Phytohabitans aurantiacus. Next base: position 786,046 of record NZ_BSDI01000007.1, read on the forward strand.
GTTGCGCTGCAGCAACGGGGTGCGCCCGCCCGTCGACAGGATCCAGTCGGGGTGCTGGCGATACAGGTCGGAGTCCGGGTTCACCATCTCCGGCTCGAACCACAGGCCGAACGCCATGCCCAGCCCGCGTACGTGGTCGATGAGCGGGCCCAGCCCGTCCGGCCAGACGCCCTCGTCCACGTACCAGTCGCCGAGCCCGGCCTTGTCGTCGCGCCGGCCACGGAACCAGCCGTCGTCCAGCACGTACCGCTCGACGCCGATCGAGGCCGCGATGTCGGCGAGTTCGCGAAGCCGCGCCAGGTCGTGGTCGAAGTAGACGGCCTCCCACACGTTGAGGTTGACCGGGCGGGGGCCGCTCGGGTGGGCCGGCAACGACCGCTGGTACCCGTGGAAGGCGGCCGCGAGTCCGTCGAGCCCGTCGCGGGAGGCGGCCACGTGCAGCCACGGCGAGCTGTACGAGTCGCCGGGCGCCAGGATCAGCTCGCCGGGCAGCAGCAGCTCACCCCCGCCAGCGGTGGCCGGGGAGGCGCCGCTGCGCTCCACCCGGTACACGTTGTTTCCGCTCCACGCCACGTGCACGCCGATGACCTCGCCGCGCTCGAAGCCGAAGCCGGGCGTGCCGACCACGATCATCGTCGCCGCGTCGAGGCCGGTCTTGCCGCGCCGGTTCTCGCGCAGGTACAGCCCGTCGGTGAGCTCGTGCCGCTGCGGCACCCGCTCCCGCGCCCAGCGGCCGGTGAAGTCGAGCACCTCGGTCAGGTGCTCGGGCAACGGCAGCACGACCTCCAGACCGTCCACAATGTACGGCGAGTCGCCGGTGTTGGTGACGGTGTGCCGCAGCCGCAGCGCTCCACCGGGCAGCGACTCGGCCTCGGTCGCGAGCGCCAGCCCGGCCGCCTCGTCGGTGGCGCTCACCCGCAGCAGCGTGCCGTCGGTCGTGACAGCCGTGGTGCGAAACACCGTGGACCAGTCCAGCCCGGCTGGAGGAGAGCCGGCCGCAGTAGCGGTGCCGAGGCGGTGGCCGCGCAACCCCGGCCGCACGTACCAGCCGTGGGCCTGCTCGGGCAGCAGCGAGCCGGCGCCGGCCCCGGCGGTCGCCGCCCACGAGGCGCCGTCGCCGCCCGCGACACCGAGCCACGAGACCAGCGGCAGCCCACCGGACGGGTCCGGCGCCAGCGCCAGCACGGTGTGCCCGGCCGGAGCCGGATCCGGGTGCACCAGCGCGTCCCACCGCAGGTCGTCGTCAGCCATGTCCCGCCTTTCAAGCCGCTCGGACCTGGAAGCGTACCGGCCCTGAGCAGAGCGTCAGCGGCGGGCGGAGGCGCGGGTGACCTTCGCACGCAGGGCGCGACGGGCGACCGGACCGAGTTCGTCGACGACCTCGACGAGCACCGCCAGCTGTTCGAGGGCGTCCAGCGCGTGCCGCGCCCCGTCGGAGTCCACCCCTTCGAACAGCTCCAGCCCGATGAACGCCGCCGACACCGCGCGCGCCAGGCCGGGCACGTCGGCGACGTCCGCGAACGGCGATCCGGCCAGCAGGCGGCTGAGTACCGGCTCGATCTGGTCGATCCAGAGGCGCAGCGCGGCGGCGACCGGTGCGCCCAGCTTCGGGTCGGCTTGCGCGCCGGCGAGCAGTTGGGCGAGTACCGCCACGTTGCCGAGCCCGCGTTCCTCGGCGTGCAGGGTGCGGCCGACGTCGAGCAGCTCGCGCAGCGAACCGACCTCGGCGAAGGCTTCGGCGTACCGCTCGACACGCGCCGCCGTGCTGATGGTGCAGGCGGTGGAGAGCAGCTCGTCGACGCTGCCGAAGTGGTAGAACACCAGCGCCTGGTTGACTCCGGCGGAGGCCGCTATCGTGCGGGCGGAGACGCCGGCGATGCCGTGGGTGCGGATCGCGTCTATCGCGCCGTCGAGCAGCCGCTGCTTGGTGTCGTTCGACATCCGCTCCCCCGTGCGCTGTCTCGGTCTCCGCTGTTTCGTAGCACCGTGTCAGAGAGCGGCGCGGCCATGTGCGGTGCCGCAATCATCGCATCGGTGACGAGTTGCGCAAGCCAAGCGGCGCCGGGCAGCCGCAGCAACCACCCGACCGTGGCCCAGCCGAGGCTCAGGTGCTCCAACGCCCGCGCGACGGCGGCCACCCCCCGTTCCTCGTGGCCGCCGTCGGCGTACAGGGATCGCCAAAGCGGCGGATGATGCTCGTGCGCGGGTGCCAGGGTGAGGCCGCGCGGGCGCCGCCGCTCCAGGAACCGCCACACGCCGCGGCACGCCTCGCACCCTTCGTCCAGCCACAGCACCGCGGGCGGACCGGCACGGTACGGCGTCCAGCGCGGACGCCAGTCCCGCACGGACCGCCGGTATTCGCGCCACCGCTCGCCGTGCCTGACTTCGAGGTCGTGGTGTTCGTGCGGGCGCGCGACGCCCGCGCCGAACGCGGCGGTCGCCAGCGCCACCGCGCCGAGCGTCGCGCTGCGCGTGCCGGCCGCGAGCAGCACGAGCAGCGCGACGGCGCTGAGCTGCATCGGATTGGCGAGATAGGAGTACGGGCCGGTGGTCACCAACCGCACCGGTGGATCCCATGGGTACGGTGTGCCGCCGCCCCGGACCACGAACTCGCGCACCGCCATCAGCGCGGGCGTCGCGACCAGGAGCCCGACCTGCGCCAAGGGAAACAGCGACGGTCCCGTCAGGTGCGCCCACGAGCCGTCGCCCAGCTCGAACGCGACGCTGGGCACGAGCCACAGCGTGACCGCCGCGAACACGGCGACCTGGAGCACCGCGCGCGCCCCGAGGTGGCGCCGGTCGGCGGTCCAGCGGCCGAGAAGCTGCGCGGGCAGCGCGACGAGCAGCAGCCCTACTGTCTCACCGATCAGCCAGTGCGGGCCGAGCCAGACGAGCGGGTCGAGGGCCGGCATCGCGACCGCGTCCAGCCACAGCAGCAGACCGAGCGCGACGGGCAACGGCACGAACCGCCGGTACAGCACGGGAATCGCGCCCCACAGCACCGCCCAGCCGAGCCACAGGTCCACCGGCAGGCCGCGGAACGCGCCGTCGACGGCCGCGAACCCGTACCACCCGGCGAACCGCGCCACCTCGCCCAACGCCGCGATGCCCACGGCCGCCGCCACAAAGGCGAGGAGCGTGGCGGCCCCGTCGCGACCGGGCCGCCATCGCGCCATCGCGGCCAGCCCCGGCACGATGAGGCAGAGGTACCGCGCGGCGGTCATGCGCCGCCGCCCGCAGCCGACACAAAGCGGAGGGAGCGCAGCGACCGTAGCGACTGTCGGCTACAGGGCGGCTTTGAGGCGCATGACCCGCGTGAGCGGAGGCGAGCGCCGGTTGACTCGGTCACCGCAGTGCCATGGCGTCGAGCAGATAGCCGGCGCCTTCGCGCATCAGCACCTGCTGTACCGGGCCGAAGTACCACGACGGGTCCAGGCGCCGGGTGTACACGATGGACAGTCGCACCTCGGTGCGCTCCCCCACCGCCTTCCACCGCACGGTCGCGCTGCGCCAGACGAGCCAGCGCGCCGTGATGGCGGAGTCTTCGACGACGCGGAACTCGACCCGCCCCGGCGCGGCCTCGACCACCTCGGTGATGGTGTGACCGCCCGACCCGTGCGCGCTGCCCGGGTAGTGGAACATCCAGCGGTCGCCGGGCGAGAGCCCTCTCCCCTCGATCCGCTCCGGCAGGGGGACGCCGAGCATCCGCAGCGGCACCGAACGCACCGCCGCCGGCCCCGGTCCGTCCGTGAGCCGCCGCGCCACCTCGTCGGCGCTCAGCGCGACCGTCCGGGTCACCGTCACCGCCTGCTCCGGATCCAGCCGCGCACCCGTACCTTCCAGCGCCAGCACCAGCAGTAACGGGATCGGCAGCAGCGCGTACCGCTTCTCGGGCCGCTCGGCCCAGTTCAGCAGCGCAACGGCGCCGTGCGCGACCGCGTACACGAGAGGGGCCGCGAGTGCGACGCAGATCGCGCCCTCGTGGAGGACGACCGCCGCGAGCAGCAGGCCGACGGTGGTCACCGAGAAGACCCGGCCGTGCGTGGTGCGGCCCGGCATCAGCACGAGCCCGACCGCCAGCAGGACGGGCAGCCCGACGAACAGCAACGCGCTGTCGGCCCGCCCGTCACGCACGGCCAGAAGGAACACCGTCACACCGAAGAGCCCCACCAGGCCGGCCAGTATCCAGCGCGCCATCGCATCCACCCCCGTGCACTTGAGCGCTCGCTCAAAAGCACGGTAGCACTCGTTTGAGCGAGTGCTCAAGAGACGGGGTCAGGGTCACTACCTCTAAGGCGTCCTAGGAGGCTGGTCTGCTTGGGTGCTCTCGGCGAATGCGACACGGTTGTGCCCGCCGGCCATAAAGAGGTGTGACCACGTCGATGGCTCCAACCGATGAGCAGCTCTGGTCGGCCTGCACCCTCGGCGACCACAGCGCCTTTGGTGAACTCTTCGAGCGGCACTCGCGGGCGGTGTACAACCACGCGTTCCGGCTCACCGGCTCGTGGAGCGCGGCCGAGGAGGTCACCCAGGCGACGTTCGTGACCGCCTGGCGGCGCCGGAAAGCGGCTCGGGTGGTGGACGGCTCCACGCTGCCCTGGCTGCTCGTCGTGGCGACCAACACCGCACGCACGGAACGCCGGTCGGCGCGGCGGTGGCAGGCACTGCTGCGCCGGGTGCCGCCTGAGCCGGAGGCGGTACCCGATCCGGCCAACGACGTGCCCGCGCGCCTCGACGACGAACGCCGCATGACCGCGCTGCTGGCGCTCGTGCGCCAGCTCCCCCGGGCCGAACGCGAGGCCATCGCGCTCTGCGTCTGGTCCGGTGTCCCCTACCCGCAGGCCGCGACGATCCTCGGCGTCGGCGAAGGCGCGGTCCGCTCCCGAGTGAGCCGCGCCCGCGCCCGCCTGGCCCGCATGGTGGCCGAGTCCCAGGAGGAAGAACGATGAACGACATCCTCGACCCGCCCGGCGAGCGCGACCTGCCCGCTGGCCGGCAGGAGCGCATCCGCGCGCGGGTGCTCGACAGCGTCCAGCACCCCGAGCGGCACACCGCGCGCCGGCTGGTGCTGGTGGCGGCGGTGACGGCCGTGGCGGCCGGCACCGTCGGGGCCATCCGATGGAACGGTGACAGCGACTGGGGCGTGTCGGCGATGTCGATGGCGATGTCGGCGTCGGAGCTGTCACCGAATCTGCGCAAGGCGGCCGACCAGTGCCTGGAGTGGAACCGCGACCAGGCCGATTCGGTACAGGTCACGCTGGACGACGTGGCGGTCGCCACGCAGCGTGAGTACGACTCGGCGCTGCTGTTCCTGACCGACGACGGGTTCTACAGCTGCAGCGTACGGAAGGAGCCCTCGATGGAGGTGACGGGCGGTTCCCGATCCGACATCTGGAGCGCCCCGCAGAGGGAGTGGCTGCCCGGCCCGATCCAGCGCCTCGGCGGTACGTCGAGCGACGTCGACGGCGGCGACGTGACGGTCATCGGGCGTGCCAGCGCCCGCGTGGACAAGCTGCTGCTCGACTATGGCGATGGGCACACCACCGCCGCGCGGCTGCAAGACGGCGCGTTCGGCCTCATCAGCGACGGCACGCCGGTACGCCCGGACGCGCGGCTCGTCAGCTACGACCGGGATGGCAACGAGATCGACCGGCGGCCGCTCTTCAACCGCCAGAGCGACTACGAGCACTGCTACGTCGACCCGGCCGGCACCGTGGTGTATCGGAAGGACCGTACGGAGACGACGGACCCGGACCCGCGCGAGTGCCAGCCCGCCGACCGCTGGGACCGCTGAGTCGCCGGTCTGAACACGGGCGCCGGTCTGATCTCGGGCCGTCGGGAACCAAACGCGCCTGATGACCGACAATCCAGTCATGAGGTGTGATGACTTCCGGGAATCGCTGTCGGCGCGGCTGGACGGTGAGGACGACCCGGCCGAGCGCCCCGCGACCGACGCGCACCTGGCCAGTTGCCTGGACTGCGCCACCTGGTTCGAGGCCGCGGCCCAGGTCACCCGGCTGACGCGCACCTCGGCAGTACCGGACGATATCGACCTTACAAGTACAATCCTGGCCAATATCCCCACGCCGGCCGCACGCCCGCGCGGCCGGCGTCTGGTGGCGGTCCTCCGGGTACTGCTCGGTGCGCTCGGCGTCGCGCAGTTCCTGCTCGGCGCGGCTCAGATCAGCGGCTTCGCCGCCGCGGCACACCTGCACAGCGTCACCGGGGAGCCCGCCGGGCACCTGTGGCACGAGTCAGCCGCGTGGAACGTCGCCGTCGGCGCCGGGTTCGCTTGGATCGCGTGGCGGCGCACCCGCCCCACCGGGATCGTCCCGACCCTGACCGCGTTCGTCGCGGTGCTCACCCTGCTGACCGTCAACGACCTGATCAGCGGCCGCGTCGACGTCGCGCGCGTCCTCAGCCACTCGATCATCGTCGCCGGTTACGCGATCATCCTGTACCTCTCCCGGCGCGGCGCCGCCCCCAGCGAACCGCCCGCGAGCGGCTCCCGCTGGCGCGCCACCTTCGAACCGGAGCCCGCGAGCGAGCCGGCCGCTCCGCCCCGCCTGCGCCTGATCCGCGGCTTCCCCGGCCCCATCGAGGCCCGCTACGACGACCGCCGCGCGGCTTGATCACGTTGTGAGGGCGGCTTGAACACGCGGAGGGGGTCTGGTTTGCTGGCGCGGTGAGGGTCCTGGGGTTGGCCACCGTGTCCACTGTGGCCGTTTCGCTGTGCTTGGTCGGCTGCGGTTCGCCCGACGAGCCGGCACCACTCGACGGCACCGACGTCATCACCACACCATCACCGAGCGCACCGCCCACCGCCGACCCGCCGACCGACCCGGAAATCGACCGGGCGCGCCAGATCCTGGGTGGCGCCCAGATCAGCCCCGACGGGCGGTACTCGGTGACCGGCGACGGCGACCGGGTCGTCATCCGCACGGCCAGCGGTACGGAATTCGACTGGTTCGGCACCGGATCGGACTGGCAGGTCGGCGCCGAGTTCTCCCCGGACGGCCAGCGTCTTGCGGTCGGTGTCCAGGACGCGGTGGTCCTCTACGACTTCGCCACGAAGGACCCGCACGCCGTGATGTACCCGATAGGCGGCGACCACCTGACCAAGCCGCGCTTCTCCGGAGACGGGGCGCACCTGGTGGTGGAGGAGTTCGACAAGGCCCGCAACGGCCGGTTCGTGGTGTTCGACGTCCGCACCGAGCGCCCGGTGACGTCGCCGTATCCCCCGTACATCGAGGTGTCGAGCGACCCGGGCAAAATCTGGTACGCGAGCGAGCTGGCGGTGTTCGACGGCGGCGCCAAGGTCGTGGCCGCCGGCGAAGACGGTTTCCTGCTCTGGTCGACACGGTCGCAGACGTTCGACTGGGTGCCGTGCGGCTGCCGGGGCGAGCTGGCCGCCGTCGACCGGGCGGGACGCCACGTGGCGTTCGGCGCGCGGGACGGCTCGATCTCGATGTGGACGGTCAGCGGTCCCACCGAGGTGAAGCGGTGGAAGCCACCCGGGTCCGGTGAGGGCGCCGGCCCGCCGACGCTGACGTTCACAGAGGACGGACGGCACCTGCTCAGCAAGGCCGGCAAGGACGGCTACGTGTGGTCGGTACCCGAGGGGAAGCTGGTGGGGTCGTGGCGCGACGCCGGCGCGTAGCCCCAACTCCGCGCGAGCCCAAGCCTGGACGCTTCGCGTGGTTCACCCCCGTCTGGCGGTTCGTGGCGGGCACCGTGGCCGCGGCGGCGATCGGCACCCCCGTCACGATCTTCGTGACCAAGGCGTTGGACGGCGATGACCCCAACCCGATCGCGGTGAACGTCGTCGGCAATCCGGCCACCGTCGAGGCCTGGGCGGATGTGCAGTTTCGCGTCGCGCTGCCGCCGGACGCCCAGCCGGCCGAACCCCCGCCCGGTGACTGCCCCGGCATCGTCGACTGGGCACACCGCCAGGGCGGCACCGACCAGAAAGACACCCGGGTCCGGTTCTCCGTCCAGGGGCTCGCCGACCAGGGCATCCTGATCGACAAGCTGTGGGCGCACGTGGTCCGTCGCAGCGCGACCCCGGAGCCCGCGGGCGTCGAGATCCGGTGCGGCGGCCCGCAGGGCGCGACCGAGGTGCGGGACGTGGTCATCGACCTCGACGCGAAGCGACCGGCGGCCGTGTACGCGGCGAAGGCCGAAGGGCGGTTGCCGCTGTTCGGTTTCACGCTGCAAAAGGGCGAGACCGAGGTGTTCCAGCTGGTAGCGAGCACCACCGGCACCGTGGAGTGGCTGCTCGAACTGGAACTCGTGGTCGCCGGCGAGCGGCGGAACGTCAAGGTGAGCAACCACGGCGCCCCGTTCCGGACGACGGCGTGGCAGCCCTCACGGCGGTACCAGGTCGAGCCCGGCACCGACTACTGGTCGGAGTGCGTCAACGACGTGTGCCGGGAAAACGTCTCGCCGGCGACCTTCCGCTACACCCCTTGATCGGCCTTGCCCAGGAGCCAGCTGCCGGCCGAGTCCGGGTCGTCGGAGGTGTAGAACTCCTCCATCAGCTGGACGTACTCCTCGCGGGACAGGAAGCCGTCGCCGTCGGCGTCCAGATGTGGGAACGCCGCTGCGGCGCGCGCGGGGTCGACGGTCATCGCGACGAGGAAGGCGTGGTGCTCGGCGGCTGTGATCCGGCCGTCGTGGTCGGCGTCGATGAGGTCGAAGAAGCTGTACGACGGCTCGATGATGACCTTGTGGAAGCGCTGTGAGTCGGCGTGCAGCCCGTCGAAGCCGGCGAGCGCCTCCTCCAGGGTGACGCGACCGTCGCTGTCGCCGTCGAACTGCCGGAGCAGCTGCCAGCCGCCCTCCACGAGCTGGCGATGCAGCTGTGCGTACTCCGGGGACCCGGGCTGGAGCCCGCTGAGGCCAACCATCCGGCCGGCGGCGATCTCGTAATCAGACTCCTCGATCGCACCGTCGCGGTCGGCATCCCAGAACGTCAGCATGTCGATCAGGCGCGCGCAGGACGTCACTCAACATCCGAGGCTCCTTCCGTATGACCACTTCGTACGGTAGCCCCAGGAACACGATCAGTGAGTCCGCCGTTTGGTGCGGGCAGACGCATCGACGCGAGCCTGCCCGGATCGACGAGGATCTGGATCCCGGTGATCCGGTCGTCGACGACCGTGAACGCGATGATGGACAGCGGCGTTCCGTCTTCGCGCCAGGAGACGTACCCCAGACGGCCGTCGACGAGTACGGCCTGGTGCCGTGCGACTGAGCCGGCGAACATCCGGGCACCGGCGGCGACCTCGGTAGCGCCGATCGTGACGACCTCGCCGCCCGGGGTGTCGACCGTCAGCCGCACGTCCGGGTCGAGCACGCACAGCAGCCCCTCGAAGTCACCGTTGAACGCCGCCGCGCGGAAGGCGCGGATCACCTCGCGCTGTTCGCGCGCGACCACGGCCGGCCGCTCGGTCGTCCGCACCTTCCTGCGGGCGCGGCTGGCGATCATCTTGGTGGCGTCGGCGGACTTGCCGAGGATCTGCCCGATCTCGTGGAACGGGACCCCGAACATGTCGTGCAGGACGAACGCCAGCCGCTCGCTCGGCCCGAGCGAGTCCAGGACGACCAGCAGCGCGAGCCCGACCGAGTCGGCCACCGCCACGTACTCCTCCGGCACGGGCCCGTCGTCGACCGTCGGCACCAACTCCCACAGCCCATCGCCGTAGGACGCCTCGGGGCGGGCCTGGCGCGAGCGCAGGACATCCAGGCTGATCCGCCCGACCACCGTGGTCAGCCACGCCGCCAGGTTCTCGATGGCCGCCGCGTCCTGGCGCGCGAGCCGCATCCAGGCCTCCTGGACCGCGTCTTCGGCGTCGGCGTGCGATCCGAGCACCCGGTAGGCGACCGCGCGGAGCCGATCGCGCTGAGCCTCGAACGCCTCGGCGACCCGGTCCGCCGGGCGGTGGTCGGTCATGGTGCCGCCTTCCTCGGATCGCCTCGATCCTAAGTCCGTCGTGGTCACGCCTTTCCCCGGCGCTGCTGGCGAAGCGAGATCCGGTTTCCGTCCGGATCCACCGCCTCGATCCGGACGCCGAACGGATAGTCCTCCGGCTCCGGCTGCTCGAAGGTCACGCCTCGCTGGCGAAAAACCTCGACGTCTTTCCGCAGGTCGTCCGACTCGAGGATCAGCGGACCGGGTGCGTCGCCCGGCCCCGGCTGCCCCGCGGCGGCCGCATGCGACCACAGGATGATCTTGACCGGCCCGCCGGCGACGCCCACGACCAGGAAGCGCCCATCGGGCCCCGGATAGTCCACGTGCTTCTCCAAGCCGAGCCCTTCCGTATAGAACCTCAACGCACGGTCCTGATCGGTGACATAGACCGTCACGTACATGATGTTTGTCAGCACTGTTCTCCCCGCTCCACTCGTCGGTCGTTACCCCTACGACGGGCGGCGGCGGGAGAAGGTAACAGCTCATGGCTCGCGACGTTGACGACAAGCGCGCCCTGTTCGTCCGGGTCGTCGACAGCGCGTAACCGCCTGTACGCCTGACGGCGTCGGCCGCCGCCTATTCGTCCAGGTTGCGCTGGCGAGCTGCGAGGGCGGGTATGGCGGCGATCTTCTTCTCGTCGAGATGATTCCAGAGCACGCCTGCGGGCCGTCTCGCCTCCTCGCAGGGGATGATCCGCTCGGGCGTGACGATCGCGTCGAGGCGAAAGTCGTGCCCGGTTTCGGGTAGCGGTCCGTCGACGACTTGGAGTTCGTGCACTGTGGTGACGATGGTGGTGTCGGCGGTGATGAGGCCGGCTTCGATGAGTAGGGCGAGTTCGATGTCGGAGTAGCCGGCGCCTTTGCCTATGCGGGCTCCCTGGGTGTTGACCGCGACGCTGCCGCAGATCACGAGGTCGATGGCCGGCATGTCGTCGATCGCGACGGTCGGGGCGAAGGTGGCGACGGCTTGGTGGGAAGCCACCTGGTCTGGTGGGCCGGGCAGGTGGGCCGGGTCGAGCAGGTAGAACGGCTGGGCGTTGGCGAGGTTGGGTACGGCCATGAAGACGGTTTTGCCAGCGGCCAGGGCGAGGGCTCGGGCGGGGAGCTGGGCGCGGTCCGGGTTGGTCTTGATGGTGTGAGCGGATTGCCAGGCCGGCAGGTTGGTGAGCAGTTGCGCTGCGGTGTCGGCGCCGGTGAAGGCGGGGATGTGACCGTGCACTCCTGGCTCGACGACGTGGTGTTGTTCCAGCAGTGTCCAGATGTGTTCGCGGACCTGTTGTTTCGGGTCGTCGGCGGTGGTCACGGTCCTCCTACGCGGCCATCAGGGTCAGCAGCAAGCAAGTTACTCACTAGTGCTTGGTCTGCGGCGAAGACGGCACGGTATGGACCACCGCGCGTGCTCGCGATCTCGTGGCGCCACATGGACGTCGAAGGGCTCACGCCGGGCAAGGACTCAAGCTGCATCCGGGCAGCACTATCTGCGAAGCGTGAAAGTGTTGCGGCGAGGACGGCGGCCGGGGTCGAGATAGGCGGGCGGGATGAAATCCGGCCGCCCGTCGACGCCCATCCGCACTTCCCATTCGCCCTGGTGGACGACCCTGTGATGATGGCCGCAGACCAGGACGGCGTTTTTCAGCGTCGTTGGCCCGCCGGCCTTCCACCCCTGGATGTGGTGGCCGTGACACCAGCGGGGCGGCCGGTCGCAGTGGGGTCGACCTGCGGCGCGGTGTCAGCATTTCGGCTGGTCCGTTTCCGCAGGCCGCAGCCGGTGTCGCAACCACACCGTCGCGCTCGTCGCGTGCTGCGCCGCCGGAATGCCCCGGGCGTCGACCTCCCGCACCGCGTGCAGCTTGACGGTCGCGGCCAGCTGCTCCAACGCGTGCGCGGCGTCCAGCACCGCGAGAAGATCCGCGTCCGGCAACGACCACACAGCCGCGTCAGCGCACTTGGCGGCCAGGTCACGAGCCTGTGCCAACACGTCGACGTCGAGCATGCATCCATTCTCGAACGCCAGCACTAGATCAATCTGCCTCGATCCCCCGGCCCGGCGTGTCGCCCGGCGTGTCGAAAAAACTCATGAGCTACCGCGATGTCCGTCGCGCTCCAAACCGTCGCTCCCGCGGCCTCACCCCGCGCGTCCCCACGATCAACCCCGTCGCGGGCGGGCATATCGCGGAACGGTGCTTGGTCCGCGGCGAAGACGGTACGGTCTAGCCGGAAGGAGTCGCCATGACGGATGACCGCAAGGTATCGCCGCGCGTGCTCGCGATCTCGTGGGGCCACATGGATGTCGAAGGGCTCACGCCGGGCAAGGACTTCAAGCTGTATCCGGGCGGCGGCCGGCTGTGGGACTGGTCCGAGACCGGCACGCAGCACCGCCCCGGCGTCCAGCCCGTCGACGTCGAGGAACTCCTCTCGTACGGCGCCACGGTCGTCGTGCTGTCGCGCGGGATGCAGCTCCAGTTGGAGATCGACCCGCGCACGCTGGCGCTCCTCGGCGAACGGGGCGTCGCGGTGCACGTGGCCGAGACGGTCGAGGCGGTCCAGTTGTACAACGATCTGGCCCTCACCCAGCCCGTCGGCGGCCTCTTCCACTCCACCTGCTGAGCCGCCAAGGGAGCGTCGCGTTGCTGTCGGACCTACTGGACGAGATCGAGCGGCAGGGACCGGATCCGGTCGTGAGCCTGGAGTCGTTCTTCGAGGGCAACGACGATCCCGGCTCGATCGGCTGCAACCTCGACGACCATCCTGGGGTGCCGCGCTTCTACGCCGTGCTACGGGCAGTCCGCGAGCGTCGCGACGTGCACGGCGTGTGGGTCGGGATCACCGAGGTGTTGGGGCCGGACGAGTGGCCATTCAGCGACACGGTCTACGTGGTGACGTCGGCTCCGTCCGACCAGGTGGCGGTGTGGACGGCAGAGCTCCAGCCGGACGAGCCGGGACCGGACGAGTGGACGCCCGAGCCGCCGGCTCGGCTGAAGCCGGTGCCGGCGGGCGCGCGGGTGGTCACCGTTTGCTGGGACTGAGGCTCAGGATTTCGCGGGCGGTTTGTTCTGGGGTTTGGCCGTTGGTGTCGATGCGCAGGTCGCCGACGTTGGCTCGGTCGATTGCCTCGGCGTGCGCTGTCGCTTCGCGGGCCGCGCGTTTCAGTACCGGCGTGGGCTGGCCGTTCAGGGCGTCGCCCGCGATCGGTGGGCCGCCGCCCTGGCCGCGGAGCATGACGCGTTCGGTGAGCTGTTCGGGGTCGGCGTGGAGGCGGCAGATGGTGATCGTGGCGGCCGGCATCGCGGCGGTGTACGCGTGGACGTCGGCGTCGGCGTCGAGTGGGCCGACGACGACGACGAGGCGCTGGGCGCCGATCGCGTGGTAGGTCTGCCAGAGTGCGGCCAGGTTGCGGGCCTTGACGTCGTGGTTGCGCGGGTCGCCGGCCGGGGCGGGGCGTAGGAAGCCGATCTGGTCGAGGTCCACAAAGGCTGCCACGCCGTCGCGCCTCATGATGTCCCACGCCTGGTAGCCGGCCGTGGACTTGCCGACGGCGGTGGGGCCGCACACCCACAGGATCTCGGCCGGCACGGGCGTCGGGTCGGGGCGCGGCGCCGCCTCGGGCTCGCCGTCGGGCAGGACGGGCCAGCCGCCGGCCCGCTCGCGTACCAGGTCGATGACCTCGTCGACCGACAGGCCGGTGGTGTCGATGGTCAGGTCGCCGTGGCCGGCGCGGTCGAGCACGTCGGCGTAGCTCAGCGTCCCGTCGACGTCGTCACCGGGCCTGCCCCGGCCCGCGAGGCGGTGTCGCAGCTCGTCGTGGCTGCCGCGCAATCGGCATAGCGTCAGCGTGGCGTGCGGGTACCGGTCGACCGCCACGCCGTGCTCGGGATCGGTGACGCCGGAGACGACGGCGCACCGGGCGCCCGCGCTCTGGAAGGTGGCGAGCACCTCCGCGAGGTTGTCCGACTTCATCCGGTACCGGCCGGGGTCGGAACGCGACGGGTCGGGTGCGTACTCGCCAGCGGTGGGCGGGGCGTAGCACATGCCCAGCTGGTCGATGTCGACGTACGCGGTCGCGACTCCGGCGTCGCTGAGCCGCTCGAACAGCCGCCAGCCAACCGTGCTCTTGCCAACGCCCGGTGGCCCACACAGCCACAGCACCGGAATCCGATCCACGATCGGCAGTATGACCAATTCAACCGTTTCGCTCGACGCGTTAATGGGCTCGCGCGCCGACTCGCGCTCGGTGAGGATGTCCGGGTGAGTGTTCCAGCGCGGCAGGTGCGAGCGCGCTATTCGGACCAGACGATCATTGTGTACCAGGCGTATCCGGCGGAGATCGCCGCGCCCGCGGTCGCCGCCGGGCGGTTCGTAGGGCCGTTCAAGCGCGAGCGCATGACGTGGATCAAACCGTCGTTCCTCTGGATGATGTACCGCTGCGGCTGGGCAACCAAGCCCGGCCAGGAGCGCGTGCTCGCGGTGGAGATCACCCGGGCCGGGTTCGAGTGGGCGCTGGGGCGGGCGTGCCTCAGCCACTACGTCTGCGACCTGTACGAGGATCGGGCCGCGTGGTCGCGCGCGTTGCGCAGGAGTCCGGTGCGGGTGCAGTGGGATCCGGAGCGATCGCTGCGGCTGGGTCCGCTGCCACACCGGTCGCTCCAGGTTGGACTGTCGGGTGAGGCCGTCGGGCGATACGTCGACGAGTGGACCGTCTCGATCACCGAGGTCACGCCGCTGGCGCGGCGGATGCGAGGGCTGCTGGACGAGGGCGACGAGGCGGCTGCCACGGCGCTGCTCCCGGCGGAGCGGCCGTATCCGTTGCCGGAAGCCGTCCGCGCCACGATCGGTGCGGGCCTCTGATGGCCCGGGTGTCGGAGGAGGATCCGGAGTCGCCGACGGTCGATATCCGGATCTGAAAATCGTGCGGGTCTGGCACAACAGATTCGGGTGCTCGCGCGTCCTCGGGACTGAGGGAGGTGGCCATGAGGGACACCGACGCGGCATTCGACGCGTTTGTGGTGACGCGCGCGCCGGCCCTGTTGCGTTACGGGTACGTGCTCAGTGGCAACCCGCACGACGCGGCCGACCTAGCGCAGGAGGCCCTGGCACGGCTGGGGACGGCCTGGTCGCGCGTGCAGCGCAAGGGTGACCCGGAGGGGTACGTGCGCACCACCATGGCCCGATTGCACATTAGCTGGTGGCGGCGCCGCCGGCGGGAAAGCCTGGTCGGCGAGGTCCCCGAACGGGGGTATGCAGACCCGGGACTCGACGAGGTCGAGGTGGACCCGGGGCTGTGGAGGGCCCTCGCCGACCTGCCCGCACGGCAGCGGGCGGTGCTGGTGCTCCGGTACTACGAGCTTCACACCGACGAAGAGATCGCCACGCTGCTCGGCATCTCCCGCAGCACGGTGCGCGGATACGCCTTCCGCGCGCTGGAGACGCTGCGTGCGAGCTGGCAGGACCGCTCGCGGAGCACGGCAGGGGGTGCCCGGTGACCACGCCGATCGAGTACACGTTGACCAGTACCCTCGCCGCTGCCTCCTCGGCGGCGCCGCAACCGGATCCGGGGTTTCTCGCCGCTGTGCGCCGGCGGCGGCGCCGCCGGCAGCGGCGCACGACCATCCTCAGCGCCTGCGCCGCCGTGCTCGCCGTGGTCGCCACGGTCGCGGTGGTCGACCAATTCAAGCCGGTACCGGTACAGCGCTTCGGTCACCTGCTGAGCCCTGACCGGATACCGGATTTCTTCAACCTCGCGCCGCCCGAGCGGGTGTGGCCGGATGCCGTGCACCGGTTGCCGGCGAAGCTGCCGGATGGCTCGGACTACACGGTCGTGGACGTGCTCGGCGACGGGCGGTACCTGGTCGCGGACGTGCGCCCGATCGACGAAAGTGCCGGCCCATCGGTGTTCCACCCGGCCAGCGGCACGGTCACCGCGCTGGCGACGTCCGCGGTGACGGCGGGGCTGGCCGAGGCCCGCCTGCTGATGGCCCGGGGCGTCGGCGACCGCGTCGTGTGGTTCGTCGACGCTCGCCGGAACGGCAAGTCGGCGCGCGAGCTGTGGTCGGCGCCGGTCGCCGGCGGCGCCGCCACCAGGCTGGCCGCGACCAAAACGGGTCCCGGAACCTTCAGCGTCGCCGGTGACACGGTCATGTGGGAGGAGCCCCGCGGCGCGGGCTACGACGGGGTGGTGATCCGGCGGGTCGCGGCCGCGGGCGGGCCGGTCACCGATGTACCGGGCTCGACCGGGTACTGGTTGACGCTCGACGGGCCGTGGCTGACCTCGAAGTACACCGGCACGCCGTTTCCGGACGAGCCGCAGGACCGGGGCGACCTGCTCAACGCGGTCACCGGCGAGCGGGTGCCGTGGACCGCCAACCCGAAGATCGCGGCGGCGCGGTGCGGGCCGACCTGGTGCGGCGGCACCGGGCCGTACGGCCTCGCGGCGTTGCAGGACACCAACGGCGGCGGCTACGTCGAGCTGAAGGACGGTTGCTCGCTCTATCCGGCCATGGGCGGCCGGCTCGCGGTGGGCCTGCTGTACAGCCAGCCGATCGTGTGGGATCGGGCCACCGGCCGCGCCAGCGTGCTGACGTACAACATGGGGCGGGACCGGGGCGAGCCGGTGGTCCAGGTCTGGCCCGCGCCCGGCGCGCTCATGGTCCTCGACCTGCAGGCGATCGCGTAGGCCCGTCTTGCGGCGGAAAACCCGTTGCGCGCCGGCTGACCGGCTGATTCTCTGACCGTGTAAACCGCCGACCTGAAAGAGGAGCAGGAATGCGAGCCACGCCCATCTCCATCGAAGACCTGTTCGTCGATTCGAGGGGTTGGCCGTTTGCTCCGCAGCACTCTGAACCTTGGCATCCTGGCGCACGTCGACGCCGGTAAGACCACACTCTCCGAACGGCTGCTCTACGCGGCCGGCGTCATCGACTCGCCCGGGCGTGTCGACGATGGCACGACGCGCACCGACTCGCTCGCGCTGGAACGCCAGCGCGGCATCACGATCCGGTCCGCCGTCGTGTCACTCACGATCCGCGGCACGGCGGTCAACCTGATCGACACGCCCGGGCACCCCGACTTCGTCGCCGAGGTCGACCGGGTGCTGGGCGTGCTCGACGGCGCCGTCCTCGTGATCTCCGCCGTCGAGGGCGTGCAGCCGCAGACGCGGGTACTGATGCGGGCACTGCGACGGCTGCGGGTGCCGACGCTGCTGTTCATCAACAAGGTCGACCGCCGCGGCGCCGACGTCGACCGCGTGCTGGCGGAGGTCGAGCGCCGCCTCGGTGTCACCTGCGTGCCGATGACCCGGGTCGAGCGGCCGGGCGCCCGCGACGCGCGGGTGGTGCCGTGCCCGCCGGACCGTGACCTGCTGACGCAGGCGCTGGCCGGCAACGACGACGCGCTGCTGGCGGCGTACGTCGAGGACGAGGCGCGCGTGACGCCCGCGGTGCTGCGGCGTGAACTGGCGGCGCAGACCGCGCGGGCCCTGGTGCACCCGGTGTACGCCGGGTCGGCCGCCACGGGCACCGGTGTCGCCGAGCTGATGGACGGTCTCGTCGAGCTGCTACCGGTCGCCACGGGTGACGCGGACGGGCCGGTCGGCGGCACGGTGTTCAAGATCGAGCGCGGTGCGGCCGGCGAGAAGATCGCGTACGTGCGCATGGACTCGGGAACCCTACGCACTCGCGATCCCATCCATAGTGGACTCATCCACAGTGGACCCGACAAGGTGACCGCGATCAGCGTCTTCGAGGGCGGGGCGTGGGTGCGGCGCGACGCGGTACGCGCCAGCGAGATCGGCAAGCTGTGGGGCCTCGCCCACGCGCGGGTCGGTGACCCCGTCGGCCGGTCAAGCGCCTCAGAGGCGAGACAGCACTTCGCGCCACCTACATTGGAGGCGGTGGTCGAGCCGGTGCGGCATGAGGACCACGTGGCGCTGCGCGCCGCCCTGGCGCAACTGTCCGAACAGGACCCGCTCATCAACGTGCGCACGGACGGCGCGGAGCTGGCGGTGTCGCTGTACGGCGAGGTGCAGAAGGAGGTCATCCAGGCCACGCTCGCCGACGACTTCGGCGTGGAGGTCGTCTTTCACGGTGCCACTCCCCTGTACCTGGAACGGCCGGCCGCCTCGGGCGAGGCCGTGGAGCTGCTGCACGGGCCCGGAAACCCGTACCTGGCGACGATCGGGCTCCGCGTGGATCCGGCGCCGCCAGGGTCCGGTGTGGACTTCCGGCTGGGCGTCGACTATCGGGGCGCGCCACTGTTCGTGTACCGCAACCTCGACGAGTTCGGGGAGAGCATGGCCGGGTACGTGCGGGAGGCCCTGCGCGAGGGGCCGCACGGGTGGCCGGTCAGCGACTGCGTGGTGACGATGACGCGGAGCCAGTACAGCGTGCCGGACGGGCCGCCGTCGACCCGGGGGCCGCTCAGCACCGCCGCCGACTTCCGCAAGCTCACGCCGCTCGTGCTCGGTCAGGCGCTGGCGGCCGCCGGCACGATCGTCTGCGAGCCGATGTCACGGGTACGCGTCGACGCGCCAGCCGACACGCTGGGCGCGCTGCTCGGTGCGCTGAGCCGGCTGAGCACGGCGGTGGAGGCGCCCGATGTGCGTGGCGGCGAGGTGACCGTCGAGGCGGTACTGCCGGCCGCGAGCGTGCCACGCCTGCAGCGCGACTTGCCCGGGCTGACCAGCGGCGAGGGCGTGCTCGACGCGACGTACGCGGGTCACGAGCCCGTGCGCGGGCCCCACCCCGTGATCAGGGCGTCCCTCAAGTCGCCCTGACGACTTCAGGTACGCCCTGATCACGGAAGGGGGAATGCGAAGCGCGAACCCGGCTCACTCAGCGCCCCCATCGACGGCGTGACACTCCACAGTGCACTCAGCTCGTCGGCGACCGCGGCCACCAGCTTCGGTACGTCGGACGGCGCGCTGTCGTGCATCGCCTCCGCGACGATCAGCACCGACGTCGTGTCCGCGCGCACCGCTGAGTGGCCGCTCTGCCGGTGCGTCCACCGGCGCGCGTGCGCCTCGCCACCCGCGTCGGCGAAGACGAGCTCGCCCGGCTCGGGATGCTCCACCTCTCCCGAGAACGCCAGGTACCGCTCGTCGCCCGTCGCCGGCCGTACCCGCAGGTCACCGGCGATCCGGCTCGCGTCGAGCGCCGCCACCGGGATCGCGAACGCCACCGAGATCGCGTTGCACAGGTCGATCAGAGGGTGGATGCGCGGCAGGTCGCCCTCCTTGCGCAGGCGGCGCAGCAGCGACTCGGACGCGCACCGGTACTGGGTCGGCTTCAGCCCCATCCGCCCGAAGGCGCGCCGCCACGCCTGAATCTCGGGCAGCTTGGCCTCGGTGCCGTCTGCCTCGGTGCCGCCCGCGAGGCGCGCCCGCGCGATCGCCAGGTATCGGGCCACGACCGGTTCGACGGGAAGCTCGGGCGCGACAGGCACAGTGGCGGTCAGGCCGGTCGCGTACACCGCGCCCGCGACCAGGTCGGGATGCGCCGCCCAGACGGCGGGCGCGTGCTGGAAGTACCTGCTCACCACGCCACTCTGCCCGCCACGGCGGCGCGACTGCCAGGGCCAAAGGCAGCGCGGACGACCGGTCCATTCGCGGTCGTGCTGAGAGCGCGACGGTGACATCACGTCGAGTAGTCTCTATCCTTACCCTCGGGAGTCGACTGTTAGGGGAGCCGCCATGGATCGTGCCGCACCCAGCCGTCAGGCCAGCGAAGCCGACCCGTTCGAAGCCGTCCGGCACACGCCCTTACGCCGGATCGCCACCGACAACATCGACGCGGTCAATGCCGTCCGGCGCCGAGTGCTGCACACCGAGTCCGGCCTGGCCTCCATCGGGGCCACGCCGTTCAATTCCGCGATCTGACGAATCTATTGCGGTATTTCGTTCTCAAGGTGCACAGCCGGTGTGACCTGGCCTGTGACCACTGCTACGTATACGAGCACGCCGACCAGAGCTGGCGCACCCGGCCACGGAGCATCGCGCTCGAAACCGTGCGGGCGGCCGGCAAACGCATCGCCGAGCACGCGGCCACCCACGCGCTGCCCGGCGTCCAGGTGATCCTCCACGGTGGCGAGCCGCTGCTGCTGGGCGCCGACCGGCTCGACGCCGTGCTGGCCGAGTTGCAAGCCACCATCGCGTCGGTCGTCCGGCTCGACCTGCGCATGCAGACCAACGCCGTGCTGCTCTCCCCCGCGATCTGCGACGTCCTGCTGCGGCACGGGGTGCGGGTCGGCGTTTCGCTCGACGGCGACCGGGCCGCCAACGACCGGCATCGCCGGTTCGCCAACGGGGCGAGCAGCCACGCGCGGGTGCTGCGCGGGCTCGCCCTGCTGCGCCAGCCGGCGTACCGCTCGCTGTACGCCGGCATCCTGTGCACCGTCGACGTGGCGGGCGACCCGGTCGCGGTCTACGAGGCGCTACTGGCCGAGGCGCCGCCGCGCGTCGACTTCCTGCTGCCGCACGCCACGTGGGACCGGCCGCCGCCACGCCCGGGCGGGACCGCCACGCCGTACGCCGACTGGCTCGGCCGGATCCACGACCGCTGGACGGCCGGCGGGCGCCCGATGCCGATCCGCCTCTTCGACGCGCTCTCGTCCACTGTGGAGTACCGGGCCGGCGGCACCGAGGCGGTCGGCCTCGACCCGGCCGACGTGGTGGTCATCGAGACCGACGGCGCCTGGGAGCAGGCCGACTCGCTGAAGACGGCGTACGACGGGGCGCCCGCGACCGGGTTCGACGTGTTCTCGCACAGCGTCGACGAGGTGGCCGGGCACGCGGGTGTCGCCGCGCGCCAGAACGGTCTCGCCGGAGTCTGCGCCACCTGCCGGGCGTGCCCGGTCGTGCGGCGGTGCGGCGGCGGCCTGTTCGCCCACCGGTACCGCTCGGGGTCCGGGTTCGACAACCCGTCGGTCTACTGCGCCGACCTCAAGGCACTCATCGCCCGGATCGACCCGTCGCCGGCCGATGTGTCGCGGGCCGAGCGCGGGCAAAGCGTAGACGGGAGCGGTCGAGACCCCATGTCGGATCGGGACATGCCGGATCGGGAATTGGACGCGATCGGCTCCGGATACGGCGACGCGGCCGCTATGGCCCGGCTCGTCGAGTCGCAGGTGCCGATCACCCGCGTCCTGCTGTCGATGGTCGGCGAGACCGAGGCCGCCACACCGGCGTGGGAGCTGCTCGAACACGTCGACGCGGTGGCGCCCGAGGCGGTGGCGGCGGTGCTCGCGCACCCGTACGTGCGCGCCTGGGCGGTCCGCTACCTGGAACAGCCCGCACACCGCGACACCGACCGGGGGCACCTGGCGTGCGTCGCCGCGGCGGCCGCGGTACGGGCCGGGGTCTCCGCCGAGCTGGCGCTGCCGGTCCGCGACGGCCTCGTGCACCTGCCGGCGCTCGGCGCGTACGCGGTCGCGTCACCGTCGATGGAGACCGCCGAGCTGTCCATCGCCGAGGGCGAGTTCGAGCTGCGCGCCGCCGCCGAATGGTGGCCCATGAGGTGGCTCGACGCCGGCGGCCAGCGGGTGCCGGTCGAAGACACCGACCCGTACCGGGACTGTCACGAGTGGCCGGTGGCCGGCCGCCTCAGCACCGCCGCCGCCGGCTCCTGGCAGAGCCTGCTCACGGCCGCCTGGCAGGGCATCCACCGGGACGCCCCGGCACACGCGCCCGCGGTCCGAGCGGCGTTCCGCGCCCTGGTACCGCTGGTCACCGACCCCGGTGGCCGGCTGCGCAGCGCCACCAACCGGGACGCGTTCGGAGCGGTCGCGGTCGCCGACCCGGGCAGCGGCGACGCGCTGGCGCTGCTGCTCGTGCACGAGGTGCAGCACGTCAAGCTCGGTGCCGTGCTCGACCGGTACGACCTGGTGGACAAGGACCATCGCGAGCTGCTCACCGTGCCGTGGCGGCCGATCAAGCGGCCCGCCGAGGCGGTGCTGCAGGGCGCGTACGCCCACCTCGCCGTCGCCGACGTGTGGCGGGCGCGCAGCCGCGAAGCCGACTCCGAAGCCGCGAACGAAGCGGCCGAGCACTATCACCGGTACCGCGACTGGGTGACCGGCGCGCTCGACGCGTTGCACCGCACCGGCGCGCTGACCGCCGACGGCGAGCGGTTCACCCGCCGGATGCGCGAGACGGTGGAGAAGTGGCGTGACGACCATCGCTGAGCGGGCGACGACGCGGGCCCAGGCGCACGCACAGGCGCGGCTCGCGGCCGACCTGGCGGCGCTCGGCCTGCCGGCGGGGCGGGACGTGCTCGTGCACTGCTCACTGCGCCGGGTCGGCCGGATCGCGGGTGGGCCGGGCACGCTGGTGGCGGCCCTGCGCGACGTGCTCGGCCCGGCCTCGACCATCGTCGTACCGACACACACCACCGGAAACTCGACCACCACCCGGCGGTTCCGGGCCACCGCGACCGGGCTCACCGCGCCCGAGGTCGCCGCCATGGAGGCGCGGCTGCCGGCCTTCGACCCGGCGGCGGCCACCTCGCACGGCATGGGCGCGATGGCGGAGTACGTCCGGCGGGCGCCGGAGGCGGTACGCAGCCGCCATCCGCAGACCTCGTTCGCGGCGCTCGGCCCTCGGGCACGCGACTTCACAGCTGTCCACGATCTGGCGTGCCACCTGGGCGAACGCTCGCCCCTGGGCGCCCTGTACGCGGCCGGCGCGGTGATCCTGTTGCTCGGCGTCGGGTACGAGTCGTGCACGGCGCTGCACCTGGCCGAGTACAAGCTGCCGTGGACTCCGCCGGACCGGCGGTACCACTGCTACGTGATCGAGAGTGGACGGCGAGTACCCAAGGAGTTCTTCGCTCCTGACCTCGACGACCGCGACTTTCCCGCGCTGGGCGCCGATCTCGACCGGACGGAGTTGGTGCGCAAGGGCACGGTGGGCAACGCCCCCTCGCGATTGATCGAGATGTGCGGAACCGTTGATTTCGCTGTCGAATGGTTGACAGCGCGGCGAGGGCCATAGCCATTCTGGGTTACGAGCGTTGGCGAGGGTTCTTAGGATGTTGATTTCCGCAAGATGCAGACGGCAGGGAGCACGACATCGTGACACCGGACGAGGACGCGGCCGACTCGCACGCCCCGGTGTTCTTCGTCAGTTACGCCCAGTTCACGACGCCGCACCTGGAGGTCCAGGAGCCCAACCTGTACGTGATGGAGTTCTTCGACGAGCTGTCCGGCAACGTGAGCCAGCTCCTCGGCCGGCGCACCGGCGACTACCCGGGCTTTCTCGACCGCACGCTGGTCGGCGGCCAGCGCTGGACCCGCGAGCTGTTTCTTGCCGCGGCCACCTGCCAGGTCTTCGTCCCCCTCGTCTCACCGGGCCTGCTGACCAGCGAGTGGTGCGCGATGGAGTGGGACGTGTTCGCCCGCCGGAAGATCGTCCGCCGCAAGGGCACCGCCCCGGTCTCCGAGAGCTGCATCCTGCCGATCGTCTGGATCCCCACCGCGCTCGACGAGCTGCCGCCGGTGATCCGCGGCATCCAGCTCTTCTCGCCGGTCGGGCTCCCGGACCCGGCGTACGCCCGGCAGTACCTGGAAGACGGCCTGTTCGGCCTGCGGCAGCTCGGCCAGAACGCCGTGTACCGGGCGGTGGTGTGGCGCCTCGCCCAGCGCATCGTGCAGATCCACCGCACGCACCGCGCCGTGCCCCTCGACCCCGTGCCGACGAGCACTGACGGACTCACGAACGTCTTCGCAGACCAGCAGGAGGTGGCATGACACAGGCCAGCGGGGCCGCCGCGCCGCCCAGCACCGGTCGCGGGACGTACTTCTTCCTCAGCTACGCGCACCCGGCGCCGTCGTCGGAGTACACGCCCGCGGACGCCGACCCCTGGGTCCGGGTGTTCTTCGACGACCTGTGCGGTGAGGTACGCCGGCACGCCCAGCCCACCTCCCGCATGGAGATCGGGGTATTCGACCAGCAACTCCCGATCGGCTCCGACGTGAAGGCGGCGCTCGCCACCGCCCTCAGCGACGCCCAGGTCTTCGTCCCGCTCTACTCGCCCGACTATTTCAGCAGGTCGTGGCCGCTGCGGGAGCGACAGTCCTTCTTGGACAGGGTGGCGGCGCCCGGCTCACCAGACACCCAGCGGCACGTCCTGCCGGTGCTGTGGATCCCCTTCCCCTCCTGGGACGAGACACCCGAGGTGCGCCGGGCGCTGGCGCTGGGCGCCGGCATCCCCGCGTACGCCGAGAACGGCATGCGGGCGCTGTGCATGCTGGCGCCCTACCGCGACGACTACACCCGGCTGCTGGAACGCATCGCGGGACAGATCGTCAACCTGACCGAGCGGCTGCCGCTCGACGCCTCACCGGCGCCCCGGCTCGACGAGGTGACCCGCGCGCCGATCCCCAAGGGCGCCGACGCGGAGACCCCGTTCGTGGTCGCGGTGACCGCACCCGCCGGCACCGACCGGCAGGCGCTGCCGGTGGCGCAGCACGCCGCCAGCACCGCCGAGCGGCTCGGGTTCCGGGCACAGGTGGAGACGTACAGCGACGGGTCCGGCCTGTTCGCCAGGGCACCGGGCGTGCTGTTGATCGACCCGTGGGTGGCCGGTGGACCGGGCGGCATGCAGGCGCTGCGCGCCGCGACGAAAGACCTTCCGGAGTGGGTGGTACCGGTCGTGATCGCCGACCGCGACGACCCCCGGTACGACGAGCGCGGCGCGCGCCTCGCCGACGAGGTGATGGATATGCTCACCGCGGCCGGCCTGGAACGCGCGAAACGAGTGGCTCAGGTGAAGGAGTTCGTCGACATCATGCCGAACATCGTCACCCAGGCCCGCCGGCAGTACCTGCGCAACGCGCTCGTCCATCCGCCGGAAGGCACCCAGAGCACGCGCCCCAGCCTACGCACCGAGCCTGCAAAGCCCGATCCCGGAAAGCCTGATCCTGGAAAGCAGAGCGATGACTGACAGCGGCGGCCAGATCATCACCTTCTACTCGTACAAGGGTGGCACGGGACGCACGATGGCGCTCGCCAACGTCGCGTGGATCCTCGCCGCCAACGGCAAGCGGGTGCTCGTCGCCGACTGGGATCTGGAGTCGCCCGGCCTGCACCGGTTCTTCAAGCCGTTCCTCGATCCGGAGATGGTGCGCGGCTCGACCGGCATCATCGACCTGATCCGCACGTACGAGTGGGAGACGACCCGCAAGCCGGAGCGCCCCGAGCGGTGGCACGAGGAGTTCGCGAAGGTCGGGCGGCACGCGTTCTCGCTCGACTGGCGCTTCGGCCCCGGCACGCTCGACTTCCTCTCCGCCGGCCTGCAGAACCAGGACTACGCGGTATCGGTCAGCGGCCTGGACTGGGAGACGTTCTACAACCGGCTGGGCGGTGGGCAGTTCTTCGACGCCCTGCGCGCCGACATGAAGCGCAACTACGACTACGTGCTGATCGACAGCCGCACCGGGCTCAGCGATGTCGCCGACATCTGCACGATCCACCTGCCCGACACGCTCGTCGACTGCTTCACCCTCAGCGACCAGGGCATCCACGGGGCCGCGCAGGTGGCGCACACGGTGCAAAGCCGGTACAGCGCGCGCAACAGCAGGCAGCGGCTGATCCGCGTACTGCCGGTGCCGATGCGCGTCGACCAGGCCGAGAACGACAAGGCCAACGCGGGCCGGCTGCTCGCGAAGAGCCAGTTCGCCGGCCTTCCGGCCGGCATGAACGACGAGGAGCGGCGGCGGTACTGGGCGGCGGTCGAGGTGCCGTACCAGACCTACTACGCCTACGAGGAGATGCTCGCCACCTTCGGCGACGACCCGGGCTCGCCCCGGCTGCTGCTGTCCGCGTACGAGCGGCTGACCTCGTACATCACGGGCGGCGCGGTCACCCGGCTGCCCGCCATGGACGAGTCGCTGCGGCTGCGCGAGGTCGCCCGCTTCACCCGCAAGCCGCCGGAGCAGGAGGCGATCGTCCTGCGGTACGCCCCCACCGACCTGGTGTGGGCGGAGTGGATCGAGTCGGTGCTCACCGCGGCCGGCGTCCGGGTGCTCCAGCCGCAGGACGTCGCGTCCGGCACCGAGAGCGCGCGCTCGCTGTCGATCGTGTCGTCGGCGGCGTCCAGCGCCACGGTGCCGCAGGACGTGCCCGGTGCCCGCCCACCCCTTACGGTCTACGTCGCCGACGTGCGCCCCTCGCCCGACGTACCGCCCGAGGCGTCCACCAGCACCGTCGGGTGTGACGAGAGCACGGCCGCCGACCGGATCCTCAGCCTCGTGGGCCGCTCCGGGCCGGTGGCCGGCGACCCGCTGTCCCGCGTGCGGTACCCCCGCGTCGAGCCGAGCCTCTTCCAGGCTCCGGTGCGCAACGCCCGGTTCACCGGCCGCGAAGAGGAGCTGCTGGAGCTGCGCACCCAGCTCAAGGCCGGTCGCACCGCGGTCGTCCTGCCGGTCACCCTGCGCGGCATGGGTGGCGTCGGCAAGACCCAGGTCGCCATCGAGTACGTCCACCGGTTCAAGTCCGCGTACGACCTCGTGTGGTGGATCCAGGCCGAGCAGCCCGAGTTCATCGACGCCTCGATGGCCGACCTCGGTGCCGCCATGGGCGTACCGCAGGCGGCCACCGCCCGAGAGACCGCGTTCGCCGCGCTCGACGCGCTCAAGCGGCGCGACCGGTGGCTCGTGGTCTTCGACAACGCGGAAGACATCGAGGGCGTCGACCGCTGGCGGCCGCAGGGCAACGGCCACGTCCTGATCACCTCGCGCAACGAAGACTGGGCCAACCGCACCAACTCGATCCCGGTCGACGTGTTCCGCCGGGCGGAGAGCGTCGCGCACCTGCGCAGCCGGCTCGAAGGGATCACGGACAGCCAGGCCGACCAGATCGCCGAGGTGCTCGGCGACCTGCCGATCGCGATCGCCAACGCGGGCGCCTGGCTCGCCGAGACCGGCACGCCGGTCGACGAGTACCTGGCCGAGCTGGAACACGGCGGTCCCGGCCCGCGCTCCCCGCAGGCCGCCTGGCAGGTGACCTGGGACCTGTCGCTCAAGCGGCTGAGCAGCCAGTCGCCCGGCGCGTACCGGCTGCTGCAACTGTGTTCCGTGCTGTCCTCCGAGATCGCCCTGGACCTGCTCTACAGCGACGAGATGGCGGCCGCGATCTCGCCGTACGACCCGTCGGTGTCGGAGCGGCAGATGCTGGCGTTCATGGTCCAGCAGATCAACCGGCTGGCCCTGCTCAAGCTCGACACGCACACCCGGCAGATCCACGTGCACCGGCTCATCCAGGCCGCGGTGCGCGACCGCATGACGCCCGAGGACCTGGAGGACGCCAAGCACCAGGTCCACCTGGTACTGACGCGGTCGCGCCCGGGCGGCGAGGTCGACGACCCCGAGAACTGGCCGCGGCTGCGCATGCTGTGGCCGCACCTGGCCGCCTCCGACGCGGTGGACTGCCTGGACGAGATTGTCCGCCAGCTGCTCATCGACCGCGTGCGGTACCTGTGGCGGCGCGGTGACCTGTCGCAGGGCGTCGAGTTCGGTCGCGAGATCGACAAGCACTGGTCGGGCCTGCTCGCCCGCGACCCCGAGTTCGCCGAGGGCACGGCGCGCGGCGTCTCCCTGTACCGCCAGTTGCTGCACCTGCGTTTCAACGTGGCCAACCACCTGTGGTCGCAGGCCAAGTTCGACGAGGCGCTGCGGATCGACGAAGACGTACTCGCGGAGCAGCAACGCCTGCTCGGCGCCGAGCACCCGCACACGCTGATGACCGCTGGCAGCCTCGCGAGCAACCTGCGCGGCTTCGGCCGGTACGCCGAGGCGGTGCCCATGGACCGGGCCACGTACGCGTCCTGGTCGCGCGTGTTCGGTGAGGACTACCCGCGCACGCTGTCGGCGGCCAACAACCTCGCCACCTCGCTGCGCCTCATCGGCGACTTCCGCGCGGCCCGCGAGCTCGACCAGGACGTTTTCGACCGGCGGCGGATGGTGCTGGGCGACGACAACCCGTACACCCGGCACTCCGCCACCCAGCTGGCCCGCGACCTGCGGGAGGCGGGCGAGTACGACCGCTCGGTCCTGCTGCTCGACGAGGTCTACACGGCCTTCCGCGACGACCCGAAGTTCGGCCCGGACGCGCTGGAGACCCTGAACGCGCAGGCCAACCTGGCGGTCTCGCTGCGCAGCGTCGGTCGCGGCGGCAGGGCGTCCCGGCTGCTGGACGACGCGTACGAGCGCCTGCGGGAGCGGTTCGGTCCGTCCAATCCAGACACTCTGGCGTGCCGGCTGAGCCTGGCGGCCACCCTCGTCGTCATCCGCAACGTGGCGCGGGCCGACGAGGAGACCCGCGCGGTGGCCGCCGCGTACGAGCGGAACCTGGGGCCGGATCACCCGCACACGCTGGTCTGCGTCAACAACATGTCCGCCGCGGCCCGGGTGGCCGGCGACGACGCGCGGGCCTACGAGCTGGTGACCCGGGCGGCCGAGCAGTTCGCCGACCGGCTGGGCCCGGACCACCCGTACAGCCTGGCGGCGACAATGAACCAGGCGATCTGCCTGATCGAGATCGGCGAGCCGGAGAAGGGCCGCGACCTGCTACAGGGCGTCGTCAACCGGATGCGCACGCAGCTGGGCGTCCAGCACCCCGACGCGGTGAGCTGCGAGACGCACCTGGCCATCGTGCAGCGCCGGCTCGGCGAGGCGGGCTCGGCGGCGCACTACGCCCGGCTGATCGAGCGCCTGGCCAAGGGGCTCGGCGCCGACCACCCGATCGTCACAGAGCTGCGCGAAGGGCAAATGGTCTACCGGGTACTCGATCCGCACCCGGTCTGATCTCGGGCCCGGCCCCAGACGCGGACCCGGCCGCGGTCAGCCAGGTCAGCATCTGCGGCAGGATCTCGACGGCCGCGAAGTGGCCCTCGCCCTGCTGCACCTCGACCCGCGCCCCGGGGATGCGCTCGGCCAGCCACCGGGTGTGCTCGACCGGTGAGAACTGGTCGGCGCTGCCGTGCCACAGCCGCACGGACACCTGGATCGACGCCGGGTCGAAGCCCCAGTTCTGCCGGAACGCGAGGGCGTCGTCGATCCAGCCGTCGGCGCCGAAGCGCACCGCCTCGGCGTAGCTGTCGGCGAGCTGCCGCCGCATCGCCACGTTTTCGACGACGCGGCGGTCGGGGTCGGCGAGCTCCTTTTCCAGGAAGGCGATCAGGCTCTCGGGATCGCGGCGCAGCCGGTCGGCCTGGCTGGTCAGGTTGGCCATCAGGGCGCCACGGTTGGCATCCGCGGACTGATATTCGTCCATATTGGACTCGCCCATGCCCCGGTACCAGTCGAGGCCGGGCGCGTCGGCCGGCGCCAGGCTGACCAGCACGGCCGCCCGGGTCACCCGATCGGGCAGCATGGCCGCCACCGCCAGGGCGTGTGGGCCGCCGCCGGAGCGCCCGACGACCGCGAACCGGTCGACACCGAGCGCGTCGGCGATGATCCGGACGTCTTCGGCCGCGTCGACGACGCGCCGCCCCTCGCGGCGGTCGGAGTGGCCGTATCCCGGACGGTCGTAACAGATCAGACGCACGCCGAGCCGGTACAGCACGATGCTGCGCGGCTTGATGCCGCTGCGACTACCGGGGGTGCCGTGCATGAGGAAGACCGGCAGGCCGTCGGGTGCGCCGGTGTCCTCGACGGCCAAGCGGTGCCCGTCAGGGGCCGTGACCTCCTTTTGGGCTGCCTGCTCCCCGACCACGCTCGCCTCCTGCCAGATGACGACTACGCTCCGGGCAAATGGACAAACCGCTCGTACCGCCCAAAATACCTGGATACACCCAGAACCTACCCGGCCTCAAAGTATCAGCCTACGGTTCATGAACGATCGTCGCCAGACACCGCCGGACAGCGCGGCGTAGCCGATCGTCGATATCGGCAGCGTGCGCACCCTGCGTTGCTGGCAAAATGGACCTGTGAACAGCGCCACCAAAGCTCCGGATGATCAGTCCATAACCTTCGGGTCGGACTTTCTCCAGCTCGACATCGGCGGTGCGCCAGCCGGCGGCCGCGCCCAGTGGCTGGCCGAACGGCTGCGGCTCGCGATCACCGACGGCCGCCTGCCGGTCGGGAGCCGGCTGCCCGCGACGCGGGTGCTCGCGCGCGAATTGGGCGTGTCGCGGGGCGTGGTCACCGAGGCGTACCAGCGGCTCGGCGAGGCCGGGCACCTCGCCGGGCGCGGCCGCGGCGGCACGGTCGTGGTCTCGGCTCCGGCACCCCGGCAGGCGACCGCCGAGGCGCCCGCGAAGACCGCCCCGTTCGCCGCACCGCCGGGCATCGACATCTTCGACACGCTCCGGGCGGCGCCCGCGCGGATCGACCTTTCGCCGGGAGTACCCGATCTCGCGGCGTTTCCGCGGACCGCGTGGCTGCGCGCGGAGCGTGCCGTGCTCGACGCGCTG
The DNA here is from genome assembly GCF_027923225.1 of Phytohabitans aurantiacus. Classification (GTDB taxonomy): domain Bacteria; phylum Actinomycetota; class Actinomycetes; order Mycobacteriales; family Micromonosporaceae; genus Phytohabitans; species Phytohabitans aurantiacus. The sequence continues at coordinate 816,417 of NZ_BSDI01000007.1, forward strand.
GCGCCTTCGGATTTCGGCTACGGCGACCCGCGCGGGACGCCGGCCCTGCGCGCCGCCGTGGCCGGCTGGCTGGCGCGCAACCGGGGCATCCTCGTCGACCCGGACGAGGTGATCGTCGTGGCGGGGGTGTCGCAGGCGCTCAGCCTGCTCGCCCAGGTGCTGCGCGCCGAAGACGTCACGAGCGTGGCGGTCGAGGACCCGGGCTCGCTCGGTGTGCGGCAACACCTGAACAACTGGCTGGTCGACGCGCCACCGATCACTGTGGACGATCGCGGGCTGTGCGTCGACGAACTGCGCGCCAGCGGGGTGCCGGCTGTGCTGCTCACGCCCGCGCACCAGTTCCCGACCGGCGTGGTGCTCGACGGCGACCGCCGCCGTCAGCTCGCCGCGTGGGCCGAGGGCGGCGGCCTGATCGTCGAGGACGACTACGACGCCGAGCACCGGTACGACCGGCCGCCGGTGCCCGCGCTCCGCGCGATGCTGCCCGATCACGTCTGCTACACCGGCAGCGTCTCCAAGCTGCTCGCGCCCGCGCTGCGGACCGGCTGGATGCTGGCGCCGGCGCGGTACCGGGACGCGCTGGTCGCCGCCAAGCGAAACGCGGATCTCGGCAACGCGGCGCTGCCACAGCTCGTGCTGGCCGAGCTGATGTCGTCCGGGACGCTGGAGCGCCACCTGCGCCTGCTGCGGCGCCGCCACGTCCGCCGCCGCGACGCGATGATCAGCGCCATCGCGACCCACCTGCCCGACGCCGTCGTGCACGGCGCGGCTGCCGGCCTCCACCTGATGATCACCCTGCCGTCCACGGTGGACGACGTGGCGCTGGCGGCCGCCGCGCTGGCGCAAGGCGTCAAGCTGCAACCCTTGTCCTGGCACTACCAACGCCCAGGCCCACCCGGCCTGGTCCTGGGCTACGCCGCAACCTCCCCCGCGGACATCGAGGCCGCCCTCTCCGTGATCAGGGCGTCCCTCACGTCGCTCTAGCAACGTGAGGGACGCCCTGATCATGGGGTTAGCGGCCGGGACGGCCGCCTCGACCGCCCGCTGGGGCCTCGCCTGCCGTTACCGTCGCTACGGAATTCGCTGAGCCCAGGGTGCCCGCCGTGGACAGGCCGCCGGTGGAGTCGCCGGAGGCGGTACCGCCGGAGTAGATCTGGTATTTGTCACCCTTGGTGATGGCGGACGACGAGTACACCAGGTTCTGGATGTCCTTGCTCGTCACGAACGTGGCGACCACCTTGCCGTCGCCGTCGACCACCTGCAGCGTCGTGCCGGCCGCCACCGTCGAGGTGAACGTCGACGACAGCCAGCCCTGGCTGGAGTCGGTGCCCGGCGCGACCGCCATGCCGGCGCTGCCCGCGGCCGCCAGCACGCCGCCGCTGATCTGGAAGTCGCCGTTGACGTCCAGGGCGCCGTTGCCGTTGCGGGTGGGCCCGTTGACGACGATCGTGCCGCCCGTGATCGACGCGGTGCCGTTGGAGTCGAACCCGTCGCCCTCCGCGTTGATCACCAGCGTGCCGCCGGTGACCTTGACGGAGTAGGCGCCAACGGCCTCGCCACCGCCGCCGCCCGGTCCGCCGCCGCCACCGGTGGAGGTACCGCCCGACGCGTTGACGCCGTCGTCGCTGGACACCAGAGTCACGTCGCCGCCGTTGACCGCGATCGCCGCGCTCTCCAGGCCCTCCTCGGAGGTGGTCACGTCGAGCGAGCCGGCATCGACGACCAGGGACGCCTCGGCGTGTACCGCGTCGTCGCCGGTCGCCGCTGTGATCTTGGCGCCGTTGAGGTGGACGGCGGCGTCGCTGTTGATCGCGTCGTCGGACGAGTCGAGCTTGAGCGTGCCGCCCTGCAACACGACGATCACACCGGACTTGAGCGCCTTGGTGGAGTTCTCGTCGGTCGGCGCCACGTCGCTGCCGCCGCCCGCGGTGACGGTCACGGTGCCGCCGGTGACCACCAGGTCGGTGGCCGCGTCGGCGCCGTCGCCCTTCGCGGTGACGGTGACCGTGCCCCCGGCGACCGAGATGTATCCCCGGTCCGCCTCCTCGGCGTTGTCGGCCTTGAGCCCGTCGCCGCCCGCGGTCACGCTGATCGTTCCACTCTGGACGATCAGGTAGTCCTTGCCGCGGATGCCGTCGTCGGCCGCCTCGACGGTGATGGTGCCGGACGCGATGACAAGGCCGTCCTGGCTCGCGATCGCGTCGTTTCCGTTGCCGCGTACCGTCAGCGCGCCGTTTCCGGCGATGGTGAGGTCGGCTGCGCTGTAGAGCGCGGCGTTCACCTCCGCGTCGTCGGCGTACGAGCTGGCGTCGCCGAGCGTGTTCTGGCTGCCGTCGGCGAGGATGACCACCACCTTGTCGGCCTCGGTGGCCGCGATCGCCGCCGTGGACGTACTGGTGATGGTGGCGCCGTCGAGGATCAGCTTGACCGTGGCCTCGGCACCGGCCTTGACGACGACCTGGCCGCTCAGGGTGCCGCTGAGCCGGTACGTGCCGGCCGCCGTGATGGTGACCGTCGAGCCGTCCACGGCGACGCCGTCGCCGCTTGCCGTGGCTGAGCCGCCTGTCAGCTTGACATCGACCACAGTGGACTCGTCGAAGGAGGCGTCGGTGTCGTGGGCGTCCTGGTTCTCGGCGAGCACCTGCTCGGCGCTCGACGCGCCGCTCACGCTGGCGGCCGCCGCGGTGGTGCCTCCCGACGTACCGGTGGCGGTGTCCGAGCCACCGTCCGAGCACCCGGCCACCGCGGCGGTCGCCAGTACTGCCGAGAACATCGCGGCGGTCAGCTTCTTGCGGACTCTCATCACCATCTCCTGTCGGTCGCCGGGCGGAAGTGCCGCCGCAGCACGGGTTGCCAGCGGTTGGCGGGTAGATCGGGGCGCAGCACCGCGAGTCCAGTGCCGAACTTGGACAGCGCGCACGGGCGGTGGCCGAGTGACCACAGCAGACGGTCGGCAGGGCTGGCGCCGACACCCGGTGACTTGGTCTCCACCACCGCGCGCTCCGGCATCTCCATGACCGGACCGCCCTCGGGTAGGGCGAACGACAGCGCCGTGTCGATGGTCATCCGGGCGCCGGTGGTGGGCACGAACAGCGTCGTGCGGCGGTACCGCGTGACGAGGACGCGCTCCATCGGCCGCCGCCCGCCGGGCAGCACGGCCTCGATGTCGGTGTACGCGTGCGCGTCCAGGCCGTCGGTCGCCTCGTCCGGGTACGGGAAGCGGTGCTTGACCGTCGCGCCGCGCGCCTCGCGGGTCTTGATTTCCAGGTAGTGGCCGCCGGTGTCCAGGTAGCCGCGGACCCGCACCTTGTACCGGTGCCGCCGGCGGCGCGCGGTGGCCAGGTAGAACTCCAGCGACGGGGTGTCGAAGTAGTCGGACCGGTACCCGAACTCGCGCCGGCCGTCGATCTCCAGTACCCGCACCTCGGCTCCAAGCCCGTGCAGCAGCGCGGGAAGGTCCACAGTGGGCACAACGTACTTGCGGTCCACGCGGGTCAGCAGGGCGGCCCGCTCGACGAGCTCCGCCAGGCCGATCGGGCGCAGGTCGGCGACCGTCACGGCGCCACCCGTTCGATCCGCGGGCTCGGCTCGCGCCGCACTGTCGCATGCCCTGGCGTCCCCCACCCCCGACCCCCCTGCCCGGCCCGGTACCGCACCTCGACGAGCGTGCTGTCGTTGACGAGGTCGACGTGCTTGACCGACAGGTTCACCACGCGCGCGCCGAGCAGCATCTCCAGGTGTGCCCGTAGCGCCTCCTCGTCGGTGTGCGCGCTGTCGAGCCGGAGCGTCTGGTGCCGGTACCGCTGGAACAGTTTCGGGTGGTCACCGACGTACAGTGCCGCGACGATCAGGGCCATCAGGCCGCTGCTCAGGAAGCCGACCCCGCCGGTGATGCCGGCGAGCAGGCCGAGCGCGAGCGCGGCGAAGTAGTACGCGATCTCGGACTGGGCGATCTCGTCGGAGCGCAGCCTGATGATGGACAGCACGCCGAACAGGCCCAGGCCCAGGCCGATACCGACGGTGGAGGATCCGAGCACGAGCGATACGGCGAGCACGCCGATGTTCACGCCGAGGAACGCGACCACGAGGTCCCGGCGGTGGTGCCGGGGGAAGTAGACGCCGAACACCAGCACGGCGATGGCGGCGAGATCGGCGGCGACGACCGTCAACTCATTCACGAGCGTTCCTTCATCCGGGGTTAACGACGCGTTCAGTTGACCGGCGATACCTGGGAGCTTCCTATGAACGCTCTGTGCCGCGCACATGAGTCCGCCCAGCGAGCATTGGGCTGGCTCACAGGTTCGCCACACGGCCCGCAAAGAATCGGCCGGTAGACCTGCCGCATGACGCCAGAAGGGCACCGACCGAAGCGCCGCATCCGCCGCGCCGTAGTAGCCACCGCCGCCGCCGTCCTGCTCTCCGCGGGCGGCGGCTCCGCGTGGGCGCTGAACAGGTACGTCGTCGACCACGTCGAGATCTCGGACGTGCGGGCGTACGAGGCGGCGCAGGGGTCCACGGTGCAGACCGCCACGGGTGACGCCGCCATCAAGGTGACGAAGGTGACGACCGGCAGCGGCAACGACACGGTGACCTACTACGTGGCCGACGTCACGCTGACCGACGCGACGCAGCTGCGCTCGGCGTTCGCCGACAACAGCTTCGGCGAGAACATCATCGAAAACACGTCGACCATCGCCGAGGACAACGACGCCGTCTTCGCCATCAACGGCGACTACTACGGTTTCCGCGACACCGGCATCGTCATCCGCAACGGTGTCGTGTACCGGGACGAGGGCGCCCGCACCGGTCTCGCTTTCTACAAGGACGGCACGGTCAAGGTGTACGACGAGACCGCCACCACGGCGGAACAGCTCGTCGCCGACGGGGTGTGGAACACGCTCTCCTTTGGACCGGCCATCGTGGAGGATGGCGCCGAGGTCGCCGGGATCGACAGCGTCGAGATCGACACGAACTTCGGCAACCACTCGATCCAGGGCGACCAGCCGCGCACCGCGATCGGCGTCGTCGACACCAACCATCTCGTCTTCGTCGTGGTGGACGGCCGCAGCACCGGCTACAGCAAGGGCGTCACGCTGCCGGAGCTCGCGCAGATCATGATCGGGCTGGGGGCTCAGACGGCGTACAACCTGGACGGTGGTGGATCGTCCACGATGTACTACGACGGCGCGCTCGTGAACAACCCGCTCGGCAAGGGCAAGGAGCGCGGCACCTCCGACATCCTCTACATCGGCCAGTGAGCGCCGTGATCGTGCTCATCCCGGCGTACGAGCCGGACCATCGCCTGGTCACCCTCGTCGGCTCGCTGCGCGCCGCGGTACCCGACGCGCGGGTGGTCGCCGTCGACGACGGCAGCGGGCCCGCGTACCGGCCGGTGTTCGACGCGGCCGAGAACCTCGGCTGTACCGTGCTGCGCCACCCCGTCAACAAGGGCAAGGGGCACGCGCTCAAGTCCGGCTTCCGGTACATCGCCTCGGCCCATCGCGGCGACGATGTGGTGTGCGCGGACGCCGACGGGCAGCACACCGTGGGCGACATCCTGCGCGTCGCCGACCGGGTGCGCCGCGCCGGCCACCTCGTGCTCGGCTCGCGGCGGTTCACCGGCACGGTGCCGCTGCGCAGCCGGCTCGGCAACGCGGTGACGCGGGTGCTGTTCTCCGCCGCCACCGGCCGGCACGTGCGGGACACGCAGACGGGGCTGCGCGCGTACCCGGGTTCGATGCTCGGCTGGCTGCAACGGGTGCCAGGAGACCGGTTCGAGTACGAGATGAACGTGCTTCTGGAGGCGGCGCAGGACAACCAGGCGGTGACCGAGACCGACATCGCCACCATCTACCTGGAACAGAACAGGTCCTCGCACTTCCGGCCGCTGGTCGACTCGCTGCGCGTGTACCGGCCGCTGTTGCGGTTCTCGGCCTCGTCGCTGCTGGCGTTCGCCGTCGATACCGTCGGACTGCTCGCCCTGTACGCGATGACCGGCGCCCTGCTGCCCTCGGTGCTCGGCGCCCGCGCGCTGAGCTCCACAGTGAACTTCCTTGTAAATAAACGGTTTGTGTTCAACCACGGGAAGGTTCCGTGGCGGGCCACCGCCACGAGATACTGGATGCTGGTTCTGTCCTTGCTGGCGGCCAACTTCCTGCTGATCGACGGCCTCACGGCGGCGGGTGTGCCGTTGCTGCCCGCGAAGCTGGGCACCGAGGCGGCGCTGTTCGCGGTCAGCTACCTCGTCCAGCGCCGCCTGGTGTTCGCGGGGAGTAAGCCGCGCGACTCAGCGCTATCAGATCGGTGAGGTGGGGTGGCGGGTCGTCACGCCACCACGCGATCCAGACCTGGATGGGTGGCGCGTCGCGGACCGCGCGGTAGGCGACACCGGGGCGCGGGTTCTGGTTGGCGGTGGCCTCGGAGGTGAGGCCGACGGCCTGGTTCGCCGCGATGAGCGTGAGCCACTCGTCGACGCCGTGCGTGCTGCGCACGGCCGGGCGCGTGCCCGCCGGCCACAGATCGAGCGTCGTCGTGCCGGTGCGGTGGTCGATGGCCACTGTGTACCGTGACAGGTCGCCGAGGCGCACCGACCGCTTGCGGGCCAAGGCGTTGTCGGTGGCGACCGCCGCGACCCGGCTCTCCTCGCCGATCAGGGCGGTGTCGAAGCGCGGGTCGCCGTCGAGCGAGCGGCGCACCACCGCGACCTCGGCTGAGCCCTCACTCAGGCCGCCGGTGGGGGTACTGGACTGCGCGAAGACCAGCGGCACACCGGGATGCAGCGCGCTCCAGGTCTTCTGCAGTCGCCGGGTGTGCTTGCCGAGCGCCGCCCACGCGTACCCGACCCGCAGCTCAGTCCGGGACACCTCGACGGCCTGCCGCAGGTGCGTCACCTCGTCGAGCACCCGCCGCGCGTGAGTCAGGACGCGGCCGCCGATCGGCGTCAACGTGACGTGGCGGGTGGTGCGCTGCAGCAGCCGGATGCCGAGCGCGGCCTCCAGCGCGGCGATCGCCCGTGACACCGACGCCTGCGACACGCCCAGCTCGGTGGCCGCGTCGGTGAAGGTGCCCGCGTCGACGACCGCGACGAAGGCGCGCAGGTGCCGCACCTCCAGATCCATACGCCGAGCGTATAACTGGGGCGGTCCGCGTATTTCCGTCTTCCCGCCGCCGCCGGCGAAACTTGAGCCCGTGGGGATGAAGAGCGGGCTGGCGGCGATGATCGCGGGCGCCGGCAGCAACCAGGTCGGTGCCGCGGTCGGCGCGCACGCATTCGCCACGATCGGCCCGGCCGGCGTGGTGGCGGTGCGGCAGTTCGTGGCCGCCGCGGTGCTGCTGCCGGTGGCCCGGCCCGACCTGCGCCGGTTCACGTGGGCCCAGTGGTGGCCGACGCTGTTGCTGGGGCTCGTCTTCGCCACCATGAACCTGAGCCTCTACACAGCCATCGACCGGGTCGGGCTCGCCCTCGCGGTGACGCTGGAGTTCCTCGGCCCGCTGGCCGTGGCGCTGTGCGGCTCGCGCACCCGCCTCGACCTGCTGTGCGCGCTCGGCGCCGGGGCCGGCGTGTACATACTGGTGCTGCCGAACGGCTCCAGCGACTACGTCGGCGTCGGCCTCGGGCTGCTCGCCGCCGCCTGCTGGGCCGGGTACATCCTCCTCAACCGCCTGGTCGGCGCCCGCCTGCCGGGCCTGCAGGCGCCGGCCGCGGCCACGACCGTGTCGATGCTGATCTACCTGCCCGTCGCGGTCGTCCTGGTCGCGCAGGGCCGCGTCCACGGCGCCGGCATCGTGTACGCCATCGGCGCCGGCGTCCTCAGCTCGGTGATCCCGTACGCGGTCGATCTGGTCGCGCTGCGACGCGTGCCGGCGCGCTTCTTCGGCGTCGTGATGAGCGTGCACCCTGTGCTGGCGGCGCTAGCCGGCCTCGCCCTACTGGGCCAGGTCCTGTCCCCCCACGAGTGGATAGGCATAGCGATCGTGGTAGCGGCGAACGCGGTGGCCGTAACCACCACGTCGTGATCAGGGCGTCCCTGAAGTCGTTAGGGCGACTTGAGGGACGCCCTGATCACGACGCCCCACCGCCCCGCCGCGCCCGGGGGATCATCCGTTTAGTGGATCACAGCATGCGCCTTGTAGCTTAGCCTTACCTAAGTCTTCGAAGGGTGGGGCATGGGGCTCGCGGTACGGGTGCGGGAAGCGACGAGGGCGGACCACGCGGCCGCACAGGCGGTCACCTACTTCGACGCGCTGATGGCGGGACAGCTGGACCGCGACGGGTACGCCGCGCTGACAGCTCAGCTGTTCTTCGTGTACGAGACGCTGGAGGAAGCCGCCACCGAGATGCGCACCGATCCGGTGGCCGGGCGATTCGTCCTCGACGGGCTCGAGCGGCTGCCCGCACTGGTCGCCGACCTGAACTTCCTGCTCGGGGAGGACTGGCCGACCCGGATCACCGCCAGCGCCGCCACCTCGGAGTACCGCGCCCGGCTGCGCGAGGTCGCCTTCACCTGGCCGGCGGGGTTCGTCGCGCACCACTACACCCGGTACCTCGGTGACCTGTCAGGCGGGCAGATCGTGCTCAAGGCGCTGGCCCGCGAGTACGGGCTCGGCGACGAGGGCACCCACTTCTACCAGTTTCCCGGCGTGCACCCCGTGTACGTCAAGCGCCAGTACCGGGAGTTGCTCGACGAGACCGGGTGGGATCAGGTCGAGCAGGACCGGTTCCTCGACGAGGTGTCCCTCGCGTACCGTCTGAACGTGGCGATGCTCGACGATCTGGGCAAGGCGGTGGCGGTGCGATGAGCGGCCCCTTCACGCCAGACGTCGTCGCGGCCATCATGCGCCACATGAACGGCGACCATGCGGACGACTGCCGGGTGATCGTGCAGGGGCTGGGCGGCCAGCCGGGCGCCTCGGCCGCGGCGATGTCCGGTCTGGACGCCGACGGCATGGACTTTACCGCCACAGTGGACGGTGTCGAGGTGCCCGCCCGCGTCCCGTTCACCACCACCTTGACCGAGCGCCGCCAGGTCCGCGCGGAGGCCGCGCGGATGTACCGCGAAGCGTGCGCCAAGCTCGGCCTCACCCCACGGGCGGACGCCAGCTAGCGACATCCCCCTGCGGGGCGATGCCCGCATCGTCGGCGGCTCCAAGGATGCGGCGCTCGGCCTCGCGCGACGCCGGCGGGGCTCGGCCTCGCGCGACGCCGCCGGGGGCCGGGCGGCGCGCGGCGCCGCAGGGGCGTCGATCAAGGAGATACGCATCGATCAAGGGCAAATACACGCGGATCTGAGATCAAAGCGCGCGCATTTGCCCTTGATCGGCGGGGAGAGCGCCTCCGGCGGACGCCGGCGCGGCGGGGGCGGCGGGGAGAGCGCCTCCGGCGGACGCCGACGCGGCGGGGGCGGCGGGGGCGGCGGGGAGGGCGCCTCCGGCGGACGCCGACGCGCCGGGGGTGGGGGTGCGGCGCTCTGGGAGGATCAGAGGGGTGCCGGTTCGGGGGTGGGGTAGCACCTCGACCGGGTGGTTGTAGACGCTGGTCAGCGCCTCCCCCGTCAGGACATCCCGCGGTGGACCGTCCGCCACGATCTGGCCGCCGGCGAGGAGGACGACGCGGTCGGCGTAGGCGGCGGCTAGGCCCAGGTCGTGGAGGACCGCTACCACCGCGTCACCCGCTTGGGCGCGGTCGCGGGCGACGCTCAGTACCAGCTCCTGGTGGCGCAGGTCGAGAGCGGCGGTCGGCTCGTCCAAAAGCAGGATGGGCGTACGCTGCGCGAGCACCCGGGCCAGCGCCGTGCGGGCCTGTTCGCCGCCGGACAGCGCCCGGAAGGGCCGGGCGGCGAACGCCTTCACGTCGGTGTCGCGCATGGCCGTGGCGACCGCCTCGGCGTCCTGCGCCTCCAGCGGGGTGCCGGCCCAGGGCGCACGCCCCATCGCCACCACGTCCGCCACTGTGAACGGGAACGCGAGCGTGGTGTGCTGCGGCAGCATCGCGCGGCGGCGGGCCAGGTCGACGGGTTTCCACGCGTCCAAGAGTGCGCCGTCCAGCTCGATCGTGCCCTCGGCCGGGGCCAGGTCGCCACAGACGGCGGCGAGCAATGTGGACTTGCCGGCGCCGTTGGGCCCGACGAGGGCCAGCAGTTCGCCGGCGCGCACATCGAGGTCCACATCGGACAGTACCGCCGTCTGTCCACGCCGGACGGCCAAGCCGCGTACCCGGATCGCTACCGCGCCGGGCGATGGCCGCACCGGTGCCTGGAAGCGTCTCATCCCCAGCCTCCCGCGCTGTTCCGGGCGCGCCGCAGCAGCCAGAAGAAGCAGGGCCCACCCACGACGGCGGTCAGCACGCCGAGCGGCAGCTCCTGGTAGTCGACGAGGGTCCGGGCCGCCAGGTCGGCCACGACCACCACGATCGCGCCAGCGAGGGCGCTGGCCGGCAGCAGCGTCCGGTGTCCCGGGCCGGCCACCATGCGCACCAGGTGCGGCACCACCAGGCCGATGAAGCTGATAACGCCGGTGAAGGCCACCGCGGACGCGGCGAGCAGCGCGGTCACGCCGATCATGCCGATCCGCAACCGTTCAACGTGGACACCCAGGTGCCGCGCCGGCCGGTCGCCGAGCGAGAGCAGGTCGAGGCGGCGCGCGGTGGCCAGCGCGACGGCGATGCCGGCCGCCGCGCACGGCAGCGTGGTCGCCACGCTCGCCCAGGTGGCCTGCGCGAGGCTGCCGAGCTGCCAGAAGGCGATGGCGCGCACCGCGTCGGCGTCGCCGAAGAACATCACCAGGCCGATCAGGGCACCGGCCACCGCGTTGACCGCGATGCCGGTCAGGACCAGCGTGACGACCTCGGTACGCCCGCCGGAGCGCGACGTCGTGTAGACCAGGAACGCCGCCGCGAGCCCACCCATGAACGCGGCGCCGGCCACCGTCCAACCGCCCAGTGTGGACACTCCGGTCACGATGGCGGTGGCGGCACCCACGGCGGCGCCCGACGAGACGCCGATGATGCCCGGCTCAGCGAGCGGGTTGCCGAAGACGCCCTGCATCAGCGCGCCCGCGCAGCCGAGCGCGGCCCCGACGACGATGGCGAGCACCACGCGCGGGAAACGTACGACCCACAACGCGTTCTCACCCTGCGGGGCGCTGGGCATCGGTCCAATGTCGAGTCCCGCGCGGTGCAGCAGCGAGCCGAGTACCTCGGCCGGCGGCACCCGCACCTGGCCGGTACCGGCGGCGACCAGAGCCAGCAGCACGAGCGTGGCGCCGAGGCCCACGAGGAGCGCGGGACGCCTCACGAACAGGTTCCGTGCACAGCCGTCGCGAGCGCTTGGACGGCGCGCCCGGTGCGGGCGCCAAAGTTGAGCAGGAGCCCGTCGTCCATGTCGACGATCCGCCGCTGCTGGCCGGCCGGCGTCTGCGCCACTCCGGGCAGCTTCAGCAGGCCGTCGACGCCACCGACCGATTCCAGCCCTTCGGACATGACGAGGATAACGTCGGGTGCGGCGTTGATGAGCCCCTCGCTCGTGAGTGGACGGAACTTCTCCAGCCCGATCTCGGTACCCGCGTCGACGGCACCGATGGCGCGGATCATGTCGTCGGAGCCCGCGCCCTTGCCAGCCATGAGGAACACACCGGCGGTGCCGCGTACGTAAAGGAACGCGACGCGCGGCGGTTTGCCCCCGGTCGGCGCGTTCGCGCGCGCCTCGGCGATCTCGGCGTCGACCCGGGCGACGAGCTTCTCCCCCGCGGCCGGCACGCCGAGAGCCGCGGCGATCGCGCGGATGTGCCGGGGTACGGCGGCGAGCGTCTGCTCGTCGTCGATGAGCACGACGGGGATGCCGGAACCGCGCAACTGGTTGAGGACCTCGGGCGGGCCGATGCTGCCGTCGGCGAGCACGACGCTCGGGTTGAGCCTGAGGATCGCCTCGCCGGACAGGTCGTGCCCGGCGGGCGTGACGAGCGGGAGGTGCGAGGCGACGCCGAACGTCGTCGACGTGTCCCGCCCGACCACGCGCCCGCCGAGCCCGAGGCTGAAGACGATCTCGGCGATCGAGCCGTACAGGTTGACCGGCAGGATGCGCCTGGCATCGTCCACTGTGACCTGTTTGCCGTCTGCGGACGGCACGGTGACGGGAAGGGTGCTGCCCGGGTCCGCGCCGATCGGCGTGACCTCGGTGTCGGCGACGACGACGGTAGCGGGGCCGCACGTCGTGGGCCCGCTGCTCGCGGCCGGCGCCGCGCCGCATCCGGAGACCAGAAGCACGAGTGCTGCCAGGCCCCGCATCGAGGTGGGGGCCAGCTTCACGAGCGCGTCCTTCGCCGCCAGGCACGCAGCCCAAGGAGTACCGCGAGCGCGGCGAGCAGCGCGACGACGGTACCGGTCCACCAGCGGCCGACGGAGGAGCTTTCGCTGACCCGCGTCACCTCCACTGTAGGCGCGGCAGAGGTCGGGGCCGGCCCACCGGTGGTCGCGGGTGCCACAGCAGGGGCCGATGTGGACGGTACCGGTGCGGGCGCGGTGGGTGATGGAGCCGCCGGCGTAGTGCGAGGCGGCGCCGCGGCGGTGGTCTTCGGAGGCACGGCCACCGCCGCGAATGTGACAGGTATCCGCACGTCCTGTGACCTGTCACCGCTGCGCGTGTGGTCGTTGCGGGTCACCACGGCGCACCTGCGCTTGGTGCAGTCGATGTCGCCGATCTTCGGCGTCACCTTGATCTGTACTCGGAACGAGCCGCCCGCACCGTACGGGACGGCCAGCCCTTCGCCGTACGAGGGCGGGTTTGACGAGATCCAGTGCGAGGCGCCCAGGCTGCCGGTGGTATCGGCGCCTCCCCCGCACGGGGTAGGCACCGCCCCGGCACCGTTGTCGACGCAGAACGCCACGTAGATGCCCTTGTTCACGTCGTAGCCGGAGCCGGTGACCGTGACCGTCTCGCCGGCCCGGGCCAGCCCGCTGGACTTGTTGACGGTCAGTTTCTGACCGCCGGACACGCGCGCGGCGGTGTCGGCGTACGCGGTGCCTGGTACGAGGCAGGCGGCGGTAGCGGCAGCGCCGACGGCCAGCGCGAGTGATCGAAGCATAGTTAGCCTAACCTAAGTCGATCATCACGAACGCGCAAGCGGGTGAACGATGGATTCTCGAAAAAGTTAGGCGAGGCTAACCTGGCTTCCGCATGTCCACATCCAGGAAGGACCAGAACAGAATGGACAGACGCAGTGCCGGTGGCATCTCCCGGCAGCCGCTGCGCTGGGCCGCGGCCGTCGCCCTGGGCGCAGCCGCTTCGATAGCCGTCGTGGCACCCGCCTCGGCGGCACCCGCGAGCGTCACGAGCGGCGCGCTCGACTGGGGTTTCAAGGCCTCGTTCCGCGCGTACGTGCAGACCGGCAACGGCACCCCGCCGATCGCGGTCTCGAACGGCGCCACCCGCAACGCCGACGGCACCTTCAAGTTCCCGGCGACGGGCGGAACGTACGACGCGGCCACCGGGGCGACCACCGTCCACTATGGCGGGACCGTGGTCTTCTCGTACCCGGCGCACTTTTTCTCCATCACGCTGGCCAACCCCGCCGTGGTGGTGGACGGCGCGGGTGGCTCGCTGCTCGCCGACGTCGACCTGGAGACCAGCGGCGGCGGCTTCGAGCCGGTGCACGTCGACCAGGCGCAGATCGCGACCCTCGGCACGGCGGGCGCGAGCCCGGCGGTATCCGGTGACACGGTGACCTGGACGAACCTGGTCACCACGATGACCGAGACCGGCGCCGCCGCGTTCGCTGGCTTCTACGGCGCCGGAACGGTGCTGGACCCGCTGTCGTTCGCGTTCACCGCGCCGGCCGCGCAGTCGGGCCCGGCGGTCACCGTGACACCGGCGTCCGGTGTGGACCCCACGGGAGCCACGCTCACCGTCACCGGTTCGGGCTTCAACCCGGCCGGCGCCGGCGTCTACGTGGTCTTCGGCCCCAAGCGCGACGACTACTGGGCCAACGCGGCGTACTACCAGTCGGCCAAGTGGGTACGGGCCGGCGGGGCGGACCCGCTCAACGCCGACGGCACCTTCAGTACGACGCTGTCGGTCAGCGCCACCTACACCGACGGCACCGGCGCCGCGGTGGACTGCCGGACGGTCCAGTGCTACGTGCTCACGTTCGCGGCGCACGGGTCGGCCGACAGGTCGCAGGACACGTCGACGCCGATCGCGTTCCAGAGCCCGGGCGGGGCCAACGGCGGCACCGCCGAGCAGGAGATCACCACGCGGGTACTGGCCACCGGGCCGCTGACGCTCACCTCGACCGGTGCGGCCGTGGCGCTGTCCGCGGCGACGCCGGGCGCGGTGGCGAGCGGCGACCTGAACGCGGTGGCCGTCAAGGATCTGCGGGGCACCAACGCGGGTTGGAGCGTCGTCGGCCAGGTGGAACAGTTCACCAGCGGGCTCGGCGGCACCATCGCTGCCGACAACCTCGGCTGGACGCCGACCGCGACGGTGGTCGGAGACGGGCTCAACGGCGCCGACGGCACCGTCACCGCCGGCGGCGTGGCCCAGCCCGGCTCGGGCCTCGGCACCGCCCGTACCCTGTGCGGCGCCGCCGCCGGGGCGAGCGCCGGCGAGTTCCGGTGTGGAGCGCGCCTCGACCTGGGCGTGCCGGCGGCAACCGCCCCGGGCGACTACACCGCCACCCTGACCCTCACTCTCTCCTGAGCGATGGTCCTATCCAAGCGCTGGGGCGCCGCGGTCGCGATCGCGTTGGCGGTCGTGGCCGCGGTGCCCCTCGTGGGCGCCACCGCCGCGTCCGCCGACGACGGCTTCACCTGGGCGGTACAACCCTCCAGTAAGGACGGTCCCACCGGGCGGGCGTACTTCGTCTACGAGGCCGCCCCTGGACAGCGCGTCGACGACCGGGTCGCCATCACCAACCTGGGCACGGCCAGCATGACGTTCGCCGTGTACGGCGCCGACGCGTTCACCACCGCCGACGGCAGCTTCACCCTCCAGCCGGCCAGCCAGCCACCGGTCGGCGCGGGCGCGTGGGTCGCCTTCGAGGCGCGGACCTACGAGGTGCCCGCCGGCCGGCGGGTGGTCATCCCGTTCCGGCTCACCGTCCCCGCCAACGCCACCCCCGGCGACCATGCGGGTGGCGTCGTGGTCTCGGTCGCACAGGCACAGGAAAGCGGCGGCCAGCGGGTCAATGTGGACCGCCGGGTCGCGGCCCGCGTGTACCTGCGCGTAGCCGGTCCGACGCGGCCCGCCGTGGCCGTCGAGGCGATGAAGGTCGGGTACGACAACCCGCTCAACCCCGTAGGCACGGCACCCGTCGTGGTCAGCTATCGGCTGCGCAACACCGGAAACGTACGGCTGAGCGGCACCGCCCGCGCCCGGGTCACCGCTCCCTTTGGGTTGCGGCTCGCCGCCTCTGACGGCGCGCCGGTGCCCGAGCTGCTGCCGGGCTCCGCCATCACCATCACCGAGCAGTTCAACGGGATCGTGCCGGCCGGCCACCTCGACGTCCGGGTCGACGTCGAATCCACCACGGTGGACGGTGCGCTGCCGGCGGTCACCCGCAGCAGCGGCGTGTGGGCCGTGCCCTGGGCATGGGTGTTCCTTTTCGTCGCCGTGGCCGGCTGGTTCGCCGTTCGCCGCTGGCGGGCGCGCGCGAGGCGGCGCCGCGCCGCATGAGCATTCCACTGTGTACCTTGGCCGCGGCGCTGGCGTTCGCATCGCCGGCCGTCAGCGTCGACCGCGCACAGGCGGCGCCCGGTGAGCGGCTGCTCGTGCGACTGGCCGGGTGGCCCGCCGGCAGCGTGACCATCGAGCTGTGCGGGCCGGCCGGGTGCGCCGTCGACGCGGGGGCGCAGACCTACGTGCCCCGCTCCGGCGCGGGCGGCGCCCCGCTGGCGGTCACCGCACCGCCCGGCGGCTGCCCGTGCGTGGTACGCGTGCGGAGCCTGGACGGCGCCGCGACCGCTACGGCACCGGTCGACATCGCGGGCGCGACCGCCGCGACCGCTTCAGCAATGAGCGGCATCAGCGACCCCGTTCTCGCCACTGTGGACATTGAGGAAGACGCCTGGCTGGGTTGGCCCACCCGCCGCACCCTCGTGCTACGGCTGCGCAACGACGGCACGTCCCCCGCACCGGTCACCCTCTCCGTGACCGCCGGACGGGGCACCGCGCCCACCGGCTTCGTACCCGCGCCCAGGCAGCCCGACCTCGCGCCCGGTGAGGCCCGCACCGTGCGGGTACCGGTCGACGTCCCCCTGTTCGCCCTCGGGAGGTACACCGTCGCGGGCGAGGTCACCGGTGCCGGCGGCACCACCCGGTTCACCGCGTCCACTGGCACGTACCCATGGGTCCTCCCCGGCCTGCTGGGCCTGCTCGTCGCTGCGCTTGCTGCGAGAGAAATCCGATACAGAAAGAAAGGCACGACGCCGTGAAGAAGAGACGCGCGCTACTGGCGGTCGCGCTCACCGCTGTGGTGGCATTCCCCGGCACCGCCTCCGCCGCCGGCGAGGTCACCGGAACGGGACCGGAAGGCCAGCAGCTGACCGTCTCGAAGACCGTGCTGGACCCGGCCGGCGAGAAGATCCGGGTCACCGGTTCCGGGTACGACACGAAGAAGAGCATCTACGTAGCGGTGTGCCAGGACAACGGCGACGGCCGGCTGCCCACCCCGTGCGCGGGCGGCGCCGACACCAGCGGCGAGTCGGAGTCGATGAAGTGGATCGGCACCGACCCGTACGGCAGCGGGCTCGCCATCCCGTGGGGCGAGGGCGGCACGTTCGACGTCGAGATCGTCGTCCGGGCACAGACCGAGGGCCTCGACTGCACCCGGCTCACCTGCGCTGTCGTGTCCAGAGTGGACCACCGGAACAGTGCCGACCGCTCGCAGGACGTCCGCATCCCGCTCAGTTTCACCACGACACCGCCGGGCCCCGGTGAGGGCGAGGGCGGTGTCGAGCCCGGCACCGTCAAGGTCAAGGAGACCGGGGTGCTCCAGGTGCCGGACGGCCCGTCACCGGTGCTGCTACACCCCGAGTCCGGCACGCTCTACGTGGGCGCGATCCTGGGCACCGGCAAGGGCGGCGTGTACGCCCTCGACCCGGCCACGGGCGCGCAGCTCGGCCACGTCACCGACGTCAACCTCGGCGCCACGGTGCGCAAGAACGCCAAGGTGAACTACCTCATCGGCCCGGCGCCCGGTGACGGCGTGTACTTCGCGGCCGGTGCGATCCTCGGGTACGTGCGCAAGGGCGACACCCAGGCGGTCGGGCTCAACGCCGTGCTGGCGCGCGGGATCCGGGGCGCCGCGCCCGGGCTGACCTCGGACACCGTGTTCGTCTCCCGGGCGGACGGCACCGTCGAGGAGGCGAAATACGCCAACGGTGTGTGGGAGACCACCCGCTCGGTACCGATCGGCGACAGTGGACCGCTCACTGTGGACACCGCGACGAAGACCATCTGGGTCGGCACCGCGTTCGACACGCTGACCAAGGTCGACGCGACCACGTTCAGCGCCAGTACCGTCGAGATCGAGACCGGCAGCACCGAAGGGCCGTCGGCGATCGCGGCCGACCCCAAGCGCGGGCGGCTCGTGCTCACCGCCAACCTGCCGGCCGCGGTGGTGGTCGTGCACGCCGGCACCGGCGCGGTCCTGAAGAAGCTGGCCGGTGACCCGGAGCGCCCGCCGAGCAGGGTGTACCTGGACCCGAACGGCGATGTCCTGTACGTGCTGGAGCCCGGCCATCCCGAGTCGCGGGTGACGCTCTACGACGCCGACACCCTGGAGCCGCTCACCGACCCGCTGGCCGCACCGTCCAATGTGCACGGCTTGGCCGCCAGGCCCGGCGGTGGTGAGTTCTTCGTCAGCAACAACGTCGAGAACACCGTGTCCCGCTTCATCAAGCAGGTCTCGCCCGCGGTGGCGACCCACCCGGTCGACCGCGAGACGCGGGCCGGCGACCCGGTGTCGTTCACGGCGGCCGGTACCGGTGATCCGGCGCCCACCGTGCGCTGGCAGGTCAGCCCGGACGGCGGCCAGACCTGGCAGGACGTGGCCGGCGAGACGAAGACGACGCTGACGTTCACGGCGCGGTCCACACAGGACGGTTACCGGTACCGGGTGGCCTTCACCAACGCGCTGGGCACCACCCGCTCGACGGCGGCGGCTCTCACCATCAAGAAGGAGCCGACGCCCACACCCACCGCGACTCCCACCGCGACTCCCACCGCGACACCCACCCCCACAGGGCCGTACGGGACCGGGAGGGGCACCGGTCCAGGCGGGCAGAAGCTCACCGTCACGCCCGTCAACGGCCTCGCCGTCACCGGGCAGAAGGTGACGGTCACCGGCAGCGGATACGACGAGTCCAAGGGCGTCTACGTGGCGTTCTGCGCCTACCAGGGCGCCGGGCAGCTGCCCAGCCCGTGCCTCGGCGGCGTGGACATGAGCGGCGACTCGCACACGTCGGCGTGGATAGCGAACGACGACCCGTACGGCGCGGGCCTCGCCACGCCGTACGGCGCCGGCGGGTCATTCTCGGTCGAGCTGACCCTGGCCGCCAAGGACGGCAACGTCGACTGCTTCACGGTCACGTGCGCGGTCGTCACGCGTGTCGACCACCGTTCGTCGGCGGACCGGTCGCAGGACGTGGCGGTGCGGGTCAGCTTCGTCGGGCAGGACCCGGTCGGCAGCGACAACGGCGGCGTCACGCCGACCCCGTCCGGCGGTGGCGGTGGCGCGCTTCCGCGGACGGGCGTCGGGTTCATCCTGCCGGCGACCGGCATCGGCGTACTGCTCATCGTGCTCGGCGCCGCGGCGGTAGTAGCTACCCGACGCCGCGCACGCGAGGGCTAGGAGGGCCAGCGCCACGATGCCGTCGAGCCAGTAGTGGTTGGCCGTCACCACGACGACCGCCAGCGTCAGCAACGGATGCAGCAGCCAGAGCCAGCGCCACCGGCTCCGGGTCGCCACGATCAGTACGATCGCGACGGCAGCCGCCCAGCCGACGTGCAGCGACGGCATCGCGGCGTACTGGTTGGCGAACGCGTCGGTCGAGCTGCCGTACACGGTCGGCCCCACGGCGTGCCCGGTGTCCACCATGCCGGTCAGCGACAGGAACCGTGGCGGGGACAGCGGCACCAGTACCTGCACGAGGAAGGCGGCCGCGGTCAGCAGGGCGAGGGTGGTGCGCGCCCACCGGTACAGGGCCGGGCGTCGCAGGTATGTCCACAGGAGAACCGCGGCCGTGGCGGGGAAGTGCACGCAGGCGTAGTACAGGTTCGCCGCGCGCACCACCCCGTCGTCGCCGATCACCAGCCGTTGCAGGGCCGCCTCGCTGGGTAGCCGCAGGGCGCGCTCCAGGTCCCACACGTGTACCGCGTTGGCGTACGCGGAGGACAGGTCACCGGCGACGGCCAGCCGGCCCAACTTGTACGCCAGGAAAAGGACCGCGACGAGCAGCAACTCCCGGACGGGCCGTGGTCGTGCGTTCATGGCGGTCCTTTCCCGACGGACGTGGGGGTCAGGCCGAGGCGCGTTCCAGGACGCGATCGGACTCCGGTGCGTCGTCGAGCTGGTGGCGCAGCTTCTCGCCTTCGACGTCGACATTGGGCAGGAGCTTGTCGAGCCAGCGGGGCAGCCACCACGCGGCCTTGCCCAGCAGCGTCATCACCGCCGGCACGATCGTCATCCGGACGATGATCGCGTCGAACAGCACCGCCACGCCCAGCGCGAACCCGATCGACTTGATGATCGAGTCAGGGGCGAGGATGAACCCGGCGAAGACGCTGATCATGATAATCGCCGCCGCCGTCACGACCCGTGCCCCATGCCCGAAGCCGGTGACGACCGCCTCCCGCGCGTCGATGCCGTGCACGTAGTCTTCGCGCATCCGGGTCACCAGGAAGACCTGGTAGTCCATCGCGAGGCCGAACACGATGCCAATCAGGATGATCGGCAGGAAGCTGATGATCGGCCCAGTCTGTTCGACGCCGAGCAGGTCAGCGGCCCAGCCCCACTGGAACACCGCCACCACCGCGCCGAACGTGGCCACGATGCTGAGCAGGAACCCGGCGGTGGCCTTCAGCGGCACCAGCACCGACCGGAACACCAGCATCAGCAACAGGAACGCGAGGCCCACGACGACACCCAGGTACGGCACGAGCGCGCTACCGAGCTTCTCCGAGACGTCGATGTTGATGGCGGTCAGGCCGGTGACGTTGACGTTCGCGCCCGGTACCGTGCCGTCGAGCTGGCGGATGTCGCGTACCAGATCCTCCGTCGCCGCGTCGCTCGGCCCGCTCTTGGGAATCACCGTCAGCAGCGCGGTGTCGCCGGCCTGGTTGAGGGTCGCCGGGGTGACAGCCGCCACGTCGGCCAGCCCCTGGATCTCCCCCGCGACCTGGTCCGCGGCCGCCTTGACCTGTCCCGCGGTCCCGTCCACGACGACGGTCAGCGGCGCGTTGAAGCCCTTGCCGAAGCCTTGCGACACCAGGTCGTAGGCCTTGCGCTGCGTCGTGTCCGGCGCGGCCGTGCCGTCGTCCGGCATGCCCAGGCGCAGGTCGAGCGCGGGAAGCGCGACCACGCCGAGCCCGACCACCGCGACCAGCAGCACGAGCACCGGCCGGCGGGCGACGCCGCGCGCCCAGCGGGTGCCGAAGTTCGTGCCGTCGGCCTCCGGGTCGCGGCCGGCACGGCCACGCTTGCCGAGGATGCGCGAGCCCGCGAAGCCGAGCATGGCCGGCAGCAGCGTCAGCGCGATGATCACAGCCAGTGCGACGGTGATCGCGGCGCCCAGGCCCATCTGTGTGAGGAACGGCACGCCCACCACGGACAGCGCCGCGAGCGCGATCACGACGGTGAGGCCGGCGAAGACGACAGCGGATCCGGCGGTACCGGCGGCACGCCCTGCGGCCTCCTCACCCTCGCGGCCCAGGGCCAGCTCATGCCGGTACCGGGACACGATGAACAGCGCGTAGTCGATGGCGACCGCCAGACCGAGCATCAGGGCGAGCGTCGGTGTGGTCGACGACAGGTCGATGAACCCGGTCGCGGCGGTGATCAGGCCAAGGCCGATAGCGATACCGAAGATCGCGGTCAGCAGCGGCAGCCCGGCGGCTATCAGCGAGCCGAACGTGATCACCAGGACCACGGCCGCGACCAGCACACCGATCACCTCGGCGAGGCCCTGCTCGGTCTGTACCTGGAGCGCGTCACCACCCACCTCGACGCTCAGGCCGCTGGCACGGGCCTGATCGACGATGCTCGTGAGCTCGTCGCGCGCCTGCTCGGTCAGCTCCTGCGCCTGTACCTGGTAGGTGGCCTGCGCGAAGCCGACGGTGCCGGCCTGGTTGACGGCGCCCGACTGGAACGGATCGGCCACCGACGCGACCTGCGGCGCCTGCTTGAGCTCGGCGACCACCTGCTCGACGGCCGCCTTGTTCGCCGGGTCGGCGAGCGTCTGTCCCTCCGGTGCAGCGAACACCACCCGTGCCGTCGCCCCACCGGCGGACGCCTGCGGGAACCGCTCCTGGAGCAGGTCGATGGCTTGCTGCGACGCGGTACCGGGGATGCGGAACGAGTCGTCGGTCGACCCGGACAGCGTGCCCGCGGCGGTCAGCGTGCCCGCGAGCACGGCGAGCCACAGCCCGAGCACCAACCATCGGCGCCGGAACGCGAACCGGCCCATCCTGTAGAGGAACGACGCCATCGAGATCTCCTGTTTCTGGACGTACGGGATCGACCGGCCACCGGTCGGTGGGCGGCTTTCGTTATGGGGCGGGGCTAGGACTCGCCCAGCGGAATGCCCGCGCGGAGCTCCATGAGGCACCGGCGAATGAGGTCGGCGATCGAGACGTCTGTTTCCGACTGCGCCCACGCCAGGGCGGCGGTGCGCATCGCGACGCCCAGGGCCGCGGCCAGCAACCGCGGCGACAGGTCGTACCGGTGATCGGTGCCGGTGCGTTCGGCGATCACGGCGGCGAAGAGCTCCTGGCTGTGCTCGAACGCGACCAGGTGCTGCGCGAACATCGCCGGGTCACGCAGGATCGCGTGCATCAGCAGAAGCAGGTCGCGCGACTCCCCCAACAAGCCGGCGACCATATCCGGCAGCACCTCGATGAGCGAGTCCCAGACCGGCTCGCCGGCAGGGCGGGCCCGCAGTGCGTCGGCGATGGACCCCGCACGGCGCACGAGGCCGTACAGGATCGCCTCCTCACGGCTGGCGAAGTAGTTACGGAACGTACGCGGCGAGACGTCGACCGCCTCCGCGACGGTCTCCGGTGTCACCGCCTGAAGGCCGTGCTCGATCATCAGCGACCACGCCGCGTGGCTCAGCGCCGCGCGCGTCGCCTGCTTCTTGCGCTCCCGCAGGCTCACTTCCGAGGTCATGCCACCGACTATCCCCGCTTTCTTTCCCGTCCGGCAAGTTTTCCCGCTGGGAAAGATCGTGGGAAACGTCACTCCCTCGTGCGACGATGAGGCCGTGCTCGATCACATCTCGATCCAGTGCGTCGACGTGGCGGCCAGCGCCGCCTTCTACGACGCCGTCCTCGCGCCCCTCGGCGGGCAGCGCGTGCTCGACTTCGGCGACGTCATCGGATACGGCGTGCCGCCCCAGCCGGTCTTCTGGATCGGCCCGCACAGCACCGGCACCGGCTTCCGCGAGTCGCACATCGCGTTCGCGGCACCGGACCGGGCGGCGGTGCGCGAGTTCTTCCGGATCGCCGTGGAGTCCGGCGCCGAGCCGCTCCACGAGCCCCGCGAGTGGCCCGAGTACCACCCGGGCTACTACGGCGCCTTCGTCCGAGACCCCGACGGCAACAACGTCGAGGCCGTAAGCCACACCCCCGAGTAACCCGCCCGCCTCGCAGCCGCCCGCGGGCCGCGCGCCCTCGCGCTCCCCGCGCCCCTCCCCGCGCCCTCTCCGGCGCCGATCAAGGGCGAATGCACGTGGTTTGATCTCAAAACCGCGTGCGTTCGCCCTTGATCCATGCGATCTTCCTTGATCGACGCGCGCCACGATCAGCGCCTCGCGCAAGAGCGCGACCGGAGCCGGCCCGCGACGTCCCGGAGGCAGGCGGGTGCTGGCCGCCCCAGCCTGGGCGCCTTCCGGCGCCACCCGGCCCACGTCCGCCGATCAAGGCCATCCTCATCGATCAAGGCCGAATGCACGTGGTTTTGAGATCAAACCACGTGCATTCGGCCTTGATCG